>NZ_DAMCPO010000005.1:0-217113 GCF_032106285.1 Stutzerimonas kunmingensis
CTAAACTTGGCGCGATGAAAAATAGATTATTGAACTAACCGCTCAGGCCACTAGTAGGTCAAGTTTCTTTGGGAACGGCCGAAAAAGTGATTGAGATCAAAGGAATGCACAGTGCGCAGGATGCCAGCACCCCGTTCAGTCATTCGGATGCGCCTCAAATGTCTAGTCATCTCAAGTTCAGCCACAAGATTCTGCTGGCCGCCTCGTTAGTGGTGATCGCAACTTTTGCGCTGTTTACCCTCTATAACGATTATCTGCAGCGGAGCGCCATTCGCGCCAACCTCGAAAGCTACCTGGGGGAAATGGGCGAGGTTACCGCCCACAACATTCAGAACTGGCTGTCAGGCCGTATCCTGCTGGTGGAAAGCGCTGCGCAGACCATCGGCCGGGATGACTCGGCAGAGTCTGTTGGCAGTCTGCTCGAACAACGCGCACTGGCCTCTACGTTCATGTTCACCTATCTCGGCGGAGCCGATGGCAGCTATATCCTCCGCCCTTACGAGGCCATGCCGGACGACTACGATGCGAGAACTCGCCCCTGGTACAAGGATGCGCTGTCTGCAGATGGCACGACGCTGACCGAACCTTACCTGGATGCCACGCTGAACGAGCTGGTTGTGACAGTCGCAACCCCGGTCAAAAGCGGCCAGGGCGCGACGGGTGTAGTTGGTGGCGACCTAGGCCTGAAAACTCTGGTGGATATGCTCAACGCGCTGGATTTTGATGGCATGGGGTACGCCTTTCTTGTCAGCGGCGACGGCAAGGTGCTGGTCCATCCCGATCAGCAGATGGTGATGAAGTCGCTCCAGGATATTTACCCGCAGAATACGCCGTCGCTCAGTAGTGGCTATGTCGAGGCGCAGCTTGAGGGTAATCCGCGCATCCTCGGCTTCAGCCCAGTCAAGGGCCTGCCTTCGGTGCAGTGGTACGTGGGTATTTCGCTGGATCGTGACAAGGCCTATGCCGCGCTGACCAGTTTCCGCACCACCGCGCTGGTTGCCACGGTTGCCGCCGTGGCGTTCATTCTGATGCTGCTGGGCATGCTGATTCGTGTACTGATGCGTCCACTCACCGATATGGGCCGCGCTATGGCCAACATCGCCGAGGGCGAGGGTGACCTGACCCGGCGCCTCGCCGTGCAGTCCATGGATGAGTTCGGTCAGCTGGCGACCGCCTTCAACCGCTTCGTCGAACGTATCCATGAATCGATCCGCGAGGTGTCCTCGGCCACGCTGCAGGTCAACGAAGTGGCACAACGCGTGCTCGGCGCTTCGAACGCATCGATGGCCAACTCCGACGAGCAGGCCAGTCGCACCAACAGCGTGGCGGCGGCGATCAACGAACTTGGCGCCGCCGCCCAGGAGATCGCCCGCAACGCGGCAGATGCCTCGCAGCACGCCAGTGGCGCGCGACATCAGGCCGAAGACGGTCGCCAGGTGGTGGAGCAGAACATCGCCGCGATGCGCGAGCTGTCGGCGAAGATCAGCGCGTCCTGCGGGCAGATCGAGGCGCTCAATGCCAAGACCGTGGACATCGGTCAGATTCTCGAGGTGATCAAGGGCATTTCCGAGCAGACCAACCTGCTCGCGCTGAACGCCGCCATCGAGGCGGCGCGGGCCGGGGAGGCGGGACGCGGCTTTGCCGTGGTCGCCGACGAGGTGCGCAACCTGGCGCATCGCACCCAGAGCTCGGCGCAGGAAATCCAGCAGATGATCGAGCAGCTGCAGGTCGGTGCCGGCGCTTCGGTGCAGACCATGACCGAAAGCCAGCGGCAGAGTGAGTCCAGCGTCTCCATCGCCGACCGCGCCGGCGAGCGCCTCGGCGAAGTGACCCAGCGCATCGGCGAGATCGACGGCATGAACCAGTCGGTGGCCACCGCCACCGAAGAGCAGACCGCGGTGATCGAGTCGCTGAACATGGACATCACCGAGATCAACACGCTGAACCAGCAAGGCGTGGAGAACCTGCAGTCGACCCTGCGCGCCTGCGGCGACCTGGATCAGCAGGCGCGCCGCCTGAAGCAGCTGGTGGACAGCTTCCGTATCTGACCTGAACGGGGTTTAGAAGGGCGCTGCGACGCCCTTTTTCATGGATGTGATTTGGCCGCGGAGCAATGCGCCCAGAACGGCAGTCTCAACTGTTCACGTCGCGCTTCAACAAGGAGGCTCCATGAAAATTCTTATCGTGCTCACGTCCCATGACCAGCTGGGTGACACCGGCAAACAGACCGGCTTCTGGCTGGAGGAATTCGCCGCGCCGTATTACGCCTTCATGGATGCCGGGGCGCAGGTGGTGCTTGCGTCGCCCGAGGGTGGCGAGCCGCCGCTGGACCCGAAGAGCGACGAGCCCGACGCCCAGACCGAGGCCACCGAGCGCTTCAACGGCGATGGCGAGGCGCAGACGCTGCTGGCCAACACCTATCGTCTGGATCAGGTCTCGGTCGAGGATTTCGACGCGGTGTTCTATCCGGGCGGCCACGGCCCGCTGTGGGACCTGGTGGACAACCCGACCTCCATCGCCCTGATCGAGTCCTTCGTCAAGGCCGACAAGCCGGTGGCCGCGGTCTGCCACGCACCGGCGGCGTTGACCGAGGTGCGCGGCAAGGATGGCGAGTATCTGGTCAAGGGTAGGCGCGTCACCGGCTTCACCAATGGCGAGGAAGCGGGTGTGGAGCTGACCGATGTAGTGCCGTTCCTGCTCGAGGACCGCCTGCGCGAGCGTGGCGGCCAGTACAGCAAGGGTGCGGACTGGACGCCCTATGTGCAGGTCGACGGGCTGCTGGTGACCGGGCAGAACCCGGCCTCATCGGAAGCGGCGGCAGAGGAACTGCTCAAGCTGCTGCGCAGCTGATACTTACTGTGGCCAGGCGAGCTGTTCCGCCTGGCCACAGGCCTCGAACAGCGGTCGGCTGAACAGATAGCCCTGCATCAGATGGATGCCCAGATCGAACAGGGCGCTGCATTCGTCGGCGGTTTCCACGCCTTCGCCGATCACCTTGATACCCAACTCCTCACACATCCCCACCGTCGCCCGGACGATGGCCTGACGCGTGCGGCTCTGGTCGATGCCGCGGATCAGGTCCATGTCCAGCTTGATGATGTCCGGCTGGAAATCGGCCAGCAGATTGAGCCCGGCAAAGCCCGCACCGAAGTCGTCGATGGCGGTGAGAAAGCCGATGCGCTGGTATTCGCGGAAGACTTCGGTCAGCCACTTGCCGTCGTTGATGCGCTCGCCTTCGACGGTCTCGAAGATGATTTGCTCGATGGGAAAGTCGTGGGCACGGGCGGCTTCCAGCGTCGAGCGGATGCACAGCTCGGGGCGGTAGATCGCATTGGGCATGAAGTTGATCGACAGCTTGCTCTGCATGCCGAGCTTGGCGGCAGTCTTGATTGCCTTGACTCGGCCGGCCTGGTCGAAGCGGAAGCGGTTCTGCTCGTTCACCTGAGCTAGCACGCTGGGGGCGGGCTCGCCGCCAGTGCCGCGCACCAGTGCTTCGTGAGCGAAAATTTCGCGGCGGCGCAGATCGACTATCGGCTGGAAGGCATAGCTGAAGCCGAAGCCGAGGCGTTCGCCGCTGGCGCAACTGGGGCAGGCGCCGTGCTCGGTGGCACCATGGCACGGGTAGGCATCTGGCGCGGGGTTGTGAGCGGTGTTTCCTGGATTCATGAAGACACTCGGTGGCGGGCTGACGGTCAGGTTAACGGCCGCATCGGCGATCACTGCAGTCCGCCGGTCCGTTCGCCGCCCAGCTCTTCGAGCAGGCTGCGTGCGGCGTAGTCTGCCGCATCGGTGAACGGATTGAGCACCCGCGCGACGCCGGCCGCGTCCAGCGCCTTGCCGTGCTGGTCGTCGCGCACCACGCCGGCGATCTTGCCGGTGAAGCCGGCATGCTTGAGCGCGTGGAGGAAGGCGCGATTGGATTCCCATTGCGGAAAGCTGGTGACCACCCATTCGGCATGCTGCAAGGGCAGCGACTCGAGAAAGCTCGGGTCCTCGCCATCGCCGAAGCGTACCGGCAGCCTGGCACGGCGCAGCGCGCGTACCGCTTCCGGATCGAAGTCCACGCCCAGCACCGGCATGCGCTCGGCGGCCAGCTGTTGCAGCAGGCGCGAGCCATAGCGGCCCAGGCCGAAGATGATGATGCGCGGCTGCCCCTGCGGACGACCCTGCGCTTCCACCTCCAGCTCACGATAGGGACGCTTGCGCTCGAACAGCCCCAGCCACGGCGCCAGCCGTTCGTAGAGCGGTTGCGAGAACAGAATCATGTAGGTCGAGAGCATGATGGTCACCAGGCCCACCAGCGTAGTCAGGCCCAGCGCCTGCGGCCCGACATGGCCGAGACTGATGCCCATGGCGACGAAGACGATGGAGAACTCGCTGATCTGCGCCACCGTCAGCCCGGCGAGAAAGCCGGTGCGCTTGCGATAGCCCATGTAGCCCATGATCGCCATGACGATCAGCGGGTTGCCGATCAGCACGAACAGCGCCAGCACGAGGGCTGGCAGCAGCTCGTTGCCGAGGGTGGAGAAGTCCAGCTTGCCGCCCAGGTCGATGAAGAAGAACAGCAGCATGAAATCGCGAATGCCGGTCAGCCGGGCGTTCATTGCTTCGCGGTACGCCGTGGAGGCCAGCGAGAAGCCGGCGACGAAGGCGCCGGCCTCCTTGCTGAAGCCGACATAATCGCCGAGCGCGGCAAGCCCGGTGCCCCAGGCGATGGCGAAGATCAGCAGCAGCTCCTGCGAGCGCGCCATGCGGCTGACCAGATCCGGCAGCACGTAGCGCATCAGCAGGTAGAGCAGCACCGCCGCACCGCCCAGGCGCAGCAGCAGCGAGCCGGACACCTCCGCCCAGCCGGCATCGCCAGCACCGCGCAGGGCGCTCATGGTCATCATCGCCAGCACCACGGCCAGATCCTGAACGATCAGAAAGCCCACTGCGATGCGCCCGTGCAGCGAGTCCAGCTCCTGTTTGTCCGAGAGCAGCTTGACGATGATGATGGTGCTGGAGAAGGTCAGCGCCACGGCGATGTAGATCGCCTCCATGGCGCTCTTGCCCATCAGCAGGGTGAGCGCGAAGCCGAAGATGATGGTGAAGGTCAGCTGCCCCAGCCCCGTGGCCAGCGCCACCGGGCCGATATTGCGGATATGCGCGAGATCGAGCTTGAGACCGACCACGAACAGCAGCACGGCGACGCCGATCTCGGCCAGCAGATGGATCTGGTCAGCGGCGTTGACCGGCCCGAACACCGCCGGCCCGAGCAGGATGCCGACCACGATGTAGGAGATCAGCAGCGGCTGGCGCAGGCTCACGGCGATGGCGCCGACCACTGCCGAGATGATCAGCAGCAGGGCGAATTCGGCGAAAGGGCCATGGGCGAGCAGCGCTTCCATGTGGGCTCCGTGGGGGCATCGGGCAGCGGGACCGCCTTATCCTGCGACAGCGCGTCGCTGCATGCCACCATCGCGATGGGAAAAACCGCCGTGCCATGTTGGGCCGGTGGCGCCGAGCAGGGCGGGCTGCTGCTAGAATCCGCCCTTTTTCACCGCGCCGAATCGGCGCCGCGAGCCTGCCATGACCTTCGCCTCCCTGGGCCTGATCGATCCGCTGCTGCGGACCCTGGAAACCCTCGACTATCGCAAGCCGACGCCGGTGCAGGCCGAGGCCATTCCCTCCGTGCTCAAAGGCCGCGACCTGATGGCAGCGGCGCAGACCGGTACCGGCAAGACCGCCGGTTTCGCCCTGCCATTGCTGCAGCGCCTGACCATGGAAGGCGCCAAGGTGGCGAGCAATTCGGTGCGCGCGCTGGTACTGGTGCCGACCCGTGAACTGGCCGAGCAGGTTCACGAGAGCTTTCGCGTGTACGGGCAGAACCTGCCGCTGCGCACCTACGCGGTGTACGGCGGCGTGAGCATCAATCCGCAGATGATGGCGCTGCGCAAGGGCATCGATGTGCTGGTGGCCACCCCGGGGCGCCTGCTCGACCTCTACCGGCAGAACGCCGTCGGTTTCGCCCAGTTGCAGGCGCTGGTGCTCGACGAGGCGGACCGCATGCTCGACCTCGGTTTTGCTGAAGAACTGGATGCGCTGTTCTCCGCTTTGCCGAAAAAGCGCCAGACCCTGCTGTTTTCCGCGACCTTCTCCGAACCGATCCGGCAGATGGCCCGCGAGCTGCTGCGCGACCCGTTGTCGGTCGAGGTCAGCCCGCGCAATGCGGCGGCGAAGACGGTCAAGCAGTGGCTGGTGCCGGTGGACAAGAAGCGCAAGAGCGAGCTGTTCCTGCATCTGCTGGCGGAGCGGCGCTGGGGTCAGGTGCTGGTATTCGTCAAGACGCGCAAGGGCGTCGATCAGCTGGTGGACGAGCTGCAGGCGCAGGGCATCGCCAGCGACGCGATCCACGGCGACAAGCCGCAGGCCTCGCGTCTGCGCGCGCTGGAGCGCTTCAAGGCTGGCGAGGTGCAGGTGCTGGTGGCGACCGACGTGGCGGCGCGCGGACTGGACATTCACGACCTGCCGCAGGTGGTCAACTTCGACCTGCCCATCGTCGCCGAGGATTACGTGCATCGCATCGGTCGTACCGGCCGCGCCGGAGCCAGTGGCGAGGCGATCTCCCTGGTCGCCGCCGACGAGGTGGACCAGCTGGCCGCCATCGAGACCCTGATCAATCAGGTGCTGCCGCGGCATGACGAGCCGGGCTTCGTACCGGATCACCGCGTGCCGGCCACGGCGCTGGGCGGGCAGATCATCAAGAAACCGAAGAAACCCAAGAAGCCCAAGGAAACTGCCGGCAAGGGCAAGATCCATCTCGGCAACTGGTTCGAGGAGAACGAAAAGCCCAACGCCCGGCCGATTCGCAAGGTGCCGAGCCTCGGCGGCGGCAAACCGGCTAAGAAGCGCTGAGCCGTCCGCAGGGTGGGAACGGCGCAGCCCTTCCACTCGCTCCGTCATAGGCTCGCCAGCGCCGACACCACCAGCAGCAACGCCATCGCCTGGTTGAAGCGGCGTAAATGTGTCGCCGAGCGCAGCAGCCGGGCCGCACCGGCGCCGAGCAGGGCCCAGGCCGCCAGGCAGGGCAGGGCGATCAGGAAGAACAGCAGCGCGTGGATGGCGTAGCGCCCGGCATCGGCGTTGGCGCCGCTGAACACGCCGACCACCGCCAGCGCCATCATCCATACCTTCGGGTTGATCACCTGCAGCCCGGCGGCACCCAGGGCGCCGAGTCGACGGCTGGCGGCGTCGGCTTCGATCGCTTCGGTCGGGCTGCGGGCGATCTGCCAGGCCAGGTAGAGCAGCCAGCCGACCCCGAGCCAGGCCATCGCCTGCTGCAATGGCGGATGGCGCAGCAGCCATTCGCCGGCGCCAAGGCCCACTAGCAGCACGATCAGCGCCGCGGCCGCGCAGGCGCCAAAGATGATGGGAAGCGCCGCCAGCAGGCCGAAGCGCGAGCTGTTGCTCAGCACCAGGATGTTGGTCGGGCCCGGGGTGATGGAGGCGACGAAGGCAAACAGCACGAAAGGCAGCCACTGGCTCATCGTTGCGGCCTCGTTTCGTGGGAGCGGTCAGGGCGGGGGTTGGGCGACATGGCGATCGGCTCCGTCGGGTTGCGGATGGCCGAATGATCGCGCCTGCCGGTTCAGCGGTCTGGAAGATTCGAGCAGCGCCTGCGGTAATGGGCCGGGGTCAGGCCGTATGCGCGGCGAAACCAGCGGCCCATATGACTCTGGTCGGCGAAACCCAGTGTCATCGCCACCCGCGCCGGTGGCTGCCCGCTGGCCAGCAGCTGTCGTGCCCTGGCCAGGCGCAGCTGGACCAGATAGGCATGCGGCGCGATGCCGAACGCGGCCTTGAACGCCCGCGACAGGCGGAAGCGATCGACACCGCTTGCCCAGGCCAGCTCGTCCAGGCCCAGGTCCTGCTCCATGTGCGCGTGCAGATAATCCCGTGCCCGCAGTGCCACCAGCGGCATGCGCGGATCGCTGTCGAGCCGCGGGCGCCAGGCCAGATGTCGCGCCAGCTTGGCCAGCAATGCATCCAGCGCGGCCTGGCGGACGATGCGCAGATCGCGGCTCTGCAGCGCCTGGAAGGCTTCGGCAATCACCGCCAGCAACTCGGGCTCGCTGGCCAGCGTCTTGGCGAATGCCGGCTGGCAATCGCCTGGCGCGTCCTCGAACAGCCCGCGCAGCTCGCGCTCCAGCCAGTGCGGGTCGAGGTAGAGCATCGAGTAGGTGAAGCCGCCCCGGGCCGGGGCGTGGCCATCGTGCAGCTCGCCGGGTTCGAGCAGAAAGACCTGGCCTGGGGTGCTGCTGTGCAGTGCCTTGCGGCAATGGAACTGTTGCACGCCCTGTTCGGTGAAGCCGATCAGGTAGCTGTCGTGGAAGTGCGGATCGTAGGCGTGGCCTTCGAAATGGGCGCGGATCGTCTCGATGCCGGTTTCGGCATCCCTGTTCAGCTCGATCCAGTCATTGTTGCCCATGGCGGTGACTCCGGTGACGCTTCGGCGCGCGTTGCTCGGGTTGAGTATCGTCTGCCGGGCTGGCCATCGTCTGGAACATTCGTGCAGCGGTGCTCGACGGATGGTCGGCCACTCTGCCCGATGATTGATCTGGGTCTAGGCTTGCTGCCGTCTGCCTGGCGCAGACTCGAACGTCCCGAATCAAGGAGCAAGCCCATGACCCAGACCATGAAAGCGGCAGTGGTTCACGCCTTCGGCGAGCCGCTGCGCCTCGAGGAAGTCAAGGTGCCGATGCCCGGCCCCGGTCAGATCCTGGTGAAGATCGCCGCCTCCGGCGTCTGCCACACCGACCTGCACGCTGCCGAGGGCGACTGGCCGGTGAAACCGTCCCTGCCGTTCATTCCCGGCCATGAAGGCGTTGGCCACGTCGCGGCGGTGGGTGCCGGCGTGACCCGGGTGAAGGAGGGCGATCGCGTCGGCGTGCCCTGGCTGTACACCGCCTGCGGCTGCTGCGAGCACTGCCTGACCGGCTGGGAAACCCTCTGCGAAGGCCAGCAGAACACCGGCTACTCGGTCAATGGCGGCTACGCAGAATACGTGCTGGCCGACCCGAACTACGTTGGCATCCTGCCGAAGAACGTCGAGTTCGACGAGATCGCGCCGATTCTCTGCGCCGGTGTCACTGTCTACAAGGGCCTCAAGGTCACCGGTGCACGCCCCGGCCAGTGGGTGGTGATCTCCGGCATCGGCGGCCTCGGTCACGTCGCGGTGCAGTACGCCAAGGCAATGGGGCTGCACGTGGTGGCGGTGGATGTGGATGACGCCAAGCTGGAGCTGGCCAAGCGTCTGGGGGCCAAGCTGACCATCAACGCGCGCACGGAGAATCCCGTGGAGGTGGTCCAGCGCGATATCGGCGGCGCCCACGGAGTGCTGGTCACCGCGGTGTCCAACAGCGCCTTCGGCCAGGCCATCGGCATGGCGCGGCGGCATGGCACCGTGGCGCTGGTCGGGCTGCCGCCGGGAGACTTCCCGACGCCGATCTTCGACGTCGTGCTCAAGGCCATCAGCATCACCGGCTCGATCGTCGGCACCCGCGCCGATCTGCAGGAGGCGCTGGATTTCGCCGGCGAGGGCCTGGTCAAGGCGACCATCCACACCGACAGCCTGGACAACATCAACCAGATCTTCGACGACATGCGCGCCGGGCGCATCGAAGGCCGTATCGTGATGAAGATGTAGCAGGCCGTGCGGCCGGCAGCGCACCGTTCAGCGCGGCGCGTTTGCCGGCACGTTGGCACGCAGCCAGCGCAGCATGCCTTCGGCTGCGGCGCGTCCGCTGGCAAAGCAGGCGGTCAGCAGATAGCCACCGGTCGGCGCTTCCCAGTCGAGCATTTCGCCAGCGCAGAACACGCCGGGTAGCCGGCGCAGCATCAGATCCTCGTCCAGTTCCTCGAAGGGCACGCCGCCGGCGCTGCTGATCGCCTCGTCCAGCGGACGCGGGCGGACCAGGCGGATGGGCAGCGCCTTGATCGCGGCGGCCAGGGCCTGCGGGGCCTGGAAGGTCGTGGCATCGGTCAGCTCGCGCAACAGCGCCGCCTTGACGCCATCGAGCTTCAGCTGGCGGTGCAGGTGCTTGGCCATCGACTGCGAACCGCGCGGTCGGGCCAGGGCGTCGGCAATCTGCGCCTGGCTGCGATCGGGCAGCAGGTCGAGCAGCACGGTGGCGGCGCCGTCGCGATTGATCGCCTCACGGATGCGCGCGGACAGTGCATAGACCAGGCTGCCCTCGATGCCCGTGGCGGTGAGCACGAACTCGCCCTTGCGCGGTGCTTCGCCGGGCAACGCCAGGCTGACCGTCTTCAGCGGCGCTCCGGCGAACTTCTCCCGCAGATGCGCACTCCAGCCGGCCACTTCGAAGCCGCAGTTGGCCGGCTGCAGCGGTGCGATGGCGATTCCGCGGGCCTTGAGCAACGGCACCCAGCTGCCATCGGAGCCCAGTCTCGCCCAGCTGCCACCGCCGAGGGCGAGCAGGGTGGCGTCCGCCTCGATCAGGCTTTCGCCTTCCGGCCCGGCGAGGCGCAGCGCGCCCTCAGCGTCCCAGCCCAGCCAGCGCTGGCGGGTATGGATGCGTACACCGTTCTCGCGCAGGCGCTTGAGCCAGGCGCGCAGGAGGGGCGCGGCCTTCATGTCGGTGGGAAACACTCGGCCCGAACTGCCGACGAAGGTGTTGATGCCCAGCCCGTGAATCCATTCACGCAGCGCATCCGGGGTGAAGGCATCGAGCAGCGGGCGCAGGTCGCCAGCGCGCTCGGCGTAGCGGCTGACGAACGCGGCGTAGTCCTCGGCATGGGTGATGTTCATGCCGCCGACGCCGGCCAGCAGGAACTTGCGCCCCACCGAGGGCATGGCGTCATACAGGTCGACATTCACGCCTGCCTGCCCGAGCACCTCGGCGGCCATCAGGCCGGCCGGACCACCACCGATGATGGCGACGCGAAAAGAGGAGGGCTGGGGCATGGTGGCAACCGGGCAGGCGAGCGGGGCGGGCATTGTAGCTGCTGACGGTGGCTCAGCCGAGCCCGTGGCGCTGCCAGGCCGAGTGGGCGCTGACATGCAAGGTCGCATGACGACGGGCGAGCAGGGCACGGTCCTTGTCGTAGCCGCCGCCGATCAGGCCGACCACGGGAATGTCACGGCCCAGGCAGTGATCGAGCACCGCGCTGTCGCGCGCGGCGAGTCCCGCGTCGGTCAGCGAGAGCAGGCCCAGGGCGTCGTCTCGGTGGACGTCGACACCGGCGTCATATAGCACCAGGTCCGGCTGATAGATCGGCAGCAGGTAGTTCAGCGTGTCGTGCACGACCTTGAGGTACGCCTCATCGCCCATGCCCGGTGGCAGCGGAATATCCCAGTCGCTATGGGCCTTGCGGGTGGGGAAGTTCTTCTCGCAGTGCAGCGAGACGGTCACTGCGTCCGGCACGCTCCCCAGGATGCGCGCGGTGCCGTCGCCCTGGTGCACGTCACAGTCGAAGATCAGCACGCGCCCGACACGTCCGCTCTCCAGCAGATACAGCGCGATCACCGCCAGGTCGTTGAAGATGCAGAAGCCGGAGGCGTGATCGCGATGCGCATGGTGCGTGCCGCCGGCCAGGTGGCAGGCCAGGCCATGCTGCAGTGCCTGCTCGGCGGCCAGCAGCGAGCCGCCTACCGCCCGCACGGTGCGCTGCGCCAGCTCCGGGCTCCAGGGCAGGCCAAGGCGGCGCAGCTCGTCGCGGCCCATCTCGCCGCTGCAGTAGCGCGCGACATAATCGGCGTCATGAGCCAGAGTGAGGATATCGCTGCTGCACAGTTGCGGGCGCAACAGGCCCGCGTCCGTGGTCATACCCAGGGTGACCAGGTGGTCACGCAGCAAGCGAAACTTCTCCATGGGAAAACGATGGCCCGGCGGCAGCGGCGGGCTGTAATCGTCGTGATAGACCAGGGGAAGGGACATGAACCACGCGCGTTCGACAGATGTGCGCCGCAGTATGCAGGCTGCCCGTCGGCGCGCTCAAGGAGCAAGGATGGTCGATCGAATCGCCCTCGAAACCTCGCGTCTGCGGCTGCGCAGCTGGCACGACGACGACCTCGAGCCATTGGCGCAGCTGTGCGCCGACCCGGAAGTCATGCGCTACGACCCGGCCCTGCTGTCGCGGGATGAGTGCGCCGCGCTGATGGTGCGCAGTCGCCTTCATCTGCTGCGGCACGGCTTCGACCTGTGGGCGCTGGAACGCAAGGACAGTGGTGCCTTTATCGGCTACTGCGGGCTGGTCTGGGCGCCGTCGTCGGTGCCGGGCTCGGCGGTGGAGCTGCGCTGGGGCGTGGCCTGTGAACAATGGGGCCAGGGCCTGGTGCTCGAGGCGGCACGGGCGGTCCTGCAGCATGCCTTCGTCACCCTGCAATTGCCCGAGGTGGTCGCCTGCATGGCGCAGATCAACGAGCCGGCCAAGCAGCTGGTGGCGGAGCTGGGCATGCGCGCCGATCAGGCTGCGTCCTTTGCCCACCCGGAGCTGGCGGCGGGGCACCCGTTGCACGAGCAGCTGCTCTACCGGCTGCAGCGGGGCGATTGGCGACAATAAGCCCTGTTGCTGGAGCGTTGCCGGCGAAATCCGTAACATGGCGCGCCTGTCCGCCCCCCTTATCAAGGATGCCGAAATGACCCAGATACTCGACGCCCTGGTCAATCTGCTGACCCTGGAACGCATCGAGGAAAACCTGTTCCGTGGCGCCAGCCAGGACCTCGGCTTTCCCCAGCTGTTCGGCGGGCAGGTGCTCGGCCAGGTGATCTCCGCTGCCAGCCAGACGGTGACGCCGGAGCGCCATGTGCATTCGCTGCACGGCTATTTCCTGCGTCCCGGTGACTCGCACCAGCCGGTGGTGTACGACGTCGATCGCGTGCGCGATGGCGGCAGCTTCACCACGCGACGGGTCAGCGCGATCCAGAAGGGGCAGACCATCTTCACCGGCATCGCCTCGTTCCAGGCCGAGGAAACGGGCTACGAGCACCAGTTGCCGATGCCGGATGTGATCGGGCCGGACGACCTGCCCAACGAGTGGGAGCTGCTGCACAAGCTTTCGCCGATGGTGCCGGAACGTGTGATGGAGAAGCTGCGCCGGCCCAAGCCCATCGAGATTCGCCCGGTCACCCTGGTCGATCCGGCCAACCCGCAGCCGATCGAACCGGTCCGCCACCTGTGGTTCCGCGCCGACGGCTCGCTGCCCGACAGCCCGGCGCTGCACAAGTACCTGCTCGCCTACGCCTCGGACTTCAGCTTTATCGGCACCGCGTTGCAGCCCCACGGCGTCAGCTCATGGAGCAAGTTCATCCAGCTGGCCAGCCTCGATCATGCCATCTGGTTCCACCGCGAAGTGAAGATGGACGACTGGCTGCTGTACTCCATCGACAGCCCCTGGGCCGGCAATGCCCGTGGCTTCGCCCGTGGCAGCATCTTCAATCGCCAGGGCGAGCTGGTTGCCTCCGTGGCTCAGGAAGGCCTGATCCGCGTGCGCGAGGACTGGATGTGAAGATCGTCGAGGTGCGGCATTGGGTGTTCGACATGGACGGCACCCTGACGATCGCCGTGCACGATTTCGCCGCGATCCGCCGCGCGCTGGCAATCCCCGAGGAGGACGATATCCTCCATCACCTGGCGGCGCTACCGGCCGAGGAGGCCGCCGCCAAGCACGCCTGGCTGTTGGAGCACGAGCGCGAGCTGGCCTGCGCGGCGCGCCCGGCAGAAGGCGCTCGCGAGCTGCTGCATGCTCTGCGCGAGCGCGGCTGCCGGCTTGGAGTGCTCACTCGCAATGCCCAGGAACTGGCCAGGGTGACTCTTGACGCAGTCGGCATGGGGGACTGTTTCCTGCCCGAGGACATCCTCGGTCGCGACGAAGCGCCGCCCAAGCCGCATCCGGGCGGGCTGCTGCATCTGGCGGAACGTTGGGGCGTGGCGCCGTCGGCGATGCTGATGGTCGGTGACTACCGCTTCGACCTGGAGTGCGCCCGCGCGGCCGGCGCGCGTGGCGTACTGGTCAACGTGCCGCACAACGAATGGCCGGAACTGGCCGATCTCTATGCCCCGGATTGCCGGGTGCTGCACGGGCTGCTCTCTTCGGGCGAGATCTGAGCGCGGCGCGAAGGGGAACGGGCACACACCGAGGCACAGCCATTTGCGGGCGAGGCCGCTGCCGCATTCGGGCAGTGCACGAGTCAGGTCATGCACAAGTCCGTCGCCAACCCTGTTCTCCCGCCGCCTGCAGCCGGTCGCGCGCAGCCGGTCCGAACCCGTATGACCACGTAGAAGCGACCTTGCTGGCGAGGCTCCCGTCGCCGTCTATTACAGCCGCGTCGCCTTGAAGGTGTCGCAGCGCGCCGGATCGCCATGCTCGAAGCCATCACGGAACCAGCGCACCCGTTGCGCCGAGGTGCCGTGGGTGAAGGCATCGGGCACCACGCGGCCCTGGCTGCGCTTCTGCAGGTTGTCGTCGCCGATGGCATTGGCGGCGTTCAGCGCTTCTTCCAGGTCGCCTTCTTCCAGCCAGTCGTGGCGTTGCTGCGCGTGATAGGCCCAGACTCCAGCGAAGCAATCGGCCTGCAGCTCCTGGCGGACCAGCAGGCCGTTGTCGCCTTCCATCCTCGCGCCGCGCTGACGGGCGCTCTGCATCTGCTGGGAAACGCCGAGCAGGGTCTGCACGTGATGGCCGACCTCATGGGCGATCACATAGGCCTGGGCGAAGTCGCCGGCGGCGGAGAAGCGCCGGGCCATCTCGTCGAAGAACTGCAGATCGAGATAGACCTGCTGATCGCCGGGGCAGTAGAACGGGCCCACCGCCGAACTGGCGAAGCCGCAGGCCGAGTTCACGCCGCCGCGAAACAGCACCAGGGTAGGGTCGCGATACTCGGCGCCAGCTTGCTGGAACAACGCACGCCAGGTGTCTTCGGTGTCGCCGAGAATCGCCCGGACGAATTCAGTCTGCGGGTCATCCCCGGCCGGCGGCTGGCTCTGCTGGGAGACGGCCGGGCCGCTCTGGTTGGCCAGCTGGCCGAGGATCTGCAGCGGGTCCTGGCCGGAGAGCAGGCCGATGATTACCACGATGGCGATGCCGCCCAGGCCCAGTCCGCCGCCAAGGCGCATGCCGCTGCGGCCTCTGGCGTCCACTACGTTGTCGCTGCGTCGGGCTCGTTTCCAGCGCATGGGGGTGTCCTTCTGAACGGTTGACGGGTTGAGGGCGCAACACCGAAGCGGCGCCTGCCTCCCGTTAAGACCCGCACGGCGCGAAAAAGCTGCAGCGCGGACCGCACTGCATTCGCAGCGGCGCGATGGCTCAGTCGCCGGGGTATTCGGAGAGCACGCGTTCCTCGCCCGCATTGCTGACGCCGATCACCTTGAAGGCGTCCTTGCGCTCGCCCATCTCCATGCCCGGCGAGCCGATCGGCATGCCGGGTACGGCCGCGCCAATCAGGTCCGGTTGCGCACGCAGCTTGAGGATGTCGGCGGCAGGAACGTGGCCTTCGACGAACTTGCCGTCGATCACCGCGGTGTGACAGGAACCGAGGCGGTGCGGGATACCGTGTTCCATTTTTACCGAGGTCATGTCGTTGACCACGTGATCGCTCACGGAAAAACCGTTGTCCTGCAGGTGATCGATCCACGCTTCGCAACAGCCGCAGTTGGGGTCACGATAGACGTCGATGGCGATGGGTTCGGCGGCCTGGGCGAGCCCGGCGAGCAGGACGGGAAGCAGCAACAGAAGACGGTGCATGGGAACCTCCTACGAGCGAGAGGCCCACCATACGCCGGGTTGCGCCCATACCCAAGGTGCGGCAGGCGGGCAATTGTCACCATCGACGTCGCGCGGGAGATTCGACCGAAGGGCCGGGGGCAGAACAAACCGGCAGTCTGACAGTCCCATGCCAATCGGAATAGCGAGTCGCACATCAGGAGAGTTTTCGATGCGTTTTGCCCGTTTCGTTCTGCTTGCGCAGGCGCTGGTGATGGCCAGTCTGAGCCTGGCTTACTGGTTTCGCCCCTACGAGATGGCCAATCTCAACGGCATGCTGCTGATGGAAACCGCGTCGGTCAGTCACATGCGTGTCTATTACGGCGGCCTGCAGCTGGGGCTGGCATTGTTCCTGATCTGGGCCGCGCGAGCACCGGAGCGAGCCCGGCCAGCGCTGATCATGCTGGTGATGACCATGGCGGCGCTGGTGCTGGGGCGGTTGGTGTCGCTCTGGCTGGATGGCGGTGACTTGGTCGGCTTCGATCTCGCCTCCATGCTCTATCGCGTGCTGGCTGTGGTGTTCGCCGGTCTCGCCTGGCGCGCTGTTCGCGAGCGTCCGGAGCCAGAGCCTGAGCGCCTTGAGCCTGCCACCCATCGCCTTGTCAGCGAATCACCGATGCCATTCAAGCTTGGTGACACGCCTCCGGCCGTAGAGCCTGCGTCAGGTGATGCGGCACCGCAGCCGTTCCGCCGAGGGGATCCCCTCGCCTGACCGAGGCCGCCGGAAGCAGGTCAGCTTCGCGGTGGCGCTGACGAAGCGCCGTTTCCGCTTGATTGAGCCGGAGGGCTCTGCCCAAGTGCACTCATCGGCCGATCCCGGCCAGGCGTTCGCGATCCAGCGTTAGTGATCCAGCGTTAATAGTTCAAGCTTGCGCAGCAGCGAGTCGCTGGTGGTGACGATCACGGTCGGGACAAAATGCGCGTCGTCGGCGAGGCTGAAACCGGCTCGGGCGAAACGCCATTGCGCGCCGATCTGATCGAGCGGGCGGTTGATCTGCTCGGTGTTCTGCGGCGCCTTGTTCAGCTCTTCCAGGCCGCGCTCGAACGCTCCGCCACTGCCCGTCGAAGTCGCCGCGTAGGTCTAGAAGCTTCCAGCTCATGGCCAGGTAAAGCATGGCGATGCGCTGGCTGAGCATGCGCTGCATGCCGCGCGGTTGACGGCTTCCGCGTCACTGACGCAGCCTGGCACGACAGACTGCCGGCCAGCAGGCCGAGCAGCAGTGAGGTGGGTAGCAGGAATCTGAACATGGGCGCTCCTTACATCCGGGCGGGGCGCGATGCTGGCTGTGCAGTCAGCTCGGCGAGGACGAGACGATAGAGCGCTTCACTGCGATGGCATTGATGATCGTCAAGGGCGTGTCGGCGTCGCTGCGGGTTGGGCTTTTGCGCACCCACACCAGAAGCCCCGACAGCCTCGTGCTGCGCAGGGCTTTGCAGTTCTATGGCCGTGCATGTCGGTCACTCTTCAGGGGGGAGTTGACCCGTATCAATCAGGGGCCGATCTACCGATGCTATAAAGTCAATCAGTTACGCAGCTAAGCATATTCGCACATACGCTCCTACTGAGAGGAAACCATGGATTTTTCTCGCCGCACCCTGCTGGGCCAGATGGCGCGCCTCACCGCTGGCGCAGCACTGGTTCCGCTGAGCAGCCTTGCCAATGCGGGTATCAATGATCAGCCGCCCCGACGGGAAGGTGACGGCTCTAAGCGCTATGCCATGCTGATCGACCTGCGCCAGTGCATTGGCTGCCAGGCCTGTACCGTATCCTGCCATATCGAGAACGAAGCACCCCTGGGCAGCTTCCGCACCATTGTCTCCCAGTACGAGGTGGCGAACGAGGCCACCGGCGATATCGCCACCATGATGCTGCCCCGCCTTTGCAATCACTGTGAGGCGCCCCCGTGCGTACCGGTATGCCCGGTACAGGCGACCTACCAGCGCGAGGACGGCATTGTCGTAGTGGATAACGAGGCCTGCGTAGGTTGCGCCTACTGTGTCCAGGCCTGCCCCTACGATGCACGGTTCATCAACGAGCACACCCAGACCGCCGACAAGTGCACCTTCTGTGCCCACCGTCTGGACGTGGGGCTGCTGCCGGCCTGCGTGGAATCCTGTGTAGGTGGCGCGCGGATCATCGGCGACATACGGGATCCGGACAGCCAGATCAGCCGGTTGCTGGCCGAACATCATGACGACCTGATGGTACTGAAGCCGGAGCAGGGCACATCTCCCCATGTGTTCTACCTGGGTATGGACGAGCGTTTCGTGACTCGTCCGTTGGCGAACCCCGCCATCTGGGATGTCCGGGATAACGATGGCAAGGAGATCGGCTATGAATTTGCTGGCCACTGAAATACTCACACCGCGCTATGCGCTTGCCTGGTATCCCTGGGCGGTGCAGTACTTTTTCCTGATCGCGATTTCCTACTCGGCACTGATGCTGTCGCTGCCGGGACTGATGTTCCGCCGGGAGCGCTTCATGCCTCTGGCCCGGCTGGCGTTGCTGGTGGCGGTAAGCTGCACCCTGGTGGGTCCCGTGGCACTGCTGGCGGACCTGCACCAGCCGGCCCGGTTCTGGCACTTCTACGCCAGCGCGGCCCCCTGGTCCTGGATGTCCATTGGCGCGGTACTGCTGCCGCCTTATGTGGTGCTGACCATTCTCTATGGCTACTTTGCCTGGCGCCCGGCGCTGATGGCCCGGGGCGCCGAGGGGCAGGGCTGGGATGCGAAGCTGGCTCGATTGCTGTGCCTGGGCAACTGGCAGGCTCCCCGTTTGACGGTGGTCGTGTTCGGCCTGCTGGCGGCGCTGTTTGCCTGCGGCATCATGCTCTACACCGGAGCCGAGATTGCCATTCTTGCTTCCCGACCGCTGTGGAATACCCACTGGCTGCCGGTGATGTTCGTGTTCACCGGTCTGATCGCGGCCTCCGGCCTGGTCATGTTGCTCAACCGGCTGATGGTCGGTGCCAATGCTGATGTCTACCGCCAGGGCCTGAAAGTGATTCTGGTCGCCATCCTCGGTGCCGCCTTGGTTGCCGCGATCTGGTTTGTCCAGGGTATTACCGGCTACAGCCCCTCTGTGCAGGCAGCGCTGGAGTCTGTTCGTCACAACCCGGACTGGACCACCATTGCGATCTGGGCGTTGAGTGCCGGCATCCTGCTGTTGCTGGTCGCCGTCGCCATGCTGCGGACACCGAAGTGGCAGCGATGGGCCTGGCTGTTGGGCCTGCTGGCCATCCACATGGGCTGGGCGTTCCGCTGGCTGGTGCTGATGGAGGTGCAGACCGTCGCCAAGAATACTGCCGGCTACTATCACCTGGCAGTGGCTGCGGGGTCCTATGGCCTGCTGGGCATTATCGGCACCTTCGGACTGTGGCTGGCGGTACTGCTGATCATCGACATTCTGGTGCCCTGGCGTGACGTGAACAACGCCAGCGCCGCTACCTATTGACTTGAGCCGGAGTCTTACCATGGACAAGAATCGTCGCAATTTCCTCAAGGGCGCCGTTGCCGCGGGTGGCGTGGCCACTTTCGTCGCCGGCTATTCCGGCCCTCTGGAAAAGATTGGCAAGGGCCTGCTCAACGGAACCGCCGGCAAGGACACCAATCACCGCACTCACGGCAACTCCCTGGCACCGGAGTACACCGTGGATCCGCTGTCCGGAGAAGTCAGCCTGAACCCGGACCAGCGCATCGCCTTCACCGTCTGTTACGGCTGCACCACCACGTGCGGTGTCCGGGTCCGCATCGACAACAACACCGAACAGGTTCTGCGGGTGGCGGGCAACCCCTACCATCCGCTGTCCGCGGATGAGCATCTGGACGAACAGACCCCGGTCATGCAAGCGTTGCAGAAACTCAGCACCTTCAAGGACCAGGGACAGCTCAATCGCTCCACTGCCTGTGCCCGGGGCAACGCCGCCATGGCGCAACTGACCAGTGAGAAGCGGGTGACGGAGGTGCTCAAGCGGGTCGGCCCCCGTGGCGGCCGGCAGTGGCAGCGCATTTCCTTCGAGCAGATGCTGGATGAGGTGGTCAATGGGGGCGACCTGTTTGGCGAGGGCGCTGTAGAAGGTCTGAAGGACCTTTACGACCATGACACCCCGCTGGACCCGCAAAATCCGGAATTCGGCCCCAAAGCCAACCAGCTACTGGTGATGGAGGCCACCGATTACGGCCGCTCCTCGGTGCTGAAGCGCTTTGCCATGAATGCCTTCGGCACCCGCAACTATGGGCACCACGGCTCCTATTGTGGCCTGGCGTTCCGCATGGGCTCCGGCGCCATGTACGGCGACTTGGACAAGAATACCCACACCAAGCCGGATTACAACAACGTCCGCTTCGCCCTGTTTATCGGCACCGCGCCGAGCCAGGCCGGCAACCCCTTCAAGCGGCAGGGGCGCCTGCTGGCGGCAGCCCGGGCCACTGGCAAGCTGGAATACGTGGTGGTGGACCCGGCGCTGAACGCCACCGCTTCACACGCTGCCGGCGGCCGCAGCCGCTGGATTCCCATCACACCAGGCACCGATACGGCGTTGGCTATGGGCCTGATTCGCTGGATGCTGGAGAACGAGGGCTTTGCAGCGGATTACCTGTCCATTCCCGGCCAGACGGGAGCCCAGGCCGCTGGTGAAACCGTCCACACCAATGCCACACACTTGGTGATCGAGAGCGAAGATCACCCCGGCGTGGGTCATTTCCTGCGCTTGTCGGACCTGGGCCGTGCCGAGGCGGGTGCCGACGATGATGTGCCCGTGGTGATGTCTGTTGACGGCAACCTGGAAAGCTCCGAGGTCCTCGACCGCGCTGAACTCTTCGTGGAAACCGAGGTAGAGACCGCAGCGGGCATGACACGGGTGAAAAGCGCCCTGTTCAAGCTGCGCGAGCAGGCCCAGCGCCAGACCATCGAGGAATATGCCGAAAACTGTGGCATTCCCGCCGGCACCCTCCGCAAGCTGGCAGCGAAGTTCGCGTCCCATGGCCGGGAGTCGGTGGCGGATACCCATGGCGGCATGATGTCCGGCACCGGTTTCTATGCCACCTTTGGCATCAACATGCTCAACCTGCTGGCGGGTAGCGTCAACCAGCAGGGTGGCATGGCCCTGGGTGGCGGCTCCTTCAACGGTACTGGCGCGGGCCCGCGGTACGACCTGGCCAACTTCCCGGGTAAACGTGATCCCAAGGGCGTGTTCCTGTCCCGGTCACGATTCCCCTACGAAAAGACTGCCGAGTACAAGCGGCGGGTGACCAATGGCGAATCTCCCTACCCGGCCCCGGCACCCTGGCGCACCCTGGCGCCGCCGCTGCTGACCGAGCACCTGATGTCCGGCCTGGAAGGCTACCCATACCAGGCCAAGGCGCTGATCAGCTGCATGGCCAATCCATTGTATGGCCAGGCCGGTCTCGCGGCGCTGATAGAGGACAAGCTCAAGGATCCGAAACGGATTGGCCTGTTCGTTGCCGTTGACGGTTTTATTAACGAAACCAACCGCTTTGCAGACTACATTGTGCCGGATTCGGTGATGTACGAAGTCTGGGGCTTCACCGGTGCCTGGAGCGGCACGCTGACCAAAATGACCACCGCCTGCTGGCCGGTGGTTGAACCTCGCCAGGCGAAAACCGCCGACGGCGACCCGGTGAGCCTGGAGACCTTCTTTATCGGCCTGGCCAGGCGTCTTGGGCTGCCCGGATTCGGGGAGGGGGCGATTTCCGACAAGGAAGGCAATACTTATCCGCTGAATCGGGCCGAGGATTACTATCTGCGGGCGGCCGCCAATATTGCCCTGACCGGCGCCCCACTACCAGACGCATCCGCAGAAGACATCCGCGCGGCTGGGGTGGAATCCCTGATGGAGCGGCTGCATGCGCACCTGAAGCCGGAAGAAGTCGGGCCGGTGGCGCATCTGTACTCACGGGGCGGCCGCTTCGAGAAGCACAGTGCGGCCTACAAGGGCGACAAGCTGACCCACGGCTGGAAAAAGCCGCTGTGTGTGTATAACGAGCAGGTGGGGACTACCCGGGACAGCTACACCGGCGAACGGCTTGCCGGAACCCCGTGTTTCCAAGAGGCGACGTTCTGGGACGGTACCCCGATGCGTGAGCACTTTCCACAAACCGAGTGGCCGCTGCTGGCATTTTCTTTCAAGTCCAACCTGATGAATTCATATGCAATCGGTCTTGAGCGCCTGCGGATGATCAAGCCCTACAACCCGGTGTTGCTGCATCGTGAAGATGCCGAGCGGTTCGGGGTAGGCCATGGTGACACCATCACCATCGAAAGCCCGGGCGGCTCGATTACCGGTGTTGCTTTGGTCTGCGAAGGGGTACAGCGGGGCGCCATCGGTATCGAACATGGCTACGGCCACCGGGAACTGGGTGCTTCTGATCACACTATCGACGGCCAGTTGCATGCTGGGCAGAAATTCCTGGGAGCAGGCGTCAACCTGAACGATCTGGGGTTCGCCGACCCGACCAGGGGTGGCGCGGCAACCTGGCTTGAGAACGTGACCGGCGCGTCCATACGGCAGGGTTTGCCGGTGCGGGTGCAGAAGGCGAGCTGAGCGGCAGCGGCGCATACCCCGGGCTGACGAAACAGCTGAGCAATGATGAATCAAGCGGTTCGGGAACTGCACGACAGGCTAGCAGGTAGTTTTTCAACGGTCTGCTAGGCCGGGAGATGGTGCTTCAGCCATCCACCGAGCAGGGCCACTGTTGGATGGCGCTTCAGCCATCCAACAGTGGCAACGAGCGAGCCTGTGAGGGCCCCGGCGAATGAGCAGAGGGGCATCCGCCCCACGAAGTACAGAGAGCCTGGCGATGACTCAACTACGCGATGCCCACAACCGCCCAATCGACTACCTGCGCATGTCGGTGACCGACCGCTGCGACTTCCGCTGCGTCTACTGCATGGCCGAGGATATGACCTTCCTGCCGCGCCAGCAGGTGCTCGGTCTGGAGGAGTTGGAGCGCATCGCGCGGATCTTCGTCGGCCTGGGGGTGAAGAAGATTCGCCTCACCGGCGGCGAGCCGCTGGTACGCCAGGGCATCGTCGGTCTCTGCGAGCGCATCGCGGCCTTGCCCGGCCTGCGCGAACTGGTGATGACCACCAACGGCTCGCAGCTGGTCAAGCTTGCCTCACCGCTGGCGCGCGCCGGGGTCAAGCGGCTGAACATCAGCCTGGATAGCCTGGACGCCGCCAAATTCCACGCCATCACCCGCACCGGCCAGTTGCAGCAGGTGCTCGACGGCATCGATGCGGCGCGTGACGCCGGCTTCGAGCGGATCAAACTCAATGCGGTGGTGATGAAGGGCCGCAACGCCGAGGAAGTCGCCGACCTGGTGGATTTCGCCATCGCCGGCGGGCTGGACCTGAGCTTCATCGAGGAAATGCCGCTGGGCGACGTCGGTCGCTCCCGTGGCGAAAGCTTCTGCTCCAGCGACGAGGTGCGCGCGCTGATCGCCGAGCGCCATGCACTGATCGATTCGGCCGAGCAGAGCGGCGGGCCGGCGCGCTACGTGCGCCTGCAGGACCATCCGCAGACGCGCATCGGCTTCATCTCGCCGCATTCGCACAACTTCTGCGCCACCTGCAACCGCGTGCGGCTGACGGTGGAAGGGCGCCTGTTGCTGTGCCTGGGCCACGAGCATTCCATCGACCTGCGCGCACTGCTGCGCCGCCATCCGACCAGCGACCAGCCGGTGATCGACGCTATTCACGCTGCGCTGCAGCGCAAACCGCTGCGCCATGAATTCTCCAGCAGCGGCGAGGTCCAGGTGTTGCGCTTCATGAATGCCAGCGGCGGTTGAGACGGGCTACGAGTCGACCGCCTAATTCGCTACCATCGACCGGCATCGCCGGTTTGACCCACGTGCCCAGCTGCCGCAGCCGGGCCATGTCGCAGAGCCAGGTCGCACAATCGCCTGCAGCGTTGTCAGACCTCATGGCACCCGTGCCGCGCGGACATACCTCCAATGGGGAATGGGTTCGCATACGGCGCCGGTGCAACCTGCGCACACATCTTCAAGGGGGTTTCGAGCCATGGCTCATCTGTCCAACACCGAATTCCAGCCGCTGAGCATTGCGGTGCTCACGGTGAGCGACACCCGTAACATCGATTCCGATAGCTCCGGCCAGGCCCTGATCGACGGCCTGCAGAGCGCCGGCCATACGCTGGCCGAACGGGCCATCGTCAAGGACGATATCTGGCAGATTCGCGCCCGCGTCTGCAACTGGATCGCCAGCGAAAACGTGCAGGTGGTGCTGATCACCGGCGGCACCGGTTTCACCACCCGCGACAACACCCCGCAGGCGGTACAGCCGCTGCTGGACAAGGACGTCGACGGTTTCGGCGAGCTGTTCCGCTACGTTTCGCTGGGCGAGATCGGCACCTCCACCGTGCAGTCCCGCGCGCTGGCCGGCATGAGCAACGGCACCCTGGTCTGCTGCCTGCCCGGTTCGACCAATGCCTGCCGCACCGCCTGGAACAAGATCCTCGTCGAGCAGCTGGACAGCCGCACCAAGCCCTGCAACTTCGTGCCGCACCTCAAGGCCAGCGCGGTCGAATACTGCGGGCCACGCGCATGAGCGCCCGTGGCTGCGACACCAGTGGCCTGAAGCCGGTGGACGAGGCCATCGCCGAACTGCTGGCGCGGGTGCCGGCGCTGCCGCCGGTGGAACACGTCGCGCTGTCCGATGCCCTCGGCCGGGTGCTGGCGGAATCGCTCGACGCACCCTTCCCGGTGCCGGCCTGGGATAACAGCGCGATGGACGGCTACGCCCTGCGCGCTGCCGATCTGCCGGCCGAAGGCGGCTGGCTGCCACTCGCCGGGCGCATCGCCGCCGGTGATGCCGCCGACCAGCAACTGCCTGCCGGCCACGCCGTGCGCATCTTCACCGGCGCGCCGCTGCCGCCGGGCGCCGACACCGTGGTGGCGCAGGAGGATTGCCAGATCGAGGCTGATCGCGTGCATTTCCCCGGCGTCACCCAGGGCGCCCATGTGCGTCGGCAGGGCGAGGAACTGCACGCCGGCGCCCCGGTGCTGCAGGCCGGCAAGCGCCTGCGCCCGCAGGAGATCGGCCTGCTGGCGAGCTTCGGCGTCGCCCGCGTGGCGGTCTATCGGCGCCTGCGCATCGGTCTGCTCTCCAGCGGCAACGAACTGCGCGAACCCGGCGAGCCGCTGGCACCGGGGCAGATCTACAACTCCAATCGCTACTGCCTGCTCAGCGTGCTGCGCAGCCTCGGAATGGAGGTTCACGACTACGAAATCCTCGTCGACGAACTGGCCGCCAGCCGTGACGCTCTGGCGCTGGCCGCGTCCGAATGGGACATGCTGATCACCTCCGGCGGCGTCTCGGTCGGCGAGGAGGATCACCTCAAGCAGGCCATTCGCGAACTGGGCGAGCTGCACCTGTGGCGCCTGGCGATCCAGCCCGGCAAGCCGCTGGCCTTTGGCGAGGTGAATGGCAAGCCGTGGATCGGCCTGCCGGGCAATCCGGCTGCGGCGCTGATCACCTCGCTGGTGGTGGCGCGGCCGTTCCTGCTCAGTGCCCAGGGTTGCACCGAGGTGCTGCCCAAGCCGCTGCGCCTGACGGCCGGCTTCGCCTGGCGCAAGCCGAACAACCGCCGCCAGTACCTGCGCGCGCGGCTGGAGCAGGTCGATGGCGAGATGCGCGTGTGCCTGCACCCGCGGCAGGGTTCGGCGATGCTGACCTCGGCCAGCTGGGCCGAAGGCCTGGCCATCGTCGAGCGCAACCGCACGCTGGAAGAGGGTGAGACGGTGGCGTACCTGCCGTTCAGCGAATTGCTCGGCTGAGACACGAAAACGCCCGGTCGATGACAAGTCGGCCGGGCGTTTTCGCGTCTGCGCTTCAGGCCTGGCGGCGCAGCGGCAGCATCCGCAACAGGGTGCCGTCGCGGCGCACGTACTGGTGGAACAGCGCGGCCGCCGCATGCAGGCCGATCAGCCAGTAGCCGGCCACCGCCAGCGTTTCATGCAGCTCCTTGAACTCGCCGGCCAGCTCCTTGTCCGCGCCGATCAGAGCCGGCAGCTCGAGGCCGAAGAAGGGAATCGGGTTGTCTGCCGCGCTCAGGGTCAGCCAGCCGAGCAGCGGCAGGCCGATCATCAGGGCGTACAGCGCCAGGTGCATCAGCTTGGCCAGCGCCCGTTCCCAGCCGGCCCCGGCGACCGCCTTCGGCGCCGGATGCAGCCAGCGCGCAATCAGGCGCAGCCAGACCAGCGCGAAAACGCTCAGCCCGAGCATGAAATGCCAGTGCTTGAGCAACTCCCGCGGCTCGCTGCCCTTGGGGAAATTGCCCTTCAGTTCGATGGTCGCGTATACCGCCGCGATCAACAGCAGCATCAGCCAGTGCAGGGCAATGCTCAGGCGACCGTAGCGTGCCATAGGGTTCGATGCAGTCATTTCACACACTCCGAGTAGGGGAATGTCGGCAGTCTAGGGCGCCAGCCTTAAGCGAACCTTAGCGAATGCCCGTTGCGCCTGCGGGCGGGCGGTCGCGGCAGCTCGCCGCGGGTCGGTCTGGGCTAGTGGTGTGGCTGGCGGGGCAGGTGCACGGCGACCTGCAGCCCGCCGAGCGGTGAGTCCGCCAGTTCGATGGTCGCGCCGTGCAGTTCGGCGATGCGCGCGACGATGGCCAGGCCGAGCCCCGCGCCCTGGCCGTCGCCCTGGCGGTAGAAGCGCTCGAACAGTTTGTCGCGCTGCGCTGCCGGCACGCCCGGACCGCTGTCATCCACGCGCAGGCTGACGCCGTTTTCCATGGTCTGGAGGCTGACCTGAATCTGCCCGCCATCGGGCGTGTACTGCAGGGCATTGCCGACCAGATTCTGCAGCAGCGTGGCGAGCGCGGCGGCATCGCCGGGAAGCCTGTGATCGGCCACGTCGTCAGCTTCCAGCGTCAGTTCCTGATCGCGCGCCAGGGCCAGGGGCGTCAGCTCGGCGAGGCATTCGCGGCACAGCGGCAGCAGGTCCAGCTGCTGTGGATGCCGCGGCTGTGCATTGGGTTCCAGGCGAGCGAGCGTGAGCAGCTGGGTGACCACGCGGGTGGTGCGATCGACGCCGGTCAGCAGTTGCTGCAGCGCGGCTTCACGGTCCTCCGGCTGCTGGGCCTGTTGCGCGTTCTGCGCATGGATGCGCAGTACGGCCAGGGGCGTGCGCAGCTCATGGGCGGCGTCGGCGATGAAGCGTTTTTCCCGCTCGACCAGCTGATTGACCTGCTGCAGCAGGCGATTCAGCGAGGCGGCCACCGGCTCCAACTCCTGCGGCAGCGGCGCCAACAGCAGCGGCGCGAGGTTGTCCGGATCGCGACTCTTCAACAGCTGTGCCATGTGCGCCAGCGGGCGCAGGCCCCAGCCCACCGCCAGCCAGATCAGCAGTGCCAGCAGCGGCAGACCGATGAGGTCGGGCAGCAGGCTGCGCCGGGCGATCTTGCCGACCAGCTCGCCGCGCACGTCGCCGCGCTCGCTGAGCAGAATCCACAGATCGTCCTCGCGGTCGTGCAGCAGGAACAGCCGCCAGGCATGGCCGTCGAGCTGCACGTCGTGATAGCCGCCGCTCAGATGGCTGAAGGGTGAGGCGGAGTCGGCGCCGGCCAGCCGCTGCAAGGCGCCGTGCGGTGCGCCGGCTGACTGCAACAGGCTGCTGCCATCCGTGGCGTAGACCTGAAAGCCCAGCTTGGTTTCGTAGTCGTGCCCCGGCACGCCCTGATCGCGCCGCGCATTCACCGCGGCGTCCAGCGCCTGCTGCAGCGCATTGCGGGCCTGCGGATTCATGTCGCGCATCACCAGCCCCTGCACCAGTCGAGCACTGTGCGCCAGCTGGGCGTCGAACAGTTCCTCGATCTCGTGGCGGGCGTCGCGATAACTGCGCCAGGAGATCAGGCTCAGCGACAGCAGCAGGATGCCGAGCACCAGCACCAGGGTGCGGTTGCGGATAGAGCGCCTCAGCATTTGTCCACCAGATAGCCGACCCCACGCACGGTGCGGATCAGTTCGGGGAAGAATTTCTTGCGCAGGTGATGGATATGCACCTCCAGCGCGTTGCTCTCGACTTCCTCGTCCCAGCCGTAGAGCACCTGCTGCAGCCGATCGCGGGTCAGCACGCGGCCGGGCTGGGCGATCAGCTCGTGCAGCAGGACGAACTCCTTGCGCGGCAGGTTGATCGGGGTGCCCTGGTAGCTGACCTGCTGATTGACCGGGTCGAGCAGGATGCCGCGGTACTCCAGTACCGGCTCAGGGCGATTGAAGCTGCGTCGGAGCAGAGCGCGCAGGCGGGCCTTGAGTTCGGCGACGTCGAAGGGCTTGACCAGGTAGTCGTCGGCGCCGGCATCCAGCCCGGCGATGCGGTCGCTGGTGGCATCGCGCGCGGTGAGTACCAGCACCGGGATCGGGTTGGCGCTGGCGCGCAGGCGCTTGAGCACTTCCAGCCCGTCCATCCGCGGCAGGCCGAGGTCGAGAATGGCCAGCTCGAAGCTCTCGTGGCTCAGCGCATGCAGCGCGCTGGCGCCGTCCTGCAGCCAGTCCACCGTGTAGCCCTCGGGCTTGAGTGCGGTGCGGATGCCCTCGCCGAGGGCGCGATCGTCTTCCACCAGCAGAATGCGCATATCGTTCCTGTCGTCCTGAAGGGTTCGCGGCATTGCTGTGCATTCAACGCCGCCGCACCCGGTTATTCCAGCTTTTCCTTGACCTGCGCGAGCAGCGCGCGGGCTTCGTCGCGGCGACCGGCATCGGCGACTTCACGACCCGCGCGGTCGGGCGCGGCGAGTGCCTTTTCCAGCGCCGCGCGCGCTTCCCCGTAGCGTTTCTGACGCAGCAGGAAATCACCGTGGAAGTAGTTCGGGTCGATGCCGTTCGGGTTCAGCGCTAGCGCCTGCTGGAACAGCGCCTCGGCCTTGTCCTCGTCACCGAAACCGATCGGCCAGCCGGGCACCTGGTAGTAGAGGCTGGCCAGACTGGTATAGGCCGAGCCGTCGAGTGCCTGCGCGTCGAGCTCGATGGCTTTTTCCAGTTCGGCCTTGGCCTGCTTGACCAGGCCCAGCGCGCCGAGCCCGCCCTTGGCGCCGGCCCAGGTGCTGAGCACGATGCCGTGCCAGATATGCAGCTCGGCGGCCTGCGGTTCGCCGACCACCGCGCTTTCGGCCTCCGAGGCGAGCCGGGCGAAGGCCGCTTCGCGCTGCGCCGCCGGCAGCTGGTAGTTGATTTCCGCCCAGCGCGCCTGGATCTGGCGCAGCGACGATTCGCCGGCCGGGCTGAGGGCGAAGGAGGGCTGGCTGGCCAGGGCCAGCATCAGGGCGCAGAGGGCGAGCAGACGCATCATGGGTGTTCTCCGGTTGAGTTGGGCTGGGGGGTGGGTGGCTGCGGCTGTTCGGCGCCGGCGAAGCGCTTGATCACCGGCAACTGCTTGCGCAGGGCCTGGTCGACCAGCCGCGGCAGCAGCCCGTTGAGACGCACGAAGAGTTTTTCCGGCCAGCCGAGGTAAAGCTCTTCGCGCTCGGTGGCGATGGCAAGGACGATCTGTCGGGCGACTTCTTGCGGATCGTCCATCTCCACCTTCAGCGCGTCGTTCATCGCCACCACGTCGGCACTGTTCATCGCCGTGCGAGTGGCGCGTGGCGCGATGTAGAGCACCTTGACGTGACTGTCGGCCAGCTCGCGGCGCAGCGCCTCGGAAAAACCGCGCAGGGCGAACTTGCTCGCGCAATAAGCGGCAAAACCCGGGTAGCCGATGGAGCCGAAGGTTGAACCGAGATTGACCAGCAGCGCCTGCGGTTGCTGGCGCAGCAGCGGCAGCAGCAGGTGGGTCAGCTGCAGCGTGGCGGTGACGTTGACGCCGATCAGGCGGGCGATGGCATCCTCGTCCTGCTGTTCGAGCAGGCTGAACTGGTTGATCCCGGCGGCGTTGATCACGCAGTTGAGGCCGCCGAAACGCCGCGCGGCATCGAGCACCGTATGCCGGCCGCTGCGCTGGGTGAGGTCGGCGCAGACTAGGCTGACCTGCCCCGGATAGCGGCGCGTCAGCGCTTCCAGGGCAAGACTGTCGCGTCCCACCAGCAACAGCCGTGCGCCGTTCGCGCAGAGCCGCTCGACCAGCACCTGGCCGATGCCGCCGCTGGCGCCGGTCAGCAGGATTCGCGCGTCACGCAGTTGCATGGTCGTACTCCGGCGCGCTCAGGCTGCGGAAGATGTCGCCGTAGAGGCGGTAGACGACGCGAGCGGTGTGCACCACGGCGGCCTTGTCGTCCTCGTCGTCGAGGCGGTTCATCAGCTTCTTGAAGAACTCGATGTGCTCCATGTCCAGGCTGCCGTGGGAGGTCAGGTAGCTGAATGCCTTGGCCGGCAGCTCGAGCTTGTCCTGCAGCACGCCGGCGGCCTGGGTCGCCAGGGCGATGCTGGTGCCTTCCAGCACGTTGACCATGCCGAAGAAACTCGCCGGATTGTGCCGCGCGATGCGGTCGTAGACGTAGGCGACCATCAGTTCGGTGGGCAGTGCGGGCTGGCCGTGGCGCACCGCTTCTGCATCGCCACCGCAGGCGCGGATGTCGTTGAGGATCCATTCCTGATGGCCGATCTCTTCCTCGATGTATTCGGCGATCGCCTCGCGCAGCCACTCCAGGCGCTCCGGCAGGCGTGCGCCGCAGGCCATCAACAGCGGCACGGTGTGCTTGACGTGGTGGTAGGCCTGAGTCAGGAAGGCGATGTACTGCGCGCGGGTCGCGGTGCCGGCGAGCGCGGCGTGGATGATCGGTGCGCGGAGCAGGTATTCGCGCTCGGCGTTGGTCTGGTGTTGCAACTGGTCGAAGAAATCCATGATGAACCTCGAAAGTCAGGACGGAAGGGCGTTGATCGCCGATTGGTAATGGTTGAAGAGGGCGTTGCGACGCAGCCGGCCGTTGGCGGTGACCAGACCGTTGCTGGCGGTGAAGGGCTCGGCGGCGCGCAGCCAGTGGTGCACGCGGGCGTAGTCCGGCAAGCCGGCGTTGACCCGCTCGACCGCCGCCTGCAGCTCGGCATCGCTCAGCTCGGGGCGGCGAGGTACGAGCACGGCGACGTTCTGCGCCAGTGCTTCGCCATGCAGCCAGGCCTGGGCGATGGAGGCCTGCTGCACCAGCTCCGCCTCGACCCATTCCGGGTTGACGTTGCGTCCGTACGCGGTGACGAACTGGTGCTTCTTGCGCCCGTGCAGGACCAGGAAACCGTCCTCGAAATGGCCGAGATCGCCAGTCGCCAACCACTCGCCAGCGAGCGCCGGCTCACCGAGATAGCCGAGCATGTGCGGGCCGCGCACCAGTACCTCGCCATCGTCGGCCAAGCGCAGCTCGACGTGTGGCAGCGGCCGGCCGACCGTGCCGATGCGCCGCGCCTCGGGTGTGTTCAGGCAGACCACCGAGGCGCATTCGGACAAGCCGTAGCCCTCGAACACCGGCAGCCCGAGGCGTTCGGCGCGCTCCAGCAGTTGCGGCGCGACGCGACCGCCACCCACCGCGATAAAGCGCAGCGATGCGGGTAATGGCACGCCTTGCTCAGCGGCGCTGACCAGCGCCAGCAGCAGCTGAGGCAACAGGATCAGGCTGTGCGGCTGGCTGGTCTGCAGCGTGGCCAGCAAACGTTGCAGCTCGAAGCCCGCCGCACCGCTGAAGCCGATCTCCGCCAGCGGGCGCAGCTCGACTCGCGCACCGGCCAGCAGCGGCGCATAGAGCCCGGCGATGTTCTCCAGCAGCGTCGCCAGCGGCAGCACGCAGAGATGCTGGCGCACATCACACGGCAGGCTGGCCCGCCGCAGGCTCTCGGCCACCGCCAGCTGCGCCTCGGCATCCAGGCAGACGCCCTTGGGCTGGCCGGTGGTGCCGGAGGTATAGGTGATCTTCAGCGTGCCGGCCGGTACCGGCGTGACGGCATCCGGCTGGCGCTGCAGCAGGCCAGTGGCGGTCTGCTGGAAGCCGCAGCGCTCGCTGAGCGGGCTGGCGGTGCCGATCAGACAGTCGGTGCCGGCGTGCTGCAGCACGTGCTCCTGCTGCGCCGCGGAAAAGAATGCCGGCAGCGGCACGCAGACCAGCCCGGCGCGCAGCAGGGCCAGGTCCCACAGCGCCCACTCCAGACCGTTATCCAGCGCCAAGGCGACGCGCTGCACGCCGAGCCTTTGCAGATGGCTGGCGCGCGCGGCCACCTCATGGCGCAGTTCGGCGTAGCTCAGTTGGCGCGGCCCTTCGCTCAGCGCGATGCCGGCGTGCTGGTCGAGTGTCGTCCAGAAGCGTTCAGCTGCAGGCTGCATGGGGCGCCTCCGTGGTGTCGAACAGCGGCTGATAGCCGAGCCGCGCATAAAGGCCAAGCTGCAGCAGGCGCTGGTGGCCGGGCAGGATCTCGCCGGCCATCAGCTGCGGCCGGCAGGCGTAGTAGCTGCCCCAGTCGGCCAGCTCCTCGCCCATGCGCGCCGGATCGGCCAGACCCAGCGGCAGCGGGTCGAGCGCCAGGCGCTGGAAGCTGTTAAGCAGTGCCGGCGTGCCGGTGAACACCACCCAGCGAAAGCCCTGGGCGACCAGCAGATCGGTCAGCGCGACGATCAGCAGGCGCGCCGAGGCATTGCCAAAGGCGGCGAGGTTGCCGACCTCGACGATCTCCTCGCGCGGCACCGTGCGCCCGCAGCGCTGGCTCACGGCCTGCTCGATGGGCTCGTCCAGATAGCGCTCGAGAAACAGCGGCCGGCGCCGGGCGCTACGCAGGCCGACCGCGCCCTGCACCTCGCCATTGTCGCCATGCAGGCCGAGCAGGCAGGGCATGAAATGACGCACCTGCGCCTGATAGTGCTCGGCGAAGCGTTGGCGGATGAAGTGTTCCAGCGCTGTGCGCCGCTCGCCTGCATCGGCCTGCGCCAGTTGCAGGCAGAGCGAAGGCTCGCGGCCAATGCGTGCCAGTACATCGGTGTGATCGACCCAGGGCAGTTCCATCGGGGAACCTCGGTTAGAAGCCTGGGCCGGATTGTTGGGTCGCAAACTTAAGGCAGCCTTAAGCCGGTTGCCGTGGTGCAACGATCCGTGCCGACGACGATTTTTTCACATGTGCCTGGCTATGCTCGGCCGCGTCGATCACGCCTCGCTCAGCCAGTAGGCCAGGGCGCTGGCGGCTAACACCCAGATGAGCACGACTGCTGCAGCGCCCGCCCGGCTGTTCGGGCGTGGCGTGTTTTCCCAGTCAAGTGCCTGAGCGCGGCACTCGCTGAGGATGGCGGGAGGCATCAGGCGTATGGCCAGCCAGATGCCCAGGGGCAACAGCAGCAGATCGTCGAGGTAGCCGAGCACTGGGATGAAGTCCGGAATCAGGTCGATCGGGCTCAGGGCATAGGCGACCACACAGACCAGTAACCCCCGCAACCACCAGGGCGTATCCGGGTGGCGAGCACAGCACCAGAGCGTCATGACGTCACGTTTGAGCTGGCGTGCCCAGCGCTGCAGGCGCGACGTGAGGCGAGACAGGCTGAACATTCGATTGCTCCTTTGTGCAGAACAGGCGGCAGCGCTAGCGATGAGGAAAGAACCGAGATGATGCAAGCAGGCTCTTACACCCGACAACGCCTGGGTGCGATGGTCCGCCGTCGCTACCGCTGGGTCGGCCTGACGGCTCTATTGTTCGCATTCGGTGCCACGGCAATAGCGCTGCACTGGAACGAGCGCTGGTACTTCAACCTGACCCGGCAGATGAACGTCACTCAACATGATCTGGCGAACCGCTGGTTGCCTGGCTATGAGGTATCCATCGATGGCAAGCCGGTAGAGGGCATCAGCCGGAACCTCTCGGCGGTCAGTTATGACGCGGATCTGGATCGCCTGCTAGCGGTGGTGAACGGCGGGCCGACTGAGTTGGTGGCGCTGAGCAAGAGCGGCGAGCTGCTCGAGCGCTATCCGCTGCAGGGTTTCGGCGACATTGAAGGTGTGACCTACATGGGGCACGGTCGCGTGGCCGTATCCGATGAGCGAGCGCAACAGATCAGCATCTTCCGCTTGCCGACGCAGCCACGACCCATTGATGCGTCCGAGGCGCAGTTCTTTTCGCTCGGGATCAACCTAAACGGCAACAAGGGCTTCGAAGGGCTGACGTACGACGCAGCGGGCGACCGGCTGTTTATCGTCAAGGAACGCGACCCTCGGCAGCTGTACGAGGTCGGTGGAGTCGCTGCCAGCCTCGAGGGGCCGCTGCAGCTGACCATTCGCGACCGCAGCGACTGGATCGCGGACCAGGTGTTCGCCACCGATCTGTCAGACATTCACTTCGATGCCGTTACCGGTCACCTGATCCTGCTCAGCGACGAGTCGCGCTTGCTCATGGAACTCAGCGACAGCGGGCGCATGCTCAGCTATCGCAGCCTCAATCGCTGGTTCGGTGGTCTGCGGCATTCTGCGCCGCATCCCGAGGGCGTCACCCTTGATAGCGATGGCACGCTGTTCGTCGTCAGCGAGCCCAATCTGTTCTACAGCTTCCGTCGTACTGGGGGCTAACGCCGGACAGCGCTTTCACACTTCGTTCACGCCCGTTTGACGAAACCCTGACAGCACGCAGATCAGACTTCGAAGCGTGCCGTGGTGGCCCTTGGCGCTTGCCGAGGGCTTCGTTTTCTCATGCCCGAGTGATCTCATGTCTTCTCGCCATTTGCGTCCACAACGCGCCAGTAATCGGCGTAACAGTTCTTCACCTCATCGTCGGGCACTGCTAACCATGATGCTCGCCGGACTCTCCCTGACCGGTTGCCAGAGCGCATCGGAGCTGCTGGTCGCCGACGAATACCCGCCCGAATATGCCGATGGCTTCCGTGCCGGGTGCGGAAGCGGCCGCCAGGCTGCCGGCGCGCTGGCACAGTTTCGCAAGGACGTTCCGCGCTACATGGGCCAGCCGTTGTACGCCGAGGGTTGGAATGACGGCTATCGCCAATGCCAGGCGATGCAAATTGACACCGGTGGGCTGACCGGCTGGCGCAGCAATGCGCTGGAACGTGATCGCGACCGGGCATGGCGCCACCAAGTGGATCAGGCCAAGGCAGAAGCTTTTCACCGCTGAGCGCATTCGTGGTCCATGGAAGGCGCACGAAACCAAGCCGGTGCGCCTCAAGGCCAGCCGCGGGTGACTAGCCCGCGGGTTCGGCCGCGAGCAGCGGCCGCTCGACCGGTGTCGCTCGATACAGCACCAGCCGGTAACAGGCCAGGCAGATCGTCCAGTCGAACAGCAGCGTCCACAGGTTGTGCGAGAAGAAATGCGCGCCCTGCATCACCCGCCCAATCGACAGCACCGTTCCCAACCCCAGCGCCGTCGCCAGGGCGATCCGGGCGGCACGCGGGCTGCGGTCGCGCAGCATGAAAAACAACGCCAGCAGCGAAAAGCCTGCCGAGGCGTGGCCGCCGGGCCAGCAGCGCCCCGGCTTGAGCGTCGGCGCGCGCTCGCTGAGCAGTGGTGTGAAGGTTTCAGCGCCGCCGAATTCCACCAGGCTCCAAGGGCAATGCACGCCTGTGAGCGCCTTGAGCGGTGTGACGATGCTGGTCGACAGGCCCAACGCCAGCACCAGATAGCCCAGCGACCGGCGCCACGGGGCCAGCCGCGTCGGCAGCAGACTGAGCAGGAAACCAACGATGGCGAGTACGCCGAGCGCGATGACCGCTTGCTTGATCCGGTCATGCAGGACGTCTTCGAGCAGCCAGCTGTGGCGCCCGACGAAACCGACGCCGGGCTGATAGAACAGGTGCGACAGGGCAAAGTCGAGGTTGCTCGGCTCGCCCACCAGCAGCGCTACCATCAACAATCCCGGCAAGCCGAAGCCAGGGGTGAAGTTGAACGGGCGGCTCGCGGCAGGCGTGTTCGGCGCGACGGACATCTTTACTCCAGAGGCGCCGCGAAGGGCGCCGACAGGTTCAGCGCTGGCTGAGTTGGGTGGCGGTGGTTTGCGGGCGTTTCCAACCGAGCAGGGCGTGGCCGTAGTCGTAACTGGCGCCCTGGTAGTAGGCGATGTCGCGGCGGACCAGGGGGTCGTCCGGCGTGGCAGAGGACTCGTTGCTCGCCTGCAGCGCGTCGTCGTGCCGACGGACGCCGCGGCGTGGGCTGAGGATGGCCAGATCCTTGCCGTCGAACAGGCCAAGGTGCTGGTAGTTGCCGATCAACGCCCGTCCGGGTTTGACGTCGTCCCGCAGCAGGTTGCGGCCGAAGAAAGTCGACACATAGTCCAAATTCAGCAGCCCGAGCAGCGTCGGCGCGATGTCGATCTGACTGGCAACGGTGTTTATTTCGCGAGGCTCGACCAGTTCCGGCCCATAAATGAACAGAGGAATGTGGTAGTTGGCGACCGGCAAATCCTGCGAGCCCGCGCTGCCAGCCGTGTGGTCGGCGACGATGACGAACAGCGTATTGGCGAACCAGGGCTTGCTCTGGGCGTTGCGCAGGAACTCGCCGATGGTCGCGTCGGTGTATTTCACCGCGCCTTCACGGCCCTCGCCGGACGGGATGTCGATGCGTCCGTCCGGGTAGGTGTAGGGGCGGTGGTTGGAGGTGGTCATCATCTGCAGGAGGAAGGGCTTGCCGACCGCGTAATCGGCATCCGCCTCGCGAAGCGCCAGCTGATAAAGATCCTCGTCGGCCATGCCCCACGCATTCTTGAAGTGGATGTCGGCTTCGTCCGCGCTGCTCTGGTCCACCACGCGGTAGCCGTTGCCGCTGAAGAAGGCGCTCATGTTGTCGAAGTAACCGCGCCCGCCGTACAGGAACACGCTGTCGTAACCTTGCGCGCGCAGCTGCTGACCGAGGCTGGCAAAGCCGCTTTCACGGCCGATGCGCTTGACGATGGAGCGACCGGGCGTGGGCGGCACCGACAGGGTGATGGCTTCAAGGCCGCGGTCGGTGCGGGTGCCGGTGGCGTAGAACTTGTTGAAGAACAGGCTCTGTTGGCGCAGCCGGTCGAGGTTGGGCGTCAGCCCGCGCGTGTCGCCAAAGCTGCCGAGGTATTTTGCGCTGAGGCTTTCAACGGTGATCAGCACCACGTTGAGCTTGCGCAGCTGGCCGGGGTTGTCGATCACGCGGCGGATGTCCAACGGGTCCTGACCGATGAAGCGGGCGTTGGGCTCGCTCACCTCAGCGCGCAAGCTTGCGGCAACGTCGACCTCGGGCAACGTCGAGTAGAACTGCTGGTAATCCAGCTCATTGTTGCGAAACGCGGCGAAGAACTGGAACGGGCCGTTGCTCGCCAGCTCGCGCTGATACGGATTACCGCCAGTGCCGCGCGGAAAGTCCTGACCCACGAGCAATCCCGCGCCCAGGGCCGTCGCCAGCAGTCCGGCGAATGCCGTCGCGCGTCCGCGCCAGGGTAGGCTCGGTGACTCCAGTGCGCGACTAAGTGGGCGCTGCAACGCGGCAGTGGCGATCAATGCCACCAGCCCGATCAAAGCGAGCAACGCGTAGACCGGGTACGACTCGAGGATGTTGTTCACCACCTCATCGGAGTAGACCAGATAGTCCACCGCGATGAAGTTGAAGCGCACACCGAACTCGTCCCAGAACAGCCATTCGGCCACGGCGGTGAACAGCATGGCGTACAGGCTCAGGCCCATCAGCACCGTCAGCCAACGGCGGTGCCAGCGGCTGGCCCAGACCCGTTTTGGGCACAGCAGCAGATAAATCCCAAGGGGAAGCGCGGCAAATGCCAGGTAAGTGAGGTCGTAGACCATACCGAGGCCATAGACGCGCAATAGTCCGATGGGGCCGCTGGCGGCTTCCTGCCAGTGGGCAAAAAGCAGGGCGCTACGGGTGATCAGGAAGATGCCCAGCCAGAGGCCGAGCAGCAGGGACAGATAACGAAGTTGAGCATGGCGCAGGAGTGTCATCGTATGATCCACAGGCAAGATTGAACGCGCCGAAGTCTGCGCACCCGCCTGTGAGCCCTTCGTAAAGAGGGCGTGAAAATTCCGTCATTTGCCTGCTAGCGAACCGATATGCGCATTCTGGTCATCGAAGACAACCGCGACATCCTGGCTAACGTCCTGGACTACCTGGAGCTCAAAGGCTATGTGGTCGATTGCGCTCAGGACGGACTAAGCGGCCTGCATCTGGCTGCCACCGAGCACTACGACCTGATCGTGCTGGACATCATGTTGCCTGGCATCGATGGGCTGCAGGTCTGCAAACGGCTGCGGGACGATGCCGGGCGGGACACCCCGATCATCATGCTAACGGCCCGTGATGCGCTTAATGATCGGCTGCAAGGGCTGGGTGCCGGCGCCGACGACTACCTGATCAAGCCGTTCGCGCTGTCGGAGCTGGTCGCCCGTATCGAGGCGATCCTGCGGCGCAGCCAGGGCTCGCGCAAACACAAACTGCATGTCGGTGATCTGCACTATGACCTCGATACCCTCCAGGCAACCCGCGCCGGGCAGCCGCTGCGATTGAATCCCATCGGCCACAAACTGCTGGCGATCCTCATGCAGAAAAGCCCGGCGGTGGTGCGGCGCGAGCAGTTGGAGGAAGCGCTCTGGGGCAATGATGTTCCCGACAGCGACAGCCTGCGCAGCCATATTCACCAGCTACGCCAGGTACTCGACAAGCCGTTCGCGGCACCACTGCTGCACACCGTGCATGGCGTCGGTTTCCGTCTCGCGGAGCCTGAGCATGCTGGCTAAGCAACCCTTCGCGCGACGCATCGTCATCGCCTTCACGCTGATGACGCTGGTGGTCAGCGGGACCTTTTCCCTCGGAATCGTCGCGGTCGTGCATTTCATCGAGGAGCATCTGGTGACCCAGGAGCTGGGGCACGAATTGGACAGTGTGCTCAATGACGTCCTGGTGCACGGGGACGCACCACGGCTCGACGCGGTCACCCGATTCTTCGCCTCGAACCTGCCTGGCTACGCCATTCCCGAGGCGTTCAGGGGACTCGCCGATGGGTTCACCGAGCTGGTCCGTAACGAGGATGCCTACTACGTCTATCAACGCGAAATCGACGGCGCCAAGTATCTGCTGGTCGAGGAACAGCATGAATTCGAGGCGCGCGAGAACGCATTGTTCATGGTGGTGCTGGCCGGATTCGTGCTGAGCATCCTTGGTGCCTGGGGGCTTGGCTGGTTGATGGCGAGGAAAGTCATGGCCCCGCTGTCACGCCTGGCGCAGCAGGTTCGTCATCGCGATCAGCTGCATCCGCTGGCGCCACCACTGGCGTTGCAATATCCGGACGACGAGGTCGGCCATGTGGCGGCGGCGTTCGACAGTACCCTTGGCCAACTGCGCCAGAGCCTGGAGCGCGAGCGGCTGTTCACCAGCGATGTCAGCCATGAGCTGCGCACCCCTCTGATGGTCATCCTCGGCGCCTGCGAACTGCTCGATCAGACCGAGCTACCGGAAAAGTCGCGTACCCAGGCCCAGCGCATCGAGCGCGCCGCGCAGGAAATGCACGAGCTGGTGCAGACGTTCCTGATGCTGGCGCGGACCCGGCCGGAGCAGACCGCCTTTGCCGGCACCGCCAGCCTGCGCAGCGTGGCGCAGGAGCAGAGCGAGCGCTGGGCGCCGCTGTTTCTTGAAAAGGGGCTGACGTTCAATGTGGTCAGCGAAGGCGAGGACAGCGGCGAATACAACCTCACGCTGCTTGGCTCGGTGATGTCCAATCTGCTGCGCAATGCCCTGCATTACACCGACAGCGGCTCGGTGCGGCTGATTCTCGAAAACGCCGGCTTTCGCGTCGAAGACACTGGCATGGGCATTCCGCTGGAGCAGCAGGAACGCATGTTCCAGCCCTTCGTGCGCGGCGCCGACAGCCGGGGGGAGGGCCTGGGGTTAGGGCTGTCGCTGGTCAAGCGTATCTGCACACATCAGGGGTGGTCAGTGGGTGTAGCCCCTTGCGAGCCCAAGGGCAGCTGCTTCCAGGTGCGTCTGAAAAGCGATGGCGTTTGACGTTTTTTTCACATCCATTTGACAGAGCCTTGATGCGCGTCTCGATAGCGTGGTGTTTCGTTACCTATCGGAATGCCCGCCATGACCACATCGAGCCCCATCGAACTGGAGTTCTCGCGCAAATACGATCGCCAGCACGCCTACGAATACCTGCACAAGCATCAGGATGGCCTGGCCCGGCGGCTGTCGCACTGGCGTGACGAGCAGATGGCGCGCCGCGCACTGAAGATCGCCGGCGATCCTGATCTGGTGCTGGACCTGCCGTGCGGCGCCGGGCGCTTCTGGCCGCTGCTGGCCGAGCACCCAAGCCGGATGATCTTTGCCGCCGACAACTCGGCCGACATGCTGGCGATCGCCGAAGCCTCGCAGTCGCGGGAAATCCTCTATCGGGTCGAGAGCTTCCAGACCTCCGCCTTCGCCATCGACATGGGTGACAACGCGGTAGACAACATCTTCTGCATGCGCCTACTGCACCACATCGCCGACCCGGCGCACCGGCTGGCGATGCTGCGTGAGTTCCACCGCGTCACCCGTGACACGCTGATCGTCTCGCTGTGGGTCGATGGCAACTACAAGGCCTGGAAGCGCAAGCGCCTGGAGCGTCGCCGGCCGGCGAAGGACAACCAGAACCGCTTCGTCGTCGCGCGCTCGGTGATCGAGGCGGAGTTCGCCGAGGCCGGCTTCGACATCCTCGACCGTAATGACTTCCTCCCGGGCTACGCCATGTGGCGGGTCTATGTGCTGCGCAAGCGGGGTTGAGCATGAGCCGACCACTCGTATTGCCGGCCCGAGAAGCGCGTACCAGCACCTTCCAGCGCTGGTGGAACATCCGGGGTGAATGGGTCGAGGAGCCCAATCAGCGGCGCGCCGGCGAAAGCGGCGTGCAACGGATACGGATGCGCGATCCGCAACAACCGCTGCTGTACTGCAAACGGCAGATCGGCCACCTGTATCGCTCATTGCTGCATCCTTTTGGCAGGCCCACGGTCCTGCGCGAACTGCAGGCGCTGCAGGCCTTCGGCTGGCTAAGCGTGCGGGTGCCGGAACTGATCTACTGCGGCACGCGACAACAGGCCGGGCAGTGGCAGGCGCTGCTGGTGACGGCGGAGCTGGAAGGGTTTGTCAGCCTGGAGGACTGGTATCAACAGGAGCTGGGCGAGCGCTTCGGTCCGGCGGTACAGGAGCGCATGCTGACAGCGGTCGGAATTAGCCTCGGTCGCATCCACCAGGCGCGCTGGCAGCACGGCTGCTGCTATCCCAAGCACATCTTCATCAAGGTTCACGGCGAAGGTGACGCGGCCAGCGTCGAGGTCGCCCTGCTCGATCTGGAAAAGAGCCGCCGCCGGCTACGTCGTAGCGCCGCGGCACGGCATGACCTGCGCCAGCTCAAGCGTCATCGCCAGGCCATGCCGGAACAGGACTGGCAACGATTGCTGGCCGCCCACCGCACCTTCAGCGAGTTGCGCTGCGATGTCATCTGAGCCGACCAGCGTGGTTGCCGATGGTGCGGCTGGCGTTGACGTGCCGGCGGACGGCGCGGCCCTGAAAGGGCGCAGCGGTCTGACGCGGCTCTGGTATGCCGCCGGCTACTCCGCCGCCGGCCTCAAGGCCGCCTATCGGGGCGAGGCGGCGTTTCGCCAGTTGGTGCTGCTGAACCTGCTGCTGATTCCGCTGGCCTTCCTGCTCGACGTCAGCCGCGTCGAGCGCGCCGTGCTGATTGCCGTGGTGTTTCTCGGCCTGATCGTCGAATTGCTCAACTCGGCCATCGAGGCGACGGTCGACCGCATCTCTTTCGAACTGCATCCGCTCGCCAAACAGGCCAAGGACATGGGCAGCGCCGCGCAATTGCTGGCGCTGTGCCTGATCGGTCTGGTCTGGGCGGTGATTCTCATCCCCTGAAGGACGTACCATGCTTTCCTCTTTGCGACGCCCTGCTCGAGAGCGCCCGGCGTCCGGCTTCAATGGCCTGGCCGCGCACCTGCGCTTCACGTTCGCCAGTGCGCTGGCCCTGCTGGCGCTGTTCGCGCTGTTGCGGCTGGGCTTGCTGCTGTTCAACCGCGAGCTGATCGGCAGTACACCGCTGGCCAGCTTCGTCGAGGCGTTCGGCAACGGCCTGCGCTTCGACCTGCGGCTGACGGTGTACATCCTGCTGCCACTGCTGCTCGGCGTGCTGAGCATGCGCATGATGGCCGCCCGGGGCCTGCTGCGGCTGTGGTTGAGTGTGTGTGCCAGCCTGACGATCCTGCTCGGGCTGATCGAGCTGAACTTCTATCGCGAGTTTCACCAGCGCCTCAATAGCCTGGTGTTCCAGTACCTGCAGGAAGACCCGGCCACCGTGCTGAGCATGCTCTGGCACGGCTTCCCAGTGCTGCGGCTGCTGGCCGCCTGGCTCGCGACGAGCGCTGCGCTGTTCGCGCTGTTCGGCTGGCTGGAGCGTCGTACCCGCGCCGCGCCGGTGAGCCTGGCGAGCGCGCAGGCCCGACGCGGCGCGAGCTGGTCGGCGCGGTTCGCGGTGTTCGGCGTGTTGCTGGTGGTCAGTGTGGTGGCCGCGCGCGGCACGCTGCGTCAGGGCCCGCCGCTACGCTGGGGCGATGCCTTCACCACCGCCTCGACCTTCGCCAACCACCTCGGTCAGAACGCCACGCTGTCGCTCTACGATGCAGCGCGCAACCGCTTCTCCAGCCATCGCGACAACAGCTGGAAGGCGACACTGCCGGTGGCGGATGCGCAGGCGATCACCCGCGAGCTGCTGCTGACCGCCAACGACCGGCTGGTGGATGCCGAACTGGCGCCGGTGCGCCGTGACTTCCAGCCGCCAGTGGACGGCCAGCTGGCGGTGCGCAACGTGGTGGTGATCCTTATGGAGAGCTTCGCCGGTCGCTATGTCGGCGCGCTCGGCAGCGCCGACGGCATCACGCCGAACTTCGACCGTCTGGCCGGCGAGGGGCTGTTGTTCGAGCGCTTCTTCGCCAACGGCACCCACACCCACCAGGGCATGTTCGCCAGCATGGCCTGCTTTCCCAACCTGCCAGGCTTCGAGTACCTGATGCAGACGCCCGAAGGCGGCCATCGCTTCTCCGGCCTGCCGCAGCTGCTCGGTGCGCGGGCGTTCGACGACGTTTACGTCTACAACGGCGATTTCGCCTGGGACAACCAGGCGGGGTTCTTCGGCAACCAGGGCATGAAGCGCTTCGTCGGCCGCAACGATTACGTGAATCCGGTGGTTTCCGACCCGACCTGGGGCGTTTCCGACCAGGACATGTTCACCCGCGCCGCCGAGGAGCTGGGCAAGTTGGATAACGGCGCGCCGTTCTATGCGCTGCTGCAGACGCTGTCCAACCACACGCCGTATGCGCTACCCGAGCAGTTGCCGGTCGCTGCTGTCGAGGGGTATGGCGCGCTGGACCAGCATCTGACGGCGATGCGTTATTCGGACTGGGCGCTGGGGCAGTTCTTCGACAAGGTGCGTAACCAGCCCTGGTTCAAGCAGACCTTGTTCGTGGTGGTCGGCGATCACGGTTTCGGTGCGCCGGAGGAAGTCACCGAGATGGACCTGCTGCGCTTCCACGTGCCGCTGCTGCTGATCGCCCCGGGCGTCACCGAGCGTTTCGGCAGCCGCCGTGATGTAGTGGGTACCCAGGTCGACGTGGTGCCGACCATCATGGGCCGCCTCGGTGGTGAGGTGCGTCATCAATGCTGGGGTCGCGACCTGCTCAGCCTGGCGGCGGACGATCCGGGGTTCGGCATCGTCAAGCCGTCGGGCAGCGACCAGACCGTGGCGCTGATCCGCGGTGATCGGGTGCTGGTGCAGCCCAAGGAGCAGCCGGCGCGACTGTATCGCTATCGCCTGGGCCGTGAGCCGGCTGGCGAGAGGATCGCCGCGGTCGAGGATCAGCCGCAGCTGCTGCGCCAGCTGCACGCCTACCTGCAGACCGCCACCGCCAGCCTGCTGGCCAATACCAGCGGAGATCGCAGCGGCGAGGGCGAGTCGGACGCGGTGCCCGCCGACGTGCCGCTCGCGGTGAAAGCGGCTACGCCGGCGCGGCCGGACAAGGGCTGAGCGGGGCGGCCGATCAGTGTTCCAGCGGCTTGAAGCTGTCGTCGGCGAAGTAGGTGGCGTAGTCGCCCAGCGCGCCGACCACGGTCACCGCGCCGTCGCGCTGGTCGGCCGGGGCGCCGCTCATGGCGTCGGCGCCGGCGAGCAGCTGAGCGATGATCAGGTGCAGCTGTGCGTCGGCCTCGGCGCTCAGCTTGCAGTTCTCCACCATGTAGGCGACCTGGCCGCGCACCGTCTCGGCCAGTTCGCCGTAGCGGGCGGTGGGCAGCCGATCCTCGTGGATCGCCGGTAGCGCCTGGCGCATGTCGTCGTTGATGGTGCCGATCGCCTGGCGCAGCGGCGCATCGGTGGCCCAGCGCTTGCCGGCATCGAGTTGCAGCGCCGTCGCGCCGTCGCCGTTGCCGTGGTCATGGCTGGTGGCGGCGAGGCTGGTGCTGGCGTGGCCGAGGGTGCCGGCGAGGATGATGGCGAGGGCGAGAGCCTGGGGTTTGCGGATCATCGATAGAACTCCGTTGAGCGAGCCGGCGAAGTGCGGTTCCTGATGTTCTAACGCAGGCGCGACGGATTTGTTCCATCGCGTCGTGCAATCCGTCATTTGCGGTGCAGTTGCTCGATGCTGTCGGCGCCGAGCGACTGCTGCGTGAGCACCTGGGCGAGCCGCGCGCGCTGCTGCGGTTCGAGGATTTCGCGCTCCTGCAGCAGCTGGTCGATGAGCAGGCGCTGCTGTTCATTCTGCAGTTCGGCGATCTTCGCCTGCTCGGCGTCGATCACCGTGCGGTCCACCTGTTCGGCGAAGATCGCCTCGATCAGCCGGTTGCGGTGTTCGCCGAGGCTGGCGTTGGAGGCGCGCAGGTAGGCCAGGAACGGCGCCTCGGTATCGTGCCAGCGCTGCAGCTGGCTGGCGCTCAGTTGCAGCTCGCGCGACAGCTCGGTCGGTGCGCCGGAGGGCATCGGCAGGCCGTCGTGACTGAGTTTCTGCCAGCCGAGGCCGGCGAGCACGCCGACGTTGACCAGCACGGACAGGACCAGGGCGTTGCGCAGGGTGGTGTTGCTCATTTCAGGTTTACCTTCAGGTAGCAGAATTCGGGGCGCGCGCAGAGCGCGCCGGGTGGGGCGCTGCCGAGGACGGCGAGCAGGTCGTGGCTGGGTGAGCTGCCCGGCGGCTGGCCGGGCAGGGCATAGCCGAGCAGCAGGCCGAGCAGGACTGACGCCGCGGCGCCGATACCCTGCGCCCAGTGCCGGGCCCACCAGCAGCTGCGCGCGGGCGGCGGCGCGAAGGGCCGCTGCAGGCGCGCCTGCAACCCGGCCGGCAATTCCGGGCAGACCAGCGCACGCAAGCCCTGGCCGAGCCCGTCGAGTTCGGCCAGGGTGGCGCGACACTGCGGACAAACCGCCAGGTGGGCGTCGGCGTGGCGCTGTTTGGCGGCGTCGAGTTCGTTGTCGAGATAGGCGGACAGGCTCGCCATGTCCAGATGCTCAGTCATCGAGGGTGCCTCCGTTGGCCTGGCGATAGCCGTGCAGCAGCGCCTCGCGGGCGCGTGCCAGGCGCGACTTGACGGTGCCGGCATTGAGCTGCAGCGTGGCGGCCAGTTCGTTGTAGGCCAGCCCTTCTACCTCACGCAGCAGCAAGATCTCGCGCTGTTCGTGGGGCAGACGGGCCAGCAGCCGTTCCAGCAACGCCAAGTCGCGCCCGGTCTGCAGCCGGCTCAGCGGCGACGGCGCCGGATCGACCGGCTCGGCCAGTTTCTCCGGCGCCACGTCGACGTAGCGCTGCCGCTGGCGCAGCGTATCCAGCGCGGCATTGCGCGCGATCTGCAGCAACCAGGTCTGCAAGCGTGCCTCCGGACGCCATCTGGGCAGCGCCTGGAAGGCGCGGATGAACGTTTCCTGAGTCAGGTCCGCGGCCTCGTCGGCGCTGCCGAGCAGGCGACGGAGGAAGTGGAAGACCCGCGCCTGATGGACGCGCACCAGCGTGCCGAACGCCTGGCGATCACCACGCGCGGCCTGCTGGATGAGGTCCTGTTCGCTGTCGTTCATTAAACGCTCGTCTGGGCTGACCGCAGAGGGCACCGCTAAAACCTGCCGGCGTTGTCAGCGCCTCGGCTTTTACCGGTGCCCATGTGCTGCCGACCGGGTTGCCGCAGGGATATAACGCAACGGTTGGCGAAATGTTCCGGCTATTTTTGCCTCAGCGCGGAATCTTCACCCGGTCCTCGTCGAAGTCGCCTTTTTCCGCGTCGCGATGGCAGGCCACACAGTTGAAGCGGCCGCCGACCGACTCGCGGGCGAACTTGGCTTCGCTGACCTCGTCGTGCTTGTGCTCGAACCAGCGGGTCTGGCTGATGCGTGGCGGCTCGCCGGCGGTCGGTGACGGCTCCACCGGCAGGCGGTTGGCGGCCGAGGCGCGAACCAGGAAGTCGAGGATTTCCTTTTCCTGCACCGGGTCCAGCGACGCGTTGCTGCCGTAGTGATCGCCCAGGGTGCGCATCTGCTCGCGCCAGGCATCTGCAGGCATCAGGCCGGGAGAATAGAGCATGTGGCAGGCCGCGCATTCTTCCTTCCACACCAGCGGTGCGTCGCTCGGTACCGACAGGCGCTTGGGCCGCTTGTAGCCCTTGCGCTCGTGATGGTCGTCGTCATCGGCGAAGCTGAGGCCGGCCAATACCAGGGTCAGGCCCAGCCCGGCGACGGCAGCGAGGGGTGCAATCTTCATGGCGGGCTCCTTACTTGATGCTGTCGATCCAGCTGATGAAGTCACCCTTTTCCTGCGCGGTGCATTCACGGGCGTAGACGTCGTCGCAGTTGCGGCGGAACCATTTCTCGACCTTCTTCAGGTCGGTGAAGCGCTCGGGGTTGGCTGCCGGCGCCAGCGGATCGACCTTGCGGTGCGCCGGCGTCTTGCCGGGCTGACGCGGGTCGGCGGTGTGGCAGGTGGTGCAGCTCATGGTCTTGCCGTTGCGCTGCTCCTCGGCGAAGTACAGTGTCTTGCCGCGCTCGGCGGAGAAACTGGTGAAGTTCGGATTCTCCTGACGCGCCTGTGCGGCGTAGCCGGCCAGCAGTGGGTGTTCGGTTTTGGCCAGGGCCGGCAGGCTCAGGCAGCAGGACAGGAGGATGATCCAGCGGGCTTTCATGGTGCGCTCTCCGGTTGGGAATGAGCGCAGCCTAGGCGCGCTACCTTACGCCAAGCTGAAGCGCAGCGGTCGGTGCCGTTCAGTTTCGTTTCAGCTCGCAGGAATACAAAGGCGGCATCCATTCAAAGAGGATCGCCGTCGTGGCTGCTTTCAATCGTTTCCGTCTGTTCCACTGGCTGCTGGCCGGTTTCTTTCTTGGCGCCTACCTCAGCGGTGACGACGCCGAGACGCTGCATATCTGGTTGGGCTATGGCCTGGTGGCGCTGTTGATGTGGCGCCTGCTGATCGTGCCGCTGCGCCTGCGCGGCTTCCCGCAGTTGCTGCCGCCGAAGGGCCAGCGGAGTAAGCCGGGCCTGTCGAGCGTCGGCAAGTGGCTGACGGTCGGCGCGCTGGGCAGTTTCGCCATTGCCAGCGTGGTCGGTCTGGGCATGGTAGACAACGGTGATGTGCTGGCCGCCCTGCCGGGCGTGGGGCCGGATGTCTTCGGCGCCGCCAGCGACATCGAATTCGTCGGCTGGATGGGCGACGCCGAAGAGGTGCACGAGTTCTTCGCCAACCTGGGGCTGTGGCTGATCGGCCTGCATGTCGGCTATGTGCTGCTGTTCCGCCGCAAGGCGGTATGGCCGATGCTGCGTGGCGTGCCGAAGTCGGGACCGGCTTCGACTGCACCTTCGACCTCGGCGCCGGTAGCGACTTCACTTGCGTTGTCGCCGTCGCCGGTCGAGGGGGAATTCACCCGCCTGCGCATCGTCTCACGCCAGGCTGAAACCGCCGACAGCTGTTCGTTCACCCTGCAGGTGCCAGCCGCCCAGCGCGTACGCTTTACCACGCAGCCGGGGCAGTTCCTCACGCTCAAGGTGCCCGGTGCCGAGCCGGCGCTGCTGCGCTGCTACTCGCTGTCGCAGCGGCCGCAGGCGGATGGCGCGCTGCGCATCACTATCAAGCGGGTGCCCGGCGGGCGCGCGTCGAACTGGCTGCTGGACAATCTGCAGGCGGGCGACTGCATCGAGGCGCTGCCGCCGTCCGGGGTGTTCGTGCCGCGCAGCCTGGAGGGCGATCTGCTGCTGCTCGGTGCCGGCAGCGGCATCACGCCGCTGATGGCGATCCTGCAGGCTGCGCTGGTCGAGGGCAGCGGGCGGGTGTTCCTGTTCTACGCCAGCCGCGATGCCGCCTCGCTGATCTTTGCCGAGGAGCTGGCCGAGTGGTCTGCGCGTTACCCCGAGCGTCTGCAACTGCGCATCTGGCTCGATGCCGAGCAGGGTGTGCCGAATGCTGCGGCCATCGCCGCGAAACTGGCCGGTTGGCCGCTTGCCGAGGCCTTTGTCTGCGGCCCGCAGCCGTTCATGGATGGCGCCAGCGTGGCGCTGGGCGAGCTGGGGGTGGTGGCGGCGCGCATCCATCTGGAGCGTTTTGGGGCGGCGGCGCCGCGTGGCGAGGCGGGCCGTGAGACGGGCGGTCGCCGCAGTCGCCTGCGGGTCGCGCTCGACGGTCGCCGTCACGAACTGGACGTACCGCGTGGCGAGGTGCTGCTGGAGGCGATGGAACAGGCCGGGCTGCAACCGCCGAGCGCCTGCCGCTCGGGTGTCTGCGCCGCCTGCAAATGCCGGGTGGTGGAGGGCAGCGTGAGCATGCGCAGCAACCAGGTGCTGAGCGAAAGCGAGGTGCGCCAGGGCTGGGCGCTGGCCTGCCAGGCCGAACCGCGCAGCGCCGAGCTGCAGGTTGAATATTGATATGCGTACGGAGCTAAGCGCTTCGCCCCGAGGGCGGAACTCCCACGAAGAAGCCAAGCCCCATCGCACATCTCGTGGGCGCCGCGCCCTCGCGGCGAATGCAGGCCGAAGGACTGCTAAAACGAAAAGTCTGGCTATGTCCCGCTGGCTATCCGCATACAGAACCCGATCACTGCCTCAGCGGCGCACCAGCAACACCCCGGACTCCATGTGATGGGTATAGGGGAACTGGTCGAACAGTGCGCAGCGCTCGATGCGATGGGTGTCGTGCAGTTGGGCGATGTTCTGCGCCAGGGTTTCCGGGTTGCACGAAATATAGAGGATGCGCTCGAAGCGGCGGGTCAGCTCGCAGGTGTCGGGGTCCATGCCGGCGCGCGGCGGGTCGACGAAGACGCTGCCGAAGTCATAACTCTTCAAGTCGATGCCGGCCAGGCGGCGGAACGGGCGAACCTCGTTGAGTGCCTGGGTCAGCTCCTCGGCGGACAGACGCACCAGGGTGACGTTGTCGGTGCCGTTGTCGGCCAGGTTGGCCAGCGCGGCATTGACCGAGCTCTTGCTGATCTCGGTGGCCAGCACGCGGCGCACGCGGGTGGACAGCGGCAGGGTGAAGTTGCCGTTGCCGCAGTAGAGCTCCAGCAGGTCGTCGTCGCGCTCGCCGAGCGCCTCGAAGGCCCAGTTCAGCATCTTCTGGCAGACCTCGCCGTTGGGCTGGGTGAAGGCGCCCTCGGGTTGGCGATAGCGGAAAGTCCGCCCGGCCACCACGAGTTCTTCCTCGACATAGTCGCGCCCGATGACGATGCGCTTGCCGCGCGAGCGACCGACGATGCTCACACCCAGATTCGCCGCCAACTGTTCGGCTGCAGCTTGCCAGGCTTCGTTCAGCGGTCGGTGATAGGCCAGAGTGATCAGCGCGTCGCCCGCCAGGGTGGTCAGAAATTCCACCTGGAACAGCTTGAACCCCAAGGCATCGCTGGCCTGCCAGCCGGCTTTCAGTTGCGGCATCAGTTCGTTGATGCGACGGCTGGCGATGGGGAAGTCATTGATCAGGATCGGCGTGTGGTTGTCGCCCGGCTCGAACATCGCATAGTGACGCTGGCCCTGGTCGTACCACAGACGGAATTCGGTGCGCAGGCGATAGTGCGCGCCCGGTGAGTCGAATACCTCGGGCTCGGGTGCCGCGAAAGGTGCCAGCAGGTCGCGCAGCCGCGCGGTCTTCTCGGCAAGCTGGGTGTCGTAAGTGGCGGGGTCGAATTGCGGAGCGCTCATGAAGACTCTTGGAATGGTAGATAAATCGTAGGGTGGATCGGGGCGCGCAGCTGACGCTTTATCCATCCACCGTCTCCGTATCAAAGGTGGATGAAAAAAAGCGTCATCCACCCTGCGGAACGTCAGCCGGCGAACCAGCCCAGCTTGACCACGAACAGCGCCGAGAGCACCCACATGGCCGGGCTCAGTTCGCGCCAGCGTCCGGCCAGCAGCTTGACGGCAGTCCAGGCGATGAAGCCGAAGGCGATACCGTTGGCGATGGAGAAGGTCAGCGGCATGGCCAGTGCGGTGACCACCACAGGTGCGGCGACCGTCATGTCGTCCCAGTCGATGCCGGCCAGGCTGCTCATCATCAGCACGGCGACAAACAGCAGCGCCGGTGCGGTGGCGTAGGCCGGCACGGCACCGGCCAGCGGGGCAAAGAACAGGCTGAGCAGGAACAGCAGCGCCACGACACAGGCGGTCAGGCCGGTGCGACCGCCTGCAGCAGTGCCGGCTGCGGACTCGATATAGCTGGTGGTGGTGGATGTGCCCAGTGCGGCGCCGGCCATGGTGGCGGTGCTGTCGGCCAGCAATGCACGGCCCAGGCGCGGCAGCTTGCCGTCCTTGTCGAGCAGCTCGGCTTTCTGAGCGACGCCGATCAGCGTCCCTGAGGTGTCGAACAGGTCGACGAAGAGGAAGGCGAAGATCACGCTGATCAGGCCGATGTCCAGCGCACCGATAATATCCAGCTGCATGAAGGTCGGTGCCAGTGACGGCGGCATCGACACCACGCCATTGAGCTGCGACAGGCCCAGCAGGATCGATAGCCCGGTGACCACCAGAATGCCGATCATCACTGCGCCGGTAACCTTGCGATAGGCCAGCGCGGCGATCAGGAAGAAGCCCAGGCAGGCCAGCAGCGGGCCGCCGGCGCTGAGGTCGCCGAGACCCACCAGCGTCGCTGGATGGTCGACCACGATGCCGGCGTTCTTCAGCGCGATGATCGCCAGGAACAGGCCGATACCCGCGGCAATGCCGGCGCGCAGGGCCAGCGGAATGCTGTGGATGATCCACTCGCGGATCTTGAAGATCGACAGCAGGAAGAAGATCACCCCGGAGAGGAATACCGCGCCCAGGGCGGTCTGCCAGGCGTAACCCATGGTCAGAACCACGGTGTAGGTGAAGAAGGCGTTGAGGCCCATGCCCGGCGCCAGCGCAATGGGGTAGTTGGCGAGCAGTCCCATGATCGCCGAGCCGATGGCCGCGGCCAGGCAGGTGGCAACGAACACCGCGCCGTGATCCATGCCGGTTTCGGCGAGGATGCTCGGGTTGACGAAGAGGATGTAGGCCATCGTCAGGAAGGTAGTGATACCGGCCAGGACCTCGGTGCGCAGCGTGGTGTTGTGCGCCTTGAGTTGAAATAGCTTTTCCAGCATGGTCGATCCCCTATGTGCCGGTCAGTGTGAGGGCTGTCGCCTCTGGCGGGCGATTCGCGTGTCGTCGCAAAAGCCGCGCATCTTACACCGGCCGGCAGCGCGGTTGAATTTCCATTGAGCAGGTGAACGCCATGAGCAAACGAGTCCTGATTCCGATCGCCGACGGTTCCGAAGACCTGGAGGCCGTCACCCTGATCGACGTGCTACGGCGTGCCGAGTTCGAGGTACTGGTGGCCAGTGCCGAAGAGCGGCGCATGCTGACCTGCGCGCGCGGTACCCGAATCACCGCCGACGCCATGCTGCTCGACGTGCTGGCGCAGGACTTCGACCTGATCGTGCTGCCCGGCGGCATGCCCGGCGCGAAGACCCTCGGCGAGCTGGAGCCACTGGGCGAGCGCGTACGCCAGCAGGCCGCGGCCGGGCTGGACTATGCGGCAATCTGCGCGGCGCCGGCGGTGGCGCTGCATCCCTACGGCGTGCTCAAAGGCCGTCAGGTGACCTGCTACCCGGGCATGAGCGACAACCTCACCGGCACGCATTTCCTTGACCAGCCGGTGGTGGTGGACGGCAACTGCATCACCAGCCAGGGCCCGGCGACTGCCCTGGAGTTCGCCCTGACCCTGGTGGAGCATCTGGCCGGTCGCGGCAAGCGCCGCGAAGTAGCCGACGCCATGCTGGTGCCGGCAACGACGAACTAACTTCGCCTCGGATCGGTCACTCCTTGCATTGCCGGAGGTCCTGGCAGCAATGGGCTGAATCCGAGGAGATCAATGGACAGTGTCGATCTGGCGGTGCTGCGGCGCGCCCGCGACTGGTTGCGCGACGGCCACGCGGTGGTGCTCTACACGGTGCTGGAAACCTGGGGCAGTGCGCCACGTCCGGTGGGTTCGCTGCTGGCGCTGCGCGGCGATGGCCGCGTTGAAGGCTCGGTGTCTGGCGGCTGCGTCGAGGACGATCTGCTCGCCCGAGTCAAGGCTGACCAGCCTCCGTCGACCGGCCAGCTGATCACCTATGGCGTGAGCAAGGAAGAATCCGCGCGTTTCGGTCTGCCCTGTGGTGGCACCCTGCGCCTGCTGCAGGAGCCATTGCGCGATGCCGGCTGGATCGACGAGCTGCTGCGTCGCTGCGCCGGGCACGAGCGGCTGCTGCGCTGCGTGGATATCGCCAGTGGTGACGTAACGCTGCAAACCGCCGGCCGCGACGCCGCGCTGCAGTTCGATGGCCATACCCTGCGCGCCCCATTCGGCCCGGCCTGGCGCCTGCTGATGATCGGCGCCGGGCAGCTGTCGCGTTATGTCGCCGACCTGGCCCACGGCCTCGGCTTCGAGGTGCTGATCTGCGACCCGCGCGAAGGTTATGCCCATGACTGGGATGCGGCCGCCGTGCGCTTCGTGCCCGGCATGCCGGACGATGCCGTGCTGGCCATCGAGCCGGATGCGCACACCGCCATCGTTGCGCTGACCCACGACCCGCGGCTGGACGACATGGCACTGCTTACCGCGCTGCAATCGGACGCTTTCTACGTCGGCGCGCTGGGCTCGCGGGTCAATAGCGAGAAGCGCAAGGCGCGCCTGCTCTCGCTGGGCCTCGGCGAGCGCCAGGTGCAGCGCCTGCACGGCCCCATCGGCTTGCCCATCGGCAGCCGTACGCCGGCGGAAATCGCGCTGTCCTTGATGGCCGAGGTGGTGGCGCTGAAGAACGGCGCCCTGGTCAGCCAGGCGTTGCCGGAACAGCGCTGTGCCTGAGCAGGGCGTTTGCGCCATCGTCCTCGCCGCCGGGCAGGGCAGCCGTTACCGCGCCGCCGGTGGGGCGGACAAGCTGCTGGCGGCCAGCCTGGCTGCTGCGTCTTCGCCGCCGGTGCTGGCGGCCACGCTGGCCAACCTTCGTGGTGTCGCCGAACGGCTGCTGGTGGTGACCCGTGCAGACAATCTGCCGCTGCGCGACTGGCTGAGCGCCAACGCTGCCGACTGCGAGGTGCTTGCGCTGGACACCCGCGGCCTCGGCCACAGCCTCGCGCAGGCCGTGGCCCACGCGCCGGTGGCGCGCGGCTGGCTGGTGGCGCTGGCCGATATGCCCTATGTGCGGCCGCGGACCCTGCGCGAGATCGCGGCGGCCATCCGCGAAGACAATCTGGTCGTGCCGACCTATGACGACCGCCCCGGCCATCCGCGCGGCATCGGCAGCGCCCATCGCGATGCGCTGCTGCAGCTGGATGGCGATCGCGGTGCCCAGGCGCTGTTCGTCGCGCACCCGGTACTGGCGCTCGCCCTGAACGATCCCGGCGTGCTGCAGGACATCGACCATCCCGATGATCGCCGGCAGGCCTGAACCCAAGTCGCCTCGGTGGTTGCCGGGACCTGCGCGAAGCAGACTTCGGTCGCTCCCGCGTAGCGCCACGCCGTTCCCCACGAGACGACTCTCCGCCAGCGCAGCCACTCGGCCAGCGGTGCTGAACGATTTTCGCGCCACGCCAGTCGTACCCCAAGACGCACGGACAGCGCACACCAACGCCCAAACCGTGAGGCTGCCATGAGCGAACATTCTTCAGCTGCAGGCCAAACCTGCACCATCAGCCTGGAGCTGAACGGCGAGCGCCGTGAGCTCCAGGTGCAACCCTGGGCCACCTTGCTCGACCTGCTGCGCGACCAGCTCGGCCTGACCGGCACCAAGAAAGGCTGCGATCACGGCCAGTGCGGCGCCTGCACGGTGCTGCTCGACGGCCGGCGCATCAACAGCTGCCTGACCCTGGCGGTGATGCACGACGGCGCCAGCCTGACCACCATCGAGGGTCTGGCCAGCGCCGAGGCGCTGCATCCGCTGCAGGCGGCCTTCGTCAAGCACGATGCCTTCCAGTGCGGCTATTGTACGCCGGGGCAGATCTGCTCGGCGGCCGGGCTCGCGGCGGAGAACCGTGCCAGCAGCCGCGACGAGATCCGCGAGCACATGAGCGGCAACCTCTGCCGCTGTGGCGCCTATCCGAACATTCTTGCCGCTATCGAAGACGCACTGCCGGCGCTGCGCGGCCAGGAGGGTGCGCAATGACGCCGTTCAGCTACCAGCGCCCCGAACGCATCGACCAGGCCATCGCCCTGCACGGGCCGGACAGCCGCTATATCGCGGGCGGCACCAACCTGCTCGACCTGATGAAGGAAAACGTGCTGCAACCCGGCCAGCTCATCGACATCAACGGCCTGCCGCTGCGCGAGATCGAGCAGACCGCCGAGGGCGGCCTGCGCATCGGTGCGCTGGTGAGCAACGCCGACCTGGCCTGGCACCCGCAGATCGAACAGCGCTACCCACTGCTGAGCAAGGCGATCCTCGCCGGGGCGTCGCCGCAGCTGCGCAACATGGCCAGTACCGGCGGCAACCTGCTGCAGCGCACCCGTTGCTACTACTTCTACGACACCGCCACGCCCTGCAACAAACGTGAGCCGGGCTCCGGTTGCAGCGCGCGTGACGGACGCAATCGCATCCACGCGATTCTTGGCGCCAGCGAACACTGCGTCGCCGTGCATCCGTCGGACATGTGCGTGGCGCTGGCGGCGCTGGATGCGCGGGTGCATGTGGAAGGGCCGCACGGCAAGCGACGACTGGAGCTGGTGGACTTCCACCGTCTGCCCGGCGACCAGCCACAGCAGGACAACGTACTCGTCGAAGGCGAGCTGATCACCGCGATCGAACTGCCGGTGGAAGGCTTTGCCAGCCACTGCGCCTACCTCAAGGTGCGCGACCGCGCCTCCTACGCCTTCGCCCTGGTGTCCGTCGCGGCGGCCCTGGAGATGGATGGCGACGTCATCCGCCGCGCCCGCATCGCCCTCGGCGGAGTCGCGCACAAGCCCTGGCGTATCGAAGAGGCCGAAGACCAGCTCAGTGGCAAGCGCGCCGAAGCGGGCTGCTTCGCAGCGGCAGCCGACCGCCTGCTGCAAGGCGCGCAACCGCTTGCCGACAACGCTTTCAAGATCGACCTGGCTCGGCGCGCCATCGTGCGTGCACTGACCGAAGCCGCCGGAGGAACCGTCCGATGAACAGCGCCAACTCTCCACTGGGCAAGCCGCTGGACCGTGTCGACGGTCCGCTCAAGGTCACTGGCAAGGCCTGTTACGCCGCCGAGGCCGAGGTGCCGGGGCTGCTCTACGGCGCGGTGGTCTCCAGCCGCATCGCCCGTGGCCGAGTCACGCACATCGATGCCGCCGCGGCCGAGGCACTGCCCGGCGTGCGCCTGGTGCTGACCCATCAGAACCGCCCGCCGGTGGCCAGCTACGACAAGCCCTACGAGGACGACGATGCCGCCGAAGGCTCGCCGTTCCGCCCGCTGTACAACGATCGCGTGCTCTACAGCGGCCAGCCTCTGGCGCTGGTGGTGGCCCAGACCCAGGCCCTGGCGCGCCATGCGGCGAGCCTGGTGCGAGTCGAATACGAGGTCGAGGCGCACCAGACCGATCTGCAGGCCGTGCGCGATCAGGCCCACGATGCGCCTGCCGAACTGCCCGAGCCGCGTGGTGATTTCGACTCGGCGTTCGCGGCGGCGGCAAATCGCATCGACCGTGAGTACGAAACCCCGGTGGAACACCACAACCCCATGGAGCCGCATGCTTCCATCGTCCAGTACCAGCCGGGCGGGGAGCTGCTGATCCACGACAAGACCCAGGGCGTGCAGAACTGCCAACGCTACCTGGAACAGGTGTTCGACATGGAGGGCAAGATCCGCGTCTTGTCGCCCTTCGTCGGCGGTGCCTTCGGCTCCGGCCTGCGCCCGCAATACCAGCTGCCGCTGGCGGTGATGGCCGCGCTCAAGCTCAAGGCCGCGGTGCGCGTCGAGCTGACCCGCCAGCAGATGTTCACCTTCGGCTATCGCCCGCGGACCGTCCAGCAGCTCAAGCTCGCCGCCGATGGCGAAGGGCGGTTGCAGGCCATCGAGCACAGGGCCATCGGCCAGACCTCGTGTTTCGAGGACTTCACCGAGCACGAGGTGGAATGGTCCGGCATGCTCTACGCCTGCGACAACGTGCGCCTCGGCTACCGTCTGGCGCCGTTGGACGTCTATACCCCGCTGGACATGCGCGCCCCGGGGGCGACCATCGGCGTCTATGCGCTGGAGTGCGCGATGGACGAGCTGGCGTATGAAGTCGGTATCGATCCGCTGGAGCTGCGCTTGCGCAACTACACCGAGATCAACGGCAACGAGGGCAAGCGCTATTCCAGCAAGGAGCTGCGTGCCTGCTACCAGCAGGGCGCCGAGCGTTTCGGCTGGTCGCGGCGCGCGGCGCAGCCACGCAGTCTGCGCGACGGCCATCAGCTGGTCGGCATGGGCATGGCCACCGGTGTCTGGGAGGCGATGCAGATGCCGGCCTCCGCTCGCGCCTGTCTCGACGCGGATGGAAGGCTGCTGGTAACCAGCGCCACCGCCGACATCGGCACCGGCACCTACACCGCGATGACCCAGATCGCCGCCGACGCGATGGGCCTGCCGATGAGCGAGGTGGAATTCCGTCTCGGCGACTCCAGCCTGCCGCAGGCGCCGCTGGAAGGCGGTTCGGCCACCGTGTCCTCGGTCGGTAGTGCGGTGCAGCGCGCCTGCGCCGGCCTGCGGCAGAAGCTGCTGGACGCCGTGCAGCAGTCGCCGGCCTCGCCGTTCACCGGGGCGAGTCTGGACGCGGTGGAGTTCGTCGATGGGCAGCTGCGGCTGAAAACCGGCGAACATGCCGTGGCGCTGCGCGACATCGTCCAGGTCAGCGGGGCGCTGGACGCCGAAGCCAGCGTCAAGCCCGACGAGAAGCGCGACGCCTGGGCCACCGCGACCCATTCGGCAGTGTTCGTCGAGGTGCGCGTCGACGAGGACCTTGGCACCATCAAGGTCAATCGCGTGGTCAGCGCGATTGCCGCGGGCCGCATCGTCAACCCGAAGACCGCCGGCAACCAGATCGTCGGCGGCGTGGTCTGGGGCATCGGCCAGGCGCTGCACGAGGAGACGCTGATCGATCACAGACTCGGCCGCTACATGAACCACAACCTTGCCGAGTACCACATCCCGGTGAACGCGGACATTCCCGAGATCGACGTGATCTTCGTCGAGGAACACGACGAGATCGTCAACGACCTGGGGTCCAAAGGCGTGGGCGAGATCGGCATTGTCGGCGTGGCGGCGGCGGTGGCCAATGCGATCTACAACGCAACGGGCAAGCGCGTGCGGGATCTGCCGATCACCCTGGACAAGGTGCTGTAACGCGCCTTTGACGGCGGCTGCGATGTCCGTACGGCTGGTGGGCTAGCCCACCAACCGCCACCGCGCCAGGGCACAGAACCTGTTTTCGGCCGGCTTAGCCACGTGGTGTGCTGGTTTGCCGATTACACATCCGGCAAAAGGCCCCGTTCGGCAAAGACCGCCTTGACCGTGTGCATGCCGTTGAGCGCGGCCGGGAAACCGGCGTAAACCGCCATCTGAATCACCACCTCGACGATCTGCTCCGGCGTGCAGCCGACGTTCAGCGCGCCGTGAACGTGCACGGCCAACTGCGGTTGGCAGTGGCCGAGCGCGGTAAGCGCCGCCACGGTCGCCAGCTCACGCTGGGCCAGGTCGAGGCCGGGGCGTTGGTAGATGTCACCGAAGGGAAATTCGATCACGTAGCGCGCCAGATCCGGCGCAATGGCTTGCAGGCTGTCGATGACCTTGCGCCCGGCCTCGCCGTCGATCTCGTCGAGCTTGGCCAGGCCTTCGGTATAGCGGGCTGATACAGACATGGAGCTTTCCTCTCAATAGGTCAGAGGAAAGCCTGCGGGTTGGAGTGAACTCCAGGTCAAGCGGAAGTTTGCTGCCGATACAGCGCGATCTTCGCCCGCAGCGCGTCGAGATGCTGATGGTCGCGCTGGATGCGTTCGTGCAGCCTGGCAGCATGCTGCTCAAGCAATGCCTGGCGCGCTGCCAGGGTGGTATCGCCGCATTCGCGCAGTTCGGCATAGCGGATGATGTCGTCCAGCGCCATGCCGGTGTCTTTCAGGCGCAGGATGAAGCCGATCCACTCCAGGTCGCGCGGGCCATAGACGCGAAAGCCGCTGGCGTCCCGAGCGACATGCCGTAGCAGGCCGATCTTTTCGTAATAGCGCAGCGTATCGGCGGACAGGCCGCAGCGCGCGGCGAACTGCCGGATGCTGAGGCGGACCGGCGCCTCGCTCATGCCTTGATCGACCGCAGAATGACGAACTTCGGTGTGGCGGCCACCTGCTCGGCGTTGCCGAACAGGCGCTTGAGCTTGAGGTGATAGCCGAGGTGGCGATTGCCGACGATCCACAGCTCGCCGCCCTTGGCCAGCGCCGCCTTGGCCTGGGTGAACATGCGCCAGGCGAGGAAGTCGCCGACCACCTGCTGCTGGTGGAACGGCGGATTGCACAGCACCAGGTCCAGCGAGGTCGGCGGTTGCTCGGCCAGGCCGTCGCCGGCGCGAATCTCGACCGGGCGCTGACCGTGGATTGCCTGCCAGTTCTCCCGTGCCGACTGCACAGCCATGTAGCTCTCGTCCACCAGTGTCAGTTGCGCCTGCGGGTTGCCCAGCGCGTAGACGATACCGAGCACGCCGTTGCCGCAGCCGAGATCGGCGACGCGCAGCGCACCGAGTGCCTGCGGCAGATGTGGTAGGAAGGCGCGGGTGCCGATATCGAGGCCTTCGCGGCAGAACAGATTGGCGTGGTTGAGCAGCTCGAGTTTCGGCTGATCGAGCTGGTAGCGGGTAGGGTAGGGCGACTGCGGCGCCGGTTTCGCGCTTGGCGTTGCGCTGAGCAGACGTGCCTTCTTCACCGCCAGCGAAGCCTGCACCGGGCCGATGTACTGCTCCAGCAGATCACCGGCGGCGCGCGGCAGATGCTTGATCATCGCCGCAGCGATCACCTGCGCGCCGGGCGCCAGCTGGCCGTGCAGGCGGATCAGCTGTTCTTCCAGCAGGGCAAGGGTTTTCGGTACGCGAATCAGCACCCGGTCGAACGGGCCCTGGGCGACCTCGCTGGCAGGTACGAAGCGCACGCGCTCGGCCGGCAGCTCGTTACGTGCCAGGTTCTTTTGCAATGCCAGGTGGCCGAGGTGCGAGTCGCCGCTGCTGGTGACCGCGACGTGTGCGGCCAGCGAGCAAGCCAGGGCGCCGAAGCTGTCATTGAGGATCAGCACTCGCGTGGCCGCTGGCAATCCCTGCTCATGCAGCTGGGCCAGCAGGTATTCGTCGGCGGCATCGAAGGCCTGCAGCGGCTCGTTGGGCTGCTCCGGCTGGCGGATCAGATCGAGGCTTGCATAGGGGGTATCGAGAATAGGCATGAGAACTGGCGGTGTTTGTCGGCTGCGTAAAGGAGTATCAAGGACCCATGCGGGCGCTGCGTGCAGTGGGCCCGAAGATGCTCGGAGGGAGCGAAGTATGACCGCCAGCGAAGAGAAGTTCACCCGCCAGCGCCTGCTAGAGGTGCAGACGCTGACGCCTAACCTGTTCACTCTGCGTACCAGCCGCGATCCCGGTTTTCGCTTCACCGCCGGGCAGTTCGCCCGCCTCGGTGTGCGCAAGCCAAGCGGCTGCATCGTCTGGCGCGCCTATTCCATGGTCTCGGCGCCGCACGACGAGTTTCTCGATTTCTTCTCCATCGTGGTGCCGGACGGCGAATTCACCAGCGAGCTGAGCCGGTTGGCAGTCGGCGACGAGCTGCTGGTGGACAAGCAGGCCTTCGGCTTTCTCACCCTCGATCGCTTTCCCGACGGCCGCGACCTCTGGCTGCTGGCAACTGGCACCGGGATCGCGCCGTTCCTTTCGATCCTGCAGGACTTCGAGGCCTGGCAGCGCTTCGAGCGCATCATTCTGGTCTACAGCGTGCGCGAGGCGCGTGAGCTGGCCTATCAGCAGCTGATCGCCGAACTGCCGCAACGCGACTACCTGGATGGTCTGGGCTCGAAGCTGCTGTACCTGCCGGTGGTAACGCGCGAACAGATACCCGGTGCGCTGCACGGACGCATCACCACGCTGATCGAGAACGGCGAACTGGAGCGCGCCGCCGATCTGCAGCTGACGCCCGAGCATTCGCGGATCATGCTCTGCGGCAACCCGCAGATGATCGAGGACACCCGTGCGGTGCTGAAAGCGCGTGATCTGAACCTGGCGATGACGCGCAGGCCCGGCCAGGTGGCGGTGGAGAACTACTGGTAGGCGATTGCCGCGCGGAGTCTCGCGCAACAAAACAAAAGCCCCCGCCGGACGATCCGACGGGGGCTTTGTCTTTCAAGCTGAGGCTCGGGGGCGGGCGCAGCCGTTACACGACGCCCTGGGCCAGCATGGCATCGGCAACCTTGACGAAGCCGGCGATGTTGGCGCCCTTCACGTAGTTGATTCGACCGTTTTCCTCGCCGTGGGCGACGCAGGCGTGGTGGATCGACTGCATGATGCCGTGCAGCTTGGTGTCCACCTCACCGGCGGTCCAGTGCAGGCGCATGGCGTTCTGGCTCATCTCCAGTCCGCTACAGGCCACACCACCGGCGTTGGATGCCTTGCCCGGTGCGTAGAGGATGCCGGCCTCGAGGAACAGGTCGACGGCTTCCAGGGTCGACGGCATGTTCGCGCCTTCGGCCACGCAGATGCAGCCGTTCTTCAGCAGCGCGCGGGCGTCTTCGCCATCCAGTTCGTTCTGCGTGGCGCAGGGCAGGGCGATATCGCACGGCAGGCTCCACGGACGCTGATCGGCCAGGTAGGTGACGCCGAAGTGCGTGCCCATCTCCTCGAGGCGACCGCGACGGACGTTCTTCAGGTCCATCAGGTATGTCCACTGCTCGGCGGTCATGCCGTCCGCGAAGTGCAGGGTGCCGCCCGAGTCGGACAGCGAGACGACCCGGCCACCCAGTTCCATGACTTTCTGCGCCGCGTACTGCGCGACGTTACCGGAACCGGAGATGGCCACGCGCTTGCCGTCGAAGCTGCTGTGGCTGCTCTTGAGCATTTCCTCGGCGAAGTACACGCAGCCGTAGCCGGTGGCTTCCGGGCGGATCAGGCTGCCGCCATAGGCCAGGCCCTTGCCGGTCAGGACGGAGGTGAACTGGTTGGACAGGCGCTTGTACTGGCCGAAGAGGAAGCCGATCTCGCGGCCGCCGACGCCGATGTCACCGGCCGGAACGTCGAGGTCTGCGCCGATATGGCGGTACAGCTCGGTCATGAACGACTGGCAGAAGCGCATCACTTCGTTGTCACTCTTGCCCTTGGGGTTGAAGTCCGAGCCACCCTTGCCGCCGCCCATGGGCAGCGAAGTCAGGGAGTTCTTGAAGACCTGTTCGAAGGCGAGGAACTTGAGGACGCCGATGTTCACCGACGGATGGAAGCGCAGACCACCTTTGTATGGGCCGATGGCGCTGTTCATCTGGATGCGGAAGCCGCGATTGACCTGCACACGGCCCTGATCGTCGACCCAGGGTACGCGGAAGATGATCGAGCGCTCCGGCTCGACCATGCGTTCGATGATGCCGGCCTGCATGTAATGCGGATGGGCTTCGAGGAAGGGCCAGAGGCTGCGAACCACTTCTTCCACCGCCTGGTGGAACTCGGGTTGGTGGGGGTCGCGTTGCTTCAACCGCGCGAGAAAGGCATCAACGGTTTCGATCATCAGGTAGGCCCTCGGCGACCGCGTGTCGGCAGTCATTAATAATTTTGGCCGGCGACTGTAGCAAACCTGATTTGCACCGCGGAAGTGCGACATGGGTCTGGCATGCCGCGAAATGGTGCGTTAGAAGGGCTGTGGTGCTGAAGGTTTCGGCTCCGTGCGTGGCGTCTGGCTTCTATGTTTCCCGATGCTTCAGACTTTAAGAGGCGGAGGCGTTGCTCCATTTGCACTGAAATGGAGCGATGGGTGCGTCATTCTTGTGCTTGTTCGGGTGATGGCTAGTCGGCCAGCTCACAGCGGTTGCGACCACTGCGCTTGGCTCTCAGCAGCGCGATGTCGGCGCGGTTGATAGTGCTCGAGTAGGTTTCGTCGGCGCGCAGCTCGGCGATACCCATGCTGGCGGTGACCCCGAGCAGGTCATCGTTCACCCGCACGCCGAGCGCGGCAATGCTGTCGCCAAGGCGGCGCATCACCGTGCAGGCCATCTCGGCGCTGCTTTCCGGCATCAGGATAAGGAATTCCTCGCCGCCCCAGCGACCACAGAGGTCGTGCTCGCGAATCTCCGATTCCATGACGCGCACCACTTCGATCAGCACGCGGTCGCCGACTTCGTGGCCGTACTCGTCGTTGATGACCTTGAAGCGGTCGATGTCCAGCATGACCAGGGCCAGCGGGCGGCCGTAGCGTTTGGCGCGCTCGCTTTCCTCGCGCAGGCGCTCGGTGAGCAGGCGGCGGTTGGCGATGCCGGTCAGAGTGTCCAAGGTCGAGGCCTCGCGCAGCGAGGCATTCAGGTCCTGCATCATCATCTGGTAGCGGTCGGAGATGCGCGCGACCTTTTCCAGCTGGCGCAACTGCTTGTCGAAGCGCGCCGAAAGGCTCAGTTCGCGCTCGCGGGCGATGCTCTGGTAGCCGTCCGATACGCGGGCGATGCGTTCGATTCGGCCAAGCAGGTCATGGTGCGCTCCCCACAGCTGGCTCAGGGCTTCCTTCAGCGGGTGCCCCTCGAACTGCGGATCGGCGAGGAGATTGATGACCTCTTGCTCTAGCGGCGATGGCCCACGCATATCGACCTTCTGTCAGTCGTGACTCTGGATGGAAAAGGGGAAGGTGCAGTCTTCCTTGAACTCTTCGGCCAACTCCACGACGCGCTCGTTGCGGATGTCGTAGTACCAGTTGACCGCGACCTGCCGGCCTTCCTGATAGGCGGCTTCGAGCAGGTCGAAGATGTCCATCATCGCCTTGATGCTGCTGGTGTTCAGGTACAGCAGGCGCAGCTCGAGGTTGAGCGGATGTGCGGCTTCGCCGAGGAAGCGCTCGATCCATTCGTAGACCTGGTGGAACAGCTCGTAGGAATTTTCCGGGTACGAGTCGCCCTGCATCGAGACGATGCCTTTTTCCCAGTCGGACTGGATGGCGGGAGTGGACTGGCTGCCGGGGATTGAAAAATCGTTCATGGGGATGCTCTTGAGTTTCAGATGACGGCGCTCAGGCTGATGAAGGAAAGCTCGTCGGAGACTGGCTGCAACGAAGCCTTGAGCGGCTCGCTGGACTTGCGGGCAATATCGATCAGGCCGAGTCCGGCGCCGGTTGCCACGTGTTCGTCACGCGGCTTGCGCAATTGTTCCTTGTACAGGGCCTTGAGGCCGGCCTTGTCCTTTTTTGCCAGTTCGGCGACGGCGGTAAGCAGTTGCTGGCCGTCGGCGGTTTCGATCAGGTTGCCGGCCGAAACCACGTAGCGGCCCTGGTCATCGCGTGCGACCACGACTGTGGCGCCGGCCTGCTGATCGGACCAGTTCTTTTCGCGGGTGTAGTGGCGAATGTTCTGCGTCATCTCGATGTACACGGCGAACACGTCCATGGCCGAGGACGGGTGCGCCTGCTCTTCGCTCATGTAGTTGCGCAGGGCATTGCCGATCTCTTCGATCAGGCTGCGGGAGATGGGGCCGTTGAAGCACAGCATGATCTGTTGCTGGTTGTAGCATTCGCGCATCGCGAACATGTCAATGGGGGCCATGGCCAACTCCCTGTCTCAATCGAAGCGGAAACATAACATCGTGATGTCATCGCGCTGCGGGAATTCACCCTGATAGCGCGCCAGTGCGAGGCTGAAGGCTTCGCCCTGTTCGGCCAGGGGAAGCCGTGCATGCTCGCGGATCATGCTGGCGAAGCGGCTGTTGCCAAAGCCGAACCCGTCGTCGCCGCCGGCCTGGTCGAGGAAACCGTCGGTGGTCATGTAGAAGGTCCGCCCCGGTTGCAGGTCGACGCTGGTGTTGCGGTAGTCGCCGATGCGTTTATCGCCGATGGCGCGCCGCGCTGCCTTGATCTCGTGCACCTCTTCGCCATCACAGTAGTACAACGCAATCTTCGCGCCGGAATAATGCACCTTGCGCTGGCGCAAATCGACATAGGCGAGGCCGATATCCATGTTGGTCGCCAGGGCATGGGAGTCCTGCTCTTCGCGCAGCATGTTGCGCACGATCGCATCGGTACGCGCGAGCGCGGCGGCGGGGTCGTCCAGGCCGGTCGTGCCGAGCGCCTGATCGATGGCGGCGTGGGCCAGCATCGTCATCAACGCGCCGGGCACGCCGTGTCCGGCACAGTCGACGATTCCGAACAGGCAGCCATGTTCGTCGGCGCGATACACATAGAAGTCGCCGCCGACGACATCGCGTGGCCGCCAGAGCACTGCATGACGATCGCCCATGGCGGTGACCAGCTGCCGGTTGGGCAGGATCGAGCGCTGGATGAGGCTGGCGTAGTCGATCGAGTCGTCGATCTTCTTGTGCGCGGCGGCCATTTCCAGGTTGGCCTGTTCCAGGTCGCGGGTGCGCTCACGCACACGATTCTCCAGCTCGCTGGTGTGGCTACGAACCTGCTGCGCCATGGCACCGAAGGCTGCGCTGAGTTCGCCGATCTCGTCCTGCCGGTGCAGGGGCAGGGGGGCATCGTACTGTCCCGCCGCCAGGGCCTGGGCGCTGCGTCTCAGCTGGCGCAGCGGTTTGAGCACACGCTTCTCGACCAGCCAGGCACCACCACCGATCAGCAGCAGGAACAGCACCAGAAACAGGGCGATGGCCGGCAGCAGCGGACGCACCTCGACGACCTGCGCGGTGCCCAGGTCCACGGCGCTGGCGACGAACCACTGCAGCTCGGGAATCCAGCTCAGCGCCAGCAAGCGGGGCGCGCCATCCAGGGTGACGCGCAACGTCGCCACGGTGCCGGGGTTCTCGCGGCTTTCCGCCATGGCCTGACGCACTGCCGAGGCCGCGCCGAGGTCGTCGAGCTGGCCGAGGATACTCGTCGACAAGGAGCGTCCACGCGCGGTTTCGGCGTTGAGCGTGACCAGATTCTGATTAGGATGAACGAGGATGGAGCCGTAGGCATCGAGCACCATCGACTCGACGCCGACCTTGTTCGCCTCGATGAAGTCATCCAGAAATGCTTGCAGGCTGATGCCGGAACCGACCAGGCCCAGGCGTCGATCGCCGTCACGCACCTGCACGTTGAACCACACCTTGAGCTCCTCGGTGACCACCGAGCGGTCGACGTTGATGGCGTAGGGGGTATCGGCCTGCAGTGTCTGGAAGAACCATTCGTCGCGCGGGGCGTCTGGGGCCATCACATAGCGAGGCGCATCGCTGGGTGGCTGGTCGGGTCCGTTCGAGTAGTAGCCGTTGCCGCTCGCCGAGGCGGCGAAGTAGGCGTGGTCGCCGAAGGCCTGCTGGTAGCCGGCCGCTTCCTGGAAAAAGATCTTGCGCTTGGCCGGGTCCTGCTCGTCGTTCAACCAGGCCAGCGTCAGTTGCGAAGCCGCCAGCCGTTGAGCCAGTGCCAGTTCGCGTGAAACCGGTGCGAACAGGCGTTCGCGGTTGAGTTGGACCACATTGCGCGCATAGGCCTCGCCGAAGCGGCTCTGCACGCCGAGCAGCGCCTCTCGGCCAATGAAACCGGCAAAGACGAAAGCAAGCAGGCAACTGAGCAACAATGCCAGCAGTGATTTGCCGCGCAGTCCAAGTGCCGCCATGCGAATTGTCCTTTGTCGGTCGCGGGGGCCAGCGTGGTGCGATTGCCGCGCCTGCCGGGGGTTCAGTCATTCAGGTTGGCGGCATTGTGCCACTATTTGTGGGTGCTTTCTCTAGACACGACAACGGAGCCTGTTCGGCTCCGTTGTGGTCATCTACCGCTTACTGCGCCAGCTTCTTGTACCTGACGCGGTGCGGCTGGGAGGCTGCGTCACCGAGGCGCTTCTTGCGATCGGCTTCATACTCGGTGTAGTTGCCTTCGAAGAACACGACACCGCCATCGTCCTCGTAGGAGAGGATGTGGGTGGCGACGCGGTCGAGGAACCAGCGATCGTGGGAGATCACGATGGCTGAGCCGGGGAAGTCCAGCAGTGCCTCTTCCAGCGAGCGCAGGGTTTCCACGTCGAGGTCGTTGGACGGTTCGTCGAGCAGCAGCACGTTGGCGCCCTGCTTGAGGGTCAGCGCCAAGTGCAGACGGCCGCGCTCACCGCCGGAGAGATCCTTGACGAACTTTTGCTGGTCGGCGCCCTTGAAGTTGAAGCGGCCAACGTAACCGCGCGATGGCACCTCGTAGTTGCCGATGCGAATCTGGTCCAGGCCATCGGAAACCGCTTCCCATACGGTCTTGCCACCGTCCAGGTCGTCGCGGCTCTGGTCCACGCAGGCCAACTGCACGGTATCGCCGATTTCGATGCCGCCCGAATCCGGGGTTTCCTTGCCCATCAGCATGCGGAATAGGGTCGACTTACCGGCACCGTTGCCACCGATCACGCCAACGATGGCGCCTTTCGGCACGCTGAAGGAGAGGTTGTCGATCAGTACGCGGTCGCCATAGCCCTTGGTGACGTTCTTGAATTCGATGACCTTGTCACCCAGGCGCGGGCCGGCCGGGATGTAGATCTCGTTGGTCTCGGCGCGTTTCTGGAATTCCTGCGACTGCATTTCCTCGAAGCGCTGCAGGCGGGCCTTGGATTTGGACTGGCGGGCCTTGGCGCCTTTGCGCACCCACTCCAGTTCTTCCTTCATGGCCTTTTCATGGGCCGACTGCTGCTTGGATTCCTGCGCCAGACGCGCCGATTTGGCTTCCAGCCAGCCGGAGTAGTTGCCTTCGTACGGGATGCCCGCGCCGCGGTCGAGTTCGAGGATCCAGCCGGCGACGTTGTCGAGGAAGTAGCGGTCGTGGGTGATCGCCACCACGGTGCCCGGGAAGTCATGGAGGAAGCGCTCCAGCCAGGCCACCGAGTCGGCGTCCAGGTGGTTGGTCGGTTCGTCCAGCAGCAGCATGTCCGGGGCCGACAGCAGCAGGCGGCACAGGGCGACGCGGCGCTTCTCGCCGCCGGACAGGTGCGCGACCTTGGCATCCCATGCCGGCAGACGCAGTGCATCGGCGGCGACTTCCAGCTGGCGCTCCAGGTTATGGCCGTCGGATGCCTGCAGGATCGCTTCGAGCTTGGCCTGCTCGGCAGCCAGGGCATCGAAATCGGCGTCCGGCTCGGCGTAGGCGGCGTAGACGGCATCCAGGCGGGCCTGGGCGTCCTTGATCACACCAACCGCCTCCTCGACGATTTCGCGCACGGTCTTCTCGGGATCGAGCTGCGGTTCCTGCGGCAGGTAGCCGACATTGATTCCCGGCATGGCACGGGCCTCGCCGTCGAACTCTGTGTCGACGCCGGCCATGATGCGCAGCAGGGTGGATTTACCGGCGCCGTTCAGGCCGAGCACGCCAATCTTGGCGCCGGGGAAGAACGACAGGGAGATGTTCTTGAGGATCTCACGCTTCGGCGGAACGACCTTGCTCAGCCGGTGCATGGTGTAGACGCATTGAGCCATGGAAACGAATGCCCGTGACAGTGGTGAATGATGCCTGACCCAGGCCGTGGGGGGCCGAAAATGGGGTGGCATGGAAAGGGCGCAAAGCTACCCGAATGCACCGGTCAGGGCAAACCGCGACAGTCCGCCGTCGCGGCTGCGGAAGCGGCGACTGTTCATCTTGTGCATGACTATCGCTCATACCCGCAACCGGTCGGATGAGGTAGAATCCGCGCCTCTCTTTTATACCGCCAGCTGATCTCAGAGGACTGCCATGTTCAGCCGTGATTTGACCCTCGCCCGTTTCGACGCCGATCTCTTCGCTGCCATGGAGCAGGAAGCCAAGCGTCAGGAAGACCACATCGAGCTGATCGCCTCGGAGAACTACACCAGCCCGGCGGTGATGGAAGCCCAGGGTTCGGTGCTCACCAACAAGTACGCCGAAGGCTATCCGGGCAAGCGCTACTACGGCGGTTGCGAGTACGTCGACGTGGTCGAGCAGCTGGCCATCGACCGCGCCAAGGAACTGTTCGGCGCCGACTACGCCAACGTCCAGCCGCATGCTGGCTCTCAAGCCAACAGCGCCGTCTACCTCGCCCTTTTGCAGGCCGGTGACACCATCCTCGGCATGAGCCTGGCCCACGGCGGCCACCTCACCCACGGCGCCAGCGTTTCCTCCTCCGGCAAGCTGTACAACGCCGTGCAGTACGGCATCAACGACCAAGGCCTGATCGACTATGACGAAGTTGAGCGTCTGGCCGTCGAGCACAAGCCGAAAATGATCGTCGCCGGTTTCTCCGCGTACTCGCAGATCCTGGACTTCGCCCGTTTTCGCGAAATCGCTGACAAGGTCGGTGCCTACCTGTTCGTCGACATGGCTCACGTGGCCGGTCTGGTCGCTGCTGGCGTCTACCCGAACCCGGTTCCGTTCGCTGACGTCGTCACAACTACTACGCACAAGACCCTGCGCGGACCGCGTGGCGGCCTGATCCTGGCGCGCGCCAACGCCGAGATCGAGAAGAAGCTCAACTCTGCCGTGTTCCCCGGTGCTCAGGGTGGCCCGCTGGAGCACGTCATCGCGGCCAAGGCTGTGTGCTTCAAGGAAGCGCTGCAGCCTGAGTTCAAGGCCTATCAGCAGCAAGTGGTGAAAAACGCTCAGGCCATGGCCGACGTGTTCATCCAGCGCGGCTTCGATGTGGTGTCCGGTGGTACTCAGAACCACCTGTTCCTGCTCAGCCTGATCAAGCAGGACATCACCGGTAAGGACGCTGACGCTGCCCTGGGCAACGCGCACATCACCGTGAACAAGAACAGCGTACCGAACGACCCGCGTTCGCCGTTCGTCACCTCCGGTCTGCGTATCGGTACTCCGGCCGTCACTACCCGTGGCTTCGGCGAGACCGAGTGCCGTGACCTGGCTGGCTGGATCTGCGACATCCTCCACAACATGGGCGACGAGTCGGTGATCGAAGCGGTTCGTGGCAAGGTCGAAGCAGTCTGCGCCAAGTTCCCGGTATACGGCAACTAAACGTTACATCGCTGCATCGAAAGCCCGCGAAAGCGGGCTTTTTGCTGTCTGGCGGTTGTCGCGAAACATCTTCCTGATCCCTGGCGATGCGGCGCGCTAGACTGCCGTGTCCTATTCCTCCGGAGTCCGACTCATGTTCAAGCGCGCCACGGGTGTGATCCTGCCGCCACCGGTCATCTATCTGCTGTTTCTCGCGGCAGCCTGGCTGCTGGAGTCGGTGTTGCCGATCGCCTTGCCGCGCAATCTCTGGACTCACTACCTGGGCTGGGGGCTGATCGACGCGGGCGTGTTGCTGATGCTCTGGGCCGGCTTGCTGATGCTCTGGCGCAGGACCACGGTCAATCCCTATGGCAAGCCCGCGAAGCTGATGGAAGAGGGGCCGTTCGGTTTCTCGCGCAACCCGATCTATCTGGCCGACAGCCTGATCTACTGCGGCATCGCGCTGCTCTGGGGCACGCTGTGGCCCTGGCTGTTGCTGCCCGCCTTGGTCTTCACCATGCAGCGCGGCGTGATCGTGCACGAGGAGCGCTTGCTGACCCAGCTGTTTGGCGACGACTATCTGGCGTACTGTGGACGGGTGCGCCGCTGGTTGTAACGGCGATGTCGAGAGTTGTTGTCCTATAGTGAATTCAGACACCGCGGAGTGATGTTCATGACTGATTCCCCCAGTGATCGCCGGCGCTTCCAACGTATCGAGTTCGATGCCGCCACTGAGTTGGTGCAGGGTGACCGGCGCTGGCCGGTCGAGCTGCATGATCTGTCCCTGAAAGGCCTGCTGGTTCGCCGCCCGGAAGGCTGGGATGCTGATGCTGACCAGCCGTTCGAAGCGCGGGTGCGCCTGGCCGATGATGCCGAGGTGCGCATGGAGGTGGCGATGACCCATGAAGAGGGCGATCTGATCGGCTTCGTCTGCCAGCATATCGATCTCGACTCGATCGCCCACCTGCGGCGCCTGGTCGAACTCAACCTCGGCGACGAGGCACTGCTGGAACGCGAGCTGGCCGCACTTGGCGGCCAGTAACGATCACTCGAACAGCGCGTCGAGCGCCTGCTCCAGGCGCGTCACGGCGATGATCTGCAAACCGGCGGGGGCCTCCTTCGGCGCATTGCCCTTGGGCACGATGGCGCGCTTGAAGCCGTGCTTGGCGGCCTCCTTCAGACGCTCCTGACCACTTGGCACCGGGCGGATCTCGCCCGACAGCCCCACTTCACCGAATACCAGCAGATCGGTATCCAGCGGCCGGTTGCGCAGGCTGGAGATCACCGCGGCCATCAGCGCCAGATCCGCCGCGGTTTCCAGCACCTTCACACCGCCGACCACGTTGATGAAAACGTCCTGATCGTAGGTGGGAATGCTGCCATGCCGATGCAGTACGGCCAGCAGCATGGCCAGACGGTTCTGATCCAGGCCCAGGGTGACGCGGCGCGGGTTGGCCAGGTGGCTGGTATCGACCAGCGCCTGCACCTCCACCAGCATCGGCCGGGTGCCTTCCCAGGTGGCCATCACAACGCTGCCGGGCACCGCTTCCTGAGCGCGGGTGAGGAAGATCGCCGACGGGTTGGTGACTTCTTTCAGACCCTTGTCGGTCATGCCGAACACACCGAGCTCGTTGACCGCGCCGAAGCGGTTCTTCACTGCGCGCAAGAGGCGCAGGCGACCGTCGGACTCGCCCTCGAAATACAGCACCGTATCGACCATGTGCTCGAGCACTCGCGGCCCGGCGAGGGCGCCTTCCTTGGTCACGTGGCCGACGAGGAAGATTGCCGTGCCGCTCTGCTTGGCGAAGCGGACCAGCAGCGCCGCGCTCTCGCGCACCTGAGCCACACCGCCCGGCGCGGACTGCAGCTGCTCGGTGAAGATGGTCTGGATCGAGTCGATCACCATCACCTTGGGCTTTTCCAGCCGCGCGGTGGCGATGATCGATTCGATGCAGGTCTCGGTCATCACCTTGAGCCGGTCCTGCGGCAGGTCCAGACGACGCGCACGCATGGCCACCTGCTGCTGGGATTCTTCACCGGTGACGTAGAGCGCCGGGTACTGCTGGGCGATGGCGCAGAGGGTCTGCAGCAGGATCGTCGACTTGCCGATGCCCGGATCACCGCCGATCAGCACCACCGAGCCGTCCACCAGCCCCCCTCCGAGTACGCGATCCAGCTCGCCGGAAGCGGTTGAGAATCGCGGTACTTCCTCGACGCTGACCTCGGCGAGCGTCCTGATGTTGGCCTGCTCCCCGGCCCAGCCTGCGCGGCCGGAAGGCGGTGCCGCACCCTCGATGATCGTTTCCACCAGCGTATTCCAGGCGCCACAGTCACCGCACTGGCCGGCCCATTTCGGGAAGGTCGAGCCGCATTCGGTGCAGCCATACATGCGCTTGGCCTTGGCCATGGGAAACTCCGGGTCTGGTAGGTGGTGTCGCATGATAACGGCTGACTTGATCGCCATCAGCCACAAGCGGCGAGGCAGCGGCCAGACTGTAAACAAATCGAACAGGAGTGAGCGTCATGCGACATCTGTTGTTTCTGCATCTGCTGGGCGCCAGTGTCTGGGTTGGCGGGCATCTGGTACTGCTGTTCAGTGTGCTGCCGGGTGCCCTGCGTCGCCGCGATGTGCAACCGGTACGCCAGTTCGAACAACTCTACGAGCGCGTCGGGATACCTGCGCTGCTGGTGCAGATCGTCAGCGGGCTCTGGCTGGCCAGTCTCTGGCTGCCCCATGGGCAATGGTTCGATTCGTCGCCCATGGCGCATCTGGTGCAAGCCAAGCTGGTACTGCTCGGATTTACCGCGCTGCTCGGCGTGCATGCGCGGCTGGCACTGATTCCCAAGCTGGATGCGCAGCGTCTGCCGCAACTGGGGCTGCACATCGTGCTGATCACCCTGACTGCGGTTGCCTTCGTCTGGGTCGGCTCCGGGTTCCGCTTCGGTGGTTTGTTCTAGCGGGCCAGACAGCAAGAAGCCCGCGCATGGCGGGCTTCTCTTCACGGGTAGGCGCTATCAGCCGCAGCAACCGCCGCAGCAGCTGCCCGAGGCGCGCTTAATGTCGCGGGCGATGTCGTCCTTCATCGCCACGCGCTCCTGCTTGAGGGCATTGAGCGCGCTGTCATCTAGGGTTTCGACACCGTCTTCGACGCGGCAGATGCGCTTGTCCAGCGCTTCGTATTCGTCCGCCTTGCGGGCGAAGGCCGGATCTTCCTGACGCAGTTTCTGCAACTGCTCGCGTTTCTCAGGGAAATCCTTGATCAGTGGGTGATGTTCGACGTGCATGGAAACCGCTCCGGTTTGTCAGGAAGGCGTTCACCTTAGTCTCCCTCCTCCGAGAACCGGTTGACGGCGATCAAGCGAACCTCATTCGCAATAACCGGTCGATGAAAGGCGTTCTGGCGTGGCCTGCGCCGGCAAGCCCGCCTATGCTCTACCACGGCGTTCACCGCCATGTCCGCGGGGGCATGGCGGGCGGCCCGGTCATCCACTAAAGGAAAATCTGCGTATGAGTCTGATCAACGAATTCAAGGCGTTTGCCGTGCGGGGAAATGTCGTCGACATGGCCGTGGGTATCGTCATCGGCGCTGCGTTCGGCAAGATCGTGTCGTCGTTCGTCGACGGGGTGATCATGCCGCCGTTGGGGCTGCTGATCGGCGGAGTGGACTTCTCGGATTTGGCCATAGTGCTCAAGGACGCCGTCGGCGAGGCCCCAGCGGTGGTGCTGCGGTACGGTGCATTCATTCAGACCGTGGTGGATTTCGTGATCATCGCCTTCGCCATCTTCATGGCGATCAAGGCGATCAACCATCTCAAGCGCAAGGAAGCCGAGGCGCCATCTGCGCCGCCTGCGCCCTCCAAGGAAGAGTTGTTGCTGACCGAGATACGCGACCTGCTCAAGGAGCAGAAGGGAAGCTGAAGCGGGGGCAGTTACCCGGCGGCTGGCGCCGGGTAACGGGAGCGATCACTCGGGCTTCGGAGTGTTCGCGGTGCTGGCGGGAAGTACCGGATAGGCGACTTGCGGCTGCTCGCCGGTCACGCTGTGCAGGAACGCGGTAATCGCGCTGACTTCGTCCTTGTCCAGTTTACGGCCCAGTTGGCTGTCACCCATGATGGCAACGGCCTGTTCGAGCTCCCAGACCTCACCGCTGTGGAAGTACGGCGGGGTCAGCGCGACATTGCGCAGCGGCGCGGCACGGAAGACGTACTCGTCGCTGGCGGTATTGGTCACCGCGAAGCGACCCTTGTCGCCGGTCGGCAGCACTTCGGCTCCGGGCTTCTTGATCACGCCGAAGGGGAAGTAACCCTGGCCACCAAGGTTGACGCCGTTGTGGCAGGAAGAGCAGCCGGCGTCCATGAACAGGGCGAGACCCTGTTTCTGCTTGTCGTCCAGCGCCCCGTCCTCACCCTTGAGGAAGCGGTCGAACGGCGAGTTCGGCGTGGTCAGGCTGACTTCGAAGGCTTCCAGGGCGTAGGCCATGTTGTCGAAACTGACCGGCTCCTTGTCGTTGGGGAAGGCCTTCCTGAACTCGGCGGCGTACTCCGGAATGCTCTGCAGCGTCGAGACGACACGCTCGGGCGTACTGTTCATTTCCACGCTTGCCTGGACCGGGCCCTTGGCCTGTTCCTGAAGATCCTTGGCGCGTCCATCCCAGAACTGCGCGGCGTTGAATACGGCGTTCAGCACGGTGGGCGAGTTGCGCGGGCCCTTCTGCCAGCCGTGACCGATCGAGGTTGGCACGTTGTCGCTGCCCCCGATGCTCAGGTTGTGGCAGGTGTTGCAGCTGATGACGTGACTGCTGGACAGGCGCGGGTCGAACCAGAGTTTGTGACCGAGCATTGCCTGATCTTCGCTGACCTTCTGGCCGCGGACCTCGGTGACCTTGTCGGGAATCGGTTTGAACATCGCGTTGGCGCGCTCACGCAGCTCATCAGCGTTCGCTGCGCTGGTCATTAGTAGGCTGCTAAGCAATAGCGGAATAGAAGGGCGCATCACGGAAGCTCCTTTTGTGTTGGCTGGCTCTAGGAGGCGCCTTTTCGTCAAGCGACCGCTTGACCTGCATCAAGGCGGTCGGGCGTAGTGGGCGCGACGAAATGTTTCTGCTTGTGTCGATTCGCAGCCGGCTCGCGATTTCCATCCATGTGGCTCGGCTATGCAGCGTCGTTGCGAGGCTGGGTTAGCCGGGTATCAGCCTTGCGGCGCGACCGGCGCAGCGCCAGAATGACGGCATCAATCGTGGCCAACGAGCCACCCCAGCAAGGATTCCCGATGCCTGAAACTGTCGCTGCCGGCTTGCGCCTGGCACCCGATGCGCTGACCCGTCCCTTCGAGCCCAGCCAATTCAACTTCAACGACACCTCTGAACTGGAGCCGTTTCTCGGTGTGCTCGGCCAGGAGCGCGCGGTCGAGGCGCTGCAGTTCGGCGTGGCCATGCCGCGTCCGGGATACAACGTCTACGTGATGGGAGAGCCGGGCACCGGACGCTTCTCGTTCGTACGGCGCTACCTCAAGGCCGAAGGCAAGCGTCTGGATACGCCGTCGGACTGGGTTTACGTCAACAACTTCGACGAGCCTCGCGAGCCGCGTGTGCTGGAGTTGCCTCACGGCGGCGCAACGGCGTTCATCGCCGATATCAATCAGTTGATCGACAACCTGCTTGCGACCTTTCCGGCGGTATTCGAGCATCCGAGTTTCCAGCAGAAGAAGAGCGCCATCGACCGCGGCTTCAATCAGCGCTACGACAAGGCCCTGGATGTGATCGAGAAGCTCGCCCTGGAAAAGGAGATCGCTCTCTATCGCGACAGCACAAACATCGCATTCACGCCCATGAAGGAAGGCAAGGCGCTGGACGAAACCGAGTTCGCCCAGCTGCCCGAAGCCGAGCGCGAGCGTTATCACGAAGACATTTCCGCGCTGGAAGTGCGTCTGAACGAGGAGCTCGCCAGCCTGCCGCAGTGGAAGCGTGAGTCGACCAACCAGCTGCGCCAGCTCAATGACGAGACCATCAGCCAGGCACTGCAGCCGCTGCTGGCACCGTTGTCGGAGAAGTATGCGGAGAACGCCGGTATCGAAGCGTACCTGCAGGCCGTGCAGGTCAATCTGCTGAAGACTGTGGTCGAGCAGCTGGTGGACGAAAACCGTCCGGAAGCGCAGAACCGTGTATTGCTGGAAGAGCAATACAGCCCGAGCCTAGTGGTCGGTCACCCGGTCGATGGTGGCGCGCCGGTGGTGTTCGAGCCGCACCCGACCTATGACAATCTGTTCGGTCGCATCGAGTACAACACCGACCAGGGCGCGCTCTACACCAGCTATCGCCAGTTGCGTCCAGGTGCGCTGCACCGCGCCAACGGCGGCTTCCTGATGCTGGAGGCGGAGAAGCTGCTCAGCGAGCCCTTCGTCTGGGAAGCGCTCAAGCGCGCCCTGCAATCGCGCAAGCTGAAGATGGAATCGCCACTCGCCGAACTCGGCCGCCTGGCCACCGTGACGCTGACGCCGCAGGTCATTCCGCTGCACGTGAAGGTCATCATCATCGGTTCGCGCCAGCTCTATTACACGCTGCAGGATCTGGATCCGGACTTCCAGGAGATGTTCCGCGTGCTGGTCGATTTCGACGAGGACATCCCGCTGGCCGAGGATAGCCTCGAGCAGTTCGCCCAACTGATGAAGACCCGTACCTCGGAAGAGGGCATGGCACCGCTTACTGCTGCGGCCGTCGCACGTCTGGCGACCTACAGTGCACGCCTGGCCGAGCATCAGGGGCGGCTGTCGGCGCGTATCGGCGATCTGTTCCAGCTGGTCAGCGAGGCTGATTTCATCCGCCAGCTGGCCAAGGATGAGGTTACCGATGTCGGCCATATCGAGCGTGCACTGAAGGCCAAGGCCACGCGCACCGGTCGCGTCTCGGCGAGGATTCTCGAAGACATCCTGGCCGGAGTGATTCTGATCGACAGCGAAGGTGCGGCGATCGGCAAGTGCAACGGGCTGACCGTACTGGAAGTCGGCGACTCGGCATTCGGCATGCCGGCGCGCATCTCTGCCACCGTCTATCCCGGTGGTTCAGGGATCGTCGACATCGAGCGCGAGGTCAATCTCGGTCAACCGATTCACTCCAAGGGCGTGATGATCCTCACCGGCTACCTCGGCAGCCGCTACGCCCAGGAGTTTCCGCTGGAAATCTCGGCAAGCATCGCGCTCGAGCAGTCCTACGGCTACGTCGACGGCGACAGTGCCTCGCTGGGCGAGTGCTGCGCGCTGATCTCGGCGCTCTCACGCACGCCGCTCAAGCAATGCTTCGCCATCACCGGCTCGATCAACCAGTTCGGCGAAGTGCAGGCGGTCGGCGGGGTCAACGAGAAGATCGAGGGCTTTTTCCGCCTGTGCGAGGCACGCGGGCTGACCGGCGAGCAGGGGGTGATCATTCCCTTCGCCAATGTCACCACGCTGATGCTCGACGAACGCGTGCTGGAGGCCGTACGCCAGCAGCAGTTCCACGTCTATGCTGTCAGGCAGGTGGACGAAGCGTTGTCGCTGCTGGTCGGTGAAGATGTGGGTGCAACCAACGAGCAGGGCCATTTCCCCAAGGGCAGCGTGAATGCCCGGGTGGTCGAGCGGTTGCGCGACATTGCCGAGATCGAGCTCGAGGAAGAAGGCAAGAGCGAGCCGGCACAATCGGAGCAAGGAACGTCCGAGTCCGAGGGGAGCAAGTAACGCTCGCCATTGTGCGGTTTTTGAACGGAACGATAGCGCGCGCGGCGGGTCTGCAGTGGAGGAGGGCATCCACCCTCCATCCACAGGATTATCCACAGCTTCAGGGGATAAACAGGCTCTCGCGCTACATCCGCACAGGATGTTCCCGCGTCGGCCCGACGCGAGGACTGCCGTCATGCCACACAATCTTTGTCTGAACCGCCAGTGCCTGGGCCTGGTTACCCGAATCGAATGCGTCATACGCCCGCTTGCCGGCGGCAATGGGCTGTGGACATTGCTCTGTGCGGCTGGACTGGCAGACGGGCAGCCCACGGCAATCAAGGTCCAGGGCCCATTCCACGGGCCTGCGATGGCCGAATCGGTGCTGGCGGCGATTGCCGACAACCTGATGGGGCAGGGCTACTGCGAATCCGATGACCCGTCCATCTGGCAGTTGCACATGCAGGCTGAGCTGCGTCGAGTGAACGCCAACCAGGCGCGCTTTCTCGGTGGCTGGGAGTCGCGCCCCTAAGCGTGCCTCATTGCAAACCGTTCGCGTTTCTGGCTGGCTGCAGCGGCACCTCACCGGAGCCGATGAATTTCTTATCCACATGCGCCGAACGCACCTTGGCCTGCCTTGGTGCGCTCGGCGCGGCTGCGTATACTCGCGCCTTCCTCATTTTCTGCTGTGAGACCTCATGGAGCGCATCCTCGAAAATGCCATGTACGCCGCCCGGTGGCTGCTGGCGCCCATCTATTTCGGTCTGGCGTTCGCGCTGCTGGCGCTGGCGATCAAGTTCTTTCAGGAAATCTTCCATATCCTCCCGGCGATTCTCGCGCTCAGTGAGGCCGAGCTGATTCTCAAGCTCCTGTCGCTGATCGACATGGCGCTGGTTGGCGGGCTGCTGGTGATGGTGATGATCTCCGGCTACGAGAACTTCGTTTCTCAGCTCGATATCGAGGAAGGCAAGGAAAAGCTCGACTGGCTCGGCAAGATGGATTCCGGATCGCTGAAGATGAAGGTCGCTGCCTCCATCGTCGCAATCTCGTCGATTCACCTGCTACGCATGTTCATGGATGCGCAGCAGCTCGATAGCGAAAAGCTGATGTGGTACGTGATCATCCACCTGACCTTCGTGGTCTCGGCGTTCGCCATGGGCTATCTCGACAAGCTCACCAAGCACTGATCGTCCCTCCGCAGGTGCTAAACCTGAAAAGCTGTACAGAATTGGTTTTTGTTAAATATTCTGTACTACTTTTCAAATGGGCAAGCGCCATGAACCTTCAGAATCTCGCCACTCATGCCCACGCTGGGCGTATCGACGCTCTCGAGCTGATTTCGCTCGAGGGCGGCATCTATCTTCTCGACATCTACCTGCAGGGTCAGCGCCATAGTCTGATCGACGCGCGCGGCGATGTGTGGCATCTGCGGTCCGTCGAGCACGCTCGTGATCTGTTACGCGAGCTACCGGAGCTGCCCTTTCATCTGGTGCAGCAATCACCGTACGACGAGATGTGCGGTCTTGCCGAGGGCGTCCGCGAGCCGTTGCGCGTGCCGGTCGGCATGCGGTCCCAGTGGTGACGGCCGGCGGCAGGCGCGTTGGTAGCGCCCTGTTCGGTAAGCATCAAGAGAACTGGTCGTGAGCGTCGCCGCACTGCGCCTGGTGCTCGGCGACCAGTTGAGCTTCGAGCTCTCCGCCCTGGATGGACTCGATCCGACGCGTGACCGGGTGCTGCTCGCTGAGGTCGCTGAAGAAGCCGGACACGTCCCGCATCACCCGCAGAAGATCATCTTTCTGTTCAGCGCCATGCGGCACTTCGCTGAGGCATTGCGCAAACGCGGAATCACGGTGGATTACGTGACGCTCGACGATCCTGCCAACAGCGGTTCGCTGGCCGGGGAGCTGGCGCGCTTCGCCGCATGGTATCGACCTGACGAAATCCATGTCACCGAGGCCGGTGACTGGCGGGTCGAACAGGCGCTCAAGAGCAGTGGGCTTTCGATCACCTGGCATGCCGACCGCCGCTTCCTCTGCTCGCGGACCGGGTTCGCCGGTTGGGCCAGTGGCAAGCGACAGCTGCGCATGGAGTTCTTCTATCGCGAAATGCGTCGCCAAACGGGCCTTCTGCTGAATCCGGATGGCACACCGGAGGGCGGTGTATGGAATCTCGATACGGACAACCGCAAGCCGCTGCCACGCGGATTGCACGGCCCGGTCACCTTGCGCTTCGCCGCTGACGAAACCACGCGCGCTGTGCAGGCGTTGGTGAGCGCGCATTTCGCGCATCACTACGGCCGTCTGGACGGCTTCGATTACCCCGTCACCCACGCCGAGGCCGAACAGCTCTGGCTGCATTTTCTCGATTTCGGCTTGGCCGCTTTCGGTGACTACCAGGACGCCATGGCCAGCGGCGAGCCGTTCCTGTTCCATGCGCGCGTCGGCGCCGCGCTCAACGTCGGCCTGCTTGACCTGCGCCGCCTGTGTGATGACGTGGATGCGGCCTACCGGCAGGGGCGAGTCGGGCTGAACGCTGCCGAGGGCTTCATTCGCCAGTTGATTGGCTGGCGTGAGTATGTGCGCGGTATCTATTGGTTGCAGATGCCTGAGTATGCGCAACGCAATGCCCTCGGCAATTCCAGGCCGCTGCCGGGGTTCTACTGGACCGGGCAGACGCGCATGAACTGCATGCGCCAGGTGATCGGGCAGACGCTGGAGCATGCTTACGCCCACCATATCCAGCGGCTGATGGTGACCGGTAATTTCGCGCTGCTCGCCGGCATTGCGCCGCCCGCGCTGTGCGATTGGTACTTGGCGGTCTATATGGATGCGTTCGACTGGGTGGAACTGCCCAACGTGCTGGGCATGGTGCTGCACGCCGACGGCGGCTACCTGGGCTCCAAGCCCTACTGTGCCAGTGGCCAGTACATCAAACGCATGTCCAACTATTGTCAGGATTGCTCTTACAAGGTGCGCGAGAGCACGACAGACGATGCCTGCCCGTTCAACGCGTTGTACTGGCACTTTCTCATGCGCCACCGCGAGCAGTTGCAGGGTAATCCGCGGATGAGCATGGTCTATCGCAACCTCGCGCGCATGGAAGGCAGCAAGCAGCAGGCGCTGTGGGAGCGTGGCGAGTCGCTGCTGGCGCGGCTGGATGCCGAGGACGCGCTGTGAGAAAGAAAGCGGACCTGCCATTCAAGTGCTGTGCCGCCTGCAACTTGCCGTTTGCCTGGCGAAAGAAGTGGTCGCGCTGCTGGGATGAGGTGCGTTATTGCTCCGAACGCTGTCGGCGCAATCGGCAGGGCAGGTAATGGAGGCTCTGCCGGCGGCAATGCGGCGCGGGTGGCTGCGTCCGCTCGCTTCAGCTGTGCTAGGCTGGCCGACCTTTTTTCCTCTCGGAGCCCGGCATGACCGACCTCAATCTATCCACTGACGAAACCCGTGTGAGCTACGGCATCGGCCGCCAGCTGGGCGACCAGCTGCGTGACAATCCCCCGCCGGGCGTCAGTCTCGATGCAGTCATCGCCGGCATCCGTGATGCCTTCGCCGGCATCGCCAGCCAGGTCAGCCCGGAAGCGTTGAATGCGAGCTTCGCGGTGATCCGCGAGCGCATGCAGGCCGAGGCGCAGCAGAAAGCCGAAGCTGCCGCAGCAGAAGGTCGCGCCTTCCTTGTCGAGAATGCCAAGCGCGAAGGCGTTGTGGTGCTGGAGTCGGGTCTGCAATACGAAGTGCTGACGACCGGTGAGGGCGCCAAACCGTCCCGCGAGGACAGTGTGCGCACGCATTACCACGGCACGCTGATCGACGGCAGTGTGTTCGACAGCTCCTACCAGCGTGGCCAGCCTGCCGAGTTCCCGGTAGGCGGCGTGATCGCCGGCTGGACCGAAGCACTACAGCTGATGAATGCCGGCAGCAAGTGGCGCCTGTATGTACCGAGCGAGCTGGCCTATGGTGCTCAGGGCGTTGGCAGTATCCCGCCGCACAGCACGCTGGTATTCGACGTCGAACTGCTGGACGTGCTCTGAGTCCGGCTGCTGGGGCGTAGCGTCTGTGGTCGGCGACTAATCGGTTACCGACAAGCTTGCTGGTGAGCCCTGACCGCTTTGCCCGTGTGCGGCTCTCGATCTAGGTATTGCGTACTGGTCAGGGCCGCAGCGCGCGGGCATGGCTGAAGAGGAACAGGTTTCGAACCTGTTCCTTGAGCACGCAGGGTTCACTCGTGCTCAACTCCTGCACATCGAGATCACCTTGTTCTCGCAACTCTTCCAGTGCATCCCCTTCGAGTGAAACGCATACGGCGCCGGTATTCCGGTCGAGTATGCGCAGGTAGGGTTGCGGGCGATCCAGCCAGGCATCTATCAGATAAGTCATGCGTCACCTCCAATTCATTCTTGTAATGAGAATAATTGTTATTTGCAAATGTGCAAGCGCAAATATTCCCCTGAATGAGGGTGGAGGTGAGGGATCAACAGTCGGGGCGAAGGCTGCGCTCGAAGCGCAGCGTCTACATTGCAGGGGTATCAGTGGGTGCGCGCCACTGCGAAGCGGCAGAGCTCGACCAGGGCATCACGATACTGATTCGCGGGAATCACTTCGAGGCAGGCAACGGCGCGTTCGGCATAGTCGCGGGCAAGCTTGGCGGTGTAGTCCAGCGCACCTGATGCCTCGACAGCGGCGCGGATGCTCTCCAGGTCTTCGAGGCCGCCTTTCTGGATGGCTTTGCGCACCAGAGCGGCCTGTTCGGTGGTACCTTCGCGCATGGTGTAGATCAGCGGAAGGGTAGGCTTGCCTTCGGCGAGGTCGTCACCGACGTTCTTGCCGAGGGTTTCCGCGTCGCCCTGGTAATCGAGCAGATCGTCGACCAGCTGGAAGGCGACGCCGAGGTGGTCGCCGAAGGTGCGCAGCGCCTCACGCTGTTCCGCGCTGGCGCCGGCCAGGGTGGCGGCGCTGTGGGTCGAGGCTTCGAAGAGCATCGCGGTCTTGCCGCGGATGACCTCCATGTAGATTTCTTCGGTGGTGCTGGCGTCGCGGACCTTCGACAGCTGCAGTACTTCGCCTTCGGCAATGACGCGCGTTGCCTGGGAGATGATGCGCATCACCGGCATGGAATCCAGTTCCACCATCATTTCGAACGAGCGGGCATATAGAAAGTCGCCAACCAGTACGCTTGGCGCATTGCCCCACAGGGCGTTGGCGGTGGAGCGGCCGCGGCGCATGCCGGACATGTCGACGACGTCGTCATGCAGCAGTGTGGACGTGTGCAGGAATTCGATGATGGCGGCCAACAGGCGCAGCTGATCGCCCTGATGGCCGAGCGCGCTGCCGCTGAGCAGCACCAACAGTGGGCGCAGGCGCTTGCCGCCGGCCGACGTGATGTAATCCCCGATCTTTTCCACCAGAGGAACGCGCGAAGTCAGTTGCTTGCGGATGATGCCGTCGACAGCGGCAAAATCGTCCGCCACAACTTGATAGAAAGGCTGGGGTTGCATCGGGGACTCCTCGCAGATTGCGCGGCATGCTAGGGGGCGGGTCTGGCACTGTCAAGGCAACTCCAGTTGGCTATTGCGCGGGGTGTATCGCATGCGTACAATCGCGGACCCTGAACTTCCCCCTGGGCATTTCCCTGCCTTACGCAATTGCACGGGCGTCACCTTCCGGCCCCATGCAGCCATGCCAGCCACTAATCATTCTTTCAAAGCGCTGGGTGAGCAGGATCAACGGAGATACACAGATGTACGCAGTTATCGTAACCGGCGGCAAGCAATACAAGGTCGCCGAAGGCGAATACCTCAAGATTGAAAAACTCGAAGTTGCGACTGGCGAAGCTGTCACTTTTGACCGCGTTCTGCTGATCGGCAACGGCGATGATGTGAAGATCGGCGCTCCGGTGGTCGATGGTGCCAAGGTTACCGCTGAAGTGATCGCCCAGGGCCGTCACGACAAGGTCACCATCATCAAATTCCGCCGTCGTAAGCACCACATGAAGCGTCAGGGCCACCGTCAGTGGTTCACTGAGGTCAAAATCACCGGTATTCAGGGCTAATCGGGCCTGAATCCCCTTATAGGAGTATTGAACTCATGGCACACAAAAAAGCTGGCGGTTCTACCCGCAACGGTCGCGACTCAGAAGCCAAACGCCTTGGCGTGAAGATGTACGGCGGCCAGGCCATCAAGGCCGGCAACATCATCGTGCGTCAGCGCGGCACCCAGTTCCATGCCGGTTACGGCGTTGGCATGGGCAAGGATCACACCCTGTTCGCAAAAGTGGAAGGCGTGATCAAGTTCGAAGTGAAGGGCGCTTTTGGCCGTCGCTACGTGAGCGTCGTCGCAGCCTAACTGCGTCGTTGCTGGAAAAGCCCTGTCATGCGACGGGGCTTTTTTGTTTCTGTATCCTGTGAGGCTCTTGCAAAGAACTGCTCGGTGCTCATTCAGTTTTCGCTGGGTTTTTTGCAAGACCCTTACGTTTCTTGTTTCCTAAGCCCGTCCTGCGACGGGAGGCGTTCCCATGAAATTCGTCGATGAAGTATCGATTTTTGTAAAGGCCGGCGACGGCGGCAACGGCATGATGAGCTTTCGTCGTGAGAAGTTCATCGAAAAGGGTGGCCCCAACGGCGGCGATGGCGGTGACGGCGGTTCGGTGTATCTGGAGGCCGACGAGAACCTCAACACGCTGGTGGACTACCGCTACACCCGTCGCTTCAATGCGCAGAACGGGCAGAAGGGCGGTAGTACCGACTGTACAGGCGCCAAGGGTGAGGATCTTGTCCTGCCGGTGCCGGTTGGTACCACCATCATCGATGCGGCTACCCAGGAGATCATGGGCGATCTCACCAAGCCGGGGCAGCGCCTGCTGGTGGCTCAAGGCGGCTGGCATGGGCTGGGCAATACGCGCTTCAAGTCCAGCACCAATCGCGCGCCGCGGCAAACCACGCCGGGCAAGCCGGGTGATGCTCGTGATCTCAAGCTCGAGCTGAAGGTGTTGGCGGATGTCGGTCTGCTGGGCTTGCCGAATGCCGGCAAGAGCACCTTCATTCGCTCGGTGTCGGCGGCCAAGCCCAAGGTCGCGGACTACCCGTTCACCACGCTGGTGCCGAACCTCGGTGTTGTCAGCGTTGGACGCTACAAGAGCTTCGTGATTGCCGACATTCCGGGGCTCATCGAGGGGGCGGCCGAGGGCGCGGGGCTGGGGATTCGCTTCCTCAAGCACTTGGCGCGTACTCGCCTGCTGCTGCACCTGGTGGATATGGCTCCGTTAGATGGTAGCGACCCGGCCGATGCGGCGGAGGTGATCCTGCATGAGCTGGAGAAGTTCAGCCCGGCGCTGACACAGCGTGATCGCTGGTTGGTGCTGAACAAGGCTGATCAGCTGCTGGAAGATGAGCGTGAGCAACGTGTCCGGCAGGTGGTCGAGCGTTTGGACTGGAAGGGTCCGGTATTCGTCATCTCCGCGCTGGAGAGCGAGGGTACCGAGGCGCTGAGTCAGGCGATCATGCGTTATCTGGATGAGCGCACTGTGCGCATCGCCGAAGAGCCTGATTACGCCGAGGCCCTGGCCGAGCTCGATCGCCAGATCGAGGATGAGGCGCGGGCCCGCTTGCAGGAGCTGGATGATCAGCGTGCGTTGCGCCGCGCTGGCGTCAAGGCGGCCGATGAGGTCGAAGACGACGACTTCGATGACGATGATGATGACGAGGGTGGTGCCGAGATCATCTACGTGCGCTAAGTCGAACCCCGGGCCGCTGCGCGGCCTGGTCAGGCGAGTGGTCGGTGGGCTGCCTCGTGCGCAGTCCGATCCGGAAGTGTTTTGGCCGTATAGAAGGCAGGAACGATGCGGGACAAGGTGAGCGGTGCGCGGCGCTGGGTGGTCAAGATCGGCAGTGCGCTGCTGACCGCCGACGGCCGCGGGCTCGATCAGGCTGCGATGGCGGTCTGGGTCGATCAGATGGTGGCCTTGCGCGAGGCAGGTGTGGAGCTCGTGCTGGTGTCGTCGGGTGCGGTTGCTGCGGGCATGAGTCGTCTTGGTTGGAGTTCTCGACCGAAGGCTGTGCATGAGTTGCAGGCGGCCGCCGCTGTCGGACAGATGGGCTTGATTCGCGCCTGGGAATCCAGCTTCGCTCGCTGCGATCAGCAGACGGCGCAAATTCTCGTCACTCACGACGATCTCTCGGATCGCAAGCGCTACCTCAATGCGCGCAGCACGCTGCGTACGCTCATCGATCTCGGTGTGGTGCCGGTCATCAACGAGAACGACACGGTGGTCACTGACGAAATCCGCTTTGGCGACAACGACACGCTTGCTGCACTGGTCGCCAACCTGGTCGAGGCCGATCTGCTGGTCATCCTGACCGACCGGGACGGCATGTTCGACGCCGACCCGCGTTTCAATCCTCAAGCCAATCTCATCAGTGAGGCGCGCGCCGACGATCCTGCGTTGGATGCAGTGGCTGGCGGCACGGGAGGGGCGCTGGGGCGTGGCGGCATGCAGACCAAGCTTCGTGCGGCGCGCCTGGCAGCGCGCTCTGGCGCGCATACGGTGATCGTTGGTGGGCGCATCGAGCAGGTGCTGGCGCGGCTCAAGGCGGGTGATCGCCTGGGGACGCTGCTGGCGCCGGAGTGCAGTCGGCATGCGGCGCGCAAGCAATGGTTGGCCGGGCACCTGCAGACTCGTGGCACGCTGACGCTGGACGATGGTGCTGTGCACGCGCTGCGCCAGGGTAACCGCAGCCTGCTGCCGGTTGGGGTCAGGGCCGTGCAGGGGGCGTTTCGTCGTGGCGAGATGGTCGTCTGTGTCGGTCCGCAGGGTTCGGAGGTCGCGCGCGGTCTGGTGAACTACAGTGCAGCCGAGGCGCAGCGCATCCTTGGGCGGCCATCAGATGAAATTGAAAAGCTGCTCGGGTATGTCGACGAGCCGGAGCTTATCCATCGCGACAACATGATTCTGGTCTGAGGTGAGGATGCGTTTAGCCAATTTTTCGCTGGTTTTTGGGTTGCTCATCCCTTCGCTGGCGTTGGCCGAGCAGGTCGGTGAGGTGGATACGGTCTTCAAGTGGCTCGGGCCGAATCACAAGATCGTCGTGGAGGCGTTCGACGATCCCTTGGTAGATGGTGTGACCTGCTATCTGTCTCGCGCCAAGACCGGTGGGATCAAGGGCGGGCTGGGGCTCGCGGAGGATCGTGCCGAGGCGTCCATCGCCTGTCGCCAGGTGGGGCCGATTCGCATCAACGGCAAGCTCAAGGATGGCGATGTAGTGTTCAAGGAGCGCACCTCGCTGGTGTTCAAGACCATGCAGGTGGTGCGCTTCTTTGATGAGTCGCGTAATACCTTGGTTTATCTGGTCTACAGCGATCGCGTCATCGAGGGTAGCCCGCAGAATGCGGTGACGGCGATTCCGATTCTGCCTTGGCCGGTTGCGCCGTAACTTGCGCATCGGCCCATCCTTCGCGAGTGGGCAAAATTTGGGCATAAAAAAACCGGCACTAGGCCGGTTTTTTCAAGAACCTGCAGTTAGGCTGCAGCAGCTTCGCCGAGGGCCTTGATGTGGCCGTTCAGGCGGCTCTTGTGACGAGCAGCTTTGTTCTTGTGGATGATGCCTTTGTCGGCCATGCGGTCAATGACCGGCACAGCAGCAGTGTAGGCTGTGCGAGCCTTGTCCAGGTCTTTGGCGTCGATGGCCTTGACCACATTCTTGATGTAGGTACGAACCATGGAGCGCAAGCTGGCATTGTGGCTGCGACGCTTCTCAGCCTGAATTGCGCGTTTTTTGGCGGAAGGGCTGTTGGCCACCGTCGAACTCCTCGAAAACTTGGGGGATTGCAAAGCAAATAAGGCCGCGAATCATGCCGACGCGAAGGGCGCTTGTCAAGCCCGGTCGAATGGCTTGAGAAGCTGGTCGGACAGAAGGGCTGCGGCTAAACTCGCCGCCTCTTTTCGTGTCGTAACTGGCCATCGATCCGGCCGGCGCTGAGCGCTCGGTTGATCAATCTCGCTGCAATTCTAGGAAGACAAATGTCCGAAAAAACCGGCAAGGGCGGATTGTTGCGCTCCAGCGCCGTGGTCAGTGTCATGACCCTGCTGTCACGCGTGCTGGGCATGGTACGCGATATGGTCGTCGCCAGCTACTTCGGTTCGGGGGCTGCGGCCGACGCGTTCTTCATTGCGTTCAAGATTCCCAACTTTCTGCGCCGGCTGTTTGCCGAGGGCGCATTCGCTCAGGCGTTCGTGCCAGTGCTTTCGGAATATCGCACCAAGCGCACGCTGCAGGACGTCAAGCAGTTGGTGGATCGCACCGCCGGCATGCTCGGGCTCATCCTTGCCGGGCTGACTGCGCTGGGCGTGCTGTTTGCGCCCTATGTGGTAATGGTCTTCGCGCCCGGCTTTCATGATGATCCGGGGAAGATGCAGCTGGCTGGCGAGCTGCTGTGCATCACCTTTCCCTACCTGATGCTGATCTCGCTGACGGCATTCACCTCCGGCGTACTCAACAGTTACGGGCACTTCGCGGTGCCGGGCTTCACGCCGGTGCTGCTCAATGTCTGCATGATCGCCTCGGCGGTGTTTCTCACGCCCTATTTCGATCAGCCCATCATGGCGCTTGCCTGGGGCGTGTTCATTGCCGGTTTCGCCCAGCTGGCCTTCCAGCTGCCGTATGTCGCCAAGCTTGGCCTGCTGCCGCGGCCAAAGGTAAAGCGGGGTGACGAGGGCGTTCGACGCATCATGCTGCTGATGGTGCCGGCGCTGTTCGGTGTCTCGGTCAGTCAGATCAATCTGTTGCTGGATACAGTGCTGGCTTCCTTTCTGCAGACCGGCAGCGTGTCCTGGTTGTATTACGCCGATCGCCTGTCAGAGCTGCCGTTGGGGGCGTTCGGCATCGCGATTGGCACGGTGATCTTGCCGAGCTTGTCGCGCCAGCATGCCGGAGACGATCCAAAGGCGTTCTCCGCAACGGTCGATTGGGCATTGCGCATGGTGCTGCTGGTAGGCGTTCCCGCTGCGCTAGCGCTGGGTATTCTCGCCGAGCCAATGATCGCCAGCCTGTTCTATTACGGCGCCATGAGCGAAGAGGCGGTGGTGCAATCGGCCAGGGCGCTGCAGGCCTATTCTCTCGGCGTGCTGGCGTTCATGCTGATCAAGGTGCTGGCGCCGGGTTTCTTCGCTCGTCAGGATCTGAAGACGCCGGTACGCGTCGCGGTCATCTGCATGGTCGCGAACATGGTAATGAACCTGATCCTGATCTGGCCGTTACAGCATGTCGGGCTGGCGCTGGCGACTTCGTTGTCGTCGATGCTCAACGCTGTGCTGCTGTTCTGGGGGCTGTACAAGGTTGGCGTCTACCGTCCTGCACCGGGCTGGTGGCTGTTCGGGTTACGCCTGGCAGCTGCCTGTGCGGCGATGGTGGCGACGGTCTGGTGGCTTAACGTGCCGGCGCAGGAGTGGTTCGTCTGGGGCTGGCAGCAGCGAGCGCTGCGGTTGGGGATTCTCGTTTGCGCAGGGCTCGCGGCATTCGCCGCCGGGTTGTTGCTGACCGGGCTGCGACCGCGGCATTTGCGGCATTGATCGACGATTCACGGGCGGAGCAAGCCTGTCCGGGATGCGCGGCACGTGCGTATAATCGGCCACTTTTCAAGCAAGAAGTGCGGTATGCAGCTGGTTCGAGGCCTTCACAATCTGCGACCCCGACATCGGGGCTGCGTCGCCACCATCGGCAATTTCGACGGCGTGCACCGGGGGCATCAGGCCATCCTGGCGCGGCTGCGCGAGCGTGCGGCCGAATTGGGGCTGCCCAGCTGCGTAGTGATCTTCGAGCCGCAACCGCGTGAGTTCTTTTCGCCGGACAAGGCGCCGGCGCGGCTCACCCGCTTGCGTGAAAAACTGCAGCTGTTGAGCGAGCAGGGCGTCGATCTGGTGTTGTGTCTGGCCTTCAATCGCCGCCTGCGAGAGCTGAGTGCCGCTGAATTCGTCCACGCCACGCTGGTGGAAGGGTTGGGTGTACGGCATTTGGAAGTCGGTGACGATTTCCGTTTCGGTTGCGACCGCGCCGGCGATTTCGACTTTCTGCTCAAGGCCGGCGCGGCCGAAGGCTTCTCGGTCGAGGCCGCCACCACCATTGAGGTGGACGGCGAGCGGGTCAGTAGCACGCGGCTGCGTCAGGTGCTGGCGGAGGGTGACCTGGCCTGCGCCGAAGCACTGCTCGGCAGACCGTTCGGTATCACCGGCCGGGTCATGCACGGGCAGAAACTGGGCCGCCAGCTCGGCGCGCCAACTGCCAATGTGCAGCTCAAACGCCGCAACACGCCGCTGAGTGGCGTGTTTCTGGTCAGTCTCGAGCTGGACGACAAGTCGCTTGCCGGTGTCGCCAACATCGGCATGCGACCCACGGTCGAGAGTGACGGTAAACCACACTTGGAAGTGCATCTGCTCGATTATCAGGGCGACCTGTATGGGCGTCTGGTGCAGGTCACCTTCCATCGCAAGCTGCGCGACGAGCAGCGTTTCGCCTCGCTGGAGGCGCTCAAGACGGCGATCGAAGCCGACATCGCCGCTGCCCGCGATTACTGGCGGGCTTCACCCCTCATGACGAGTCAGGACTGAAATGACCGATTACAAAGCGACCCTCAATCTGCCGTCCACGGCATTTCCGATGAAGGCCGGTCTGCCACAGCGCGAGCCGGAGATTCTGCAGCGCTGGAACAGCATTGACCTGTACCGGAAGCTGCGGCAGATCGGCGAAGGTCGCCCGAAGTTCGTCCTGCACGATGGCCCGCCGTATGCCAACGGCAATATTCACATTGGCCACGCGGTGAACAAGGTGATCAAGGACATGATCGTCCGCTCGCGCACCCTGGCTGGTTTCGACGCGCCCTATGTGCCGGGTTGGGATTGCCACGGTCTGCCGATCGAGCACAAGGTCGAGACCACCTTCGGCAAGAACCAGCCGGCCGATCTGACCCGCGAGCGTTGCCGTGCCTACGCGGCCGAACAGATCGAAGGGCAGAAGGCCGACTTCATCCGCCTCGGCGTCCTGGGTGACTGGGACAACCCGTACAAGACCATGGACTTTGCCAATGAAGCGGGGGAAATCCGCGCCCTGGCCAAACTGGTCGAAGGCGGCTTCGTCTTCAAGGGCCTGAAGCCGGTGAACTGGTGCTTCGACTGCGGTTCGGCGTTGGCCGAGGCGGAGGTCGAATATCAGGACAAGAAATCCGATGCCATCGACGTCGCCTTCGAGGTCGAGGATGCCGACAAGCTGGCTGCTGCGTTCGGTCTGCCGAATCTGGCCAAGCCTGCCAGCATCGTGATCTGGACCACCACGCCTTGGACCATTCCGGCCAACCAGGCACTGAACGTGCACCCCGAGTTCGTCTATGCGCTGGTCGACACCGGCGAGCGCCTGCTGGTGCTAGCTGAGGAACTGGTCGAGTCCTGCCTGCAGCGCTACGGTCTGGCTGGTGAAATCATCGCCCGTTGCGAAGGCAAGGTGCTGGAGTTGATCCGCTTCCGCCATCCGTTCTACGAGCGCTTCTCGCCGGTGTACCTGGCCGAGTACGTGGAAACCGGCGCCGGCACCGGCATCGTTCACTCCTCGCCGGCCTATGGCGAGGACGACTTCCGTACCTGCAAGCACTACGGCGTGGAGAACGACGACATTCTCAGCCCGGTGCAGAGTCACGGCGTCTACGTGCCGGACCTGCCGTTCTTTGGTGGACAGTTCATCTGGAAAGCCAACCCGGCTATTGTCGAGAAGCTCGCCGAGGTCGGCGCGCTGCTCAAGCACGAGTCGATCCAGCACAGCTACATGCACTGCTGGCGGCACAAGACGCCGCTGATCTACCGCGCCACGGCGCAGTGGTTCGTCGGTATGGACAAGGTCGCTCATGACGGCAGCTCGCTGCGCCGCCGTGCACTGGATGCCATCGAGCAGACCGAGTTCGTCCCGGCCTGGGGCCAGGCGCGCCTGCACGGCATGATCGCCGGACGCCCGGACTGGTGCATCTCGCGCCAGCGCACCTGGGGCGTGCCGATCCCGTTCTTCCTGCACAAGGAAAGCGGCGAGCTGCACCCGCGCACCGTCGAGCTGATGGAAGCCGTGGCGCAGCGTGTGGAGCAGGGCGGTATCGAGGCCTGGTCGAAGCTCGACGCAGCCGAGTTGCTCGGCGACGAGGCGGCGCAGTACGAGAAGATCACCGACACCCTCGATGTCTGGTTCGATTCCGGCACCACCCACTGGCATGTGATGCGCGGCTCGCACCCCATGGGTCACGAAAGCGGCCCGCGTGCCGATCTCTATCTGGAAGGCTCCGACCAGCATCGCGGCTGGTTCCATTCATCGCTGCTGACCGGCGCGGCCATTGATGGTCATGCACCGTACAAGGGCCTGCTGACCCACGGCTTCACCGTGGACGAGAACGGCCGCAAGATGTCCAAGTCCCTCGGCAACGTCATCGCGCCGCAGGAAATCACCGACAGCATGGGCGCCGACATCCTGCGTCTGTGGGTGTCGGCCACCGACTATTCCGGCGAGATGGCGGTATCCAAGCAGATCCTGCAGCGCAGCGCCGATGCCTACCGTCGTATCCGCAACACCGCACGCTTCCTGCTCTCGAATCTCGACGGCTTCGATCCCGCGCAGCACATGGTGCCGAATGATCAGCTGATCGCCCTGGACCGCTGGGCCATCGACCGCGCACTGCTGCTGCAGCAGGAGATCGAGGAGGCCTACACTACCTATCGCTTCTGGAACGTCTACCAGAAGGTGCACAACTTCTGCGTGCAGGAGTTGGGCGGCTTCTATCTGGACATCATCAAGGACCGCCAATACACCACTGGTGCGGACAGCCTGCCGCGTCGCTCCTGCCAGACCGCGCTGTATCACATCGCCGAGGCGCTGGTGCGCTGGATCGCGCCGATCCTGGCGTTCACCGCCGAGGAAATCTGGCAGTACCTGCCGGGCGAGCGCAACGAATCGGTGATGCTCAACACCTGGTACGAGGGGCTTGCCGAGCTGCCGCAGGACGCCGTGCTGGATCGTGCTTTCTGGGACAAGGTCATGGCGGTCAAGGCTGCGGTGAACAAGGAGCTGGAAAACCAGCGTGCGGCCAAGACCATCGGCGGCAACCTGCAGGCCGAAGTCACGCTGTATGCCGAGGAGGCGCTAGTAGCCGATCTGGCCAAGCTGGGCGATGAGCTGCGCTTCGTGCTGATCACCTCCGCGGTCGAAGTCGCACCGCTGGCCCAGGCGCCTGCCGAAGCGGTGGAAAGCGAGCTGGCCGGCCTGAAACTGCTGGTGAAGAAGACCGAGCATGCCAAGTGCGGCCGTTGCTGGCACCACCTGCCGGACGTCGGCAGCCACGCCGCACATCCGGAAATCTGCGGCCGCTGTGTGGAAAACATCGAAGGCGCGGGCGAGGTGCGTCACCATGCGTGACAGTGCGCAGAGCCATTCGATGAGCACCCGCTTCGGCAAGCTCGCCTGGCTCTGGGTCAGTGTGCTGGTGATCGCCATCGATCAGGCGACCAAGCACTGGTTCGAGGCCAATTTCAGCCTGTACCAGAAGGTGGAGGTCATTCCCGACTACTTCGCCTGGACGCTGGCCTACAACACCGGTGCCGCCTTCAGCTTCCTGGCCGACCACGACGGCTGGCAGCGCTGGTTCTTCGCTGCCATCGCCATTGCCGTCAGCGTCGTGCTGGTGATCTGGATGAAGCGCCTGAAGGCCAGCGAAACCTGGCTGGCCGTGGCGCTGGCCCTGGTGCTGGGCGGTGCGCTGGGCAATCTCTACGACCGCATGGTGCTGGGCCACGTGGTCGACTTCATCCTGGTGCATTGGCAGAACCGCTGGTATTTCCCGGCGTTCAACATCGCCGACAGCGCCATCACCGTCGGCGCCGTGATGCTGGCGCTGGACATGTTCAAGAGCGACAAAACCGGAGAATCCGCATGACTGAACAGCGCATTGGGCCGGACAAGGAAGTCACCCTGCATTTCGCGCTTAGCCTGGAAAACGGCGATGTGGTCGACAGCACCTTCGACAAGAAGCCGGCGACCTTCAAGGTCGGCGACGGCAACCTGCTGCCGGGTTTCGAGCAGCAACTGTACGGGCTCAAGGCGGGCGACAAGCGCACCCTGCAGGTCGCACCGGAGCAGGGCTTCGGCCAGCCCAACCCACAGAACGTACAGGTCATGCCGCGTAGCCAGTTCGAAGGCATGGAGCTATCCGAAGGCCTGCTGGTGATCTTCAACGATGCCGCCAAGACCGAGCTGCCGGGTGTGGTCAAGACCTTCAACGACCGACAAGTCACCGTGGATTTCAATCATCCGCTGGCAGGCAAGGTCCTGGCCTTCGAAGTCGAGATCATCGACGTCAAAGCGCTCTGATCGTAGGGTGGATCACGCTTCACCGATCCACCGCAGGCCGCCATGGTTGAGGTAAGAAGCGCCTCCACCCTAACTGTCATCCAACCCGCGTGCCACGCGCATCGAGAGACACGCCATGCAAATCAAACTCGCCAACCCCCGGGGCTTCTGTGCCGGCGTCGATCGTGCCATCGAGATCGTCAACCGCGCCCTGGAAGTCTTCGGTCCGCCGATCTATGTGCGTCATGAAGTGGTGCACAACAAGTTCGTGGTGGAAGACCTGCGCGAGCGCGGCGCGATCTTCGTCGATGAGCTGGACCAGGTGCCGGATGGCTTCATCGTTATCTTCAGCGCCCACGGTGTGTCCCAGGCAGTACGGATGGAAGCGGACAAACGCGGCCTGAAGGTGTTCGACGCGACCTGTCCGCTGGTGACCAAGGTTCATCTGGAAGTCACCAAGTACAGCCGCGAAGGCCGCGAGTGCATCCTGATCGGCCATCATGGCCATCCGGAAGTCGAAGGCACCATGGGGCAGTACGACACCGCCAATGGCGGCTCGATCTACCTGGTCGAGGACGAGGATGACGTCGCCCAATTGCAGGTGCGCAATCCCGAGTCGCTGGCCTTCGTGACTCAGACCACGCTGTCCATGGACGACACCAGCCGCGTGATCGACGCCCTGCGCACGCGCTTCCCCAGCATTGGCGGTCCGCGCAAGGACGACATCTGCTACGCCACCCAGAACCGCCAGGACGCGGTCAAGCAACTGGCCGGCGAGTGCGACGTGGTGCTGGTGGTCGGTAGCCCCAACAGCTCCAACTCAAATCGCCTGCGTGAACTGGCCGAGCGCATGGACACCCCCGCCTACCTGATCGACGGCGCCGAAGACCTCAAGCGCGAGTGGTTCGCCGAAGACTCTCGCATCGGCATCACCGCCGGCGCCTCGGCTCCTGAAGTGCTGGTGCGTGGAGTGATCGATCAGTTGCGCGAGTGGGGCGCCAAAGGTATGGATGAACTGGAAGGGCGGCCGGAGAACGTAACGTTTTCGATGCCGAAGGAGCTGCGGGTGAGGCAGGTATAATTGCCCGACTCAGCAGCCACGGTTGCATATGCGTTGATCGTATTGCTGGCTTTTCGGCCATCAAACGAAGAAGCCCGGCATTGCTGCCGGGCTTCTTCGCTTCATTTATCGGTTATTTCCAACACTGTTCCACAGTTTTTCCGCTGCCGGTACGGCCTTTGACGCCGAGCGCATTTAGCGTGAGACTGCCACAGGTAGCGTCGCCAAAATGCTGCGTCGCGGTGAGCGTGTAGCCGCCATCGTTTGCGCTAGTTCCCACAGTCAATGTGTATTTCCGGGTATCCGACGTGACAGTGGTACCGCTGGTTCCTCGCATTCCCAGCTTCGCGATATCTGCCGCGGTGGTTACATAGCTGTTGTTCTGCGCAAAGAATCGCTCCTGACTCGCTGCTGCATCGTTGAGTAAGGCCTGTCCTTCGCTACGATTACCGCGTTGCACGTATTCTGTGTAGTTGGGGTACGCAATTGCTGCAAGTATCCCAACGATACCTACGACAATCATCAACTCGATCAGCGTGAAACCTTTAGCTTGTGAAATCATGGCCGTACTCGTTGTTCTACGTTGTGTACAGACTCTGGGTAGAGATAGAGCGATTCAATGATAGGGTGGGGTGAAGCTTCGGTACCACTGAAGCCGATCAAATAACCCGGTTCCAACTGCAGAATTGCGGGCGTTCCGTTGATTGCCGTTTGGTTGGGTAGTGAGTAGGTGATTTCATCCACGACGATGAGATTTCTACCGAGCTGTACGTCGCCTATAGTACCAATTGCCTCGAAGGTCGCTGCATTAGTTGTACTCATGAGTAATGCCAGAGGCAGCGCTGCAAGTGTGCAGAGAATTTTCAAGTTCATACTGTTACTCCACTATCGGACGCCAGCTCTGGCGGCCCAAGCTGGAAGGATCCGGAGAAACTTGTTCACACTCAAGGCCGGTGCAAAGCTCGTATTTGCTATCCGGAGTCTGGCCTAGGGTCAAACCACCTTCTCCATCTTGGCGTATAGCCGAAATGACTGTGTCGGAGCTGTTGGCGCTTCGATGATCCACGAAGGCGTGATGCTGTGTGCGCCCTCCGCTCTGAGGATCTATCGCATAGGTCCAGTTCTCTACGCCTGAGGAGCACGGATCGGAGTTGGGTACCAATGTCTGGAAGAAAAGCGTTCGACCAAGGGTGACCATATCCGCAACCATCATTTCGCTATTAAGTGGAAGGTCAAAGAACCACCCGTACTTCAATGAATTACCTGTTTGGCTAGTTTCGAGCCAGGTTCCATCGGGTTGAGGAATGGCCCATTCAACGCTGTTTTGGCTCAACAGTCGAGCATCGCGTCCGGCTACCTCGCTTTCTAGCGTAGCGTTCATTGTCTGAGGCTGAAGTTCTTTTCGGGTCAAGCTGGCAGGCTGCAAAGTGCTATTCGGGTCGAGCGTGTCTGTGTCCCAGATACCATAGATGCTTTGCTTGGATGGTGAACCGTCCTTATCGCCTTCTTCGAAATACTTCCCGGTACCGAACACGATTAGATAACCATGCAGTGTAGGGTGGCGGATGATCGATGGCGCGGCAGTGATAGGTTGTCTTACCCCTGCTTCGGTAACTGCCTTGTACAGGGGCTCGCCTGCGTAAGATACGGCGAAACCACGCTCCGCTGTTACAGTTTCACTTTCCAAGCGGGTATAGGGCGCCTTCATGTCCTCTGGCGTTAAATTGAAACGCCAAATATTTCCTTGTAGGTCGCCGGCATAAGCGAAATCAGCAACTCCGTCCGCGTTGAAGTCGGCTACTTTTGGTGTCGATAAGCCGTTGGGTACGCCAACTGTACCGGCGACTTCTAGAGTTTTAGTCAGCTCCCCTGTTTCCATGTCAATGATCAATAGGGCAGCTTTACCGCTATCGTTATTTTCACTGTCATAGCCGTTTCCAGTAACTACTGCCCATTTGCCGTTGTGCAGGCGTGCGATGGTGGGTTGTGGAAAGCTGTAGCCGAGACGAGCTTCATGATCGTTGGGGATAGAGCTATCATGAAACTCCCACAGTAATTTAATGGCATTAGGGTCGGTTACATCCAGAGCAAACAGGCCTTTACCTCCTGCCCGAAGGGTTCCAACCAGTACGGTGCGCCATTCGCCTTTTATATAGACATCAGCGACGGTGGGGGAGCCGTCCACGAAGAACTGGTGATGTGCACCTTGATAACTCTTTCCTGTGAGCTTATGCAGTTTTGGAAAGACTGCGGTCGGGATGAAGGCAAAGGTCTCTTGTCCTGTCGTAGCATTGAAGCTGTGCAACATCCCGTCGTTAGCTCCCACATAGACGCGAGGAGCCCTTTCACGCTGGAGTTCGACGTACTCGGCGTACCCACCACCGGGATGCAGCCTCTCAGCATGGCTAGCCAGGTAGCGGGCGCCGCGTACGGTTACTGGTTTGGACGTGATCATATCGCCGAGCACCGTGGTGCGTTTGCGGAATAAAGAACCTTCCTGCCTTCGATCCCCGCGCAGAAAGTCTAGGCGCAGCTGGGCGTTGGTGCTGTTTGTTGGTTCCAGGGTATCTCCATCGTCAGGGTTCTGCCGCAGGAAATAGGCAAGCGTACCCTCGGTGTCGGCATTGCCCGCGTGGCTCCAACTCAGCTCGGTAAGGCCGTCCATATCGAGCGCCGCTCCAGTGGGCGCTGCGATCATGATGTTGCGGTTAGTCCCTTGGTTAGCTAGCTTTTCGCGTGCACTCCATGACTCGGTAGTAGTTATTTCGAAGAGCCCGGTTACGGCGTTGAGCGTTTTGGTTTTCAAATAGCCTTTGATGTCACCGGCCCAGCCCTCATTGCTCGAATAGGAGGTTTGATAGGCATAGCTCACCAATCCACCGGTGCCGTCGTCCTGCATGCCTGAGTTGATGGCTGGGCTGGCGGCGGAAGTAGTACGCTCGGCAATACGGCTGAGAATATTGGCAAAAGCCGCAACCAGAGTATCTGGCGTGTCAGCGCTGAAAAATTCACCGCGAGAGTTGATGGCGGCGTGCCATAAATCATAGACGTTATTGCTATTGTCGTTGCCAACGGTAGGCCAGCGCTTGCCATTGGCTGACATATTCATCAGTTCACTATGGTTCGCGAACGTTGAACCACCCCATGTAGGTGCAGTGCTCAATTGCAATGAATTGCTGAGACCTAGGCCGACAGTGAAGTTAACCATATGCTGCCAGTTCGCGGGGTTGTTGCGTGGATCCTTCTCGTTAGTGCCGAATGGCATATAAGTAGGAACATTGTTTGCTATGCGTGGGCGCAGGTCTTCCGACCAATAATCATATGCAAGGTCTGCAAGAGTATAAGAAACGTTATCTTTGTACGGATAGTCCAAGCTGCCGTCGGAGTTGCTCCCACTGCCGGAGCGGCCATTCCAGATGCCGTCAGTCATCATAATGTGGTAGCTGGAGCGACAAGCGTACTCACTACCATCATCATCCTTGTAAGCCTTGCTGTCGGTCTTGAGGAAATTGCCGGCACGCATCATGGCAGAGTGTAAAGGAGTGCCGCCTGATTGTGGGAGATTGTCAAGCCAATTGAAGAAGTTGACACGATGCTGTCCCGAAAACTGTTTGATAGTGTTGTTGCTGCAGGAGTCCCTCGTAGACCCAGAGCCGATATTGCAGCTATTCAGGGCTCCCCAAGTGAGACGTACGTTTTCGGGTAACGCATAGAATGCCAAATTGGCAGCTGAGCGCGTGGCCAGGTTGCGGGTGCGATAGAAAGAATACCAGATGGCAAAATTGGTCTGTTCGCCTGTTCCTATCTCTTTATAGGTGTAGCAGTTGTTACTATTGCTAGGGTTCTTCTCGGGGCAGCTCGAGCTTACGGTGTATTGAAAATAATGAGCGGGCGCCTCTCCATTACGACAGACCCCGGAAGGAAATACTCCCGAATCGCATGAGGTAATGAAGGATGTACCGCTGCCTTGTGCGCGGTACTTGCTAGAGAGGTTGACCTTTGTGCTGGTGGAGCTATAGCCGTTTTGCGGGGCGTTGGTGAAACCGGGGGTCGGATAATCCGTGACTATTACTTCGCCATTCACCATCTTGACTTGTTTAGGGACGCGATAGGTCGTGTTTGGGTCGTAATACATCGAGTTGAAAGAATTTGAGCGCCATGCTCGGCGTGCGCGATTGGTCGTTGTGTTGATTCCATCCGGCGCATATGCCCACGCCATGCTTCCTGAGTCGTCCAGTGTTACTAACAGGTTGGGAGATACACCCTCGGTGAGCGAGAGCGGCTGTTGAGAAACTGCCGCGTAGAGGCTTAGTGGTGCGCTGAAGATGGCAACCCCTAGGCCTGTTGCGGTCAACAGCTTTATGACAGTTAAATAGTTCGGAATCATGTCCATTTCCCTAATTGTTCAGGCCGACATAGACGTTGGCGGTTGTAGACTGCAGCGCCAGCCGGTCATCGGCTTGTCCATTGACTTGATAGAAATAGGTGCCTCGACCTTCCAGAATCGCACCATATTCAGCATTCAGTGCGGTGGCGTCGTCTGCACCGACAGCAATTAGGCGACTGTTCCAATAAGCTTCGGGGTCAGTCGCGGTGACATTGTCGTTTCCTGCTTCTCTGCCTCTGTATGGCATCCATGTGACGAATTCGGTCTCGCCTGCAGTTGCAGTATCCGCACCTGTTTTATTTTCTGCTGAGCTATTTCTGAGAAAGGTTAAAGGATCAAGCATGAAGCTGAGAAGATCTGCTTCATTGACCACGGCCAGTAGGCAAGGTCGGTTGGCGCCGCTGGTTTGCAATTTGTTGTCTTTCTGACAATTACTCTCACGAGGCTCGAGCTTGTCACGCAAATATGCAGGACCATGGAATCGAAATTCACCTTCACGTAATGCCGCATTGGCAGCACTCTGCAGACGCAGACTTTCCGCACGATTGCCGGTTATGCGCGATTCAAGCACGACACCGCGCATGCTGGATACGGCTAATACTGTTAAAATTAACAACATGACTAAGGCAACTAGTAGGGTGGCGCCATGCTCACGAGAGGGATAAAAAGTCTTCATGGCATCAAGTTCCTGATCGTCTGGGTTCCATGCGCAACTTGGTAGATTCGGTTTTCGTCGCTACTGGTAAGACGCGCTTTGGTAGTTGCGTCTGCTGAGTCATACCAGTCAGTATAAATTCGTGAGTCACCATCTCGCTGGTTTTCCCGGCTGGCGAACAATATCGAATAGCGCACTGCGCGAATCGGGCCACTATTCTCGGTCCAAGCTTCAGCGTTGACAAAGCGCCCACTGCCTTCGGTCAGTTTCTTTTCCAGCAGATCCTTGCCACCTACGCCGTACTCGAGGCGGAAATCGGCTATTCCAGTAAGTACTTCCATATAGGCGGGGCTGGTAGCGCTGAGACTCTTGCATTGCAGCGTGCCAGCGTTCAGTTCGGCTCCAGGCGTATACCTCAACGCTAAAGTCACGAGGCTGCTGGTGGGAGGCGCTTTGAATGCCTTGCTGTCGTCGAATGCAATCGTATTGCCACCTTGGCAATCCAACTCCTCACTGATAACTGGCTGATAGCGCAGGCAAATACCCAGTGCGTCGGTGGTTGCGGTCACCGGACTACCTTTGGCGAAGGCTTGGCAATCGTTGTTTGCCGAAACAGAGGGAAACGCATCCTCGACCAATTGATCCGGCGCGCGACGAAAACCTGCTTTGCCCAAGTATTCATTAAGCATCAACGCAGCAAAGCGGCTGTTCTCCTGATTGCTAGTTTGGCTTTGCTGAAAAAAATGAGTGCGCCGGTTGTCCATATATATCTGGCTGATACCGAGAAGCAAAAAGCTGCTGATGGCTAGCGCTACTAGAAGCTCAACCATGGACAGCCCGCGTTGTGGATGCGTTTGAGAAGTTCTCATAATTCAACCCGGATTCTGTAGATACAGGTGGTGTCGTTGGGGGCTCTGTCATCAGGGCATGTTCCGGCTTTCACCTCCCAAGCCATTTGGATTTCCAGCATTGAGCCCTTGCCATTACAGTTTCCAGGGACCGAGCTACGGCAGATATAGAAGGCGTCTTCGAACAAGTCGGCTGCCCCCGGTAATGCCGCCTGAGTCTCGCTGACCCAGCAATCCCGCATTTCCAGGGCGCTCTTCGGGTTGTCAATGCATTCTTGGGGTGCGGTGGAGAAATTGCCCCCCGTATCCTTATAGAATGGAGAGCTGTCTTTAAAACCGCTATAGAAGGGCTCTACTGGAGGTGCTTTTTCGTAGAGTTCTTCAGGGTTGGCTCGGATGATTTCGACAAAATCCCCAGCCAGCATCACTGCTGTGTTTCGCTGTACCGAGTCCTGGGTGTACTGAATGCTGCGGCCCTGCATGGCAACCATGCCGAGAATGCCGATGGTGGTCAGTACCAGGGTGACCATCACTTCGATCAAGCTGAAGCCTCTGTTGTTGCTCATGGCGATCCTCATAACGTGCAACTGGTCAGGGCGTTTCCATCGGCGCCTTTGCCGCGCTCATGGCGAACGGGCGCGCCGCTCGCTCGTACTTCCACGACATAGGCCGTCTCGGGCGAATCGTCCCGGCAGACGATAATCAGGGCGGGGGTGGCAGTACCGTTGGCACGATAAGTAATGCTTGCGGCATCTGCGTCCATTCTGGCCTGGCTGGTGTTGTGGCTCAGCTCTCTGGCTGATTGGCCGGCAACGCGCACCACCCAGGGGCCGTCGTCATCGGCGATCACTTCGGCAGTGGTCCGGCGTGTGACGGCTTCTCCACGTGCGTACTGCAGGGTTGCGATCAGATCGTCGGTTTGTTCTTGCAGCCGGGTTTTCTGGATGAACGCAATGAAGTTGGGTACTGCGAGGCCTAACACTATGGTCAGCAAGGCAAGGGTGATCATCAGTTCGATCAGGGTGAATCCATGCATGTCGCTGCGGCGTGACATGTTGCGCTCCATTTGAATTCTTGAGCGGATAATGGTTTGGCTCGGACGCTTTGTCCGTTATGCCGGGATGGTCGGTGCATTTGTCAGGATGACCGGCTGTCGGGACGATTATCGGGTTTATGAGATGGCTCCGGCGTGACTGGAGCCATGCTTTTAGGATGGGGGAAATGATGTTTTTATCATTCGAGATCAGGAGCGGCAGAGTGAGACCCTGCTTGCGTTATCTGCCGAAGTGCCCTGCTTCAGGCGGCCTTGTCGGCTAAGAATCAGTTGCCAGGCAACAGCCTGCCTGTGGCATTGATAGAAACGCCCATTGCTCAAAGGACTGGTACCGTTGGCATGGAAACGTATGCGTCTATCGCCGAAGCCGCTCCAGCGCAGCTCATCGGTGGCGGGTAGTTGAGTCACATCCAGTACTTCCTGGGTCGCCTCCACGACGGTCAGCCAACCCTTGCTCCAGTCGCTGCTGCAGTTGGTTGCATCGCTGCTACCGCAGAGTACGACCGTCTGACGATGCAGCACCGCTTTGGAGCGTGCTTTCTGAATGGCATCCTGCACTTGGGTGAGCAGCGCCTGTTGGCGGTTGTATGCAATGAGGTCTGCCAGTGCTGGCATGGCCATGGAACTGATGATTGCAATCAGCGAGATGGTGATCAGCAATTCAACAAGCGTAAAGCCTTGATCCTTGTTCGGCATGGTGCGGTTCCTTTGCACTTATCATGTGTCGCCATCCTGACGAATGAGCCTTTCGTTCTGCTGCGGTGACTGTTGGGCCTGTAATGAACGAAAGATTGGTTGTAGAGCAACGAGTCGACAAGTCAATACTGAATGCATGGATATGTGATCCAGCTGGCGAGGGGAATGTGGCGAGAGAGATGACGGTAGTGGTGGGCGGCGGAGTGATAGGCCTGCTGACGGCTTACAAGCTGGCTGCTGCAGGCACGTCGGTGACGTTGGTAGAGGCGTCCGGAACAGGCACCGAAGCCTCCTGGGCCGGCGGCGGGATCGTTTCGCCGCTTTATCCGTGGCGCTACAGTCCGGCGGTCACGGCGCTGGCGCATTGGTCGCAGGATTTCTATCCGCAGCTTGGCGAGCGGCTTCTGGAAGAGACGGGGGTGGACCCCGAGGTGCATGTCACCGGCCTTTACTGGCTGGATCTGCATGACGAGGCGGAGGCGCTGAGTTGGGCTGAGCGTTACGGCCGGCCGCTGACGTCGGTGTCGATGGAGACCGTGCGCCAGGCAGTGCCTTCGCTGGGTGAGGGTTACGAGCGCGCCGTCTACATGGACGGTGTTGCCAACATTCGCAATCCTCGTCTGTTGCGCGCCTTGCGCGAAGCGCTGCGGCAGCTGCCGAATGTGACTGTGATCGAGCAGTGCGCGGTCGAGGGTTTCCTCCGCGATGGTTCGCGTATCGTGGGCGTGCAGACAGCGCAGGGCGAGATGCGAGCGGATCAGGTTGTAGTGGCTGCTGGTGCCTGGAGCGCACAGCTGCTGGCGACGCTGGGGCTGGAGATTCCGGTCAAGCCGATGAAGGGGCAGATGATTCTATTCAAGTGCGCGGAGGACTTCCTGCCGAGCATGGTGCTGGCCAAACGGCGCTATGCGATTCCGCGGCGCGACGGCCATATCCTGGTCGGCAGCACGCTGGAAGATGTCGGCTTCGACAAGACGCCGACCGAAGACGCGCTGGAAAGCCTGAGGGCAACAGCGATCGAGCTGTTGCCCGCGCTGGCCGATGCGCAAGTGGTCAAGCACTGGGCAGGTCTGCGACCCGGTTCGCCGGACGGCGTGCCTTATATAGGGCAGGTGAGCGGTTTCGACGGGCTGTGGCTGAACTGCGGGCACTTCCGCAACGGGTTGGTGCTGGCGCCGGCGTCCTGTCAGCTGCTTGTCGATCTGATGCTTGAGCAGGCGCCGATCGTGGATCCATCGCCCTATGCACCGGCTGGGCGTATCGCCGATCAGAAGAGCTGATCGGCCCTTCGCGGTACTTCGGTTTCACGAGCAGTCCGGTTTCATATGCGTCGCCCGGACTCTGTTCTGCTACCAACTCGCATTGCTGGTAAATTAGCCGGCACTTCGGCTCTGCCAGGCAGAGCCAGATTGGCGAGTGAGGTTTGTGTGGCGAAGAAAACCACTTCCCTGGCCGGCCTGAGCGGGCTGGTCTATTCCACCGATGCCGGTCGGCATTGTCCCGAGTGCAGTCAACCGCTGGGCAGTTGCATCTGCAAACAGAGCGTTCTGCCCGAAGGCGACGGCATTGCGCGGGTGCGCCGTGAGAGCAAGGGGCGGGGCGGCAAGACGGTGACCACCATCAGTGGCGTTCCCTTGCCCGAGACCGAACTCAAGGAGCTCGCCAGCGCGCTGAAACGCCGCTGCGGCACGGGTGGTGCGCTGAAGGATGGCGTTATCGAGATTCAGGGCGATCACGTTCAGCTGCTGATCGACGAGCTGAGCAAACGTGGCTTCAAGGCCAAGAAGTCCGGTGGCTGAGCACCGCTGTTACACCTCCACCGATTTTCACCATTTTCCGCATATCGGCTGTCGAAGCCGCATAGCCTTCGCCGCGCGGTTCTGCTCGCTGCGAAACACTCAATTTCTTCCGGGAGGCCTTGATGCCTGTACGACGCACACGTAAAGACGACGGTAGCCAGTGGACCGCTGCCGACAGCCGCAGCATCTACGGTATCCGCCACTGGGGCGCTGGGTATTTCGCAATCAACGACCAGGGCAATGTCGAAGTGCGCCCTCAAGGGCCGAGCGGCGAGCCGATCGAGTTCAACGGCCTGATCGAGCAATTACGCGAGGCGGGGCTGTCGCTGCCGTTGCTGGTGCGTTTCCCCGGCATCCTGCAGGACCGCGTGCGGCGCCTGACCGGTGCCTTCGATGCCAACATCGAGCGCATGGAGTACGCCGGCAAGTACACCGCGTTGTACCCGATCAAGGTCAACCAGCAGGAAGCGGTGGTAGAGAACATCATTGCCACGCAGAACGTTTCCATCGGCCTGGAGGCGGGTTCCAAGCCGGAGCTGATGGCTGTGCTGGCGCTGGCGCCGAAGGGCGGCACCATCGTTTGCAATGGCTACAAGGACCGCGAGTTCATCCGCCTGGCACTGATGGGGCAGAAGCTCGGCCACAAGGTATTCATTGTCATCGAGAAGGAGTCCGAGGTCGGCCTGGTGATCGAGGAGGCCAACGAGCTCAAGCTGACGCCGCAGGTCGGCCTGCGTGTGCGCCTGTCGTCGCTGGCATCGTCGAAGTGGGCCGATACCGGTGGCGAGCGGTCGAAGTTCGGCCTGTCCGCGGCGCAGCTGCTCTCGGTGATCGAACGCTTCCGCGCCGCAGAAATGGACCAGGGCATTCGCTTGTTGCACTTCCACATGGGTTCGCAGATCGCCAATCTGGCCGACTACCGTCAGGGCTTCCGTGAGGCGATTCGTTACTACGCCGAGCTACGGGCGTTGAACCTGCCGGTGGATTACATCGATGTCGGCGGCGGTCTGGGGGTCGATTACGACGGTACCCACTCGCGCAATGCCAGCTCGATCAACTACGACATCGACGAATACGCCGGTACCGTGGTCGGCATGCTCAAGGAGTTCTGCGAGGCACAGGGCCTGCCGCACCCAAACATCTTCTCCGAAAGCGGGCGGGCGATGACCGCGCATCATGCGGTGCTGGTCATGCAGGTCACCGACGTCGAGCGGCACAACGATGAGCTGCCGGTGATCGACAACTACGACGAACTGCCGGAGATCGTGCAATCGCTGGCCGACCTGCTCGGACCGACCGACCCGGAAATGGTCACCGAGACCTACTGGCGCGCTACCCACTACATGAGCGAGTCCAGCGCGCAGTACGCCTCCGGCAAGCTGACGCTGGCGCAGAAGGCACTGGCCGAGCAGAGCTACTTCGCCATCTGTCGCCGCCTGTACAACCAGCTGAAGGCCCGCCAGCGCTCGCATCGGGCAGTGCTCGACGAGCTCAACGACAAGCTGGCGGACAAGTACATCTGCAATTTCTCGGTATTCCAGAGCCTTCCGGATACCTGGGCGATCGACCAGATCCTGCCGATCGTGCCGCTGCAGCGGCTGAGCGAGGAGCCGGTGCGGCGCGCTGTGCTGCAGGACCTGACCTGCGACTCGGATGGCAAGATCAAGCACTACGTCGACGAGCAGAGCATCGAAAGCAGCATGCCGGTGCACGAGGTCGCGCCTGGCGAGGAGTACTTCCTCGGCGTGTTCCTGGTCGGTGCCTATCAGGAGATTCTCGGCGACATGCACAACCTGTTCGGCGATACCGACTCGGTGAACGTCTATCAGCGTGAGGACGGCAGCTACTACCACGCCGGCATCGAGACCCACGACACCATCGAGGACATGCTGCGCTACGTGCACCTGTCGCCCGAGGAGCTGATGACCTATTACCGCGACAAGGTCGCCAGCGCCAAGCTGAGTGCCAAGGAGCGCACCCAGTACATCGACGCGTTACGTCTGGGGCTGACGCGCTCGTCCTATCTGACGCCTTGAGCCGCGAGCCCGGCGTCAGCCGGGCATTACGCCAAAGCCCCGTGCCATCAGCGACGCCAGCAAGGGGATCAGCAGGAGTAGCAGCAGCTCCAGGCGGATGGTCAGCTTGACCCACCTGGCGCTGCTGTCCGAGATGATCGGTGCCTGGCCTGCGGACAAGGCCGGGCGCCAGCGCAGGAACGTCAGGGTCGGATAGATGGAGAGCACCGCGACCACCACGAACATGCCGATCTTGGCGTGGAACAGGCTGTTCTTCAGGTAGTAGTCCAGGCCTTTGCCATAGAGGATGGCCCGGGCCGCTCCGCTGGCCAGTACCGCCGCCGCGGTGATACCGAAGGCGATGTCGATACGGAACAGGCTGCGCGCTCGCTCCAGCGTCAGCGGCTGACGGAACAGCTGGTGCTCCAGCAGCAGCAGGGCAAAGAGCAGGAATATCGCCAGAAAATGCAGGTAGGCGGCGATGGCGTAGGCCATGTTCAGTGTCCTTCGGAGTGTGTGGTGCTCGGCGCGCCCATGTTAAACCAGGCTCCGCGGCGCTGCAGGCGCTGAGCGAGCACGCCCAGGCAGACGCCGCGCATCAGCATGAAGCTCAGAAACGCCAGCCACAAGCCGTGATTGCCAAGCCCTTGCAGCAGCCAGCCCAGTGGCAGCGTCAGGCCTACCGCCAGGAGCATGCTGTTGCGCATCTCCCGCGCGCGGGTGGCGCCGATGAACAGCCCGTCAAGCAGATAGCTCCAGACCGCAATCAGCGGCAGGGTTGCCAGATAGGGCAGGTAGGTCAGCGCGGTCTGGCGTACCTCGGGAATGTCGGTCTGCAACTGGATGAACAGCTGGCCGCCAAGCAGGAAGAACAGGCCGAAGGCGACGCTGGCCAGCAACGACCAGCCCCCGGCGACCACCATCACTCGCTGCAGTGCGTCGCGGTTGCGGGCACCGATGGCATGCCCGGCCAAGGCTTCCACGGCATGAGCCAATCCATCGAGGGCGTGCGCGGTCAGCAGCAGGCCGTTGAGCAGCAGCGCGTTGGCGGCGACCGTCGCATCGCCTAGCCGCGTGCCCTGTATCGTCACCAGGAAAAACACCAGTTGCAGCGCCAGGGAGCGCAGGAAGATGTCGCGGTTGACCGCCATCAGCGGCCGCCAGCTCAACCAGCGGCGCAGCGCGCGGGTATCGATTCGACCGGGATAGCGGGCCAGCGCGTTGCGGGTGAGCGCCAGGCCGAGCAGCGCGCCGCTCCATTCGGCGATCACCGAGGCGCGTGCGGCGCCGGCCACGCCCCAGTCGAGGCCGAGTACGAACCACAGGTCCAGCGCCACGTTGATCAGATTGGTGGTCAGCAGGATGGCCAGTGGCGCGCGCGCATTCTGCGTGCCGAGGAACCAGCCGATCAGTGCATAGCTGGCCAGCGCCGCGGGCAGGCCGAACAGCCGCGTGTGGAAATAGTCACGGGTGAGTTCGTCCAGTTCGGCCGAGGGCTGCATGAGTTGCAGGGCTATGCCCTTCAGTGGGACGCCTATTACACCTAGCAATAGCGCGAAGCCCAGTGCCAGCAGCAACCCTTGCAGCAGTATCTGGCGCAAAGCAGCGCCGTCTTTGCGGCCGGCCGCCTGGGCGGCGAAGCCCGTCGTGCCCATGCGCAGAAAGCCCATCACCCACACCAGCAGCGTATACAGGCTACCGCCGACCGCCACTGCGCCCAGCTGATGCGCGTGCGGCAGATGGCCGATTACGCTGCTGTCCACCAGTGCGACCAGCGGAACGGAAAGGTTCGACAGGATCATCGGCGCCGCCAGCGCCCACACTTTGTTATGGGTCGGTGCGTGGCGCCAGGCGACGAGCAAGCTGGGCATTACGGGCCTCCGGGACGGCCCGGCACTATACGTGGCATGCAATGAAAGAGGGAAAGTCCGAGCTTTAGGCTGCGCGTCAGTGAATCAACCAGCTCAGCAGCCACAGCCCGAGGAACAGCCAGATCAGCCCGCCGATGATCGAGCCGCGAAAGAACGCGCGGACCGCCGCAACCAGCAACATCAGGCCGATCGCCAGTGCTACCAGGCTGATCAGCGAGCGGTCCATGCCCAGCGTACGCGACAACCCCTCGAGGAAATTGTGTCCGGCCCTGGCAAACAGGCCGAAGAAGTCGCCCAGCGCCTCGACGATGAAACGTATGACCGCGCCCAGCGCCTGTCCCAGCCATTCGAAGAATCCTTCTACCCGCATGTCTCACTCTCCTGAACGTTCGATTGCGGTGCCCAAGCACGGCTCTGGGCATTGGGCTCTCGAGTGCGCCCGAGAGTTCCGAACGGCCGCGCTGCGCTGGAACCACCAGGGCAGGAGGCGGTCGGAATGTCGCTGTGAGTCCTTAGCGCATCATGCGTTCCCGACCTTCATGCAACTGCAACAAGCGCCAGGCAGCCTGCCTACCATTCCCAGCACGAGAAGACCAACGATGCTGGCCATTGCCAGAGCGCGCCTGGAACGAATCAAGACACTGCGCCCCGCCTGGGCCTATGGCTGCGTCTTTTTCGGCCTGCTCTACGTTGTCACCGCCACTCATCTGGACGAGCGGCTGTTCTATACGCTGAAAACCACCTGGCATGAAAGCAGCTGGGAAAGGCACAGCCTCTGGCTACCCGAATACCGGGTGAAGATCGACGCGCTGCAGGTGGCCACAGTGGAAGACAATCTTTCCGGGTTGACCTATGACGAACGCCGCGATCATTTCTGGGGCGTCGTCAATAACCCCGAAGAGCTGCTGGCGCTGGACAAGGATGGCGGCTTCCTCGCGCGCTACCCGCTGCGCGGGTTCCAGGACGTAGAGGGCGTGACCTATCTGGGTGATGACCTGCTGGTGTTGACCGAGGAGCGTAAGCAGTCGCTGGTGATCGTGCAGGTTCCCAGGATTGCCGGTCCGCTGCAGCGTACCGATGCCCGCTCCATTACCCTGGCCCTAAACGACGCGGACAATACCGGTTTCGAGGGCGTCGGGTACGACCGCGCCGGTGATCGCCTGTTCGTGGTCAAGGAGCATTCACCGCGCAAGCTCTACGAGATCCAGGGCATCAAGCGCAGTCTGGCAGGTGGCATGGACATCAAGATCATCGACCGTGAGGCCTGGATCGAGAAGCTGGACATGGCCAGTGATCTGTCCTCGGTGCACTTCGACGAGCGTACCGGCCATCTGGTGCTGCTCAGCGACGAGGCGAAGATGATGCTGGAGCTCGATGCCGAGGGCGAGCTGGTCAGCTTCCGCTCGCTCTGGAGCGGGTTTGCCGGACTGGAGCGCAGCGTGCCGCAGGCCGAAGGGATGACCTTCGATGCACAGGGCAATCTATACCTGGTCAGCGAGCCCAACCTGTTCTACGCCTTCGAGCACGAGTGACGCCCGCCGCGCATCTGCTAGCCGCGCTGGATCAGCCAGACGCCGGCGAAGATCAGCAGCAGACCGGAGACTTTACCGAAGCTGATGCTGGACTGGCGAAAGCCGGCCCAGCCGAAGTGATCCAGCAGCAAGGCGACGAACAGCTGGCCGGCCAGCAATAGCGCCATAAACAGCAACGCTCCCGTGCGCGGTGCGGCGAAGGCGGCCGTGGCGATGAAAAAGGCCCCCAGCAGCCCACCACACCAGTGCCACCAGTGCAGGCCCTTCAGCGTCTGCAACGCCGGGATATCGCGCTGGACTGCCACGATGACGAACAGTGCCAGTGTGCCCACGGTGAACGAAAGCAGTGCCGCGCCCATCACGTTGCCGAGGTGACGCGCGACCTGGCCGTTGATTCCGGCTTGCAGGGGCAGCATCGCGCCGGCAATGAACGGAAGGGTGAGTAACCACCAGGCAACGGCAGGCATTTCGGATCTCCGGAATCAGGGCGCGACAGTATGGCGAGCCGGGATACGACTCGCCATAGCGGGACAGCGGTTCGCTGCGCTTGGCTCAGCGCGGCGGGTATTGCGACAGCACTCGTGTCACCAGCTCGCGCATTCTGCCGGCGCGTTGCTCGGGGGTGCCCTGGCGGTTGCTCAGGGTCTGCTCGGCGCTGCCGCGCCAGACCAGTTTGCCGTCAGCGGCGTCATACAGGTCGATCTGCAGCGTGCCGACCTGGTAGTCGATGGTGCGGGTGTCGGTGAACATCGGCCCACCCCAGTAGCCGTACCAGGGATTGCCCCAGGCGCCGGAGGTGGTCGCGTACTGCTGGGTACGCTGGTCGACGATGTACCAGGCCTGCACCTTGAGGTCCGCCGCTTTGCCGGCCGTGGCGGGACGCAGTCCCTGCTGATCGAGCTGTTCGGCGATCGCCGCGCGGATGCGTTGTTCGGTGAGGTCACTTTTGATTCGTGGATCATCAGGCCGATACTGCAGCGCCGGTTCCTGCCAGCCCCAGGCCCGATAGGCCGAGAAATCCCGCGTCGGATCGAAATCGCGCTGCACCTGGGGGCCCTGGCAGGCGGCTAGCGCGAAGAGCAGAGGTATCAGCAACAGGCAGCGCAACATGATCGTTCTCCGGGGGTGGAATCTGTTCAGTCTAGGCCTCGGCGCGGTGCTGAGTCTGCATCGCTGTCACGCTCAGCGCGGCGGGTAGTCCGCCAGCACCCGCTGCACCGCCTCGCGCAGCGCATCCTGCTGCTTGGCGCGGCTACCGCCGCTACGTGCTTCGGCGCGATTGCTCCAGATCGATTGGCCGGAAGCCGCGTCGAACATCTCGATACGCACCGAGAGCACCTCTTCCTCGTAGTTGCGCACGATGGGTACGCTCGTCCCCACGCCATAACCTGAGCCGTAGCCGCCACCGTAGCGGCCTACGCCGACATGCGGGCCGTAATCATCGTAAGTCTGCCGAATGCGGGTCTCCTTGCTGGCGCGGGCGCTGATCAACAGTTCGCCCTTGCGCTCGGCCTGCGCAGGGCGCAAGCCGAGTTGATCGAGCGCGCCGGCGACCATTTCCTGCAGCTCCTCGCCGGTGATCGACGCGGTGCCGGCCGGTGGTGCTTGCCAGCTCCAGTTCTGGTAGCTGGAAAAGTCCCTTGGCGCCGCCGGATAGATCGGTGACTGGATCTGCTCGATCGGTGGCGCCGGAGGAATCGGCGCGGATTCGTCGGTATAGGGGTTCTGGCTCTGGCAGGCTGCAAGGCCCAGGCAGAGCACCGGCAGCATGGCGCGGATCGACATCGGTACCTCCCGGTCGGCTCAGAGCGGCCGACACATCCAGTGCAGGTAGCGCCCGAGACCGGCAAATTGTGGATGGCGGCGGTAGGCCAGTTCCATCTCGATCAGTTCGGCAGGCTCGGTGCGGGCCTGGAAATCGGCGGGCATGTAGTCATGGAATACGCGCACGCCACTGGTTGTTTCGACCTGCCAGTGCGGTGCGAGTTGCGCCGCCAGCTCGCGTGGGTCCAGCGGCTGCTGAGGCGTCAGGCTCTGGCGCTCGCCGGCATAGGTCTGGCTGCGCAGTTTCTTGAAATGGCCCTTGAGCAGGTTGCGGTAGATCAGCGCGTCGCGGTTGTAGAAGGCCAGCGATAGCCAGCCATCGGCCGATGTTAGGCGATGCAGCGCCGGCAGGATCGCCTGGGGCTCGGCCAGCCATTCCAGCACCGCGTGGCAGATCACCAGATCGAAACGGCCCTCGACCTGGCTTTCGACTGTCTGCCAGGGCGCCTGAATGAAGGTTGCCTGCTGGCCGGCTGCGGCAAACTGTTTGCGCGCGCCTTCCAGCATCGGCTCTGCCGGTTCTGCCAGGGTCACATCATGGCCCTGCTGAGCCAGCCACAGACTCATGTGGCCGAGGCCGGCGCCGATATCCAGCACCCGCAGTGGCCGTTGCGGCAGGGCTTCCGTCAGGTCGGCCTGCAGCACGGCAAGGCGGATCGCGCCCTTGGCGCCGCCGTAGATCTTCTCGGCGAAGCGCGTCGCCAGCTCGTCGAAATGGCGATCGCTCATCGGGCGAACCGCCGCTCGTTGTCGGCCAGCTTGGTCAGCAGCGCCTGTTCCATGTCGATGCCCAGCTCGCTGCACATCAAGAGCAGGTACATGAGGATGTCGCCGACTTCCTGACCGGCATGCTCAAGTTTGTCGGCTGAGAGCTGGCGCGACTCGTCCTCGGTCTGCCACTGGAAGATTTCCACCAGCTCGGCCATTTCCACGCTGGCGGCCATGGCGAGATTCTTGGGGCTGTGAAAGCGCTGCCAGTCGTTCTGATCGCGGATGGCGTGCAGGCGTTGGGTGATCTGTTCGATGTTCATCTGGGAGGGTGGGCGTGTTCGAAAGACGACAAGCTTCCGCCAGCGCGGCAGCGCCCGCAAGGGGCGGATCAGAGACGCCGCACTTTCAGCTCACGCTCGATGGCGATCACGCCGGGACGGTAATCGCCCTGCTCGATGGCGCGGATTGCCTGTTCCAGGGTTTGCTCGGCGATCTGCTGGTGCTGCTGGGAAATCGCATTGACCCGGATCGGCAGGAAATCCAGCAACTGCGCGTCACCAAAGGTCGCCAGCCGCAGCTGCTCTGGCCACAGCAGGTTCCGCTCGCGCAGCGCATCGAAGACGCCTTCGAGCAAGACGTAGGCGGTGGTGATCAGCGCATCGGGCAGCGGGCCGCGCTCGAGCAGGGCGAGCATCTGTTCACGGCCGCACGCACGGCTGAACTGTTCGGCCTGCAGGATGCTGACCTGACCGCTGTGCTGCGACAGTGCCTGGCGAAAACCTTCCTCGCGCTGCTGGCTGATGGGCAATGCCGGGCGTGCGCTGATCAGGGCGATATGGGCGGCGGCCGGAACTGCCAGCGAGCGGGTGAGCAGGGCGGCCGCTTCGCAATCATCGCTGACCACCGAGCAGAAGTGCTCGGCGTCCAGCGCGCGGTCGAGGGCGATCACCGGCGTGCCAGCCGCCTGCACCTTGCGATAGCTCTGGTCGTCGGCCGGTAAGCAGCTGGCGACGATCAGCGCATCGCAGCGGCGCGAGCGCAGCAGCTGGATGACCTGGCGCTCGGTGTCCGGCTCGTCGTCGGTGCCGGCGATCAGCAGCTGGTAGCCGCGCTGCCGCGCGCGCTGCTCGAGCAGTTTGGCCAGACGCGCGTAGCTGGGGTTTTCCAGATCCGGAACGATGAAGCCGAGGGTGCGCGACTGCCCTCGACGCAGGCCAGCCGCCTGCTGGTCGAGCTGAAAGCCCTGCTGTTCGGCCACGGCCATCACCCGCTCGACCGTGGCCGCGCTGATACGGCGCTGCGCGGCCTTGCCATTGAGCACATAGCTGGCGGTGGTTACCGAAACGTTGGCGAGGCGGGCGATGTCGGTCAGTTTCAACAGAGGGTCCTGAGACGGGTGGTATGAACTCGGGCTTCTAGAATTACCCAATATTGCGTAATGTGCCAGTCTTAGGTGAAACGTTTCAGCAGTGTTTCGGTCTGAAGCGCCAGCCCAGGATTCGGGCAAAGCCGGCTTGACCGTCGGCCACAACAATCGCGAGCCCCGCAGGAGTTCTCCATGCTTGAGTTGAATGCACAGCACATCCACATGCATCAGGCCGCGGCGGACAAGCCAGCGGCGCTGGCCCTGCTGGGTGAAGTTCTGGTCGCCGACGGGCTGGTCGCGCCGGGTTATCTGGACGGGCTGCGTGCGCGTGAAGCGCAGGGCTCGACCTTTCTCGGTCAGGGCCTTGCGATTCCCCATGGCACGCCGGAAACCCGTGATCAGGTGTTCACCACCGGCGTGCGGCTGCTGCATTTTCCGGCCGGCGTCGACTGGGGCAACGGCCAGCTGGTGTATCTGGCCATCGGTATCGCTGCGCGTTCCGACGAACACCTGCGCCTGCTACAGCTGCTGACCCGAGCATTGGGTGAAGGCGATCTGAGCGAGGCGCTGCAGAAAGCCGAAAGCCCGGAAGCCATCATCGACCTGCTGCAGGGTGCGCCACAGGCGCTGGCGCTGGATGGCGAGCTGGTCTCGCTGGGTGTCGCTGCGGATGATTTCGACGAGCTGGCATGGCAGGGCGTCAAGCTGCTCAAGCGCGCGCAGTGCGTGGAGCCGGGTTTCAACGCCAGTCTGCCGCTTGGCCAGGCGCTGCCGCTGGGGGATGGCCTCTGGTGGCTGAGTAGCGAGCAGGCGGTGCAGCGTCCTGGTCTCGCCTTCGTCACGCCAGCTTCCCATCTCGAGCATCAGGGGCAGCCGCTCAATGGTCTTTTCGTGCTGGCCAGCCTGGGCGAAGCGCATCGGGCGATGCTCGAGCGCCTGTGCAATCTGCTGATCGAAGGCCGCGGGCAGGAGCTGAGCCAGGCGACGTCCAGTCGCACAGTGCTCGAAGCCCTGGGCGGCGAAGTGCCGGCAGACTGGCCGAGTGCCCAGGTGCCACTGGCTAACGCCCATGGCTTGCATGCCCGCCCGGCCAAGGTGCTGACCGAGGTCGCACAGGCCTTCGCCGGCGAGATCCGAGTGCGGCTGGCTGGTAGCCAGAGCGCGGGCGTGTCGGCCAAGAGCCTGAGCAAGCTGCTGGCGATGGGCTCGCATCGCGGCCAGGTGCTGGAGTTCATCGCCGAGCCCTCGATCGCCGACGATGCGTTGCCGGCGCTGGTCCGCGCGGTGGAAGAAGGGCTGGGCGAGGAAATCGAGCCGCTGCCGGCCGGCGGGGCGCCGGCGGAGCTGCGGGCCGTGCAACTGAATGAGGCAGCCCAGGACGTGCCCGTCTTGCGGGCCGGCGAGCAGGTCATCGGCATCGCCGCCGCGCCCGGCATCGCCATCGGTCCGGTCCTGGTACGCAAGCCGCAGGTGATCGACTACCCCAAGCGCGGCGAGTCTCCGGTGATCGAACTGCAGCGGCTGGATGCGGCGCTGGACAAGGTCCATGCGGAGATCGGCACGCTGATCAATGAGAGTCAGGTCGCCAGCATCCGCGACATCTTCACCACCCATCAGGCCATGCTGCGCGACCCGGCGCTGCGCGAGGAAGTTCAGGCGCGTCTGCAAAAAGGTTTGAGTGCCGAAGCCGCCTGGATGGAGGAAATCAAAATTGCGGCGCAGCAGCAGGAGGCCTTGCACGACAAGCTGCTGGCCGAGCGTGCCGCCGACCTGCGTGACGTGGGTCGCCGTGTGCTGGCCTGCCTGACTGGTGTGGAAGCCGATCAGGCCCCAGACGAGCCCTACATCCTGGTGATGGACGAAGTGGCGCCTTCGGACGTCGTCACGCTAAACGCCCAGCGCGTCGCAGGCATTCTTACCGCCGGCGGCGGCGCCACTTCGCACAGCGCCATCATCGCCCGCGCGCTGGGCATTCCGGCGATAGTCGGTGCTGGGCCGGGTGTGCTTGGGCTAGCGCCAAACACCTTGCTGCTGCTTGACGGCGAGCGCGGTGAACTGCTGGTTGCCCCAACCGATGCGCAGCTGGACCAGGCCCGCAACGAGCGCGCCACCCGCGAGGAGCGCAAGCGCCTGGCAAATGAGCGTCGCCTGGAGCCGGCCATCACCCGCGACGGCCATCCGGTAGAGATCGCTGCCAACATCGGCGCTGCCGGCGAAACCCTGGAAGCGGTGGCGATGGGCGCCGAAGGCATTGGCCTGCTGCGTACCGAGCTGGTGTTCATGAACCATTCCCAGGCGCCGGATCAGGCGACTCAGGAAGCCGAGTACCGCCGTGTGCTGGAAGCCCTCCAAGGGCGTCCGTTGGTGGTACGTACGCTGGATGTCGGCGGGGACAAGCCGCTGCCGTACTGGCCGATGCCCGCCGAGGAAAACCCCTTCCTCGGCGTGCGTGGCATTCGCCTGAGTTTGCAACGCCCGGACATCCTTGAAACCCAGCTGCGTGCCTTGCTCGCTTCGGCCGATGGCCGCCCGTTGCGGATCATGTTCCCCATGGTCGGCAATATCGACGAGTGGCGCACCGCCAAAGCCATGGTCGACCGCCTGCGCGTTGAGCTGCCGGTAGCTGACCTGCAGGTCGGCATCATGATCGAGATCCCCTCAGCAGCTTTGATCGCGCCGGTGCTGGCGCAGGAAGTCGACTTCTTCAGTATCGGCACCAACGACCTGACCCAGTACACGCTGGCAATCGACCGCGGCCATCCGACGCTCTCCGGTCAGGCCGACGGCTTGCATCCGGCGGTGTTGCGCCTGATCGGCATGACGGTCGAGGCCGCCCATGCCCACGGCAAGTGGGTCGGCGTTTGTGGCGAGCTGGCCGCTGATGCATTGGCGGTGCCGATGCTGGTGGGCCTGGGCGTGGACGAACTGAGCGTGTCGGCGCGCAGCATCGCCTTGGTGAAGGCGCGCGTTCGCGAGCTGGATTTCGCGGCCTGCCAGAGGCTGGCCCAGCAAGCCCTGATGCTGCCCGGCGCCCATGAAGTCCGCGCCTTCGTCGGGGAGCACTGCTGATGGCTCGTGTTCTCACTGTCACCCTTAACCCGGCCCTGGACCTAACCGTGCAGCTGCCCGCGCTGCGCCTGGGCGAAGTCAATCGCAGCGAAAGCCTGCAGGTGCATGCCGCCGGAAAGGGGCTCAACGTCGCGCAGGTGCTGGCCGACCTCGGTCATCAGCTGACCGTCACCGGCTTTCTCGGCGAGGGCAATCCGCAGGCCTTCGAGCAGTTGTTCGCAGCGCGTGGATTTGCCGACGAATTCGTCCGCGTGCCGGGCGATACCCGCAGCAACATCAAACTGGCCGAGGCGGACGGGCAGGTCACCGACATCAACGGCCCGGGGCTGAGGGTGAGCGAGGCGCACTGCACGGAGCTGCTGACGCGCCTCCAGCGGTTGGCGCCCGCTCATGACCTCGTGGTCGTCGCCGGCAGCTTGCCGCGTGGCATCGACAGCCAGTGGTTCGTCCAGCTCTTGCAGACGCTCAAGAGTCTCGGCGTGCGGGTGGCGCTGGACACCAGTGGTGCCGCGTTGCGTGACGGGCTGGCCGCCACGCCCTGGTTGATCAAGCCCAACGAGGAAGAGCTGGCGGAGGCCCGTGGCGTCGAACTCAACGAGTCGGCAGCGCTGACCGCCGAAGCGCGACGACTGCAAGCCGAAGGCATCGAGCACGTGGTTATTTCGCAGGGCGCCAATGGCGTCAGCTGGTTCTCGCCAGGCGCCACGCTGCATGCCAATCCGCCAAAGGTTCAAGTCGTCAGCACCGTGGGTGCCGGCGACTCGCTGCTTGCCGGGATGCTTCACGGCCTGCTGCAAGGCTGGCCGGCAGAGCGCACCCTCACACAGGCCACGGCCATCGCCGCGCAGGCGGTCGGGCAGGTTGGGCTCGGCATCACCGATACGGCTGAACTTGCGGAGCTTGAAGCTGCGGTGCGCCTGCAGTCGCTCAGCCAATAATTCGAACAAGAGGTGAAGGAATGAATCTTCTCATCGTCACGGCCTGCCCCAACGGAATGGTCACCAGCGTGCTGACTTCACGGCTGCTCGAAGCGGCTGCCCATCGTCTGGGCTGGTCGACCGCCGTGGAAGTCCACGATCCCAAGGCCATCGGCTCGCCGCTGACGCCCGCACAGATCACCAATGCCGATCTGGTGGTCGTGGTGAAAACCGGGCCGTTGTCATTGCAGCGCTTCGTTGGCAAACGCGTCGCGCAATCAACGCCATCCGAGGCGCTGCTTGATCCGGAAGCCTTCCTGCGCAGCGCGGCTGACACGGCAAGCGAGCTGCAGCAGGACGACGAAGCGGATGCCGCGCACACAAGCGGCAAGCCCAAACTTGTTGCCATCACCGCTTGCCCGACCGGCGTGGCGCACACCTTCATGGCGGCTGAAGCCCTGCAGCAGGCCGCGATCCGCAAGGGTTACGACCTGCAGGTTGAAACCCGCGGCTCGGTGGGGGCGCGCAACGTGCTGGAAGCGGACGCCATCGCCGCGGCCGACGTGGTGGTGCTTGCCGCCGATATCGAAGTGGATGTCGCCCGCTTTGCCGGCAAACGCGTGTTTCGCTGCGGCACTGGCGTGGCCCTCAAGCAACCCGATGCGACCCTGGATCGCGCGCTGGAAGAAGGCGCTGTGCTAGCCGGAGGCGCCACAGCCAATACCGGCGGCGGCGAACAGAAGGGCGAAAAGACCGGTGTCTACAAGCACCTGCTGACCGGCGTGTCCTACATGCTGCCGATGGTGGTGGCGGGCGGTTTGCTGATCGCGCTGTCGTTCGTATTTGGCATCGAAGCGTTCAAGGAGGAGGGCACGCTGGCCGCCGCGCTGATGAAGATCGGTGGCGAAACGGCCTTCCAGTTGATGGTGCCGCTGCTGGCGGGATATATCGCCTATTCCATCGCGGATCGCCCGGGGCTTGCGCCGGGCATGATCGGCGGCTTGCTGGCCGGCACCCTCGGTGCGGGCTTCATTGGCGGGATAATCGCGGGCTTTGTGGCGGGCTACGCGGCCAAGGCAGTGAGCCGCTGGATTCCGTTGCCGGCCAGTATCGAATCGCTCAAGCCAATCCTGATCATTCCGTTGCTGGCGAGCCTGGTAACCGGTCTGGTGATGATTTACGTGGTCGGCACGCCGGTGGCGAAGATGCTCGCCGGGCTCACCGAATTCCTCGACACCATGGGCACCTCCAACGCCATCCTGCTCGGGCTGCTGCTCGGCACCATGATGTGCGTCGACCTCGGCGGACCAGTGAACAAGGCCGCTTATGCCTTCTCCGTCGGGCTGCTCGCGTCCCAGAGTTACGCGCCGATGGCCGCCACTATGGCGGCGGGGATGGTGCCGCCAATCGGCATGGGCATCGCCACGCTGATCGCCCGACGCAAGTTCGCGCAGACCGAGCGTGAAGCCGGCAAGGCCGCGCTGGTGCTGGGCTGCTGCTTCATTTCCGAAGGCGCGATTCCGTTCGCTGCGAAAGACCCGTTGCGGGTGATTCCGGCCAGCATCGTCGGTGGTGCGCTGACCGGCGCGCTGTCCATGGCCTTCGGCGCAAAGCTGCTGGCGCCCCATGGCGGGCTGTTCGTGCTGCTGATCCCCAACGCCATCAATCACGCGCTGTTGTATCTGGCTGCAATCCTCGCCGGCAGCTTGGTAACTGGGGTGATCTACGCAGTAATCAAGCGGCCTGAAACGCAGCCGCTCAGCGTCGGGGCAATGGCGTAAGCGGTCGCCAAACGGCTGAACTAAAGCCCTGCCCATCGTATCCACTAAAAGCTGGCGAGACTTTGTGTCAGAAAGTTTCGCCAGCTTTTTGCTTTTTGCTTTGAAGATGAATCGGCTGGAGAGCGTTGCATGAGTATCGATTACGGGCCGCGGCCCATGCGCATCACCCTGACCGCCGTGGCGGTTCTGCTGCTGGGGGCGCTGATGGCGGTCGGTGGCGGCTACCTCGCGATGCTGGGTGGCTCCTGGTATTACCTGCTGGCCGGTATCGGGCTGCTGGGCGTAGCCGGGCTGTTGTTCGCTCGGCGCCGCGCCGCGATCTGGCTCTACGCGGTGCTGCTGCTGGCGACGTTGGCGTGGACGCTGTACGAAGTCAGCTTCGACTGGTGGCAGCTAGCGCCGCGCATCGACCTCTGGTGCATCCTCGGGCTCTGGCTGATCCTGCCGTTCGTCAATCGTTACGTGGGCGATCGGCTGGTCTGGCGTGATGGCGCCAGTGGGCTGCTCGGCTTGGGGCTGCTGGCCGGCGCGCTGATCGCGGGGTACTCGCTGACCCAGGATTACCACTCGATCACCGGCGAATTCAGCGATACGCAGATGCAAGGCTTGAACCCCGACGGGCAGGCCGGCAGGGTTGCCGGCGAATGGAAAGCCTACGGCGGCTCCGACCGCGGCGATCGTTACTCGACGGCCGATCTGATCACGCCGGACAACGTCGGCAAGTTGAAAAAGGCCTGGGAGTTCCACACCGGTGACCTTTCCGGCGAGGGTGACCCCGGCGAGATCACCTATCAGGTGACGCCGTTGAAGGTTGGCGACAATCTGTTCATCTGCACGCCGCACAGCATTGCCATCGCTGTCGATGCCGACAGCGGTGAGGAGCGCTGGCGCTTCGACCCGAGCATCAACCGCGATGCCGAGTACTACCAGCACATGACCTGCCGTGGCCTGGCCTTCCATGACGCCAACGCCTACGGGCCCGCAGCGACGGCACCGTCCGACCAGCCCGTAGCGCGTTGCGCGCGGAGGCTGTTTTTGCCGACCAACGACGGCACTCTGGTCGCGCTGGATGTCGAGGACGGCAAGCCCTGCGAGGACTTCGGCAATGCCGGCGTGGTGGATCTGAAGGCTGGACTCGGTGAGGACGCTTTGGGCGTTTACCTGCCGACTTCACCACCGGTGGTGACCGAGAAGCTGGTCATCGTCGGCGGCTCGATCACCGACAACGGCGCGGTGGATTCACCCGGCGGCGTGATTCGCGCCTACGACGTGCGCAGCGGCGAGCTGGTATGGAATTTCGACCCGGGTAACCCGGACGCCACAGAGCCCTTGCCACCCGGCGAAACCTACGTGCGCAGCACGCCAAACTCCTGGACCATCGCCACTGCCGACGAGTCGCTGGGGCTGGTCTACATCCCCACCGGCAACCAGACCCCGGACCAGTGGGCGCAGCCGCGCACGCCGGAGTCCGAGCGTTTCACCGACACGCTGGTGGCGCTGGACCTGGCGACCGGCCAGGTGCGCTGGGAATTCCAGACCGTGCACCATGACCTCTGGGACCGCGACCTGCCATCGCAGCCGACGCTGGTGGATATCGAAGGCCCGCAAGGTCAGGTGCCGGCCATCATCCAGCCGACCAAGCGTGGCGATCTGTACATCCTCGACCGCCGTACCGGCGAGCCGATCGTGCCGGTGGAAGAGATGCCCGTGCCCCAAGGCACTGACTACGGCGAGTTCACCGCGCCGACCCAACCCGCATCGGCCGTCAGCTACGCACCGCAAGAGCCGCTGCGCGAGCGCGACATGTGGGGCGGTACGCCGCTGGATCAGATGATGTGCCGCATCCAGTTCCGCAAGCTGCGTTACGAGGGCGACTTCACGCCGCCGTCGGAGCAGGGCTCGCTGATCTATCCGGGTAACGTGGGTACCTTCAACTGGCCATCGGTGGCGGTCGATCCGAGCCGACAGCTGTTGTTCGGTGCGCCGAATTACCTGGCCTTCATCTCGACTATGGTCAAGCGCAGCGAGGTTGACCCCGATGAACGTACCGGCGGCGGCGAGACCGGCCTGCAGCCCAATCTGGGGGCGCCGTACATGGTGCGGCTGGAGCCGTTCATGTCGGTGCTCGGCCTGCCGTGCCAGACGCCGCCATGGGGATTCGTCACCGCGCTGGACCTGCGCAGCATGAAGAAGGTCTGGATGCACAAGAACGGCACCAGCCGCGACAGTGCGCCCTTGGGCATTCCCTTCCCGGTGGGTACGCCAGCACTGGGCGGGCCGATCGTCACCGCCGGCGGAGTGGCCTTTATGAGCGGAACGCTGGATTACTATCTGCGCGCCTACGATCTGCAGAACGGCAAGGAATTGTGGAAGGGCCGCCTGCCTGCCGGTGGCCAGGCGACTCCGATGACCTACGTGTCCGAGAAGACCGGCAAGCAGTACGTGGTGCAGATGGCCGGCGGGCATGGCTCGTTCGGCACCAAGCTGGGGGATTCCTTGATCGCGTGGACCCTTGAGGAGTAGGTGAGGCGGGGGCAGGTGGCGACGTCGACTGCAGCGCTCGACATAGCCACCAGCCCCTCACCCTAGCCCTCTCCCCGGAGGGGAGAGGGGACTTGACCGGGTTGGGTTGCCGATCCGGTGCAGGGCGAAACGCATGATGTGCCCGCTAGTTGCGGATGTTCGGTGGCTTCAATCAGGCCCTCTCTCGTCGTTGTGGAGAGGATTGGGTGGGCGGTCTTCGAGCCAGGCCGGCATGGCTTGCTCGGTACCAATCTGGGCGGTTTATTGATCGCGTGGTCCCTTGAGGAGTAGGTGAAACGGGCTGTGTGGGTTTTAGTTGCGACGCTAGTCGTGGCCGCCAGCCCCTCACCCTAGCCCTCTCCCCGAAGGGGAGAGGGGACTAGACCGCGCGGTTTTTCGTTCCGGGTGTAGGGCGATGCGCTTTAATGCGTGTCGGGCCGATCACAAAGGGTTCGGTGGCTTCATTCAGGCCCCCTCTCCCCTTTGGGGAGATGGTTGGGGCGCGGGCCTCGATCCGGTGCAAGATTTCAGTCAGGACTCGGATTCAGGCCGGTGTATCGGTAATGCGCGGATTGGGTGCTGGGGTGAGAGCGTGCTGGTGTTTGTTGCAACTGCCTGATGGGCACAGCCCGCGCTCACTCCCCTCGCTTACTCTGCGCGGTCTGCATGAGCACAAGTGATCCGGCTTCCTCAATCCAGCTCCCTCTTCCCCGTTGGGGAGAGGGTTGGGGTGAGGGGCGCGGGCCTCGATTCGGTGCGAGCTTTCAGTCAGGACTCGGATTCAGTCCGGTGTATCGGTAATGCGGAGATTGGGTGCTGGGGTGAGAGCGTGCTGGTGGTGGTTGCAACTGCTTGATGGACACAGCCCACGCTCACTCCCCTCGCTTGCTCTGCGCGGCATGAGCACAAGTGATCCGGCTGCCTCAATCCAGCTCCCTCTCCCCCTTGGGGAGAGGGTTGGGGTGAGGGGCGCGGGTCTCAATCCAGCTCAAGATTTCAGTCAGAACACCCTCTAGATTCCGTATCACATCCAGATTGCTGAAGCGTAGAACCTCCATCCCGTGGTGCTGCAGGTAGGCCGTGCGCAAACGGTCTTTCGCCAGGCCAGCTTTGTCGAAGTGCTGACCGCCATCGAGTTCAACTACAAGTCGCAATTCTGCACAGTAGAAATCCAGGACATAGGGCGGGCACGGATGCTGTCGGCGAAATTTGAATCCGGCTAAGCCGCGATTGCGCAACTGGCGCCACAGCAGGCGCTCGCAATCGGTGAGTTGGTATCGCAGGTGTCTGGCGAACTGGCGTTGTTCGGGGGAGGCGCGTTCGGTGGGCATACACGGTCCTTGTGAAAAGGCAGCCACTCGCTTCCATGCGAGAGCGCATCTAAATGAGCGCAGCGGCAGTAATGCGCAGAACCAACTACGCCTGCTGTACCCCGCAGCAGGCGCATTCTTGGGTCAGTGATGCTCTCGTGTCGCCCTGAACTTCACATCCGGCCAGCGCTCTTCCATCAGGCTCAGGTTCACCCGTGTCGGCGCCAGGTAGGTCAGGTGGCCGCCGCCGTCGATGGCGAGGTTCTCGTAGGCCTTGGTCTTGAAGTCTTCGAGCTTCTTCTTGTCATCGCACTCGATCCAGCGCGCCGACCAGACGTTGATCGCCTCATAGGCACACTCGACCTTGTATTCCTCTTTCAGGCGACTGGCGACGACGTCGAACTGCAGCACGCCGACCGCGCCGAGGATGATGTCGTTGTTGCGCTCGGGGAAGAACACCTGGGTGGCGCCTTCCTCGGCGAGTTCCTGCAGGCCCTGGCGCAGCTGCTTGGATTTCAGCGGGTCCTTCAGGCGCACGCGGCGGAACAGTTCCGGTGCGAAGTGCGGGATGCCGGTGAAGCCGAGGTTCTCGCCTTCGGTAAAGGTGTCGCCGATCTGGATGGTGCCGTGGTTGTGCAGGCCGATGATGTCGCCGGCCCAGGCTTCCTCGAGCATTTCCCGCTCGCTGGAGAAGAAGGTCAGGGCGTCGGCGATGCGGACATCCTTGCCGATGCGCGCGTGGCGCAGCTTCATGCCTTTCTCGTACTTGCCCGAGCAGATGCGCATGAAGGCGATGCGGTCGCGGTGCTTGGGGTCCATGTTCGCCTGGATCTTGAACACGAAGCCGGTGAACTTCTCCTCGACCGGCTCGACCACTCGCTCGTTGGCTGCGCGGGGCAGTGGCATCGGCGCCCAGTCGACGACGGCGTCGAGCACGTGGTCCACACCGAAATTGCCCAGCGCGGTACCGAAAAACACCGGGGTCAGCTGACCATTGAGGAATTCGTCCTGGTCGAACTCGTGGCAGGCGCCCTGAACCAGTTCCAGCTGTTCGATGAAACGCTCGTACTCGTCGCCGATGTGCTTGCGCGCTTCGTCGGAATCCAGGTTCTGGATGATCTTGACCTCGGTGCGCTCGTGCCCGTGGCCCGGCGTGTAGACGATGATGTAGTCGTCCTTGAGGTGGTACACGCCCTTGAAGTCGCGGTAGCAGCCGATCGGCCATGTGATCGGCGCGGCCTTGATTTTCAGCACCGCCTCGATTTCGTCGAGCAGTTCGATGGGGTCGCGGATATCGCGGTCGAGCTTGTTGATGAAGCTCACGATCGGCGTGTCTCGCAGGCGGCAGACGTCCATCAGCGCGATGGTGCGTGGCTCGACACCCTTACCTCCGTCGAGAACCATCAGCGCCGAGTCCACCGCGGTCAGGGTGCGATAGGTGTCTTCCGAGAAGTCCTCGTGACCGGGGGTGTCGAGCAGGTTGATCATGTGCTCGCGGTAGGGGAACTGCATCACCGAGGTGGTGATGGAGATGCCGCGCTGCTTCTCCATTTCCATCCAGTCGGAGGTGGCATGGCGGTCGGATTTGCGCGACTTCACCGTACCGGCAACGGCGATCGCCTTGCCCATCAGCAGCAGCTTTTCGGTGATGGTGGTCTTGCCCGCATCGGGGTGCGAGATGATGGCGAAGGTACGGCGCTTCGCGACTTCGGCGGCCTGAGTGGTCATCGGAATTAAGGAACCCGTCGACGAGTAGTCGGTCTGTCAAAAAAGGCGGCGATTATAGCGGCAAATGGATTTCGCTGCGGCCCGCACGGCTGCGGAAATCGCCGATTTGTGCAGTTTCCATGACGCTTTGTTTTGAATCGACAACAACTCGAAACGGATGCACCTTCGGGACGTTTTTTTGATTGATCTATGCCCCCCTTGGTCCTAAAGTTCGCGCCCGAACGTCCATGCTGGCAACGATCCATCCGGCTCAAGTACTGACGACGAGAGATCCTCCGTGATACTCGGCGACATGCCTTGGGAAGTAGGCGAACCAAAGTGGGGAAACTGATCAGGCGTTCTTGTCAGGGCTGATGCCCTCCATCCCTCATCCGACTTTTGTTTCCCGTTTTTTGGAGTCCCACGCATGACGGTCAAGATCGAAGACTATTACCCTCGCGCCACCTTCCAGAAGATGAAGGCATTTGCCGACCAGCACGAAACCCCCTTCGTGGTGATCGACACCGAAACCATCAGCAAGGCTTATGACGACCTGCGCGCCGGTTTCGAATTCGCCAGCGTGTACTACGCCGTCAAGGCCAACCCGGCGGTCGAGATCATCGATCTGCTGCGCGACAAGGGTTCGAGCTTCGATATCGCCTCGATCTATGAGCTGGACAAAGTAATGTCCCGCGGCGTTGGCCCGGAGCGCATCAGCTACGGCAACACCATCAAGAAAGCCAAGGACATCCGCTACTTCTACGACAAGGGTGTGCGCATGTTCGCCACCGACTCGGAAGCCGACCTGCGTAACATCGCCAAGGCCGCGCCGGGTTCGAAAGTCTATGTACGCATCCTCACCGAAGGCTCCACCACTGCGGACTGGCCGCTGTCACGCAAGTTCGGCTGCCAGACCGACATGGCGATGGATCTCTTGATCCTCGCGCGTCAGCTGAAGCTGGAGCCCTACGGCATTTCCTTCCATGTCGGTTCGCAGCAGCGCGACATTTCCGTATGGGACGCCGCCATCGCCAAGGTCAAGGTGATCTTCGAGCGTCTGAAGGAAGAAGACGGCATCGAGCTGAAGATGATCAACATGGGTGGCGGTTTCCCCGCCAACTACATCACCCGCACCAACAGCCTTGAAACCTACGCCGAGGAAATCATCCGCTTCCTCAAGGAAGACTTCGGCGACGAGTTGCCGGAAATCATCCTCGAGCCGGGTCGCTCGCTGATCGCCAACGCCGGCATCCTCGTCAGTGAAGTGGTGCTGGTGGCACGCAAGTCGCGTACAGCGGTCGAGCGTTGGGTTTATGTCGATGTGGGCAAGTTCAGCGGCCTGATCGAAACCATGGACGAGTCGATCAAGTTCCCGATCTATGCCGAGAAGAAGGGCGAAGTCGAGGAAGTGGTGATCGCCGGTCCGACCTGCGACAGCGCCGACATCATGTACGAGAACTACAAGTACGGGCTGCCGCTTAACCTGGCCATCGGCGACCGCCTGTACTGGCTGTCCACCGGTGCCTACACCACCAGCTACAGCGCCGTCGAATTCAACGGCTTCCCGCCGCTGAAGGCTTACTACATCTAAGCCGTAGACGATGAACGAACGCCCCGCATTGCGGGGCGTCTTCGTTTCTGTGCTTCGTTCACCGAACCCCGGCGCGTAGCTCGTTGCGTCGCCGCGCGTAGGCCTCGACGATATCGGCAATCTGCGGCAGCGCAGCAGCTTGCAGGCTGGCGAGCGCAGTCTCGATGAACTTGAGATGGCCAAGCTCCAGCGCGCGACTCAGCCAATGCCGCGCCGCATCCCATTGCTGCTGGGTGAGCAGCACGGCGGCATGGCTGAACTGGCCGCGAAAGTCGCCGGCCTCGGCGGAACGTCGATACCAAGAGTGGGCCGCTGACACATCGAGCGATACGCCGAGGCCTTCCTCCAGGCAGCGGCCGGTGAGGTTCATCGACTTGGCATGGCCGAGTTCGGCGGCCTGGCGATATAGGCGATAGGCCGCAGCTTCATCCTGCGAAATGCCGCGGCCGGTGGCGAGCAGGTTGGCCAGGTTGTACATGCCCCAGTCCAGGCCCATTTCTGCTGCACGTCGGTAGAAATCGGCCGCTCGTGCAGGATTGGCAGGGGCGCCCCAGCCATGTTCGTGGCAGCGTCCGGCCATGTTGCAGGCCATGGCGTGGCCGCGATCGGCAGCGATGCTGAACCAGATCAGCGCGAGCGCAGGATCTGCCTCAATGCCACGGCCATCCAGGAGGATCTGGCCGAGCAGGGCTTGCGCTTCCAGCTCTCCGGCTGCGGCAGCAGCCAGTACCAGCCGTGCCGCACGCTGGGGTTGTTCAGCGAGGTGCCCGAGCTGTTCGGTGCCGAGCGTCTCCTCACGACGCAGAAGATGAGGCATCAGACCTCGACCCAGCGGCGCAGCAGGTTGTGATAGGTGCCGGTCAGTTGCACCAGGGATGGGTGCTCCGGCACATCGGCGGTCAGTTGCTGGATGGCCTGGTCCATCTCGTAGAGCAGCGTGCGCTGCGCATCCTCGCGCACCAGGCTCTGAATCCAGAAGAACGAAGCCAGCCGCGCGCCGCGGGTGACCGGCTCCACCTTGTGCAGGCTGGTGCTGGGGTAGAGCACCATGTCGCCGGCAGCGAACTTCACCCGCTGCGTGCCGTAGGTGTCGTGTATCACCAGCTCGCCGCCGTCGTACTCGTCGGGATCGCTGAAGAACAGTGTGGCGGACAGGTCGGTGCGCACGCGTTCGGCGCTGTTGCGTACCTGACGCACCGCATTGTCGATGTGATAGCCGAACTCGCCGCCTGCCGTGTAGCAGTTGAACAGGGGTGGAAAGACCTTGCTCGGCAGCGCGGCAGACATGAACTGCGGGTGCTGCCAGAGCCGTTGCAGCATGGCTTCGGCAATCTCGCGGGCGAGTGGGTCGTCCTCCGCCAGCTGCAGATTGTATTTGGCCTTGGCCGACTGATAGCCGGCCGTTACTCGGCCGTCCTGCCAGTTGGCCTGTTCCAGCGCGGAGCGAATACGGTCTGTTTCTTCTCTGGAGAACACATTAGCAATGCGTAGAAGCATGGATCACCGGCAGGAGCGAAAAAGAGCAAATGATATTAGTTTGCATTCAGGTGTTTCAGAATGCGACAGAATGTATCAGAATGCCACCCGCTAATAATAGCAATTCGCAGTTGCATCAACTTCCAAGGATCCGCATTACATGTCGCGTCAGTCTCTAGAACTGGCCCAGCCACCTCGCGTGTTGGCTTCGGCTATCGGTGTCGCCCTTACCGCTTTCACCGCTCCCTCCATGGCTCAGGTTGTGCCTGCAGCGTCATCGCCCAGCGAAGCGCCGGTTGCGCTCGATGAAGTGACGGTAATCGGTGAGCAGGAACAGGCCTACAAGGCCGATACATCCGCCTCGAAGAAATACACGGCACCGCTGCGCGAAACACCGAAGTCGGTCACCGTGATCACCGACCAGGTGATTCGCGACACCGGTTCGCTGACGTTGGTCGATGCGTTGCGCACCACTTCCGGTATCACCTTCGGTGCGGGCGAGGGCGGAAATCCGGCGGGCGACCGGCCGATCATCCGCGGCTTCAACGCCGAGAACGACACCTTCATCGACGGCCTGCGTGACGTTGGCTCGCAAACCCGCGAGATCTTCAACGTCGAGAGCATCGAAGTGAGCAAGGGGCCGGGCTCAGCCTACACCGGTGCCGGCTCCACGGGCGGCAGCCTCAACCTGATCAGCAAGACCGCCAAGCAACGCGACTTCGGCGATGCCAGCGTCACCCTCGGTTCGGACCAGACGCGCCGCTATACGCTGGACGTCAACCGCGTGCTCGGTGACAACGTCGCCGGCCGTCTGAACCTGATGAAGCACGAGGCCAACGTCGCCGGCCGCGATGGTGTGGATGTCAGTCGTTGGGGCGTGGCACCGACCATCACCTTCGGCTTCGATACGCCGACTCGGGCGACGCTGTCTTACTACCACCTGGAAACAGACGACATGCCGGACTACGGCATTCCGCTGACCGTGGCTACGCCAGGCAATCCAGGTCGCGAGCCAGTGAGCGTGGATCGCGACAACTTCTACGGCCTTGAAAGCCGCGACTTCCGCGAGAGCACCACGGATGCCGGCACCATTCGGCTCGAGCACGACCTGAACGAGAACCTGACCGTCTCCAACACCACGCGTATCGCCCGCACCACCCTGGACTACATCGTCACCAACCCGGACGACTCGCGTGGCAACGTGCCCAATGGACTGGTTTCGCGCTCTGCCAAGAGCCGCAATTCCGATACCCAGAGCTGGGTCAACCAGACCGATCTGACGGCGCGATTCGACACCGGCAGCATCGAGCACACCCTGGTGACCGGCGTGGAAATCAGCGATGTCGGCGTGCACAACCGACCCTACGTGGTCACTCCGGGCACCAGCGGCAACACCTGTTCGTCGGCGCACCTGGCTTCGGGCGACTGCATCAGCCTGTCCAACCCGAGCTCCAAGGATGCCTGGACCGGCAGCATCGCGCGCAGCGCGGCGACGACCGATACCGACACCGAAACGCTGGCGGCCTACGTCTTCGATACGCTGAAGTTCAACGAGCAGTGGTCGCTGAACATGGGCCTGCGCTACGACGACTACGAAACGGAGCAGAAGGCCGTCTCCACCGCCGGTGTCGTCACCCGGCCGGAGAACAAGAGCCACTTCTGGAACTACCAGTTGGGTCTGGTCTTCAATCCGCTGCCCAATGGCAGCATCTACGCGGCGTGGTCGACCTCCAGCAACCCGTCCGGCGAGACCGGCGGCGAAGGCTCCGATGCGCTCAGCGTGAACAACCAGGTTCTCGATCCGGAGCGCAACCGCAACTACGAGATCGGCACCAAGTGGGACTTCTTCGACGAGCGTCTCGGCCTGACCGCCGCGCTGTTCCGCACCGAGAAGACCAACGCGCGGGTTACCAACGCCAGCGGTTTCCAGGAAAGCATCGGTGAAACCCAGGTCGACGGCCTGGAGCTGGCCGCCACCGGCCAGATCACCCGTAACTGGCAGGTGTTTGCCAGCTATACCTATCTGGACGCCGAACTGGTCAAGTCCGGTGCCGCCAACGTCGGCACCCGCGCGGCGCCGGTGTACGTGGAAGGGCTGTACGACGGTAACGAGGTGCCGAGCACGCCGAAGCACAGCTTCAGCTTCTGGAACACCTACAACCTCACCCAGGACCTGACCATCGGTGGCGGTGCGACCTACGTCGACTCCCGCTTCGGCGACACGGCCAACAACATCGAGGTACCGGAATACTGGCGCTACGATGCGATGGCCGCCTATCGCGTGAGCAAGAATCTGGACCTGCAGCTGAACGTGCAGAACCTGACCGACAAGCGCTATTTCGATCAGGTCTACGGCAGCCACTATGCCCACGTCGCGGCCGGTCGTACTGCGTTACTGAGCACCAACTTCCACTTCTGATCCCGCTGTGAAAATGACAAAGGCCGCTCTTCGAAGCGGCCTTTGTCGTTATGGCGGACATCAATACAGGTCGCGGCGATAGCGTCCCTGCTCGCTCAGCTGTTCCAGCCGCGCCTGGCCGAGCAGACCGAGCAGGATCTGCTGCACTTCCTGCCCCATGCCTTCCAGGCTGCCGCAAACGTAGATCGCCGCGCCCTGGTCGATCCAGCGGCGCAGGTCGTCGGCCGCGTCCCGCAAGACTTGCTGCACATAGCGCTTCTCCGGCTGGTCGCGAGAGAACGCCAGGTCCAGCCGCTCCAGCAGGCCGCTGTCGAGCCAATGCTGCAGTTCGTCTCGAAAGAAGAAGTCGTGGGCGGCGTTGCGTTCGCCGAACAGCAGCCAGCTGCGTGAGCCTTGGGGAGCGGCTGCGCGTTCGCGCAGGTGCGCGCGCAATCCGGCGATCCCGGTGCCGTTGCCGATCAGGATCAGCGGTGTATCGACCGAGGGCCCATGAAAACCGGGGTTGCTGCGGATGCGCAGGGCGATCCGCTCGCCAATCGCCGCGTGACGGCACAGCCAGCCGGAGCCGAGGCCGAGCGTGCCGTCCGGATGACGAGCTTCGCGCACCACCAGCTGCACGGCGCCGTCCGCGGGTATCGAGGCGATGGAGTATTCGCGGTGCGGCAAGGGCGGCAGGGCCAGCAAGGCGGGCAGGTCGAGCGTGCGCAACACGTCGAGGTCCGGCAGGCGTAATCCGGCCAGCTGGCTTGCCAGACGCTGTCCATCCACCCGCTGCTGCGGGTCGTGATCCAGCTGCTGCAGCAAGCGTTCCATGCGGGCCAGTTCGTGCTGCGGGCCGACCTCGACGATATCGCCGGCGCGCCAGCGTTGCTGATCGTCGACTGGCACGAGCGTCAGATGCTGCACTGGCCCGCCGGCACTGCCGGGGTTGAGGCAGCGGCGCTCGGTGAGCTGCCATTGCCGATAGGGCGCCGGCAGCCAGTCGCTGAAATCACTGTTGCCGCTCAGCTGGGCCAGCTGTTGTTGCCAGTGGCGCAGTACGCCGGGATCGGCTCGGTCAGCCTCCAGGCGATCGAACAACGGCGTGGCGCCGCATTGGCGCATTCGTTCATCCAGACGCTGGCCGAACGCACAGAAATGGCGGTACTGGCGATCACCGAAGGCCAGCACGGCATACTCGAGGTCCTGCAGCTGCAGGTTTGCCGTGCTCAGGCGCCGCTCGAAACGCGCGCCGTCGTCCGGCGCCTCGCCTTCGCCATAGGTGCTGACGACGAACAGGATGCGCCGCGCTGGCAGCCGGCTCGGCTCCAGCGCATTCAGCGGCAGCAGTTGCACGTTCAGGCCAGCTTCGCGAAGCTGCTCAGCACTGCGTTCGGCATAGAGCCGGGCTTGCCCGCCCTGGCTGGCATAGGTCACCACAAGCGCCGAGGTCGCGTCGGTAGATGCTGCTTTGCGGGGTAGCTGTCCACGCCAGCAATACAGCGACATGGCCAGATAGACGAGGACGACCACGGCAGCGCTGATCGCTCGCGACGGCTGCCACCACAGCAGCAGCGCAGCGACCGCGAGACAGCCGAGCAGCGGCGACAGGCGCCGGACGGATTGGAAAGGTCTGGGCAAGAGGCGGACTCGTTGCGGGGAATGCGGTAGCGCGCTGCCTGAGCGTCAGTGCTCAGGCAGCGGGCTGGCGTCAGGGCGCCAGCACTTCCAGCGTGGCGCTGTAGCTGGCGCGGCGCTCGGTGGCCGGCTTGCTGACGCCCTTGTCGGTAGTGAGCTCGGCTTCCAGCCAGTACATGCCAGCTTCCGGCCAGGTGATGCTGGCCTTACCGGCCTTGTCGGTTTTCGTCCTGATCTCCCCCAGTTGGTCGCGGTAGCGGTTGCCGCCCGGGATCACGCTGATCTCGACATCCGCGGCCGGCTTGCCATCGAGCAGAAAGACGAACTCCGCCGCTTCGCCGGCGAACAGGTCGTTGGGGTGGGTGACGGGCTTGAGTTCCAGGCCCTGGCCGCTGGGCGCGAGTACGTCAGTGCTGGGCGCACCGGAGGTCACGAACACTTCCATGCGGTTGCTGGTCTGGCTGACCTTGAGACCTTCGGCCTTGGCCGGGACGTCCTTGGCGAAGCTTTCCGGGGTGCCCATCCAGCGGCGCATCTGGCCGTTTTCCTTCCAGCTGGCGAACAGGCCGTTGTTGGCGACCGCCAGCTTGTAGGTGCCTTTCTGGCTCAGCTGCACATCGAAGGTACTGCGGTAGCGGCCGATGGCGCCGTTCTGTACCGCGACCTTGGAGCCATCCGGGGCGATGACCTGCAGCTCCGGAACCGGCCGCCCGCGCATGCCGGGCGGGCCACCTGCCGGCGCCTGGGCTGCCTCGCCGATACCCTTGAGGCGCATCGGCACGTGTTCGAAATAGAACAGGTCGTTGGAAACCGCGGCGTCGACGGTGATCCAAGGCTCGTCACCCGAGAGCACGGTGGCCGAAGGCAGCATCCAGGCGCGGTGGGCCTGGGCCGAAAGCGGCAGGCAGACGGCGAGGGCCAGGGCGGTCCATTTGATGGCGGGTTTCATGGCGTGCTTCCTGTTCATGGGGTCAGCGTGAGATTGATGGCGCCCAGCTCACTCTTGCCCTGGGCTTGATGTTCGGCGTTCTGCTGGGGCGGCCAGCTGAATGGGACGCGCAGCAGCTCGCGGCCGCCGACCTCTCGGGCCGCTTCGACCACCACGCGGTACTCGCCGGCCTCCAGCGTTTTGAACGGCGCCTGCTTGTCAGAGAACTTCAGGCTGTGGCTGCCCACGGCACGGGTGGCGCCGCTGACGCCATCAACCGGCATTTCCAGGCTGCGGCCGCTACGGCGCCACCACTGGCGCAGATCCTTGAGCCACTTTTCACCTTCCTTGTCCTTGAGCTTGGTGTCGTACCACACCGCCAGATTGGCAACGTGGCTCTGGTCCGGGCGCTCGAGCCAGATGGCGACATAGGGGCGGTGGTACTCGGCGACATCCAGGCGGGGGATTTCCACGTCCAGCTGCAGGTCCGCCGCGTATAGCGGGGCGCTAAGAAGGGCGAGGGGGAACAACAGGCGTTTACGCATGAGCAGTCCTTAATGAATGAAGAGCAGCGCCAGTAGCAGCGGAATCACCAGCCCCAGGCCAACCAGTGGCCAGGTGCCGGGGCGATTGCCGGCATGGCGTTGCAGGAGCAGCAGGCCGGTGAGGCTGAACACCACACAGGCAACGGCAAACAGATCGATGAACCAGCTCCAGGCTTCGCCGCTGTGACGGCCTTTGTGCAGGTCGTTGAAGTAGGCGATCCAGCCGCGATCGGTCAACTCGTATTCCAGCTCGCCGCTTTCCAGGCTCAGACTCAGCCAGGCATCGCCGCCAGGACGGGGCAGGGCGACGTAGAGTTCGCCATCGCTCCACTCGGCTTCGCGACCGGTCAGCTGCACGTCCAGGGTCTGTTCCAGCCATCGCTGCAGGTCAGCTGGCAGTCCGTCCTCCGGAGTGTCGGCCTGCAGACGGTTGAGCAGCCGCTCGGGCAGCTGCCCTTCGCGAGTGTCCACCAGCGGTTTGCTCTCGATTTGCCCGGCGTGGTTCAGCGTGATGCCGGTGACCGCAAACAGCAGCATGCCGACCAGGCACAGCGCGGAGCTGATCCAGTGCCATTGGCGCAGAGTGCCGAGCCAGATATGCATGGTGGTCCTTGGCGTATGGGAGGGTGGGCGAATTCTAGGGCGACTGACGCGGCGATGCTAAAGATTTACAAACAGCATACATTCGCGTTTTTCATGATCCGTATGGGCGAGAAACAACAGAGCCGGGATGATCCCGGCTCTGTTGTGTCGCCTTCAGGTCAGAAGGTCAGGTTGGCTGACAGCCACAGGCGGCGGCCTTCTTCCACGATACCGGTGGTGGCGGCGCCGGAGTGGCTGTAGTCGGTGCCGTAGGCCGTGCCGTTTGCGCTCCCGCCATTGGAATAGGTGGTGTAGGCCTTGCCGTCGACGAAGTCCTTGTCGAAGAGGTTGTAGATCGTCGCGTTGAGCGTCAGGTTCTCCGTAGCCCGATACGACCCGCCCAGGTGAAACAGCGTGTATGCCTTGGCGTTCTTGCCCAGCGTGTCGTAGATCGACTGGCTGGTGGAGTAGCTGCCGTTGGCGTTAGCGAGATTCTCGTAGCTGGAGGTGAAGCGCGCGCGCTCACCGCGGTACTCGCTCTTCAGCCACAGGCCCAGACGGTCGGTGGTCTGCCAGTCGAGTTTGGCGTTGGCCAGGTGTTCGGGCGTGTTGGTCAGCGGCTCTCCCTGGTTATCGCCACTCTTCTGCTCGCTGTCGGTGTAGGTGTAGTTGGCGCTCAGTTTCCAGGCTGGTGCGAACTGCCAGCTGCCAGCCAGCTCCAGGCCACGGGTCACCGCTTCGTCGACGTTGATCTGCTGCGAGCAGGTGCCGTTGTTGTTGCCTGCGCACAGTGGATCGGTGATCGGGTCGCCGCTGGCGATCTTGTCCTTGAACTTGTTGTGGAACAGCGTGGCGTTGGCGCTGAAGCCGGTCAGGCTGTCGAAATAGGCACCGATCTCGGTACTGGCGGTCGTTTCGGGGTCCAGGTCCGGGTTGCCGATGGTGATGATGGAGCCCTGGCCGGTTACGCCATTGATGCCGCCGTGCAGGTCGTTCAGGTCCGGCGTCTTGTAGCCCTTGCTGATGCCGCCCTTGAGGGTCCAGTTGTCGGTGGTGTTCCAGACCAGGTAAGCCCTCGGGCTGACATGTCCACCAAAGGACTCGTGGTCGTCATAGCGGGCGCCCAGGGTCAGGGCCAGATCATCGCGCAGGCGCCACTCATCTTCGGCAAACAGTGCCCAGGTCTTCTGCTCGAATTCCGTCTGGGCGATGCCATCGGTCATTTCGGCTTTCCACCATTGGCCGCCTACGGTGGCGATGTGCGATTTGCCGATCGGGGCAACCAGCTTGGTGTCGAAGACCAGGTTGGTGGTTTCCAGCTCGCGATCGTCGCCGCCGATTGCCCCGGGTACGGCGGTCGGCGCACCGATGGTGCCGGGAATGGTCCGGCCGAAGGTTTCGGTGGTGTTGTGCATCAGGCTGGAATCCAGCGTGCCGAAGCCGAGGCGGCCGGTGTGGGTCAGGGCGATCTGTTCGCGCTCGAAGCGAAGCTCGTCGTCATAGCCGTTCGCGGCACTAGCCGGCGCGGTGCAAGCCCTGTTCAAGCCGTCGAGGGTGCCGAGCTGGCATTCGTCGTTGTTGTATGCCTGCCGTCCACGCTCGATATCCAGCGCGAAGTCATGGTCCTGATGCGGGGTCAGGGCCAGGCGGGCGCCGATGTTCTGGTTGCGACCGTCGACGGGCGAGGGACCGCGCTTGCTGACATCAATGCCATTGCCGTAACTCAGATCCGACTCCTGGCGATCGAACAGGCTGCCGCGAACCTGCAGGCCGAGCAGACCGTCGATCAGCGGACCACTGGCGTAGACACTGGTGTTGCGGGTGTCGCCGAAGTCGCGATCTTGCTGATAGGTGTAATCCTGTGTCACCGAGCCGGTCCACTCCTTGCCGACCTTGCGGGTGATGATGTTGATTACCCCGCCCATGGCGTCGGAGCCGTAGAGCGTCGACATCGGGCCACGGATCACTTCGATGCGCTCGATGGCCGACAGCGGCGGCATGAAGCTGGTGGAGGTTTCGTTGAAGCCGTTTGGCGTGACATTGCCTGCGGCGTTCTGTCGACGGCCGTCGATGAGGATCAGGGTGTACTGGCTGGGCATGCCGCGAATGCTGATGTTGAGCCCGCCGGTCTTGCCGGTGCCCTGGCCGATATCGATGCCTTCCACGTCGCCCAGTGCCTGCGCCAGGTTGTTGTAGCGCTTCTGCTGCAGGTCTTCACGGCTGATGACGCTGATGCTGGCCGGTGCTTCGGTGATCTTCTGTTCGAAGCCGGAGGCGCTGACGACCGTGTCGTTGAGCGTGACAGGCGCGTTCTGGGCGAGAGCCGTCCAGCTGCAGCCGATCATGGCGCAGGACAGGGCGGTACGTGCGAAGGGGATAGACATGCGGGCTCCTTGTAGCCGTCTCTTTAGTGCCCGCATGATAATCATTCGTAAACGAGAATTTAGAATTTACTGCATTAGTTTCTCATCTGGGTCGTCAAATCGGTTGCCAGCCCTTGCACAGCGCGGGCTGGGTATTTGTAAGCGAATATTTAGAAGTGGTCCGAACGGTCAGTTTCGGTCACGGCATCTGAACTTCGATGACGCCGTCGGCGTTGATCGTGACCTGGCGAGTGCCCGCTTCGATTTCGGGGATGGGTGCCGATTCCATCATGTCCATCTTCATCGCGCTGCTGCGCATGACAGGTTGAAATCCGCCGCCGTTGAGGTTGAGGCTCACCAGCTTGTAACCGCTGCCGCCGAGCGCCTCGGTCGCGAGTTGGGCGCGCGCCTGGAACGCGGCGACCGCCTCCTTGAGCAGGGCATCCTCGTTCTGCTTGCGGATCGGGTCGGAGACACTGAAGTGCATGCTGCTCATCTTCAGGCTCTTCATCAGCTCGGCGGTCAGCTTCGACAGGCTGGCAAAGTTGCCGCTCTCCAGGCGCAGCTCGGCACGCTCCCGCCAGCCGGAGATCTGCTGGCCCTTGTCGTCATAGACTGGATAGCTGTTGCGGCTGCCCTGGCTGACGATCACATCCTTGCTCTGCCGAGCGGTCTGCAGCGCCTGGTTCAGCGCGCGGGTGGTCTCTGCCGCGAGCTGGGCGGGGTCGTTGTGTTGTGCTTCGCTGTAGAGCGTGACGTGCATGCGGTCATGGGCCACTTCGCTGCTGACCTCGGCGCGCAGGGCGACCTGGTTGTAGCGTGGTTCCTCGGCCATGGCGGGCAGGCTGACGAGGCTGGTGATCAGCGCCATGAGGGCTGCGCTGCGGAAGAGAGTTGGCTGCATAACGGATCCTTGGCATGTGCACCGGCCGGTGCGATAGCGCAAGACTCTACCTGCGCCGGTGAATGTATGCAGCTGCCCGTGCGTCGAGTTGCCGCATTTCGGTTTGGCCGCCAGACGGCTTGGTTATACTCCGCCGAATTCCTGGAGACTCCATGTACACATCCGTCCCGCTGCTATCTGCCAGCCGGCAGAACCTTCGGCTTCTGACCCTTATTCGCATCGTGGTGCTGGCTGCACAGTCCGGCGCCGTGGGCGTGGCCTACGCGACGCAGATGCTGACGCTGCCTTGGCTGGCGCTGGGTATCACGCTAGCCGTGTCGGCGGTGCTCTGTCTGGGTACGGCACTGCGTTTGCGCGGCCCGTGGCCCGTCACCGAGCTGGAATACGCCGTGCATCTGGGCTGCGACCTGATGATCCACAGCGCGCTGCTGTACTACTCCGGCGGCTCGACCAATCCGTTCGTTTCCTACTACCTGGTGCCGCTGACCATCGCTGCGGCAACCCTGCCGTGGCTTTATTCCATCGTGCTTTCCGGCCTGGCGCTGCTGGGTTACACGCTGATGCTGGTCTGGTACGACCCGCTCACCCTGCCACCCTTCGAGCGGGCGACGCTGCAGGTTTACGGCATGTGGCTGAGTTTCGCGCTGGCGGCCGCGCTGATCACTTTCTTCGTCGCGCGCATGGCCGAACAGCTGCGCCGACAGGAACAGCAGCAGGCCCAGCGCCGCGAGGAGAGCATGCGTGACCAGCAACTGCTCGCCGTGGCCACCCAGGCCGCTGGCGCCGCTCATGAACTGGGCACGCCGCTGGCAACCATGAGCGTGCTGCTCAAGGAGTTGCGCCAGGAATACAAGGACCCGCAGCTGAGCGAGGATCTCGGCCTGCTGCAGTCGCAAGTCCAGCTCTGCAAGGAGAGCCTGCGTCAGCTGGTCCGCGCCGCCGAGGCAGACCGGCGCCAGGCGGTCGTCGAGCAGACCGCACGCGAATGGGTCGACTCGGTCCTGCAGCGCTGGCACCTGATGCGTCCAGAGGCAACATTCCGCTTCCAGTGCGTCGGCCTTGGCAGTGCGCCGAAGCTGATGCCGCCGGCTGACCTCAGCCAGTCGCTGCTCAATCTGTTGAACAACGCCACCGATGCCAGTCCCGAGGATCTGGAAATACGCCTGGACTGGGATCCGCAGTGGATCAAGCTGACCATCCGTGACCACGGCGCCGGTGTTCCGCTGGCCATCGCCGAGCAGATCGGCAGACCCTTCATCACGACCAAGGGCAAGGGTTTCGGCCTTGGTCTGTTTCTCAGTCAGGCCAGCGTCACCCGCGCCGGCGGCACGGTGAAGCTCTACAATCACGAAGAAGGTGGCACACTGACCGAACTGCGCCTACCGCATGGTTCGGTACGCGCCTGATCCTGATCGTGACCAATGCGAGGAATGCACAGATGACCGACGAGTTGCAGCAAGAGGGTGAAGAACAACCTCACCTGCTGTTGGTGGATGACGATCCGACGTTCACCCGGGTAATGGCGCGCGCCATGAGTCGCCGGGGCCTGCAGGTCAGCATTGCTGGTTCTGCTGAGGAGGGCCTGGCCCTGGCCAAGCAGGATATTCCTGACTACGCAGTGCTCGACCTTAAGATGGAAGGCGATTCGGGCCTGGTGCTGCTGCCCAAGTTGCTCGAGCTGGACCCCGAAATGCGGGTGTTGATCCTGACCGGTTACTCGAGCATCGCCACAGCGGTGGAAGCGATCAAGCGCGGCGCCTGCAATTACCTGTGCAAGCCTGCCGATGCCGACGACGTGCTCGCGGCATTGTTGTCGCAGCATGCCGATCTCGACAGCCTGGTGCCGGAAAATCCCATGTCGGTCGATCGCCTGCAGTGGGAGCATATCCAGCGGGTGCTCAGTGAGCACGACGGCAACATCTCCGCTACCGCCCGTGCCCTGGGCATGCATCGACGGACCTTGCAGCGCAAGCTACAGAAACGTCCGGTGCGACGCTAACCGGCGTCATCGTCTCGCGGGGGCGGCGTTGTCATCACACGACGCCCGAGCCCTCGCGTAACGCATGCTTTATGCTTGCGAGCTTTGTAGTTGCAGGCGTCTTCCATGCTCCCCCTCGTACTGCAAACCCTGAGCGTCACTGCGCCGGTGTTTGCCATGTTGTTTCTCGGTGTCGCGCTCAAGCGCCTCGGCTGGATCGACGCTGCGTTCGTGTATACGGCTTCGGCGCTGGTGTTCAGGGGCACCATGCCGACGCTGCTGTTCATCTCCATCATCAAGGCCGATCTGACAGCGGCGCTGCAGCCGGCACTGCTGCTCTATTTCGTGCTTGCCACAATTGCGACATTCATCGTGGCCTGGGTCTGGGCCTTGTGGCGTTGCCCAGCATCCGATCGCGGCGTATACGTGCAGGGCGCTTTTCGTGGCAACAACGGCATCGTCGGTCTGGCGCTGGCCAGCAGCCTCTACGGTGACTACGGCCTGTCGGTTGGCGGTGTGCTCGCCGGGGTGGTGATTCTGGTCTACAACAGCCTCTCGGCGATGGTGCTCGCCATCTACAGCCCGGATGGACAGGTCGGCCCGAAGGAAATTTTGCTTAGCATCCTGCGTAATCCACTGATCATTGGTGTGGTCGCGGCCGTTCCCTTCGCCTATTGGCAGATTGACTTGCCGGGCTGGCTGATGACCTCGGGCCAGTACTTTGCGCAGATGACCTTGCCACTGGCGCTCATCTGCATCGGCGCCACGCTGTCATTGGATGCGTTGCGCAAGAGCAGCGGCAGTGCGCTCAGTTCGAGTCTGATGAAGATGGTCTGGCTGCCGGCACTCGCGACCCTGGGTGCCTGGGCCTACGGCTTTCGCGATGCGGAGCTGGGTATCCTTTTTCTCTACTTTGCCAGCCCAACGGCGGCGGCGAGTTTCGTCATGGCGCGCGCGGTCAACTCCAATCATCAGCTGGCCGCGACCATCATTGTCATCACGACGCTGATGGCAGCGCTGAGCATCAACGCCGGGCTGTTTCTGCTGGGCTGGCTGGGCTGGATCTAGTCGAGACCTTGGCTGCAATTCGCCGCGCCGTTCGTCGCCAATGCGGCTCTCAGCTTAAGAATCGCGGCGCGATGGTCGTAATCGGTCATCAGGCCTCAGAAAAAAAAGTGCGTTTGCGTCAAATTGCCCTGGACGTTCAACGGCTTGCCTGGCGAGGCGGCCGCTCCGTGTTCTAGGGAATCTCTCATGGCATTTTTCGCACCTTCGAGCCGCTCGCTGACGCGTGACGACATACGCGTGGTGAACCTGCGGCGCCTTGCGGTTCCGGGTTTTGCGCTGTTGCTGGTGCTGAGCCTGGGAAGCTTTGCCGGCGGTGTCTGGCTTGGCAGCGATCTGCGCACGCCGAACCTGGCCACGCATCAGGGTGATGTACCCGTCGAGGATGAGGACCGCTTTGCCATCGCCCGGGTCGGCGAGGTGGTCGGCCGGTTGAAAACTCTCGAATCCGATCTGCTCGCCCTGCAGCAGCTGATGGATCAACAGCGTGTTCTGCATGGCCAGCTGTCGGCGCTGGACCCGACGCTGTTGCCCGTGCTGGTGCCGGCACGCACGGACAGCGCAGGGCAGGGCGGTGCGCTGTTGCCGCCTCGGGGCTGTTCGGGGGAGCTGCTGATCGATGCCGAGCGGCTGAGCCTTGCCGACCTGCAGCGCAGCGAGACCTCTGCGCGCTGCATGCGGGTGATGCTGGACGGGCTGATGCAACAAGTGGCCGAGCGCAACGCGGCGCTCATGGCGATTCCGTCACGGCGACCGGTGGGCGAGGCACGGCTGGGCTCGGCATTCGGCAATCGCGTCGACCCCTTCCGCAAGAAACTGGCGTTCCATTCCGGGGTGGACTTCGCATTGCGCAGCGGCTCCGACGTGGTCGCTGCGGCGGGAGGCCGGGTGCGCTTCGCCGGCTACCGAGGTGCCTACGGCAAACTGGTGGAGATCGACCATGGCAATCGCCTGGTCACGCGCTATGCCCATCTGTCGCGACTGGATGTTCGCCAGGGTGAGGTCGTCACGCCGGCACAGCGTATCGGCGCGGTGGGTTCGACAGGCCGATCCACTGGTCCTCATCTGCATTTCGAGGTGCTGCACAAGGGGCGCTTCGTCGACCCGCAGCGGTTCCTGGCCCTGGGTGATCTGGAGCGTGACAGCGATGGCCTGGCTGAGGACTAAACGCCCTTCCACGCGCGAGTTGCTACGCGCCGAGCACCGACTGCAAGCCGCGCGCAGCGCGCGCAGCGGACGTTGGCTGATCTTTGGGCTGCTCTGTGTGATCGGCGCGCTGCTGTACCTGCGCAACCACGAGCAGGTGGCTCATGCACGGCAGGTCGAGGCGCTGACGCAGGACAGCCAGGCACTCAGGGCCGCGCTTGGGCAGAGTCGGTTGAAGCGCCAGGAAATCCAGGCCACCGAAGAGCAATTGCTAAGGCGTATAGCCACTCTCTCAGCGCAGGTCGAGCGGCTGCAGACCGATCTGGCGTTCTTCCGTCAGCAGAAGAAGGCCCGTTAACTTTTTTGGAGTAGATGATGTTCAACAAGAAGAAGTCGGTACCTCGCGTCACCATCGATCAGTTTTCCAGCCTGATCTCCGGCAACCTGTCCCTGATCGGGGACGTGACCTTCGAAGAAGGGTTGAAGGTCAGCGGTGAAGTGCGCGGCGATGTCTGCCACAAGCCGGGCACACACAGCTTGCTGGCGCTGAGTGCCGAGGGAAGAATCGAGGGCAACGTGAGCAGTTACGATGCGCTGATCGACGGCACCATCGTCGGCGATTTGGTGGTCGAGCATCTGCTCGAACTGCATTCCAACGCCCGCGTGCGCGGGAACATCCGCTATCGCCAGTTGAGCATGGAGAACGGCGCGGTGGTCGACGGGACCCTCAACCGCATGGGCGACGAAGAGGAGAGTGCCCAGGTGTTCGAGTTGCCGCGGCCTCAGGTCCGTGAGGGCTGAGTGAAGGCGGGCCAGCCAGGCCCGCCGGTGGTTCGTCCTGTTGTCAGCGCTGGGTTTTCCAGGCGCGGCCGGCGATGACCAGCAGCGTGATCGCGGTCAGCGGCAGTGCATAGCCCAGCATGGCGTCGCCAAAGGTTTCCGCGAACGGGCGGCCGGTACTGGTCAGCACCAGGTACAGGGTGTAAGCCACGTAATAGGCGACGAACAGGGCGCCTTCCCAGCGCTTGATGCAGTAGCCGGCGAAGAAAATCGGCAGGCAGGCTACCGCTACCGCGATCATCACCGGGAAATCAAAGGCTAGCGCGTTCGAAGACACACCGATCGCCTGCGGCGACACCAGCGAGGCCAGGCCGAGTACGCAGAGCAGGTTGAAGATGTTGCTGCCAACGATGTTGCCGACGGCGATATCGCGCTCGCCGCGAAAGGCCGCCATGATCGAGGTGGCCAGTTCTGGCAGTGAGGTGCCGATGGCGATCACGGTCAGGCCAATGACCAACTCCGATAGGCCGAGCGCCCGGGCCAGGGCCACGGCGCCCTCGACGAGGAAATTGGAGCCCACCACCAGCAACACCAGGCCTGCGATCACCAGGCCAGCGTTGATCAGCCCAGCATGCGGCTTGGCCGGCTCATCCAGGCCGAACTCCTTGGCAAACTCGTCGTCGACTTCCGCAGCTTTTTCGCGGCGACTGCTTATGATCAGGAACAGCGTGTAGACCACCACCGCGGTGAACAGCAGTGCACCGTCGATACGGCTGAGTTCTCCGTCCCAGGCTAGGCCGAAGGTCACGAGGCTGGCGCCGATCATGATCGGCACGTCCAGACGGATCAGTTGACGCGATACCACCAGTGGTGCGACCAGTGCGGTCATGCCGAGAATCAGCAGCACGTTGGCGATGTTGCTGCCCACGACGTTACCGATCGCGATGTCACCGCTGCCATTGAGTGCGGCCTGCACGCTGACGGCCGTCTCCGGCGCGCTGGTGCCGAAGGCGACCACGGTGAGGCCAATGACCAGTGGGGAGATGCCGAACTGGGCGGCGAGTTTGGCTGCACCTCGCACCAGGACCTCCGCGCCGGCAACGAGCAGCACCAGGCCGGCTATGAGGTAGACAAAGGTCATCAGGGTCACGATGGGGCGCTCCGCAAAAAATCCAGAAAGTGGGTGTTTCAGCGCTGGTGTTGCCAGGCGCGCAGGAAGATCACCAAAAGCGTGACGGCCGTCAAGGGGAACGCGAACCAGAGCATCGCGTCGCGCAGCAGCTCGATGGCACCCAGGCCGGTGGCGAACATCACCAGATACAGGGTGTAGGCCAGGTAATAGGCGAAAAACATCAGCCCTTCCCAGCGCCGGATGCAATACCCGGAAAAGAAAATCGGCAGGCAGGCGACGAACACGGCCAGCATTACCGGGAAGTCGAAGGACTGCGCATTGGGGGAAATGGACAGGCCTTCCGCGGCCACCGCGGCGCCGGCGCCGAGTACCAGCAGCAGGTTGAAGATGCAGCTGCCCACCACATTGCCGACAGCAATGTCGCGCTCCCCCTTGATGACCGCCAGCACCGAGGTCGCCAGCTCCGGCATCGAGGTGCCGACCGCAACCACCGTCAGGCCGATGACCAGCTCGGAAAGACCGAGCGCGCGCGCAAGGCCAACGGCACCTTCGATCAGCAGATTCGAGCCTCCCACCAGCAGCCCCAGGCCGAGCAGGATCAGCAGCAGCTGGAGCACCCAGGCATAAGGCTTGTCGCCAGCGTCCGGGCCGAACTCGGTGTCGAATTCATCGACGCCTGGTCCCGGCTTGTCCCGCTTGCTGGCGAGGACCAGAAACAGCGTGTAACCAATCAGGGTAACGAGCAGCAGGGTACCGTCCAGTCGGCTGATGCTGCCGTTCCAGGCCAGTCCATAGCAGAGCAGGCCGGCGCCGATCATCACTGGCACATCGAGGCGGATCAGTTGCCGGGATACCACCAGCGGTGCGATCAGTGCGGAAATGCCGAGAATCAGCAGGATGTTCGCGATGTTGCTGCCGATCACGTTGCCTACTGCGATGTCACCGCTGCCATTCAGCGACGCCTGCACGCTGACGGCTGTTTCCGGGGCGCTGGTGCCGAAGGCCACCACCGTCAATCCGATGATCAGGGGCGGAATGCCGAAGCGGCTGGCCAGTTTGGCCGCGCCGCGTACCAGCGCTTCGGCACCGACGACGAGCAGTACCAGGCCGCTGATGAGGTAGCCAAAGGTAATCAGCGACATGCGGGCGCTCCCTTGGCTGGGGTAGCGCAGTCTGTGCTCTGTGACATCACTGCAGGTGCCTGTTCCTTCATGGGAGGGTTTCGATACGCACGCGGATCACGCCGGTCTTGAGCATGTCCAGTTGTGCCGCCGCGGCGCGGGAAAGGTCGATGATGCGGCCGCGGCGAAATGGTCCGCGGTCGTTGATACGTACCACCACCTGCTTGCCGTTCTGCTCGTTGGTGACCCGCACCCGCGTGCCGAAAGGCAGGCTGCGATGAGCGGCCACCAGCGCGTTCTGATCATGGGTTTCGCCGTTGGCGGTGCGCTGGCCGTGATGCATCCGCGCGTAATAGGAGGCCTTGCCGCTCTGGCTGAAGCGCTCTTGCGTGGTCGGTGGTGCCTTGGCGGGTTGAGCCGGCTGGCGATCTGCGCAGCCGCTGACCAGCAAGGCCAGCAACAATAGGGCGGTGAAGCGTGTCAGGCGCATGAACAATCCTTCCGTTGGGTCGATCGCTGAGTCGGCGATGGCCCGCGGCAGGTGTCGTGACGTTGTGGCGATGCCGGGAGCGGTGATGCAGCGATGTCCGCGGTTGCAGCAGGGGCAACCGCGGAGGGCCATCGCTCAGCTTAGCCTTCGAGTTTTTTCTTCAGCAGTTGGTTCACCTGGCCAGGGTTGGCCTTGCCCTTGGAAGCCTTCATCGCCTGGCCGACGAAGAAGCCGAACATCTTGCCACGCTTGGCTTCGTCGCTGGCGCGGTACTGTTCGACCTGCTCGGCATTCGCTGCCAGCACTTCGTCCAGCATCGACTCGATGGCGCCGGAATCAGTGACCTGCTTGAGGCCCTTCTTCTCGATGATCTCGTCAGCCGAGCCTTCGCCGGCGGCCATGGCCTCGAAGACCATCTTGGCGATCTTGCCGCTGATGGTGTCGTCCTTGATGCGCAGGATCATGCCGCCCAGCTGCTCGGCGCTAACCGGTGACTGCTCGATCTCCAGGCCTTCCTTGTTGAGCAGGCTGGACAGCTCGCCCATCACCCAGTTGGCGGCCAGCTTGGCGTCGCCGCAGGTGCTGTTGACCTGTTCGAAGTAGTCGGCCAGTTCGCGGCTGGCAGAGAGCACGCTGGCGTCGTAGGCGGACAGGCCAAACTCGCGCTCGAAGCGCTCGCGCTTCTGCACCGGCAGTTCCGGCAGGCTGGCGCGGACTTCGTCGAGGAAGCTCTGCTCGATCACCACCGGTAGCAGGTCGGGGCAGGGGAAGTAGCGGTAGTCGTTGGCTTCTTCCTTGCTGCGCATGGAGCGCGTCTCGTCCTTGTTCGGGTCGTACAGGCGGGTTTCCTGCACCACCTTGCCGCCGTCCTCGATCAGCTCGATCTGCCGCTGCACTTCGTGGTTGATGGCTTTTTCGATAAAGCGGAACGAGTTGACGTTCTTGATTTCGGCGCGGGTGCCGAACTCGGTCTGGCCTTTCGGCCGCACCGAGACGTTGCAGTCGCAGCGCAGCGAGCCTTCGGCCATATTGCCGTCGCAGATGCCCAGGTAGCGCACCAGCGAATGCATCGCCTTGACGTAGGCGACCGCTTCCTTGGCCGAACGGATGTCCGGCTCGGAGACGATCTCCAGCAGCGGGGTGCCGGCGCGGTTGAGGTCGATGCCGCTCATGCCGTGGAAGTCTTCGTGCAGGCTCTTGCCGGCGTCCTCTTCCAGGTGCGCGCGGGTGATGCCGATGCGCCGCGTGCTGCCGTCTTCCAGGGTAATGTCCAGATAGCCCTTGCCGACGATGGGATGGTCCATCTGGCTGGTCTGGTAGCCCTTGGGCAGGTCGGGGTAGAAGTAGTTCTTGCGCGCGAAGACGTTCTTCGGCGCGATCTCGGCATCGATCGCCAGGCCGAACTTGCAGGCCATGCGCACGGCTTCAGCATTGAGCACCGGCAGGGTGCCGGGCATGCCGAGGTCGACCAGGCTGGCCTGGGTGTTGGGCTCGGCGCCGAAGGTGGTGGCGCTGCCGGAAAAGATCTTCGACTGGGTCGCGAGCTGTGCGTGGATCTCCAGCCCGATCACGGTTTCCCATTGCATCTTCAATCTCCTCAGAATCCGGCCGGGGCGCGCATGTGCCAATCGGTGACTTGTTGATACTGGTGCGCCACATTGAGCAGGCGCGCTTCCTGGAAGTACGGCGCCAGCAGTTGCACACCCACCGGCAAGCCATCAATGAAGCCGGCCGGCATCGACAGGCCCGGAATGCCCGCCAGGTTGGCGGTGATGGTGTAGATGTCTTCCAGATAGGCCGAAACCGGATCGGCGTTCTTCTCGCCCAGCTTCCAGGCCAGGTTCGGCGTGGTCGGGCCGAGGATCACGTCGACCTGCTCGAAGGCAGCGACGAAGTCCTGCTTGATCAGGCGGCGGATTTTCTGCGCCTTGAGGTAGTAGGCATCGTAGTAACCGGCGGACAGCGCGTAGGTGCCGACCATGATGCGCCGCTTGACCTCGTCACCGAAGCCTTCGGCGCGCGAGCGCTTGTAGAGGTCGGTGAGGTCGACCGGGTTTTCGCAGCGATAGCCGAAGCGTACGCCATCGAAACGCGAGAGGTTGGAAGAGGCCTCGGCTGGCGCGATCACGTAGTAGGAAGGAATCGCATGCTGCATGTTCGGCAGGCTGATTTCCTTGACCGTGGCGCCGAGCTTCTTCAGTTCCTCGACGGATGCCATGACGGCGTCAGCGATCTTCGGATCGAGGCCGGCGCCGAAGTACTCCTTCGGCAGGCCGATGCGCAGACCGGCGAGCGGCTGGCTCAGCGCGGCGAGGTAATCGTCCAGCGGCTGGTCGACGCTGGTGGAGTCCTTGGCGTCGAAACCGGCCATTGCCGACAGCAGCAGCGCGCAGTCTTCGGCCGTGCGTGCCATCGGGCCGCCCTGATCGAGACTCGATGCGTAGGCGACCATGCCCCAGCGCGATACCCGGCCGTAGGTCGGCTTGAGGCCAGTGAGGTTGGTCAGCGCAGCCGGCTGGCGGATCGAACCGCCGGTGTCGGTGCCGGTCGCGGCAGGCAACAGTCGTGCGGCGATGGCCGCGGCGGAACCGCCGGAGGAGCCGCCCGGTACTCGGGTCAGGTCCCAGGGGTTCTTCACCGCGCCGTAATAGCTCGACTCGTTGGCCGAGCCCATGGCGAATTCGTCCATGTTCAGCTTGCCGAGGGTAACCGTGCCGGCAGCTGCGAGCCGTTCCACCACGGTGGCATCGTAGGGCGCATTGAAGTTGTCGAGAATCTTCGAGCCGCAGCTGGTGCGGATGCCCTGGGTGCAGAACAGGTCCTTGTGGCCGATCGGTGCGCCGAGCAGGGCGCCGTTCTCGCCGGCGGCGCGACGCGCGTCGGCGGCCTTGGCCTGTGCGAGGGCAAGCTCGTCGGTCACGCTGATAAACGCGTTGAGCTGCGGGTCGAGCTGCTCGATGCGGGCCAGCAGGGTGCGCGTCAGTTCCTCGGCGGAGAAGTGCTTCTCGGCGAGGTTGCGGGCGATCTCGGCAAGCGTCAGGTTGTGCATGTCGGAATCCTTCATCATCACTCGATCACTCGCGGAACCAGATAGAGGCCTTCTTCCACGGCGGGTGCGATGGCCTGGTAGGCATCACGCTGGTTGCTCTCGGTGACTGCATCGGCACGCAGGCGCTGGGTGGTTTCCAGCGGGTGGGCCAGCGGCTCGATACCAGTGGTGTCGACCGCCTGCATGCGGTCGATCAGGCCGAGGATATTGTTGAGGGTCTCGGTGGTGCGGGGCAGGTCGGCTTCAGACAGGCCCAGGCGGGCCAGATGAGCGATCTTCTCCACCTCGGTGCGTTCAAGCGCCATCGGGTATCTCCAGCGGAAAGCGAATCGGGACTGCACCTTCCGTCGACTGGACGGGGTGCATGGCAGCACGGGACGAGCCGCGGCAATGGGCTTTCTGGCCCGGAAAAGCCGTCAATCTTACATGCCCGAGGCGGTTATCGGTAGCGTGGACGCGGTGCGCGGCCTTAGGATGAGTGGCGACCACCGTCATGCGACCTGGCACGCAATGCCTCATTTCTGGCGCCACGCGGGCGGACTCTCGCCTTGCCCTAACTTCGCACCATTGTTAGAGTTTGCGGCACTTTTTTCCCCACGCGTTTGCCCCAGGGCCCTTTTCCCATGTTCAAGAAACTGCGTGGCATGTTTTCCAGTGATCTGTCGATCGACCTGGGCACTGCCAATACCCTTATTTATGTGCGCGATCGCGGCATTGTTCTCGACGAACCCTCTGTAGTCGCCATTCGTAGCCACGGCAACCAGAAGAGCGTTGTCGCCGTCGGCACCGAGGCCAAGCGCATGCTGGGCCGTACCCCGGGCAACATCAACGCGATCCGTCCGATGAAGGACGGTGTGATCGCCGACTTCAGCGTCTGCGAGAAGATGCTGCAGTACTTCATCAACAAGGTGCACGAGAACAGCTTCCTGCAGCCCAGCCCGCGCGTGCTGATCTGCGTGCCCTGCAAGTCGACCCAGGTCGAGCGTCGTGCCATTCGTGAGTCCGCACTCGGCGCCGGTGCTCGCGAAGTGTTCCTGATCGAGGAACCGATGGCCGCTGCGATCGGTGCCGGTCTGCCGGTGGACGAGGCCCGCGGCTCCATGGTCGTGGACATCGGTGGAGGTACCACCGAGATCGCGCTGATCTCCCTCAACGGCGTGGTCTACGCCGAATCCGTGCGAGTCGGCGGTGATCGTTTCGACGAATCCATCGTGACCTACGTGCGTCGCAACTACGGCAGCCTGATCGGCGAATCCACTGCCGAGCGCATCAAGCAGGAAATCGGTACCGCCTTCCCGGGCGGCGAGGTCCGCGAAGTGGACGTCCGTGGCCGCAACCTGGCCGAAGGCGTGCCGCGCAGCTTCACCCTGAATTCCAACGAAGTGCTCGAAGCCCTGCAGGAATCGCTGGCGACCATCGTTCAAGCGGTCAAGAGCGCGCTGGAGCAATCTCCGCCGGAGCTGGCCTCCGACATCGCCGAGCGCGGCTTGGTACTGACTGGCGGCGGCGCGCTGCTGCGTGATCTGGACAAGCTGCTCGCCCAGGAGACCGGTCTGCCGGTGATCGTCGCCGAGGAGCCGCTGACCTGCGTCGCCCGTGGCGGTGGTCGCGCGCTGGAGATGATGGATCGTCACGCCATGGACCTGCTGTCCACGGAGTGAGCCTGCGCCGCTGTGCTCATGACAAGCCGAAAGATCCGGTCGCACCGGCTTTCGGCTTGTCGCGTTTAGTCTCAAGCTTTTACTCGTGAGGTAGTTGCAATCAAGCCGCTATTTGCCAAGGGACCTTTGCTCGGTGTGCGCCTGCTGGTGTTCGTCGTGCTTTGTGTCGTGCTGATGGTGGTGGATGCACGCTTCGACGCGCTGAAGACGGTACGCAGCCAGATGGGGCTGGTACTGACGCCGTTCTACTGGGTCGCCGACATGCCGGTGCGGATCTGGAGAGGTGCGACCGAGCAGATCGCCAGTAGCAGCAGCCTGATGGCCGAGAACGAGAAGCTCAAGGCCGAGGCGCTGCTGATGCAGCGGCGCCTGCAGAAGCTGGCGATGCTCACCGAGCAGAACGTGCGCCTGCGCGAGTTGCTCAACTCGGCGGCGCTGGTGGATGACAAGGTCATCGTCGCCGAACTGATCGGACTGGACCCAAACCCGTTCACCCATCGCATCCTGATCGACAAGGGCGAGAAGGACGGCGTCTTCATGGGGCAGCCGGTGCTCGATGCCAGCGGCCTGATGGGGCAGGTCGTCGAGGTGCTGCCGTATGCCGCGCGCGTGCTGCTGCTGACCGATGTCACCCATAGCATTCCGGTGCAGGTCAACCGCAACGGACTGCGTGCGATCGCCGTGGGCACCGGCAATCCGGACTATCTCGAGCTGCGCCATGTGGCCGAAACGGCTGATGTCAAAGCAGGAGATTTGCTGGTCAGTTCCGGGCTCGGTCAGCGATTCCCTAGCGGCTATCCGGTGGCGCAGGTGACCGAGGTGGTGCACGGCTCCGGCCAGCCGTTCGCCATCGTACGTGCGGTGCCGACCGCCATGCTCAATCGCAGCCGCTATCTGATGCTGGTCTTCAGCGATTCGCGGACGCCGGAAGAGCGGGCCGCCGACGCTGCCGAGGCCCAGGCCGATGCCGATCAGAAAGCCGCTGCCGAAGGCGCGGAGGCAGCCGCACCTGCACCCGCTGCTGAGGCGGGGGCTGAAACGAGCGATTCCGAGCAGGCGCCCGCCGCTTCGTCGTCGACAACGGTATCGGAGGAGGCGCAATGATCAGCGGGCGGCCGAATAATGGATGGGTCATCTGGTTCAGTCTGACGCTCGCGCTGCTGCTGAGCGTCGCGCCCATGCCCGGCAGCGCGGAGATCGCGCGACCGTTGTGGCTGGGACTGGTCATCGCCTTCTGGTCGTTGGTTCTGCCGCATCGCGGTGGGCTGGGCGCCGCGTTCTGTTTCGGGCTCGCACAGGATGTGCTGGCCGGCACGCTGTTCGGCCAGAGCGCCTTGCCGCTGATCCTGATCGCGTTCCTGGTGCTGAGTCTGCAGCAGCGCCTGCGCATGTTTCCGCTCTGGCAGCAGAGCATGGTGCTGCTGGTTGTGCTCGGCCTCGCCCAGTTGGTGCAGCTCTGGCTCAATACGCTGACCGGCAACCGGCCGCCGACGCTGCTGTTCCTGGCGCCTGTGCCGGTCAGCGCATTGCTCTGGCCTTGGGTTTATGTCGCGTTGCAGGGGCTGCGTCAGCGATTTGCGGTGTATTGACCAACGCCCGGTCGATTTCGTCCGTCGTACTCTGCGCTGAAAAAATCTGATCTTTTGTATGGGTTTGTGCCGCCGGGCACGGCTTACGCCTTGCTGCTCCAAAGCAATTCTGAAATCATGCTGCCGCTATGGCGTTCCGCCATTACTGGTTTCTGCTTCAGAAGACGATAAGCACAACAGCACGGGCGATGAGTATGGAAGCTGGCAGTTCGATTTTTTCCAGGCCGCAAGGCTCTCGTGGCGCCCGTGCGGTGCTGGCTGCCGGCGCGGTAGGGTCGCTGCTGATGACGCTGGTCATGAGCACTGGTTACTCTCAGGCCGATAGCGCCCCGCAGGCCCCTCAGTTGGCCAAGCTGTCGGCCCCAGATACGCTCTCCACCGTTACCGCTCCCTCTGAGTCCGCTGCCGATTCGCCTCGCGCCGAGCAGCTGGCCGGCAAGATTGCAGAGCTCGACGCCATTCTCCTTGAAAAGCAGAAGCTTGAAGATGCGCTGCGAGCCGAGAAGAGCGAGCTCGCTGCCGTGCGATTGCAGCTGGCCAACAGCAAGAAGCTGATTCGCCTGGAGGTCGACGACTTCCTCGGTCAGAGCGCCGAGCGCAAGCGTCTCGATGAGCTGCTGGACGAGCACAAACGTAGTGCCGAAGCCGAGAAAGCCATTGGCGAACGCGTCGAAGCTCTGGAGAAGGATCTCGGCAGCCAGCACCTGAAGTTCTCGCTTGCCGCGCGTGACGTCGATCGTCTCAAGACCCAGCTGGCGGCCGAGGTTCGCGAGCGCAACAGCAAGAAGATTCAGGCCATTGCCCGCAAGCTGGACAAGACCATTCGCTTCGAGCAGTCGGTTTCGTTCCGCTGTTCCGCCAGCAAGAGCCTCGCGGCCTGCCTGGCCGAGCACCGCAACGATGGTCAGATGTCGCAATGGGTGCTGGAAAACTACCAGCGTGTGCTGGCCGAGGATATCCGCGAGCAGGTTGCCCATGTCGACCTGGATACCGCCTGGTACCGTTACCGCACACGTACCGATTTCGCCCAGGCAAGCATGAGCCTGGACGGCACCGTCAACGCGCAGATGAACGTCGAGGCGACCATCACGGCGAAGAAGATGATGCCGTGCGCGATCCTCGATGTGCCCTACGAGCAATGCGACAGCAAGACCCACTCGCTGATCGTGCGTAGCAACAAGTACGACGATCGGGTCCGCATCAACGACCAGGAGCATGGCGCCACGCCGGTTTCGCTGGTGCTCGACAGCGGTGTCTATGACATTCAGGTCACCTCCGGTGGGATTACCCAGAAGCGCACGCTGTCGCTCAAGGGTGATCAGGTGGTCAACTTCAAGTTCTGATCCATGCCCGGCGTAGTCCTTACGCCGGTCCTCTGCGCCTTCCTCGACGTACCCCGGATATGCGACGCTGTCGCTTTACCGTCTGAGGAACTGCCATGGGCGCTCTGTTTCTTGCCTCGGCATCACCCCGCCGCCGCGAATTGCTCGCGCAGATCGGCGTGCCGTTTTCTCTCGTCAGCGTGTCCGTCGATGAAACGCCCTCGCCAACCGAGTCGCCCGAGGCGTATGTCGAGCGCGTTGCGCGCGACAAGGCGCTCGCCGGGCTCGTCAGTCTGGGGGATCGCGACGGCTGCGTGCTGGGTGCCGACACCAGCGTGGTGCTCGATCAGCATATTCTCGGCAAGCCTGCCGACCGTGCCGACGGGCTCGCCATGCTGGCGGCGTTATCCGGGCGTACGCACCGGGTCATGACCGCCGTCGCGCTGGCCAGTCGAAGTGCCTGCGAGGTGCGTGTGGTCATCAGCGAGGTGACCTTCCGTACCATCGACGAAGCCGAAGCCGAACGCTATTGGGATAGCGGAGAGCCGGCGGACAAGGCGGGCGGTTACGCCATCCAGGGCTGGGGCGCGGTGTTCGTCAGCCAGTTGCACGGCAGCTATTCGGCGGTGGTTGGCCTGCCGTTATGTGAAACGGCGCAGCTGATCGACGCCTTCGGATTTCCACGTTGGACCAAAGGCTCAAGCTAGAGCCTGTGGCTTCGGCGCACAGGCCGGTTAGAATCGACTCAACCACCAGCTAGCGCTGCACATCAAGCCACCGCCGAGAACAACAATGAGCGAAGAAATCCTGATGAACATCACCCCCATGGAGTCGCGGGTGGCGGTGGTGGAGAACGGTGTCCTGCAGGAGGTGCATGTCGAGCGCACCCAGCGCCGTGGCATCGTCGGCAACATCTACAAAGGCAAGGTGGTGCGCGTCCTGCCGGGTATGCAGGCGGCGTTCGTCGACATAGGGCTGGATCGCGCCGCGTTCATCCATGCTTCCGAGATTTCCGCCCGCGAGGGTAATGCGGTCGAGCCGATCAACGCCCTGGTTCACGAAGGCCAGAGTCTGGTGGTGCAGGTCACCAAGGACCCCATTGGCACCAAGGGCGCGCGCCTGACCACGCAGCTGTCGATCCCATCGCGCTACCTGGTGTACATGCCGCGCACCAGCCATGTCGGCATTTCCCTGCGTATCGAAGATGAAGCCGAGCGCGAGCGGCTCAAGCAGGTCGTTGCCGAATGCGTTGAGGCAGAGGGCATCCAGGAAGCCGGTGGCTTCATCCTGCGTACCGCGGCTGAAGGGGCCGGCAGCGACGAGATACTCATGGATATCCGCTATCTGCGCCGTCTGTGGGAGCAGATCGCCAGTCAGATCAAGACCGTCGAAGCGCCCACGGTAATCTACGAAGACCTCTCTCTGGCCATGCGGACCCTGCGTGATCTGGTCAATCCGCGGATCGAGAAGATCCGTATCGATTCGCGGGAGAATTTCCAGAAGGTCACCCAGTTCGTCGGCGAGCTCATGCCCGAGCTGGGCGACCGCCTCGAACACTATCCGGGCGAGCGGCCGATCTTCGATCTCTATGGCGTCGAGGACGAGATCCAGAAGGCGCTGGAGCGCAAGGTCATGCTCAAGTCCGGCGGTTACCTGATCATCGATCCGGCCGAGGCGATGACCACCATCGACGTCAACACCGGTGCATTCGTCGGTCATCGCACGCTGGAAGAAACCATTTTCAAGACCAATCTCGAGTCGGCCACTGCCATTGCCCGCCAGCTCAGGCTGCGCAATCTGGGCGGCATCATCATCATCGACTTCATCGACATGGAGGACGAGGAGCATCGTCGCCAGGTCCTGCGCACGCTGGAGAAGCAGCTCGAGCGCGATCACGCCAAGACCAACATCATCGGCATCACCGAACTCGGCCTGGTGCAGATGACCCGCAAGCGCACCCGCGAAAGCCTCGAACAGGTGCTGTGCGAACCCTGCATGTGCTGTCAGGGACGCGGCAAGCTGAAGACGCCGGAGACCGTCTGCTACGAGATATTCCGCGAGATCCTGCGTGAGGCGCGGGCCTACCAGGCGGAAGGCTACCGGGTGCTGGCCAATCAGAAGGTGATCGATCGTCTGCTCGACGAGGAGTCGGGCAATGTCGCCGACCTGGAGGCCTTTATCGGTCGCTCGATCAAGTTCCAGGTGGAAAGCATGTACTCCCAGGAACAGTACGACGTGGTGTTGCTCTGAACAATGGTAGACCGGGCCGCAAGGGCCAGGATGACCGGAGCGCATCCAGATGAACCGCCTCGCTGCCTTCCTCGTGACACTGTCGCGCCAGCTGTTCTGGGTAATCGCATTCGGGCTGATTCTGGCCGCGCTCTACGTGAGCCTGGGGCGGCAGCTGGTGCCTGTAATCGCCGAGTACCGGGCCGAGGTGCAGGAGAAGGCGCAGGCGGCGCTGGGCATGCCAATCGCGCTGGGCAGGCTCGAAGGCCGCTGGGAGGGCTTCGCTCCCCGTTTGCTGGCGCATGATGTATTGCTCGGCGAGGGTGACAGCGCGATGCGCCTGGACCGTATTGCCATCGTCCCAGACCTGGCGGCCAGCCTCTGGGCGCGAGCGTGGCGGCTGAGCCGGCTGGAGTTTAGCGGCGTGCAGCTGTCTGTCGCTGAAGATGCCGAGGGCAAGTGGCGAGTGGAGGGCTTGCCGGCCCGTACCGAGCAGAAACCGCCCGAACCGCAGAAGATTCTCGAGTCGTTGCAGCGGGTGCGTGGGCTGGCGCTGCGCAACAGCCAGATCACGCTGGAGCCATTCGGAGAGCCGCCGCTGACCCTGAGCTACACCGATCTGGGCCTGCTCGTCGACGGTGAGCGGCTCCGGTTGGACGGGCGCAGCATCCTGCCGGATGGCCAGCCCCTGGCCTTGCGCATTGAGGGGCGGGTGCAGCCGCAGCGCTGGCAGCACGCCGAGGCGCAGGTTTATCTCAGCCTGCCACAAAGCGACTGGACCGCCTGGTTGCCGCGCCGACTGACTGCCGACTGGCATCTGCAGACGTTGAAGATGGGAGGTGAGCTGTGGGCAACCTGGCGCGAAAAGGCGCTGGAGCGTGCTGTTCTACGGATTAACGCGCCGCAACTGATCACGTCCTTTGCCGATCGTGAGCCTGTTCAGCTCGAGGACCTTGGGGGCGAGGCTTATATCGATCGCAACGAGCAGGGCTACCGGCTGCTGCTGGACCGGCTGGCGTTCGATCTCGAAGGCGAGCGCTGGGGCGATGCGCGAATCCAGGTTCAGCAGGATCAGACTCAGCAGCATTGGCAGCTGCAGGCTGATCGGTTGGGTATCGCGCCGATCGCCACACTCGTCCGTGCACTGGCGCCGCTACCACCGGCCGCAGCCGAGACGCTGACGGCGCTGCAGCCCAATGGAACATTGCGCAACCTGCAGCTCGACTACCGCCCCCAGATGGAGTCGCCGCAGCGGCTGCAATTCGCTGCCAATCTGGACCGTATCAGTTTCGCCGCACACAACTGGATACCGGCGGTGGGCAACGCGAGTGGCAGCATTCGCGGTGATATGGGCGGCGGAGAACTGCGCCTGGACAGCGACGACTTCAGCCTGCAACTTGCGCCGCTGTACCCCGAGCCCTGGCGCTACCGACACGCCGGCGGGCGTCTGACCTGGGCGCTGGACGAGCAGGCCTTCACGCTGGCTGCGCCCTATCTGCGTATCGACGGCGAGGAAGGCAAGATCGCCGGTGACTTCCTGATCCGCCTGACCAGGGATCCCGCGGCAGAGGACTACATGGACCTGCGGGTTGGCTTGAGCGAAGGCGACGCGCGCTTTACCGAAAAATACTTGCCGACACGCTCACTGGCGTTAAGCCCGGCGCTGGTCAGCTGGCTCAAGGAAGCGATTCGCAGCGGTACGGTCGAGCAAGGTTATTTCCAGTACCAGGGCGCATTGAGCAAGGGAGCTTCCGACAGCGCGCGCAGCCTGAGCCTGTACTTCAAGGTGCGCGATGCCGAGCTGGCGTTTCAGCCCGGCTGGCCCGTGCTGCAGCAGGGCCGTGGCGAGGTGCTGATCGAAGACAGCGGGGTTCGCGTCCGGCTCGCGGAAGGGCGGATTCTCGACAGTCACGTGCGTGATGCGACAGCGGACATTCCTCGCGTCGGCGCCGGCAACGTGCCGCAGTTGGCCGTGAAGGGGCAGGTCGCCAGCAGCCTGGCGGACGCCTTGAAGCTGCTTCAGGAGGCGCCGATCGGAACCGGCGAGATCTTCGCTGGCTGGCAGGGGCAGGGTGCGCTCAGCGGCGCGCTCGATCTGCAGATCCCGCTGGGCAAGGGCACGCCGCGGGTCATCGTGGATTTCGCCAGCGACGATGCGAAACTGAAGATTCCCGAGCCGGAGCTTGCCTTCGAGCAACTCAGCGGCAGTTTCCGCTACGACACCGCGCGAGGCTTGAGTGCAGAGGCCATCCAGGCGCGCCTGTTCGGCGCTCCGGTCAAGGGCAAGGCGGTAGCGACAGGAGCGCCTGGCAAGCCAGCCTCTCGCGTGGAGGCACAGGGCGCCGTGGGGTTGAAGCGTCTGGCTGAGTGGCTCGCTATCGGGCAGTCGCTGCCCGCCAGCGGTGAGTTGCCCTATCAGTTGCGACTGGATCTGGCAGGTGAGGACAGTCAGTTGCAGATCGACTCTTCGCTACAGGGGCTGCGCATCGATCTGCCAGCGCCGTTCGGCAAGCCTGCACGCGAGCGCCGTGACACCTCGTTGCGGATGTCCCTGCAAGGGGCCGAGCGTCGCTACGGTGTCCGGCACGGGTCTCTCGCCGCACTGACGTTCGCTGCGCCGCCGGGTGCCTGGGCGCAGGGGCGCGGCGAGCTGCGTCTCGGGCCTGGGGCGGCCAATCTTCCGGCCAGTGCCGGGCTTTATGTCAGGGGACGCCTGCCGCAGCTCGACTTGAAAGCCTGGCAGGCGGTGCTCGAACAGCACGGCAAGGCACAAGCGCAGCAGACGCCCGGCTCGCTGCTGCGCCGGGCGCAGGTCGATATCGATCGTTTCGAAGGTTTTGGCACCCGAATCGACAATCTTGGGCTGGACCTGCGGCGAATGAGGGAAGCCTGGGACCTTGGCCTTCGCAGTTCGATCATCAGCGGCTCGGTTCGCCTGCCAGATGCCGAGGGCGGCATCATCGTTGCCGATCTCCAGCGCCTGCGTCTGCCGGCTGCCGCGCAATCCGACGAGGCGGTCAAGGAGCGACCCGATCCGCTGGCTGATGTCGACCCGCAAAGCCTGCCGGCAATGGATGTCGCGATCGAACGGGTTTCCCTGGGCGACAATGTGCTCGGCGCCTGGGCGTTGAAGCTGCGCCCGGTCAGCGGCGGGACCGAGTTCCGCGATATCGCTCTCGACCTCAAGGGCCTGAAGATTACCGGGAACGGCGGCTGGGGCAGTGCGCAGACCTGGTACAAGGGCCGCCTCGAAGGGCGCAATCTCGCTGACGTATTGCTTGCGTGGGGCTTTGCGCCTTCGGTGACCAGTGACAGTTTTCGCCTGGATGTGGATGGGCAGTGGCCTGGTTCGCCGGCTTGGTTCGCCATGGCGCGCTATTCCGGCAGCATGCGACCTCGGCTGCGCAAGGGGCAGTTTGTCGAGATCGACGGCAGCGCCCAGGCGCTGCGCGTGTTCGGCGTGCTCAACTTCAATTCAATAGGGCGCCGCCTGCGGCTGGACTTCTCCGATCTGTTCAGCAAGGGGCTCAGTTACGACCGGCTGGATGGGCGGTTGCTGGCCAAGGAGGGTGTGTTCAATACCCGCGAGCCCATCACTGTCAGCGGTCCGTCGACCAACCTCGAGCTGGATGGCAGGCTGGATATGGCGCGTGACGAGATCGACGCCAAGTTGCTGGTTACCTTGCCGATCAGCAACAACCTGCCGCTGGCGGCGCTGATTGTCGGCGCACCGGCGATCGGCGGGGCGCTGTTCGTGGTGGACAAGCTGCTCGGCGACCGCGTGGCGCGTTTCGCCAGCGTACAGTACGACGTCAAGGGGCCTTGGCAGGCGCCTAAGATCAGCTTCGACAAACCATTCGAAAAGCCCAACTGATCCGCATCGAGCCGGGTCTTTCAGCATCGGGGATAGCATGTCCTTAGCCGTGATTCAGATGGCCAGCCAGGCGGATGTAACGCTCAATCTGGCCCGCGCGCGCGAGCTGCTCGAGCAGGCGGCCGAAGCGGGCGCGCGGCTGGCGGTGCTACCGGAGAACTTCGCCGCAATGGGCCGCAGCGATCTGCCGCAACTGGGTCGCGCCGAAGCCGCTGGCGACGGGTCGATCCTGCCCTGGTTGAAACAGGTCGCCCGTGACCTCAGGTTGTGGATCGTGGCCGGCACCTTGCCGTTACCGCCCGACGACGACCCGCAGGGCAAGCCGAATGCCTGCTCGCTGCTGTTCGATGATCAGGGGCAGCGGGTGGCGCGCTACGACAAGCTGCATCTGTTCGATGCGGATGTCGCTGACAACCGTGGTCACTACCGTGAATCGGACGACTATGCGGCGGGGCAACGGCTGGTGATCGCCGACACACCGGTTGGACGCTTGGGGCTGAGCGTGTGTTATGACCTGCGTTTCGCCGAGCTGTATGGTGCGCTGAGGGCGGCAGGTGCCGAGTTGATCAGCGTGCCGTCGGCGTTCACCACGGTGACCGGTGAAGCGCACTGGGCGACGTTGATTCGTGCCCGTGCCATCGAGACTCAGTGCTATATCCTGGCTGCCGCACAGGGTGGAGAGCATCCTGGTGGTCGCCTCACCCATGGGCATTCGTCTATCGTGGACCCATGGGGCCGTCTGCTGTGCGAGCAGGCGACTGGCGAGGCGGCTTTGGTTGCCGCTCGGGATGTGTCCGAACAGGCTGCCATCCGCCAGCGAATGCCGCTGCAGCGCCACCGCCGATTTTCCGTACCGTGCCTGGCCACGGACCGTTTGGAGTGAATATGAGTGAACTGCTGTTACCTGTCACCGAGCGACTGCTGACACCTGGCGGCCTGGGTATCGATGACCTGCCAGGCTTGCTCGGTGAACTCGCCGGGCCCGGCGTGGATGCGGCGGACCTGTACTTTCAGGATCAGGTTTCCGAGTCCTGGGTGCTCGAGGATGGCATCGTCAAGGAGGGCGGCTTCCACCTGGAGCAGGGCGTCGGCGTGCGCGCACTGTCCGGCGAGAAAACCGGTTTCGCCTACAGCAACGCGATCACTGCCGATGCATTGCGTCAGGCGGCTCAGGCTGCACGCTCCATCGCGCGCAGCGGCCAGCAAGGCCAGGTCAAGGTGCTGTCCAGGGCGGCATTCGCGCCGTTGTACGCGCAGGACAATCCGCTCGACGGGCTCGGCCGTGCCGAGAAGGTCGAGCTGCTTAAGCGCATCGACGTCGCGACCAGGGCGCTGGACCCTCGCATCAAGCAGGTGACCGTAAGCCTGGCGGGCGTCTGGGAGCATATCCTGGTGGCCGGAATGGACGGTGGTATGGCGGCCGATATCCGCCCTCTGGTGCGTTTCAACGTCAGCGTGATCGTCGAGCAGAACGGCCGCCGCGAGCGCGGTGGCCAGGGTGGCGGCGGGCGTACCGGCTACCAGTACTTCCTCAGCGAGGATCGCGCCATGGGCTACGCCCGCGAGGCATTGCGTCAGGCGCTGGTTAACCTCGAAGCGGTGCCGGCACCGGCCGGTTCCTTGCCGGTCGTGCTTGGGCCTGGCTGGTCCGGCGTGCTGTTGCACGAGGCCGTCGGCCATGGCTTGGAGGGTGATTTCAATCGCAAGGGCAGCTCGGCCTACAGTGGCCGGATCGGGCAGAAGGTGGCGTCGAGCCTATGCACCATCGTCGATGACGGTACCCTGGCGGATCGCCGAGGTTCGCTCAGCGTCGATGACGAAGGCACGCCGACCCAATGCACCACGCTGATCGAGAACGGCATTCTCAAGGGTTATATCCAGGACAAGTTAAACGCCCGCCTTATGGGCGTCGCGCCGACCGGTAACGGCCGCCGCGAGTCTTACGCGCATCTACCGATGCCGCGCATGACCAACACCTACATGCTGGCCGGCGAAAGCGATCCGCAGGAAATCATTCGCTCGGTGAAGAAGGGCATCTACTGCGCCAGCCTCGGCGGCGGTCAGGTCGACATCACCAGCGGCAAGTTCGTCTTCTCCACCAGTGAGGCCTATCTGATCGAGGACGGCAAGATCACCGCGCCGGTGAAGGGCGCGACGCTGATAGGCAATGGCCCCGAGGTGATGAACCGGGTGTCGATGGTCGGTAACGACCTGGCGCTCGATAGCGGTGTCGGCACCTGTGGCAAGGATGGGCAGTCGGTGCCGGTGGGCGTCGGCCAGCCGACCCTGAAGATCGACGAGATAACCGTAGGCGGAACGGGTGCGTGAAGCCGCGGCGAGTGCCAGCCGCGAGCTTCAAGGGTAGAGGTTGAGGTACGGGTTGAGATTGCCGTCAGCGCAAGCCGCGTTTGGCTTCGTCCAGTTCGCGGATGTACTTGAATATCTTGCGGCTGGCGGCCGGCGGCTTGTCGCGCGCCGCCTCGTGCTGGGCGTGGCGGATCAGCCCGCGCAGATGCTGGCGGTCGGTCTCGGGGTATTCGGTTACGAACGCTTCCAGGGTGGCGTCGTCACCGCCGATCAGACGGTCGCGCCAGCGCTCCAGCGCATGGAAGCGCTCGTTGTATTGGCGCGTCGAGGCGTCCAGTTGATCGACCAGCGCGAGAATGGCATCGACATCCTGGTCGCGCATCAGCTTACCGATGTACTGGATGTGCCGTTTGCGCGCGATATGCGCCTTGTGTTTCGGCGCGTCGGCCAGCGCCTTCTGCAACGCGTCGCTCAGCGGCAGGCGAGCGATGAGGTCGGGCTTGAGGGTAGTTAGCCGCTCGCCAAGCTCCTGCAGGGCAAGCAGCTCGCGTTTGACCTGGGACTTGCTTTTTTCGTCGAAATCGTCGGCGTCGGAGTGTTCAGACATGGGGATGGTCCACTAGGAAATGCCGCCATGATAACAGCAGCCCTGGCAGCAGGCTTCAGAGGAGCGGCGCCAGGTTGCAACTTGATTCGATTGCAGTGGTTTGGGAGTGCTTATGAGTGAAGTAGAGGGCATCGGCCCGCACGCGCTGCCCGGTTTGCGCGAGAAGGTCGAGCGCATTATCGAGGAAGCGCGTCGGCAGGGCGCCAGCGCCAGCGAGGTTTCGGTCTCCATGGAGCAGGGGCTGTCGACCACAGTGCGGCAGCGCGAGGTGGAGACGGTCGAGTTCAATCGCGACCAAGGCTTCGGCATCACGCTCTATGTCGGCCAGAGCAAAGGCACTGCGAGCACCACCGGCAGTGGTGACGACGCCATCCGTGAAACCGTAGCCGCCGCGCTGGCCATCGCCAGGCATGCCTCGGAGGACGAATTTGCTGGCCTCGCTGACGCTACGCTGATGGCGCGCGAGCTTCCCGATCTCGATCTTTACCATCCGTGGGCGGTCACCCCCGAACAGGCCATCGAGCAGGCGCTCAGCTGTGAAGACGCCGCGTTCGCCTTCGATCAGCGTATCCGCAACGCAGACGGCACTACGCTTAATACCCATCAGGGCTGCCGCGCCTATGGCAACAGCAACGGCTTCATCGGGGGCTATTGCAGCAGCCGTCACAGCCTGAGTTGCGTGATGATCGCCGAGAGCGAAGGGCAGATGCAGCGTGACTATTTCTACGACGTCAACCGCATCGGCGAGGCGCTGCTCGACCCGCAGACCATCGGCCGGCGCGCAGCCGAGCGTGCCGTGCGACGTCTAGGCGCGCGCGCGGTTCCTACCTGCGAAGTGCCGGTACTTTTCGCTCCCGAGCTGGCGACCGGTCTGTTTGGCCACTTCATTGCAGCGATTTCCGGCGGAAATCTCTACCGCAAAGCCTCTTATCTCGAGGATGCCCTGGGACAGGCGCTGTTTCCCGAGTGGCTGAGCCTTGATGAGCGTCCGCACATCCCGCGAGCCCTCGGTAGTGCCGGCTACGATGGCGATGGCCTGGCGACCTATGCCAAGCCGTTCGTGGAGAACGGCCGCCTGCTGTCCTATGTGCTTTCGACCTATTCCGGACGCAAGCTCGGTATGCCCAGTACGGCCAACGCCGGGGGTGTGCACAACCTGTTCGTCAGCCATGGGGACGAGGATCAGGCGGCGTTGATCCGGCGCATGGGCCGAGGCCTGCTGGTGACGGAGCTGATGGGACAGGGCCTGAATCTGGTGACCGGCGACTATTCTCGCGGCGCCGGCGGCTACTGGGTCGAGAATGGCGAGATCCAGTTCCCGGTACAGGAAGTAACGATTGCCGGAAATCTGCGCGACATGTTCCGCCAGATCGTGGCGGTCGGTTGCGATGTGGAAACGCGCGGCAACGTGCGGACCGGCTCGGTGTTGATCGAGCGAATGATGGTCGCTGGCAAGTAAGGCAGGCGCGGCGCGGTCGGCAACGATTCGCGCCGCCGTGGCAAGGTGTCTACTCGCCTTCTTCGAAATAGTCGTCGATCAGCGCGGTCAGCGCGTTCAGTGCGTCCTCTTCTTGTTCACCTTCGGTGTCCAGGTGCACGGTGGTGCCTTTGCTGGCGGCGAGCATCATGACCGCCATGATGCTCTTGCCGTCGACCAGCGTGGCCGGACAGCGGCCAACGCGAATCTTGCAGGGGTAGCGATTGGCAACGGCGACGAACTTGGCGGCAGCGCGCGCGTGCAGGCCGAGTTTGTTGATGATGGTGACTTCGCGGGCGGGCATGGTGCAGGTATTCCTAGGCGAGGTCCCGATGACGGACCTGCAGGTTCTTCAGCGGTTCTCTCAATGCCTGGCCTAGCCGTTCGGCCAGGTAGACCGAGCGATGATGGCCGCCGGTGCAGCCGATGGCGATGGTGACATATGCGCGGTTGCTGGCTGCAAAGCGCGGCAGCCATTTGCTCAGATAGCCGTGGATATCCTGGAACATTTCCTCCACGTCGGCCTGGGCGCTGAGGTAGTCGATCACCGGCTGGTCTAGCCCGGAAAAGTCGCGAAGCTCGGCTTTCCAGTAAGGGTTGGGCAGGCAACGTACGTCGAACACAAGATCGGCATCGACCGGCATCCCGCGCTTGAAACCGAATGACTCGACCAGAAAAGCGGTGCCCGGCTCAGGCTTGTTGAGCAAGCGCAACTTGAGCACGTCGCGCAGCTGATAGAGATTGAGATGGGTGGTGTCGATTTTCAGGTCGGCGTGATCGATGATCGCTGCGAGCAGCAACTCCTCATCATGGATCGCTTCGGCCAGAGAGCGATTTTCGTTGGTCAGTGGATGGCGGCGGCGGGTTTCCGAGAAGCGCTTGAGCAGGGTCTCATCGTCGGCATCCAGATAGAGCACATCGCACTGGATGTGCTTGGCGCGGACTTCTTCGAGTAGCTCGGGGAAGCGCTTGAGCTGGCTGGGCAGGTTGCGCGCGTCGATCGATACGGCGACCTGCGGATGCAGCAGCTCAGTGTGCAGCAGGGCGCGCTCGGCAAGCTCAGGCAACAGTCCGGCAGGCAGGTTGTCGATGCAATAGAAACCGTTGTCCTCGAGCACGTTCAGTGCAGTGCTCTTGCCCGAACCCGAGCGTCCACTGACGATGATAAGCCGCATCTATGCCCCGTTCTGCACGTCGACCACCACCTGGTAGAGGCTTTCGTTGCTCGGCGCCTGGCGCAGTCGTTGGCGTACGTCTTCGCGGTCGAGCATGCTGGCGATCTGGCGCAGCAGTTCGAGATGCTCGTCGGTGGCGGCCTCCGGTACCAGCAGGACGAACAGCAGGTCCACCGGCGCGCCGTCGATGGCGTCGAAATCCACTGGCGTCTGCAGGCGCAGAACGGCGCTCAGCGGCGCATTGCAGCCAACCATGCGGCAGTGCGGGATGGCGATGCCGTTGCCGAAGCCGGTCGAGCCGAGCTTCTCGCGCGCGATCAGGCTTTCGAAGATGGTCTGGGAATCGAGATCGATAAGGTCCTGGGCGATCACCTTGGCGATCTGTTCCAGGACGCGCTTCTTGCTACCGCCCGGGACGTTCACCAAGGAACGCCCGGGGGTGAGGATGTTTTCGAGTCGGATCATATTGGAGTCAGCGGGTGACAGCGCCCTGTGTGTGGTCGAGCTGCTTCTCCTTGTGCTTGATCAACTGGCGATCGAGCTTGTCGACCAACAGGTCGACGGCAGCGTACATGTCTTCGTGATCGGCGATGGCCACGACTTCGCGGCCTGCGACGTGCAAGGTTGCTTCGGCTTTCTGCTTGAGTTTCTCGACCTGGAGGATCACCTGAACGCTGATGATGCGGTCGAAGTGGCGAGCAAGCCGATCGAATTTCTCCTCGATGTAGTCACGCAGGGCATCGGTTACTTCCAAATGAACACCGCTGATGTTGACTTGCATACTGCTATCTCCTTTGCCTTGTACGAAGAGCAGGTTGGTAGGCCTGCGCCGGGACAGTTCGACCAGGGGCCGATCACAGTAGACGTTTGCGCTCGCTGGATGGTGCGATACCGAGCGACTCGCGGTACTTCGCAACTGTGCGGCGGGCCACCTGGATGCCCTGCGCTTCCAGTAAACCAGCGATCTTGCTGTCGCTCAACGGCTTTTTCTGGTTTTCCGCGGCGACCAGTTTCTTGATGATCGCGCGGATCGCGGTGGACGAACATTCGCCGCCTTCCGCCGTGCTGACGTGGCTGGAGAAGAAGTATTTGAGTTCGTAGATGCCGCGTGGCGTGTGCATGTATTTCTGCGTGGTCACGCGGGAGATGGTCGACTCATGCATGCCCACCGCCTCGGCGATGTCGTGCAGTACCAGAGGCTTCATCGCCTCGTCACCATGCTCGAGGAAGGCGCGTTGGTGTTCGACGATCTGAGTCGCCACCTTCATCAGGGTCTCGTTGCGGCTGAGCAGGCTCTTGATGAACCAGCGCGCTTCCTGCAGCTGGTTGCGCATGAAGGTGTTGTCCGCGCTGGAGTCGGCGCGTTTGACGAAGCCGGCGTATTGCGCGTTGACGCGAAGGCGCGGCATGGCTTCCTGATTCAGCTCGACCAGCCAGCGATCATTGTGCTTGCGCACGATCACGTCGGGCACCACGTATTCCGGCTCGCTCGCCTCGATCTGCGACCCCGGGCGCGGGTTCAGGCTCTGGATCAGTTCGATGACCTGGCGCAGATCGTCTTCCTTGATCTTCATTCGCCGCATCAGCAGGCTGTAATCCCGGCTGCCGAGGATGTCCAGATAGTCGCTGACCAGACGCTTCGCTTCGCTCAGCCATGGTGTGCGGTCGGGCAGTTGGCGCAGCTGCAACAGCAGACACTCACGCAGGTCACGTGCGCCGATGCCGGCCGGTTCGAATTGCTGGATACGACGCAGAACGACCTCGACCTCGTCGAGTTCGATTTCCAGCTCGGGATCGAACGAGTCGACGATTTCCTGCAGCGTCTCTTCGAGATAACCCTGTTCATTGATGCAGTCGATGAGGGTGGTCGCGATCAGTCGGTCGGTGTCGCTCATTGGCGCGAGGTTCAGCTGCCACAGCAGATGGCTCTGCAGGCTTATGCCGCTCGACGTCCGGCTGGTGAAATCCCACTCGTCGTCATCGTTGCTGGGCAGGCTGCTGGCGCTGGTCTGGTAGATGTCTTCCCAGGCGGTGTCGACCGGAAGCTCGCTGGGAATCCGCTCGCCCCAGTCGCCGTCGCTGTCGTCCAGGCTGTCACTGCTATGAGAGGGCTCCTCGTAGGTGCTTTCCTGGCTGCTGCTCTTCTCGGTGACGGTGTCGCCTGGCCGTTCAGCGGCCTCGGCCATAGGGTCGGAGCTGTCGAAGTCGTCTCCGTCTTCTTCGCGCTCGAGCATGGGATTGGAGTCCAGCGCCTCCTGGATCTCCTGTTGCAGATCGAGGGTGGATAGCTGGAGGAGCCGTATGGCCTGTTGCAGCTGCGGTGTCATCGTCAGCTGCTGGCCCATCTTCAGGACTAGCGATGGTTTCATGGCAGAGGACTTCGAACCTTTTATGCCGGCGCAACCGCGCCCATTCCGACATGCCGTGCGCGGGGCGCCGGCAGAAAGCAAATTATATGCCTGCCGATGAAGCCTTTGCCTAGAGCCGATTTGCCGAGCCGAGCAAAAAATCCGCGTTACAGGCGGAATTCGTGGCCCAGATAGACTTCCTTGACCAGCTGATTGCTCAGGATGGTCTGCGCATCGCCCTCGGCAATCAGTTGCCCGTCGTTGACGATGTAGGCCGTCTCGCAGATATCCAGGGTCTCGCGGACGTTGTGATCGGTGATCAGCACGCCGATGCCCTTGGCCTTGAGGTGATGGATGATCTGCTTGATATCGCCCACCGAAATCGGGTCCACACCGGCAAAGGGTTCATCAAGCAGGATGAACTTCGGTGCGGTGGCCAGTGCGCGGGCGATCTCCACGCGGCGTCTTTCACCACCAGAGAGGCTCATGCCGAGGCTGTCGCGGATATGGTTTATATGGAATTCCTGCAGTAGGCCTTCCAACGCCTGCTGACGGCCGTTGCGGTCCAGATCCTTGCGGGTCTCGAGAATGGCCATGATGTTGTCGGCGACCGAAAGCTTGCGAAAGATCGAGGCCTCCTGTGGCAGGTAGCCAATGCCGGCCCGCGCGCGGCCGTGCATCGGCAGGTGGGTGACGTCGTCCTGATCGATCAGCACGCGGCCCTGGTCGGCATTCACCAGGCCGACGATCATGTAAAAGCAGGTGGTCTTGCCGGCGCCGTTGGGGCCGAGCAGGCCGACGATCTGCCCGCTTTCAATGGACAGGCTGACATCGCGCACGACCTGCCGGCTCTTGTAGCTCTTGGCCAGATGCTGGGCTTTGAGAACGGCCATTACTCGGGCTGCTCCGCAGCCTGAGCGTTTTTGCGCGGCTGGATCACCATGTCCACGCGCGGGCGCGGCGTGGTGACATCGGCATTGGTGGCGCGCCCGGCGTTGACGATCTGCCGACGGGTGTCATAGACGATCTTCTCGCCTTCGAAGGTGTTGCCTTCCTGAACGACCTTGGCCTGATCGATGAGCACGATCCGCTCGTTGGCGGCGAAATACTGGATGGTCAGGCCGTAGGCTTTGACGATCTCCTTGTCCACCGCAGGCTTCTGCTCGTAGTAGGCCGGCTTGCCGATGGAGGTGAAGACTTCGACGTCGCCGTTGTCATCCTGGGTAATGGTCACCGTGTCGCCGGTGATCTTCATCGTGCCCTGGGTGATGACCACGTCGCCGCGGTAGACCGCCACGCCCTGTCGGTCGTCCAGTTCGGCGGTGTCGGCTTGAACGCGGATTGGTTGTTCACGGTCCTCGGGAAGCGCCCAGGCGCTGGCGCCAAGCCAGAATGCGCTCAAACCGAGCAGGAGGGGGAGAGTCTTAACGCAGCTCATGCTGGCCTCTTACGTTGGACAGCAGGAGCATCCTGCCGTCATCCATGTACGCTTTCATGCCGGTTGCCGTGGTCACGCCATTGGCGGCCTCGATTCTAACGGCTTGGTTTGTCTCGGCATAATCCTTCTCCGGCCATACCGTCAGGCGGCTGGTGGTCAGGATCGTCGGGCGCCCCTTGGCGTCGGTTCGCTCGACCTTGACCTGATCGATCAGCAGCACCTCGTCGCCTTCGGCCGATACTTCGCCGCGCTCACTACGCACGTGCCACGGCAGTTCGGTGCCGCGATAGGACAGCAGATCCGGTTTGGTCAGCAGGCTGATGTCGCTCGCCTTGATGTGCTCGAGCTTGTCTGCGGTCAGTTCGTAGTTGCGCTTGCCGTCGGGCTGATATTGCACCGTGCGGGAATTGATCACATAGAAGTCGACATCAGGCGTTGCGCCACTGGCGACGGACGGCTCCTGCATGAAGCTTTCCGGCCGGATGTTCCAGTAGCCGACCGCCACCAGCAGGGCGGCGATCAGCGTCAGCAGGACAGCGAAGCGCATTTTGCGAAGCATGCAGACCCCTACAGATATGCGTTTTGCGCGGCGGCCAGGGTGCCCTGCGCGCGCATGATCAGTTCGCAGAACTCGCGTGCCGCACCCTCGCCACCGCGGGCCAGGGTAACGCCATGGGCATGTTCACGAACGAAGGTGTCGGCGCTGGCCACGGCCATGCCGAGGCCTACGCGGCGTATCACCGGCAGATCAGGCAGGTCGTCACCGAGATAGGCTACTTCAGAGTAGCTCAGGCCAAGTTCGGTCAGCAGTTCGTCGAGCACGACCAGCTTGTCCTCGCGCCCCTGATAAAGGTGCTGGATACCGAGGTTCTGCGCTCGACGCTCTACCACGGGCGTCTTGCGCCCGCTGATGATCGCGGTGCGCACGCCGGAGTTGATCAGCATCTTGATGCCGTGGCCGTCCAGTGTGTTGAACGTCTTGAACTCGCTGCCATCGGTCAGGAAATAAAGGCGGCCATCGGTGAGCACACCATCGACGTCGAAGATCGCCAGGCGAATGTCGCGGGCGCGTTGCAGCAGGTGTTCGTGCATTACATCACCCCCGCGCGCAGGAGGTCGTGCATGTTCAGCGCACCAATCGGCAACTCCTGGTCATCGACGACTACCAGCGAACTGATCTTGTGGTCTTCCATGATCTTCAGAGCCTCGGCGGCGAGCATCTCGGCATGGGCGGTCTTGCCGTGTACGGTCATGATCTCGTCGATGCGCGTCTGGCGAACGTCGACTCCCTTGTCCAGCGCACGGCGCAGATCGCCGTCGGTGAAGATGCCGGCGAGTCGTCCGTCCGCTTCGACGATGACGGTCATGCCCAGGCCCTTCTGCGTCATTTCCAGCAGGGCGTCGCGCAGCGATGTGCCGCGCGGAACCCTCGGCAAGCGCTCGCCGGTATGCATGACGTGCTCGACTTTCAACAGCAGGCGGCGGCCCAGCGCGCCGCCCGGGTGAGAGAAGGCGAAATCTTCAGCAGTGAACCCACGAGCCTCGAGCAGCGCGATAGCCAGGGCATCGCCGAGCACCAGGCTGGCAGTGGTGGAGGAGGTCGGCGCGAGGTTCAGCGGGCAGGCTTCGATGGCGACGCTAGCGTCCAGATTCACCGCAGCGGCCTTGGCCAGTACCGAGTTGGGGTTGCCGGTCATGCTGATCAGGGTGATGCCGAGCCGCTTGATCAGCGGTAGCAGGGTGACGATCTCGCTGGTGGTGCCGGAGTTGGAAAGGGCGAGGACCACGTCGTCCTGAGTGATCATGCCCATGTCGCCATGGCTGGCTTCGGCAGGGTGCACGAAGAAGGCGGCGGTGCCGGTGCTGGCCAATGTGGCGGCGATCTTGCGGCCGACGTGCCCGGACTTGCCCATGCCAACCACGACCACTCGGCCCTTGCAGCCAAGGATCAGCTCGCAAGCCTGCACGAAATCGGCATCGATACGTGCGTTCAACTGCTCAACCGCTTCTATTTCCAGGCGGATGGTGCGTTGCGCGGTTTCGATCAATTGGCTGCTCTGGCTCATGGCTGGCGAGGTCGTCCGATTAAAAGGCGGGGATTATAGCGAGAATCCGTTGCGGGCTCATGGAAAATGTCGGCACATCACTGTGGGTCGGCACAATCAATTTGATCAGCCTGAGCTGAACTGAAGCTGAACGGGGCGTCGCTCGTCATCTGCCGAAACGCTCATCGGTTGGGCGGCCTCTGGCGCGATGCTATAGTGCGCCGCCGAAAACGGTCAGGGCAGAAAGTATCCCAGCGTCATCGGGAGCCGTCTGTTTCGCAGACTGCATGCAAGGAGACCAGATGAGCGCCTGCAATGACTTCGCCGTCGAGCTGAAGGGAGTGACCTTCAAGCGAGGCGAGCGCAGTATTTTCAACGATGTCGATATCGCCATACCGCGAGGGAAGGTTACGGCCATCATGGGGCCGTCCGGTTGTGGCAAGACGACGCTGCTGCGCCTGATCGCTGCGCAGCTGATGCCGTCGCGTGGTGAAGTCTGGGTGGCGGGCAACAATCTGCCGAGCCTCTCGCGCAGCGATCTGTTCGACATGCGCAAGCAGATGGGTGTGCTGTTCCAGAGCGGGGCGCTGTTCACCGATCTCGACGTGTTCGAGAACGTTGCGTTTCCGCTGCGGGTGCATACCAAGCTCCCAGACGAGATGATCCGCGACATCGTGCTGATGAAGCTCGAAGCGGTAGGGCTGCGTGGCGCCATCGAGCTGATGCCCGACGAGCTGTCCGGTGGTATGAAGCGGCGTGTCGCGCTGGCGCGGGCGATTGCCCTGGATCCGCAGATTCTGATGTATGACGAACCCTTCGCCGGACAGGATCCGATTGCGATGGGCGTTCTCGTGCGGCTGATTCGCCTGCTCAACGACGCGCTGGGCATCACCAGTATCGTGGTCTCCCACGATCTGGCCGAAACCGCGTCCATTGCCGACTACATCTACGTGGTTGGCGATGCCCAGGTGCTTGGCCAGGGCACGCCGGCGGAGCTGATGGAGTCGAACAATCCGCGCATCAGGCAATTCATGACGGGCGCAGCCGACGGGCCGGTGCCATTCCATTTTCCTGCACCGGCCTATGCCGACGATCTACTGAGAGGCACCGATGCGTAAGCGTTCGTTGTTGGATCGGATTGCCCTGCTCGGTCGCGCCGGACTGGATGTGCTGGCAGCCCTGGGGCGCTCGACGATATTTCTCGTGCATGCGCTGTTCGGGCGAAGCGGGCTGCGTAACGGTTTTTCGCTGCTGGTCAAGCAGCTCTATTCGGTTGGTGTGCTGTCACTGGCCATTGTAGTTGTCTCCGGCATCTTCATCGGCATGGTGCTGGCGCTGCAGGGCTACAACATTCTCAGCAGCTACGGCTCCGAGCAGGCGGTTGGGCAGATGGTCGCACTGACCCTGTTGCGCGAGCTCGGTCCGGTGGTTACTGCGCTGCTGTTCGCCGGGCGTGCCGGCTCGGCTCTGGCGGCCGAGATCGGCAACATGAAGTCGACCGAGCAGCTCTCGAGCCTGGAAATGATCGGAGTCGATCCGCTCAAGTACATCATCGCGCCGCGCCTCTGGGCCGGTTTCATCTCGCTGCCGCTGCTGACGCTGATCTTCAACGTGGTCGGTATCTGGGGCGGAGCGATGGTGGCGGTGGAGTGGCTCGGTGTCTACGAAGGCTCGTTTTGGGCCAACATGCAGAACAGCGTCGACTTCAGTTCCGATGTGCTCAACGGCGTTATCAAGAGCGTCGTCTTTGCGCTGGTAGTGACCTGGATCGCCGTGTTCCAGGGCTACGATTGCGACCCGACCTCCGAAGGTATCAGCCGTGCCACCACCCGGACTGTGGTTTACGCCTCGCTGGCGGTGCTCGGCCTCGATTTCATTTTGACCGCGTTGATGTTTGGAGATTTCTGATGCGTATCCGCACACTGGAAATGGGTGTCGGGCTATTCCTGCTTGCCGGGCTGCTGGCCTTGCTGCTGCTGTCACTGCGTGTCAGCGGGTTGAGCGTTACTGATGCCGACACTTACAAGCTGTATGCCTATTTCGACAATATTGCCGGATTGACTGTCCGATCCAAGGTGACCATGGCTGGCGTGACCATCGGCAAGGTCACCGCGATCGACCTGGATCGTGACAGCTACACCGGACGAGTCACGCTGGAAATCCAGCAGGATGTCGACATCCTGCCGGCCGACTCGACGGCTTCGATCCTTACCGCAGGGCTGCTTGGTGAGAAGTACATCGGCATCAGCGTCGGCGGTGAGGAGGAGTTGCTCGCGGATGGCGACACCATTCAGGACACCCAGTCCTCACTGGTGCTCGAGGATCTGATCGGCAAATTCCTGCTCAACTCGGTTAAAAAAGATTGAAGGAGATGCACATGATGACTGCCTTGCGCCGCGGCCTGCTGATTCTGTTGGCCGTTCTGCCCATGTTCTCCCACGCTGCGCTGACAGCCCACCAGGTCATTCAGCAGACCACCGATGAGTTGCTGGCCGATCTGAAGGCCAACAAGGAGCAGTACCGCAACGATCCGGCGGCTTTCTATGACTCGCTGAACGAGATTCTCGGCCCGGTCGTCGATGCCGAAGGCATCTCGCGCAGCATCATGACCGTCAAATATTCGCGCAACGCCTCGCCTGAGCAGATGACGCGCTTCCAGGAGAATTTCAAGCGCAGCCTGATGCAGTTCTATGGCAACGCCCTGCTGGAATACAACAACCAGCAGATCCGCGTGCTGCCGTCGAGCGGCAAGGCTGATGACAAGCGCACCAGCGTCGGCATGGAGGTGGTAGGGCGCCAGGGCGAGATCTATCCGGTGTCCTACACCATGGTCAACGCCGGCGAGTGGCGAGTGCGCAATGTGATCATCAATGGCATTAACATTGGCAAGCTGTTCCGCGATCAGTTCGCCGATTCCATGCAGCGTAACGGCGGCGATCTGGACAAGACCATCGATGGTTGGGCCGAGGTGGTGGCGCGAACCAAGGACACCGAGGCCGGTCAGCAGGCCGCAGGCGATGAGTGAGGCGCGTATCGAGCGTGGTGCCGAAGGCGAACTGCGCATGATCGGCGTGCTCGACTATAGCAGCGGGCCCGCGCTGCGCGAGGCCGGGCGAGCGCTGATCGCGGACAGCCGCTCGGCACTGATGCTGGATTGCTCGGCGGTCGAGCGGTCCAGCAGTGTCGGGCTTTCTCTCCTGCTGGCCTTCATGCGCGATGCCAAGGCCGCCGGCGTCGAACTGCGCGTCACTGCGTTACCTGACGATATGGAAAAGATTGCCAAGGTGTCCGGCTTGCTGGATATCCTGCCGCTGGAAGCATCCCGGGTCTGAAAGGAATATCCGTATGAAACTGCGCTGGGCGGAAGAGCTGCGCGATAGCGTGCATGAGCTGGCCGAATCGCTGGGCAATCTACTGGTCGAGACGTTCCACTACCTGGCGCTGTTTGCGATCGGCGCGGTGACGGCCTGGGCAGCGGTCATGGCCTTTCTCGGCATGGTCGAGAAGGGCCATATCACGGTCGATGACATCCTGCTGCTGTTCATCTACCTGGAGCTGGGTGCGATGGTCGGGATCTATTTCAAGACCAACCACATGCCGGTGCGATTCCTGATCTACGTGGCCATTACCGCGCTGACCCGCCTGTTGATCTCCGATGTTTCCCACCACCATCGTCCTGACATGGGCGTGGTCTACGTATCCGGTGCGATCCTGCTTCTGGCGTTGGCGATTCTGGTGGTGCGCTTCGCCTCCTCACGCTTTCCCGCCGTGCAAAGCGATAGCGGTCGGCCACGCCATTCGCGTAGCCGTGACCAGGGCGCCGAGACGCTCGATTGAGACATCTCCGTTGGTTCGGCGAGGTTCGGGGTTCGCAGCCTTCGGGCTTTTTTGTATGATGATCGGCCCGTGCGCTTCCTGCGCCGATCGAGGTTGAACATGCAGGCCCAAGAAGTGAAGAATTTCCTGGAACAGAAGATTCCAGGTGCCCAGGTAGAAGTGGAAGGCGAAGGCTGCAATTTCCAGCTCAACGTGATCAGTGACGAGCTGGCCGGTCTGAGCCCGGTCAAACGCCAGCAGCAGATCTACGCCCACCTCAACCCCTGGATCGCAGATGGCAGCATTCACGCCGTCACCATGAAGTTCTTCAGTCGCGTCGACTGGGCCGGGCGAGCCTGATCGCTGGCGGCCAGCACCTCCACTCATTCCAGGCAGAGCGCGTCGAATTGACTGCGCCGCCCCCTTCGGCAGTGCTTACAGCCTGCGGCTTACGGGAATACTCATGGATAAACTGATCATTACCGGCGGTATTCGCCTCGATGGCGAGATTCGCATTTCCGGTGCGAAGAACTCCGCCCTGCCGATTCTGGCCGCCACTTTGCTGGCCGACACCCCTGTCACGGTATGCAACCTGCCGCACCTGCACGACATCACCACGATGATCGAGCTGTTCGGTCGCATGGGCGTGCAGCCGGTCATCGACGAAAAGCTCAGTGTCGAAGTGGACGCCAGCAGCATCAAGACGCTGGTTGCGCCCTATGAGCTGGTGAAGACCATGCGCGCCTCGATCCTGGTACTCGGCCCGATGGTCGCGCGTTTTGGCGAAGCCGAAGTTGCCTTGCCCGGCGGTTGCGCCATTGGCTCGCGGCCGGTCGATCTGCACATCCGTGGTCTCGAAGCCATGGGCGCGCACATTGACGTCGAAGGTGGCTACATCAAGGCCAAGGCGCCTGCCGGTGGATTGCGTGGTGCGCATTTCTTCTTCGATACGGTAAGTGTGACCGGTACCGAAAACATCATGATGGCCGCCGCGCTGGCCAACGGCCGCAGCGTGCTGGAAAACGCCGCGCGTGAGCCCGAGGTGGTTGACCTGGCCAACTTCCTCAACTCCATGGGTGCTAAGGTTTCCGGTGCCGGCACAGACACCATCACCATCGATGGGGTCAAACGTCTTGGCGGTGGTCGTTACAGCGTGATGCCCGACCGTATTGAAACCGGGACCTATCTGGTCGCGGCGGCTGCCACTGGTGGCCGTGTTCGCTTGAAGGATACCGACGCAACGCTGCTCGAAGCTGTGCTGCACAAGCTGGTTGAGGCTGGCGCGCATATCGACACCGGTAGCGACTGGATCGAGTTGGACATGAAGGGCAAGCGGCCAAAGGCAGTCAACGTGCGGACTGCGCCATACCCCGCGTTTCCGACCGACATGCAGGCGCAGTTCATTGCGCTGAACGCCATTGCCGAAGGCACCGGCACGGTGATCGAGACCGTTTTCGAGAATCGCTTCATGCACGTCTACGAGATGAACCGCATGGGCTCGCAGATTCTGGTCGAAGGCAATACCGCCATTGTCACCGGCGTCGAGCGTCTCAAAGGTGCGCCGGTCATGGCGACCGATCTGCGCGCGTCGGCAAGCCTGGTCATCGCCGGCCTGGTTGCCGAGGGCGATACGCTGATCGATCGCATCTACCACATTGATCGTGGCTACGAGTGCATCGAAGAGAAGCTGCAGCTGCTGGGCGCGAAGATTCGCCGCGTGCCGGGCTAGGTTTTCGCGAGACGGATGGCTAGCGGGCCCTGGACTATCAAGGGCCCACCCGAGGTTCCAAAGGAAATGTGCTCCATGCTTACCATCGCCCTGTCCAAAGGCCGCATCCTCGACGATACCCTGCCGCTGCTCGCCGCAGCCGGCATCGTGCCCACCGAGAACCCGGACAAGAGCCGCAAGCTGATCATCCCTACCACTCAGGATGATGTGCGTCTGCTGATCGTCCGCGCTACCGACGTGCCCACCTACGTCGAGCATGGTGCGGCCGATCTCGGCGTCGCCGGCAAGGATGTGCTGATGGAGTACGGCGGCCAGGGGCTGTACGAGCCACTCGATCTGCGCATCGCCAACTGCAAGTTGATGACCGCCGGCAAGGTCGGTGCGCCGGAGCCCAAGGGCCGCCTGCGCGTGGCGACCAAGTTCGTCAATGTCGCCAAGCGCTACTACGCCGAGCAGGGCCGTCAGGTCGACATCATCAAGCTCTACGGCTCGATGGAGCTGGCGCCGCTGGTGGGGCTGGCGGATAAGATCATCGACGTCGTCGACACTGGCAACACCCTGCGTGCCAATGGCCTGGAGCCCCAGGAACTGATCGCACACATCAGTTCGCGGCTGGTGGTGAACAAGGCTTCGATGAAGATGCAGCACGCGCGCATCCAAGCGCTGATCGATACCCTGCATGCGGCGGTTCAGCAGCATCAGCATTGATGCGTTTCGCGGTCCCCACCGCGCCTGCCTATTCGTGCCATAGCTGAAATTCTCAGGTGCCCGCACGGTGGGCTTGATATTCTAGCGGCGCCTGAAATTCGGCCGGTGCTTCGTGCCATTGCAACGAAGCCGGCTGCTTCCGATGCCTAGCCAACCATGAGGCCCGCTATGACCGCTCCCTCCGCCATTCGTCGACTCAACGCTGCCGATGCCGACTTCGCGCGTCATCTGGATCATCTGTTGAGCTGGGAAAGCGTTTCCGACGATGGCGTAAACGAGCGAGTGCTGGAGATCATCAAGGCTGTGCGCGAGCGCGGCGATGCTGCGCTGGTAGAGCTAACCCAGCGCTTCGATGGACTACAGGTCGCCTCCATGGCTGATCTGATCCTGCCACGCGCACGTCTGGAGCAGGCCCTCGAGCGGATTACCCCGGCACAGCGCGAGGCCCTCGAAATTGCTGCCGAGCGGGTGCGCAGCTATCACGAGCGGCAGAAACAGGACTCATGGACCTATACCGAAGCCGATGGCACGGTGCTGGGGCAGAAAGTCACCCCGCTGGACCGCGCCGGTCTCTACGTGCCGGGCGGCAAGGCATCCTATCCATCGTCGGTGCTGATGAACGCCATTCCGGCCAAGGTTGCTGGTGTGCCGGAAGTGGTCATGGTCGTGCCTACCCCGCGTGGCGAGCTCAATGAGTTGGTGCTCGCGGCGGCCTGCATTGCCGGCGTCGATCGGGTCTTCACCATCGGTGGCGCTCAGGCAGTCGCGGCGCTGGCCTACGGCACCGAGAGCGTGCCTCCAGTGGACAAGATCGTCGGCCCCGGAAACATCTATGTGGCTACCGCCAAACGCCATGTGTTCGGCAAGGTCGGCATCGACATGATCGCCGGCCCGTCGGAAATCCTGGTGGTCTGCGACGGCCAGACCGACCCGGACTGGATCGCCATGGACCTGTTCTCCCAGGCCGAGCATGACGAGGATGCCCAGTCGATTCTGGTCAGCCCGGATGCCGCCTTCCTTGATCGCGTCGCCGAAAGCATCGCCCGCCTGCTGCCGACGCTGGAGCGTGCCGATATCGCCCGTACCTCCATCGAAGGCCGTGGTGCGCTGATTCAGGTGGCCGACATGCAGCAGGCGATCGATGTCGCCAACCGCATCGCGCCTGAGCACCTGGAGCTTTCGGTCGCCGAGCCGGAGCAATGGCTGCCGCAGATTCGGCATGCCGGCGCGATCTTCATGGGGCGTTACACCGCCGAGGCGCTGGGCGATTACTGCGCTGGCCCGAACCACGTGCTGCCGACCTCGGGCACGGCGCGCTTCTCCTCGCCGCTGGGTGTGTATGACTTCCAGAAGCGCTCGTCGATCATCAATTGCTCGGCCGAGGGTGCCTCGACGTTGGGCAAGGTGGCGTCGGTGCTGGCGCGCGGCGAATCGCTGACGGCGCATGCGCGCAGCGCCGAGTACCGCATCAAGAGCTGACGCTGGGCGGCCGGCACGGACTGGCTCATGCCCGTTCGCCGTCGCCACTCGGCAACGCGTTTTGAACTATCGCCTCACGACCAACCGATCACTTTCGAGGAGAGAAGGGCAGATGAGCAAATTCTGGAGCCCCTTCGTCAAGGACCTGGTGCCCTATGTGCCGGGTGAGCAGCCCAGGCTGAGCAAGCTGGTCAAGCTCAACACCAACGAGAATCCCTATGGCCCATCGCCACGTGCGATCGCCGCGATGCAGGCCGAGCTCAACGACGGTCTGCGGCTGTATCCGGACCCGAACGGCGAGCGGCTGAAGCACGCCGTGGCCGAGTATTACGGTGTTTGCCCAGCTCAGGTCTTCGTCGGCAATGGCTCGGACGAAGTGCTAGCCCATGCCTTTCATGGTTTGTTCCAGCATGACCGCCCGCTGCTGTTTCCTGATATCAGCTACAGCTTCTACCCGGTGTACTGTGGGCTGTATGGCATCGCCTACGAAACCGTCGCGCTCGATGAACAGTTCCAGATCGATGTGGCCGATTACAACCGGCCGAACGGCGGCATCATCTTCCCTAACCCGAATGCGCCGACTGGCTGCCTGCTTCCACTTCAGGCGATCGAGCAGCTATTGCAGGCGAACACTGAATCCGTGGTGCTGGTCGATGAGGCCTATGTGGATTTCGGCGGTGAGTCTGCCATCGCATTGGTGGACCGTTATCCGAATCTGCTGGTGACGCAGACGCTGTCCAAGTCGCGTTCGCTGGCCGGTCTTCGGGTGGGTCTGGCGGTCGGCCATCCGGATCTGATCGAGGCGCTGGAGCGGATCAAGAACAGCTTCAATTCCTATCCGCTGGACCGTATCGCCATCGCCGGCGCCGCGGCGGCGTTCGAGGATCGCGCCCATTTCCAGCAGACCTGTCAGCAGGTCATCGACAGTCGCGAGGCGGTAGTCACGGCGATGCAGGGGCTGGGGTTCGAGGTTCTGCCATCGGCGGCGAACTTCATTTTCGCACGTCATCCGCAGCGCGATGCGGCCGCGATAGCCGCGAGCCTGCGCGAGCAGGGCGTGATCGTGCGGCACTTCAAGCAGCCACGTATCGAGCAGTTCTTGCGTATCACCATCGGTACGCCGGAGCAGAATCACGCGCTGTTGGCTGCGCTCGGCTGACGCTGAGTCTGGTTCGGGCAGGCTTACTGCCTGCCCTTGCCGACCTGGCGGTGGAAGGGGCGCAGCATGTTGCGGCATTTCCCTCGTTTGGCAGGAGCGTCATCGCTATTTCGGCGCCGCGTTCACCGGTGGTCGCATGCCAACTTCGGCGGTGAGGGTCAGCGGCTTGCCGTTGCGCAGGATGTCGATGTCGATGTTCTCGCCTGGGCGCGCGCGGGCGACCTGATTCATCGAGCTGCGTCCGTCGGCCGACTGCACCCCGTCGATGCTCAGGATCAGGTCGCCTGGCTGAAGTCCGGCGCGTGCCGCCGGGCCGTCGCGGTAGACACCGGCCACCACGATTCCCGGTCGTCCCTCCTGACCAAAGGACTCGGCAAGCTCCTGGGTCAGCGACTGCACCTCCACGCCCAGCCAGCCACGGATCACCTGGCCGTGTTCGATGATCGACTTCATCACTTCCAGCGCCAGCTTTACCGGAATCGCAAAACCGATGCCCTGGGAACCGCCAGACTCGGAAATGATGGCGGTATTGATGCCGATCAGGTTGCCGCCGGCATCCACCAGCGCGCCGCCCGAGTTGCCGCGGTTGATTGCAGCGTCTGTCTGGATGAAATCCTCATAGGTATTCAGGCCCAGCTGGTTGCGACCGGTGGCGCTGATGATGCCCATGGTGACCGTCTGGCCAACACCGAAGGGATTGCCGATCGCCAGGGTGACGTCGCCGACGCGTATGCGATCGGAATGGCCGAGCGTGATGGCCGGCAGGTCGGCCAGGTCGATCTTCAGCACGGCAAGGTCGGTCTCGGGATCGCTGCCAATCACCCGGGCGAGCGTTTCGCGGCCGTCCTTGAGGGCCACGACGATCTGCTCGGCGTTGGCGGTCACATGATTGTTGGTCAGCAGGTAGCCTTCGGAACTCATGATCACCGCCGAACCGAGACTCGACTCCATGCGCCGCTGCCTGGGCAGGTTGTCACTGAAGAAGCGTTGAAACAGCGGGTCTTTGGATAGCGGTTGCTGCTCGGTCTTTTCAATGACCTTGGTGGTGTAGAGGTTGGCGACTGCTGGCGCAGCCGTGGCGACCGCGTTGGCGTACGAGTAGGGTCCCTGCTGCGGTGCGCTGGCGACCAGCGGTGCCTGCTGTAGACCGATGTCGTGCTCTTTGACACCCACCAGCTGCGGGTAACGCTGGATGATCAGCAGTGCTACGAGCAGGCCGACCAGCAACGGCCAGCCGAGAAAACGTAGGGCATTGAACATCGCGCAGGGGTCCGGACAGAGTTGCGGGCGCGGGGAGCGCCCCTTAAGGTGGCGGCATTATACGAAGCTCCAACTGAAATGCAGCTTCATGTGTGCATGATTTGCCGTGAGGGTTCGACTAGAAATCTATCGAGCCATATCGCATTTACCAAGAGGTTGCCATGACTGTTGCGCTCACCGCTCTGGTTCAGGAAGCAGACCGGTATCTGGATGCCGCGAGGATTGCCGATTACTGCCCCAATGGTCTGCAGGTCGAAGGGCGTCCTCAGGTGGCGCGGATCGTCAGCGGTGTGACGGCCAGCCAGGCATTACTGGATGCGGCAGTCGAGGCGGGCGCCGATGTGGTCCTGGTCCATCATGGCTATTTCTGGAAGAACGAGGATGCTCGTGTCGTCGGCATGAAGCAGCGCCGCCTGAAAACCTTGCTGAGCAATGACATCAGCCTGCTGGCGTACCACCTGCCACTCGATGTGCATCCTGAGGTCGGCAACAATGCCCGATTGGGCGTATTGCTCGGTCTTCGCTCCGACGGTCCGCTGGAGCCGGGCAATCCGCGCTCGGTGGGGCTGGTGGGCTCCCTTGAGAAACCGCTGGCGCCGGCTGAGTTCATGCGTCGGATCCATGACGTGCTTGGACGGGAGCCGCTGATGGTCGCCGGCGACCGCCCGATTCGGCGTGTCGCCTGGTGTACCGGTGGTGCCCAAGGCTATATCGATCAGGCTGTGGCGGCCGGAGTAGACGCCTATATCACCGGTGAAATCTCCGAACCCACGGCACATATCGCGCGTGAAAATGGCCTGAGCTTCTTCGCTGCCGGCCATCACGCGACAGAGCGCTATGGGGTCCGTGCGCTGGGTGAGTACCTGGCAAGCCGCTTCGGCATCGAGCACCAATTCATTGATTGCCCAAACCCCGCGTAAAGCTTGTTCTACAAGCGCAGTGAGTCGTGGAGCCCCCATTTCACGGTCCCGTGGCACGGCGGAGAGTCGATATAAATCTATAGCTTTTAGGTCTAAAAGGCGGCCTGATTAGAATTGAAGGTCGTGTTAGAGTTGCGCCCATTCCACGGCCGGCCGGCCGTCCATCTGCCAAATCGTGAGTAGCCATGGTCGACAAACTGACGCATCTGAAACAGCTGGAGGCGGAAAGCATCCATATCATTCGTGAGGTCGCTGCAGAGTTCGGCAACCCGGTGATGCTGTATTCCATCGGCAAAGATTCGGCCGTAATGCTGCACCTGGCGCGCAAGGCCTTCTTCCCTGGCAAGCTGCCGTTCCCGGTGCTGCATGTCGACACCCGCTGGAAGTTCCAGGAGATGTACAGCTTCCGCACCAAGATGGTCGAGGAGATGGGCCTTGAGCTGATCACCCACATCAACCCCGAGGGTGTGGCGCAGGACATGAATCCCTTCACGTATGGCAGTGCCAAGCACACCGACGTCATGAAGACCGAAGGACTCAAGCAGGCGCTGGACAAGTACGGCTTCGACGCTGCCTTCGGTGGTGCCCGTCGCGACGAGGAAAAATCCCGCGCCAAGGAACGTGTCTACTCCTTCCGTGACAGCAAGCACCGCTGGGATCCGAAGAACCAGCGCCCTGAGCTGTGGAATCTCTACAACGGCAAGGTCAAGAAGGGCGAGTCGATCCGCGTGTTCCCGCTCTCCAACTGGACTGAGTTGGACATCTGGCAATACATCTATCTCGAGCAGATCCCGATCGTGCCGCTGTACTTCGCTGCCGAGCGGGAAGTCATCGAGAAGAACGGCACGCTGATCATGATCGACGATGAGCGGATCCTCGAGCACCTCACCGATGAGGAAAAAGGGCGCATCGAAAAACGCATGGTCCGCTTCCGCACCCTCGGCTGCTACCCGCTCACCGGTGCGGTCGAGTCGACCGCGACCAGCCTGCCGGAAATCATCCAGGAGATGCTCCTGACCCGCACTTCCGAGCGCCAGGGGCGCGTCATCGACCATGACGCCACCGGCTCGATGGAAGAAAAGAAACGCCAGGGTTATTTCTAAGGAAACGCATCATGAGTCATCAATCCGAACTGATCAGCGAGGACATCCTCGCCTACCTGGCGCAACACGAGCGCAAGGAACTCCTGCGTTTCCTGACCTGCGGCAACGTCGATGACGGCAAGAGCACCCTGATCGGCCGCCTGCTGCACGATTCGAAGATGATCTACGAGGACCATCTCGAAGCGATTACCCGCGACTCCAAGAAGGTCGGTACCACTGGCGAAGACGTCGATCTGGCGCTGCTGGTCGATGGGCTGCAGGCCGAGCGCGAGCAGGGCATCACCATCGACGTTGCCTACCGTTATTTCAGTACCGCCAAGCGCAAGTTCATCATTGCCGACACCCCCGGCCATGAGCAGTACACGCGCAACATGGCCACCGGCGCGTCCACCTGTGACCTCGCGATCATACTGGTAGATGCCCGCTACGGGGTGCAGACCCAGACCAAGCGCCACAGCTTCATCACCTCGTTGCTGGGCATCAAGCATATCGTCGTCGCCATCAACAAGATGGACCTGATGAACTTCGATCAGGACGTGTTCGAGAAGATCAAGGCCGACTACCTGGCATTTGCCGACCGCATCGAGCTCAAGCCGTCCTCCCTGCACTTCGTCCCGATGTCGGCGCTGAAGGGCGACAACGTGGTCAATCGCAGCGAACGCGCGTCCTGGTACGAGGGGCAGTCGCTGATGGAAATTCTCGAAAGCGTCGAGATCGCCGGCGACCGCAACTTCGATGACCTGCGCTTCCCGGTGCAGTACGTCAACCGCCCGAACCTCAACTTCCGTGGCTTCGCCGGCACCCTGGCCAGCGGTATCGTGCGCAAGGGTGACGAAATCGCTGTGCTACCGTCCGGCAAGACCAGTCGGGTGAAGTCCATCGTCACCTTCGATGGCGAGCTTGAGCAGGCAACGCCGGGTGAAGCCGTCACCCTGACGCTGGAAGACGAGATTGATGTCTCGCGCGGCGACATGCTGGTACATGCTGACAGTCGTCCACGTATCGCCGACAGCTTCGAGGCAATGCTGGTGTGGATGGGCGAAGAGCCGATGCTGCCGGGCAAGAAGTACGACATCAAGCGTGCTACCAGCTATGTGCCGGGCTCGATTGCCAGCATCGCCCACAAGGTGGATGTGAACACGCTGGAGAAGGGCGCTGCGAGCAGCCTGCAGCTGAACGAAATCGGCAAGGTCAAGGTCAGCCTGGATGCGCCTATCGCGCTCGATGGCTACGCGCAGAACCGCACCACCGGTGCCTTTATCGTCATTGATCGTCTTACCAATGGCACCGTCGGCGCCGGCATGATCATCGCCGACCCGATTGTCCATGGATCGGGCGGCCATCACGGCGCGCTGGCGCATGTGTCTACCGAAGAGCGCGCCACTCGCTTCGGCCAACAACCGGCGACCGTGCTGTTTACCGGCCTTTCCGGCGCCGGCAAGAGCACGCTGGCTTATGCGGTGGAGCGCAAGCTGTTCGATATGGGCCGCGCAGTTTACGTGCTCGATGGCCAGAACCTGCGCCACGACCTCAACAAAGGCCTACCTCAAGACCGCGCCGGCCGTACCGAGAACTGGCGCCGCGCCGCCCATGTCGCACGTCAGTTCAACGAGGCGGGCCTGATCACCCTCGCCGCGTTCGTCGCACCAGACGCCGAGGGGCGTGAACAGGCCAAGGCATTGATCGGCGCTGGGCGCCTGATCACCGTCTACGTCCAGGCCTCTCCGCAAGCCTGCCGCCAGCGCGATCCGCAGGGGTTGTATGCGGCCGGTGGGGATAACATTCCGGGTGAGTCTTTTCCGTACGATGTGCCGATTAACGCTGATCTGGTGGTCGATAGCGAATCTGTTGGTGTTACAGAGGGGGTGAAGCAGGTGATTGACCTGCTACGTCAGCGGGACGCGATCTAGGCTAACGTGACAAGAAAACGCCCTGCTAATGCAGGGCGCTTTCTGTGGCATCAGAGCGATTGGCGCTGTGTCGCTTCGATTTGGCCCGACCTAAGGACTTCGAGCCCCTGCGTCTCGGTTTTTAGTTCCATGGTTGAGCATCGACGATAGCTATAACCTCGCCACTGTTTCCTTTCAGCAACACCACCATGTCTTTCTGATTGGCTTTTAAGGGCAGCCAAGCGCCTGCGTTGGGGTAGATTTCAAGGATGGCCGCGACCGCCTCGCGGGTGTTGTATTTCTCAAGCAATGCTAAGGGTTTTCCTGCTTCTTGCATGGCAGATTCGGCAGTGCTCAGCGATTGATAAAGCTCGGGATGTTGTGAAATATCGACACCGGCGAAAACAGACTCAAAAAGCAAGTTGCCTTTTTCGTCGGCGCTTTCAGGCTCCAGTACAGAAACCCACCTCGGCCCCATCCATGGAGGGCTTCGATATTCTATTTTCGCTTCACCCAGCCTGCGCCCATCGATCTCATTAGCGCGCACCAACTGGAAGCGCTCATCAGCGAAAACCAGCCATGCAGGTCGACCATCGGCCACAGTGTGCAACCCATACAACAGCGCGCCAAGTTGTAGAGCACAGATTATGGAGAGGTCCATGGCCAAGGTCTTTTTGCCTTGCTTGTAAACCATCAGAGTAAGACAGGGGCCAAGAACTACATCAATTGCTATTAGCATGAGGAATATCTTGGTCACGCCTACGGCTGTGTGTAGCGGACTGGGATGCCAAATAAAGAAGACTAAGTACAAAATCGCAAGCGCCAGGCCAGCAGAGATCAGCAGGTGAGTAGAAAAAGCTCTGATACGTGGATTAGACATGTATATCCTCACATCGGAATCCAGCCCTGGTCCCAGAACCTGGGAGGGCTGCCTATATTGTGTTCTTTATAGAATTTCATGGATGTTTCATGCAACAAGGGAACGTCCACAATCAAGATGCGCCCAATGATGGTTATTGCCAGCAGCAAAAGTATGGAGAACATTCTCTGTCGTATCGGGCTGATCGTGGTGGCGGTGCCTTCAGGGCTTCCCCAGCGCGCCAGAGCCAGCCCGGCAATAACTGTCAGCCAGCCTTCGGTATAAGGCATAGCGAATACGCCATCGACCTGAGCCAGCGTCAACGAAGCCAGCAGAGCCATCCATAAAGCCGCGTCAAGCACATCCGTTTTGCTGCGAATCTTATTCATTCCTCGCAGCATGCCGGTCATTATGCTGAACAGAAATAGTAACGTTGCCGGAATGCCCCACTCAGCAAGGAACTGCAATGTAGCTTGATGCGGATGTGCGCCGATATGGTTCCATACAGCCGAGTAGTGCAGGGGGCCTACACCAAGAAACGGGTTGGCCTTGATCATCTCCCATGCGCCTTGCCAAAGAACATCTCGTTTGGATAGGTCAAACCTCAGGCCCGAGGGTATATCTCTGGCTAGCCCCGCCCACTCCGGAAAGCAAAAGAAAAGTAGAAAATAGAGTGCCAAACCGGCCAAGGCGAATGCTGCCGCCTGCAAGAGCAATGCCTTGTAGCGAACGCCGGTGGCAAGCAGCGTGACGACGCTTGCTATGCAGAGGCCCAGCAAAACACCACGCCCAGCTAGCGCCCAGGCGATGCACCACTGCAATAGAAGAGTTAATTGGATGGCGTTCTGGTTAAACAACTTCTTGTGCCAGCCCTGCTGGAGTGAAAGGCCATGCAAAATAGGGATAAGTATTATTTGAAACTGACCATAGAAGCGAGGGTTATCGAACCCGGGATACATCAAGTAAGGGGTGACGTCACGTGTCCCGGTAAAGAACGAGGCTATGTAAAAGGCGAGAAATTGTACTGCCAGCAATGCTGATGTGACAAAGAGGATGAACAGCACCACTTGCTGAGCGGCTGCTTGGCGAAGAATATGTCCGAGATAAACAATCAATGCGAAGCTGGATGCATATTTTGCCCATTCTTTCAATGCCCATTGCGGGTGTTGGGATAGCAGCACCGAAGCCAAGCCCAAGATAAACGCCAACAACACTGTATTGCTGGGGGGGGCAAAGGCGCCAGGGCGGCGCCAATAGCCCAGCTGAAGCGCCGCTGAGGCAGCAACTAAAAGCATTAGCTGGGTAATTCTTTGTTGTTCCAGCCAGCTGTAATCAAATAGCCAATAACTGAGGCTGGTGCTCGAAAAAACAAGCAGAAAAAAAGCTGCAATCAATATTTCTTTATTTTTCAAGAGGAGCATCTGGCGTAGTTCGGTTGTTGCTGCTTTAAAGGCATTTCCCCGGATTATATTGGCTGTCCAGATCACTGGTGCAGCTCCACAAGCCCTCCGCCGTGCGGTTAAGGGTAATGATTTTGCCATTGAACCGCCCTGGCATTCCATTCCGGGCGGTGCAGGTGATCGATCCCGTCGCCGTTGCTATTAGCGTTACCGTGCAATAGTTTGTGCTCGCACCGATACCGATAAATCCCGGCAAGCCAGGCACCAGTGAGGGGGTTCGATTTTCGCTGATGGCGTGCTCGAACGTGTCCTTTGCCGGAGTGATTTCGGCCAAGGCGGCAGCGGCTGTCGTGCGCACGGTGTGGTTCTGATAGGCGGGAAATGCGATGGCCGAAAGAACGCCGATGATGGATAGCACGATCATCAACTCAATCAGAGAAAAGCCGCGGCACGATCTTTTTGCGGGCTTCATGTTTTTCTCCAAGTAAAAGGCAGGCAAAAAAAGAGCGGCTTAGGCCGCTCTTTTTTCAACAGGCTAGATTAGGAGCACTTGCCTGGCTTGTACTTAGCGTCCAAGGTGCTGGCGCAAGACCATGCACCCTCGGCGGTACGATTAAGCGTGATTGCTTTGCTATTGAACTTGCCAGCGTTGCCGCCAGTAGTTGTACAAGCGATGGAACCAACACCGGTTGCCTGGGCGAAAGTGACCGCTACGCCACAATAAGAAGTTGTAGCGCCAACGCCGATGTAGCCCGGATCAGTTGCAGTGGTGGACGGGGTTTTACCTTCGTTAACCGCCTGCTCAAAACCGATCTTGCCAGGCGTGATTTCGGCCAGGGCAGCGGCAGCGTTGGAGCGTACGGTATAGTCCTGATAGGCGGGCAGCGCAATAGCGGCCAGAATACCGATGATCGCAACCACGATCATCAGTTCGATCAACGTAAAGCCTTTTTGCATTTGAGTTTTCATCTGTTGTTTCTCCTTGAGTGTTAGGCAACCGCCTGCTAGCGATAGTGCAGTTTGTGTGCCAGCGTTCCCGAAGGTGTTCTGATGATGGATAGTATGTGACATGACGCAAGTTTCCTGCTGGTTGGTGCTGCTTCGCGAAGCAGCTAGCAAAGAAAAAACGGCGGTAAGGCTATTTAGGGCGCTTTTCTTTTCTTTATGGCGCCTGCGGCGTGCTCGTTTAGATGGCATTAAGTGACGTATTTCGTCACTTGATGTGGTGTGTATTTGCACGGCCTGGCAACTAGGCTATAAGGCGAGCTTGGAACTAGGCGAGACCCTTATGAGCGAAAATATTTCTCTATCCGGGCTGGCGCGGCAGATGGTCGGTGCCGGGGTGCTAGACGAGAGAACGGCGCAGCAGGCTCAGGCACAAGCGCTTCGCAGCAAAACGCCCTTCGTTACCTATGTCGTTCAGAACAGGCTGGTCAAGGGGCGCGTCATAGCTGAGCTTGCATCCGAGCAGTTTGGCGTCGCACTGCTGGACCTGGGTGCGCTTGATAAGGAGGCGCTGCCGAAGGATCTGATTAGTGAGAAACTTGCCAAGCAGCATCGCGTGCTTCCCCTTTCCAAGCGTGGAACCAAGCTGTACATCGCTATTTCCGATCCTGCGAATCATCAGTCGATTGCTGATATCCAGTTCAGTACCGGGCTTTCGATCGAGCCGGTGTTGGTGGAGGACGATAAGCTCGGTGAGGCAATCGACAAGCTATACGACAACGGTTCTACCGGGCTGGAGGATCTAGGTGACGTTGACCTGGATGGCGTAGATGTAGAGTCGGTTAATGATGATGGCAAGGGTGACGAGGCTGGAGAGGCTGCAGACGATGCGCCGGTGGTTCGTTTCGTCAACAAGATGCTGCTCGACGCCATTCGCGGGGGCTCTTCCGACCTGCATTTCGAGCCTTATGAGAAGGCGTTTCGCGTGCGGCTGCGTACCGATGGCATCCTGCATGAGGTGGCGCGTCCGCCAATACAGCTGGCGCCCAGGATTTCCGCGCGCCTCAAGGTGATGGCGGGCTTGGATATTTCCGAGCGTCGCAAGCCTCAGGATGGCCGTATCAAGATGAAGCTGTCCAAGAATAAGGCGATTGATTTTCGTGTGAATACGCTACCCACGCTGTGGGGTGAGAAGATCGTGATGCGTATTCTCGACCCATCCAGCGCACAAATGGGAATCGATGCGCTGGGTTACGAAGAGGATCAGAAAGAGCTTTATATGAATGCCTTGAAGCAACCGCAGGGCATGATTCTGGTCACCGGTCCGACCGGCTCCGGTAAGACGGTATCTCTTTATACCGGGCTTAATATTCTTAATACGGTCGATGTGAATATCTCGACCGCAGAAGATCCTGTGGAGATCAACCTGGAAGGCATCAACCAGGTCAACGTCAATCCACGCCAGGGGATGGATTTTTCGCAGGCCCTGCGCGCGTTTCTGCGTCAGGATCCAGACATCATCATGGTGGGTGAGATCCGCGATCTGGAAACCGCCGAGATCGCCATCAAGGCGGCGCAGACCGGTCACATGGTCATGTCGACTCTTCATACCAACAGCGCTGCAGAAACTCTGACGCGCCTTCGCAATATGGGGGTGGCAGCGTTCAATATCGCGACATCGGTCAATCTGATCATCGCGCAGCGACTGGCACGCAAGCTTTGCAACAGTTGCAAGAAAGAAGTGGAGTTGCCCCGCGAGGCCCTGCTGGAAGAGGGCTTCCCTGCCGATAAGATCGGAACCTTCAAAATTTACGGTCCGATAGGCTGTGAAAATTGCAAAGGCGGATACAAAGGCCGTGTCGGTATTTATGAAGTGGTTAAAAACACGCCGGCGTTGGCCAGGATTATCATGGAGGACGGCAACTCCATCGACATTTCCACCCAGATGCGTAAAGACGGCTTCAACGATCTGCGTACTTCGGCTCTTGTTAAAGCCATGCAGGGCGTGACCAGCCTGGAAGAAGTCAACCGGGTGACCAAGGATTAACATGGCGCAGAAAGCGATAAAGACCAGTGTGTTCACCTGGGAAGGGACGAACAGGCAGGGCGCAAAGATTAAAGGCGAACTGAGCGGCGTCAGCCCTGCGCTGGTCAAGGCCCAGCTGCGTAAGCAAGGCGTCAACCCGCAAAAGGTGCGTAAGAAATCGGTGTCGCTGTTCAGTGCCGGCAAGAAGATCAAGCCGATGGACATCGCCTTGTTCACTCGTCAGATGGCAACCATGATGAAGGCGGGTGTGCCGCTTCTGCAGTCGTTCGACATCATCGGTGAAGGCTTTGACAATCCGAATATGCGAAAGCTGGTGGATGATCTGAAGCAGGAAGTTGCGGCAGGTAATAGTTTCGCAACCGCACTGCGCAAGAAGCCTCAGTACTTCGATGATCTCTATTGCAATCTAGTAGATTCCGGTGAGCAATCCGGCTCGTTGGAAACGCTGCTTGATCGGGTGGCGACCTACAAAGAAAAGACTGAAGCCTTGAAGGCCAAGATCAAGAAGGCAATGAACTACCCCATCGCGGTGGTGCTGGTTGCGATCATCGTTTCGGCGATCCTGTTGATCAAAGTGGTTCCGCAGTTTCAGGATGTTTTTGCAAACTTCGGCGCGGAGCTTCCGGCGTTCACATTGATGGTCATTGGCTTGTCCGAAGCGCTGCAGGCCTGGTGGCATGCGGTGCTTTTTGCCATGTTTGGGGTGGCTTATGCCTTCAAAACAGCCCACGGCAAATCGGAACGTTTTCGCAACGGGTTCGACCGTTTTTTGCTCAAGATCCCTGTGGTTGGCGATATTCTCTATAAGTCTGCAGTGGCACGCTTTGCACGCACGTTAGCTACCACCTTTGCTGCTGGCGTGCCGCTGGTCGATGCGTTGGACTCGGTGGCTGGTGCGACCGGTAATGTGGTGTTCCGTAATGCAACGATGAAAGTGAAAAGTGATGTTTCGAGCGGTATGCAGCTCAACTTTTCCATGCGTACGACTGGTGCCTTTCCGAGCATGGCCGTCCAGATGACTGCGATCGGGGAAGAGTCCGGCGCCCTGGATGAGATGCTGGCCAAGGTGGCAACCTTTTATGAAGATGAAGTCGATAACATGGTCGACGGGCTGACTGCCTTAATGGAGCCAATGATCATGGCGGTGCTTGGTGTGCTGGTCGGCGGTTTGATCATTGCGATGTATCTTCCGATTTTTCAGCTTGGCTCTGTTGTGTAAGTATGATTCTGATCGATTATCTGGCCAGCCACGTGCTGGCCTTTGTTTTGTCCGCTGCTTTGCTGGGCTTGTTGATCGGCAGCTTCCTCAACGTCGTGATTTATCGGCTGCCGATCATGATGCAGCGTGAGTGGCGTGCGCAGGCGCTTGAGTATCTCGAGTGCCCACCGGAGGCGATCGGTGAGCGCTTCAATCTGCTGCTGCCAAGCTCGCGGTGCCCGCACTGTGATCATCAGATTCGCTCTTGGGAGAATATCCCCTTGGTCAGCTGGCTGGCCTTGCGTGGCAAGTGTTCGTCATGCCGGGCGCCGATCAGCAGTCGCTATCCCCTTGTGGAGTTGGCGTGCGGCCTGCTTTCTGGCTATGTCGTTTGGCATTTCGGTTTCACCTGGCAGGCAGGAGCAATGCTGTTGCTGACCTGGGGATTGGTGGCGATGAGCATGATCGATATCGATCATCAGTTGCTGCCCGATTCGCTGGTTCTGCCGCTGTTGTGGCTTGGTCTCATCCTGAACAACTTCGGTTTGTTCGTATCGCTAGAAAGTGCACTGTGGGGAGCGGTAGCGGGATATCTGAGCCTGTGGTCGGTTTATTGGCTGTTCAAGCTGGTCACCGGCAAAGAAGGTATGGGCTATGGCGATTTCAAACTGCTTGCGATGTTAGGAGCTTGGGGTGGTTGGCAGGTGTTACCACTTACAATCCTATTGTCGTCGGTGGTTGGGGCTGTTCTTGGCACAATCCTGTTGCGGGTGCAGCGCGCCGAGAGCAGCACGCCCATCCCTTTCGGTCCCTACTTGGCGATCGCCGGCTGGATCGCGTTGCTTTGGGGTGACCGGATTACCGAGAGCTATCTCCAGTTCGCGCGCTTCTAAGTCGGACAGCATTGCTGAGCCGAAAGCCGTTCCGCCGACTTGTACTCTTAACGAAAGACGTTCTGGGCTTGCGCTTCGCAGGCTGAGTAGTTACTACTGCGCGTCCTGTTTTTAGTCTGGGTGTGGTTGCGATGGAGCCCTGGATTCTCGGGTTGACTGGCGGCATTGGTAGTGGCAAGACCGCGGTGCTGGATCGCTTCGCCAGTCTGGGTGTACATGTCGTCGATGCCGATCAGGCGGCGCGCTGGGTGGTCGAGCCCGGGCGGCCAGCGTTGCTGCAGATTGCCGAGCGCTTCGGCTCAGGCATCTTGCTTGCGGACGGCGCTCTGGATCGAAAAGGGCTGCGTGAGCGTATATTCGATAACCCGGCCGACAGGCAGTGGCTGGAACAGCTGCTGCATCCTCTGATTCGTGCTGAGATCGCCAGGCATCTCGCCTTGGCTGAGTCGCCTTACGCCATCATGGCTTCTCCGCTGCTGATTGAGTCAGGGCAGTACCGTCAGGTCAATCGTGTGCTGGTTGTAGACGTCCCTGTGTCACTCCAGGTAGCGCGCACGATGGCACGTGATCAAGTCAGTGAGGAGCACGTGCGGGCGATTCTCAAGGCGCAGGCCAGTCGTGAAGCGCGCCTGCAACATGCCGATGATGTGCTGGTAAATGATCGAGATCTGTCGTGGCTAGGGGCGGAGGTCGAGCGATTGCACCGCTTTTATTTGACGTTACGAGGAGGGCAGGTATGACCGCTGCGATAGTTGAGTGTCCGACGTGTGGAGCGCCGGTAGAGTGGGGGCCGAAAAGCCCAAGCCGGCCGTTCTGTTCCGATCGTTGCAAGCTTATTGATCTTGGTGCTTGGGCGTCGGAAGCGCACGCGATTCCGGGCAATGAGCTGGAGGATGATCTGTTCTCCGGTGACATGCCTCCGCGCGAGCACTAGCGCTTTGACGCTACTTGTCTTCTTTCCATGGCGCCTGCAGATAGCGGCTTTGATTGAAACTTTCCATCCAGTCCGGGTAGAAAACCACCAGGGCGGTAATCGCTGTGCCGTTGATGAAGGCTTCGGGGAACATGACCAGCCATAGGTAGCCGGCAAAATCCGCCAGCCAAGGCGGCATCGGGTAGCGACCATCTAGTAGCAGTACGCCGAGCGATGCCAGGATGCACGCCAATGCTGCGAGCGCCGCTGGAAAGAATCCAGCGAAGAAAATGAAGACGAACAGGTTGCGGGGTTGGGCGCGTTCGACGAGTCGCGCGCATACAACCGTGACCAGCACTGGGATCAGTACCAGCAGGATGCCGTTCATGCCCAGGGCTGCAACTTGTTGATGACCTGTCAGTGTCAGGCCGACCTGGGCGATGAGGGCGGCGATGATTGCCAGTGGCCAGTCCAGTAGCAAGGTGACGGCTGTCAGCCCGATGAAGTGGAATGAAAGGCCCGAATCGAAGTCCCTTCGCACCAGCCAGAGCAGAAAGATCGAAAGCATTGCGCCGAACAGCAAGTGCTGACGGCGAGTATCACTGAAGAGCTCGACCCAGGGAGCTCGCCAGGCCGCCCATAACAGCGCGATCACATAGATTATCCAGCCTGCCAGCAGGCTGGATGGAGCAAGCAGGTGAGCGGCGATCATGCTAGTGATTCCTTTGTGCTCGTTGTTGCCGGTGCGCAGTAGTCGTTGCTTCGTGAAGGGGCTTAGGGGGCTGGATTCGGCTGTTCTGTGTGGATCGCTTCAATTGCGGCTAGCACTTCACTCGAGAGCGTAATTTCGGCGCTACGGATATTCGACTCAAGTTGCTCTAGTGATGTCGCGCCGATGATATTGCTGGTGACGAAGGGTTGCGCTGTGACATAGGCAAGCGCCATCTGTGCTGGATCCAGTCCATGCTCGCGAGCCAGTTTAACGTACCGAGAGCATGCGGCTTTGGCCTGGGGATTGTTATAGCGTGCGAAACGTTGAAAGAGCGTGAGGCGCGCGCTGGCAGGGCGAGCACCGTTCTCGTATTTGCCGCTGAGCATGCCGAATGCCAGTGGCGAGTACGCGAGTAGGCCGCATTGTTCGCGGATGCTGATTTCCGCCAGGCCGACCTCGAAACTGCGATTGAGCAGGTTATAAGGGTTCTGTATCGAAACCGAACGCGGCAAGCCGCGAGCTTCGGCTAATTGCAGGTATTTCATCGCGCCCCAAGGCGTTTCGTTGGACAGGCCGATGTGGCGGATTCTGCCCGCTTTGACTTCGGCATCGAGCGCTTCGAGAGTTTCTTCCAGTGGAGTGAAGTCGCCTTCTTGATGTCGGTAGCCCAGCTGCCCGAAAAAGTTGGTGCTGCGTTCCGGCCAATGCAGCTGGTACAGGTCGATCCAGTCGGTCTGCAGGCGCCGAAGGCTGTTATCGAGCGCGGTGCGGATCTGTTCGCGATTGAGTCTAGGTTGACCGTCGCGAATGTGTGTAATGCCGTTGCCGGGTCCCGCGATCTTCGTGGCTATGATCCAGTCGGCTCTGTCGCCCCGGCTCTGGAAGTAATTTCCTATGTATTGCTCAGTGGTTGCGTAGGTTTCCGGGCGCGGCGGCACCGGGTACATCTCGGCCGTATCTATGAAGTTGATGCCGGCAGTCTTCGCCCGGTCGATCTGGGCGAATGCCTGGGCCTGGTCGTTCTGTTCTCCCCATGTCATGGTGCCGAGGCACAGCGAACTGACTTTCAGATTTGTGCGGCCGAGTGAGCGATATTCCATGCAATACCTCGCGTGATCTGAGACTGAGTGCCGAAGAGCTTAACGAAGACGGGACGGCTTGTGCTCATGAGAGCGTTCGACGTATCCGAAGTGCCCTGGATGTCACGCTGGCAGATCTAGGGAGTGAGGCTCCCTGTTTGGTGGGCTGTGCCTGCTTGAGGGCGGGTGTAGCGGAATTCGATAACTATAAATGTCGGTTGCTATTTTGCTGGTAATCAGGATAATTCCGCAGCCTGTCGCCGGGGATGCCTAGCCTGTCGACGCAAGCCAAAGGTAGGGGATGCCTAGCCTACCGAACCACTGCCGTGGCGGACGCGCTGACCCGAGCCCCCGATAGCGTCTGTTTCCGGCTGCCCTGGCCTTGCCAGGGCGAGCACCATTCAGTAAGATTCGCCGTCTTATTTTCAGGGCGGCCCCTGAGGCTATAACGAATGAAGACATTTACTGCTAAACCGGAAACCGTCAAGCGCGACTGGTTCGTCGTCGACGCTGCCGGCCAGACCCTGGGTCGTCTGGCAACCGAAATCGCTAGCCGCCTGCGTGGCAAGCACAAGCCGGAATACACCCCTCACGTGGATACTGGCGATTACATCGTCGTGATCAACGCTGAGCAAGTGCGTGTGACTGGTGCCAAGACCACAGACAAGGTGTACTACTCTCACTCCGGTTTCCCGGGTGGCATCAAGTCGATCAGCTTCGAGAAGCTGATCGCCAAGGCGCCCGAGCGTGTGATCGAGACCGCGGTCAAAGGCATGCTGCCGAAGAACCCGCTGGGTCGCGACATGTATCGTAAGCTGAAGGTGTACAAGGGTGCCAGCCACCCGCACACCGCTCAGCAGCCCCAAGAACTGAAGATTTAACGGAATAGTTCATTATGTCGGCGACTCAAAATTACGGCACTGGCCGTCGCAAGACTGCAACCGCGCGCGTCTTTCTGCGCCCGGGTACTGGCAAGATCTCCATCAACAACCGTGAGCTGGATAACTTCTTCGGTCGCGAAACTGCCCGCATGGTCGTTCGCCAGCCGCTGGAGCTGACTGAGACTGTCGAGAAGTTCGACATCTACGTCACCGTTCTTGGTGGTGGTGTCAGTGGTCAAGCCGGTGCCATTCGTCACGGTATCACTCGTGCTCTGATCTCGTATGACGAAACTCTGCGCAGCCCGCTGCGTAAGGCTGGCTTCGTCACTCGCGACGCTCGTGAAGTGGAACGTAAGAAGGTCGGTCTGCGCAAAGCGCGCAAGCGTCCGCAGTACTCCAAGCGCTAATTCGCGCTTTCAAAAGAAACGCCCAGTTTCGTTCGGAGCTGGGCGTTTTTTTTTGGGGTGCGTTTTTATATGGCGGTGCGACAGTGTGTCGCGCGCTGGAAAGCCTGAAGGCCGGGCATTAGGGCTTATGTGACAGGCTATTACCTTGTCAGAAGAAGGCCTTTTCTTTACCATTTGGCGAATTTTTCGCGGCCCAATTTTACGTGGTACATGCCTGCGTCAAGCAGGCCATAAGAAGCTGATGGGAGACGACTGAATGAGCAATGACGGCGTGAATGCAGGCCGGCGTCGCTTCCTTGTGGCCGCCACTTCGGTGGTGGGCGCTGCAGGAGCGGTGGGTGCTGCGGTCCCGTTTGTGGGATCGTGGTTCCCGAGTGCCAAGGCCAAGGCTGCCGGTGCGCCGGTAAGGGTAAATATCAGCAAGATCGAGCCGGGGCAGCAGATGGTCGCCGAGTGGCGCGGTCAGCCGGTATTTATCGTGCGTCGGACCGACGAGGTCCTCGGAAATCTGGAGAAGGTTGCCGGCCAGGTAGCCGATCCTGAGTCCAAGGCTTCCGAGCAACCTGCTTATGTCGATCCGAAGAACCGGTCGATCAAGCCCGAGTTGCTCGTGGTGGTCGGTCTGTGTACTCACCTCGGCTGTGCGCCGTCCTTCCGTCCTGAGGTGGCTGCGGCCGATCTCGGTGCCGATTGGCTTGGTGGGTATTTCTGTCCTTGCCATGGTTCCAAATACGATATGGCCGGTCGCGTCTATAAGTCGCAGCCAGCTCCCTTGAACCTGCCGGTGCCCCCGCACTCGTACGAGACCGATAATGTAATCATCATCGGTGTGGACCAGGAGAACGCCTGATGAGCAAGTTCATGGAATGGGTCGACGCCCGCTTTCCCGCGACCAAGATGTGGGAAGACCATCTTTCGAAGTACTACGCCCCCAAGAACTTCAACGTCCTGTATTTCTTCGGCTCGCTGGCCCTGCTCGTACTGGTCAATCAGATACTTACCGGTATCTGGCTGACCATGAGCTTCGAGCCTTCGGCTGAGGGCGCCTTCGCCTCCGTCGAATACATCATGCGCGACGTTGAGTACGGCTGGATCATCCGCTACCTGCACTCCACGGGCGCGTCCGCGTTCTTCGTGGTGGTCTATCTGCATATGTTCCGTGGGATCCTCTACGGCTCCTATCAGAAGCCGCGCGAGCTGGTTTGGATCTTCGGCATGATGATCTATCTGGCGCTCATGGCTGAGGCCTTCATGGGCTATCTGCTGCCTTGGGGGCAGATGTCCTACTGGGGTGCCCAGGTAATCATCTCGCTGTTTGGTGCCATTCCGGTCATCGGTGGTGACCTGACCCAGTGGATTCGCGGTGACTACCTCATCTCAGGCATCACGCTGAACCGCTTCTTCGCGCTGCACGTGATCGCGTTGCCAATCGTCATTCTTGGCCTGGTCGTTCTGCACATCCTGGCGCTGCACGAGGTTGGCTCGAACAACCCGATGGGTGTCGATATCAAGAAGACCAAGGATGAGAACGGCGTGCCGCTCGATGGTATCCCGTTCCACCCGTACTACACCGTTAAGGACATTGTCGGTGTCGTGGTGTTCCTCTTCGTCTTCTGTGCGGTCGTGTTCTTCTTCCCTGAGATGGGCGGCTATTTCCTTGAGAAGCCGAACTTCGAAGTGGCGAACGCGTTCAAGACTCCGGCACACATTGCTCCTGTTTGGTACTTCACTCCGTTCTACGCGATTCTGCGTGCGGTGCCGGATAAGCTGCTTGGTGTTATCGCCATGGGGGCGGCGATCGCAGTGCTCTTCGTGTTGCCCTGGTTGGATCGAAGCCCGGTCAAATCCATGAAGTACAAGGGTTGGATGAGCAAAGTAACGCTGTTGGCGTTCTGTGTATCCTTCATTATTCTCGGCGTGCTTGGCGTACTTGCACCGACTCCCGAGCGCACTCTGCTCGCGCGGATATGTACTGCTATCTACTTCGGCTACTTCATCCTGATGCCGTTCTATACCAAGCTCGAGAAGACCAAAGTGGTTCCGCAAAGGGTGGCTGGCTGATGAAAAAGCAATTTGCTGCATTGATTCTTGCAATCCTGCCGGTCTTTGCCTCCGCTGCAGGGACCGAGGCACACTTGGATAAGGTCGATATCGACCTGACTGACAAAGCGGCCATGCAGGACGGTCTGAAGACTTTCGCCAACTACTGCATGGGTTGTCATAGCGCGCAGTACCAGCGTTATGAGCGTGTTGCCACTGACCTCGGTATTCCCGAAGAGGTCATGATGGACAACATCGTCTTTGCTGATGCCAAGTTTGGCGATCACATGAAGATCGGCATGAAGCCTGATGATGCCAAGGTCTGGTTTGGTGCTGCTCCGCCGGACCTGACCCTGGTTGCTCGCGTTCGCGGCAACGACTGGCTGTACACCTACATGCGCAGTTTCTACGAAGATCCGGCCCGCCCTTATGGCGTCAACAACACGGTCTTCCCGAACGTCGGTATGCCGCACGTGCTGGCTCCGCTTCAGGGGCGTCGCGTCGTGGGCTGCAAGCAGGTGCAGGTGGTCGAAGACGGTCGCAAGCAGTTCGATCCTCTGACCGGCACGCCGATCACCGAGGAGGCATGCGATCAGATGGTCGTCGAGCCTGGTACCGGCACACTCTCCGAGGCCGAGTACGACGAGAAGATCAAGAACCTGGTGACCTTCCTTGCCTATTCGGCAAACCCGGTCAAGCTGGAGAGCCAGCGTATCGGTACCTATGTGTTGCTGTTCCTGGCGGTGTTCTTCGTGTTCGCTTACCTGCTCAAGCGTGAGTACTGGAAAGACGTTCACTAAGCTGCAAGCCGCAACTGCTGTACCCTGCGCGCGCCCTCTGGGCGCGCGTGTTTTTTCTGCTTCAAGATAAAGAGTGAGGAAGGACCTATGGCTGCAACCAATCGGTTGGGCTGCTACTCCGATCCCGCCGACCACTATTCCCATCGCGTTCGTCTCGTGCTCGCAGAGAAAGGCGTCAGTGTGGACATACTTGACGTCGAGGCGGGGCAGTGTCCGGCCAAGCTGGCCGAGGTGAACCCGTATGCCAGTGTTCCGACGCTGGTGGATCGCGATCTGGCACTGTATGAGCCGAGTGTGATTCTGGAGTATCTGGAAGAGCGTTACCCCCATCCCCCTTTATTGCCGGTCTATCCGGTTGCGCGGGCGAATACTCGCCTGCTGGTTCATCGCATTCAGCGAGATTGGTGTTCGCTGGCCGACCGTATCCTTGACCAGCGTACCGCTGAGCCGCAACGCGCGCAGGCTCGCAAAGAGCTTCGTGAAAGCTTGACCGGCGTGTCGCCGATATTCGCGGAAAAGCCGTATTTCATGAGTGACGAGATCAGTCTCGTCGACTGCTGCCTGTTGCCTATCCTCTGGCGTTTGCCCAGACTCGGTATCGAGTTGCCTCGAGCTGCCAAGCCGTTGCTTGACTATATGGAGCGCAGTTTCGCCCGCGAGGCCTTTCAGGCCAGTCTTTCCGCCGTCGAGCGCAACATGCGCTGAGAGAGGATTCCCATGAATTCAAGCCGCCCCTATCTAGTCAGGGCGCTCTACGAGTGGATCGTGGACAACGATTGCACGCCGCACTTGCTGGTCAACGTCGATTATCCCGGCGTGCAGGTCCCTGTCGGGTTCGCCAGTGACGGGCAGATCGTGCTGAACGTTGCGCCAAGCGCCATACGCCACCTGCACATGGATAATGAGGCGATCAGCTTCGAGGGGCGTTTCGGTGGCGTTGCTCACTCGTTGAACGTACCGTCCGCTGCTGTGATGGCCATCTATGCAAGGGAAAATGGGCAGGGCATGGTGTTCGAGATCGAGCCGACGCCGCCGGACGACGATGCGCCAAGCGAGAGCGGTGGTGATGATGCGCCGCGGCCGGGCGGACGTCCGAGCTTGAAGGTGGTCAAGTAGGCGAGCGCGGCGCCCGGGTCTATCGGGCGCCAAAGTCGGTCAGTCGATGTATTCGAACAGCTTTACGATACGCTGCACGCCACTGACGCTCTGCACGAGGTTGGTCGCGCGGTTGCCTTCCTGGCGTGTAACCAAGCCCAGCAGATAGACAATGCCGTTTTCGGTGATCACCTTGATCCGCGAGCCCGGAACGCTGTTATCTGCGAGCATCTGGGTCTTGATCTTGGTGGTCAGCCAAGAGTCGTTGCTGCGTGCCAGTGCAGAGGAAGGCTGCAGGATCTGCAGTTCATTGTGGACGCGCTTGACGCGCTGCACGCTGCTTGCAGCTCGTTCGGCCGTTTCCTTGAGTTCTGCGCGCGGAGTCTGTCCGGCCAGCAGCACGACGCCGTTGTAGCTCGCTACGACTATGTGCGAGCCCTGATCAAGGTCGGGATGGGCCTTGGCGATATTGACCGCAGCCTTTGTTTCGATCAGCGAGTCGTCGATCTTGCTGCCGATGGTGCGGGTGCCGCGGTTGTCGGCAATTGGATCGTCGCGGGTTGCGGTCAGTACCGAACTACAGCCGCTGACGGCCAGACACAGGCCTAGGGCGATAACAGGCAGGCGGGGCACGTTCATTCCTCACTTCCGAACAATTGGTTGTCGATCAGGTCGCACAAGCAGTGGACAGCCAGCAGGTGCACTTCCTGGATGCGGGCGGTTACCTTGGCTGGTACGCGGATTTCAACGTCTTCTGGCAGCAGCAGCGACGCCATGCCGCCGCCGTCCCGTCCAGTCAGTGCCACTACCAGCATCTCCCGGTCATGAGCTGCCTGGATGGCCTGGATCACGTTGGCGGAATTGCCGCTTGTAGAGATCGCTAGCAATACGTCGCCTGGCTGACCCAGGGCGCGGATCTGCTTGGAGAATACTTCGTTGTAGCTGTAATCGTTGGCGATCGAGGTGATCGTCGAGCTGTCGGTGGTCAGTGCGATGGCGGGAAGGCTCGGCCGCTCGCGCTCAAAGCGGTTGAGCAGTTCGGAGGAGAAATGCTGCGCGTCGCCAGCGGAGCCGCCGTTGCCACAGGTAAGAATCTTGCCTTCGCTAAGAAGGGCATTGACCATCGCCTGGCCGGCCTGCTCGATGCTCGGGGCCAGGACTTCCATGGCCTGCTGCTTGGTTTCGATGCTGGCCTGGAACAGTTGGCGGATTCGGGTTTGCATGTCCATTGTGTTCGACCTTAAAGGTTGCAAGCGCCACCGGCTATCGCTTCGGTATGCGCTTGCGGTTCGCTAGGGCTGGGCGGCATCGTGCAGCAGTCGCTGCGTAATGAATCGTTCAGCTATCAAATGCGTTGCGGATCCAGTTCAGATTCTCGGTCTGCCCGGCTAATGTGATCGCAACGACGTCGAAGCGACAAGGGCTCCGGGCCCATCGGCTTTCCTTCTGCAGGAAGAGCTGGGCAGCCTTGATCAGCTTCTGCTGCTTGCGCGCATCAATGCTTTCAAGGGCGCCACCCCAGGCGGCGTAGCGCCTGTAGCGGACCTCGACGAATACTACTGTATCGCCGTCGAGCATGACCAGATCAAGCTCGCCGCTGCGACAGGACCAGTTGCGCGTCAGCAGGCGCAGGCCCTGATCGCACAGGTGACGCAACGCGAGTGCTTCGGCAGAGCGTCCGCTGCTCTGGCTGTCGCTCATTACTGCATGTTGTCCAGGCGCTGGACCTCGCCGTCGCGGAACTCGGCCCATGGAAGCTGACGCTCGATGCGCTGCTGCGGGTTCAGGCTGAGCGTGCCGGAGAGGCCGTCGAGTTGAGTATCCGGAAGTGCCAGCAGTTGATTCAGCCGCGGCGCGAGAAGGTAGGCGTCCGCACCCATTGCGTACAGTCGACCCAGACTGCCGCCCGCCTGCGGCCATTTCTGCTCGACTTCCTGGCGCAATGGAAGTTGGTCGTTCAATAGCCAAGGGGTTTCTGCGAAACGAATGCCTTCGAGGTCGAGGTACTGGGTGCGATCGTGGCTGGCCGCATGCAGGTGAGAGGTGGCGTATACCGGAAGGTCGCCCGCATATTGGAAGATCAGGGTGGGTCGGACTTGCTGGGCCTGCTGCGGAGTGGCTGCCAGGAACAGGAAGTCGACGTCCTGCCGGCGAGTGGGCTGGTTGCTCGTCGAGGCGTCAGTGATGCTGCTGACCCGTCCGCCACGACTCTCGCTACTGCGCAGTTGCAGCAGATCGGCGATCTGGTTGGCGAGTTGCACGGGCTCGGCCAATGGCTCGGCTGCAACCAGTGTTCCGCCGGCTTCTTCCCAGCTCTGGCGGAAGGCATCCAGAATCCGCCCGCCCCAGTCTCCGCGAGGAGCCAGTGCGATGGCGCGGCGATGGCCGTCCGCCCATGCGCGGCGGGCGACCTCGCGGGCTTCGTCCTCGGCAGCCAGGCCGAACTGGAACAGCTGGGGCGGGGTGCTCTGACCGGCGTCACTGTAGTTCAGGGCGAGTGTCGTGATCGGCAGCTGATCCCTCTCGGCCAGTTGGCGCACCAGATCCTTTTCCAGAGGGCCCACGACCAGCTGTACGCCGGCAGCCTGGGCCTGTCGGTAGAACTCGTCGATGGAGGTCATGCGGGTGCTGTCATAAAGCTCGATGCGCAGCGCCTGGCCGGATTGCTGCGCGTGCAGGTGTGCCGCAAGGAAGCCGTCACGCAGGGCGCGCGCGACGCTTGCCAGCTGGCCGTCCATGGGGAGCAGCAGTGCGATGTTGTTCAGGGGCTGATCGGCCAGCTCACGAAGTTTCTGTAGTGGCTCAGGGAGCTGTTCTGCGGCAGGGTGCTGGGGGTTTTGTGCAATCCAGTCGTCAATGGCGCGCTGTTGCTGGGCAACGGTGCCGGCGCGTTTCAGTGACAGCGCCAGCGACTGCCAGCCGGCGAGATCGTCATCTGCCGCGCCTTGCAGTTGCTGCTCGGGAAGTGCGGATATGAGTTTCCAGATGGCTTCGTGGTTGGTTCTGGCTTGCTCGCCACTCAGGAGTGGAGCAGTGAAAACCCGTTCGCGCGCAGCAGCGAGGGGCTTGCCGGTCGCCTCCAGCGCTTCCGCCCGCGCCAGCTGGCTACGAACCTGCTGCGCCACTGGTAGCTCGCCCAGGCGTTCGAACGCAGGGTGCTGCAGAGCTTGCTCGGCTTGTTCAGGTTTGCCATCGGCTAGTGCGATTTCGGCCTGCAGTGTCAATGCGAAGATCTGCTGCGCTGGTTTCAGTGTATCCAGCTGAACCTTTTCCAGAATGCTGCGAGCCTGGGCATGGTTGCCCTGTTGGATGCTCTGGTCGGCGGCGGCCAGGCGCAGCTGCACGGCTTGTTCGGGGTCGCTTTGGTCGGCTTTCTCCAGCAGTTGCTGGGTGGAAGCCTGTGGTGTGCGAGGCAGTTCGCCCAATGTCGAAGAGGGAGAGCTGGCGCAAGCTGCGAGCATGATTGCGACGCACAGGAGTAGAAGGGGGCGTAAGCAAGCCATTGTTTGATCGTTCCTGAAAGCACTGGCGAGTGTTGGCGGATTGTACCCAAGCGCTGAAGTGGCGGCGATGTTGCGGCGGTGAATCGGGCTACAATGCGCATTTCCGTGACAGAGGTAAGCCCTTGTGACTGCCAGCGGTGGTGCGAATTCCGGAATGGGGACGCTTTATGTCGTCGCAACGCCGATCGGCAATCTGGAGGACATCAGTGCCCGAGCGCTGCGGGTGCTGCGAGAGGTGTCGCTGATAGCCGCGGAGGATACCCGTCACTCGTCTCGGTTGCTCGCGCACTTCGGTATTCAGACGCCGCTGGCAGCTTGCCACGAGCATAACGAGCGTGAAGAGGGGGGGCGATTCATCGGGCGGTTGCAAGGTGGAGAGGATGTCGCGCTGATCTCCGATGCGGGTACGCCGTTGATTTCCGATCCGGGATATCACCTGGTGCGCCAGGCGCGTGCCGCTGGGGTTGCAGTGGTGCCGGTGCCGGGTGCTTGTGCGCTGATCGCCGCACTGTCGGCGGCTGGGTTGCCCTCGGATCGATTCATCTTCGAAGGCTTTCTGCCTGCCAAGGCTGCTGCACGATGTGCACGGCTCGAAGCGCTGAAAGAAGAGCCACGCACTCTGATCTTCTACGAAGCTCCGCACCGCATACTGGAATCGCTTGGCGACTTTCGAGATGTGTTCGGTGGCGATCGAATTGCCGTGCTCGGCCGAGAGCTGACCAAGACGTTCGAAACACTGAAAGGGCTGCCGCTGAGCGAGTTGCACGCGTGGGTCGAGGCCGACAGCAATCAGCAGCGCGGCGAGTGCGTGGTGCTTGTAGAGGGTTGGCATGCTCCGCTAGACGAGAGCGCGGTGAGCGCAGAGGCGCTCCGGGTGCTCGATCTGCTGTTGGCAGAAATGCCGCTCAAGCGGGCGGCCGCAATCGCAGCCGATATTACCGGTGTGCGCAAGAACCTGTTGTACCAGGCGGCGCTGGAACGCAAATAGGAGGTGGCCTGCGCCTCGTGCCGCCTGGTGAGCTTGCAGGCAGCGAGTTGCGGCGGTACTCTGGCGCCTGGAGAGTCGATCGGACAGTCGCTGTCTCTTTTTGTTCCGCAAAAAGGGAGGGAGGAAAGTCCGGGCTCCATAGGGCGAAGTGCCAGGTAACGCCTGGGAGGCGCGAGCCTACGGAAAGTGCCACAGAAAATAACCGCCTAAGCACTTCGGTGCCGGTAAGGGTGAAAAGGTGCGGTAAGAGCGCACCGCGCGGCTGGCAACAGTCCGTGGCTAGGTAAACCCCACTTGGAGCAAGACCAAATAGGGATCCATCGGCGTGGCCCGCGCTGGATCCGGGTAGGTTGCTAGAGGCAGTCAGCGATGGCTGTCGTAGAGGAATGGCTGTCCTCGACAGAACCCGGCTTACAGATCGGCTCTCCTCCTTTCTTCCTTCGCAATACCCCATTTTTAATTCCGAAACATTCTTGCTCTTAACAAAGTACTTTAACTTTGTTGAGCAGCTCACTGTTGTCTCTGAAGATGCTTCCAATCCTCTGCGCGTTCTCCGCTCGAATTACCTCTCAACGTCGCTAAATTGCCGCTCCGTAAGGCTTTTTCCCTTCTGGCTCGCCTTGACGGTGGGGCGGCTGCGTTTCTATAGTGCGCACAAGTGGTAGGAAGTGGCAGAAAGTGGGTGAATATGGGTATGGATAGCTAATTCAGGGGAAGCGCAGCCGTGTTTCGCGGAGCTAACGCCATCAGTCTCGACGCCAAAGGCCGGCTAGCCATGCCCAGCCGGTATCGCGACGAGCTGAATTCCCGTGGCGATGGCCAGCTGATCATCACGATCGACGCCGTGGACCGTTGTTTGTGCATTTACCCCTTGCCCGAGTGGGAGCTGATCGAAGCCAAGCTCCGCGAATTGCCCTCCTTGCGTGAAGAGGCCCGTCGCCTGCAACGCCTGCTGATTGGTAATGCTGTCGATCTGGAGATGGATGGCAGTGGGCGTGTCGTGGTGCCGCCGCGTCTTCGTGAGTACGCCCGGCTGGACAAGCGCGCGATGTTGGTAGGGCAACTGAACAAGTTTCAACTATGGAACGAGGACGACTGGAACGCGGTTTCTGACGCGGACCTGGCGGCCATCAAGCAACCCGGCGGTCTGCCGGAAGAACTACGTGACCTAATCCTGTGAACCAGATCAGCAGCTTGCGACATATCACCGTGTTGCTCGACGAAGCCGTCGCGGCGCTGAGCGTGCGCCCGGACGGACGCTATCTGGATGGCACCTTTGGGCGGGGAGGTCACAGCCGGCTACTGCTTCAGCAGCTTGGGCCAGATGGCCTATTGCTAGGGTTCGACAAGGATCCGTTAGCCATCGCTACGGGGCAAGCACTGGCGGCCGAGGACGGCCGCTTTGTCGTTGTGCAGAGAAGTTTTGCCGAACTTGGCGAAGAAGTGGCGCAGCGCGGCTGGAGCGGAACCGTCAGTGGCGTTTTGCTGGATCTGGGCGTTTCGTCACCGCAGCTGGACGACCCCGAGCGCGGCTTCAGTTTTCTTAACGACGGTCCTCTGGACATGCGCATGGATCCTAGCCGAGGCGTCAGTGCGGCCGATTGGATAGCGCACGCCGACGAAGATGAGATCGCCCGGGTGTTCAAGGATTATGGCGAAGAGCGCTTCGCCAAGCGCATGGCTCGTGCGGTGGTGCAGCGCCGCGAAGCGGCGCCTTTCGAACGTACCGCCGACCTCGCCAAGGTCCTGAGTGAGGCCAATCCCGCTTGGGAGAAGGGCAAGAATCCGGCGACTCGTGCGTTTCAGGGACTGCGCATCTACATCAACAATGAGCTTGGCGACCTGGAGCATGGCCTTGATGCAGCCCTGGAGGCTCTGGAAGTGGGCGGCCGGCTGGTGGTCATCAGCTTTCATTCGCTGGAAGACCGCATCGTCAAACAGTTCATGCGCCGCCACGCCAAGGGCGAGGCGGACAAGCTGCCACGCGACCTGCCCATCATTCCAAAGGCATTCGAGCCGCGCCTTAAGCTGCTCGGCAAGCCGCAGTACGCTTCCGATGCCGAGGTCAAGGGCAACCCGCGTTCGCGCAGTGCGGTAATGCGCGTGGCGGAGAAGCTGCGGTGACCAAGGTAATGCGCTCCATGCCCAGCGGCAGCCTGTTGATGCTGGTGCTGTTCGTCAGTGTCCTGCTGTCGGCGATCGCAGTTGCCTACTCGGCGCATTGGAATCGTCAGTTGCTCAACGAGCTCTACGGTGAGCTTAGCGTGCGTGACAAGGCCCAGGCCGAGTGGGGGCGGTTGATCCTCGAGCAGAGCACCTGGACTGCGCACAGCCGCATCGAGACGCTGGCGACCGAGCAATTGCACATGCACATCCCCGAAGCGGCAGACGTCAGGCTGGTGAAGCCATGACCCTTCAAGGTGCGCTGTATCCGTGGCGGTTTCGTATCGTGCTCACGCTGCTGGCGCTGCTGGTCGGTGCGATTGTCTGGCGCATCGTCGATCTTCAGGTGATGGATCAGGGCTTCCTCAAGGGGCAGGGTGATGCGCGCAGCGTTCGGCATATCCCGATTCCTGCACATCGTGGTCTGATCACCGATCGCAACGGTGAGCCGCTCGCGGTGAGCACGCCGGTTACCACGTTGTGGGGCAATCCCAAAGAGCTGCAGGCAGCAAAGTCGCGTTGGCCGGACTTGGCCAAGGCGCTGGGTCAGGATGCTGCCACGCTTAGCGAGCGTCTCAGGTCGCAGGCGTCGCGCGAGTTCATCTATCTGGTGCGCGGACTTACCCCGGAGCAGGGGCAGGAAATCCTCGATCTGAAGATCCCCGGCGTTTATGCGCAAGAAGAATTCCGTCGGTTCTATCCGGCTGGCGAAGTGGCTGCCCATGTGGTCGGCTTCACCGATATCGATGATCGTGGCCGTGAGGGCATGGAACTCGCGTATGACGAGTGGCTGGCTGGTGTGCCAGGCAAGCGTCAGGTGCTCAAGGATCGTCGCGGGCGGTTGATCAAGGACGTTCAGGTCGTAAAGAACGCCAAGGCCGGCAAGGCGATGGCATTGTCGATCGATCTGCGCCTGCAGTACCTCGCGCACAGCGAGCTGCGCAACGTCGTGCAGGAATACGGTGCCAAAGCCGCCAGCCTGGTGATGGTTGACGTCAAGACCGGCGAGATTCTCGCCATGGCCAACCAGCCTACCTATAACCCGAACAATCGGCGCAATCTGCAGCCCGCGGCAATGCGCAATCGCGCCATGATCGACGTCTTCGAGCCCGGTTCCACCGTCAAACCTTTCAGCATCGCGGCGGCGCTGGGTACCGGTAAATATCAGCCGGATTCGGTCGTCAATACCTTGCCCGGGTGGATGCGTATCGGCCGCTACACGATTCGTGATGTCTCCCGTGGCGGCATGCTGACGCTGACCGGGATTCTGATGAAGTCGAGCAACGTCGGCATCAGCAAGATCGCCTTGGATATCGGCGCCGAGCCGGTATACGCGGTGATGCAACAGGCCGGTTTCGGCCAGGACACCGGGCTGGGTTTCCCCGGCGAGCGCGTCGGCAATCTGCCCAATCATCGCAAGTGGCGAGACGCTGAGACGGCATCGCTTGCCTACGGCTATGGCCTGTCGGTGACCGCCGTTCAGTTGGCGCATGCGTATGCCGTGCTGGGTAACCAGGGCAGCAACGTGCCGCTCTCTCTGTTGCGTCTGGATCGCACCCAGGACGGCGTGCAGGTCATTGACAAAGAGATTTCCGGCATTGTTCTGCAGATGTTGCGCGCGGTCGTGGAAGAGGAGGGTGGCGGCGGCGCTCGTGCCAAGGTGCCGGGCTATCACGTCGGCGGCAAGAGCGGTACCGCGAAGAAGATTTCCGGCACCGGCGGCTACACCAAAGACGCCTATCGCTCGTTCTTCGCCGGGGTTGCGCCGCTTTCCAATCCGCGCATCGCTGCGGTGATCGTTGTGGACGAGCCGAGCAAAGGACAGTACTACGGCGGACTGGTCGCGGCACCGGTGTTCGGCAAGGTCATGGCGCGCGCCCTGCGGCTGATGAACGTCGCACCGGACAATCTGCCGCCGCCTGCCGAGCTGCAGACCGCCGAAGCGGCAAAGGGCAAGGGAGGGCGTATCTGATGCCGATGCCATTGAATCACCTGCTGCCTCAGGCCGGCAGCGACGTGCTGATCCGTGAGCTAACACTCGACAGTCGCAAGGTTCGCGGCGGAGACCTGTTCCTCGCTGTACCGGGTCTGCAGTTCGATGGTCGCGATCACATAGGGGATGCCGTCGCCCGTGGCGCGGCCGCGGTCGCTTATGAGGCAGAAGGCCTCGACCAGTCACTGACCGGCAACGCAGTCATGGTTCCGGTGCTGCATCTGGCAGAACAGCTATCGGCGATTGCCGGCCGCTTCTACGGCGAGCCCAGCCGCAGCCTGCGTGTGGTCGGTGTGACCGGAACCAACGGCAAGACCAGTGTCAGCCAGCTGATTGCCCAGGCGCTCGATCGGCTCGGCGAACCCTGCGGAATCATCGGCACGCTTGGCACCGGATTCCACGGACAGCTGGAACTGGGACGCCACACCACGCCAGACGCCATCGGCGTGCAGGCGACACTGGCGAACCTCAAACAAGAGGGTGCTCGCGCGGTAGCGATGGAAGTGTCCTCGCATGGTCTCGATCAGGGGCGCGTCGCGGCCCTGGATTTCGATGTCGTCGTGTTCACCAATCTGTCGCATGACCACCTCGATTACCACGGCAGCATGGATGCTTACGGTGCTGCCAAGGCGCGCCTGTTCGAGGTGCCCGGGCTGAGCTGTCGGGTAATCAACCTCGACGATGCCTTTGGCCGCGTGCTGGCCGGCGAGGAGCGCGAGTCGCGCCTGATCACTTACAGCCTGGAAGACCCCACGGCCTACCTGTTCTGCGCTGAAGCGCGTCTCGACGACGACGGCATTCATGCTCGGCTGATCACGCCGCAGGGCGAGCGCTCGTTGCGCAGTCCGCTGCTCGGGCGTTTCAACGTCAGCAATGTATTGGCCGCCGTCGGCGCCCTGCTTGGCATGGACTATCCGCTGGACGAAATCCTGGCCGTGCTGCCTGAACTGCAAGGCCCCGCCGGCCGCATGCAGCGCCTGGGTGGCGGCGATCATCCGCTGATCGTGGTCGACTACGCACACACCCCCGATGCGCTGGAGAAAGTCCTCACCGCGCTGCGTCCACACGCGCGCGGCAGGCTGCTTTGTCTGTTCGGTTGCGGCGGTGATCGTGATACCGGCAAGCGCCCGCTGATGGCTGAAGTCGCGGAGCGGCTGGCCGACGGCGTCGTGGTCACCGATGACAATCCGCGCAATGAGGCCCCGGAACAGATTCTCGAGGGTATCCGTTCGGGGTTCAGCAATCCTGCGGCGGTCACTTTCAGCCATGGTCGCGCGCAGGCAATCGCCAGTCTGATCGCGGCCGCGCGAGCGGAAGATGTGGTAGTGCTGGCCGGCAAAGGTCACGAGGACTATCAGGAAGTTCGCGGCGAACGCTTGCCGTTCTCCGATCTCGAGGAAGCCTGCAGGGCGCTGTCCGTCTGGAGGAAGGCCAATGCTTGAGTCGATGCGCCTGAGCGAATTGCAGCTACCGCTGTCTGGCCGACTGGTCGGAGCGGATGCCAGCTTCACTGCCGTCAGCACAGACAGCCGGGCCATCGAACCTGGCCAGCTGTTCATCGCGCTGACCGGGCCACGCTTCGATGGTCATGCCTATCTGGCGGACGTCGCCGCCAAAGGCGCCGTTGCAGCACTGGTCGAGCGTGAAGTTGCAGATGCAGGCCTGCCGCAGCTGGTCGTTGCCGATACCCGGTTGGCGCTTGGGCAGCTCGGCGCGCTCAATCGCGCCGCATTCAACGGTCCGGTCGCAGCGATCACCGGCTCCAGCGGCAAGACCAGCGTGAAGGAAATGCTCGCCAGCATTCTACGCAGCGCCCATGGCCAGGACGCCGTACTGGCCACTCGCGGCAACCTCAACAATGACTTGGGTGCGCCACTGACGCTGTTGGAGTTGAGCACCAGTCATCGCAGCGCCGTCATCGAACTCGGCGCTTCGCGGCCCGGCGATATTGCCTACACCGTCGATCTGGTGCGCCCGGATGTCAGCGTAATTACCAATGCGGGCACCGCCCACGTCGGGGAGTTCGGTGGCCCGGACAGGATCGTCGAGGCCAAGGGCGAGATTCTCGATGGCCTGAACGCATCCGGCACCGCCGTGCTCAACCGTGACGACAAGGCCTATTCGATCTGGGCCGAGCGCGCTGCGGGCAAGCGCATCGTATCGTTCGGCCTGGACGACCCCCTCGTGGATTTCTCCGCCGGGTCGATCGCCTACGACCAGCGTGGCTGCCCGAATTTCGTGCTGACTGGCCCGCTGGGCAATCTTCGCACCCAGCTCAATCTGCTGGGCCGGCATAACGTGGCCAACGCCTTGGCGGCAGCCGCGGCAGCCTATGCGCTGGGTATCGAGGCCGAGGCCGTGGTGGCGGGGCTGGAAAGCCTGCAACCGGTCAAAGGCCGAGCCGTGGCGCAAATGCTGGCCAACGGCGTGCGCCTGATCGACGACAGCTACAACGCCAATCCGGCATCGATCTGCGCCGCCATCGACGTGCTGGCCAGCTTTGCCGGTAGCACCATCCTTGTGCTTGGCGATATGGGCGAGCTGGGCGAGTGGGCCGAGCAGGGCCATCGCGACGTCGGCGCCTATGCCGCTGGCAAGATCGACACGCTTTATGCCGTCGGGCCTCTGATGGCCCATGCAATTCAGGCATTCGGTCCAGGCGCTCGGCACTTCGCCGACCAGGCCAGCCTTATCGACAGCCTGCGAGCCGAACAGGGCAGCGGTACCACCATTCTGATCAAGGGCTCACGCAGCGCGGCGATGGACAAAGTCGTCGATGCGCTCGCTGGGCCATCCATGGAGAAACACTGATGCTGCTGCTGCTCGCCGAGTATCTGCAACAGTTCCACAAAGGCTTCGCGGTCTTTCAGTACCTGTCGCTGCGTGGAATTCTCGGCGTCCTCACCGCGCTGGTGCTGTCGCTGTGGATGGGCCCTTGGCTGATCCGTACGTTGCAGATGCGCCAGATTGGCCAGTCCGTGCGTACCGACGGTCCGCAGTCGCACCTGTCCAAATCCGGCACGCCGACCATGGGTGGTGCGCTGATCCTCAGCGCCATCAGCATCAGCACCTTGCTCTGGGCCGATCTGTCCAATCGCTACGTCTGGGTGGTGCTGGCGGTGACCTTGCTGTTCGGCGCGATCGGCTGGGTCGATGACTATCGCAAGGTGATCGAGAAGAACTCCCGCGGCTTGCCAAGCCGTTGGAAGTATTTCTGGCAATCGGTCTTTGGCCTCGGCGCCGCGGTCTTCCTTTATATGACTGCGCAGACACCGGTCGAAACCACGCTGATTCTGCCGCTGCTGAAGCACATCGAGATCCCACTCGGGATTGGTTTTGTCGTGTTGAGCTACTTCGTCATCGTCGGCTCGAGCAACGCGGTCAACCTGACCGACGGCCTCGACGGTCTGGCGATCATGCCAACGGTCATGGTCGGCGGCGGTCTGGGCATCTTCTGCTACCTCTCCGGTAACGTGAATTTTGCCGAGTACCTGCTCATTCCTTACGTGCCGGGTGCGGGCGAGCTGATCGTCTTCTGCGGCGCGCTGATCGGTGCCGGCCTCGGCTTTCTCTGGTTCAACACCTATCCGGCTCAGGTCTTCATGGGCGATGTCGGCGCGCTGGCGCTCGGCGCGGCGCTGGGCACCATCGCCGTGATCGTTCGCCAGGAAGTGGTGCTGTTCATCATGGGCGGCGTGTTCGTGATGGAAACCCTCTCGGTGATGATCCAGGTGGCGAGCTTCAAGCTGACTGGCAAGCGCGTGTTTCGCATGGCGCCGATCCATCACCATTTCGAACTCAAGGGCTGGCCCGAACCCCGGGTGATCGTGCGCTTCTGGATCATCACTGTGATCCTGGTGCTCGTCGGCCTTGCCACCCTGAAACTGAGGTAATCAAGAGTGCTCATCGCTTCCGACCAGTTCCGCATCGTTGTCGGCCTCGGCAAGAGCGGCATGTCCCTGGTTCGCCATCTGGCGCGTCGGGGGCTGCCGTTTGCCGTCGCTGATACCCGTGTGAACCCGCCGGAGTTGGCGACGCTCAAGGCCGAGTATCCAGACGTGCAAGTGCGCTGTGGCGAGCTGGACGTCGAGTTTCTCTGCACCGCCAGCGAGCTGCTGGTAAGCCCGGGTCTGGCGATCAGTACGCCGGCGCTGCAGGAAGCGGCGGCGCGTGGGGTCAAGCTGTCCGGTGATATCGAGCTGTTCGCCCGCGAAGCCAAGGCGCCGATCATTGCGATCACCGGCTCCAACGCCAAGAGCACCGTGACCACGCTGGTCGGCGAGATGGCCGTGGCGGCAGGGCGCACCGTGGCGGTTGGTGGCAACCTGGGCACGCCGGCGCTCGATCTGTTGGCAGACGACGTCGAGCTTTATGTGTTGGAGCTGTCCAGCTTTCAGCTGGAGACCACCGAGCAGCTAAATGCCGAAGTGGCGACCTGCCTGAACATCAGCGAAGACCATATGGACCGCTACAGCGGCCTGCCAGCCTATCATCAGGCCAAACACCGAATTTTCCGCGGCGCGCGTCAGGTGGTGGTCAATCGCGATGACCGGCTCAGCCGTCCGCTGGTCGCGGATGACCTGCCGACCTGGACCTTTGGCCTCGGCAAGCCGGACTTCAAGGGCTTTGGGCTGTTCGAGGAAAAAGGCGAGAAGTACTTGGCGTTCCAGTTCGATGCGCTGATGCCGGTTCGCGAGCTGAAGATGCGTGGTGCGCACAATCAGTCCAATGCTCTGGCAGCGCTGGCGCTGGGGCACGCGGTGGGTCTGCCGTTCGAGCCGATGCTGGAGACGTTGCGCCAGTTCGTCGGTTTGCCGCATCGCTGCCAGTGGGTTGGCCAGCGTGGCGACGTCAGCTATTACGACGATTCCAAGGCCACCAATGTCGGTGCCGCGCTGGCTGCGATCGAAGGACTGGGTGCGGATATCGACGGCAAGCTGGTGCTGATCGCCGGTGGCGATGGCAAGGGCGCAGACTTCTCCGCGCTGCGCGCGCCGATTGCACGCTATTGCCGTGCCGTGGTGCTGCTCGGTCGTGATGCGCAACGCCTTGCGGACGCGCTGGCCGATGCCACCACCCTGGTTCATGTCGCAACACTGGGCGAAGCGGTGCAGCGCGCCGCCGAGTGTGCCGAAGCGGGCGATGCGGTATTGCTGTCGCCGGCCTGTGCCAGTCTGGACATGTTCAAGAATTTCGAAGAGCGCGGTCGCCTGTTCGCCGCTGCGGTGGAGGCGCTCGACTGATGCTCGCCTTCCTGCGCCATGCTCCTTCGCCCTTGTTCGGCCGCCGCGGTCTGGATCTTGACTTCCCCATGCTCGCCGGCTGTCTGGCTTTGCTTGGCTTGGGTCTCGTGATGATCACTTCGGCGTCGTCCGAAGTCGCGGCGGTCAATGCCGGCAATCCGCTGTATCACATGAGCCGCCATCTGGTTTATGTGGCGCTGGGCCTCGGCGCGGGAATTGCGATGCTGCTGGTACCGCTGTCGGTCTGGCAACGTCTGGACTGGATGCTGCTGCTGGCGGCGTTCGGCCTGCTGATCCTTGTCTTGCTGCCGGGAATCGGCCGGGAAGTGAACGGTTCGATGCGCTGGATCGGTTTCGGCGCCTTCAACGTGCAGCCGTCCGAGCTGGCGAAAGTCTTCGTGGTGATCTACCTGGCCGGCTATCTGGTGCGCCGGCAAGAGGAAGTTCGCGAAAGCATGTGGGGCTTTGCCAAACCCTTCCTGGTCCTGCTGCCCATGGCATTCCTGTTGCTGCTGGAGCCCGATTTCGGTGCGACCGTGGTCATGATGGGCGCCGCAGTGGCGATGTTGTTCCTCGGTGGTGTTGGCATGATCCGCTTCAGTCTGCTGGTGATCGCCGCGGTGGGTGCCGTGGTGGTGTTGGTGCAGACCCAGGAATACCGTCTGCAGCGCCTGATCACTTTCACCGACCCCTGGGCCGATCAGTACGGCGCCGGCTACCAGCTGACCCAGGCGCTGATCGCCTTCGGCCGCGGGGAGTGGTTCGGCGTCGGCCTGGGTAATAGCGTGCAAAAGCAGTTCTACCTGCCCGAAGCGCATACCGACTTCGTATTCTCCGTACTGGCCGAAGAGCTGGGCATGGTCGGCGCACTGGCGACCATCGCACTGTTCGCCTTCGTAGGCGTTCGCGCACTGTATATCGGTCTGTGGGCAGAGAAGGCCCGGCAGTTCTTCGCGGCGTATGTGGCCTGGGGGATGGCGTTCCTCTGGCTGGGACAGTTCCTGATCAACGTGGGAGTAAACGTAGGTCTGCTGCCAACCAAGGGCCTGACGCTGCCGTTCCTCAGTTATGGCGGCAGCTCGCTGGTAGTGACCTGCGCAAGCATGGCGCTGCTGCTGCGCATCGAATGGGAAAGCCGCACCGTGCTGGGCAGCGAGGACACCGAGTTCGACGAGGCCGATTTCGCCGAGCCGCCGGCCAAGGAGGTCGCCCATGGCCGCTAATGTACTGATCATGGCCGGCGGCACCGGTGGCCACGTTTTCCCGGCGCTCGCCTGTGCTCGTGAGTTCCAGGCCCGCGGCTACTCCGTGCACTGGCTCGGCACGCCGCGCGGCATCGAGAACGAACTGGTACCCGCCGCTGGCCTGCCGCTGCATCTGATCCAGGTCAGCGGATTGCGCGGCAAGGGCATCGTTTCGCTGATCAAGGCACCGCTGCAGTTGATTCGCTCGCTGTTCCAGGCGCGTCGCATCGTGCGCGAGCTGCAACCGGTCTGCGTGCTGGGGATGGGCGGCTACGTTACCGGTCCGGGCGGACTGGCTGCCAAGCTGGCCGGGGTACCTCTGGTGATTCACGAACAGAACGCCGTCGCTGGGACCGCCAATCGTAGCCTCGCGCCGCTTTCCAGCCGCGTCTGCGAAGCCTTCCCGGAAACCTTCAAGGCCAGCGCCAAGCGCCGCACCACCGGCAATCCGGTGCGTGAGGAGCTGTTCCTCGAGACGCCCCGCGACGCCCTTGCGCATCGTCGCCCGCGCCTCCTGGTACTGGGCGGCAGTCTCGGTGCCGAACCGCTGAACAAACTGCTGCCCGCCGCGCTCGCCCAGGTACCGGCGGATGTGCGGCCGCAGGTGTTTCATCAGGCGGGCAAGCAGCACGCCGATATCACCACGCAGCGTTATGCCGAGGTCGGCGTCGAGGCGGAAGTCGCGCCCTTCATCAAGGACATGGCGCGGGCCTACGCCTGGGCCGATCTGGTCATCTGTCGTGCCGGAGCGCTCACCGTTTGCGAGCTTGCCGCCGCTGGGTTGCCATCCTTTCTGGTGCCGCTGCCCCATGCCATCGACGACCACCAGACACGCAATGCCGAATATCTGGCGAAGGAGGGCGCTGCCGTCCTTCTGCCGCAAGCCAAGACTGATGCGGCCGTGCTTGCCGCTCAGCTGACCGAGGTAATGATGCAGCCGGAAAAACTCAAGGCCATGGGCGCCATCGCGCGCCGTCTGGCCCGGCCCGACGCCACCCGCAGCGTGGTCGATATCTGTCTGGAGGTGGCCCGTGGCTAAATCTCCCGCCGCGGTAAAAGCCGAAGTCCGCCGTATGCGGCGCATTCGTCGCATTCACTTCGTGGGTATCGGCGGGGTCGGCATGTGCGGCATCGCCGAGGTGCTGCTCAATCTCGGCTACGAGGTGTCGGGCTCGGACCTCAAGGAATCCGCCAGTACCGATCGGCTGCAGAGCTTCGGTGCGCAGATTTTCATCGGTCATCAGGCCGGCAATGTTGCCGGCGCCGACGTGCTGGTGGTGTCCAGCGCGGTCAATTCGGCCAACCCGGAAGTCGCCCTGGCGCTCGAACAACGTATTCCAGTGGTTCCACGTGCCGAGATGCTTGCCGAGCTGATGCGCTACCGGCACGGTATTGCTGTCGCCGGCACCCATGGCAAGACCACTACTACCAGTCTGCTGGCTTCGGTTTTTGCCGCCGGCGGGCTCGATCCGACTTTCGTCATCGGTGGCCGACTCACTGCGGCCGGTACCAACGCGCAGCTCGGCAGCAGCCGTTATCTGATCGCCGAGGCCGACGAAAGCGATGCCAGCTTCCTGCACCTGCAGCCGATGGTCGCGGTGGTCACCAATATCGATGCCGACCACATGAGCACCTATGGCGGCGACTTCGGCAAGCTGAAGAAAACCTTCGTCGAGTTCCTGCACAACCTGCCGTTCTACGGCCTGGCAGTGCTCTGCGTCGACGACCCGTTCGTTCGCGAGATCATTCCGCAGATCGGCCGGCCGATCACGACCTACGGTTTCAGCGAAGACGCCGACGTGCGCGCCACCAATGTCCGTCAGGAAGGCATGCGTACCTTCTTCACGGTGCTACGCGATGGCTGTGAGCCGCTGGATGTGTCAGTGAACATGCCGGGCAACCACAACGTGCTGAACGCCCTGGCCACCATCGCCATTGCTACCGATGAAGGTATCGACGACGAAGCCATCGTCCAGGGTCTCGCGGAGTTCGCAGGCGTCGGCCGCCGCTTTCAGGTCTATGGCGATCTACCGGTCGACGACGGCAGCGTGATGCTGGTCGACGACTACGGTCATCACCCGCGCGAAGTCGCCGCAGTGATCAAGGCAGTCCGCGGTGGCTGGCCGGAGCGGCGCCTGGTCATGGTCTATCAGCCCCATCGCTACAGCCGCACCCGCGACCTCTACGACGACTTCGTGCAGGTGCTCGGCGAGTCCAACGTGTTGCTGCTGATGGAAGTCTATCCGGCCGGCGAAGAGCCGATACCTGGCGCCGACAGCCGCCAGTTGTGCCACAGCATCCGCCAGCGCGGCCAGCTGGACCCGATCTACGTCGAGCGTGGCGTCGACCTCGCTCCGTTGGTCAAGCCGCTGCTGCGTGCCGGCGACATTCTGCTTTGCCAAGGAGCCGGTGATATCGGTGGCCTGGCGCCGCAACTGCTCAAGAGTCCGCTGTTCGGTGGCGATGGCGCCGCGAGGAAATCCAAATGACGACCCTGCATTCGACTCGCGACCCCAAGGCGTTTGGTCGTGTCGCCGTGCTCTTCGGTGGCAAGAGTGCCGAACGCGAAGTGTCCCTGAAATCCGGCGCGGCGGTACTCGCCGCGTTGCAGGAGGCCGGTGTGGATGCGTTCGGCATCGATGCCGGCGATGACCTGCTGCAACGCCTGAGCAACGAGCGCATCGATCGTGCCTTCATCGTCCTGCATGGTCGTGGTGGCGAAGACGGCAGCATGCAGGGACTGTTGGAATGCGCCGGTATCCCCTACACCGGCAGCGGCATTCTGGCTTCGGCCCTGGCCATGGACAAACTCCGCACCAAGCAGGTGTGGCAGAGCCTTGGCTTGCCGACGCCGCAGCATGCCGTGCTGGCTACGGAGGCCGATTGCAAGGCTGCAGCGGAAACCCTGGGTTTTCCGCTGATCGTCAAACCGGCCCACGAAGGCTCTAGCATCGGCATGGCCAAGGTCGGCGGGCTCACCGAGCTGATCGAAGCCT
>NZ_DAMCPO010000006.1:0-204887 GCF_032106285.1 Stutzerimonas kunmingensis
GCGCCGGCGATGTCTTCTTCGGTGTACGGCACGCCGAGGGTGCGCAGTGCCGACATCTTCTTGGCGGTGTCCTTGCCGTCGAGGGTGTTCTCGACCAGCCACGGGTAGGACGGCATCTTCGATTCGGGCACTACGTTGCGCGGGTTGTACAGGTGCGCGCGGTGCCAGTCATCGGAGTAGCGGCCACCGACACGGGCCAGGTCCGGACCGGTACGCTTGGAGCCCCACAGAAACGGGTGGTCGTAGACGCTTTCGCCAGCAACGGAGTAGTGGCCGTAGCGCTCGGTTTCAGCACGGAACGGACGGATCATCTGCGAGTGGCAGCCGACGCAGCCTTCGCGGATGTACAGATCGCGGCCTTCCAGTTGCAGCGCGGTGTAGGGCTTCATGCCTTCGACCGGCTCGTTGACGGCGTCCTGGAAGAACAGCGGGACGATCTGGGTCAGACCACCGATGCTCACCGCCAGGATCATGAACAGGGTCAGCAGACCAATGTTCTTTTCGAGTACTTCGTGATTCTTCATCTATCCGTTCCTCAAGCGATCTGCGCAGCAGCGTCGTACTGAGCTGCTTTGGCGGCACGCACAGTGCGCCAGGTGTTGTAGGCCATCAGCAGCATGCCGGCGAGGAAGAAGGCACCGCCCAGTGCACGGACGATGAAGCCGGGGTGGCTGGCTTCCAGTGCCTCGACGAAGGAGTAGGTCAGCGTGCCGTCTTCGTTGATTGCGCGCCACATCAGACCCTGGGTGATGCCGTTGACCCACATCGAGGCGATGTAGAGCACGGTGCCGATGGTGGCCAGCCAGAAGTGGGTGTTGATCAGCGCGACGCTGTGCATCTGAGCGCGGCCGAAGACCTTCGGAATCAGGTGATACAGCGCGCCGATGGACACCATGGCAACCCAGCCGAGGGCGCCGGCGTGAACGTGGCCGATGGTCCAGTCGGTGTAGTGCGAGAGGGCGTTGACGGTCTTGATGGCCATCATCGGACCTTCGAAGGTCGACATGCCGTAGAACGCCAGCGATACCACCAGGAAGCGCAGGATCGGGTCGCTGCGCAGTTTGTGCCAGGCGCCCGAGAGGGTCATCATGCCGTTGATCATGCCGCCCCAGCTCGGAGCCAGCAGGATGATCGACATCACCATGCCCAGGCTTTGTGCCCAGTCCGGCAGGGCGGTGTAGTGCAGGTGGTGCGGACCGGCCCAGATATAAAGGGTGATCAGCGCCCAGAAGTGAACGATCGACAGGCGATAGGAATACACCGGGCGCTCGGCCTGCTTCGGCACGAAGTAATACATCATGCCCAGGAAGCCGGTGGTCAGGAAGAAGCCCACGGCGTTGTGGCCGTACCACCATTGCACCATCGCGTCGGTCGCACCCGAATAGATCGAGTAGGACTTGAACCAGGACACCGGGATTTCCAGGTTGTTGACGATGTGCAGCATCGCCGTAACCAGGATGAACGCGCCGAAGAACCAGTTACCGACGTAGATGTGCTTGGCCTTGCGCTTCATGATCGTGCCGAAGAACACGCCGATGTACGACACCCACACCAGCGTGAGCAGGATGTCGATCGGCCACTCCAGTTCCGCGTATTCCTTGGAGCTGGTGAAGCCCTGTGGAAGCGTGATGACTGCAAGCACGATCACAGCCTGCCAACCCCAGAAGGTGAAGGCCGCGAGTCCGTCGGAGAACAGACGCGCCTGGCAAGTGCGCTGAACCACGTAATAGGACGTGGCAAACAGTGCGCAACCACCGAATGCGAAGATAACCGCGTTTGTGTGCAATGGTCGTAGACGGCCGAAGCTCGTCCACGGCAGGTCGAAGTTGAGCGAGGGCCACACCAACTGCGCGGCGATCAAAACACCCAGGCCCATCCCGATGATTCCCCATACCACCGTCATGATGGCGAATTGGCGAACCACCTTATAGTTATAAGCAGTCTCACTTATTGCTGTGCTCATGCAAGGCTTCCACGCTAATGGCATTTTCGAAGGCAAAAACGGCGGCAAGTATGGAGAAAGCATGGGGGCAATGCAAACGACGCCCGGGCTCTCTTTGCTGGCCAAAACCCTGATTTAAAGCGTTTTCCATGCGCTGCGCAGGGATGTTTCGCACCAGGCCGGTGCGCTAGAAATACCGAGTTCGCCTTATGCTTCTAGGTGGTGCGGCGAGTCGGAAGCAAAGCTTAGAAGTGCGTGGGCGGGCGGGGAAGGTCTTCGGTCGGCTGATGATGCGACAGATGGTCGCAGCGCGACGAGAGTTGCCTGAAGACAAGGCGAGAAGGGCGGTACGAGTGTACCGCCCTTTTACGACTTACTGCTTGGCGAGTTGTTCCGGTTTCTGCGACAAGCTGTAGACGTAGGCGGCGAGCAGGTGAACCTTGTCGTCGCCCAGGTACTGCTGCTGGGCAGGCATCTGGCCGTTGCGGCCGTGGCGGATGGTCTGCTGCAGCTGGGCGAGGCTCGAGCCGTAGATCCAGCCGGAGGCATGCTGGAGATTCGGCGCACCCAGTGCCGCCATACCTTCTCCACCCTGGCCGTGGCAGACGGAGCAGGTCTGTGCATAGACCTCTTTGCCTTTGCCCAGATCAGCGTCGGTGCCTTCCGGCAGCGCCAGGCCAGCGAGTTCCTTACGGACGAAGGCTGCCACGTTCTTCACGCCTTCCTCGCCGATAGCCTGACCCCAGGCCGGCATTGCTGCGATACGGCCGTTGAGGATGCTGGTCTTGATCGAGGCTGCATCACCACCCCAGCGCCAGTCATGGTCAGCCAGGTTCGGGAAGCCCAGGGAGCCCTTGGCATCGGAACCATGGCAGATGGCGCAGTAGTTGGCGAACAGGCGAGCACCCATCTTCACGGCTTGCTCGTCCTGAGCGACTTCTGCCACCGACATGGCAGCGTACTTGACGAAGATCGGACCGTATTTTTCATCGGCCTGAGCGACCTCGCGCTCCCACTGCTTTTCCTGAGTCCAGCCACCCTCGTAGCCGGGCAGTACGCCTTTCCAGTTACCCAGGCCCGGATAGAGCACGAGGTAAAGGATGCCGAACACCAGGGTGCCGATGAACAGCAGGAACCACCAGCGCGGCAGCGGGTTGTCGTATTCCTCGATGCCGTCGAAGGCATGACCCATCGTTTGGTCCGTGGTGCCGGCCGACTCGCCCTTGCGGGTGGCGAAGATCAGCCAGAACAGAGCGACGATGGTGCCCAGCGTCAGCAGGGCGATGTATCCACTCCAGAAAGTGCTCATGTGCTACTCCTGGACAGCCCGAGCAACTCTGGCTGTCCGCGATTGAAGTCCCTGACGGCTGGCTTGGCAGCCGTCATTTTTCTTGGCTGCGATTAGCGCTTGTTGGTCAGAGCCGTGCCGAGCACCTGCAGATAGGCCACCATGGCGTCCATCTCAGTCTTGCCCTTGACGGAGTCACGAGCGCCGGCGATGTCTTCTTCGGTGTACGGCACGCCGAGGGTGCGCAGTGCCGACATCTTCTTGGCGGTGTCCTTGCCGTCGAGGGTGTTCTCGACCAGCCACGGGTAGGACGGCATCTTCGATTCGGGCACTACGTTGCGCGGGTTGTACAGGTGCGCGCGGTGCCAGTCATCGGAGTAGCGGCCACCGACACGGGCCAGGTCCGGACCGGTACGCTTGGAGCCCCACAGAAACGGGTGGTCGTAGACGCTTTCGCCAGCAACGGAGTAGTGGCCGTAGCGCTCGGTTTCAGCACGGAACGGACGGATCATCTGCGAGTGGCAGCCGACGCAGCCTTCGCGGATGTACAGATCGCGGCCTTCCAGTTGCAGCGCGGTGTAGGGCTTCATGCCTTCGACCGGCTCGTTGACGGCGTCCTGGAAGAACAGCGGGACGATCTGGGTCAGACCGCCGATGCTCACCGCCAGGATCATGAACAGGGTCAACAGCCCGACGTTCTTTTCTAGTTTCTCGTGCGATTTCATTTACCTAGGCTCCTCAGGCGATCTGCGCGGCAGCGTCGTACTCGGCGGGCTTGGCAGCCTGCACGGTGCGCCAGGTGTTGTAGGCCATCACCAGCATGCCGGCGAAGAAGATCGCACCACCGATCATGCGCACCACGAAACCGGGGTGGCTGGCTTCCAGTGCTTCGACGAAGGAGTAGGTCAGCGTGCCGTCGTCGTTGATCGCGCGCCACATCAGGCCCTGGGCGATACCGTTGACCCACATCGAGGCGATGTAGAGCACGGTGCCGATGGTGGCCAGCCAGAAGTGGGTGTTGATCAGCGCGACGCTGTGCATCTGAGCGCGGCCGAAGACCTTCGGAATCAGGTGATACAGCGCGCCGATGGACACCATGGCAACCCAGCCGAGGGCGCCGGCGTGAACGTGGCCGATGGTCCAGTCGGTGTAGTGCGAGAGGGCGTTGACGGTCTTGATGGCCATCATCGGACCTTCGAAGGTCGACATGCCGTAGAACGCCAGCGATACCACCAGGAAGCGCAGGATCGGGTCGCTGCGCAGTTTGTGCCAGGCGCCCGAGAGGGTCATCATGCCGTTGATCATGCCGCCCCAGCTCGGAGCCAGCAGAATCAGCGACATCACCATGCCCAGGCTCTGCGCCCAATCCGGCAGAGCGGTGTAGTGCAGGTGGTGCGGACCGGCCCAGATGTAGACGGTGATCAGTGCCCAGAAGTGGACGATCGACAGGCGGTAGGAATACACCGGACGTTCGGCCTGCTTCGGCACGAAGTAGTACATGATCCCGAGGAAGCCGGCGGTGAGGAAGAAGCCCACGGCGTTGTGGCCGTACCACCACTGCACCATCGCATCGGTCGCACCGGCATACAGCGAGTAGGACTTCATCGCACTGACCGGGATTTCCAGGTTGTTGACGATGTGCAGAATGGCCACGGTCAGGATGAAGGCGCCGAAGAACCAGTTACCGACGTAGATGTGCTTGACCTTGCGCGTCGCCAGCGTACCGAAGAAGACGACCGCATAGGCCACCCAGACGATGGTGATCAGGATGTCGATCGGCCACTCCAGTTCCGCATATTCCTTGGAGCTGGTGAAGCCCAGCGGCAGGGAGATCGCGGCGAGCAGGATGACCAGCTGCCAGCCCCAGAACGTGAACGCGGCCAACTTCGGCGCGAACAGTGTGGTCTGACAGGTACGCTGTACCGAGTAGTAGGAAGTTGCAAACAGAGCACAGCCGCCGAAGGCGAAGATCACCGCGTTGGTGTGCAATGGACGTAGACGACCGAAACTGGTCCAGGGGAGGTCAAGGTTCAGAAATGGCCAGGCCAATTGTGCTGCGATGAAAACGCCGAGCCCCATCCCGACGATTCCCCACACCACCGTCATGATGGCGAATTGGCGGACCACCTTGTAACTGTAGGCGGTACTGGTTGCTGTGTTCATGTATGGGCTTCCATCCACGGGTAATGAGCAGTTTTTTCTTTCTAATAGAAAGCGGGGCAAGGATGGGGAAAGGGCAATCTGCCGGTATTGACGCGGGTCAATACACACAAAGTGACAAAGGGTATCTCGTCAGGTGGAACCGGCCGTCTGGCGGCGCATGGGTGAGCCTGATCCTGGCGCATGGTGCAGGCGCACCGATGGACAGCCCGTTCATGGAACAAATGGCTGCGCGCCTTGCTGCGCGCGGGATAGCGGTTTGCCGATTCGAGTTCGCCTACATGGCGGCGCGACGTGCCGGGGCAGGCAAGCGGCCGCCCAGTCCACAGGCTCAATTGTTGGCCCAATGGCGTGAAGTCCATGCCCTGGTGCGACAGCAGGCCACAGGACCGCTGGCCATCGGTGGCAAGTCGATGGGGGGGCGAATGGCCAGTTTGCTGGCCGATGAGTTGGGCGCGGACGCGCTGGTCTGCCTGGGTTATCCGTTCTATGCCGCCGGCAAGCCGGAAAAGCCTCGGGTGGCGCATCTCGCCACGCTACAGACGCCGACCCTGATTGTCCAGGGTGAGCGCGACGCCTTGGGTGATCATGAAACGGTGGCGCAGTACGCGCTATCCCTGGCGATTGCGCTGCACTGGCTGGCCGCCGCCGATCACGATCTCAAACCGCTGAAACGCTCGGGCCTGAGCCACGACCAGCACCTCGACAGTACTGCCGATGCGATTGCCGCGTTTCTCCAGGGTGTGATCTCGAACTGAGCGCTGCCTGCAGCCGGATCGATCGATACCGGCTGCGGCTTTTCCTAGCGGTTGAAGCGCTCGACCAGGGCGTACTGCCCTTGCGCCGTGGCGGCGAGGTCCTCGCTGAGCAGCGCAGAGCTGCGCGCGTCACCAGTGGTCTGTTCGGCCAGCTGGGCGATGGTGCTGACGTTGTTGCTGATCTCGTCGGCTACCGCGCTCTGCTGCTCCGTCGCGGACGCGATCTGCGTGGTCATGTCGATGATATTGCCCATCGCCTCATTGATCCCGCTGAGGGCCTGATCGGCCTGGATCACCTGATCGACGCCGCGCGTCGCATGCACTCGGCCATCCTCGGTGGTCTGCACGGCGTGCCGCGCCTGCGACTGAAGCTTCTCGATCAGTTGGTGGATCTCACCCGTGGCACTGGCCGTTCGTTGGGCAAGCTGGCGGACTTCGTCGGCGACCACCGCGAAGCCGCGGCCACTTTCACCGGCACGCGCAGCCTCGATCGCGGCGTTGAGTGCCAGCAGGTTGGTCTGGTCGGCGATGCTCTTGATCACATCGACCACGCTGCCGATCGCCTCGCTGTCGTTGGCCAGTTGGTTGACCGCCTCGCCCGTCTTGGCGACGGACTCGGATAGCTGCTGAATGGCCTTGCGTGTCTCGGCAGTGACCGCACGGCCCTGATCGGTGAGGCGGCTTGCCTCTCGGGTCGCGTCGGCGGCCAGCGCTACGTTGCCGGCGACCTCCTGCGTCGTCGCGGCCATCTCGTTGATCGCCGTTGCGACCTGCTCGGTTTCCTGATGCTGCTGCACGAGGCCATTGGCGCAGTTCTGTGCCAGCGAGTCGGCCTGTTTGGCTTGGCCCTGCAACTGCACGGCCATGTCCTGCAAGCGCGTGAGGCAGGTCTTCAGATGCGCGTGCTGGCTGAGCATCGCCATTTCCAGCTGGGCTTCGACGCCGCTGCTGTCGGTATACATACGCGCGATGAGTGGGTCACTGGTGCTCTGGCTCGCCAGCTGCAACAGGCGCTTTATGCCACGTTGCTGCCAGTGCAGCGCGACTAGGCCGAACGGTACGGCCAGCAGCGCGGCGGCGATGAACCCCAATGCATGATCGAAGCTGGCCCCGACCAGAAATCCTATCTGGCTGATGACCAGAAACGGCAGCCATTTGCTCAGTACGGGCAGCCAGGTGTCGCGGCGGGGCACGCCGGACTTGCCGGAATTGATGCGAGCATACAGGGCTTCGGCTCGCTGAACCTGTTCGCGGGTCGGTTTGGTACGCACCGACTCATAGCCTGTTACCTGGCGCTGCTGATCGAAAATGGGCGTGACGTAGGCGTTGACCCAATAATGGTCGCCGGTCTTGCGCCGGTTCTTGACGATGCCCATCCACGGCTTGCCCTGCTTGAGGGTCGTCCACATGTGGTCGAACACGGCCGGCGGCACATCTGGATGGCGTACCAGGTTATGTGGTGCGCGGATCAGTTCGTCACGAGCGAAGCCGCTGACTTCGGCGAATATGTCATTACAGTAGGTGATCTGACCTTTGAGGTCGGTGGTCGAGATGAGACGTTGCTGGTCAGGAAAGGCGTATTCACGCTGGGTTACGGGCTGGTTGTTACGCATCGACTATCACGCCTGGCAGAGAAATCGTAGGGTGGCGCACCCGACCTTTATATTTTTCTAAGCGGTCGGGCTGACCAGTTGGTCGGCCGGAGACTGGCGTTCTTGAGCGAAAGCTGATTCCGGGATCAGCTTCTATCGCCCACAGGCGACCAACGGCAACAAAGGCTTAATGGTTTTGTCACGAGTTTTCGCCATTGTCGGCGCATGCCCGGATGCTTCGCGATGCGAAGTAGCTTGAGGGAGCCGGGCAACGGGCAGGGATGTCAGGGCAGCTGGAAAACCACTCGCCGAAGGACCGGAAACGCCGATGCGAAAGGACTCGCATCGGCGTTTCCGGTTTTCGATCAGCTTCCGATGAGCTGGCGCAGAACGTAGTGCAGAATGCCGCCCGCCTTGAAGTACTGCACTTCATTGAGCGTATCGATGCGGCTCAGCACCTGGAACGAATCACGCGAGCCATCGGCGCGCTCAACGTCCACGGTCAGCATCTGGCGTGGCGCGATATCGGCGCCAAGGCCGCGGATCGACAACTTCTCCGTGCCGTTCAGGCCTAGCGACTGGCGCGTCTGATCATCGACGAACTGCAACGCCAGCACGCCCATACCGATCAGGTTGGAGCGATGGATACGCTCGAAGCTCTCTGCGATGACCGCCTTGACACCCAGCAGATTGGTGCCCTTGGCCGCCCAGTCGCGGCTGGAGCCAGTGCCATACTCCTTGCCGGCGACCACTACCAGTGGGACGCCTTCGGCCTGGTAACGCATGGCTGCATCATAGATCGAAAGCTTCTCGCCACTCGGCTGATGGAGTGTGTTGCCGCCTTCCTCCCCGCCAAGCATCTCGTTCTTGATGCGGATATTGGCGAAGGTGCCGCGCATCATCACCTCGTGGTTGCCGCGGCGCGAACCATAGGAGTTAAAGTCCTCCGGCGCCACGCCTAGCGACTGCAAATAGGTGCCAGCCGGTGAGCTGGCCTTGATATTGCCAGCAGGGGAAATGTGGTCGGTGGTGATCGAGTCGCCGAACAAGGCCAGTACGCGAGCGTTCTCGACATCTGCCGGCGGGGTCGGAGCCTGGCCGATATCCTCGAAGTAGGGTGGGTTCTGCACGTAGCTGGAGCCTGCGTCCCACGCGTAGGTGTCCCCGGCGCTGACCGGAATCTTTTGCCAGTGCTCGTCGCCGCTGAACACGTCGGCGTAGCGGCTGCGGAACATTTCGCCATCGATGCTCGCTACCGCTTCGGCGATTTCCGCGCTGCTTGGCCAGATGTCCTTCAGGTACACCGGCTCGTTCTGCGCGTCATAGCCCAGCGGTTCGCGGTCCATGTCGATGCGTGTGGTGCCGGCCAGTGCAAAGGCGACCACCAGCGGCGGCGAGGCCAGCCAGTTGGCCTTGACCAACGGATGTACGCGCCCTTCGAAGTTACGGTTGCCAGACAGTACGGAAGAAACGATCAGATCGTTATCTGTGATCGCCTGGCCGATGGCATCCGGCAGCGGCCCGGAGTTGCCGATGCAGGTGGTGCAGCCGTAGCCCACCAGGTTGAAGCCGAGCTCGTCGAGATAGCGGGTCAGGCCAGCACGCTCGAGGTAGTCGGTCACCACCTTCGAGCCGGGCGCCAGAGAGGTTTTGACCCAGGGTTGGCGTTGCAGGCCGCGCTCGATGGCCTTCTTGGCGACCAGGCCGGCGGCCATCAGCACGTTCGGGTTCGAAGTATTGGTGCAGGAGGTGATGGCAGCGATCACTACTGCGCCATGCTTGAGCTGGAACTGTTCACCAGCGACCGCAAAATCGGTATCGGCCTGTTGCTGGCGCCCGCTGGTCTCCAGCAGCAGATCGAAATTCGCGCCGATGTCGCCAAGGGTCACGCGATCCTGGGGTCGTTTCGGTCCGGCCACGGACGGGCGTACCTGGCCGAGATCGAGTTCCAGCGTGGCGGTGAACTCCGGGTCGGGCGAATTGGTGTCGCGCCACATGCCTTGTGCCTTGCTGTAGGCCTCGACCAGCGCGATGCGCTCTTCGTTGCGACCGGTCAGGCGCAGGTAATCGATGGTCACTTGGTCGACCGGGAAGAAGCCACACGTGGCCCCATACTCCGGCGCCATGTTGCCGATGGTGGCGCGGTCGGCCAGCGGGAGGTGATCCAGGCCGGGGCCGAAGAACTCGACAAACTTTCCGACCACGCCGTGCTTGCGCAGCATCTGCGTCACGGTCAGCACCAGATCGGTGGCGGTGACACCCTCGTTGAGCTTGCCGGTCAGGCGGAAGCCGATCACTTCCGGGATCAGCATCGACACCGGCTGACCGAGCATTGCCGCTTCGGCTTCGATACCGCCAACGCCCCAGCCGAGCACGCCGAGGCCGTTGATCATGGTGGTGTGCGAGTCGGTGCCGACCAGGGTATCCGGATAGGCATAGGTTTCGCCGTTCTCTTCGCGGGTCCAGACCACCTGGCCGAGGTATTCCAGATTCACCTGGTGACAGATGCCGGTGCCCGGTGGCACTACGGCGAAGTTGTCGAATGCCTGCTGGCCCCAGCGCAGGAACTCGTAGCGCTCGCCGTTGCGCTGCATCTCGATCGCGACGTTCTGCTCGAATGCCTGATCGTTGCCGAAACGGTCGACCATCACCGAGTGGTCGATGACCAGGTCCACCGGCGACAGCGGGTTGATCTTCTGCGGATCACCGCCAGCTTTGGCGACGGCGTCGCGCATGGCTGCAAGATCGACGACCGCCGGGACGCCGGTGAAGTCCTGCATCAGTACGCGGGCAGGGCGATACTGGATCTCCATCGTGGAACTGCGGGTATCCAGCCAGCTCACCAGGGATTTCAGGTCGTCGGCGCGCACCGTCTGGTTGTCTTCCCAGCGCAGCAGGTTTTCCAGCAGCACCTTCAGTGACGTGGGCAGGCGGCTGATATCGCCGAGTTGGGCGGCTGCGTCGGGCAGGCTGTAGTAGTGGTAGGTCTTGCCGGCAACTTCGAGGCTGCGGCGGCAATTCAGGCTATCCAGGGAAGGCATTCCTCATCTCCTTGTGCCCACACGGTAAGGGCTGGCTGATGAACGAGCGGTGAAACCCATGGGGCTTCGCTACTGCACTGGACCGGGTCATGCAGGCGAGGGTTCCCGTGGTCGGCTATGATGCGCGGCTTTGGCGCTGGCCCGACCGCTGACAGGATTCGAACATGAACACATTGCTGCTGCATTGCCGCCCCGGTTTCGAGGGCGAGGTTTGTGCGGAAATCAGCGAGCACGCCGCTGTCCTGGAAGTGGCCGGCTACGCCAAGGCGCGGCCCGAGAGTGCCTGTGCGGAATTCATCTGCAGCGAAAGTGGCGGCGCCGAGCGGCTGATGCGCAAGCTGCGTTTCGCCGAACTGATCTTTCCGCGGCAATGGGCGCGCGGCGAGTATCTGCAACTTCCTGAAACGGATCGTATCAGCGTCCTGCTGGAGTATCTGGCGAGCTATCCGGTGTGCAGCAGCCTGTGGCTGGAAGTGCTGGATACCAACGACGGCAAGGAGCTTTCCAACTTCTGCCGCAAGTTCGAGGCGCCGCTACGCAAGGCACTGATCAAGGCCGGCCGCCTCGACGAGCAGGGCAACGGCCCGCGACTGTTGCTGACCTTCAAGAGTGGCCGTGAGGTGTTCGTCGGTATTGCCGAGGTGAACAACAGCGCCTTGTGGCCGATGGGTATCCCGCGACTGAAGTTCCCGCGCCAGGCGCCCAGCCGCTCCACGCTCAAGCTGGAAGAGGCCTGGCACCATTTCATCCCGCGCGACCAGTGGGATGCGCGTTTGGCGGCGGGCATGACCGGCGTCGATCTCGGCGCAGCGCCGGGTGGCTGGACCTGGCAGCTGGTCAACCGACACATCAAGGTCAGCGCCGTGGACAACGGCCCGATGAGCGCCGAGCTGATGGATTCCGGGCTGGTCGAACATTTCCGTGCCGACGGCTTCACGTTTCGCCCGCGCAAGCCGGTGAACTGGATGGTCTGCGATATCGTCGAAAAGCCGGCGCGCAATGCTGCACTGCTGGAAACCTGGATCGGCGAAGGCTTGTGCCGCGAAGCGGTGGTCAACCTCAAACTGCCGATGAAGCAGCGCTATGCCGAGGTCAAGCGGCTGCTGGAGCGCATCGCCGATGGCCTGGCCGCGCGCGGCGTCAAGGCCAGCATCGGCTGCAAGCAGCTGTACCACGACCGCGAAGAGGTGACCTGCCACCTGCGGCGTCTCTGATCAGCCAGCGGATGACCCGCCTGCGCGCATGCGTAACAATGCACGCCAGTTTTCCGGAGCCCAAGATGACCCAATCAGCTGAAATGTCCGTCGATGCCGTGCTCGATGCCAGCGGCCTGAACTGCCCCGAGCCGGTGATGATGTTGCACAACAAGGTGCGCGATCTGGCCGGTGGTGCGCTGCTCAAGGTGATTGCGACCGATCCCTCGACCCAGCGAGATATTCCGAAGTTCTGCATCTTTCTTGGTCATGACCTGGTCGAGCAGCAGGAAGCGGCTGGCACCTACCTCTACTGGATTCGCAAGAAGAGCGAGTGAGCGAGGCGGCTGCAGGCTCGTTCGCAGCCTCAGCCCAGCTCCTCCCGGGCAGCACCCGTTTGCTGGCGCCGCCACATGCGGGTCAGCCAGCGCCAGGCGATCCAGCCCCCGCCGATCAGATAGATAAGCCCACCGGGTACCCACATGATCAGGCCGGCGAGTTGCTGGTCGTCCACCGAGCGACCTTCGCCATAGAACGAGACGGTGCCGAAGGTTAGCAGGGCGCCCAGCAGGCCGGTGTGCATCAGCGTCAGCAACACGGCCATCAACGCCTGGGGCACCTGCTTCGGATTGGCGCGCAGCACCGACCACCAGAACAGCCAGCCGGTGAACAGAAAGCACGCATGTTCAAAGGCGTGCCACCAGAGGTTGTCCAGCGCCAGCACATAGAGCTTCGGCGTGTGCCAGATCCAGATGATCGCACCATGCAGCAGCGCCAGCAGCGTGGGGTAGCGGCCGGCGCGCAGAATGCCGGTCCACAGCGGCTGGGCAAAGCGGCCGGTGACGCCGCGCCATTGCGGCAGCGGCCGGGCCAGCGCCCACAGCGGCGCGATCACGATGATGAACAGCATGTGCTGGGTCATGTGCCAGCTGGTGCTGCTTTCCGCCCAGTCGTCGATGGGGCCGAAAACCGAGAACACCGCCAGCAGCATGGCGCTGTGAAAGCAGAGGGCCTCGCTCCGCCGCGGCGGTACCTTGCGGGCGCCCAGCACATAGAGCAGCCAGGCGGCCGCGACCAGCACCGCCGTGAGCAGCAATGGCGCGCGGTCCAGCAGGTGGGCATCGAAAAGGCCATGGGCCTGCGCCGATACCGGCAGGAAGATGGCGGTCAAGGCTGCAGCGGCTGCCCAGCGCATCGGGGGCCGAATTACAGGCATGGCGGAATCTGCAGCAGCGGAATGCCAACGAACAGGGTCGCCAGCGCCGCGATGAAGTGAATGCCGGCAGCCAGCTTGGTGACGAACTGCTGGCGTTCGTTCAACTGCTCCGGTCCCCGTGACAGGCGCCAGAAGTAGCGCGCCATCCACAACAGTAATCCGAGCGTAAGCAGGGTCAGCACGCCGAGGCTGCCGTTCAGCCAGTTCCATACGCCGTCCGCGGGGTCCGGTGGGCTCACCTTGCAGATCACCGCCTGGCCACCGTACATCGCGACAAACCACAGGCTCCAGATGATCAGGCCGATCGGGATCTGCACCGGGTGAAAGGGCGACGTGCGTGCATAGGCCATCAGGCACCTCCCCAGGTCGCCGGGAACAACACGATCGCCGCATAGCTGACCCACAGCACACCCAGGTTGTAGTACCAGAGCTGCTCGACCACGATGGGCTCGTATGGCGCTTTGTCGCCCACGTAACCGAGGGCTACCCGCCACGCCTGCAGGCCGGTCAGCACCGCTGCCAGCGTGCAATGAATCAGGTTGTACGCCAGCATTACGAAGATCACTGCATCGTGGGCCGTTTCGGTCGGTGCCAAACCGGCCGATAGCATCAGCCAGAGCAGCAGCGCCGATTGAATGAAGGCGACGATCGCCAACACGGCAAGTTGCCCCATCAGCCCGCGATGCATACCGGCGCGCAGACGCTTGATCAGCTGGTGCAGCCAGAGCGTGCCGGCACTCAGTAACACGGTGCTGGCCAGCATCAACCAACCGTTCAGGTCGCTGTCCGGCACCTGCCATTGCGGCGACACGGTCCACAGATAGAACCAGCCGAACAGCAGCGAAAGGTACAGCGCGCCATTGGCTAGCAGCGTCACGCCCATGCCCCACAGGCCCGGGCCGTCGAACGTACGCGAGTGCAGCGGTGGCTCGCCCGGTTGGGTATGGGCGTCCGGCGCGGCAGCAGGATGGGCGCCGTTTTCCCAGGACCAGCGCAGCAGCACGATCAGGGTCGCCACGGTGGCGATGATCGCGAGGATGTACGCTTTGTTCAGCAGGCTCAGGCAGAGCACCGCAAGGAACACCGAGGCAATGAACGGCAGCCAGCTGTTGCCAGGCAAATGAATGATCTCGCGGACCTTGCCCGTCAGCGGATCACTGCCCCAGGTCTCCCGTCGACCGTGGTCGATCACCGTCAGCGCATGTTCGCCGCGGGCGATGCTGTCGGGCAGGTTCGGGTCTTTCCACAACGGATGACGGTCCGTCACGTCGGGCAGGCTGACGAAGTTGTACGCGCTGGGCGGCAGGCTGGTGGCCCACTCGAGGGTATCGGCTTTCCAGGGATTCTCCGGTGCCGGGATGCCGAAGCGGAAATGCAGGATGATGTCCAGCAGGATAGTGGCGACACCCACGGCCATGATGAAGCTGCCGATCGACGACACCAGGTTGGGCATGTCCCAGCCGAGGCCGGTGTCATAGGTGTAGACACGCCGAGGCATGCCGATCAGGCCCGTCCAGTGCATGATCATGAAGGTCACGTTGAAGCCGATGAAGAACAGCCAGAAGCCCCAGCGGCCGAGCTTTTCCGACGGCATGCGCCCGGAGAAGTGCGGCAGCCAGTAGTACAGACCGGCCATCAGCGGGAACAACATGCCGCCCACCAGCACGTAGTGCATGTGCGCGACGACGAAATGGGTGTCGTGTACCTGCCAGTCGAACGGCACCAGCGCCAGCATTACCCCGGTCAGGCCGCCGGCGACGAAGACGATCAGAAAGCCCACCAGCCAGAGCATTGGCACTCTGTACACCGGTTTGCCGAGCCAGAGCGTCGCCAGCCAGGCGAAGATCTGCACGCCGGTCGGGATTGCCACCAGCATGCTCGCCGCCGAGAAGAATGCCGTGGCCAGCTGCGGAATGCCCACCGTGAACATGTGGTGCACCCATAGTCCGAAGCTGATGAAGCCGGTGGTCAGTACGCCCAGCACGACCCAGCGGTAGCCCACCAGCGGGCGCTGGCAGAACACTGGAATCAGCGTGGAGACGATGCCGGCGCCGGGCAGGAAGATGATGTACACCTCCGGGTGACCGAACAGCCAGAACAGGTGCTGCCAGAGCACCGGATCGCCACCGCGGGCGACATCGAAGAACGGCATGCCGGCCGCGCGTTCCAGTTCCAGCAGGATCGAGCCGAGGATCAGCGGCGGAAAGCCGACCACGATCATCATCGCCATCACCAGGATGTACCAGGCGTACAGCGGCATCTTGTGCAGCGCCATGCCGTTGGTGCGGGTGCGCAGGATCGATACCACCAGCTCGACGCCGGCGGATACCGCGGAAATTTCGACGAAGGTGATGCCCAGCAGCCAGAAATCCGAGTTCACCCCCGGCGTATGTGCCGAGCTGGACAGCGGCGTGTACATGAACCAGCCGGCCTTGGGCGCGACGTCGAGAAAGATGCTCGACAGCAGGATCAGCCCGCCGAACAGGTAGCAGTAGTAGCCCAGGGCGGAAAGGCGCGGGAAAACCAGGTCGCGGGCACCGATCATCTTCGGGATCAGGTAGACCGCCAACCCCTCCATCATCGGCACCGCGAAGAGGAACATCATCACCGTGCCGTGCATGGTGAAGACCTGGTTGTAGACGTCCGGCTCCATTAGCTCGTAGCCGGGGAGGGCGAGCTGGGTGCGGATCAGCATCGCCAGCAGGCCGCCGACGAGGAAGAAGAAGGCTCCGGTGACCAGAAAGCGCAGACCGATGCTGGTGTGGTTGACGATGGTCAGCGCACGCCAACCACGGGGGTTGCCCCAGACCTCGTTGAACTGGTCCTGCAACTGGTCGAGATCGGTGGCGGGCGCGCCGCTCTTCGGGGTCGGTGTCATGGAGCGAGTGTCTCCAGCCAGTCGGCAAGCTGGCCGAGGGTTTCTTCGGGAATGTCGTCGTGCCGCGGCATGGCGTTGCCGTGCTTGAGGCTCTGGTGATCGCTCAGCCAGCGGCGCAGGCCGTCCGCATCGTTGGCGATCACGCCGGCGCCGAGGCTCGGACGGGTGGCGAGATCGCTCAGGTCCGGTGCGCGATTGCCCTCGCTGACGCCAGTGACGCGGTGGCATTGCCCGCAGCGCTCAGCGAAGACGCGACCGGCATCGCCGCTGGGTGGCTGGTGCTGCAGCTCACGGCGGGTCTCGATCCAGCTGGCAAAAGCGTCAGCTTCCAGCGCCTCTACGTGCAGAATCATGTGCGCATGCTGACTGCCGCAGAACTCCGAGCATTGCCCGCGGAAAATCCCGCTCTGCGCGGCCTGCACACGCAGGGTGTTGGTCCGGCCGGGAACCATGTCCAGCTTGCCGCCCAGGCGTGGCACCCAGAACGAGTGGATCACGTCCGCGCTGGTGACCTCGACGTCCACCGGGCGATCGACCGGCAGGATGAATTGGTTGGCCGTCACCACCCCGCTTTCCGGGTAGCGCACCTCCCACCACCATTGGTGGCCGATGACCTGGATGCGCAGCGGCTGCTCGCCCTCGAGCGGCAGTGGCAGCATGCCGCGCCCGGTGGGAATGCCGAACGCCAGCAGGGCGATGATGGTGACGGTGGGCAGGATCAGGCCGCCGCCGATGATCCAGCGACGATTGATCCGTTTGGCTTCTTCGGCGGTGTGCGTTCGCGGGCGGCGCAGCATCGCGTAGATCCACAGCGCGCTCACTACCAGCAGCACCACCACGGAAAAGCCGAACATCGCCCACCAGACGTTCGCCACGTCGCGGGCCATCGGGCCGGCCGGTGAAAGCGCCGATTGCGGACCGTCGCAGGCCGCGAGTAAAGGAACTGCCAGCGCCAGTGTGGTCCATTTGAAAGGGTTGCCGTCTCGCCTCGTCGCACGTACGGCTCGTTTCACTTCAATGCCTGGGAGGGCTGGATGGCCATAGAACGCGAGTCCATCAATAGCAACGCCGCCATTGGTGGCCATCCGCTGCACCCGATGATGATCCACTTTCCGGTCGCCGCGCTGATCGGGCTGGTGCCGGCCGACCTGGCCTACTTGTGGACACTCGACGAGTTCTGGTGGCGCGCAGGGTTGTGGCTGTCGGGCGTCGGCGCGATCGGCGGCTGGATCGCCAGCATTGCCGGCATCATCGACCTGGTTTCGGTCCAGCAGATCCGCCGCAAGGTCACCGCCTGGTGCCATGCGATCCTCGCGGTGATGATGCTCTCGCTGGCCTCGTTGAACTGGCTGCTGCGCTACCAGGGCTTGGATAGTGGAGACGGCGACGCGATGTGGGGGCTGTATCTCTCGCTGCTCACGGCCGTGCTGATTTCCCTGGCCGCTTTCCTTGGCGGGCGGCTGGTCTACGAGCACGCGGTCGGTGTGGATCTGGATGGCGAGCAGGCGCCCTGAGTCGTCGCTCCGACGTGCCGGAGACGGCCAGCTCGGGCAGGCGGGATGGGAATGGTCGAGGCGGGCCGGGCGATCGGTCATGCGAGGTGGTCATTCCTTGAGTCAGAAGGGTTTGGCCAGTACCAGCCACAGGGTCAGGGCAATCAGAACCGGCACCAGTACTCCCAGCGCCATGCATTGGTATGTGACGCCACGCTCCGGCTGGCGTTCGATGCGCAGCACCAGCACGCCGCACAGTGCGTGACAGAGCGCCATCCCCGTTACCGTCGTGAGTTTCAGGATCAGCCAGCCGGCCAGGGTGCCGTCGCGCAGGAACAGCGCCGTGCCGGAGCCGATGGCCAGCAGTGCGGCGGGGGTGCTGATGAGGGTAAAGACCATGCGGGTGAGGTGGGCATGGTCGCGGTAGAACAGCTGCTCGCTGCGCTTGGTGCCGGCGGCGATCAGGGCCGGCAGATACAGCAGCGAGCCGCACCAGCAGAGCAGAGCGGCGAAGTGCAGCAGTTTGAGCAAGGGCATGCCGGTCTCCATCCTGCCTGATGCGAATCTGAGGATGTGACAGCCCTGCTGGTGGGCAGTTCGGGTGTAATCAGCGAGGTGGCCGCCGCGCGCACGGGGTGGGCGCGGGGTCGCTGCGCTCAGTCTGCCGTGTCCTGCTGCTTCGGCTCGAACAGTTGACTGCCGCAGCGGCTGCAGAAGGCCGCATTGGGCTCATGGGTGAGCTTGTCGCAGGTCGGGCAGCTGTGGCGCAGGCTGTCCTGGCGCATGGCATTCGCCAGCTCGGCGGTGAAGATGCCGGTCGGCACGGCGATGATCGAATAACCAGTGATCATCACCATCGTCGCCAGCGCCTTGCCCAACGGCGTATGCGGAACGATATCGCCGAAGCCGACCGTGGTCAGTGTGACCACCGCCCAGTAGATGCTTATCGGAATGCTGGTGAAGCCATTGCCTGGCCCTTCGATCACATACATCAGCGTGCCGTAAACGATGATCAGGGTGGTTACGCTGACGAGGAAGACGATGATCTTCTGCCGGCTGCCCTGCAGCGCCACCAGCAGGAAGTTCGCCTGGCTCAGGTAGGGCGTGAGCTTGAGTACACGGAAAATCCGCAGCATGCGGACGATGCGTACCACCAGCAGGTACTGCGCATCGGGTAGCAGCAGGGCGATGAAGGCCGGCAGCACCGAGAGCAGGTCCACCGCGCCGTAGAAGCTGAAGATGTATTTGCGTGGCTCGGGGTGGGTGTAGATGCGCACCAGGTATTCCAGGGCGAATATCGTGGTGAATCCCCATTCCAGAGTGGTCAGCAGCTCCCCGTGGCGCTCATTGAAGGAGGCGATGCTGTCGACCATCACCACGACCAGACTGGCGAGGATAATCACCAGCAGCCAGGTATCGAAGCGTTTTCCCGCTGGGGTATTGGTGAAAAAGATGATGACGTATAGCCGTTCGCGCCAGCTCATCGCTTTCAAGGAGTCGTTATCCATTCGCTGTGGTCTCTCGCATGGGTTGCAGGTCAGCGGGTCGCCTGCCAAAGCGGCTCATTAAAGCATTGCGACCGTGATGCTGCATGCCCGGCGGTGGCGCGGACCGCTCGCCGTTGGTAACGTCACTTTGCCTGATTCGCGCTTAGCGCATAGTCTGAATACAGGCGCAGCCAGCAGTTGGAGAGTTCCATGCCCGATTCCCAGTTGGTCGACCCGTTCGGCCGGCGCATCACCTACCTGAGGTTATCGGTAACCGATCGCTGCGATTTTCGCTGCACCTACTGCATGAGTGAAGACATGGTCTTCGCTCCCCGCGCGCAGATACTTACCCTCGAAGAGCTCTATGCCGTGGCCGATGCCTTCATCAGTCTCGGTGTCAAACGCATTCGCGTGACCGGCGGCGAGCCGTTGGTGCGCAAGGGGCTGACCGGCCTGCTGGCGCAACTGGGCGCGCGCAGCGAGCTCGAAGACCTGGCAATCACCACCAATGGTTCACAGCTGCCAAGTCTGGCGCCGGCGCTGCGTGATGCCGGGGTGAAGCGCCTGAACATCAGCCTCGACTCGCTCAAGCGCGACCGCTTCGCCGAACTGACCCGCCGTGACCGCCTCGATCAGGTGCTGGCAGGCATCGAGGCGGCACGCGCTGCTGGCTTCAAGCGGATCAAGCTCAACAGCGTGGTGCAGAAGGGGCGCAACGACGACGAGATTCTCGATCTGGTGGAGTTCGCCATCGAGCGCGGCCTGGATATCAGCTTCATCGAGGAGATGCCGCTGGGCAGCGTGTCCAGTCATCAGCGCCAGATCACCTTCTGCTCGAGTGACGAAGTGCGCGAACGGATCGAGGCGCGGCACACCCTGGTGCGCAGCAGTCACGCTACCGGCGGCCCGTCGCGTTACTGGCAGGTAGCGGGCAGCGAAACACAGGTCGGCTTCATTTCGCCCCACAGCAACAACTTCTGCGGCAGTTGCAACCGCGTCCGCGTGACTGCCGAAGGCAAGCTGGTGCTATGCCTCGGCCACGAGGGTGCGCTGGATCTGAAAAGCCTGATGCGCCGGCATCCGGGCGATGGCGAACGCCTGCGCAATGCGCTGGTGGACGCACTGCAACTCAAGCCGGAGAAACATCACTTCCGCACTGATGAGCAGGTTCAGGTGGTGCGCTTCATGAGCATGACGGGCGGCTGACGAATCGTCTTTCCAGCCCGAGCGCCGCTTGCACTTCTGATGCCTTCACCTGCCACACCGTTCTGTGCGCCGCCACGCTGCGAGCGGAGCCAGGCTGCGTGATAAACTCCCTGGCTTCTTGCCAGTACCCATTCGATGCCAGGATTTCCGATGTTCACGGCGACCCCGCTTGTTCGTTCCCACGCTGACTGCCACGGATAGGCCGCATGCGACTGAAAAGCATCAAACTCGCCGGCTTCAAATCCTTCGTCGATCCCACCACGGTCAGCTTTCCGAGCAACATGGCGGCGGTGGTCGGGCCGAACGGCTGCGGCAAATCCAACATCATCGACGCCGTGCGCTGGGTAATGGGCGAAAGCTCGGCTAAGAACCTGCGTGGCGAGTCGATGACGGACGTCATCTTCAATGGCTCGAACACGCGCAAGCCGGTAACCCAGGCGAGCATCGAGCTGATCTTCGATAACTCCGACGGCACGTTGACCGGTGAGTACGCAGCCTTCGCCGAAATTTCCATCCGCCGCCGCGTCACCCGCGACTCGCAGAACACCTACTTTCTCAACGGCGTGAAGTGCCGGCGCCGCGATATTACCGATATCTTCCTCGGCACCGGGCTCGGGCCGCGTAGTTACTCGATCATCGAGCAGGGCATGATCTCCAAACTGATCGAGGCCAAGCCCGAGGACCTGCGCAACTTCATCGAGGAAGCGGCCGGCATCTCCAAGTACAAGGAGCGCCGGCGCGAAACCGAGAACCGTATTCGTCGGACGCACGAGAACCTGGCTCGCCTGACCGACCTGCGCGAAGAGCTGGAACGCCAGCTCGAACGTCTGCACCGTCAGGCGCAGTCGGCGGAGAAATATCAGGAATACAAGGCCGAAGAGCGTCAGCTTAAGGCGCAGCTGTCGGCACTGCGCTGGCAGGCCTTGAACGAGCAGGTCGGCCAGCGCGAGCAGGTCATTGGCGATCAGGAAGTCGCCTTCGAAGCGCTGGTCGCCGAGCAGCGCAACGCCGACGCGAGCATCGAACGCCTGCGTGACGGCCACCACGAACTGTCCGAGCGCTTCAACCAGGTGCAGGGTCGCTTCTACTCGGTTGGCGGCGATATCGCCCGGGTCGAGCAAAGCATCCAGCACGGCCAGCAGCGCCTGCGTCAGTTGCAGGACGATCTGCGCGAGGCGGAGCAGGCGCGTCTGGAGACCGAATCACACCTCGGTCACGACCGCACGCTGTTGGCCACGCTCGGCGAGGAATTGGCGATGCTCGAGCCTGAGCAGGAGCTCTCCGGCGCCGCCGCGGAGGAATCTGCCGTCCAGCTGGAAGAGGCTGAAGCGGCCATGCAGGGCTGGCAGGAACAATGGGAACGCTTCAATCAGCTCAGCGCTGAGCCACGCCGCGTGGCTGAGGTCCAGCAGTCGCGCATCCAGCAGCTGGAGCAGAGTCTGGAACGGTTGGCCGAACGTCAACGTCGGCTGGATGACGAACGTGCGCTGCTGGCTACCGATCCTGAAGATGTGGCGATTCTCGAGCTGGGCGAGCAGCTTGCCGCCAGTGAGCTCGATCTCGAAGCGCTCGCCGCGGCCGGCGATGCGCTCAATGAACGCCTGGAGCAATTGCGTGAAGCGTTGCAGCAGGCGACCCAGACGCAGCAGCAGGCGCAGGGTGATCTGCAGCGTCTGAATGGCCGCATCGCCTCGCTGGAGGCGCTGCAGCAGGCGGCGATGGATCCCGGCAAAGGCGTCGGCGAGTGGCTGCGTGAGCAAGGGTTGGAAAAGCGCCCGCGCCTAGCCGAAGGGCTACGTGTCGAGCCCGGTTGGGAAGTGGCGGTGGAAACCGTGCTGGGCGCCGATCTGCATGCCGTGCTGCTGGATGATTTTGCGGCGATCGAGTTCGAGGGCTTCGAGCAGGGCGACCTAAGGCTGGTCAGTCCTGCAAATGGCGGTGCGCGCCGCGCTGGTAGCTTGCTCGATCTGGTCGAGTCCGCTCTGGATCTGTCGCCCTGGCTGGGCAACGTGCGTCCGGTCGATTCGCTGGAGCAGGCGCTGGCCGCGCGCTCGGGTCTCAACGACGGCGAAAGTCTGGTAAGCCGCGACGGCTACTGGGTCGGTCGGCATTTTCTGCGGGTGCGGCGCGCCAGCGAGGCCGAATCCGGTGTGCTCGCCCGCGGGCAGGAACTGGAGCGGTTACAGGCAGAGCGCGAAGAGCGTGAAACCGCCCTGGCGGCAGTTGAAGAGCGCATCGCTGAGTTGCGTAGCGATCAGGCCCGTCTCGAAGACGAGCGCGAGCAGCAGCGTCGTCGGCAGCAGGAGGAAGCTCGCAGCCATAGCGATCTCAAGGCGCAGCTATCTGCCGGGCAAGCGCGCCTCGAGCAGTTGTCGCTGCGCCGCCAGCGTCTGGATGAAGAGCTTTCCGAGCAGAACGAACAGCGCGAGATCGAGACCGAACAGCTTGGCGAGGCGCGTCTGCAACTACAGGACGCGCTGGATGCGATGGCCCATGACACCGAGCAGCGCGAGACATTGCTGGCCAGTCGCGATGGCATTCGCGAGCGGCTCGATCGCATTCGCCAGGATGCCCGTCAGCACAAGGACCAGGCGCATCAGCTGGCGTTGCGGGTCGGTTCGCTCAAGGCGCAGCACGAGTCCACCCGGCAGGCGCTGGAGCGATTGGAGCAACAGTTCGAACGTGCCATTGAGCGCCGCGAGCAGCTGACGCTGAACCTGGAGGAGGGCGAGGCACCGCTGGAAGAACTGCGCATGAAGCTCGAAGAGCTGCTGGAGCGGCGCATGGGTGTCGAAGACGAACTCAAGCATGCGCGACTGGCCCTGGAAGACGCCGACCGCGAGCTGCGTGATGCCGAAAAACGCCGCACTCAGGCCGAGCAGCAAGCGCAGCTGCTACGTGGGCAGCTGGAGCAGCAAAGGCTGGATTGGCAAGGGCTGAGCGTCCGCCGCAAGGCGTTGCAGGACCAGCTGCAGGAGGACGGCTACGACTTGCACGGCGTGCTGGGCACACTCCCTGCCGATGCAGACGAGCCGAGTTGGGAGGCGGAGCTGGAGCGCCTTGGTCAGCGCATTCAGCGCCTGGGCCCGATCAACCTCGCGGCGATCGATGAGTACCAGCAGCAATCGGAGCGCAAACGTTACCTCGATGCGCAGAACGATGATCTGGTCGAGGCGCTGGACACGCTGGAAAACGTCATCCGCAAGATCGACCGTGAAACCCGCAACCGCTTCAAGGAAACCTTCGACCAGATCAACAGTGGTCTGCAGGCGCTCTTCCCAAAAGTGTTCGGCGGCGGCAGTGCTTATCTGGAACTTACCGGAGAAGATTTACTCGATACCGGGGTGGCGATCATGGCGCGTCCGCCCGGAAAGAAGAACAGTACCATTCACCTGCTTTCCGGTGGCGAAAAGGCGTTGACTGCGCTGGCGCTGGTGTTTGCGATCTTCCAGCTAAACCCGGCGCCGTTCTGCATGCTGGATGAAGTTGACGCACCGCTGGATGATGCGAACGTCGGCCGATACGCGCGCTTGGTGAAGGAGATGTCGGAGAAAGTGCAATTCATCTACATCACCCACAACAAGATCGCCATGGAAATGGCCGATCAGCTGATGGGTGTGACCATGCATGAGCCGGGCTGCTCACGCCTGGTGACGGTCGACGTCGAACAGGCCGTTGCACTCGCCGAAGCCTAGGATTAAGCCGCGTGTTTGAGCATTTTTGATACAAGGAACGCTATAAAAAGAGAACTACCGCACGGTGCAAAGTTACCGTTCGTCGTGCTAGCTTAGAGCACAATTTTTGCGATGCGCTTGAAGCAGTCCCAAGTGACTGTTCGTTGCGTCTTTATCATCGAATTCAGAGGTTAAAGCATTAATGGATATCGGTCTGCGCGAGTGGCTGATCGTCATCGGCATCATCGTCATTGCCGGCATTTTGTTCGACGGCTGGCGTCGCATGCGCGGTGGCAAGGGCAAGCTGAAATTCAAGCTGGACCGCAGCCTTTCCAACCTTCCCGATGTCGATGATTCCACCGAGCTGTTAGGGCCGGCTCGCGTGGTGGATCGTGAGCACGAGCCTTCGCTGGACGAAGCCGACATGCCGCCGGTGAGCGCCCGCCAGTCTGGTCGCGACGCGGGCAAGAAGCGCCGGCATAGCGAGCCTTACCAGGGCGATCTGCAACTGAGCACTGACGAGCCGGTGCCGACCCTGCTGGATCCGGTCGTCGGCGACGCGGACGATGCCGAGGCGCAGCCGGCGAAAGAGCAGGCACCGGTGGAAGAAGTGCTGGTCATCAACGTCATCTGCCGCGATCCGCACGGCTTCCGTGGCCCGGCATTGCTGCAGAACATCCTGGAAAGCGGTCTGCGCTTCGGTGAGATGGACATCTTCCACCGCCACGAAAGCATGGCCGGGAATGGTGAGGTGCTGTTCTCCATGGCCAATGCGGTCAAGCCCGGTACCTTCGACCTGGACGATATCGATCACTTCACCACACCGGCCGTGAGCTTCTTCCTTGGTCTGCCGGGGCCGCGTCATCCCAAGCAGGCCTTCGATGTCATGGTCGCCGCGGCCCGCAAGCTGTCCCAGGAGCTCAACGGTGAGCTGAAGGACGACCAGCGCAGTGTGCTGACCGCCCAGACCATCGAGCACTACCGCCAGCGCATCGTCGAGTTCGAGCGCCGGCAGATGACCATCAAGCAGCGTTGAGTGATATTTGCACCGGGCCTTGCGCCCGGTGTTGTGTGTTAGCAGACGTGGCTTGCTCGCGCCGTCTCATGCTCATGTCTCCAGTGCAGCCATTCCATTGACGGGCGCGCTCCGCCTCTGTCCATCAGTGAGCAGTTTGATTCGGGATAGCTGAGGCCGTCCCGCTGCGCTTCCAGCCTCCGACTAGCCAAAGCCGCGAACCTGCCTTCGATTACGCATTCGGCTAGAATCCGACCTCTCACTATCAACCAAGGCGCGCTGATGCGGTCTGAATCAGCACAGCCCCAGTCACGGCTCCGTCCCTATGCCTTCCGCCCAAACCGCCGCCGAGCGTATTGCCGAACTACGCAGCGAAATCGACGCCCACAACTACCGCTACTACGTGCTCGACGAACCCAGCGTTCCCGATGCCGAGTACGACCGTCTGTTCAATGAGCTCAAGGCGCTCGAGGCAGAGCACCCGGAGCTGGTGACACCCGAGTCGCCAACCCAGCGGGTCGGTGGCGCGGCGCTGGCGGCGTTCGGTCAGGTGCGCCACGAAGTACCGATGCTGAGCCTGGGCAACGCCTTCGAGGAGCAGGATCTGCTCGATTTCGACCGCCGCGTGCGCGAAGGGCTGGATCTGCCGGCGGGCGACCTGTTCGGCGATGGCGCTGTGGTCGAGTACAGCTGCGAACCCAAACTGGATGGTCTGGCGGTCAACCTGCTTTATGAGAACGGCCATCTGGTGCGCGGCGCCACCCGGGGCGATGGCAGCACGGGTGAGGACATCAGCGCCAACGTGCGCACCGTGCGCAACATTCCATTGAAGCTGCATGGCAGTGGCTGGCCCGCGGTACTCGAGGTGCGCGGCGAGATCTACATGCCCAAGGCCGGCTTCGAAGCGCTCAATGCGCGGCAGCTGGAAAGCGGCGGCAAACCCTTCGCCAATCCCCGCAACGCCGCTGCTGGAAGCCTGCGCCAGCTGGATTCGAAGATCACCGCAAGTCGTCCGCTTGAGCTGTGTGCATATGGTGTCGGACGTAGCGACGGCGAGCTGCCGGGCACGCACATCGGTATTCTCGAAGCGCTGAAAAGCTGGGGCCTGCCCATCAGTCGTGAGCTGAAACTGGCCAGGGGCGTGGCCGAATGCCGGGCTTACTACGACGCCATCGGTGAAAAGCGCGACGCGCTGCCGTATGAGATTGACGGTGTGGTGTTCAAGGTCAACGCGGTCGCGCAGCAGCGTGAACTGGGCTTCCGTGCGCGGGAGCCGCGCTGGGCCATCGCACACAAGTTTCCCGCACGGGAAGAAATCACCGAGCTGCTCGATGTAGAGTTCCAGGTCGGCCGTACCGGCGCGATCACCCCGGTCGCCCGGTTGAAGCCGGTGCAGGTGGCGGGCGTTACGGTTTCCAACGCGACGCTGCACAACATGGACGAAGTGGCGCGCCTGGGCGTGATGATCGGCGATACGGTGATCGTGCGACGTGCAGGCGACGTGATTCCCCAGATTCTCGGCGTAATCGCCGAACGCCGCCCGGCCGACGCGCGCGCCGTGCATGTGCCGGAGCAGTGCCCGGTGTGCGGTTCCGCCGTGGAGCGCACCCAGCTGATCAAGCGCAGCAAGGGCCGTGAGTCGGTGAGCGAAGGCTCGATCTACCGTTGCGTCGGTCGTCTGGCCTGCCAGGCTCAGCTTAAGCAGGCAATCATCCATTTCGTATCGCGCCGAGCGATGGATATCGACGGCCTGGGCGACAAGATCGTCGAGCAGCTGGTCGACAGGGGGTTGATCAAATCGCCGGCGGATCTTTACTGCCTGACCCATGATCAGGTCATCGACCTGGAAGGTTTCGCCGAGATTTCCACGCGCAATCTGCTCAATGCCATCGATGCCAGCCGCAAACCGAGCCTCGCAAGGTTCGTCTACGCCCTCGGCATCCCAGACGTCGGTGAAGAAACCGCCAAGTTGCTTGCGCGGGCGCTAGGTTCGCTGGAGCGAATCAGCCGTGCATTGCCCGACGTGCTCGTCTACCTGCCCGACGTGGGGCTGGAAGTTGCCCACGAAATCCACAGCTTCTTCGAGGACGAACACAACCGCACGGTTATCGCGCTGCTGCGTGAGCGTGGCGTCGAGCCGCAGGAGGAGGGCGTCCTCCACCCTGAATTCGCCGCCTGCGCGACGCTGGCGGACCTGCTGGACCGGCTCAATATCCCCTATATCGCCCGCACCGGCGCCCAGCGCCTGGCAGAGCGTTTCGGTAGCCTGGACGCGATCATCGCCGCCGACTGGCTCGATCTGCGTCAGGTCGAACGCCTCACCGAAAAGGCCGCACGCGCGCTGCGCGATTACTTCGACAAACCTGAAAACACCGAACGCGCCCGCGCTATCGAATCGCAATTGCGGGATTTCGGTATGCACTGGGAGAGCGAGCGGAAAGCCGCCGAAGGCCTGCCGCTGGCCGGGCAGACCTGGGTACTGACCGGCACGCTGGAAACCATGAGTCGTGATGAAGGCAAGGCGCGGCTGGAGGCGTTGGGAGCAAAGGTGGCTGGTTCGGTATCCGCAAAAACCACCTGTGTGGTCGCAGGCCCTGGCGCCGGCTCGAAGCTCACCAAAGCCAACGAACTCGGCGTGGCGGTGCTCGACGAAGCGCAATTCCTCGACCGTCTCGCACAGCTTGGTTCATAGCACGTCCGCAACGCCTCATCCCAGCGAGCTTCGCTGTCATACCCGCTCCCCAAATGTTTCACCGAATCTGTGGGAGCGGCCTTCGCCGGGAATGCGTTAGCAAAGCTCACCAGCAGTGAGCGAGCTCCCTTTGACTCCAGGTCAGGGAAACGGCTTCAGCCATCCCCTAAAGTTTTCCCCGCTTCACCCGAAAAGCTAGTCAAGCAAGTCCGCAGTATGGATGTGCTGGCGTAGCGTTGGAGCGGTACCGGGGCCACGAAAAAGTTCGAATCTGCCCTAAAGCCAACCCAAACGGCGCCGATAAGCTAATCGAATGCGAACTCAATGGGTGCCTGGGCACAAGCCGGCCCGGAGTCGCAAGCTCAGGCAAACCAAAGTAACCAGCGCCCTTGGAGGCACATCATGGCTCTTACTGTCAATACCAACATCCCGTCGCTGAATACCCAGCGCAACATCAACAGCACGTCCAACGCCCTGAATACCTCCATGCAGCGCCTGTCCACCGGTAGCCGCATCAACAGCGCCAAGGACGACGCCGCCGGCCTGCAAATCTCCAACCGTCTGACCAACCAGATCAGCGGCCTGAACGTTGCCGTACGCAACGCCAACGACGGTATCTCCCTGTCGCAAACCGCTGAAGGCGCCCTGCAGCAATCCACCAACATCCTGCAGCGTATTCGCGACCTAGCGATTCAGTCCGCCAACGGTTCCAACAGCGACGCTGACCGCGCTGCACTGCAAAAGGAAGTGGCCGCCCAGCAGGCCGAACTGACTCGTATTGCCGAAACCACTACCTTCGGTGGTCGAAAGTTAATGGATGGCTCCTTTGGTACATCCAGTTTTCAGGTGGGTTCCAATGCCTATGAAACTATCGACGTCACTGTCAAGAACGCGTCGGCGAGTGCGATTGGCTCTTATCAGACGGGTAGCGATACGAAAGCCGCTTCAGTTGACGGCGTTCCAACTGCAAAAAATGTTTCCACAGTGACAGCCAGCGTTGTTGCTGATGCTGATGCTGCTTTTTCGGCCACCACCCTCCGTGTCGTTGGTGGAGGCTCCGATTCAACCGTCTCGGTTGAAGCTGGTGATAGCGCTAAGTCCCTGGCGGCAAAATTTGATGGCGCGATTCCTGGCTTGACCGCTACCGCGCGCACTGTATTCAAAGCGGAAGTAGACGCTGATCCAGGTGAGTCGACAGATTTCACTTTGACCGTGGGGTCTGGCGAGGGCAAGCGAGAAGTAAAGTTGGTCGGCGTCAGCTCCACTGAAAGCTTGGCGGATCAAATCAACTCTAATGCTGCCAAGCTGGGCCTGAAAGCTAACGTTTCCAACGAAGGTGTGCTGACTATTGAATCAGCCACTGGTGAGAATGTCACGTTCGGTACTGGTAGTAATACAAACGTCTCAATGAGCGTTCAGGTGCAGGACGCTAATGGTGACTTTGGCTTAAAGAGTGATGTTGGCGGTAAAACGGTGGTTGGTTATCTGCAGCTAAACTCGCCTGAGAGCTACGCAGTTTCCGCAGATGCGGTGGACAATGTAAGTTTTGACTTTGCTCAAGTTGGTTTGGCGCTTACAGCCCCGACCCCATCCGAATCGCCCGACGATCCCGCCGATGATGCCGTGTCATTCAGTATCGCAAGCATTGCGGTGGCGGATGCGTCCGGAAAGATTGGTGCAGAGATTGATCTAAGCGACAAAAGAATCACTTCGCTGGAATCGCTGCGCGCCGCTATCCTGGAGAAGGACACAACTGGTGCCTTGGTTGTTTCTGATGATGGAGCGACCATTAGTTCGGCCAATGGTGGAGACATAGCCTTTGGCCTGATAACTCAGTACAAGGCCAGTGGCGAGGTAGCCGACGGTGCTCAGTTCACGCTCAAAGCAACACAGGTGGATGAGACCGGTGAAGCGACTCCTTCTACCGAAAAAAATCTGACTACGGCTACTACAGCCACTAGTTTTACTGCTCAAACTGAGAGCATTGATGGCGTACCTGGAAGCTATCAGATCTTTGGCACAGCTAGCTCTGAGAAGAGCGCGGTAAGCGAACTGGATATTTCTACTGCTGACGGAGCGCAGCGCGCCCTGGCGGTAGTGGATAACGCCTTGGCCGCCATTGACGCCCAGCGCGCCGACCTCGGTGCGGTGCAGAACCGCTTCGACAACACCATCAACAACCTGCAGAACATCTCGGAAAATGCCTCGGCTGCGCGCAGCCGGATCATGGACACCGACTACGCTGCGGAAACCGCCAACCTGTCGAAGAACCAGGTGCTGCAACAGGCCGGTACTGCGATCCTGGCGCAAGCCAAGCAGCTGCCGCAGTCGGTTCTCTCGCTGCTTCAGTAAGCGAGGACGCCAGCAGGCACAAGCGTGGAGGAAGGGGTAGCCCCCTTCCTCCTTTTTGCGTTGTGAGGTAATGAGCATGGAAACGATAATTCCAACGTCTACTGCGGCGGCCATCAATCTCGTGCGGCGTGAGGCGTCGCACACCGGTATTCTCCAGGGCGCAGTGGGGGCGCCGGTCGGTGCTGCCGAGGGAGCCGAGCCGAAGAGCGCTGCGGTTGAAAGTGCCCAGTCCGCCGTGGAGCAGTTCAAGGCGTTCGTCCAGGACATCCAGCGCAACCTGGATTTCAGCGTGGACGATTCCACTGGCCAGGTCGTGGTCAAGGTCATGGATGGCGATTCGGGCAAGCTGATCCGCCAGATTCCGTCCGAGGAGTTGTTGCGCCTTTCGGAGCGACTCGAGGACATGCGCAGCCTGCTATTCAAAGCGCAGGCCTAAAGAATTTTGTGGAAGGGGCCTTGGCCGCCGACGCTCTTGTTTTGGCTGCGGTGGCGGCCGGTCTTGTCGCGGCCAAGGCCCCTGCTGCGGAGTAGGCATGGTATTTGGATGCTCGGTCTGTGGTCGGGCTTTTCCGGTGGTTTATTGACGAGGTGACATATGGCGGGTATCACGGGTATTGGTTCCGGGATGGATATCAAGGGGATGGTCGATGCCATCGTTGCCGCGGAGAGGGCGCCGAAGGAAGGTCAGCTCGCGAACCTGGAAAAGAAGACCACCACGCAGCTGACTTCCTTGGGCCAGTTGAAGAGCGCCATCAGCAATTTCCAGTCTGCGTTGAGTACGCTGAACAGTCCCTCGTCATTCCTGGCCCGCACGGCTACCTCGTCCGATAGCAAGGTGATGACGGCCAGTGTCAGCCAGAGCGCACAGGCCGGCAGCTACAAGGTCGAAGTTCTGCAGCTGGCCAGCAGCAGCAAGGTGGCGCTGGCTGCGATTGATGGTAAGGCCAAGCTCAATACCGGCACCCTGGATATCAAGGTTGGCGATACTAAATTGGGCATCACCGTCGACTCGACCAACAACACGCTGGATGGCATACGTGATGCGATCAACGAGGCTGGCAAGAGTGCGGGAGTGAGCGCGACCATCATCACCGACGACCATGGTTCGCGGCTGGTGCTGAGCAGCAGCAAGGCGGGTGAGGGTAACGACATTACGGTTGCCGTTGATGAGACTGGTGTCGTGGAAGACGGTGTTTCGTTGAATGAGTTGGCCTATGCCGGCCCGCCTACCAAACCCAGTGAGGGTGACCCTGATTACACCGCTAAGCTGGCGGCTTACGAAAAAGGTGGGCAGACGCTGGCCACTGCACAGAGCGCCAAGCTGACCATCGACGGGCTGGCCGTAACCCGCGACAGCAATACCATCGATGATGCGGTGGCGGGCTTGAGCTTCAATATCAAAAGCGCTGGTTCCAGCACCCTGACCATCGCCAAGGACGAAGCCGGAGTAGAGGCCAACGTCAAGAAGTTCGTCGATGCTTACAACACGCTGATGACTTTCATCAACACCGAGACGAATGTCACGCCAGTCAATGACACGTCGAAGCCGGCAGTGGGGGCGTTGGTCGGGGATAGCTCGGTTCGCTCGTTGGTCAATACCATTCGCTCCGAACTGGTTTCGCCTCAGGGCGAAGGTGCTATTCGTGCGCTGGCGGATATGGGGATCACCACCAAGAAAGATGGCACGCTGGAGATGGACAGCGACAAGGTGAAAAAAGCGGTCAGTACGGACTTCGAGGGGGTGGCAGCCTATTTCACAGGCGACAATGGGTTGACCAGCCGCTTGGGTGACAAGCTGAAACCTTACACCGATGGCGGCGGTATTCTTGAGTCCAGAACCGATTCGTTGCAGGCAACCATCGACAAGGTCGACAAGCAGAAAGAAGACCTTGATACCCGTATGAAAGCGGTGGAGGAGCGCCTGTACAAGCAGTTCAATGCCATGGACAGCCTGGTTGCGCAGTTGATGAGCACCAGCGATAGCCTGACGCAACTGTTCGACAGCATGCCGGGCTTTGTCACACAGAAGAAGTGATTGGTCACGTAGGTTTTGACTAAAGCTTGGCGCGGGCTGGCCGATACCTTGGTAAGTGCCGTTGAACAGCTTTGGAGTTACGTATGAACGCTATGTTGGCCATGAAACAGTATCAGCGGGTTGGGGTGCAGGCTCAGGTTACCGAGGCGACCCCCCATCGCCTGATCCAGATGCTCATGCAGGGTGGTCTGGATCGTATCTATCAGGCCAAGGGGGCGATCGAGTTCGGTCGGATCGCCGAAAAGGGCGAGCTTATCGGCAAGAGTATCTCCATCGTTGGTGGCTTGCGCGAGGCCCTTGATCATGAGGTGGGCGGCGAGATTTCAGCGAATCTCGACCGGCTCTATGAGTACATGATCAGGCGGCTGACGGAAGCTAACCGCAACAATGACGCCGATGCGCTTACAGAGGTCGCGGCTTTGCTTCAGGAAGTCAAGGCTGGCTGGGATGGCATTGCGCAGTACGCGTAACATCTAATAGGGCCTTCGGGTCACCCAGACCAAGGTATTTTTTATGACGCTTATCGGCTCTCTCAAGGATCTTCAGGTCGAGCTAAGTGACGCGCTGTCTCGCCGTGATTGGGGGGCAGTCAGTGGGCTTGATCCTCGCTGTCGTGCGCTTGTAGCAGAGGTTGTTGCGATGGAGCCTTGGGGTGATTCAGCGCTCCGCGAACAGGTTGGCGCTTTGTCTAGTTTGTATGCGGATCTGCAACAGGCGGCGAGAGCGGAGCGTGAGCGAATTGCTGGTGAGTTAGCTCAGCTCAATCAGTCCAGGCGGGCAGATCAAGCGTACAAGACACTCGGCTGAAAGCAGCTCAGTGGTGGAAAGTCCTTGGCGGCTTTCCACCTTGCGCTTGTAATGCTTAACGGTACTCGCACAGATACGCGGTATCTACCTTGACCTTCAGCTGAAACTTGCTGTTCGCCGGCACGGTGAACTGGCTGCCGCTGGCGAAGGTTTCCCAGGCATCGCTACCCGGCAATTTCACGTCCAGGCTGCCGGCAACTACGTGCATGACTTCCAGTTGGGCGGTGCCGAACTCGTATTCACCTGGCGCCATGACGCCGATCGTGGCCGGGCCTTCAGTCATGTCGAAGGCGATGGATTTGACGGTGCCATCGAAGTACTCATTGACCTTGAACATTTGGATTCCTTTGCAGGGTCGGGAAAAGGGTCGCCAGTATGCCCAAGCGCCAGGCCTGGCGTCACCTGGCAGAAGTGCTAGCTGCGGAAAATGAAGTAGATCGCTCCGACCATGCAAAGCCCTGCCCATAGATAGTCCAGCTTCAACGGCTGCTGCATGTACAGCACGCTGAAGGGCACGAACACCATCAGCGTGATCACCTCCTGCATGATCTTTAGCTGGCCGATCGACAGCTCGGTATAGCCGATGCGGTTAGCTGGCACCATCAGCATGTATTCGAAGAAGGCGATGCCCCAGCTGATCAGTGCGGCGATCAGCCAGGGTTTGCCGTTCAGGCTCTTCAGGTGGCCGTACCAGGCGAAGGTCATGAAGAGGTTGGAGCAGCAGAGTAGGGCGGCGGTTTGCAACCAGACAGGCATGATGGGTGTGGGCTCGAAATAGCGACGCGCTAGCGTATTTGCACCTGCGGTCGCCTGCAATGGCGCATCTGGTGTCTTTGCTTTGGCCGGATTATTATCGCGCCCGTTTTTTCACTGAGTGGCAGTTTATGGATTGTCGCCCTGGTTGCGGTGCATGCTGTATCGCGCCCTCCATTAGCTCCTCGATACCTGGCATGCCTCATGGCAAGCGCGCTGGGGAGCGCTGTATTCAATTAAGCGCTGACTTTCTCTGTTTGCTGTTCGGCGATCCGCGGCGGCCGGTTGTCTGCTCTGCTTTTTCGGCGGGCCCTGTTTGCTGTGGTGAAACTAGGGAGGATGCGATTCGATTGTTGGGTTGGCTGGAGCAAGCGACTGCGTAGGCAAGTCTGCGCTTGTTAAGTCCAAGATTGCGTATTCAACTGCTCGTCGGGCTATGAGTTGCTGGCTGCGCCGGTATGTCTGCTGAAAGCTGATCAATGACGTCAGGCCGGAAGATCGCTGATTGCGCTCGATGGCCATCGCTCACCTGTGTCGACCTCTAGTGAATCGAATGGAAGGGATAAATATTCAGTCGGCCCAGGGGGAATAAAAAAGGCTGCCCAAAGGCAGCCTTATTTTGCGCTGGTTGTCGCTTAACGCGGCAGGTCGCGCTTGGTGTGGCCGGTATACAGCTGGCGCGGACGGCCGATCTTCTGGCCGGAGGCGATCATTTCCTTCCAGTGGGAAATCCAGCCAACAGTACGCGCCAGGGCAAAGATGACGGTGAACATGCTGGTCGGAATGCCGATAGCCTTGAGAATGATGCCCGAGTAGAAGTCCACGTTCGGATACAGGTTGCGCTCGGCGAAGTAAGGATCGTTGAGAGCAATCTCTTCCAGCTTCATGGCCAGATCCAGCTGCGGATCGTTGATACCCAGCTCGCCCAGCACCTCGTCGCAGGTCTGCTTCATAACCTTTGCGCGCGGGTCGAAGTTCTTGTAGACGCGATGCCCGAAGCCCATCAGCTTGAACGGATCGTTCTTGTCCTTGGCCTTCGCCAGGAATTTCTCGACGTTCGATACGTCGCCGATCTCGTCCAGCATGGTGAGTACGGCTTCGTTCGCGCCGCCGTGTGCCGGTCCCCACAGAGCGGCGATGCCGGCTGCGATACAGGCGAACGGGTTGGCACCGGTGGAGCCGGCGAGGCGTACGGTGGAAGTCGAGGCGTTCTGCTCATGGTCGGCGTGCAGGATGAAGATGCGATCCATTGCCTTGGCCAGCACCGGGCTGATCGGTTTGATCTCGCACGGAGTATTGAACATCATGTGCAGGAAGTTTTCCGAGTAGCTCAGATCGTTGCGCGGATACATCAGCGGCTGACCGATCGAGTACTTGTAGACCATTGCAGCAATGGTCGGCATCTTCGCGACCAGGCGCACCGCGGAAATCTCGCGATGGTGCGGGTCGTTGATGTCTAGGGAGTCGTGGTAGAAGGCAGAGAGTGCGCCGACTACGCCGCACATGATGGCCATGGGGTGAGCGTCACGACGGAAGCCATTAAGGAAGGACTTCAGCTGCTCGTGAACCATGGTGTGGTTCTTCACGGTGCTGACGAACTGTGCCTTCTGCTCGGCGGTAGGCAGTTCGCCGTTCAGCAGCAGGTAGCAGGTTTCCAGGTAGTCGGATTTCTCTGCCAGCTGCTCGATGGGATAGCCGCGGTGCAGCAGGATGCCCTTGTCGCCGTCGATGTAGGTGATCTTGGACTCGCAAGAGGCGGTCGACATGAAGCCGGGATCGAAGGTGAAGTGACCCGTGGAGGTCAGGCTTCGTACGTCTATTACATCAGGCCCTACGGTACCGGTTAAAACGGGCAGTTCGACGGGGGCAGCGCCCTCGATGATCAACTGCGCTTTCTTGTCAGCCATGTATGGCCTCCTGTTTTGTGCTTGGAATCATCATGGCCCCCCACGCAGGGCCCGCATCACTATAGAGTGATAAATCGCAAAGTCAATTTGCGTGAACCCATGCCGTAGAGGGCTCTGCAGGGGGATGCGTACAGCTTGGGTGCACTGTTTACGGCATTTATATAGGGGCTGCTATCAGCCTTTAGTGGCACTTCACCACATTGTCATTAGTGACCTAACTGTTTATACTCGGACACCGACCGGCAGGGGCCTTACAGGCAGTATTCTGTAGGTTGTCACTCGTGGGTAGCGGGTACTGCTGCGTACTCTTCCCAACAACTTTGCCCTGCGCTCTGGGGCTCTCAAGTGTGAAAAAAAGCCGTGAAAAGCCAACGACCTGTAAACCTAGATCTTAGGACAATAAAACTCCCCATCACTGCTTACACGTCGATTCTCCACCGTGTATCCGGTGTCATCCTGTTCGTCGGTGTCGCCTTGCTGCTGCTTGCGCTCGATACCTCGTTGTCTTCGCCAGAAGGCTTTGAGGATGTTCGCGCGTACCTGGGTAGTCCGCTGGCCAAGCTGGTGAGCTGGGCGTTGCTGTCCGCACTGCTGTATCACCTGGTGGCGGGTGTGCGTCACCTGATCATGGACACTGGGCATGGCGAGACGCTAGAAGGCGGCAAGCTGGGCTCGAAAATCGTAATCGCCGTGTCGGCGGTGCTGATCGTTCTGGCGGGAGTGTGGATATGGTAACCAATGTCACCAACTTTTCGCGCTCGGGTCTGTATGACTGGATGGCACAGCGCGTTTCTGCAGTGGTTCTTGCGGCTTATTTTCTGTTCCTGCTTGGGTACCTGATTGCGAACCCGGGCCTGGAGTACGCACAGTGGCATGAGCTGTTTTCGGCCAACTGGATGCGGATCTTCAGCCTGTTGGCGCTGGTTGCCCTGAGTGTGCACGCGTGGGTTGGTATGTGGACGATTTCCACTGACTACCTGACCAACATGGCGATCGGTAAGTGGGCTACCGGCGTTCGTTTCCTGTTCCAGGCGGTGTGTGGCATTGCCATGTTCACCTTCTTCGTCTGGGGCGTGCAGATTCTTTGGGGTATCTGATTCATGGCTAACATTCGTACGCTTTCTTTTGACGCCATCATCGTTGGTGGCGGTGGCGCCGGTATGCGCGCGGCGCTGCAGTTGTCCCAGTCCGGTCACAAGACCGCTGTGGTCACCAAGGTTTTTCCGACCCGTTCGCACACCGTTTCCGCTCAGGGTGGCATCACCTGCGCCATCGCTTCGGCCGATCCGAATGATGACTGGCGCTGGCATATGTACGATACCGTCAAGGGTTCCGACTATATCGGGGACCAGGACGCTATCGAGTACATGTGTTCCGTCGGCCCGGAAGCTGTGTTCGAGCTCGAGCACATGGGTCTGCCGTTTTCCCGTACCGAGCAGGGTCGTATCTATCAGCGTCCGTTCGGTGGTCAGTCCAAGGATTTCGGCAAGGGCGGGCAGGCTGCTCGTACCTGCGCTGCCGCCGACCGTACTGGTCATGCACTGCTGCACACCCTCTATCAGGGCAACCTGAAGAACGACACCGTATTCCTCAATGAGTGGTATGCGGTCGATCTGGTTAAGAACCAGGATGGTGCGGTCGTTGGTGTTATCGCCATCTGCATCGAAACCGGTGAAACCGTTTACATTCGTTCGAAGGCCACTGTTCTTGCGACTGGTGGTGCTGGTCGCATCTATGCATCGACCACCAATGCTCTGATCAACACCGGCGACGGCGTGGGCATGGCGCTGCGCGCAGGCGTGCCGGTTCAAGACATCGAGATGTGGCAGTTCCACCCGACCGGTATCGCCGGCGCGGGTGTGCTGGTAACCGAAGGTTGCCGTGGTGAAGGTGGCTACCTGATCAACAAGCACGGCGAGCGTTTCATGGAGCGCTATGCTCCTAATGCGAAAGACCTGGCTGGTCGTGACGTCGTTGCGCGCTCGATGGTCAAGGAAATCCTGGCTGGCAATGGCTGTGGCCCGGATGGCGACCACGTGATGCTGAAGCTGGATCACCTCGGTGAAGAAGTGCTGCACAGCCGCCTGCCGGGCATCTGTGAACTGTCGAAGACCTTTGCGCATGTCGATCCGGTGACCGCTCCGGTACCGGTCGTGCCGACCTGTCACTACATGATGGGTGGTATCGCCACTAATATTCATGGTCAGGCCATCACTCAAGACGCCAATGGTAATGACACCATCATCGACGGCCTGTTCGCAGTAGGCGAAGTGGCTTGTGTATCGGTGCATGGCGCCAACCGCCTGGGCGGCAACTCGCTGCTGGATCTGGTTGTGTTCGGTCGCGCCGCAGGTCTGCACCTGGAGAAAGCGCTGAAGGAAGGTATCGAACATCGCGGTGCCAGCGAAACCGATCTGGACGTCGCCCTGAGCCGTCTTGCCGGTCTCAACGAGCGCACCACTGGTGAAGACGTCGCCCCGCTGCGCAAAGAACTGCAGAACTGCATGCAGAACTACTTCGGTGTATTCCGTACCGGCGAGTACATGCAGAAGGGTATTGCTCAGCTGGTGGACCTGCGTCAGCGTATCGCCAATGTCAAAATCTCGGACAAGAGCCAGGCGTTCAACACCGCGCGCATCGAAGCGCTCGAGCTGCAGAACCTGCTGGAAGTTGCCGAGGCTACTGCTATTGCCGCGGAGAACCGCAAGGAATCCCGTGGCGCGCATGCTCGCGAAGATTTCGAAGAGCGTGATGACGAGAATTGGCTGTGCCACACCCTGTACTTCCCGGGTGACAAGCGCGTTGCCAAGCGTGCCGTGAACTTCGCTCCGAAGACCGTTCCGGCATTCGAGCCCAAGGTTCGGACTTATTGAGGTCGACGATATGTTGCAAGTGAGTGTTTATCGCTACAACCCCGATCAGGACGAAAAGCCGTTCATGCAGGATTTTCAGGTCAATACCGATGGTAAAGATCTGATGGTTCTGGACGTCTTGGCTCTGATCAAGGAACAGGATCAGGGTTTCTCCTATCGTCGCTCCTGCCGCGAAGGCGTGTGTGGCTCCGATGGGATGAACATCAACGGTAAGAACGGTCTGGCTTGCATCACGCCGCTGTCCGCCGTGGTCAAGAACAACAAGCTGGTCGTACGTCCGCTGCCGGGTCTGCCAGTTATTCGTGACTTGGCCGTCGATATGAGCATCTTCTACAAGCAGTACGAGAAAGTGCGTCCGTATCTGATGAACGATACGCCGCCACCGGCTATCGAACGTCTGCAAAGTCCGGAAGATCGCGAGAAGCTGGACGGTCTGTACGAGTGCATCCTGTGCGCTTGCTGCTCGACCAGCTGCCCGTCCTTCTGGTGGAACCCGGACAAGTTCCTCGGTCCGGCCGCGTCGCTGCAGGCTTATCGTTTCCTGGCCGACAGCCGCGACACCGAAACCGAGAACCGTCTGGCAGGTTTGGACGATCCGTTCAGCGTGTTCCGCTGCCGCGGTATCATGAACTGCGTTGACGTTTGTCCGAAGGGATTGAACCCTACCAAGGCAATCGGTCACATACGCAACATGCTGCTGCAGAGCGGCACCTGATGACACCCCGGTCGCGAAAGGTTATGCGCTAGCCTGGAATGGCCGGATTGCGTTACCCGTTACACCTGCGGCGCCGAAGTTGAAGCTCGGCGCCGTAGTTTTAGTAGGAATCCCAGCTCACAAAGCCGGGATTCCACTCTGAAAATTTGATGACCAGCAGGAGCACCCGGCTTGTGCCCGGGAACTATCTGCGCGGTCCGTAGTGGCTTTACCTGAGTCGCTGCTTCAGAACTTGGGAAGTCATGCTGCGGTTTCCACGCTGGTGGTGTCTCCTTATCGAAGGTGACCAGACATGCAAGAAAGCGTAATGCAGCGCATGTGGGACAGTGCCCACCTATCCGGTGGTAACGCTGCCTATGTGGAAGAGCTTTATGAGCTCTACCTGCACGATCCCAACGCTGTGCCCGAAGAGTGGCGCACTTACTTCCAGAAGTTGCCCTCCGGTGGCAGCGCTTCAGCCGATGTATCGCACTCGACTATTCGCGACCACTTCGTCCTGCTGGGCAAGAACCAGCGTCGTGCTCAGCCTGTGTCCGCAGGTAGCGTCAGCAGTGAGCACGAAAAGAAGCAGATCGAAGTCCTGCGCCTGATCCAGGCCTATCGGGTGCGTGGCCATCAGGCAGCACAGCTCGATCCGCTTGGCCTGCAACAGCGCACCGTTCCTGCCGATCTGGCGATCAATAACTACGGTCTGACCGACGCCGACCTCGACACCGTGTTCCGCACCGCCGACCTGGCCATGGTCAACGGACAAGGCACTCTGCGCGAAATCCTGCAGGCGCTGCAAGAAACCTATTGCCGCACCATCGGCGCCGAGTACATGCACATCGTCGATTCCGAGCAGCGCAGCTGGTTCGTTCAGCGCCTGGAAAGCGTGCGTGGCCGCCCGGACTTCTCGCCGGAGATCAAGAGCCATCTGCTCGAGCGTCTGACTGCCGCCGAAGGCCTGGAAAAGTACCTGGGTACCAAGTATCCAGGCACCAAGCGTTTTGGTCTCGAAGGTGGCGAGAGCTTGATTCCGCTGCTTGACGAAATCATCCAGCGTTCTGGCTCTTATGGCACTAAGGAAATCGTAATCGGCATGGCCCACCGTGGCCGCCTGAACGTGCTGGTCAACACCTTTGGCAAGAATCCGCGCGACCTTTTCGACGAGTTCGAAGGCAAGAAGGTCGAGGGCCTGAGTTCAGGTGACGTGAAATATCACCAGGGCTTCTCCTCCAACGTGATGACCCCGGGTGGCGAAATTCACCTGGCCATGGCGTTCAACCCTTCCCACCTCGAAATCGTTTCCCCGGTGGTCGAGGGTTCGGTGCGGGCTCGTCAGGATCGCCGTTGTGATCCGGTCGGCGACAAGGTGCTTCCGGTAACCATCCACGGCGATGCTGCTGTCGCCGGTCAAGGCGTGGTGATGGAAACCTTCCAGATGTCGCAGACCCGTGCTTATCGCACGGGTGGCACCATTCGCATCGTGGTCAACAACCAGGTCGGCTTCACCACCAACAAGCAGGAAGATGCTCGTTCCACCGAGTACGCAACCGATGTGGCGAAGATGATCCAGGCGCCGATCTTCCATGTGAACGCAGACGATCCCGAGGCGGTGCTGTTCGTCACCCAGCTTGCTGTCGACTACCGGATGCAATTCAAGCGCGATATCGTCATCGACCTGATCTGCTACCGCCGTCGTGGTCACAACGAAGCGGACGAGCCGAGCGGTACTCAGCCGTTGATGTATCAGAAGATCGCCAAGCAGCGCACCACTCGTGAGCTGTACGCCGATTCGCTGATCCAGTCCAAGGTGCTGGACGACGAGCGTGTTCAGGCCAAGATCGACGAGTACCGTACGGCGCTCGACAATGGGCTGCACGTAGTCAAGAGCCTGGTCAAAGAGCCGAATAAAGAACTCTTCGTTGACTGGCGTCCGTATCTGGGTCATGCCTGGACTGCCCGTCATGACACCAGCTTCGATCTGAAGACCTTGCAGGATCTGTCCAACAAGCTGCTGCAGACGCCGGAAGGCTTCGTGGTGCAGCGTCAGGTCTCGAAGATTCTCGAAGATCGACAGAAGATGGGTGCGGGCGCGCTCACCATCAACTGGGGCTACGCGGAAGTCATGGCGTACGCCACGCTGCTGTTCGAAGGCCACCCGGTACGTATCTCCGGTCAGGACGTCGGCCGCGGCACCTTCTCGCACCGCCATGCTGCGCTGCATAACCAGAAGGACGGCAGTACCTACATTCCGCTGCAGCACCTCTATGAAGGTCAGCCGCGTTTCGATCTGTACGACTCGTTCCTCTCCGAGGAAGCGGTTCTGGCTTTCGAATACGGTTACGCCACCACCATGCCCAACGCGCTTGTCGTGTGGGAAGCGCAGTTCGGCGACTTCGCCAATGGCGCCCAGGTAGTGATCGACCAGTTCATCACCAGCGGTGAGCACAAGTGGGGTCGCCTGTGTGGTCTGACCATGCTGTTGCCACATGGCTATGAGGGGCAGGGCCCGGAACACTCGTCCGCTCGTCTGGAGCGTTACCTGCAGCTGTGCGCCGAGCACAATATCCAGGTTTGCGTGCCGACGACTCCGGCGCAGGTCTACCACATGCTGCGTCGCCAGGCGATTCGCCCGCTGCGCAAGCCGCTGGTTGCGCTGACACCCAAGTCGCTGCTGCGTCATAAGCTTGCGACCTCGACACTGGAAGAGCTCACCCAGGGTTCCTTCCAGACCGTTATCCCGGAAGTCGACGCGATCGATCCGGCGAAGGTCGAGCGTGTAATCATGTGTAGCGGCAAGGTCTACTATGACCTGCTGGACAAGCGTCGTGCCGAAGGCCGCGAAGATATCGCCATCGTGCGTATCGAGCAGCTGTATCCGTTCCCGGAAGAGGATCTGGCCGAAGCGCTCGCGCCTTACCAGAATCTCAAGCACATCGTCTGGTGTCAGGAAGAGCCGATGAACCAGGGTGCCTGGTACTGCAGCCAGCATCACATGCGCCGTGTGGCCACTGCACACAAGAAGGAACTGTTCCTTCAGTACGCGGGTCGTGATGCTTCAGCGGCGCCGGCGGTCGGTTACGCCTCCATGCATGCCGAACAGCAGGAAAAGCTGCTGCAGGACGCCTTCACCGTTTAACCATTTCGTGCAAGGGGCCGCGATATCGCGGCCTCGATGTAGAAACCGAATCAATAGGACCCCTGAATAATGGCTATCGAGATCAAAGCCCCTACATTCCCGGAATCGGTTGCCGACGGCACCGTTGCCACCTGGCACAAGCAGCCGGGCGACGCGGTCAAGCGTGATGAGCTGATCGTCGACATCGAAACCGACAAGGTAGTGATGGAAGTGCTTGCCGAAGCTGACGGCGTGCTGACCGAGATCGTCAAGAACGAAGGCGATACCGTGCTGAGCGGCGAGCTGCTCGGCAAGCTGGAGGCTGGTGCTACTGCCGCCGCCGCACCTGCGCCGGCTGCTGCCCCGGCTCAAACTGCTGCTCCGGCTGCTGCCGCAACCGCAGGTGAAGAGCCAATCCTGGCTCCTGCTGCGCGCAAGATGGCCGAAGAGAACGGCATCGATCCGAACAGCATCGCCGGTACCGGTAAAGATGGTCGTGTGACCAAGGAAGATGTCGTTGCCGCCGTCGAAGCCAAGAAATCCGCTCCGGCTGCTGCTGCCAAGCCGGCTGCTCCAGCTGCCTCCGCTCCGATCTTCGCCGAAGGCGATCGTGTCGAGAAGCGCGTTCCGATGACCCGCCTGCGTGCGAAGGTCGCCGAGCGTCTGGTCGAAGCGCAATCCTCCATGGCGATGCTGACTACGTTCAACGAAGTCAACATGAAGCCGATCATGGAGCTGCGTTCCAAGTACAAGGACCTGTTCGAGAAGACTCACAACGGCGTGCGCCTGGGCTTCATGTCCTTCTTCGTCAAGGCCGCGGTCGAAGCACTCAAGCGCCAGCCGGGCGTCAACGCTTCCATCGATGGCAATGACATCGTCTACCACGGTTATCAGGATATCGGCGTCGCCGTTTCCAGCGACCGCGGCCTGGTGGTTCCGGTCCTGCGCAACGCCGAGCACATGAGCCTGGCCGAGATCGAAGGCGGCATCAACAACTTCGGCAAGAAGGCCAAGGCCGGCAAGCTGACCATCGAAGAGATGACTGGCGGCACCTTCACCATCTCCAATGGTGGTGTGTTTGGTTCGCTGCTGTCGACGCCGATCGTCAACCCGCCTCAGACCGCCATCCTCGGTATGCACAAGATCCAGGAACGCCCGATGGCCGTTAACGGTCAAGTGGTCATCCTGCCGATGATGTACCTGGCCCTGTCCTATGACCATCGCTTGATCGACGGCAAGGAAGCGGTGACCTTCCTGGTTACCATGAAGGACCTGCTGGAAGACCCGGCCCGTCTGCTGCTGGATATCTGATAGAAACGTCACGGGCTGCAGCTGGCAGGTCAGGTGAAAGCCGGCCGTGCTACCTACAGCCTTTGGCTTTTAGCTGCTTTTGAAGAGGATTCGTAATGAGCCAGAAATTCGACGTCGTCGTCATCGGTGCCGGCCCTGGCGGCTATGTGGCCGCCATTCGTGCAGCCCAGCTGGGTCTGAAGACCGCATGTATCGAAAAATACCAGGGCAAGGATGGTAAGACCGCTCTGGGCGGCACCTGCCTGAACGTAGGTTGCATTCCTTCCAAGGCGCTGCTGGACAGCTCCTACAAGTTTCATGAAGCCCACGAGAGCTTCAAGGTTCATGGCATCAGCACTGGCGAAGTGGCCATGGACGTTCCGACCATGGTCGCGCGCAAGGACCAGATCGTTAAGAACCTTACCGGTGGGGTTTCGGCTCTGCTGAAGGCCAACGGTGTGACCGTATTCGAAGGCCACGGCAAGCTGCTGGCCGGCAAGCAGGTTGAAGTGACCGGCCTGGACGGCAACGTGCAGACGTTGGCTGCCGAGAACGTCATCCTTGCCTCCGGCTCGACTCCGGTAAACATTCCGCCGGCGCCGGTCGATCAGAACGTCATCGTCGACTCCACGGGCGCACTGGACTTTCAGAGCGTTCCGGGCAAGCTCGGCGTCATCGGTGCCGGCGTGATCGGCCTCGAGCTGGGTTCGGTCTGGGCGCGCCTCGGCGCGGAAGTGACCGTTATCGAAGCGATGGAAAAGTTCCTGCCGGCTGCCGATGAGCAGATCTCCAAGGAAGCGTTCAAAGTCCTCTCCAAGCAGGGTCTGAAGATTCTGCTGGGCGCTCGTCTGACCGGTTCGGAAGTGAAGGGCGATCAAGTGACCGTCAACTTCACCAGCGCTGAAGGCGAGCAGCAGATGACCTTCGACAAGTTGATCGTCGCAGTGGGCCGTCGTCCGGTCACCTCCGAGCTGCTGGCGGCTGACGCCGGCGTCGATATGGACGAGCGCGGTTTCATCTTCGTTGACGACTACTGCGCCACCAGCGTTCCCGGCGTCTACGCCATCGGTGACGTAGTTCGCGGCGCCATGCTGGCCCACAAAGCCTCGGAAGAGGGCGTGATGGTTGCCGAGCGTATCGCTGGTCACAAGACCCAGATGAACTATGACCTGGTTCCGTCGGTCATCTACACTCACCCGGAAATCGCATGGGTCGGCAAGTCCGAGCAGGCGCTCAAGGCTGAAGGCGTTGAAGTTAATGTCGGCACCTTCCCGTTCGCGGCCAGCGGACGTGCCATGGCTGCCAACGACACCGCTGGCCTGGTCAAGGTCATCGCCGATGCCAAGACCGACCGCGTGCTGGGCGTTCATGTCATGGGCCCAAGCGCTGCCGAGCTGGTTCAGCAAGGCGCGATCGGCATGGAATTCGGCACCAGTGCCGAAGATCTGGGCATGATGGTGTTCTCGCACCCGACGATGTCCGAAGCGCTGCATGAAGCGGCCTTGGCAGTGAATGGCCACGCCATCCACATCGCCAATCGCAAGAAGCGCTAATCGGTTTCGTGCTGTACCCGGGCCCGACGTATCTGCGGATACGCCGGGCCTTTTGCAAACTGCAGATTCGAAAAGGATTGCAGGTCGCTGAGAGGTATCGTGAATTCGCAGATAGTTTTCAGCGACTTGTGAGGGGGCACGGCGGCTCGTCGTGCCGTAAATGCGCCAATACCAAACCAGACGGTAGAAAGCATGAATCTTCACGAGTACCAAGGTAAACAACTGTTCGCTGAATACGGTCTGCCCGTGTCCAAGGGTTACGCAGTCGATAGCCCGAAGGAAGCAGCGGAAGCCTGCGACAAGATCGGTGGAACGCAATGGGTGGTCAAAGCCCAGGTGCATGCCGGTGGACGTGGCAAGGCAGGTGGCGTAAAGCTGGTTCGCAGCAAGGATGAAGCACGGGCGTTTGCCCAGCAGTGGCTTGACAAGCGTCTGGTGACCTATCAGACCGACGCCAATGGTCAGCCAGTCAGCAAGATCCTTGTCGAGGCTTGTACCGATATCGACAAGGAGCTCTATCTGGGCGCCGTGGTTGATCGCGCCAGTCGCCGGGTCGTGTTCATGGCCTCCACCGAAGGTGGCGTGGATATCGAAAAAGTCGCTCACGACACGCCTGAGAAAATCCTCAAGGCCACCATCGACCCGCTGGTCGGCGCGCAGCCGTTCCAGGCGCGCGAGCTGGCATTCCAGCTGGGCCTGAAGGGCGATCAGGTCAAGCAGTTCGTCCATATCTTCGTCGGCCTTGCCCAGCTGTTCCAGGACTATGACCTGGCCCTGCTCGAAGTGAACCCGCTGGTGATCAAGAAGGACGGCAACCTGCATTGCCTAGACGCCAAGATCAACATCGACAGCAACGCCATCTATCGTCAACCGAAACTGCGCGACATGGCCGATCCGTCTCAGGACGATCCGCGTGAATCCCATGCGGCCAAGTGGGAGCTCAATTACGTAGCGCTCGACGGCAACATTGGCTGCATGGTCAATGGTGCGGGCCTGGCCATGGGCACCATGGATATCGTCAACCTGCATGGCGGTGCGCCGGCGAACTTCCTCGACGTGGGCGGTGGTGCCACCGAGGAACGCGTGACCGAAGCGTTCAAGATCATTCTCTCCGATAGCAATGTCGCGGCCGTTCTGGTGAACATCTTCGGCGGCATCGTGCGATGCGACATGATCGCCGAAGGCATCATCGGTGCCGTTCGCGAAGTGGGCGTCAAGGTGCCCGTGGTGGTTCGCCTGGAAGGCAACAACGCCGACTTGGGGGCCAAGATGCTGAGTGAAAGCGGTCTGAACATCATCGGTGCGAGCAGCCTGACCGATGCGGCCATTCAGGTTGTCAAAGCCGCGGAGGGCAAGTAATGAGCGTATTGATCAACAAGGACACCAAGGTCATTTGCCAGGGCTTCACCGGCTCGCAAGGTACCTTCCACTCCGAGCAGGCCATTGCCTACGGCACGAAGATGGTCGGCGGCGTCACGCCGGGCAAGGGCGGCACCATGCACCTCGGTCTGCCGGTATTCAACACCGTTCGGGAGGCCGTCGAGACCACCGGTGCTGACGCCTCGGTGATCTACGTGCCGGCGCCGTTCTGCAAGGACTCGATCCTCGAAGCGGCTTTCGGTGGGATCAAGCTCATCGTTTGCATCACCGAAGGCATTCCGACACTGGATATGCTCGAGGTTAAGATCAAGTGCGACGAACTGGGTGTGCGCCTGATCGGGCCGAACTGCCCGGGTGTGATCACGCCGGGTGAGTGCAAGATCGGCATTCAGCCTGGGCACATCCATATGCCCGGCAAGGTCGGCATCGTCTCGCGCTCCGGCACGCTGACCTACGAAGCCGTGAAGCAGACCACCGACGCCGGTTTCGGCCAGTCGACCTGTGTTGGCATCGGTGGTGACCCTATTCCGGGCTCGACCTTCATCGATATCCTCAAGCTGTTCCAGGATGATCCGCAGACCGAGGCCATCGTCATGATCGGCGAGATCGGCGGTTCGGCCGAGGAAGAAGCGGCGGCCTTCATCAAGGCCAACGTGACCAAGCCAGTCGTTTCCTACATCGCGGGTGTCACCGCTCCGGCTGGCAAGCGGATGGGGCACGCCGGCGCGATCATTTCTGGTGGCAAGGGAACGGCGGAAGAGAAATTCGCAGCCCTGCAGGACGCCGGTGTGAAGACCGTTCGCTCGCTTGCCGATATCGGCAAGGCGCTGGCGGAAGTGACTGGCTGGGAAATGAAGGCTTGATGTAACGCCCGCCCGGCTGCAGCCGGGCGTTCGAGCTGCTCAGTCTTCGCATGCCCCGAGGCAGACCTGACGGTTCTGCCTCGGGGCTTTCAGCTTTGGGTTTGGTAACGTTGCAGCTTCAATCGCTGCTTGGTCCCGCGCTTCAACCCTGCGGCGCGACGTTTTTTCGCGGCCAATGTTGACGCTCCGGTCAGCATCCATCGCCGCATCGTGGCATCATTGCCGCTCATTCATACGCTTGTTCGGTCCACAAGAGCGACAGCGTGCAACGAAGGATTCGGCCCAACCGGCTGAATGACGTTTCCCCTTATCCCTGAAGGAAACCCGTATCCCATCATTCAGGCCAATATGAACCGCTGACCCGTCGCGCTCGTGGCATGTGCGTCGCGTTCATTTATGCCGTCATCCATTTGGTAGTTTTTTCCGCATGAATCGTTTGAAAGGTTTTGACCTGCTGGCTCTTGGCTTCATGACATTTGCGTTGTTCCTTGGCGCCGGCAACATCATCTTCCCGCCCAGCGCCGGTATGGCGTCGGGCGAGTTTATCTGGCAGGCGGCACTGGGCTTCTTGCTGACAGGTGTCGGGTTGCCGCTGCTGACCGTCGTCGCGCTGGCGCGAGTGGGTGGGGGCATGGACCGTTTGACCGCACCGCTCGGCAAGGTCGCTGGTACGGTGCTGGCGGTGGCCGTCTACCTGGCGATCGGTCCGCTGTTCGCGACTCCGCGCACCGCCGTCGTTTCGTTCGAGATGGGCATTGCGCCATTCAGCGGTAACGCCGGCATGCCGCTATTCATCTACACGCTGGTGTTCTTCGCGGCCATGCTGTTCCTGGTGCTGAACCCCGGTCAGCTGGTCAACCGTATCGGCAAGTTCATTACGCCGGTGCTGCTGGCGGCACTGCTGGTGCTCGGTGGCGCGGCGATTTTCGCCCCGGCGGGAGAGGTCGGTGCGGCGAGTGAGAGTTACCGTGCGTCGCCGCTGATCAAGGGTTTTCTCGAGGGCTATCTGACCATGGATACCCTCGGCGCTTTGGTTTTCGGCATCGTGATCGCCACCGCCATTCGCGACCGCGGTGTCACCGAGCCCGCGCTGGTTACCCGTTACTCGATGATTGCCGGCGTGATTGCTGCGGTCGGGCTGTCGTTGGTCTATCTCGCTCTGTTCTATCTTGGTGCTACCAGCCAGGGCATCGCCGCCGGTGCGGAGAACGGCGTGCAGATTCTGACGACCTACGTGCAACACACGTTCGGCACGCCGGGCAGCCTGCTGCTCGCAGTAGTCATCACGCTGGCCTGCCTGACCACGGCGGTCGGCCTGACCACGGCCTGTGGCGAGTTCTTCAGCGCATTGCTGCCGGTTTCCTATCGCACAGTGGTGGTCGTTTTCGCTCTGTTCAGCCTGCTGGTGGCCAACCAGGGTCTGACGCAGTTGATCAGTGTGTCGGTGCCGGTCTTGGTGGGCCTTTACCCGCTGGCCATCGTCCTGGTTGCTCTGAGCTTGCTGGATCGCTTCTGGGTTTCGCCCTCGCGGGTGTTCGTGCCGGTCATGGCGGTGACGCTGATCTTCGGCGTAGTCGATGGACTTGCCGCCGCGGGCTTCACAGATTGGGTTCCAGTGTTGTTCACGCAGTTGCCATTGGCCGATCAGAGCATGGGCTGGCTGGTTCCGGTTCTGGTGATGCTGGTGTTTGCAGTCGTCACTGATCGCCTGCTCAGTCGCGCCGATCAGGCGCAGCATCACGCCTGACTTGTTCTCGCGCTGCGCCGTGGCTGACGATAGATCGGTCGCGGGGTAGCGCTGACATTAGGCGCAAGCTTCGGCGACGCGGTGCTGGCTATAATCGCGTGATGTCTCCGAGGGCGCGCCATGACGTTATCCGATTCAACCCTGCCGCATCTGATCGCCGTGCTCTGGTTCATCGTCTGTTGGGCTGGATACACCCGCTACGCGAGCTGGCGCGGTCGGGATACGGCTTGTCTGGCGAGTGTGTTGCACCTCTATCGGCAGGACTGGATGCAGCGCCTGCTGTTGCGTGACAACCGTATCGCCGATGCCAACGTGATCGGCAATCTGGAGCGCAACGCATCGTTCTTTGCATCCAGCACGCTGATCATCCTTGCAGGCATCCTGACCGCGTTGGGTGCATCCGATCGAGCGGTTTCGCTATTGGCGGACCTGCCATTTGCGCAACCGGTCAGCCGCGGTCTTTCAGAAGTCAAGCTGCTGTGTCTGGCGGTCGTCTTCGTCTATGCGTTCTTCACCTTCAGCTGGTGCATGCGCCAGTACAACTTCGCCGCGGTACTGGTTGCCTCGGCGCCGATGGTAGGCGAGCGCAACGTCAGTGATCAGGAGCGCAGGGCTTTCGCCGAGCGTGCGGCGCGGGTCCTGTCCATGGCGGCCAACCAGTTCAACTTCGGCTTGCGCGCCTATTACTTCGGCATGGCCACCTTGGCCTGGTTCGTTCACCCCTGGTTCTTCATGTTGGTCACCACAGGCGTGGTGCTGATCCTCTATCGCCGCGAATTCCACTCGGACGTGCTCGGGGTGATGGTATTCACGCCAACTTCCCCGGCCGAAATGCCCAAGGAATAGGGCGCGTGCATGGCAAGGCGGTATCATGCGCGCCTTGAGCATCCCCCGAGAATTCGAATGAGCGATAGCCAGATACTCGAGCGCACCCAGCGCTTCTTGTCCTTTCTGCGACACTGTCAGGTGCTGGGGCTTACAGTCGAGCATGCCGACAGCCGCGGCCTTACCCTGCGCCTTCCATACAGCGAGAAGATCATCGGAAACCCGGAAACCGGTGGAGTCCATGGCGGCGCGATCACCACGCTAATGGACACCACCTGCGGCATTTCAACGGCCTGCGCCCTGCCGGAGCTGGAAGTTTGCCCGACGCTCGATCTGCGAGTCGACTACATGCATCCCGCCGAGGCCGGACACGATATCTTCGGCTTCGCCGAGTGCTACCGCGTCACCCCAACGGTCATCTTTACTCGTGGCGTCGCCTATCAGCGCGACATCAACGAACCGATCGCTCATGTGGTAGGCACCTTCATGCGCATGGGCAAGGCTGCACCGGCAACCATGGGTAAGGAGGGCGGCGCATGAGCGATCTCAACCTCAACGAGCTGGTCCAGCATGCACACGCCAACAACGATTACGACTCGCTGATCAAACTGGTGCCGTACGCCAAGCTGATCGGCATCGAGTGCCTGCGGCTCGGTGACGAAATGGTTTTTCGTCTGCCGCAGAACGAGGACAACATCGGCAATCCGCTACCGGCCATTCACGGCGGGGTCATCGCAGGCTTCATGGAGCACGCGGCGATGCTGCATCTGCTGATGTTCATGGGCGCGCCACATTTGCCCAAAATCATCGACTTCTCGATAGATTATCTACGCGCCGGTCACTATCGTGACACCTTTGCCGCCTGCCAGGTCTGGCGCCAGGGCCGCAGGGTCGCCAATGTCGCGATCACCGCCTGGCAGACCCATCAGGCCGAGCCCATCGCCACCGCCCGCTGCCATTTCAAGATCGACGAGCCCTGACGCATTCGTCAGGGTGGCGTTGCGGTGTGCGGCGTCACCTTGTGCGATTGCGTGAAGGAACTTGAATGGAAGCACTTCTGATCCTCGGCGGCTTGCTGCTGATTCTTGCTGGCGCCGTCTGGCTCATCAGCCTGGCATTCTCGACGAGCTTGCTCTGGGGCCTGGGCAGCCTGCTGCCTCCATTGACGTTGGCGTTCGTATTCAGTCACTGGCGCGTTGCGCGCAAGGCGCTGATCCTGTCCTGCCTGGGTTTCATTCCGCTGATCGTGGGGCTGTCGCTGCTGGCCAGTCGCGATGCCGAGCGGCTGGAGGCGATTTTCAGTCTGCGTTGGCTGCCAACCCAGGGCGAGCCGGATCTTGCCATGGGGGTGCGCGGGGAATTGAACGGACGTCGATTCGCACCGCAACAGGGTGAGCTCATAAATGGCGTATTGAATCTGCGTGAGGGGAAGGGCTTCTTCGCTCGCCAGGAGGTGACGATTCGCTTGCGCGAACCGATCGAGGGCGCGTTGTGCATCGACGTTCTGCCCGACGACATCGGCGCATTGCCTGAGGTCGAAATCGCCTGGCTGAACCCCGATCAGGAGCTGCCGGAGACGCGACGCCTCGATCGCGGTTACACGTTGCATCTTGATCTGCAACCGGTGGCGCCGAACAAGCTGCGTGGCGATTTCCATCTCGTGCTGCCGCCACAGTTCGACACCAGCATCACTGGTGTCATCGAGCTGTACACCGATCGCCTGCGCTACCTGAACGGTCAGGTCGACCGCCGCCATGATTCGCGGGACACCCTGGCCTTCGTGATCGAGGACTACCTGCAGCGTCGTCACGCGAGCCGGGACGTCGCTTTGCAATCGACGCCCGTCGTCACGTTGCCGGCCGAAGAGTTGGAGGTTGAGGTCCAGGCTCAGGTGAATGGCGAGATGCAGGCGTTCACGCTGCCCCTGGCAAAGAACGAGCAGGGCTGGCACGTCAGGGGCGATGACTATCCGCCCCTGACCGAACCTGCGGTGGAGACACCTGTAACGACGACCAAGGCGGCCGAGCCCGTTGCTGCGACGGTGCCGCAGAGCAGTCTGGATCGGCGACTGCGCTTCTCGATGGAGCAGGTCCTGCGCACGCCTGACCGCTATCAGCACCTGTTGATGCGTGCGCACACCGAGCGCGGCGGTGTTGCAGAAGGGCGATTCGCTGGTCTGGATAGCGAGGGCAATCTGATCATCAGGCGGGTCATCAGCGGCCCAGGCGAAGCGACCTATAACCTGGCTCCCGGGGAGATCGTGCTGCTCGAACTCGTTGACCCTTAACTGGACTGGCCGGCGTTGCGACGCGTCGGCTGCCCTTGAAAATCATCGCCACGCCCCCATCTGCCAGACATCGCCGCAACCGCGGTCCGTGCCATTACGCTGATGTGGAGTTTGTAGACGATGAGTGTGGAGACTCAAAAAGAAACCCTGGGCTTCCAGACCGAAGTGAAGCAGCTGCTTCATCTGATGATCCATTCGCTGTATTCCAACAAGGAAATCTTCCTTCGCGAGCTGATTTCCAACGCCTCCGATGCCGCCGACAAGCTGCGCTTCGAAGCGCTGGCCAAGCCGGAGCTGCTTGAGGGTGGCGCTGATCTGAAGATTCGCCTCAGCTTTGACAAGGATGCCAATACCGTCACCCTGGAAGACAACGGCATCGGCATGAACCGCGATGACGTGATCGCGCATCTGGGTACCATCGCCAAGTCCGGTACTGCCGACTTCCTGAAAAATCTCTCTGGCGACCAGAAGAAGGATTCGCACCTGATCGGTCAGTTCGGTGTGGGCTTCTATTCGGCGTTCATCGTCGCCGACAAGGTCGACGTCTACAGCCGCCGCGCCGGTACCCCGACCAGCGAAGGGGTGCATTGGTCGTCGAAGGGCGAGGGCGAATTCGAAGTCGCCACCATCGACAAGGCCGAACGCGGCACCCGCATCGTCCTGCACCTGAAGAAGGGCGAAGAAGAGTTTGCCGATGGCTGGCGCCTGCGCAACATCGTCAAGAAGTACTCCGATCACATCGCGCTGCCGATCGAGTTGCCTAAAGAGTTCCACGGCGAGGAGAAGGACAAGCCGGCCGAGCAGGAGTGGGAGACGGTTAACCGCGCCAGCGCCCTCTGGACCCGTCCGCGCACCGAGGTGAAGGACGAGGAGTATCAGGAGTTCTACAAGCACGTCGCTCACGACTTCGACAACCCTCTGTCCTGGAGCCACAACAAGGTCGAGGGCAAGCTCGAGTACACCTCGCTGCTCTATGTGCCCGGCCGTGCGCCATTCGATTTGTATCACCGCGAGGCGCCGAAGGGCCTGAAGCTTTACGTCCAGCGCGTCTTCATCATGGATCAGGCGGACGAGTTCCTGCCGCTGTACCTGCGCTTCGTCAAGGGCGTGGTCGATTCCAATGACCTGTCGCTCAATGTGTCCCGCGAAATCCTGCAGAAGGATCCGGTCATCGATTCGATGAAGTCGGCGCTGACCAAGCGCGTGCTGGACATGTTGGAGAAGCTGGCCAAGGACAAACCCGAGGACTACAAGAAGTTCTGGTCGCAGTTCGGCCAGGTACTCAAGGAAGGTCCGGCGGAAGATTTTGCCAACAAGGAGAAGATTGCCAGCCTGCTGCGATTTGCCTCCACCAGCGACGCGTCGGGCGAGCAGTCGGTTTCGCTGACCGATTACCTGTCGCGCATGAAGGAAGGTCAGGACAAGGTTTACTACCTGACTGGCGAAAGCTACGCGCAGGTCAAGAACAGCCCGCACCTGGAAGTCTTCCGCAAGAAAGGCGTCGAGGTACTGCTGCTCACTGATCGTATCGACGAATGGCTGATGAGCTACCTGACCGAGTTCGACGGCAAGCAGTTCGCCGATGTTGTGCGCGGCGACCTGGATCTGGGCAAGCTGGATTCCGAAGAGGACAAGAAGGCTCAGGAAGAAATCGCCAAGACCAAGGAAGGGCTGATCGAGCGCCTGAAGGGCGCGCTGGGTGATGAAGTCGCCGAGGTGCGCGTCTCCCATCGTCTGACCGACTCGCCGGCGATTCTCGCCATTGGCGAGCAGGACCTGGGCCTGCAGATGCGGCAGATTCTCGAGGCAAGCGGGCAGAAGGTGCCAGAGTCCAAGCCGATCTTCGAGATCAACCCGCAGCATCCGCTGATCGAAAAGCTCGATGCCGAGCCGGACGAGGGTCGCTTCGCGGATCTGTCGCACATCCTGTTCGACCAGGCTGCGCTGGCGGCGGGGGATAGCCTGAAGGATCCCGCTGCTTACGTGCAGCGTCTGAACAAATTGCTGGTCGAACTATCGGCCTGATCCCTGGCAGCGATGTACGAACGGCCCGTCAAGTGACGGGCCGTTTTCGTTTCGGGTTGCTTCAGAGCAGGACGCTGACCAGGCGAGTGCCGTGGGTGAGATTGTCGGCTACCGGGCAACGCTGCTCGATCTGCTCCAGCAATGCCTGCTTGCCGGCCCGATCCAGATCGGCGTCGATGTCCACCTTGATGCGCAATTCCTGAAAGCCCGGCCGTACAGCAGGATCGCGTCCGAGCAGTCCGGCGGGATCGTAATCGGCTTCGATCTCGAAGCGCATGCCGCGCAGTTCGATCTTCTGCTGGTGAGCGATGAAGCGGCCGATGGTGCCGAAACATCCGGCCACTGCCGCCAGAATGGCTTCCAGCGGCGTCGGGCCGAGGTCTTGGCCCGCCGCGCTCTTTGGCTGGTCCATGATCAGGCGGTGGTTGCCGCATTGCACCTCGATTGCCATTCCGGCATTCAATGTTCCGTGCGCGCTGATGGTTTTCATTGCCATGCGATGGGTCCTTTTGTGAAGCGGAAGAAAAGCAGCGCGCAGTGAGGTAGCGGCCGCGCGGTTGTGGTGGCCATGAGACTAGTGTGATGGCGATGGATGGTCGTTGATTTCAGTCAAATACCGTGGGGGGTATGCCTCGGCTGAGCCCCTGGTCGTGTTCCGCAGCATGGAGATGCTGAACGGGTGGCCCTCATGACGGTCTACTCGCTGGCTGTCAGGAGGACCGAGCTTTGTACATTTTCAGAATATTTTCCGTTGTAGCCCTCGTTACGTTGTCGTCCGTCGCGGTAGGGGAAGGGCGTGACTATCGTTACAGCGATGCGCATCTGCACTATGTGGATTTTTTCCAGGAAACCGATGGCATGCAAAAGCTGCTGGCAGCGATGGACGCGGGCAGCATCGATCACGTGATGATCAGCGGCATTCCGGTGGCGAAGAAATGGCACGAGAACGAGCCCAAGCGGCCTCGCTACTACGCCGGCGACGATGCGCCGGTGTACTGGTACAGCGCGACCGACGTGCTGGTCGCCGCAGCGCTGGAAGATCTGGATGAGGAGCAGCGCAAGCGCTTCCATCCGTTTCTTTCCGGCTTCAACCCTAACGACAAGAACGCCGACGCGCATATCCGCCGCATGCTGGAGCTGAACCCGGGCCTCTGGCAGGGTCTGGGGGAGGTATTCACCCGACACGATGACGTGACCGCGTTGACCGAGGGCGACACCCCGCGGGCCAACAACGAGGCGCTGGCCAGGGTCTATCACCTGGCGGCGGAGTTCGATCTGCCGGTGATGCTGCATTCCAACATCACCTCCAAGCGAGAGCGCAATCCGCTCTACCTGGTCGAGCTGGAGGAGCCGCTGCGCAATCATCCGCATACGCGCTTTATCTGGGCTCATGCCGGAACCAGCATGGAGCTGCACCGACACCAGGAGAAGCTTGAATTCCTGCACGATACGGTCAGCCGCCTGCTCGATGACTATCCGAATCTGTACATCGACCTTTCCTGGACCATGTTGCAACCTTATCTGCTGGACGAAGATAAGCGTCCCGACCCGAAGTGGGTCGCGCTGGTGAAGCGGCATCCCAAGCGCTTCGTAATCGGCTCGGACGTGGTCGGCCATTTCGATAACCTGGCGACCGGCATGCACGCCTTCGCTCCCTTCCTCGATGCACTTCCAGCCTCCGTAGCGCAAGGCGTGGCGCGAGATAACTTTCTCGCGCTGCTCCCCCGCAAGCGTCAGGCTGAGCTACGTTGAGCGTCATGAGACTGTAATCGGTGCGTCATAACCTGCCTGCTTCGCAAACAGGAAGGAGCAGGTTCCATGTCGTTCACTCGTTGGGCGCTCGTCGCCATGGTACTGGGTGTGAGTTCGCCCGCAGCGCTGGCGCAGGTCGAGGTCGTGGGTGCCGTGGAGTATGGCGTGTTCGAAACCGTCAAAGAGGATTTCGAGCCAGGCGAGCGCGTGCTGACTCGTCGTGACCAGCCCATTCGCCAGACGAATGAGGTGCCGGCGCGGCTTGGAAGCAAGTTCGGCCTGCGCTATCGCCTCGCTGGTAAGCGCGAAGCCGATACGCCGCTGACCTTGCTATACCTGACGCCAGGTGTGGTGACACCCGATGGCAAGCGCCATGACAAGTTCGAGGTCGTGCAATCGCTGGTATCGGGCGCCGAAACGGACGTGATGGCATTCGAATTCACCGAGCCCCATGAGATTGTGGTCGGCCGATGGCATCTAATGGTGTTCCAAGGGGACCGCAAGTTGGCCGAGCAGATGTTCGACGTCCGGTGATGGCCATCTTGTTAGGTCGAGATGGCCATTCGAACCGTTAGTCGGGGAGGGAGTCGAGCGGCGCAAAAAATTGGCGTCAAAGTTCAAGTGAAAGGCCAGGCCTTCCGATAACGGAGCAAGTCACGGTTTGTGGCGTTGTTCCGTTTTTCATGGAGAAGGTAGTCCCATGTCCATTCGCTCGCTCACTATTGGTAAACGCTCAACACTGGGTTTCGGCCTGATTGGCCTGCTCGTACTCTTCCTCGGCCTGTTCGCACTGAACCAGATGGCCAACATGCGCAACGAGAGCAAGGAGGTCGATGAGAACTGGCTACCCAGCATCATGGCGCTCAGTGAACTTAACGTCACGGTCATGCGCATTCGAGCCAATACCCTGCGCCTGGCTCTGGCTGAAGAGTCGCAGATGGTGCAGGACACCGCCCAGCGCTTGACCCAGATGCGCAGCGAAGTGGCTCAACGTGATGCCGATTACGCCAAGCGAGTAACTACGGCCGAAGAACGTGCTGCGTATGAACGCTTCAAGCAGAGCTTCGAACAGTACTTGCTGCTTCAGCAACGTGTCGTCGAGCATGTGGTCCGCGGTGAGCGCGCCCAGGCCGTGACGATAATCAACGTCGAAATCAACGGGCACGCGGATAACGTGACTGCGTCACTGAACCAGCTCCTGACCATCAACAGCGAGGAAGCCGGCGGGGCGGCGGACCGCGCGTCCGCACAATACGACACGGCGTTCAGCTGGGTGGTAGCGACGCTGGTGTTCGCTGCCGCTATCACCGTTACGCTGGCCTGGGTGTTCACCCGCAGCGTCGTGGGCCCGCTGGGAACTGCTGTTTCGGTAGCCGAGCGTATCGCTGGTGGTGATCTGACCGGCGATTTTGTGGTCGAGGGCAAGGACGAGCCGGCCCGCCTGCTGACATCACTGAAAGCCATGCAGGCCAATCTGCGCTCGACCATTCAGGGCATCGCCGACTCGTCCAATCAGCTTGCCTCGGCAGCCGAGGAGCTCAACGCGGTCACCGAAGACTCGACCCGCGGCCTGCACCAGCAGAACCACGAGATCGAACAAGCGGCTGCCGCCGTGAATGAGATGACCGCAGCCGTAGACGAAGTGGCGCGCAACGCGGTGGCTACCTCCGAGGCCTCCCAGGACTCCAACGACACCGCACAGCGCGGGCGCAAGCAGGTGCTGCAGACAGTCGAGTCGATCAATCTGCTGGCGAGCGACGTGACCAACACCGCCGGAGAAGTGGAGCATCTGGCTGGTCAGGTGCGGGACATCAGCAAGGTGCTGGAAGTGATCCGCTCGATTGCCGAACAGACCAATCTGCTCGCGCTGAACGCCGCGATCGAGGCGGCTCGGGCTGGCGACGCCGGCCGCGGCTTTGCGGTGGTGGCCGACGAGGTACGTGCCTTGGCGCATCGTACCCAGCAGTCCACCGGTGAGATCGAGCAGATGATTGGCAGCGTGCATCAGGGCACGGACAAGGCCGTGCACGCGATGCAATCGAGCAACGAGCGTGCCCGTACCACGTTGGAAATGGCTCGGGCGGCCGGCGAAGCTCTTGATGGCATCACCTCGGCGATCAGCCAGATCAGCGAGCGCAACCTGGTGATTGCCAGCGCCTCAGAAGAACAGGCTCAGGTCGCGCGGGAAGTGGATCGGAATCTGGTTAATATCCGTGACTTGTCGCTGCAGTCCTCGGCAGGTGCCAATCAGACGAGCGCGGCCAGTCAGGAACTGGCGCGCCTGGCCATCGACCTGAACGGTCTGGTAGCGCGCTTTCAGGTGTGACATGCGCTAGCCGCAATAGCGCCTTCCCGCCGTCTGTAGGCGCTTCAGCAGCCTCCTGTGCCCCCGTGACAGCACAACGCTGGGCATGGGCGGGAGAGCGGCGTACCATCCGGCGTTTTTCCATGGCAGGCACGGGCTGTTTCGGGCCGTACCTGCCGAGCTGCGAGATGCGCCCATGTCCGATATGCCTCGATTCATTCGCTTCATCAGTCGTACCAGCCTCGTTGCCCAGATCGTCGCGGGCCTGGTGGCTGGCGCCTTGCTTGCGCTACTGCTGCCTGGCGCAGCAAAATCCGTAGCTCTTCTCGGTGATCTGTTCGTGCAGGCGCTCAAAGCGGTAGCACCGATTCTGGTGTTCGTGTTGGTGACCTCTTCACTGGCCAACCACAAGCGCGGCCAGCCTACCCATATCCGCCCCATCATCTTGTTGTACGCGCTCGGCACGCTGAGTGCGGCGGCCGTTGCCGTGCTGGCGAGCTTCATATTTCCAACCACGCTCACGCTGGTCAGCGGTGCTGCGGATGTAACGCCGCCGTCGGGCGTTGGGGCCGTATTGCAGACGCTGCTGTTCAATATCACGGCTAACCCGGTGCAGGCGCTGCTCGACGGCAACTTCATCGGCATCCTGGCCTGGGCCATCGGACTTGGCTTCGCCTTCCGTCATGCACAAGAAAGCACCCGGCATCTGATCAGTGACCTTTCCGATGGCGTCACCTTGATCGTCAAGGTGGTCATCCGCTTCGCCCCGCTGGGGGTATTCGGGCTGGTAGCCGGCACGTTGGCCGAATCGGGCTTCGACGTGCTGCTGGGCTACATGCGGTTGTTGCTGGTGCTGGTCGGCGCGATGCTGTTCATGGCGTTGGTGATGAATCCGCTGATCGTGTTCTGGCAGATCCGTCGCAACCCGTATCCGCTGGTATTCGCCTGCCTGCGAGAAAGCGGTATCACGGCGTTCTTCACGCGCAGTTCTGCCGCGAACATTCCGGTGAACATGCAGCTCTGCCAGCGGCTCGGGCTGCACAAGGACACCTATTCGGTATCCATTCCGCTCGGGGCGACGATCAACATGGGCGGCGCGGCGATCACCATCACGGTGCTCACCCTGGCGGCGGTAAACACTCTGGGTATCGAGGTGGATATCGCCACGGCGGTGCTGCTCAGCCTTCTGGCTGCGGTATGTGCCTGCGGTGCGTCGGGTGTCGCCGGTGGTTCGCTGCTGCTCATTCCGCTGGCGTGCAGCCTGTTTGGCATCTCCAATGACCTAGCGATGCAGGTGGTGGCTGTCGGCTTCATCATCGGGGTCGTCCAGGACTCGGCGGAAACCGCGCTCAACTCCTCTACCGATGTGTTGTTCACCGCCGCTTCATGTATTGCCCATGGCGATATCGATGGGGGCGCCGAGCGCCGGGTGTGACGGCATTAGGTGGAAACAAAAAACGGCGCCCTAGGGCGCCGTTCTTGTTTGTCGCAAATCAGACTCAGCCTTTGTAACGACGCAGCACCAGCGTGGAGTTGGTGCCGCCGAAGCCGAAGCTGTTGCTCATCACGGTATCGAGCTGCACGTTCTCGCGGGTTTCGCGAAGAATCGGCATGTCGGCGACCTCCGGATCCAGCTCGTCGATGTTGGCGGAGCCCGCGATGAAGTTGCCTTCCATCATCAGCATCGAGTAGATCGCTTCGTGAACGCCTGCGGCGCCGAGGGAGTGGCCGGACAGGCTCTTGGTCGAGCTGATGGTCGGGATCTTGTCGCCGAACATGTTGCGTACGGCCTTGATCTCGGCCACATCGCCGACCGGCGTGGAGGTGCCGTGGGTGTTCAGGTAGTCGATCGGGGTATCGACGGTCGACATTGCCTGCTGCATGCAGCGCAGGGCGCCTTCGCCACTCGGAGCAACCATGTCGTAGCCGTCGGAAGTGGCGCCGTAGCCGACGATTTCAGCATAGATCTTGGCGCCGCGCTTGAGTGCGTGCTCCAGTTCTTCGACCACCACCATGCCGCCGCCGCCGGCGATGACGAAACCGTCACGCTTGGCGTCGTAGGCGCGGGAGGCTTTCTCCGGGGTATCGTTGTACTGGCTGGACAGCGCCCCCATGGCATCGAACAGGCAGCTCTGGCTGTAATGCTCTTCTTCACCACCACCGGCGAAGACCACATCCTGCTTGCCCATCTGGATCTGCTCCATGGCGTGGCCGATGCAGTGCGCGCTGGTGGCGCAGGCCGAAGCGATGGAGTAGTTGATGCCTTTGATACGGAACGGCGTCGCCAGGCAGGCAGAAACGGTGCTGCTCATGGTGCGCGGCACGCGGTATGGGCCGATACGCTTGACGCCCTTGTCGCGCAGAATGTCGATGGCTTCCATCTGGTTGATGGTCGAGGCGCCACCGGAACCGGCCACCAGGCCGATGCGCGGGTTGGAAATGTCATCGAGGCTGAAGCCGGCATCTTTCACGGCCTGCTCCATTGCCAGATAGGCGTAGGCGGCGGCGTCACCCATGAAGCGCAGGACCTTGCGGTCGATCAGCTCTTCGAGGTTCAGGTTGACGGAGCCGGAAACCTGGCTGCGCAGCCCCATGTCCGCGTAGGACTGGTTGAAGCGAATGCCGGGGCGGCCGGCGCGCAGGTTGCCGGAGACGGTCTCTTTGTCATTGCCCAGGCAGGAAACGATACCCAGGCCAGTGATCACGACGCGACGCATGCGGATGTCCTTCAAAAGCTGTCGGTAGAGGTGAACAGGCCGACGCGCAAGCCTTCGGCACTGTAAATCTCGCGGCCATCAACGCTGACGGTGCCATCGGCGATGCCGAGAATCAGCGAGCGGTTGATGGTGCGCTTGATGTGAATGTTGTAGGTGACCTTCTTGGCGGTCGGCAGAACCTGACCGAAGAACTTCACTTCGCCGGAGCCGAGGGCACGGCCGCGGCCGGGGTTGCCCTGCCAACCGAGGTAGAAGCCGACCAGCTGCCACATGGCATCCAGGCCCAGGCAGCCGGGCATGACCGGATCGCCTTCGAAATGGCAAGCGAAGAACCAGAGATCAGGGTTGATATCCAGTTCGGCGACCAGTTCGCCCTTGCCATACTTGCCGCCCACTTCACTGATGTGAACGATACGATCGACCATCAGCATGTTCGGCGCGGGCAGTTGCGCATTACCGGGACCGAAGAGTTCGCCGCGGCTGCAACGAAGCAGGTCTTCCCGAGTAAAGGCGTGTTGTTTGGTCATGCGTATTCCTCAATGGGCCCCTGCGAAGGGCTTTGCTGCTTACATACCGGGCCAGAATTCGAGGCCTGATCATCAAGACTAGTCATAGACTGCCGCGTTGTGGCTAAAGTCACAGCTTGCCAACAGCGACGCCATTCAATCCGTACCTGCGGCTGAAGGCGCAAAGACAGAAACGGGCGGCTACTTTAACACTCCTTAACGACGAACGAGGACCTTGCGACAGCGTGCCCTCTATAGACAATCGTTGCAGGGACGGTTGCATGGCGTGGACGATTACCTGCTGCTAACGCTCGGGCAGGCTCTGAATCAGTGTTAGCAGCGACCGTAAGCAAATGATTTAACAGGGCTTGGCGGTTGCGCTGGCCGCTGTGAAGATGAAACGTATAATGCCCGGCACTGCCATTTCGGATGGCCTACGACGGATTCCACATGACACGACAGCAACCCATCGCGGTACTCGGCGGCGGCAGTTTCGGGACCGCGATCGCCAATCTGTTGGCCGAGAACGGTCACCACGTTCTGCTCTGGATGCGCGATGCGGAGCAGGCTGAAAGCATCCGAAGGCTGCGACAGAACCCGCGCTACCTGAAGGGCGTCGAGATCCTGGTGCAGGTCGAGCCGACCACCGATCTGTCGTCCACTCTCGATGCCTGCGAGCTGATCTTCGTTGCGCTGCCGTCCAGCGCGCTGCGCCAGGCGCTGCAGCCGTTCGCCGCGCAGCTTGGCGGCAAGATGCTGGTCAGTACAACCAAGGGCATCGAGGCTGACGGATTCATGCTGATGAGCCAGATCCTCGAGCAGATCGCACCCCAGGCGCGCATCGGCGTGCTGTCCGGACCGAATCTGGCGCGGGAAGTAGCCGAGCATGCGTTGACGGCGACCGTCGTGGCGAGCCATGACGAGGCGCTGTGCCGAAGCGTGCAGCATTATCTGCACGGTCGTACGTTCCGCGTTTACGCCAGCTCCGATCGTTTCGGCGTCGAGCTGGGTGGCGCGCTGAAGAACGTCTACGCGATCATGGCGGGCATGGCCGCTGCGCTGGGCATGGGTGAGAACACTCGCAGCATGCTGATCACCCGTGCATTGGCGGAGATGACCCGGTTCGCTGTGAAACTGGGCGCCAATCCCATGACCTTTCTCGGGCTGGCAGGGGTGGGCGATCTGATCGTTACCTGCACCTCGCCCAAGAGTCGCAATTTCCAGGTGGGCTACGCCCTGGGCGAAGGCCTTAGCCTGGAAGCGGCGGTTTCCCGGCTGGGCGAGGTTGCGGAAGGCGTCAATACCATCAAGGTGCTCAAGTGCAAGGCCGAGGAGCTGCAGGTGTACATGCCGCTGGTCGCGGGTCTGCATGCCATCCTGTTCGAGGGGCGTACGCTCGATCAGATCATCGGTGTACTGATGCGGGGCGAGCCCAAGACCGATGTGGATTTCATTTCAACCGACGGTTTCTGAGCCGAGCGTAGGGGACATTCCATGAATCAATCGAACCAGGCAACGGACCGGGAATCGCTGATCCTGCGGGCCGTCTGGATGCTGATCTTCTTCTTCGTCTGGCAGTTGGCCGAGCTGGCCCTGCTGGTGGTCGTGGTGCTGCAACTGGTGATGCGCCTGGTCAAGGGCTATGCCGACTCCAGTCTGCAGGGCTTTGGTGACAGCCTCAGCCAATACATCGCGCAGATCGGCCGTTTCGCCACCTTCAATACCGAGCGCAAGCCCTGGCCGCTTTCGGATTGGCCCACACCACGCCCTGCGGATGTGGAACTGACCACCCCGGTTCCGCCCGTTGCGCCAACCGAGCCGAAGGACTCCCAGCAGGGTCCGACGGTATGAGGCTTTGGCTGCTACGACATGGCGAAGCCGAGCCCAGCGCGCGCACCGATGCGGAGCGCAACCTGACTGAGGGGGGGCGCCGCGATGTGCGCCGCAGCGCCACTTTTCTTCGCGGTAAGCCGCTGCAGACGATTCTGGTAAGTCCGTTCCAGCGCGCGCAGCAGACTGCGGATGAGGTGCGCAAGGCTCTCGGCTTCGCCGGCCAGTGCGAGACGGTTGACTGGGCGACACCGGAGTCCGATCTTGCCGAGGCATTGCGGCAGCTCGATCTGCGCGGCGAAAGCGATCTGCTACTGGTCACCCACCAGCCCTTCGTCGGCAATCTTGCCGGCTGGCTGATGAACGGCAACTATGCGGAGCCTGTGCCGATGGCGACCGCGTCCCTGGCGGAGCTGGAGGGTGAGGCAATTGCCGGAGGGCTGATGCGGCTGGTGTCCTTGCGTCACGTTGGTTAGGGTTGACCGGTCCGCCAGGCTGTTTTGCTCACGGCGGCACATCAATCAAGAACAACAATAGACGTCAGGAGTATGCGCATTGAGTATCTGGCACCGTCAGCCCAACCTGGAAGAGCTTCACAGTACCCGCAAGAACACCATCACCGAATTGCTGGACATCCGCTTCGAGACCTTCGATGACTCATCCATCACCGCCAGCATGCCGGTCGATGCACGCACTCACCAGCCTTACGGCCTGCTACATGGCGGTGCCTCTGTAGTGCTGGCTGAAACGCTCGGTTCGATGGCCAGCTATCACTGCATCGACAGTAGCAAGTTCTATTGCGTTGGCCTCGAAGTGAACGCCAACCATCTGCGCGGTTTGCGCAGCGGACGCGTGACCGGCGTATGCCGGCCGGTGCACCTGGGACGTTCGACCCATGTCTGGGATATCCGTCTCAGCGGTGAGGACGGCAAACCAAGCTGCATTTCACGTTTGACTGTCGCGATCGTGCCGCTGGAAAAAGGTGCTTCGGCGGGCTGACAGCAAACCTGGGACATTGCGGCCTGCTGATTGGCCTGAATGCCCTTCATTCGGCAGGGCTATGGCGATTGCTGCCTGCCGAGGCCTGCCAGACAATGAGGCTTCAGTCTGTCCGGCAACGCCTTCCATGTCGCAACGCATCTTCTTCGCCCACGCCAATGGCTTTCCCTCGGCCACCTATCGCAAGCTGTTCGACGCCCTGGCGCCGGAATACCGGGTCACGCACATGGACCGCCATGGGCACGACCCGCGCTTTCCGGTCGACGATAACTGGAACAACCTGCTCGACGAGTTGTTCGAGCAGCTCGATCGATTGCACGAGCCGGTGTGGGGGGTAGGGCATTCGTTCGGTGGCATGCTGCATTACCGCGCCGCGCTGCTGCGCCCGGAGCTGTACCACGGGGTCGTCATGCTGGATTCGCCGATACCGACCTGGTTCGACCAGACGGTGATCTGGGCGGCCAAGCGCCTCGGTTTCATCGACCGGCTGACGCCGGCTGGCCGCACGCTGGGACGGCGCGAACAGTTCGCCAGTGTCGAAGAGGCACGCGCCTATTTCGCCGGCAAAGCCCTGTTCAGCAGCTTTGATCCGGAATGCCTCGAAGCCTATATCGAGCATGGTCTGGAGCCTGTAGGGCAGGGGGTGCGCCTGCGTTTCGATCCGCAGACTGAAATCAGCATCTATCGCAGCGTGCCTCATCTCACTCCCGGTTGGCCGCCGGCCTTGAAGATTCCGCTGGCGATGATTCGCGGGCGCGATAGTCGTGTCGTGCTGCCGCATCATGGTTATCTGCTGCGGCTGATGTCGCGTGGCGAAGCGCACAGCTTGCCAGGAGGCCACATGTTTCCGTTCGAACAGCCGCAGCAGACCGCGGAAAAGCTGCGTGAACTGCTTGGCCGCTGGGGCAGCTCTACCGAGCTTTCCAAGGGGGCTGCATGAGCGTGCTGTTCGAAGAAGTCCGGCTGAGCCTGCCGCATCTCGAGGTGGCGGCGCATCTTTACGGGCCCGACGATGGCAAGCCGGTGATTGCGTTGCATGGCTGGCTGGATAACGCGGCGACCTTCAGCCGGCTGGCGCCCAGGCTGCAAGGGCTGCGCATCGTGGCGCTGGATTTGCCTGGTCATGGCCATTCCGATCATCGTCCGATCGGGGCCGGATACAACATCTGGGACTACGCCCATGACGTGCTGCAGGTCGCCGAGCAGTTTGGCTGGCAGCGCTTTTCATTGCTCGGGCACTCCATGGGCGCGATCGTTTCCGTGCTGCTCGCCGGTGCGCTACCCGAGCGCGTCGAGCGGCTCGCATTGATCGACGGCGTGATTCCCTACACCGGCGAGGCGGATAGCGCGCCGCAGAAGCTTGGTTTTGCCCTCGAGGCGCTACTCGCGGTGAACGACAAGCGCAAGCCGGTCTACGCGAGTTTCGACCAGGCTGTGGAAGCGCGGATGAAAGGTGTCGGCGCGGTCAGTCGCGAGGCGGCCGAGCTGCTCGCACAGCGCGGGTTGATGCCTGTGCCCGGCGGCTACACCTGGCGCACCGATCCACGCCTGATGCTTCCCTCGGCAATGCGGCTGACCCGCGCCCATGCGTTGGCCTTCGTCAGTCGGGTCGCTTGCCCGACCAGCCTGGTGCTGGCCGAGCAGGGGTTGATGATGCAGCCTGAGCTGCTCGAGCTTGTCGAAAGCTTCCCGTTCGATATCCGCCGCCTGGTGGGTGGGCATCATTTGCATCTGGACGATGACATTGGCGCTGAGGCGGTCGCCAGGGTATTCAACAGCTTCTTACGCGACTGACGTATCCGGCGGGCTCGCAATACTCTCTCGCAAACCCTTGCTTGACTTGCTTTTGCCAACTGGCGAGGCTGGGAAGCAATGTTCCAGCAGAGCCAGCGCAATGATTGATCGCTACAGTGCCACGTTTCCCTGCGAGCATCGGCCTGCTGACGTTCTGAGCCTATCGGGTCCATGCGACGCGATACGCCGGTTGAGCTTCTGCAAGCAGTCGAAGGTGTCCCGTTGAGGAGAGTTATGCGAAGTGCATGGATAGCAGCGGCGGCGTTTTTCTCCGCCGCTGTGCTGGCGGCTGACGTTACCGGGAGCGCCGATCTGGAGCGCCTGCCTCGTTTTGCCCAGGCGCAGATCGTCGATTACCGGCAAACCCAGGTTCAGGAGCGGGTGTATCCGCAGGACTCGATACGTCGCATCAGTGGCAACCTGCGGATGGCCTCCCAGGTGGTCGTCTCTGGCGAGCTGACCGCGATCACCTATCAATTGCCAGCCACGCACACGGGTATTGAAGCCTTTACCGAGGCTCGCGGCACGCTTTTGCAACAGGGCGCCGAATTGCTTTTCTGGTGCGAAGGGCGCGAGTGCGGTTCCAGCAGCCTCTGGGCCAACGCTATCTTCAACAAGTCCATGCTCTACGGTCCTGAAGCGCGGCAGGCCTATCTGCTGGCACGCATGCCAGGCGGTGAAGGCGAGCTGATCGCGCTGTACGGGATTACCCGTGGCAACGGCAGGCCTTATCTGCACGTCGAGCAACTCCACTCCGACCGGCCTCTGGCTGGTGTGCTGCCGACTGCGGCGACATTGCAGCGACAGCTGCGCAGCACCGGGGAGCTGCGTTTGCCCGATCTGGCCGATGAGCCGACTGCCGAGTGGGGCGTGCTGCTGGCCAATGTCATGCGTCTGGACAGCACAACGCGGGTGAGCCTGGCCGGGCGTAGCGCAGCCGCCTGGCGTGAAGCGCTGATCGCCGAACGCATTCGTGGCGGTCGCCTGGAAGTGGATGACTCGGAGCAACCCGGCCTGCTCATCAGACTATTGCGCTGATCCTGCGTAACGGCTGCAATAGCCGTCTTCGCTGACGCGTCACGCTGACAGAACGCGCCGGCTCTTTTCAGTAGAGTAATTTCACATGCTCAACAATGATCGCCTGCTGGTGCAGATTCTGCTCCTCGGGCTACTGGCCGCCTGTCTCTGGGTACTGGCGCCCTTTGCTTCCGCGTTGTTCTGGGCTGCCGTTCTGGCATTCGCCAGCTGGCCAGTCATGCGCGTGCTGACCCGTTGGCTGAATGGCAATGCCACGCTTGCCGCCGGTCTGCTCACGTTCAGCTGGATGGTTCTGGTGGCGGTGCCGCTGGTTTGGCTGGGCTTCAACATCGCCGACCAGATCCGCGATGCCAACGCATTGCTGCACGATCTGCAGGTCGAGGGACTGCCGCCGGCGCCGGCCTGGCTGGGTGAGGTGCCGCTGATAGGCGATGCACTGCTGAATTTCTGGAGCACCGTGGACGAGCAGGGCACGGCGCTGATCGCCAGCATTCGGCCCTACATCGGCCAGGTCGCCAACTGGCTGCTGGTGCGCAGCGCGCGCATCGGCGGCGGGATGCTCGAACTTGCGCTGAGCCTGGTGCTGGTGTTCTTCTTCTATCGCGATGGGCCACGCTTGTCGGCATTCGTCCATAGCCTGTTGCACAGGCTGATCGGTGATCGTGCGGATCATTATCTGGAACTCGTTGCGGGGACGGTGCAGCGCGTGGTCAACGGGGTGATAGGCACTGCCGCGGCTCAGGCGATTCTGGCCTACATCGGTTTTCTCATCGCCGGGGTGCCGGGAGCGCTGGTGCTCGGGCTGCTGACCTTCGCCTGTAGCTTCATCATGGTGCCGCCGCTGATCTGGGGCCCTGCCGTTGCCTGGCTGGCCTGGCAGGGCGATTACGGTATGGCGATCTTCCTCGGCATCTGGGGGATGTTCATCATCAGCGGCGTGGACAACGTGCTCAAACCCTATCTGATCAGCCGAGGGGGCAATCTGCCGCTGGTGGTGGTGCTGCTCGGTGTGTTCGGCGGCATTCTCGCGTTCGGTTTCATGGGGCTGTTCCTCGGCCCGACACTGCTCGCGGTGGCCTATAGCCTGCTGGGTGACTGGCTGATCAAGGAGGTGCCGCAGATGCCACCGCACGAATCGACGCAGCTCGCGAACGAGCGGCGGGAACCTGCCGGGCGGTGAGGTGGCGCCTGCCGATCACTGCTCCTCTTCGTAGCGCACGAGGGCGTCGTGGGCGACGATGCGGCCCAGCGCTATGAGCTCCGGCGCCTTGTAGAACTCGTAGAAGCGGCAGGCCCGCTTCGGAATATTGACCAGCACATTCGGCGGATAGCCGGCGATCTTGTACTGCGCCAGCGAAGACTGCATGACATCGAAGCTCTGGTTGATCAGCTCCAGCAGCGACGCCGGGCCAGTCACATCGATTACCGTCGAGCCTTCCGCCGATCGAGGCGCGCTGCGGCTGGTCGGTGCGGCCGGTGGCTGATCACCGCGAGTCAATTCGCCTGCGCGGATATCCTCGATCTGTTCGGTCAGCTCGGCTTCGTCCTTGCGCCAGAACGGGATGTGCGAGCTGATCGAGGTCATGAGCGAGTCGAAGCGGCCGGGGCGCTCGATCTCCGGTAGCGGGTATTGCTTGTGATTGTTGGCGTTGAGGTTGACCGCGATGATCATGTCGCAATGCGCCGACACCACCGGGACGATCGGTAGGGGATTGAGCAGGCCGCCGTCGACCAGCATGCGATTGCCCTGCATGACCGGCGTGAACAGGCTCGGGATGGCCGCGGAGGCGCGCATCGCCAGTTCCAGGCTGCCTTCCTGAAACCAGATCTCCTGCTGATTGGTCAGGTCGGTGGCGACCGCTGTGAACGGAATCGGCAGATCCTCGATGCGGGTCTTGCCGACCATGTCGCGGATGCGGCCGAACACCTTTTCGCCGCGGATCGCGCCGAGACTGAAGCTCGGGTCGACCAGGCGCAGCAGATCCAGATAATCGAGGCTTTCGATCCAGCTGCGGTACTCGTCGAGCTTGCCGGCTGCATAGATGCCGCCGACGACCGCGCCCATTGAACAGCCTGCAATGCAGGCGATCTCATAGCCTCGTGCCTCCAGCTCCTCGATCACGCCGATATGCGCATAGCCCCGTGCGCCACCTGATCCCAATACCAGTGCAACTCTCTTACTCATGCGTTTCTCCCTGTGGCACTCGCGATAGCTTCGTGCCTGGCCGGCAAGCCTGCAAGGGCTGATCGGACCTCGTCACGCTCGAGCCTGTCGTTGCATGCCCGAATCCGGCGGCAACCGGCGAATCTACAGCGGCCTTTGCTACAATCGCCGCCCGTTTGTGCACGTGTCACGAGAGAGTCCGATGAGCGAACCGATCCGCCTCACCCAGTACAGTCACGGCGCCGGCTGCGGCTGCAAGATATCGCCCAAGGTACTGGACGTGATTCTTGCCGGCAGCGGTGCGCAGAACCTCGATCCGCGTCTGTGGGTCGGTAACGCCTCGCGTGATGATGCCGCGGTGTACGGCATCGACGAGGAGCGCGGTGTGGTGTCGACCACCGACTTCTTCATGCCCATCGTCGACGATCCGTTCGACTTCGGCCGCATCGCCGCAACCAATGCCATCAGCGACATCTATGCCATGGGCGGCGATCCGCTGATGGCCATCGCGATCCTCGGCTGGCCGGTCAACGTGCTGCCGCCGGAAGTCGCCCGCGAAGTGATTGCCGGGGGCCGTGCCGTCTGCGATGCCGCAGGCATTCCGCTGGCTGGCGGCCATTCGATCGATGCGCCCGAGCCGATCTTCGGCCTGGCCGTCACCGGGCTGGTGAACAAGCGCCAGATGAAGCGCAACGACACTGCCACCGCCGGCTGCCAGCTGTACCTGACCAAGCCGCTGGGCATCGGCATCCTCACCACCGCCGAGAAAAAGGCCAAGCTGCGCGCCGAGGACGTCGGGCTGGCCCGCGACTGGATGTGCACCCTGAACGCTGCCGGTAGCCGTTTCGGCAAGCTCGAGGGGGTTCGTGCCATGACCGACGTCACTGGCTTCGGCCTGCTCGGCCATCTGGTGGAAATGGCCGACGGCAGCGGCCTGACTGCCGAGATCGACTACGACCGCGTGCCGCGGCTACCGGGCATCGAGTACTACCTGGAGCAGGGTTGCGTGCCCGGCGGGACCCTGCGCAATTTCGACAGCTACGGTGAGCGCATCGGCACGCTCGACGAACGCCACAAGCAGCTGCTCTGTGACCCCCAAACCAGTGGTGGCTTGCTGGTCGCGGTGGCGCCGGAAGGCGAAGCTGAATTCCTCGCCGTTTGCGCCGAGCTCGGCCTCGCCCTGGAGCCGATCGGCCAGCTGGTGGACGCGCGCAGCCATGCGGTAGAGGTGCGTTGATGCGCAGCGATACCGAAGATTTTCGCGCGCTGTTCCTCAACGACACCCCGATGATGGATGCCCGTGCGCCGGTGGAATTCGACAAGGGCGCGTTTCCCGGCGTGGTCAACCTGCCGCTGATGAGCGACATCGAGCGGCAGAAGGTCGGCACCTGCTACAAGCAGCACGGCCAGAAAGCCGCCATCGAGCTGGGCCATCAGCTGGTGTCCGGCAAGACCAAGGCGGAGCGGCTTCAGGCCTGGGCCGATTTCGCCCGGGCTCATCCGAACGGCTACCTGTACTGCTTCCGTGGTGGTTTGCGTTCGAAGATCGTCCAGCAATGGCTGAAGGATGAGATGGGCGTCGAGTACCCGCGGGTCGTCGGCGGCTACAAGGCGATGCGCCATTTCTTGCTGGACACCATTGATCAGGCTGTCGAGCAGTGCGGTTTCGTGCTGGTTGGCGGGATGACCGGTACCGGCAAGACCGAAGTGCTGGCGCAGCTGGATAACAGCCTGGACCTGGAAGGCCTGGCCAATCACCGTGGCTCCAGCTTCGGCAAGCGCGCGACACCACAGCCGGCGCAGATCGATTTCGAGAACGCCCTCGCGATCCGGCTGCTGAAGATGCGTGCAGCGGGCATCGAGACGTTCGTTGTCGAGGACGAGGCGCGTCTGGTCGGGCGTTGCTCGATTCCATTGCCGCTGTTCAACGGCATGCAGGAATTTCCGCTGGTCTGGCTGGAGGACAGCCTGGAAGGGCGCGTCGAGCGGATTCTCAAGGACTACGTGATCGACCTGTGCGCTGAATTCATCGCCGAGCAGGGCGAAAACGGTTTCGCTGCATTCGCCGAGCGTCTGCAGCAAAGTCTGGTCAATATCAGCAAGCGACTCGGCGGCGAGCGTTACCAGCGCCTGGCATTGCTGATGGATCAAGCGCTGGCGGAACAGGCGCGTAGCGGCTCTGTCGACCTGCATCGCGCCTGGATTGAGGCGCTGCTGGGTGAGTATTACGACCCCATGTACGCCTATCAGCGCGAGAGCAAGGCCGAGCGTATCGAGTTCGCTGGCGACCAGCCGTCCGTGGTCGAGTATCTGCGGCACCGTCAGGCGCGAGCGGCGCCTTAATTCCTGAATGGCATACGAGGGATCATGCGATGAAAACCTGGCTATCTTTGCCTTTGCTGGTTCTGTTGCTGGCCGGTTGTGCTGGTAAGACGGCATATCGTGACAGCTGCGCCGCGGAGCTGAATGCGGCGTGGAGGGAGCAGAGCCTGGCAGAAGCCGAAGGCTTCGCCGGTACGGTCAGCTACTCCAAGGCCATGGCCTTGCTGACCGGCGCCAAGACGCAGCAGCAGTTCGAAGCCTTCCGCGGCTGCACGCAGAAGGCGCAGAAGGCGCGCTTCTACCTTCGCGAATCCCGCGCCGGACGCTGAGCCGGCGCCTCCAGTTGCTGGTCCGTTCGCTAGCGCACGGGCCGGCAATTGCCTTCGAGCCTTCCGGCTCGCTTGCCGCTTGCCCGCGGCCCGTAGTCCCACAAGCAATCTCTGCAGCTGTTCTCCGTCGTCTGGAACAGGCGCAGCGGCGTGAGCGCTGCCGGCATCACAAACTCGTCACCGGGCATTTCCTTCGCTTTGCCTGGGCGCAGCCGACCAGTAGCATCAGGACGACGAACGAAGGAGAGTCTATGCGCACCCGATTGGACGCCTGCCTGCGAGCAGTCAACGAAGTATTGCTCGGCAAGGAAGCCCAGGTTCGACTGGCCCTTGCCTGTCTCTTGGCCCGAGGTCATCTGCTGGTCGAAGATATGCCGGGCATGGGCAAGACCACCCTGAGCCATACCCTGGCCAAGGTGCTGGGACTGGAGTTCCAGCGCATCCAGTTCACCTCCGATCTGCTGCCCGGCGACATTCTCGGCACCTCGGTGTTCGACAAGGACAGCGGACAGTTCGTCTTCCACCCGGGTCCGATCTTCGCCGAGCTGGTGCTGGCCGACGAGATCAACCGCGCCACGCCGAAGAGCCAGAGCGCGCTGCTTGAAGCCATGGAGGAGGGGCAGGTCACCATCGAGGGGGCGACGCGCCCGTTACCTGACCCATTCTTCGTCATCGCCACACAGAACCCGGTCAGTTCAGGCGGCACCTTTGCATTGCCGGAATCGCAGCTTGACCGCTTTCTCATGCGCGTTTCCCTGGGCTATCCGGCCAAAGCAGCGGAAAAGGCGCTGCTGTTGGGCGAGTCGCGACGCGATCTGCTGACCCGCCTCGAACCGCTGCTGGAACACGACGAGCTACGTGCCATTCAGGACGCTGTGGGCAACGTGCGGGTCAGCGATGCACTGGTCGATTACGTGCTGCGACTGGTGGAGGCCACCCGCACGCAGCCGCAATTCGCCTGGGGGCTGTCGCCGCGTGGCAGCCTGGCCCTGCTTGCGGCTGCCCGCGCCTGGGCATTCCTCGACGGACGCGACTACGTGATTCCGGAAGATGTGCAGGCGGTGTTGCCCACCGTGGTCGGCCACCGTCTGCGCGAGCGCGCGGATGCCACCGGTCACGGGGGCGGTGCGCTGGTGCAATGGCTGCTGCGCGAGGTGCCTGCGCTGTGACAGCGACATCCGCGCATGATGGCGGGCAACCATCGTGAGGCTGTTGCCGCGCTTTCGTGACCGCTGGCTGCTACGGCGCATCCCGCCCGCTTCCAGCGTGCGCCTGAACCAGCGGCGCATCTTCATCATGCCCACCGCGGTCGGGCTGGCGTTCCTGGTGGCGCTGCTGCTGATGCTGCTGACCGCGATCAACTACCAGAACAGCCTGGCCTACGGCCTGACCTTTCTGCTCGGGTCGTTGTATCTCGTCACCATCCTGCATACCTGGCGCAATCTTGCCGGCCTGGTCCTGCAGGCGGGCGGAACCACCGCAGCATTCGTCGGTGAGCAGGCGCTGTTGCGGGTGCGTCTGGAAAGTCCCGGTCGCGCCTATCAGGCGGTGGCGCTCGGCTGGCCGGCCAGCGGCTTGCGCCTGGTCGATGTGCCGGCGGGCGGCGCCGTCGAAGTCGAATTGAGCCTGCCGACGCAACGCCGCGGCTGGCTGCGACCTGGGCGTGTGCGGGTCGAGAGCCGGTTTCCGCTGGGCCTGCTGGTGGCCTGGAGCTGGATCGATCTGGAGTTGGCGGCGCTGGTCTACCCGCAGCCATCGATTGCCGAGCGCCCTCCTGGCGGCAGTGCGCCGGAAACCGAGGATGAGGGCACGCTGACGCGCGGCGCCGGTGTCGACGACTATCAGGGGCTACGGGCTTGGCAGCCGGGCGATCCGCGCCGACGCCTGCACTGGAAGGCCTATTCCCGTGGCCAGGGCCTGCTGGTGAAGGATTTCGCCAGCCTGCTCGGCAACGATCCGCTGCTCGATTTCGATGCCCTGGACGGCGACACCGAGCAGCGCCTGTCGAGGCTCTGCCACTGGGTCGTCGACCTCAGCGACAAGCAGCAACCGTTCGCACTGCGCCTGCCGGGTGAGCTGGTCGGACCCGATGGCGGGCAGGCTCATCGGGATGCCTGCCTGCGTGCACTGGCGCTGCATGGCCTGAGCGAGGAGGGCGTGAAGTGAGCGCGAAGCCGGGAATTCCGCGCAACAGCCTGATCTGGCTGCTGGTGGCGCAGGTGCTGGTGATCCTGCCGCACCTCACTCATCTGCCGCTATGGATCATCGGCCTGTGGTTGGGCTGCGCCAGCTGGCGGATTCAGATATTCCGCATGCGTGCGCGTTATCCGCGCAGCTGGCTCAAGGCGCTGCTGATGATTGGCGCCGGCTTCGGCGTGTATTTCTCGCGCGGCAGCCTGGTCGGCCTGGAAGCCGGCGTGGTGCTGCTGATAGCTGCGTTCATTCTCAAGCTCGTGGAGATGAGCACCCGTCGCGATGCACTGGTACTGATCTTCCTCGGCTTCTTCGCGGTGGTGACCAGCTACCTGTTCGAGGACAGCCTGGTCGCCGGACTGTATAGCCTGCTGCCCGTCACCGCATTGCTGGCCGCGATGATCGGGCTGCAGCAGAGTAGCCTGGTCACCCGACCATGGCCGACGGTACGCCTGGCCGGTTCGCTGCTGTTGCAGGCGATTCCGCTGATGCTGGTGCTGTTTCTGTTCTTCCCCCGCCTGCCGCCACTGTGGTCGTTGCCGCAGGCCGGCGACCGCGGCACAACCGGCTTGGCCGATCACATGGCGCCCGGCGACATCGCCCGTCTTGGCCGTTCGGCGGAGCTGGCCTTTCGCGTCACCTTCGACGGCGACATTCCGCCCCGCGACCAGCTCTACTGGCGCGCGGTGACCTTCGAACGCTTCGACGGTCGTCGCTGGTCGCAATCCTACGCTTCGCAGCTTCCCCAGGCGCCGGAGTGGCAGGCGGCTGGTGAGCCGCTCAGCTACAGCATCGTCATGCAGCCCAGCGGCCAGCCCTGGCTGTTCGCGCTGGATGTGCCGCAGGTTGCGAGCGGCGAGGCGCAGCTTATGGCGGATTTTCATCTCCAGCGCCGCCAGCCGGTGAACAAGCCGCTGATGTATCAGGCGACTTCATGGCTGGACGCGCGTCGCGAAGCGATCAGCGCACCGGCGAGCCTCGGGCGGGCATTGCAGCTGCCGGAGCAGGGCAATCCACGCGCCCGCGCCTGGGCGAGCGAGCTACGGCAATCCGCGCAGGCGCCTCAGGCGATGGTGGATGCGCTGTTGAAGCACTTCAACCGCCAGCCCTATCACTACACCCTGGAGCCGCCGCCAGTGGGCAGCGATATCGTCGATGACTTCCTGTTCGAGACGCGCAGTGGTTTCTGCGCTCACTACGCCGGCGCCATGACCTTCGTCCTGCGCGCAGCGGGGATTCCGGCGCGGGTGGTGGCGGGCTATCAGGGCGGTGAGGTCAACCCGGCGGGCAATTATCTCTCCGTTCATCAGTTCGACGCCCACGCCTGGGTCGAATACTGGGTCGCGGAGCGTGGTTGGGTCAGTGTCGACCCGACCTTCCAGGTTGCGCCCGAGCGGGTGGAGCAGGGCCTGGAGCAGGCGCTGGCCCGTGAGCAGAGCTTTCTCGCCGACGAACCGATGTCACTGCTCCGCTACCGTGATATCGGCTGGATGAACGCGCTGCGCCTGCGCTGGGACAGCCTCAATTACGGTTGGCAGCGCTGGGTACTCAACTATCAGGACGAGCAGCAGTCGCAGATGCTGCAACGCTGGTTCGGCAAGCTGGACGGCCAGACGCTCGGTCTTGGCCTGGTGGCGCTGCTGGGTGTGCTGACCGGCGTGCTCGCGCTGCTGCTGTTCAAGCCCTGGCGGCGCGAAACGGACGCTCAGCAGCGCCTGTTCCGGCGCTTCGAACGACTTCTGGCACGTCATGGCGCGCGCCGCCACAAAGGCGAGGGCGCCCGTAGTTTCGCCCAGCGCGCCGCAGCGATGCTGCCCGAACAGGCGCCGGCCATCCTTGCGTTCGTCAGCCTCTACGAGGCGCAGCGCTACGCCCAGCAAACTGATGCGACTGACGACCTGTCACGCGCCTTGAGCCAGCTGCGCCGGGCGCTGCCCTGGCGTCCCGCTGCGCCGGCGCAACGTGGCTGACGTCCATTGCCGGCATGGATGATTCGGCATTTCATGCGGCCGCTTCTGCCAGGCAGGCTCGCACCCTCACCGGCGCCCCTTTAACATCGCTCGCATAACGAACGATAACGAGGTGGATATGGAGCTTTGCGAGCTGTTGCAGGCGGTGCGTGACAACCCCGGCAGTGTGGTGGTACCGGCCAGCTGGGGACAGGGGCGTGCCGGTTTCGGCGGTCTGGTCGCCGCACTGGTCTTCGAAAGCATGCGCGCCAAGGTGCCCGACGGTAGACCGCTGCGTTCGCTGGCGATCACCTTCGTCGGGCCGCTGGCGCTGGACACGCCGGCGAGCTTCGAGGCCGAGGTACTGCGAGAAGGCAAGGCCGTGAGCCAGATGCTCGGCCGGGTGATGCAGGACGGGCAGGTGGTCACCATAGTCCAGGGCAGCTTCGGCGCAGCGCGCAGTTCCGTCGTGGATGTCGCGGCCGAGCCGGCGCCAGCCATGCCACCGGTCGAAGCCTGCCAGGAACTGCCTTACGTAGCAGGCGTAACGCCGGAATTTACCCGCTACCTGGCCATGCGCTGGGGCATCGGCGGGCTGCCATTTTCCGGCAACGCGTCCCGCGAAATGGGCGGCTGGGTGCGCCAGCGTGGTGATGTACCCCGCGAGCCGATGACCGAAGCGCACCTGCTGGCGCTGGTCGATGCCTGGCCGCCTGCCGTGTTGCCGCATCTGAAGAGCTTCGCGCCCGGCAGTTCACTGACCTGGACCATCGAATTCATCCAGCCGTTGCCTGAACTCGACAGCCACGACTGGTGCATGTACCGCGCAGTTATCGAGCATGCCCGTGACGGCTACGGCCACTGCGCCGCGGCGTTGTGGACGCCAACCGGAGAATTGGTCGCACTGAGCCGGCAAACGGTGACCGTTTTTGGCTGATGGCAATCGGCGGTGTGCGTTACCGATGTTCATCGCCGAGGTGCCGCGCTACGCGAGGGTTTTACTTGCGATCGGTGCGGTAGATCTTTTCCGGATTCATCTTCGGGCTCCACGGCAGGCCGGCGTTCTGCCAGCCGTTCTGTAGGCGAAAACCTGCCTGCGGTCCTTCCTTTATGGCCGCGCCCTGAAATCCATCGACGACATACCGTGCATTGGGAAAACCGTTCTCACGCAGGAAATCCGCACTGGGTTTGCCACGCTCGCTGCCCGAGCGGCACATGGTGATGATTTCGGTGTCGGCGCCCAGCCCACGCTTGTCCAGTTCGGCCTGGATCTGCTCGAGGAACTTCGGATTACGGTTGGTCTGGAACGCACCGCGCTCGTCATTCCAGGCGTTCCGCTCGACGAGCAGATACGGAATGTTGGTGTCCACGGCATCGGTGAAGCCGACGAACATGATCTCCACCGGGTCGCGGACGTCGATGAAGAGGACCTTTGCACCCTCCTGTTGGGCGCGGGCGTAGGCGTCTTGCGGGGTGACTTCGAGTTCTACTGCCTGGGCCGCGAAAGCCAGCATGCTGAGGGAAAGGGCGATCAATGAGGATTTCATCTGAAGCTCCGACATGAAAGGACGTAGATGTTCGGGTCATCTTATACCGGTGGGGGTATTTATCCACTCATTGATCCACTCAGTGCTTCTCTTCCCAACCGCTAACCATGGCTCTGATGTGTTCCAGGGGCGTCCGCCCGGTTGTGGCCAGGTACACATGCGCTATCAGGAAGATCAGCATCATGAACGCGCCCGCCGTGTGCAGCAGTGCGACCTGTTGCAAGCCGAGCCAGGGCGAGATTAGCTCCTGTACCTGCTCCCAGAAGAGATAGAGCAGCCCGGTCAGCCACAGCAGCGGGCCGATCATCACTTTGACGAACAGGTACGACAGGCGCTGCAACGGGTTGTGCTTGCGCTCCACCGTGATCTTGTACGGATGGGGGGCGCCCATGAAAATCCCGTGGACGTAGTAGCGCAGCATCCGGTCGATGTTGTTCAGCGTGGGAATGTACTGGCGCCACTGGCCGGTGGTGAAATGCCAGAAGATGCCGAACACCCACAACAGCATCAGCAGCCAGGCTGATACCTCATGGATTCCAACCGCAGTGCGAAACTCCAGTAATGCGTGGCTGCCATGAACCGCGAAGCCGCTAAACAACAACGTGATGATCAGTGTGGCTTGTGACCAGTGCCAGAAGCGCTCGAAACGGGTAAACAGGTAGAGACGCTCGCCCATGTCAGTGACTCCTTCTGCGGCGGCGCGAGAGTACGCGCAAGGCGGCATGGATGAGGACGCCCAGCAGAGTGAGGCCAGCCAGCCCAAAACCGATCCGGTCGAGCAGGGGGCTGTGGTGCTTGCCAGTCAGCCAGATGCCGGGTACAGCGCCGAGCCGGCTTTGCCGGGCATGGCACTGCGCGCAATCGAGCGCCTGTTCCTTCGGTGCGACCATATGGGTGATCGGCCACAGCATCGACGTGTCGACGAAGTCGAACTTTCCGCTGTAGGGTGCGCCAGAAGCGTCGGCTCCAGCCTGCAGGGCCTTGCCCCAATCAAAGTTGTACCAGAACGCCGTATCGTTCGGGATCGCGGTATGCGGCACCAGCAATGTCCGGAGTTCGGTATCGAAAGGCTGGCGCCCGTGAAAGGTTTTGACCGGCCAGATGCGTGCATCAGTGGCCCCCGGTGTGCCGTGGAAGCTATTGATCGGTACCCGGGTGCTTGGGTCTATTACAGTATCGGGTTGCACATAGCTAACCCGACCGTCGAACCAGACATAGTCGGGCACTACATCCTCGCCGAGTACGAAACTGCCCTTTCTGCTGTCGTAAAGAACCTGACCGCGCTCGTTGCGCGTCTGGAATGGCTTGCCGTTGGCGTCCATTCTTCCGGCGCTGGACGAGTCCCAGGCCATTTTGGTAGGCACGCCGCCGCGGGCGAAGGCCGGGATATGACAGCTCTGGCAGGCAAGCACGCTGGTGTGGTCATTAAGGCGCCCGGCGTGCAGCAGGTTTCCCTGGTGCGGCTTGTCGCCATGGCAGGACTGACAGGTCGAACGGTTGCGCTCGCTGCGCTCACCTCGAGTGACTGCGCCGTGCGGGTCGCTGGCAGTAACGTTGATGCGACTGCCGGCGATCCGGTGCTCCTCGGCAACGTGGCACGTCGAACAGGTGAAATCGAGACCCTCGGCGGCCATGTGTACGTCCAGCTCACGCGACGGCGCATTGAGCGACGAATCGAGATCGCCGTGCTTCACGCCGTCGCCACCGCCGCCGTAGTAATGGCAGGTTCCGCAGGTCCGGCGTGTGGTTGCACCAACATGGCGTGCCACGGCGGCCAGGTCGACCGGTTCGATGAATTTGCCTGAGCCGGGTGCGGTTTCGCTGCGCACCAGCGGCGGATGCCCGGCGAGGCCCGCAAGCTTGAGGTAGTTGCCGGTGTTATGGCAGGAAAGGCAGTCGACCTTGGTTTCGTCAGTAAAGTCGAAACTGGCGTCCTTCCAACCGTAGCCAATGTGGCAGGACTGGCAGAATGCCTCGTTGGACCGGTCGCCGATGCAGAAACCATTGAGCATGGTCTTCTTGCCCAGACGCTGACCGGTATCCGGGTTTATGTAGTCCCAGGTCCAGTGTCGCGTGGCCATGATCTGCTTGGCTGCCTTGCCGTGGCAACTCAGACAGGCCCGCGTTACTTCTTCGCCACTGGCGAAAGGACCCAGCAGGGCATCGAAACGAGCGTGATTGGCGGTGGATGCTTGCGCCAGGCCGCCAGCAAGCAGGAGCGGCGCTAGTAGCAGGGCGACGGTGCGCTGGCGGAATGCTTTCATTTGCCTCTCCCTTGCTGCATGGCAGCGGCGCTAGGTCCAGCATAGGTCACCCCTAGCAAACTGCTACTGCAGCCACTCCGTTTGCAGCAGCATGACGATGCCTCGCGGTAGCATCACCGCGCGACACGACGTGGTACATGAGCGTGCTTCCCTGGTGCTGGCCTAGCCGCCGGCGGGGCGATGGCACATGGTTTGCGAATCCACGCCCATCCTCGACCGTCCTTTTCCGGCCGGCAATGATCTGTAGCACGGTTGCGCGGTGTGAGCGGCCTTGGCACAGCAGGGTGGACTAATCTCTTAATCAGCGTCATGTAACCGGACCTGGCAAGCGGACAGAATCAGGCTTCGGTGAGACAGGCCTGTGCCGTACTGTTTGCCGTCCTACCAGCGGAGATTTTGGCGATGAAGATCGAGCGATTCGAAGACCTGATCGACTGGACACGCGACACCCATGCCATGCTGGCTCGTTGCATGGCTCGCTGTTCCGACAAGCACGAAGAGACCCGAGCCAAATGGCTGCTTGTCTACATTGCCGACCACGAGAGAGCACTGGCGGAAACGGTCGACAAGATCGAGAAGCATGCCGACCCGAAGGCATTGCATACCTGGATCTACGACTATCTGGCACGCAATCCGGTGTTGCGCAATCAGGCCTGTAAGGCTTACGACACCATGACGGTGGAGGAGATTTCCCTGGATATCTTCACCATTCATAACCAGGTGATCGATCTCTACCGTTCCTTGGCGCGTCGCGCCGAAATTGATGGTGCACGCAATCTCGCCGAGGACCTTCTACGCATGGAAGAGCACGAGACCATGCGTCTTGCTCGTCAGGTGAGCCGTATTCACGAGATGTGATGTCAGTGCGGCCCGTCCTGCCGTCCATGGCAATGTCCGATCTCGGCAACACCGGTGCCGCATGTAAATTTGCCCTGTTGCCCTGTTGCCCTGTTGCAAGGTGACACAGTGACGCCGGCTAGTCTGTCGCGAGTGAATCGCCGCGGGCTTGGAGGTTCTTACTCAAGCATCATCCCAGCCGCAGTCACCGCCCAAGCGATGCGCTTTCCCGCATACTGCGCGCCGTCAGTCAGCATGGTTACGGTTGCATATCGATGGTGTCGCTCTCCGGCTATCTCGGCCTTTTTCTCGCGGCGTTCGGTGCCGCCACGCTGCTACCGATGCAGTCCGAGGCGGTGCTCGCCGGCCTCCTTCTTTCCGAACGCTACACGGTCTGGGCCCTGGTCGCCGTGGCCAGCCTCGGCAATGTGCTGGGCTCGGTTGTGAACTGGCTGCTCGGGCGTTACGTCGAGCATTTTCGCCACAAGCGCTGGTTTCCGGTCAACGAGCGGCAACTGACGAAGGCGCAGCACAGCTACCATCGCTACGGTCGCTGGACCTTGCTGCTCAGCTGGGTGCCGATCATTGGTGATCCGCTGACCCTGGTCGCCGGCGTGATGCGTGAGCCGCTATGGAGCTTTCTGCTGATCGTCACGTTGGCGAAGACCGCGCGCTACCTCATGGTGATGGGGCTGACCTTGGGCTGGATGTGACGCAAGGGCTGACAGCGCGACCGTGCCTGGTCGATCATGGCGGCCATCGACTTCTGGCAGGAAACCGAGCCGCATGATCAGCGAGGCGCAACCGACAGCAGACGAGGCAGCCGTCTCGACGATAGCCCGTCGGGACAGCATCAGCGTCCGCCTGGTGGCCGAGGCACTGCAGGGTTTCGTGCGGCCTGGGCAATCCACCGGGCAGCTGCTGGATGAGATCGGTCTTGACCCCGCCTGCCTGCAAGATCCCGACGGCCGCATGGACGTGCGTGACTACTCGCAACTCTGGCTGCGACTGGCGCGGCGCTTCGATGACGAATTCTTCGGCATGGACCCGCGCCGGCTGCGCTGGGGCAGCTTCGTCTTTCTCAGCCGCAGCTGCATCCAGCAGCCGACACTGGAGAAGGCGCTGGTTCACGCACTGAGCTTTCTCGGGCTGGGCCTGGAGGACCTGCGTGGCAAGCTGATCCGCAGCCAGAGCCTGGCTGAAGTGGTGCTGCGCGAACGCAACCCCGAGCCGGCGCGAGCCTTTTGCTACTTCACCTTCTGGATGCTCCTGCACGGCCTGGCCTGCTGGCTGGTGGGGCGGCGTATCCCGCTGCTGGCGGTCGAGTTGCGTTGTGCCGAACCGGACTACACGGATGATTACCGGGTGATGTTCTCCGACAACCTGCGTTTCGGCCGGCCGTCGACGCGGATCATTTTCGCTGCCGAAGTGCTCGACCTGCCGATCCGTCGTAGCGAAGCAGAATTGCAGGCCTTTCTCGCCGAGGCGCCAGCCAACATCCTGGTGCGTTATCGCGACCACTCCAGCCTGGCCAGCCGCATCAAACAGCACCTGCGCAGCCTGCCCGCCGAACGCTGGCCGGACAGCGAGACGCTGGCGCAAACCCTGTGCATCTCGGCCTCGACCCTGCGCCGACGCCTGGCGGAAGCGGGGCAGCCGTACCAGGCGATCAAGGACGGCTTGCGTCAGGAGATGGCCACCGAGTGGCTGGCCGATGCTGCCATCAGCTACGGCGAAATCGCCGAGCGGCTTGGGTTTGCCGATGTCAGCTCGTTCTACAAGGCATTCCGCAAGTGGACGGGCATCAATCCCGGGCACTACCGCAATCTGATTCTGGCGCCGGCGCGGCGCTGATTACCCGCCTCCAGCCTTCAGTCCACCGGCGTGTGTTGTGGCGCAGCGTGATCGCGTTTTGCGATTGGCCAAAACGGTCAGGCAGGTTGAGAACATCGACCATTGCCGCACCCGTGTGGCTGTCCAAAGATAACTTCCGGCTTCGCACCGAATAACAACAAGCACGGGAGAGCGCCATGCAGATTCGCGACAAGGTATTCCTCATAACTGGCGGCGCATCCGGCCTCGGCGCTGCGGCGGCGCAGGCGCTGGTGGAGGCGGGCGGCAAGGTCGTACTCGTCGATCTGGATGAAGCCGCGGCCAACGCAACGGCACAGGCGCTGGGGCCGAACGCCTTGGGTGTCGCTGCCGATATTCGTGATGAGCAGGCCGCGCGCCATGCCGTCGCCACCGCCCGCGAACATTTCGGCGCGTTGCACGGGCTGGTCAACTGCGCCGGCGTCGCCGGCGGCGAAAAGGTCCTCGGCCGCAACGGCCCGCACAGTCTGGACGGCTTCAGCCGCATCGTCGGCATCAACCTGATCGGTAGCTTCAACATGCTGCGGCTGGCCGCCGAGGCGATGGCCGAGAACGCGCCTGACGAAGGTGGCGAGCGCGGCGCGATCATCAATACCGCATCGATCGCTGCCTTCGACGGCCAGATCGGCCAGGCGGCCTATGCCGCGTCCAAGGGCGGGGTGGTGAGCATGACCCTGCCGGCCGCCCGCGAATTGGCGCGCTTCGGCATCCGTGTGATGACCATCGCCCCCGGCGTGTTCGAGACGCCGATGATGGCCGGCATGACCCAGGAAATTCGCGACTCGCTGGCCGCCGGTGTGCCGTTTCCGCCACGCCTGGGCCACCCGGCCGAATACGCCGCGCTGGTGCGGCACATCTTCGAGAACAGCATGCTCAATGGCGAGGTGATCCGTCTCGACGGCGCCTTGCGCATGGCCGCCAAGTGAAGGAAGCAGAGATGAAAGATGATCCGATCGTAATCGTCAGCAGTGCGCGCACGCCCATGGGCGGTTTTCAGGGTGACGTGCAGGGGATGACCGCCTGGCAGCTCGGTGCTGCCGCCATCCGTGCCACCGTGGAACGCAGCGGCCTGCCGGCCGAGAACGTGCAGGACGTGCTGATGGGCTGCGTGCTGCCTGCCGGCCAGGGCCAGGCACCGGCGCGCCAGGCGGCATTGAGCGCCGGGCTGACCCGCGCCACCACCTGCACCACGGTCAACAAGATGTGCGGCTCGGGCATGCAGACGGTGATCATGGCCCACGACCAACTGCTTGCCGGGAGTGCCGATATCGTCGTCGCCGGCGGGATGGAAAGCATGTCCAACGCGCCTTACCTGCTCGACCGAGCCCGTGGCGGCTATCGCATGGGCCATGGGCGGGTGCTCGACCATATGTTTCTCGACGGTCTTGAAGACTCGTTCGACAAAGGCCGGCTGATGGGCACTTTTGCCGAAGAATGCGCCGACGCGTTCGGCTTCAGCCGTGAAGCCCAGGACGCCTACGCGCTCGAGTCCCTGCGCCGCGCTCAGGTGGCCATAAGTGAGGGGCGTTTTGCCGAAGAGATCGTTGCGCTGGAGGTCACCCAGGGCAAACAGCAGCGGCAGATCCGCGACGACGAGCAGCCGCCCAAGGCTATGCCGGAAAAGATTCCCAGCCTGAAGCCGGCGTTCCGCGAGGGCGGCACGGTGACCGCGGCCAACTCCAGCTCGATTTCCGATGGTGCCGCCGCGCTGCTGCTGATGCGCCGCTCCGAAGCCGAGCGCTGTGGCCTGCAGCCACAGGCGGTGATCCACGGCCACGCGGCCTACGCTGATGCACCGAATCTGTTCACCACAGCGCCGATCGGCGCGATCCGCAAGCTGATGGAGCGCACCGGCTGGTCCACCGAAGACGTGGATCTGTTCGAGATCAACGAAGCCTTTGCCGTCGTCGCCATGGCCAGCATGCGCGAGTTGGGCTTGGACCACGCCAAGGTCAACGTCAACGGCGGTGCCTGCGCGCTCGGCCATCCCATCGGTGCCTCGGGCGCGCGGATCCTGGTGACGCTGCTTTCGGCCCTTCGTGCACGTGGTCTGCGCCGTGGCGTAGCGGCGATCTGCATTGGTGGCGGCGAAGCCACGGCCATGGCCGTCGAACTGATCTGAGGAGGCATCCATGCTGCCCAATGAAGATCAAAACGCGATCGCCGAGATGGCTCGCCAGTTCGCTCAGGAACGCCTGAGGCCTTTCGCCGAACAGTGGAGTCGCGAGCATCGCTATCCCGCCGAGGCGATTGCCGAGATGGCCGCGCTCGGCTTCTTCGGCATGCTGGTGCAAGAGCAGTGGGGTGGCAGCGACACCGGCTACCTGGCCTATGCCATGGCGCTGGAAGAAGTTGCTGCCGGTGACGGCGCCTGCTCGACCATCATGAGCGTGCACAACTCGGTAGGCTGCGTGCCGATCCTGCGTTTCGGCAACGACCAGCAAAAGCGCGACTTCCTCGGTCCGCTAGCACGCGGCGAGCAGATCGGCGCCTTCGCCCTCACCGAACCACAGGCCGGTTCCGACGCCAGCAGCCTGCGTACTCGTGCCCGGCGTGACGGCGATCATTACGTGCTCAATGGTGCCAAGCAGTTCATCACGTCGGGCAAGCATGCCGGCACGGTGATCGTCTTTGCGGTGACCGACCCGGACGCCGGCAAGCGCGGTATCAGTGCCTTCATCGTACCCACCGACAGCCCGGGCTATCAGGTGGTACGGGTCGAGGACAAGCTCGGTCAGCACGCGTCGGATACCTGCCAGATCGCGTTCGAGGACCTGCGCGTGCCGGTGGCCAACCGGCTGGGCGAGGAGGGCGAGGGCTATCGCATTGCCCTGGCCAATCTCGAAGGCGGACGCATCGGCATCGCCGCCCAGGCAGTGGGCATGGCGCGCGCGGCGTTCGAAGCAGCGCGTGATTACGCCCGCGACCGCGAAACCTTCGGCAAGCCGATCATCGAGCATCAGGCCGTGGCCTTTCGCCTAGCCGACATGGCCACCCAGATCGCCGTGGCACGGCAGATGGTGCATCACGCCGCCGCGCTGCGCGAAGCCGGGCGGCCGGCATTGGTGGAGGCGTCGATGGCCAAGCTGTTCGCCTCGGAGATGGCGGAGAAGGTCTGTTCCGCCGCGATTCAGACCCTGGGTGGCTACGGCTACCTGTCCGACTTCCCGGTGGAGCGTATCTACCGCGATGTGCGGGTCTGCCAAATCTACGAAGGCACCAGCGACATCCAGCGCCTGGTCATCGCGCGCAACCTTGGAGGGCCGGCTTGACCGAAACCAGGTGCGCCTGCGTGCCCTGCGGCGCATCGATACGTGATTTCAGTGGTGCCGGTAGAACGCCGTTTCCTCGACCGGCACTTGCACAATAAAAACAAGATAGAGGTAGGAAACATGCAACCAGGATTGATGCAGAACGCCCCCCTGTTGATCAGCAGCATCGTCACCCACGCCGCCCGTGCTCACGGTGATCGCGAAATCGTCTCGCGGCTGGTCGACGAACCCCTCTGGCGTTATGACTATGCCGGGCTCGCCGCCCGTTCGGCGCAGGCCGCCAGCATGCTGGCCAAGCTCGGCATCGGCCCCGGCGATTGCGTGTCGTCGCTGGCCTGGAATACTCACCGTCACTACGAGCTGTTCTTCGCCGTGCCCGGCATCGGCGCCGTGCTGCACACGGCCAACCCGCGGCTGTCGGACGAACAGATCGTCTACACCATCAACCACGCCGGCAGTCAGGTGCTGCTGTTCGACAGCAGCTTTGCCGAGTGCGTCGCCCGGCTGCGGCCACGGTTGGGCAATATCCGCCATTTCATTGAACTGGCTGCGCAACCGAGTTCTGGCCTAGAGGATGTCCTGGGCTACGAGCAGCTGATCGCCGACGAGCAGCCGCTGGACTGGCCGCAGTTCGACGAGAACGCCGGCGCGGTGCTCTGTTACACCTCCGGCACCACTGGCGACCCCAAGGGTGTGCTCTACAGCCACCGCTCGGTGGTGCTGCATGCGATGGCCGCCGGCCTGTCCGGCGCGTTCGGCCTGTCCGCCTTCGATTGCATCATGCCGTGCTCGTCGCTCTATCACGGCACCGCCTGGGGCATCCCATTTGCCGCTGCAATCAATGGCTGCAAGTTCGTGCTGCCGTGCGACAAGATGGACGGCGCGAGCCTGCAGGAGCTGATCAAGAGCGAGGGCGTGACCCTGTCCGGCGGCGTGCCGACCATCTGGACCATGTACCTCGCCCATCTGGAACGTAGCGGTGAGGATTCCGGCAGTCTGGCGCGGCTGGTGATCGGCGGTTCCGCCGTGCCGCGGGCGATGGCCGAAACCTTCCAGACCAAGTACGGCGTCGCGGTCTGCCAGCTCTGGGGGATGACCGAGACCAGCCCGCTGGGTGTTGTGGCCACGCCGACGCCGAAACTGGCCGAACGTGGTCAGCAAGCGACCAACGACACCATCTGGACCCGTCAGGGCCGCCTGCAATTCGGTATCGAGCTGAAGATCGTCGATGAGGAAGGGCGCGAGCTGCCATGCGATGGCGTCAGTTCTGGCAGCCTCAAGGTGCGCGGCCCCTGGACGGTCGAGCGCTACTACCGCAGCGAAAAAAGCGCGCTGGATGAGGATGGCTGGTTCGATACCGGTGACATCGCCACGCTGGATGCCGATGGCTTCATGCGCATCACCGACCGCAGCAAGGACGTGATCAAGTCCGGCGGCGAGTGGGTCAGCTCCATCGATATCGAGAACGTCGCGGCGGCCTGTCCCGGTGTGAAGGTGGCGGCGGTGGTCGGCGTGTTCCACCCCAAATGGGAGGAGCGCCCGGTGCTGGTGGTCGAGCCGCACGCCGACGCTGAGGTCACGGTCGAGACGATCCTCGCCCATCTGGAGCCGAACATCGTCAAGTGGTGGATGCCGGATGCGGTGATCTTCGACTCGGTGCCGCTGACTGCTACCGGCAAGATCGACAAGAAGGTGCTGCGCGAGCGCTATCGCAATCATCTGGTCGAGAACCAGCCCAGCGCTGTAAACCAGTAACGCCTGTTACCCATACGCGCTCCGTGCTTCGGTGCGGGGCGCGTCTGCGTGCGTGTGAATCTAGGAGATTTGCCATGAACGAACACGACGATGCTCGTAGCGGACCGCTGTGCGGCCTGCGCGTGCTGGAGTTCGCCGGCATCGGCCCCGGCCCGCATTGCGCCATGCTGCTGGCCGACATGGGCGCCGAGGTGCTGCGCATCGAGCGCGAAGGCGGCAATGGCTGGCCGAACCCGGTGGTCGATCGCGGGCGCAAGACGCTGACCCTCGACATCCGCAGTGTGGCTGGGCGAGAGCGCTGTCTGACGCTGGCCGTGGACGCCGACGTGCTGATCGAAGGCTTCCGCCCCGGGGTGATGGAACGGCTGGGGCTGGGCCCGGACGAACTGCTGGCGCGCAATCCGCGGCTGATCTACGGACGCATGACCGGTTGGGGGCAGACTGGGCCGTTGGCCAGGGCTGCCGGGCACGACATAAACTACATCGCCTTGACCGGCGCGCTGGCGGCAATCCGCGGCGAGAGCGGGACGGCGATTCCGCCGTTGAACCTGGTCGGTGATTTCGGCGGCGGCTCGCTCTATCTCGCCGTCGGCATCCTCGCCGCGCTGTGGGAGCGCGAACGTTCGGGGCAGGGGCAGGTGATCGATGCGGCGATCGTCGATGGCGTGTCGTCGTTGATGACTTTCTTCGCCGGCCTGCTGCCGAGCGGGCGGATCGACATGCAACGCGAACGCAATCCGCTGGCAGGCGCTGCGCCGAACTACCGTTGCTATCGCTGCGCCGATGGTCGCGAGATTGCAATCGGGCCGCTGGAGTCGCAGTTCTGGCACGAGCTGCTGGAGCGAATAGACGCACCGAAAGCGCTCTGGGCGGGCTGTGCCGATCCAGGCGAATGGCCTGTGCAGAGCGAGTTGCTGGAGCGGCTGTTCGCGACCCGCACGCGAGCCGAGTGGTGCGCCTTGCTCGAGGGCAGCGACGCCTGCTTCGCGCCGGTGCTTGAACTGGAAGAAGCGGCGCAGCACCCGCATCTGCGCCAGCGTGGCGTTTACCAGGACGTTGAGGGCGTGTTGCAGGCAGCACCGGCTCCGCGTTTTTCCCGCACGCCAGGCAAGGCGAGGCGGACGTTACGTTGCGGTGCGGAGGAGGGGTGGGACTGAGCTGCGCAGCTGACGGTAAGCACTGTTACGACGCACGCAGGCTTGCGCGCGAGTATCGAAGTCGACGATTTTCATGCTGCGAAAAAAAGCGCGTCCATTATTGGGCAAGCAGTCAGGAAAATGATTCCTGAATATATAACGCTTATATCGCAACACTGTTCAAAGTAATCATTCGGGGTCGACCAAAGTAGTGTGCAGCGCCCGTAAAGCGCGGCCTAGACGTGCCGCACGTCGGTTTTGGTTTGCGAGTTGGCACCAGCTGACTACTATGAAAACGGAGGCTGCTTATTACAACAAAAACGGGGAGTACAACGTCATGATTAATGATGCCGAACAACAAGTAGTTGCACTTGAACTGTGCCGTTTCCTGGCCCACTGCGTCGCTGCGATCGTTGTCGTGGGGATGCTGTTCGTGGCCCTCGTCGGATCCTGGCACGCTGCCCTCAGTGTAGGTGTCGTCCCTTTGCTCGCCATCATGGCCTGCGATTACCTAGCGAGACGCAAGGAAACTGCTGTGCAGACAGCAGACGCCTGATACGACACAGGCGCTAACCAGCCGAAGAACCTTTTTATGCCCATCGAGCGATAGACACCCTGACAGTGAACCACTGCCGGGGTGTCCTGCGTTATGCAGCCGCGAATCGGCTGGCAGACCCTTTCATATCACTATCGCGCCCTTGCACGTCGCCGCGCACAGAGGCGGTTACCCAAAGGTGTTACTCCTTTCGTACAGCGTAACGGTCACTGAGGTGGGCGGTAACGAATCAGGCGCGGATTCTGTGCTCTCTCTGCATGCATAAATCGTAACCTGTTGAAAAATATGGAGTTATCGAAACTGGCACGACGAATGCTGTGTTATTGGCATAACAAGAACAAGAAAGCACATCCAATAACAAAAACAACACGTAGCGACTCCGACACAATAAAAACAAGCAGGTGGGAGACGTAGCAAACTGATTCTTTTGGAGAGGAATTGCCCGACAGGTTTCCTGTCGACCGGACCGAGAACAATAAAACTGCCTTGAGGCAGCTCCAGAACCGGTTGAGCCCGCGAGGGTAGTGGCAACATCAGCGACCAAAATAATCCGTTTGTTCTTTATGTCCCTTATGGGACTGCTACTCGGACGATGTCCGACCGGGCTGCCAACAAAAACAACAAGCCCGTCAGCAGAAGAAGAACAAAGCAACACGACCTGAAGGGGAGCCTAGCGGCTCCCCTTTTTATTTGGGCCGCAAGGCAGCGGCCGCGCTGTCAGGCGTTGTGGGCATTGATTGTGTAATTGAGTGGGCTTCGATACAGCCAGGCTGGCTTTGCCGTGCGAGTTACGGCGCCCTTGTGACGAATGCCGAGCTGTCACATTGCAGCACGGCATTCGTCCAGCACGCAGTGGCGCTTACAGCGCGTAGTTCGCCAGCTCCCGCGCGATCAGCAGGCGCTGGATTTCGCTCGAGCCCTCGTAGATTTGCGTGATCCGTGCGTCGCGGTAGTAGCGCTCGACCGGATAATCCTCCAGATAGCCGTAGCCGCCGTGAATCTGCACGGCCTGCGAACAGACCTTCTCCGCCATTTCCGAGGCAAACAGCTTGGCCTGCGAGGCTTCGGACAGGCAGGGCAGGCCGGCGCTCTTCAGCCGCGCGGCATGCAGAATCAGCAGACGCGCCGCATTCAGCTGGGTCTGCATGTCGGCGAGCATATTGGCGATGCTCTGGTGCTCGACGATCGGCTTGCCGAACTGTACGCGCTCGCGGGCATAGAGCAGGGCGGCTTCGAAGGCTGCACGGGCGATACCCAGGGCTTGCGCGCCGATGCCGATACGGCCGCCTTCGAGGTTCGACAGCGCAATCGCCAGGCCCTTGCCACGCTCGCCAAGCAGGTTCGCCTGCGGGATTCGGCAGTCGCTGAGCGAGACCGCGCAGGTGTCCGAGGCGCGGATACCCATCTTGTGTTCGCTGCGCTCCACCGCGAAGCCGGGCGTGTCGGTGGGCACCAGAAACGCGGAAAGACCCTTCTTGCCGAGGTCCGGATCGGTCACCGCAAACACGATGGCCAACTTCGCCCGCTTGGCATTGCTGCAAAACTGCTTGCTTCCGTTGAGTACCCACTGACCGTCCACCAGCTCCGCGCGGGTGCGCAGGTTGTGCGCCTCGGAGCCGGCCTGCGGTTCGGTGAGGGCGAAGCAGCCGATGGCGCGACCGCTGGCCAGTTCGGCCAGCCATTCGTCCTTCTGCGCCTGCGAGCCGTAGTTCAGCACCGGGCCGCAACCGACCGAGTTGTGGATGCTCATCAGCGCGCCGGTGGCGCCGTCGCCGGCGGAGATTTCCTCCACGGCCAGGGCGTAGGCGACGTAGTCGATGTAGCTGCCGCCCCATTCTTCCGGGACGACCATGCCGAGCAGGCCAAGCTCACCCATCTGGGCGACCAGGGCGTCGTCGATCCAGCCGGCCTTTTCCCAGACCTGTGCATGGGGGGCGATCTCGCGGCGGGCGAAGTCGCGCGCCATGTCGCGGATCATGCGTTGGTCTTCGCTGAGTTCGAGGTCATGCATTGCGCGGTCTCTTCTTGTTGTTGTGCTGCAAAGAGGTTCAGGCCGTGGCGCTGCGGCGTGTCTTGCCGGTGGTGGCCTTGAAGCCGTCGAAGAACGCCTGGACGCGCTCCGGCGTGACCTCTGCCAGCGTCGGCGGATTCCAGCGCGGTGACTTGTCCTTGTCGATGATCAGCGCACGCACGCCTTCCATTATGTCGCCCTTGGCGAACCATTGACGGTCCAGATGCAACTCCAGCGCGAAGCAGTCGGCGATCGGCAGTTCGCGGCCGCGACGCAGCATCTCTAGGGTCACGCACATGGCCAGCGGCGAGCGGCTGTCGAGCACCTTGAGCGTTTCCTCGGCCCAGTCGGCAAACTCCGGGCGCGCCTCGGCGGCCAGCGATGCGCGAATCGACGCCACATCGCTTTTGCCGAAATGCTCGTCGATGGCCTGATGTAGGGCCTTCAGCTCGGAACCCGGCAGTTTGTTGCTGCCCAGCGTCGCCACCAGGGTGCGCAACGCTTCCTGCGGATGGACCGACCAGCTCATACGGTCCAGGCAGCGATCCAGCTCGGCAATCTGGTCGTGGCTGACGCACCAGTCCGCCAGGCCAACGTGCAAAGCATCAGCGGCGCGGATCTGCAGGCCGGTGACGCCCATGTAGGTGCCAAGCTCACCCGGCAGGCGTGAGAGGAAATAGCTGCCGCCGACATCTGGGAAATAGCCGATGCCGACTTCCGGCATGCCCATGCGCACGCGCTCGGTGACCACGCGCAGCGACGCGCCCTGGACCAGGCCCATGCCGCCGCCGAGGACGAAACCGTCCATCAGCGCCAGCAGCGGCTTCGGGTAGGCATGGATGTGTTGGTCGAGGGCGTATTCCTCCTCGAAGAAGGTTTCGTGCTCGGTGTCGCCGCGCTGGAAGCTGTCGTACAGCGAGCGGATGTCACCACCGGCGCAGAAGGCTTTCTCGCCATTGGCGCGCAGCACCACGGCATGGATCTGCGGATCGGCCGCCCAGGCGCTGAGCTGCTGTTGCAGCAGACGGACCATTTCCAGGGTCACCGCATTCAGCCCGGCCGGGCGGTTGAGGGTGAGGTGGCCGACGTGGTTGCGTACGGCGGCCAGCACGGGGCGTTCGGTTGGACTCATGGTCAGGTGTCCTTGCGGTACTGATTGATGATCGCCGAGAAATCCAGGCCGCCATGACCCTGGGCGCTGAAGCTCTGGTAGAGCTGCTGGGCGAGGGCGCCGAGGATTACCGGCTGGCGCACCTGCTTGGCGGCCTCGGTGGCCAGGCCGAGGTCCTTGAGCATCAGATCGCTGCCGAAGCCGCCGCTGTAGCCGCGTGAGGACGGAACGTTGTCCAGCACGCCGGGGAAGGGGTTGTAGGTATCCGAGCTCCAGCAACGGCCGCTGGAGGTGTTGATCACACCAGCCAGGGTCTTGGCATCCATGCCCAGCGAGACGCCCAGCGCCATCGCCTCGGCGACGCCGATCATGGAAATGCCCAGCAGCATGTTGTTGGCGACCTTGGCCACCTGGCCGTTGCCGGCTGCACCGCAGTGCACGATGTTCTTGCCCATGGCCGCGAGGATCGGCTGCGCACGGTCGAAGTCCGCGTCGCTGCCACCGACCATGAAGGTCAGGCTGCCGGCTGCTGCACCGCCGGTGCCGCCGGAGACCGGTGCGTCGAGCATCGGGTTGCCATGCTCGGCGGCGGCCTTGGCCACTTCGCGGGCGCTGTGCGGATCGATGGTCGAACAGTCGATCAGCATCACACCCTCGCGGCTGCTGGCGATCAGGCCGTTCTCGCCCAGGTACACGCTCTTCACATGGGCGGCGGCCGGCAGCATGGTGATGATCAGTTCGGCGTTGCCTTGGGCGATGGCGGTCGGAGAATCGACCGGAAGCGCGCCGGCGCCGACCAGGTTTTCGACGGCCGCGGCGTTGAGGTCGAAGACGCTGAGTTGGTGGCCTGCCTTGAGCAGGTTGTGGGCCATGGGTGCGCCCATGTTGCCCAGGCCGATAAATCCGATATGCATGGCGTGCTTCCTCTTGTTGTTATGGCCAGATGCGGCTCAGCGATTGGTGAACTCAGGCTTGCGCTTCTCGCTGAACGCGGCCATGCCTTCCTTCTGGTCGGCAGTGGCGAACACCGCATGGAACACACGACGCTCGAAGCGAATGCCTTCGGCCAGCGTGGTCTCGAAGGCGCGGTTGACGCTTTCCTTAATCATCATGGTGGCCGGCAGGGATTTCTCAGCGATCACCCGGGCGGCCTTGAGGGTTTCCTCCAGCAGGCTTTCAGCCGGGAACACACGGGCGACGAGACCGGCGCGCTCGGCTTCGGCGGCGTCCATCTGGCGACCGGTCAGGCACATGTCCATCGCCTTGGCCTTGCCCACTGCGCGGGTGAGGCGTTGAGTGCCGCCAATGCCGGGCAGCACGCCTAGGTTGACTTCCGGCTGGCCAAAACGCGCGTTGTCTGCGGCGAAGATCATGTCGCAGAGCAATGCCAGCTCGCAGCCGCCGCCCAGGGCGTAACCGGCGACGGCGGCAATCAGCGGCTTGCGGCGCGTGGCAATGCGGTCGGCTTCGGCGAAGAAATCATCAAGATAGATCTGCGGGTAGGACAGCTCGGCCATTTCCTTGATGTCGGCGCCGGCGGCGAAGGCCTTGGCCGAGCCAGTGAGCACGACGCAGCCGACCTGCGGATCGGCCTCGAGCTGGCCCAGGGCCTGGTTCAGTTCGCTGATCAGTTGGGCGTTGAGCGCGTTGAGCGCCTGCGGCCGGTTAAGGGTGATCAGAGCAACGCGTTCTTTGATTTCTACGAGCAGGGTTTCGAATGTCATTTCAGCATCCTTTAGGGCCGGCGCGCGCGCCGGCTAGGTGAGTGATTTCACTTAAGATTGATGGTGGTGTTGACCGGGCCGCCGACCTCGTTCTCATCGAACCAGCGCTCGGTGATGGTCTTGGTCTGGGTGTAGAACTGCACCACCTGCTTGCCATAGGGGCCGAGGTCGCCGAGCTTGGAAGCGCGTGAGCCGGTGAAGGAGAACATCGGCACCGGCACCGGGATCGGTACGTTGATGCCGACCTGACCCACGTCGATCTCTTCCTGGAAGTGCCGCGCCGCGGCACCTGAACGGGTGAAGATGGCGGTGCCGTTACCATTCGGGTTGGCGTTGATCAGTTCGATGGCTTCGTCCATGGTCGCTGCCGCCATGACGCAGAGGACCGGGCCGAAAATTTCTTCCTGATAGATGCTCATCTCGCGGGTAACGCCGGAGAAGATCGTCGGGCCGACGAAGTTGCCCTTTTCGTAGCCGCTGACGCTCGGGTTGCGGCCGTCCAGCTCCAGCTTGGCGCCTTCGCGTACGCCACGTTCGATCAGCCCGCTGACGCGATCCAGCGCCGCGCAGGAAACCAGCGGACCGACATCGGTGCCGGCCTCGACACCGGCGTTGACCTTGAGGGTCTGCGCCTTGGCCACCAGATCGGGAATCCAGGCCTGCGCTTCGCCCACCAGCACCACCACCGACAGCGCCATGCAGCGCTGGCCGGCCGCACCGAAGGCGGCACCGGCGAGGTTGTTGAGGGTCTGTTCCTTGTGCGCATCGGGCAGCACGATGGCGTGGTTCTTCGCGCCCATCATGCACTGCACGCGCTTGCCAGCCTGGCTGGCGCGGTTGTAGACGTGGGTGCCGACCCTGGTCGAGCCAACGAAGGACACCGCCTTGATATCCGGGTGGTCGCAGATCGCGTTCACCGCGTCCGGCCCGCCGTGCACCACGTTGAGCACGCCCGGCGGCACGCCGGCTTCCAGCGCCAGTTCGCACAGGCGCATGGTGACCATCGGGTCCTGTTCGGACGGCTTGAGGACGAAGGTGTTACCGGTGGCGATGGCCATCGGGAACATCCACAGCGGGATCATGGCCGGGAAGTTGAACGGGGTGATGCCGGCGCAGACGCCCAGCGGCTGCAGCAGGGTATAGGTATCGACGCCCGCGGCGACGTTGTTGGCCAGCTCGCCGAGCTGCAGGTTGCCGATGCCAGCGGCGTGCTCGACCACTTCCAGGCCGCGGAACACGTCGCCCTCGGCGTCAGCCAGGGTCTTGCCCTGTTCGGCGGTGAGGATCGCCGCCAGCTCCTTCATGTTTTCGCGAATCAGCTGCTGGTACTTGAGGAAGATGCGTGCCCGCGCACCGATCGGTGTCTTGCGCCAGGTCTTGAAGGCTTTCTGGCCGCTAGCGACGGCACGGTCGATTTCCTCGGCAGTCGCAAAAGGCACGCGCGCCAGGACTTCCTGGGTCGCCGGGTTGACGACATCGCGCCAGTCCTGGGTCGTCGATTCGATAAATTCACCGTCGATCAGCAATTTAACGGTAGGAATGGAGCTGGACGTTGTCATAAGGCTCTCCGCCTGAAAAGGCACTGTTGTTGTCATGGCTCGCGGACGGCTGCGATCAGTTGCACTGAATGTAGCAATGCAAAAAACCACATTACAATGGAGTCAAATGCAGAGTTGCTCTGCATAAATGCACAGAGGCTAATGGAGGCTTCAACCATGGACTGGGACAATCTGCGCTATTTCCTTGAGGTCGCCCGAGCGGGGCGGCTGACGACTGCGGCGCGTCGGCTCGCTGTCGACCACACCACCGTGTCCCGTCGTTTGCAGGCGCTGGAAAAAAGCATGGGCCTGCAGCTCTTCCTGCGCGAGCCGGGTGGTTACAAGCTCACCGAAGCCGGGCGCAATCTGCTGCCGCGAGTGGAAGCGATGGAAAGCGCCAGCGTGGCCATCGAGCATTCGTTGCCGAGCATGGGGGATGGCCTTTCCGGGCAGGTACGTATCGGCGCGACGGAGGGTTACGGCACGGTGATGCTCGCCGGCCAGCTCACCGGGCTCAGCCGGCGCTATCCGCACCTGAACATCGACCTGCTGGCGCTGCCGCGGGCGGTGCGCCTGTCGCGCCACGAGGCGGATATCGTCATTACCCTTGAACGCCCCGAGCGTGGGCCTTTCATCATTACCCGGCTCACCGACTATGCGCTGCGGTTGTACGCTTCGCCGGCGTATCTGGAGGAACACCCGCCGATTCGCAGTCGCGAGGATTTGGTTGAGCACCGCTTCGTCAGTTACGTGGATGATCTGCTCTTCACCAAAGAGTTGCTGTTTCTCGATGGCATCGCCGACGCTCGCTCCATCGGTTTGCGCAGCACCAGCCTGCTGGCGCAGCAGGAAGCGGTGGCGATGGGGGCGGGGATTGCGATCCTGCCGGCGTTTTCCGCCGACGCCGATCCACGGCTGCGACTGCTGCTGCCGGAGGAGGTCAGCTTTACCCGCACCTTCTGGATGCTGATGCCGATCGAGTTCAAGGACCTGGCGCGCATGCGCACGACCTGGGATTACCTGAAGGAAATGGCGCAGCAGAGCCAGGCCCGATTGTTGGGCCAGTAGTTATCGATGATTGACCCATTGCAGCCACGGCGCCGCTAGAGCGCCGTGACCTCTGCGCTCTTGCCGCTTGTCGCTTGAGAGGCTGTTAGCGAGCAGCGCATCATCGAGGCGCTGCCGGTCGATCAGACGCGCGGTGTGGTGCGGCTTTCGTTGCCCATGGGGGTGGAGTCCGGCATCTGTACGCTGGTATCGGTGAAGTCCGAACTGTGCACTTCGGAATCCATTGGCATATGGCTGTAGCGCTGGCTCGGCAGCGCCGGCTTGCTTTCCATCTCCGCGAGCATGCGCTTGGCCTCGCAACGACCGCTGATACCACGAGCCAGCGCCATACCGCCCATGGCCAGCTCGGCGATCCCGATCAATCCGCCACGGCGTAGCCCCTTGCCCATCATCACCAGACCGCCGGCCAGCGAGGCGGCGCGTTCCCAGCCGTGGACGTTCTGTGGGGCGTTTTTGTCGAACATTTGCTTGATCATGACGCGGCATCCTCTATGCGGGTGGTTTATAGATGACTGCGGCATGCGGGCAGCGTTCCGGCTGTTCATCGCTGCCAAAGGATGAGCGGCAGTTCCAGCGGCACCGCCAGGCCCAGCGCGGGGCTGGGTACGACCCGAGCCGTGTAGTCGGCCTCAGGGCGCTGGGTGCTCAGCTCAGTCCGGTAGCTGGCGTATGAGCCTTCGTGGTGCTGGAGTTGCAACGTGTGGACGCTGGCCGGCTCCGCTCCCTGCGATTCGGCGAACAGCTGCACGGCTATCTGCTCCGGTTCGATTCGGCCGAGGTGCAGTCGAGCCTCAATCTGCTGGCCATCGCCCTCGCGCCGCCACTCAAGCTGTTCGAAGGCCAGTTCGTGCCAGTAACTGCGCAGGCTGGTGATTCGGCGCAACATCTCGCTGGCCAACGCAGAACCATCCGCGCAGCGCTGTCGGTAGTTGCCGGACAGCGGCAGGTAATAGCGCTCGGTGTATTCACGCACCGTTCGGTCGGCGGAAAAGCGTTCCACCAGAGCACTCATGCTGCGGCGCATGCGTTTCACCCAGGCGGTGGGGATGTCCTGCTGGTCGCGCTGGTAGAAGCAGGGCACGACTTGCTCTTCGAGTAGCCGATACAGCTGTTCGGCGTCCGCGGCATCGTGTTCGGGTTCGTGCTCCAGGCCGTCGCCGACCGCCCAGCCGAGGTCGGCGGCATAGGCTTCGGCCCACCAGCCGTCGAGCTGCGAAAGATTCAGCCCACCGTTGGCCAGGACCTTCATGCCGCTGGTGCCACTGGCTTCCCACGGGCGACGAGGGGTATTCAGCCAGACATCCACGCCCTGCACCATGTGCCGGGCGATACGCATGTCATAGTCCTCGAGAAATACCACGTGGCCGGCAATATCGGGGCGCGCGGCGAACTGCTGCCATTCGCTGAGCAGCGCCTGGCCGGCGCGATCGGCGGGGTGCGCCTTGCCGGCAACCAGCAGCTGCACCGGGTAATCGCGATGGGTGAGGAGGCGCGCCAGCCGCTCCGGGTCCTGCAGCAGCAGGTTGGGGCGTTTGTAGGCGGCGAAGCGCCGGGCAAAGCCGAGCGTCAGCCGTTGCGGGTGCAGGCGCGAGCCGGCGAATTCGATCTCCGCAGGCGAGGCGCCGTGCACCGCGAGGCTGCGGGCCAGGTGGCTGCGTACGAAGCTGAGCAGTTCGCCACGGGCATGCTGGCGGATCTGCCACAGCCAGCGGTCATCGACCTGGGCCAGAAGATCGTCCACGGAAGCCTGGTCGGTGCCGCGCCAGGGAATCTCATCGCCATGCAGCTCATACCAGTGGGCTTCGGCGTCCGGCGATACCCAGGTCGGCAGATGGATGCCATTGGTGACATGACCGATCGGCACCGACTCGAGCGGCCAGCGCGGATAAAGCTCGCGGAAGATGTAGCGACTGGTGCGGCCATGCAGCTGGCTGACGGCATTGACCGCCCCGGCCCCGCGCGTTGCCAGGTAGGCCATGTTGAATGGCTCGTGTGGGTCGTGCGCATGCTTGCGACCCATGGCCAGCAGGGACTGCAGCGGGATGCCCAGTTCGTACTCGGCATAGCGCTCCAGGTATTTGCTCAGCAGCTCCGGCGGGAAGCGGTCGAAGCCGGCTTCGACGGGCGTATGGGTCGTGAACAGATTGCCCGCGCGGGTTGCGTGGAGTGCCACGTCGAAGGACACGCGCTCCCTGGCCATGTAGCTGCGGGCGCGCTCCAGCACGGCGAAGGCGGCGTGGCCGTCGTTCAGGTGAAGCACGTCGGCCTGCAGTCCGGCGGCTTCGAGCAGCCGCCAGCCGCCGATGCCCAGCACCAGCTCCTGGCGCAGACGCATTTCGTTGTCGCCACCGTAGAGTTCGCTGGTGATCAGTCGTGCGATGGGCGGGTTGGCAGGGTCGTTGGTGTCCAGCAGGAGCAGGCGGTGGCGGCCGACCCTGGCCTGCCAGCCGCGCAGCCAGATCTGCACGCCGGGCAGCTGGATCGCGAAACGCAATGCTGTTCCGCTGGTGTCGAGCAGCGGCTCGATGGGCATCTGCCGGGTGTCATTGACCGGGTAGAGTGCCTGCTGGCGACCATCCGGGCCGATGCTCTGACGAAAATAGCCGTGCTGCCAGAGCATGCCTACTGCGGTTATCGGCACGCCGAGGTCGTTGGCGGCCTTGAGCTGGTCGCCGGCGACATTGCCGAGCCCGCCGGAGTAGATCGGCAGCGCCTCGCTGAGCATGTACTCCATGGAGAAATAGGCGACTCGCGCGAGTTGTTCGCTGTAACTGCGGTCACCGTGGCCTTGGCTGGCGAACCAGGTCGGCCGCTCCAGGCGTGCCTGCTGAGCTTCGACGATGCCCTCCACCAGACGATGGCATTCAGCGCGTTGCAGCAGTGCTTGCAGCTTCTGTTCGGGCACGGTGCTGAGCACCATGCTGGGATTGCGCGTGAGCTGCCACAGGTCGTTATCGATCAGCTGCCACAGGTCGTCGTTCTGGCTGGTCCAGCGGATGGACTGGTCGAAGGCGAGCTGGCGCAGGGTTTCCGGGGTGATGGCTGGGCGTTCGGATGCAGGTGTCATGCGGGCTCTCTCGTCTGAACTGGGCGTAGGGTGTGTTCCAGCATAGGCCGATCAGCCCCGACTGAGGGCCAGCGGCTCAGCGTCGCGGGCCGGCCGCAGGTTGCGGTACCTCGCCCGGGGTGACGGGCTCCTCGTCGATGGTTTCCTCGACCTGCTGCTCGTCGTCGCGATCGGCTTCAAGGCCATGCTGCTCTTCAGTGTGCTTGGGGTCGTACTGCAACTCGATGAACACCGGGAAATGGTCGGAGCCGATATCAGGCAGCCGCAGCAGGCGGATGAAGCGGAAATGCGCGCTGTGAAAAAAGTGATCAAGCGGCCAGCGCAGAAACCAGTGATGGGCATGGAAGGTGTTGTACATGCCGCGGCCGACCCGTGGATCGAGCAGTCCGCTGATCTTGCGGAACAGGCGCGTGGTGGGCGACCAGGCGACATCGTTGAGGTCGCCGCTGACGATGATCGGGTCATCGCTGTCCTGGATGCTCCTGGCGACCACCAGCAACTCCGCGTCGCGCTCGGTGGATTCCTCGTTCTCGGTCGGGCTGGGCGGTGCGGGATGCAGGAAGTGCATGCGCACCGTGAGCTCGTCGCTGACACGCACCCGAGCGTGCATGGAGGGCACGTCGTCCTCCACCAGAAAGCACAGCTCCGGCTCTTCCAGCGGCAGCCGTGAAAAGACATGCATGCCGTAGAGGTTGTCCAGCGGGCAGCGGATGCTGTGCGGGTAGTGCTCGGCGAGTTGCTCGAGCTGCGTTTCCCACCACTGGTCCGATTCAAGCGTCACCAGAACGTCCGGGCGATACTCGCGAACCAGCGCCAGCAGCCGATCGGACCGTCGGTTCGGCCCCAGCACATTGGATGACATCACCCGGATGCGCGGCCCTGCGGCATCTGCCTCCGCCCGGCGAACCTCGTTGCGCCAGGGACGTGTGTAGGGCACGACCCATGCGAGCTGGTAGATCAGACACGCGCCGGCCAGGGCAGAGATCAGGTAATGCCAGGGCTGGCTGTAGTCGAGCAGCATGCCTTGAGCGACGAGCAGGGCGACCAGCAGCGCGCCGAGCTGCAGGCGCGGAAACTCCCATACGCGCACCCACCAGGCGCGATGCCGCCACAGCGGCAGGAGTGTGACGAGCACAAAGAGTCCCGTGGTGAGCAGCAGTATCCCTTCGATCATGACGTTTCCCGTTATGGCCGATCAGTTCGGCAATCAGGTGTGCACTCCAGATTGGTTCCAGGACCGGGGTATTCGACAGGCTATTAGGCGAAGCGTCGCAAACGAATTCGGATTACGTCCAGTTTTTGCCGGTGCGTGCGCCGAAATCGGCGCCGGGAAGGGCACCGATGCGGGCGTTGGGGATCACTTTTCGGCCGAAAGCATGCCGCTGGTCAGCGCCGGCAGGTTTTCCGGTCGGCACAGCGTGTTCTGGCCTTGCAGGTAGGGTTGCAGGAGGGGCGCCATGCCCTTGAGTGTCTGCACGGGCAGCGCCGAGGTAAAACGGAAACTGTCGGCGGCGCGTCCCGGTACATAGGCCGTCAGCGTGCCGAAGTGGTTGGGCCCGAGATAGAAGACGAAGGTGGCGGTGCGGTTCAGCGCCAGCGAGCTGATCAGCCGGCCGCCAGCACCGACGCTCTGGATGCGGTTGTCACCGGTGCCCGTCTTGCCGCCCATTCGCAAAGCGCTGCCGTCCTGCTGCACGAAACTGCCTTGCAAACGCCGCGCGGTACCGCCTTCGACGACATTGGCCAGCGCATCCTGCAGCGCGCGGGCCACTTCGACCGGCATCACCCGCTTGCCGGTCCCGGCGACCAGGCCCATGCGGGTTTCATAGGGCGTGCCCTGGGCGAAGTGCAGGTTGTCGATCCGCACGCTGGGCAGGCGGACGCCGTCGTTGAGGATGATGCCCATCAGCTCGGCCAGCGCGGCTGGTCGATCACCCGAGCTGCCCAGCGCGGTCGCCAGCGAAGGCACCAGGTTGTCGAACGGATAGCCCAGCCGCTGCCAGCGGCGATGGATGTCGGTGAAGGCCTCGACCTCCAGCATGATGCGAATCCGACTGTCGCGTGCGCTCTTGTGCCGGCTGCGGAACAGCCAGCCGTAGACTTCCTGGCGCTGCGCGCGGCTGTCGGCGACCACTTCGGAGAGCGTTGCCTGCGGGTGAGCGATCAGGTAGCCGAGCAACCAGAGGTCCAGCGGGTGCGTGCGGGCGATGTAGGCCTGATCGGGCAGGCTGTAGGCGCCTGGGCCATAGCGGGTGTAGAGCGCATCCAGCTTCTTGTCGTTGAGATCGGCATCCGGCAGATGCTGCTTGAGAAAGCTGTCGAACATTGGCCGCTCGGCATCCGGCATCAGGTAGCGATGCACGGCCGCCAGGCGCACCGGTGTCGGCCGCATGCCCTGCAGGAAGGTTTCGATGCGCTGCTCGGCGCTCTTGTTGCGGTACTTCTTCCAGAAACGTTGCAGGAATACCGAGCCCTCGCGATCGGCGAAGCGGGTCAGGTATTCCTGGCGGCGCGGGTCCTTGTCGTCCCCAAGCAGCTCGGCACTGTTGATGGTTTCGTAGGTGCTGTAGCTCACCAGATCACGCATCAGCCGTACGAAGGGCAGATTGATCGATTCGCGCAGCGATTCGCGTACGGTGGGGATACGCCCGTCGTCTTCACGGCGGAAGTTGCCGAAGCGGTGCATGCCGGCGCCGGTGAAGAAGCGTTCGGCGGGGCTGGCCGAGTAGCGCCGATCCAGGGCTGCGTCGAGCATGCGCTCCAGGCTGCGGTCGCTGTGCGTGGCCAGGTAATCGATGGCCCAGCGGCTTAGATTGGCCTTGGTGTCGATCTTGCGCAGCTCGCCCGGGGTGAGGTCCGAGTAGCGCTGGTGCAGCTCGGCGATAACCTCAAGATAGGTGGTCAGCACGCGCAGCTTGGCGGTCGAGCCCAGCTCCAGCTTGCTGCCCTCGTTGATGTCGAACGGCTGGTTGGTGTTGTCGGTCTGCACCCGCACCTGGAAGCCTTCCTCGCCGCGCTCGAACAGCGTGAAGCTGTAACGCACGGCGGCGGTCTTCTCCGGGGACAGCATGCGATCACCGAACAGCCCGACCGTTTCGGCGAAAGCGGGATCGGCCAGGCGCACCAGGTACTCGCTGATCTATGCCTGCAGATCACCCTGCAGCGGCGTGCTTGCGGTGAGGTCCAGGCGATCCAGGTCATACAGGGGCAAGCCGAGCAGTCCTGCCAGGCGCATGCGCGCGACGGTGATGCCCTTGGTGGCGTCCACCTGCCGGATCGCCGAGTCGCGACTCGGGCTTTGCCCGAGGACGCGCTGGCCCAGCGCTGCGTCGCGCAGGCCGGCATCGATGATGCCGCCGTTGGCCAGCAGGCGGATGTGACTGTCGGTCAGCGTTGCCATTTCCTCGCGGCCGGCACCCAGGTAGTACGACGGACGCCGCTGTGCGATCAGCAGCGACAGCACCTGACGCAGCGCCAGACCGCGCGCCTGCGGATCGACCTCGTCGGCGCTGCGTGGATCGAGCAGGCGATTGACTTCACGGAAGTCGGCGCCGAACCACAGTCGCAAGCCATCGGCGATGCCATGCACTTCACCGTGTCCGGGCGCCGCCGAGAGCGGCACGCTGTTTAGGTAGTCGCGCACGATGCGCTGACGGGTGGCCAGGGTTTGCGGGCCCTCGCGATAGGTACGCACGCTGGCGGAGATCATCTGCCGGATCTTTTCCTGCGGATCGCCGGTGCGGCCTTCGGGCGAATGCCGATACTTCTCGACCTGGGTGGCCAGGGTGCTGCCGCCGGCGGCCTGGCCGCTGAGGCCAAGGCGCTTCTCCAGCTGGCTGATCGCCGCCTTGGTGAAGCGCGGCCAGTCCACCGCCGGGTTGGCGTGGGGGCGGCTGGCGTCCAGCAGGCCACGGTCCTCGATGAACAGCAGGCTCATCACCACCAGCGGTGGGATGTCCTCGAAGCGCTCGTAATACTGGCGTGGATAGCTGTTGGTGTAGATCGGCACGCCGCGGCAGTCGTTGATGGTCAACCCGGCCTGGGAATCCTCGGGGTAGGGCGGAAAGAATCCGCGGTGGGTGTAATCCAGCAGTGCCCGCGAGAAGCGTGCCTGCTCCTCGATTCTGAAGTTGCGCTGTGACAGCTGTTGAATGAAGCGCGGCAGATCGACGTAGCCCAGGCGGCGGTCGAACGGACCGTCCTCGGGGAACTGAATGCGTGGGCTCGGCCCGGGTTTGACCGCGTAATCCAGATCGGCCGCATAGCGGCTTAACCAGTGCGATTGCCATCGGGCGCTGTCCAGCTCCTGCCAACCGAGATAGCCACCGCCTGCCAGCAGCGAAATGCCGACGAGCAGCGCCAATCGGCGTGCCGTCTTGCGACGGCCTTTAGCTGGTGTGCGGGATGATTTCGGGGAAGGGGCGCGCTTGTTACGCCCATCCTGGGATGTATTGTCGGACCGCCATACTGCGCCCATGTGTGCCTGGCTTCCTAGCAGTGCTCTACGGCAAGCATAGTTCGCCCGCACGGCTTAAGCGATGGCGGTTTGACGAACGGAGCGGCTCAAGCACGAGCCTTGAAGCGGAGGCGGTGGGGCGCTTGGTGAGTTGCTCGTCGTAGCTGTGGACCGCTACTGTGAGACGTGCATCGTTCGGGGCTTGGGAGTAGTAATGAAGGGCAATAACGATTGGATACGGCGCCCTGACGAGCCTGGCCCCCTTGAGCGGCTTGAGGCCTACTTCAGTGGCTACGGTTACGCTCCCCACAGGCATGACACTTATGCGATCGGCTGTACGCTCGCCGGCGTGCACCGTTTCAACTACCGCAAGAGCGCCCGCTACAGTCTCCCTGGAAATACCTTCGTGGTGTATCCCGACGAGTTGCACGACGGCGAGGCGGGGAGCGAGGCGGGTTTTCGGTACCGGATAATCTATATCCAGCCTGCGATGCTGCAGGGGCCGCTCGGTGGGCAGCCATTGCCTTTCATCAATGACGGGATATCCCGTGATCCACGCTTGCGGCGTGTCGTCTGGGCGCTGCTGTCTTGCCTGGACAACCCGATAGAAGAGTTGGAGCAGCAGGATGCGCTGTTTGACCTGGCCCAGGTCATGTCCGTCGTAGCCGGGAAAAGAGTCAATCGACGACGAGCCGACTTCCGCGCCGCCGAACTGGCTCGGGAGTACATGCACCATCATCTGGATGGAGCTCTCAGCCTTGACGAACTCGAGCGGGTTTCCGGCCGGGATCGCTGGAACCTGTCGCGCGATTTTCGCGCCCTGTATGGCACCAGCCCATACCGCTACCTGACGTTACGTCGCCTAGATCATGTTCGGCGGTTGCTTTCGAACGGGATATCAGTGGCCGACGCGGCACTCGTTTCGGGGTTTAACGACCAGAGCCACATGAGTCGCCACTTCAAACAAGCCTATGGACTTACCCCTGCACACTGGGCACGGCTGATGCGGCTGAGCTGAAGTCAGCGCGCGGTTGCACGATCGTACAAGAATCCTTCGGCGGCACTACTCACACTTCGCAGGGCATGTCATCGCGCAGCTCGGAGTGGAGTAATTGTCAGAAATAGTAGAGAACGCGGACCCGGCGGCGCCGCTCGTAACCGGCAGCGCTTTGAAACAGGCCCTTCCGGCGGCATTGTCGGTCATGCCGGTTGCCATGCTGTTCGGCGTGCTTGCCGCACGGTCCGGCTGGTCGGTACTAGATGTTTTGCTGCTCGGCTTGCTAGGTTTCACTGGCAGCGGGCAGTTTGCAGCATTGCCGCTGTCCGAAAGTGGCACGGGGTTCTTTACGCTGCTGCTTGTAACTGCATCGATCAATTGTCGTTACCTGCCGATGGCGATCTCGACTATAGGACGGATGCCTCGATCTGCATTCGCGCGCGCCTGCAGTGCGCACATGCTAGGCGACGAAGCCTATGCCTGTGAACGGGACGACGAGCCGATCAACCGGATGCTGCAGATACGCAGCGCGATATTTCTAACCTGGGTACTGGCAGGAGCCTTTGGCGCTGTGATCGGTGGGGTTCTGCCTGAAGATTGGCTCAGCAACGATTTCAACCTCGGATTTCCGGCGAGCGCTGTGTTGTTTTACCTCGCCTTGTCGCAGCTGAAGGCACGGCGAGCGCACATTCGGCGCCATCAGGTCGCCGGGGCAGCTTTGATCTTTCTTTGTGCCGCAGCTTCCCTCGGACTGATCCTGACGCTTGGTCCTGTGTACTTCTGGATCCCCGGCGTATTGCTCGTAGCCTTGCTATTGAACGGAGTCAGAGCATGAACGGGGCGGTCCTGATTGCCACCGCCGCGCTGCTGATCACCAGCTTATTGGTCAGAGTCGTGCCAGTATTCGTCAGCATGCCGCTCGGCGCGGGCGGTCTACGCATCGTCGGGCAGATCCTGCCGACCGCGGTGTTCATCAATCTCGCAGTCTACGTCGCATACAGCGAAATCAGCGCTGCACCGGCTGCTGCTGCGACGTCACTATTGGGTGTCGCTCTGCTCGCCATCAGCGGCCGAGTCGGTCTGGTTGGCAGCATGCTGTTCGGTGCAGCGCTCTACTACACAGCGGCAGCCCTCATCGGCTGATCGAGTCAGAACCAGCGATCGTTACGCTTACGGCCGCGGGTGAGCATTGGCAGGATCAGGCCCACCAGCAGCCCAGCACCGGCGATGCTGCCGCCATAGACCATGTACTGCATGAGCACCTGCTTGTTCTCGTCGCCGAGCCGCGCCTGGGTCGTACGCAGTTCGGACTGTGCTTCGGTCAGCTCCGCCTCGAGGGCGATGCGGCGGGCGTCGAGTTCGTCGATCAGAGCTTTGCGCGAGTCCAGGGTTTCCTGCATGCCTTGCACGCGCACCTTCCAACTATCGTCGATGGTCTTGAGTTCCTCGCTGAGTTCGGCGACTTGCTGTTCAAGCTGCGGCAGGCGCTCGGCCTGGCCGGGAACGTCTTGCAGTTCCTTGCTGGGAATCCAGACGTTGCTGCCGGACTCCGAGCGTACCTGGCTGTAATCGCCCTGGGTGCTGATCAGCTCGACCTTCTGCCCTGAGGTCAGCGTGCCGACGATGCGATAGCCGTCGGTGGGGCCGCTGCGCACGTAGGTGTTCAGGCTGTCGCTGACCCAGCGCGCGTTATCGGACGATTCCTGGGCATCCACAGGCCCTGCAATGAGCAGGGCGCCGAACAGACTGGCGCCGATGACTTGGCGCGGCTGGGAAAAGCTGAACCGGGAGAGCAAGGCAAAAAGATGAAGAGATATGGACATGAAAAATTCGCGTTATTGGAAGAATAGGACCCAAGCGTGAGGGTAGTGAGGTCGGCTTGTCTGGCGCGCGAGACGCAGGCTCGGAGGCAGCGAGAAGCACGCTGAACGTGGCCGGAGTCGGTGGCAGCCACGGGCCGGAGGCCGACGTGCAAACGGCACGAAAACGCAGGCGCTCCGTAGGGTGCATCAGCTGACTGACAGTCCCTCCTGGCAAAAGTTCAGGCACTTTTTGTCGGATTGATGACTGCGTGATGAAGGGCGGCATACTCTGTGACCGTAGTCGTTGCATGCCGCAGGTGGTTCGAAACAGAGAGTGTGATACCGGGCCGGTCTCTATGCCGGCATGGCTATGAGAGCTTCGGCGCGGCGGGCCTGCTCCAGCGTGACTCCTGTTCGCTGATGCAGGCCCACCGTCAGTTTATTTCGATTGCTGTTGAGCGAGACCGAGCTGCTTCTGCCGTGCGCGCCGGGCCATCATGTTCAGCATCTCGACTCCGGCGGAGAACGCCATGGCGGCATACACGTAGCCCTTTGGTACGTGGGCACCGAAGCCCTCGGCGATGAGGGTCATGCCGATCATCAGCAGGAAGCCGAGCGCGAGCATCACGACGGTCGGGTTCTCGTTGATGAATTTGGCCAGGGGGTTCGCCGCCAGGAGCATCACGGTTACCGCGACGACCACGGCAATGACCATGATCGCGACATGATCGGTCATACCCACCGCAGTGATGATGCTGTCCACCGAGAACACCAGGTCGAGCAGCAATATCTGCGCAATCGCGGCGCTGAAGCCCATCGTGACGGCATTGTCGAGCTGCTTGCCTTCGAACATGTCGCCGCCGGGTGTCGGGTCGACACTGTGGTGAATCTCCTTGGTGGCTTTCCAGAGCAGGAACAGGCCGCCGGCGATCAGAATCATGTCCTTCCAGGAAAACGCATTGCCGAATAGTTCGATGACCGGCTCGGTGAGCTGAACGATCCAGGCCACCGTGCCGAGCAGGCCTAGTCTCAGGACCAGCGCCAGGCTGATGCCGATGCGCCTCGCGCGCTCACGCTGATGTTCCGGAAGCTTGTTCGTCAGAATCGAAATGAAGATCAGGTTGTCGATGCCGAGAACCACCTCCATGGCGATCAAGGTTGCCAGGGCAACCCAGGTGGTGGGTTCGGAGAAGAGCTGGATAAGCGATTCCATATGGATCTCTAGCGTGAGTGACGACGATCCCGCGTCTGGCGGGTGCGCGAGCATAGCTGCAAGGCAATCCGTAATAGAGCCCGCATTTTGGACCGCTTTGTATCAAATCGATTCAGTGCTCGACGGCGACCGCCGCGCGTGCGGTGCCCATCTGGGCAGAGCAGGGTCCTGGCGGAAATGATGCACCTGGGGCGCCACAGTTCGGCGAGCCAGGCCGCTTGATTTCGTGCAACCGCCTGGGCAGCTGCAAGTGCAAAGCCTGGCGGTTTCTGCTTTTATGACCTGCAGCACGCTGCGGGATTACCGCCCGCCCATTCATCACGATGCATAGTGGAAATAGCTCTGGAAAATCTGACCCGAGAGGAGCTGGTGGCTGAGGTGGCGCGCCTGCGCACGGTTCTGGACCGGGCTGGAATCGATCCGGATCCGGCCCTATCTCAAGTTCACCGTGATAGTCAGCCCGCCCGCGAGCAGCATCGTCAGCGCCCGACACCCGCACAGTTGGGTGCCTCCAAACATCTCCCCGAAACGCTGCATGCCAGCCTTCTGGCACTGGCTGGCAGCGAGGCACGACAGCGCGCGATATTCGAGAGCGCGATCGACTTCGCCATCATCCTGACCGACACCGCTGGCATCATCACCGACTGGAACGCCGGCGCCGAGCAGGTAATGGGCTGGACCGCAGACGAGATGCGCGGGCAAAGCGCCGAGCGGTTCTTCACGCCAGCCGATCGGGCCTGCGACTGGCTCGGCGAAGAGATGCAGAGCGCGCTACGTGAGGGCCGCGCTCTGGACGAGCGCTGGCACCTGCGCAAGGACGGTCAGCAGTTCTGGGCAGCGGGCGAACTCTCGCCGATCCATGACGAAAACGGTGCACACCTCGGCTTCATGAAAATCCTGCGTGACCGCACCAGCGAGCACCTTGCGGGCCTCGCCATGGAAGACACCCAGGTGCGCTATCGGCTGGCCGCGAAGGCGACCAACGATGCGGTCTGGGATTGGGATCTGCTCAACAATCACGTGTTGTGGAATGACGCGCTGGAGCAGGCGTACGGCCATCCGCTGGCAAACGTCGACAGCTCCGGTGATTGGTGGCTGGCGCATATCCATCCGGATGACCGTGCACGTATTCATCGGTCTATTCATGCGGTCATCGATGGCAGCGAGGTGACCTGGACCGACGAGTACCGCTTTCGCCGTCTGGATGGCTCCTACGCGGATATCCTCGACCGCGGTCATGTGATTCGTGACGTTCACGGCCAGGCCGTGCGGATGATTGGCGCGATGCTCGACCTGACGCGCATGCGCGCTGCCGAGGCGGCCTTGCGCCAGAGTGAGGAACGCTTCAGCACCATTCTGGAGACCATCGAGGCGGCATTCGCCATCGTTCAGGTCAAGTTCGACGCCGACGACAATCCCGTGGATTACTGCTTCCTCGAGGCCAATCCTGCATTCGAGCGCCAGGCCGGCGTAGACCTGCGCGGTAAATGGGTCACCGAGTTCGCGCCGGACCTGGAGCAGTTCTGGTTCGAAGCCTATGGCCACGTCGCCAAGACCGGTGAGCCGGCCAATTTCGAGAACTATGCTGAAGCGTTCGAACGCTGGTTCGATGTTCGCGCCGTCCGCGTCGGCGATCCCGCCGAGCGGCGAATCGCCATTCTCTTCAACGACGTCACCGAGCGCAGAAACGCCGAAGAGCGGCTTCGGATCAGCGAAGCCCTCGCACGCGAGAACGTGCAGCGCGTCCAGCTGGCCCTGGAGGCAGGCGCGATCATCGGTACCTGGAACTGGCATCTGCCGACCGACCGCTTCACCGTGGATGAGGGCTTTGCGAACGCCTTCGGCCTCGATCCCACCCTTGATCGTGACGGGCTTAGCCTCGAGCAGATCATCGCAACGGTGCACCCTGAGGACCGGGACGGACTGATCGCAGCGATCGAAGAAGTCATCGCCCGCGGTGGTGCCTATGCGCACCAGTACCGTGTGCGCCGCGCTGATGGAAGGTTCTACTGGCTTGAGGCCAACGGGCGCGTCGATCATGCCGAGGACGGAACGCCGTTGAGCTTTCCCGGCGTCTTGATCGACGTCGAGGACCGGCGCTCCATCGAGGCGGAGCGGGATCGCGCCACCGCTGCGCTGCGTGCACTCAACGACACGCTGGAACAGCGCGTGGCTGAGCGGACAGCGGAGCTGATCCAGGCCGAGGAGAAATTGCGTCAGTCGCAGAAGATGGAAGCGGTCGGCCAGCTGACCGGCGGTCTCGCCCATGACTTCAACAACTTGCTGGCTGGCATCAGTGGCGCGCTGGAACTGATGAACGTGCGGATTTCCCAGGGGCGGCTGGACGACATCGATAAGTACATGTCGGCCGCGCAGGGCGCCGCCAGGCGTGCCGCGGCGCTGACTCATCGGCTGCTCGCCTTCTCCCGCCGTCAGACCCTCGACCCGCGGCCGGTGGACGTCAACATGCTGATGGACGGCATGATCGAGCTGATCCAGCGCACGGTTGGGCCGAGCATCCTCCTCGAAACCATAAGCGCGCCTGACCTCTGGCCGGCGTCGGTCGATGCCAGTCAGCTGGAGAACGCGATCCTCAATCTCTGCATCAACTCGCGCGACGCGATGCCCGACGGCGGTCGGATCACCATCGAGACCGCCAACCGCGTGCTCGGCCCGGAGATGGCGCAGGTCTATGACCTGCCCGCCGGCGAGTATCTGTCGCTGTCCGTCACCGACACAGGGACCGGCATGACGCCCAGCGTGATTGCAAAAGCGTTCGACCCGTTCTTCACCACCAAACCGATTGGCGAAGGCACCGGGCTGGGGCTTTCGATGATCTACGGATTCGCCAAACAGTCCGGCGGGCAGGTGCGCATCGATTCCGAGGTCGGTCGCGGAACCTCGATGTGCATCTACCTGCCGCGCTACCACGGCAATGCCGGGACCGGCACCTTGGCGCAAAGCAACTCCGCGACAGCGCTTGCGGGCGCCTGCGGCACCATTCTGATCGTCGACGACGAGCCGACCGTGCGCCTGCTGCTGATGGATGTGCTGGGCGACCTCGGCTACACGCTGATCGAAGCATCGGACAGCGTGGCCGGGCTGAAGCTGCTGCAGTCGGATGTGAGCATCGACCTGCTGATCACCGATGTCGGCCTGCCCGGTGGGATGAACGGCCGGCAAATGGCCGATGCCGGTCGCCAGGTGCGGCCCGGCCTGAAGACGCTGTTCATCACCGGTTATGCCGAGAGCGCCGCGTTGGGCAACAGCTCGCTCGGTGCCGGTATGCAGGTACTGACCAAGCCATTCTCGATAGATGTGCTCGCTGCCCGGGTGCTCGAGATGATGAAAGACTAGGCGCTTGAATCGCGTTCTCTTTTTCCCCTCGCTAGTTGAAGTATCCGGGCAATGCGCCTAGCCTCTCGGCCTGTTTTCAGGCCCGCCGATTCCGGCGGCTCTCACTCTTCGGATCCGTCAGTGTGGGTCGAATGAAATCACTGCTGCACCCAGGCAGGGTTGTCTCGCTCGTTTTTCTCTTCGCCATTCTCTGCGGTACAGCGTTGCTGTCATTGCCCGCTGCCCAAGCCCAGGGCGAGTCGGCGCCGTGGATCACCGCCTTCTTCACCGCCGTCTCAGCGGTCAGCGTTACCGGTCTGGTGGTGGTCGACACCGGCACCTATTGGTCCACTTTCGGCCAGGTGGTGATCATGCTGCTGTTCCAGCTCGGCGGTTTCGGCATGATGACCCTGGCCACGCTGCTTGGGTTGCTGGTCAACCGCTCGTTTCACCTGCGAACCAAGCTGATCGCCCAGGCCGAATCCCACGTGCTGGGGCTGGGTGACATCACCAGCGTGGCGAAGCTTGTTTTGGTGGTGACGCTGGTAATGGAGCTGGCGGTGATGCTGCTGCTCACCCTGCGTTTGCATCTGACCTACGGTCTCGCCTGGGGCGATGCAGCCTGGAGCGGGCTGTTCCACGCGGTGTCGGCATTCAACAACGCCGGGTTCTCGATTCACGGCGACGGCCTGGTCCGCTATGCCACCGATGCGCTGATCCTGACCCCGGTGATGAGCGCCATCGTGATCGGCGGGATCGGCTTTCCGGTGCTCTACGATCTGCGCAGCAAGTGGACCGATCCGCGGCATTGGTCGCTGCACACCAAGCTGACGCTGTCCGGGACTGGGGTATTGCTGGCAGGCGGCTTCCTGGCCGTGTTGCTGTTCGAGTGGTCCAACCCGGGCACGCTCGGCCCGATGGCCTGGGCGGACAAGATGCTCTCGGCGGCCTTCGTTTCCGTCTCGGCGCGTACAGCCGGCTTCAATGCCATCGACATCGGCGCGCTGACCCACGAGAGCTGGGCGCTGCACTATTTTCTGATGTTCATTGGCGGTGGCAGTGCCGGTACCGCGGGCGGGGTCAAGGTCGGAACAGTGGCCATCCTGGCGCTGATGGTGATCGCCGAGATTCGCGGCCGGCCCGACGTCGAGGTGTTCGGCCGTCGGGTCGGCAGTTCGGCGCAGCGCCAGGCCATAACCGTGCTCGTGCTGGGTAGCGCGCTGGTGGTGCTGGGTACGCTGGTCATCCTGCGCGACACCGATATCCCGACCGATCAGGTCATCTTCGAAGTCATTTCGGCATTCGGCACGGTCGGCCTGTCCACCGGCATTACCGCGGACCTGCCGGAAACCAGTCAGCTCATGCTGACCCTACTGATGTATGTCGGTCGGGTCGGCACCATCACGCTGGCCGCTTCCCTCGCACTGGGCGAGCACCGCATGCCATACCGCTATCCGGAGGAACACCCAATTGTTGGCTAAATTGTTGTTTTCAGAGCAGTTTTCGTTCTCTAAAGGCGACAGCGTGGTGGTCATCGGGCTGGGGCGGTTCGGCAGTTCGGTGGCGCGCTCATTGACTCGCCTGGGTCACGATGTGATGGGTATCGATCAGGCGGCGGAGCCGGTGCACACCTGGGCCGACCTGCTGACCCATGCGGTGCAGGCCGATTCCACCAATGTCATGGCGCTGCGGCAGCTCGGCGTCGCCGATTTTCCCCACGCGATCGTCGGCATCGGCTCCGACATGGCGGCAAGCCTGATGACCATCATGGCGCTGACCGAGCTGGGCATCAAAGACATCTGGGTCAAGGCGCTGACCGCCGAGCACGGACAGATCGCGACGCGGATCGGCGCGCACCATGTGGTCTATCCCGAGGCGGATATGGGCGAGCGGGTCGCCCATCTGATCTCCGGGCGGATGGTGGATTTCATCGAGTTCGACGACGGTTTCGCCATCGCCAAGATCCATGCGCCGGAACGCGTTCATAACGCGACGCTCGCCGCGGCCGGGGTGCGCGAGAAGTTCGGCGTGACCGTCGTGGGCCTCAAGCGCGCCAATGAGGATTTTCAGCATGCGACGCCCAGCACCCAGGTGCTGCCGGGTGATCTGCTGATCGTTTCGGGCCCGACCCATGACATCCAGCGTTTCGCCGGCCAGGGGCGCAAGCGAAGCTGAGGCCTGGGGCTACGAGCTCCTTTAGTGCGGCAGCCGAGAGGCGACTACGCTTTTCGGGCGGTCGAACCTGCGCTTCAGTGATCGATAAGCTGGGCTCGCTGCTTCCTTTCGTTGAATTAGAGGACGCCGAACGTGAATTCATTAACTGGGGGCTGCCTGTGCGGCAACCTGCGGATCGTGACGGCGGGGCAGCCTTATCGCGTCGGGATCTGTCATTGCCTGGACTGCCGCAAACATCATGGCGCGCTGTTCTATGCGGCTGCGGTGTTCCCGCAGGATGCGGTAACCGTCGAGGGCGATACGGCCGAATATGCCGGACGGCATTTCTGCCCGCGCTGTGGCTCGTCGGTTTTTTCCCGCCTCGCAGATGAAATCGAGGTGCATCTCGGCGCCCTGGATGCACCCGACCAACTGAGGCCGACCTACGAATGCTGGACCGTGCGCCGCGAAGGCTGGTTGCCAGCGTTTCCGCTCAACCGGCGCTACCAGCACGATCGCGACGACTCCAGCCGCTTCGAATGAGCGTCATTGCCCGCTGGCGATCAGCGGCTGCTCGGTCTTCTGCGTGTTCGGCAGCACGCGAATCGCGATGAATTTCGAAGTCGGCGTGTGGCTGCGGTCGCCAAAGCTCTCCAGCGGCACCAGCGGGTTGGTTTCCGGGTAATAGGCGGCGGCCTGGCCGAGCGGGGTGTCGTAGGCGAGCAGGGTGAAACCGCGCACGCGGCGCTCGATGCCATCGTCCCACAGCGAGAGCAGATCGACCTGCTGCCCGGCTTCCAGGCCCAGCCGCTGGATGTCGGCGGGATTGACGAACACCACATCGCGCATGCCTTTCACCCCACGATAGCGATCATCCAGACCATAGAGCGTGGTGTTGTACTGATCGTGGGAGCGCAGCGTCTGCAGGATCAGGTCGGCCTCCACGCCGTCGTGGCGGGCCTGCTCGGGTAGCAGATCGGCCGGCAACGGGTGCGCCTTGAACTCGGCTCGGCCGCTGGCCGTATTCCATTCGCGCCGGGCAGCGTTGTTGCCGAGGTAGAAGCCACCAGGACGGTGCAGGCGGTGGTCGAAGCCGGCGAAACCCGGGATGGTCGCCGCGATTAGCTCGCGGATACGGGCGTAGTCCTCCACCAGCCAGAGCCAGTCCACCGGGCGCTTGCCCAGCGTGGCGGCGGCGATGCCGGCGACGATGGCTGGCTCCGAACGCATCTCGGCGGACGCGGGCTCGAGCTGGCCGCGCGAGGCGTGGATCATGCTGAACGAATCTTCCACAGTGACTGCCTGCGGGCCGCAGGCCTGGCGGTCGATGTCGGTGCGACCGAGGCAAGGCAGGATCAGCGCGTCGCGGCCCATGGTCAGGTGGCTGCGGTTGAGCTTGGTGCTGATCTGTACGGTCAGCGCGCAGTTGCGCAGCGCCTGCTGGGAGCGCGGGGTGTCCGGCGTGGCCTGGGCGAAGTTGCCGCCCAGACCGATGAATACCTTGACCTGCCCGGCGAGCATGGCCTGGATGCATTCCACGGTGTTGTAGCCGTGCTGGCGCGGCATCGGCAGGTCGAACTGGCGTTGCAGTGCGTCGAGCAGCGCAAGCGGCGGCCGCTCGTTGATGCCCATGGTGCGGTCGCCCTGTACGTTGCTGTGGCCGCGCACTGGGCAGGCGCCGGTACCGGGCTTGCCGATGTTGCCGCGCAACAGCAGCAGGTTGGCGATCTCCTGGATGGTCGCCACCGAGTGACGGTGCTGGGTGATACCCATCGCCCAGCAGACGATGGCCCTTTCGGCGTTGCGGTAGATCGCGGCGGCGTGGCGAATGGTTTCGCGGCCGAGCCCCGACTGCTGCTCGATCAGCGCCCAGGGCGTGGCTTCGACCTCGGCCAGATAGGCGTCCAGTCCGTGGCTGTGCTCAGCCAGAAACGCGTGATCGAACACCGCCGGCGCGCCGCTGCCCTGGGCTTCCTGCTCCCATTGCAGCAGGTACTTGGCGATGCCGCGCAGCACCGCGAGATCGCCACCGAGATTGGGCCGCAAGTAGGCGCTGTGAGTCGGCGCGTCCTGGTTGGCGAGCATCTCGATGGGCTTCTGCGGGTGCTGGAAGCGTTCCAGCCCGCGCTCGCGCAATGGATTGAAGCAGACCACCTGAGCGCCGCGCTCCACAGCCTGACGCAATGGTTCGAGCATGCGCGGATGGTTGGTGCCGGGGTTCTGGCCGAGGACGAAGATCGCATCGGCGTGATCGAAATCCTCCAGCGTCACCGTGCCCTTGCCGACGCCGATGGATTCGGTCAGGGCGACGCCGCTGGCCTCGTGGCACATGTTCGAGCAGTCGGGAAAATTGTTGGTGCCGAAGCTGCGACCGAACAGCTGGTAGAGATAGGCCGCTTCGTTGCTGGCCCGACCGGAAGTGTAGAAGGCTGCCTGGTGCGGGCTGTCCAGGCCGTTCAGGTGATGGGCGATCAGCGCAAAGGCATCGTCCCAGCTGATCGGCAGGTAGCGGTCGCTGGCGGCGTCGTAACGGACCGGTTCGCTCAGGCGGCCCTGGTATTCGAGCCAGTAATCACTCTGCTCGCGTAACTGGCTGACGCTGTGGCGGGCGAAGAAGGCGGCATCCACCAGACGCCGCGTCGCTTCCCAGTTCACTGCCTTGGCGCCGTTTTCGCAGAACTTCACCGCACCGGCCTCCGGCGAATCACCCCAGGCGCAGCCGGGGCAGTCGAAGCCGCCGTTCTGGTTGGTGCGCAGCATCGCGCGGATGTTCTTCAGCGCGTTGCCGCTGCCGAGCCAGGCGCTGGCCACGCTGCGCAGCGCGCCCCAGCCGCCTGCCGGGCCGGCGTAGGGCTGGAAACGGGTGGCGGGATGGAAGCGGGACGTGCGGCTCATGGTTGGCATCCGTTCTGTTCGGGCAGCGCAGGTGCCGGGCTGTAGACCCGTGGCGCGCTGTGGTGGGGCAGGTGAATGAGGTTGAGGTGATGCCGACGCGCCCACTCGACGGTCAGGTGGGTCGGCGCGGACAGACTGACCAGCGTGCCGATGCCGGCGCGCACGGCCTTGTGGATCAGCTCCAGGCTGCAGCGGCTGGTGACCACGACGAAGCCTTCGCTCGCGGTACGGCGCTGCAGCGTCAGCGCACCGATCAGCTTGTCCAGGGCGTTGTGCCGGCCGATGTCCTCGCGGCACAGGGCGATCTCTCCGTTGCCGTCGACATACAGTGCCGCGTGCAGTGCACCGCTGTCGCGAGCCAGCAGCTGGGCGTTGGCGATGCGCTGGCGCAGATCGTGGAAATGCCCTTCGGGCGGCAGATCGATTGGCGAAAGTGGTGCGAGCTGCGGCAATGCCTGCTCCAGCGCCTGCACACCGCACAGACCACAACCGCTGTGGCCGGCCAACTGCCGCCGTTGCTGCTTGATGTGCCAGAACGCCCGCGGGCTTACCTGCACTTCGGCATGCTGCGCACTGCCATCGCCCCGCAAACGCAAGTCGCGTAGATCATCGATGCGCTCGATCAAGCCGGCGCTCAGGCTGAAGCCGATAACGAAGTCTTCCAGATCCAGCGGCGTCACCATCATCACGGCCTGATTGAGGCCGTTGTAGCTGATGGCCAGGGCGCATTCGTCAGCCAAGGGCGCCGCGCCGAGATCCGGAGCGTTGGCGCTTGGGGCATTGAGGGTGGCGTATTGCATGGCGATGGCCTGTGACAGGTCGACGCAGGGAGCCTAGGAGCGCAGGGATGGATCGTCCAATCGCTATGTTCGATAGGGTGATCGAGCGTATCGATCGCCCGTCAGGTGATGTCGTTTTTTTGCCGCTGCAACAGTTCGCGGGCCTCGTTGAAACAGGCCTCGCCCAGTGCGGATCGCGGCGAGTCGCGCCGCAGGATCAGCCCCAGCGGCGCCAGAGTGCTGGCATTGTCGATAGGCGTCAGCGTCAGCCGGCTATCCAGTGCTTCGAGGCCGCTATCCAGCGGCATGATTGCGCAACACAGTCCGGCCCCTACGGCCTGCAGCAGATGGTGCACGGCATCCGTCTGCAGCCGCGGTGCCAGGCTCAGGCCACGGCTACGCAGTGCGTGGTCGATGGACTGGCGAAAGTGCATGCCGCCGGTCAAAAGACCTAGCGGAAGATCGGCGAGCGCTTCCCAGCGCAGCGATGGCGCGTCGAAGCGAAAATGGCGCTCGTCATGCAACAGCCCCATGCGGGTTCCGCCGAGCGGCAGGCTGGTGAAGTGCGCGTCATCCAGCCGCTCCAGATAGGACAGGCCCAGGTCCAGCAGATTGCGATTGAGCCGTTCGAGAATCTGATCGCTGCTCAACGCGAACAACTCGAAGCGCAGATTCGGGTGGCGCTCGCCGAAGGCCTGCACCAATTGCATCGGGTCGAAACCGGCCAGCGGCACCACGCCCAGGCGCAAGGTGCCGACCAGCTGGCCACGGCAGGAGGCGGCTTCGGCCAGCAGACCGTCCTGTGCGGCGAGCAGGCTGCGCGCCCAGGCCAGGATGCGTTCGCCTTCGGCGGTGAAGCCTTCGAAGCGCTGGCTGCGGATTACCAGTTGCAGGCCGAGTTCGTCTTCCAGGCCGCGCAGGCGCATCGACAGCGTCGGCTGGGTGACATGGCAGCGCGCCGCCGCCTGACCAAAATGACGTGTTTCATCCAGCGCCACGAGAAACTTCAGCTGCTTGATATCCATGCCCGCTCGCCTCGAAGGTAATGCGGACGGCACCTTAGCACGCCGTCAGGGGGCGTCGAACAGCGGCTGCAGCCCGCTGGGCACCACGCCGGTCCAGCGTTTGAAGGCGCGGCGGAAGTTGGTGGTGTCGTTGAAGCCGAGGTGCCGCGCCACGGCCTCATTGCCGAGGCCGCGGGCCTGATAGAGGTAGAGCGCGACGTGCGTGCGCACCAGATCGAGCTGTTCCTGAAAGTGCGTGCCGTGCTTGGCCAGCTTGCGCTTGAGCGTCGCCGGGCTCATGGCGAACGCCAGCGCGACGCGCTCCAGGTTCAGCGGCTCGCGGATGTTGTCATGCAGGTATTGGTAGAACGCATCGAGAAACGCACAGGGGCCTTCCAGCGCATCGATCTGCTGCTGGCTGGCCTGCTGCGCGACCTGGCCTACCGTGGCCGAAGCATCCGGCCAGGGCTGATGCAGGTACTCGCGAGGCAGGCTGAGCAGGGTCAGGTGGCGGTCGAACTGCAGCGCGTCACCCAGGTGCACCCAGTACTGCTCGACATGGCGCGGCTGCGGGTAGGCGAACTGGAAGCGCCACGGCAGGCGCAGACCGCTGCCGCGCTTGCACAGCGCGACGATGGCGGTCAGATGCGCCTCGATGAGAAACCGTTGGTGGCGGCCGGCGCTGCCGTTGTCCAGCCAGTAGATGTGCAGCTGCTGTTCATCCAGCAGCAGCCTTGGCGCCAGCAGCGGGCAGAGCAGGGCGCGGAACTGGCAAAGCCGCTCCAGCGCCTGTTCGAGGTTGCCGGCGTTGGCCAAGGCAAGGCTGGCATCGCCGTAGTGCCCGGGCAGCAAGCGCTGGCCGAACAGAAAGCTGCTGTCCGCAGCACCTAACAAGCGTTCGGTGTTGCCGATGAGCGTCAGCAGCTGCTCCGGGCTGACGCGGGCGCGGCCGCTGGCGACGTCCTCGTAGAACAGCCCGCTGCCGCGCAGCAGCGCATGGCTGTCGATACCGCGCGAGAGCGCCAGATCGAGCAACACCGCCGGCTGGTGGTGCGCGGCGATGAAGCGGGTGTCCCATTCGTACCAGCGTAGCGGGCTTTCCATGGTCGCCTCAGGCGCAGCGTGGCAGTGACTGCTTGGCCTTGGCCAAACCGAGGTTGAGGCGTTTGAGCAACTGCTCGGCATCGTCGTCGAAGGCCATTACCACTGCGGTACTGGCGCGCAGATGCAGGCGTTCGCCGTGCTGGCGCGTCTTGTGCGCGAGGCTGGCGACGGCGGTCTGCAACTCCTCGGCGAGCGGCCGCGCCTGTTGCTCGGCGGTATCGGGCAGCAGCACGACGAAGCGATCCCCGGCGAGGCGGCAGAGCAGGTCCTGATGGCGCAGGTTGAGCACCAGCAACTGCGCCACGGCCTGCAACACGAGGTCGCCTTCTTCCTGGCCGTAGCGCTGGTTGACCCGACTGAACTCGTCGAGATCCACCGCCAGCAGCGACAGCGGCCTTTGCCCGTCGGCGGCCTGGCGCAGGGCCGAGTCCAATTGCCGACGCAGGTACTCGGCAGTGCCAAGCGGGGTCAGGTTGTCGAACAGGCGATGCTCGCGAAACAGTCGCTCGCGCTTGTGCATCTGCGCGTTGATGGCGCGCTGTTCCTGGTTCAGGTGGTAGATGCCGAAGGTCAGCAGGATCAGGCCGACCGGCATGGGCGCGGTTTCCAGCCAATTGTCCCAGGCGATGTTGGCGGGGATCTGGATGAACTCATCGAGCAGGTCCATCCACCAGGAAAAGCAGATGCAGGCCAGCCCCAGCGCCAGCAACCGCGTCACCCGGCCGGCCGGGCGGCTGTGCAGCAGCATGATCAGCCAGGCGAGGGCGAGGGCGGCGCAACCGCCTTCGCCGACCACGTCCATCCAGTCGATCTCGCCCCAGGATTTGAGCTGGCCGACGGCGAGGAGCAGCTGCAGGCCGACGTTGGCGGCCAGGGCGAGGCCGAGGAGGGTGAGGGTGTGGAGTTTGAGGAGGGATTTCATCGGGTCTCCGTGGCGAGGATTCGCGCCAGTGCGTGAGGGCACGGAAACAGATGGATGTGACGGTTGGATGAATGGGGTGGGGGTTGAATTGGCTCAGGGGGTTTTTAATCTTTTGGGGCGTCAGACGAATTAGGGAGTTGCTTGATAGCTGGGTTTCGCCCTGCTGGGCGACCTACTTTTTCCAGTCGCGGAAAAAGTAGGCAAAAACGCTTGCCCCTGCATCCGGCCCCGGCTGCGCCGGGGTTCGTTCTCTACGCCGCCGTTCCGAGGGTCGCCGTACAAGGGCCATCCATGGCCCTTTACGGCTCTCGCGGCATCCATGCCGCTCGCCCTCTGCACGACGGCTCCGTTCACCCTTCTGAAGGGGCGATTGGATGTCGCCTGGGAGGCAGTGCAAGCAGAACAATGAGCGGTCCTACGAGCATAAGAGCCGTGCTTTGGAGCTCTGCGTTACGTAGGTGAAGCATTTCTAGGCGCTGTCCACCCCAAAGGGGGTAGCTCTGCATGTACTTGCACAGACCACCAGGCAATACCGAATGCCCCTTTCAGGAGGCCGAATGGAATCGTTGCGTAGGGGAGCGAGCGGCATGGATGCCGCGAGAGAACTAGGCGTCCCCCCGTAAAGGGCCATGGATGGCCCTTGCACGGTGACCCTCGGAGAAGCGGTGGAATGAGGGAAGTCTCGCGTAGCGAGACCCGGATGTAGGGGCAAGACTTTTTGGTTCCTTTTGGCGGGGCCGGCCATCCGGGCGACTGCCAAAAGGAACTCGCGCAGCAGCGCGAAACAGATGGATCGGACCTCCCGAAAAATGGGTTGGTCCCCACAACTTGATCCCAGCGTGTCTGAGATAGGCAACTCGTATCCATACCGCTAAAAACAGGTCATATCAGCTCAATCCCGCTCGCAAAATCCCCGAAAACCCCCTGTTCCAAGCCCTCCCCGAACCTCCTGTCACAGAACCGCCATATCCCCCACCTACCGTCCGCTGCAGTTCCGGGATGGACCCGGTAAACACCGTTCGGGGGATTGTTCATGAGCACATACCGCAGCGGCATCCGCCATGCAGGATTCCGCATCAGCCTGCTGGCCCTGGCCGTCAGCGCCGGTTCGGCGTGGGCCGAGGGGCCGCTTGTCATGGAGCACGTCGAAGTCATCGGCCAGGCGGTCAGCATCGACGAAGCACTGAAGGACCAGCGCAATTCCGACAGCGTGAAGAGCGTGGTGCATGCAGACGGCATCGGCCAGCTGCCGGACGACAACGCCGCCGAGGCGCTGCAGCGCATTCCGGGCATCTCGGTCGAGCGCGACCAAGGCGAAGGGCGTTTCGTCAGCGTGCGCGGCATCGCGCCGGATCTGAATAGCGTCACCATCAACGGCACCCTGGTCCCATCGCCGGAGAGCGATCGCCGTGCCGTGGCGCTCGACGTGCTGCCATCGGAGCTTGTGCAGTCGCTGTCGGTGGTCAAGACGCTGACGCCGGACATGGATGCCAATTCCCTGGGCGGCACCATCGAGGTACAGAGCCTGTCGGCCTTCGACCATGACGGGCTGTTCTACAGCCTCAGCGGCGAGGGCAGCTATGACGACAACGTCGACAAGACCAGCCCGAAATTCTCCGGCGCCATCAGCGACCGCTTCAGCCTGGGCGATGGCGTCGACAACTTCGGTGTCGCCGCAGCCGTCAGCTGGCAGGAGCGCGACTTCGGCTCGGACAACGTCGAGACCGGCGGCAAGTGGGACTTCGCCGACGACGGCGCGCGGCTGGAAGAACTCGAGCAGCGCGACTACGAGATCACCCGCGAGCGCACCGGCTTCGGGCTGAACTTCGACTACAAGCCGGACGATGTCAGCAGCTACTACCTGCGCACGCTATACAGCCGCTTCAAGGACACTGAAACGCGTAACGCCGCCGGTGTCGCCTTCGAGGATTCGCAGCTGCCGGGCGAGACCGGTGACGCCGAGGGCTGGCGCGAGCTGAAGTCCCGCGAGGACACCCAGACCGTGCAGTCCTACGTGTTCGGTGGTGAACGCATGATGGGCCTGTGGACCCTGAGCGGGCAGGCCGGTTACAGCCAGTCGCGCGAGCGCAATCCGGGCGGTATCGCCAGCGCGACCTTCGAGGGCGATTTCGCCGATGCCGGCTTTTCCAGCAGCCGCAAGCCGCGCCTGACGATCGATTCGTCCTTCTACGACCCGGCGTCCTTCGAGCTGGATGAAGTGGAGTGGGAGAAAAGCGACACCCGCGACCGCGAGAAGAACATCCGCGTGGACCTGGCGCGCGAGTACGACATCCAGGGTTACGCCGCGCAGGCCAAGTTCGGCGGCAAGCTCAGCCGCCGGCACAAGGACAACGATAACGAGGTCTGGAAATACGACGATTTCGACGACCTGACCCTGGCCGACTTCCAGGGCGGGAACGTCGACTATGCGCTCGGCCGCTTCGGCCCGGGCATCAGCGCCTCGGCCATCGAGGGCGCGATTGGCGGTCTGGATGCCAGCGAGTTCTACGATGAGGAGGAGTCGCGCATCAATGACTTCGACATGCACGAGGACATCAACGCCGCCTACCTGATGAACACCGTGGATATCGACCGCTGGCGCGTCATCGCCGGCCTGCGCTACGAGGACACGCGCTTCCGCGCCAAGGGCACCGGCCTGCGCGACGACCAATTCGAGTCCATCTCCAGCAGCAACGACTACCACCACTGGCTGCCCGGCCTGCACCTGCGCTACCAGCTGACCGACGACACGCTGATCCGCGCCGCCTGGACCAACAGCGTGGTGCGCCCGACCTTCGGCCAGCTGGCGCCCGGTTTCGTCATCGACGGCAACGACGCCGAGTTCGGCAACCCCGATCTCAAGCCGCTGGAATCGATCAACTACGACCTCGGCATCGAGCACTACATGGGCCGCGCCGGCGTGGTGTCCGCCTACCTGTTCTACAAGGACATCGACAACTTCATCTATAACACCGACCTGGCCGGCACCGGTCAGTGGGCAGGGTTCGACGAAGCGCTGAGCTTCCAGAACGGCAGCAGCGCGAAACTCTACGGCCTGGAGCTGGCCTACTCGCAGAAGCTCGACTGGCTGCCGGCGCCGTGGAACGGTCTGTTGCTGGGCGCCAACGCCACCTTCAGCCAGTCCGACGCGGACATCGAAGGGCAGGGCATGCAGCGCAGCATTGACCTGCCAAACCACTCCGACACGGTCGGCAACCTGATGCTCGGCTGGGAAAACGACCGGCTCAACCTGCGGCTGGCTGCGAACTACAAGTCGGACTACCTCTACGAGGTGGCCGGCATCGACGACGAGGCGCACGACCTGTACGTCGACGATCAGCTGTTCGTCGATTTCAAGGCGGGCTACTTCATCACGCCGAGCCTGCAGCTGACCTTCGAGGCGCTGAACCTGACGGACGAGTCCTACTACGTCTACAGCGGCCGCCGCGCCTACAACGCCCAGTACGAAGAGTACGGCCCGACCTACAAGCTCGGCCTGACCCTCACCCACTTCTGACCCCATGCCGCTCCGGTGCCCGCCGTTCCCCTTTACGGTCGGGCGCCGGCAGGCGGCAGCCTGAATGGATACACCATGAACGCATTACCCAAAACCATGCTGCTCGGCCTGTGCATCGCATTGGCGGCCTGCCAGTCCACGCAACCAGATACACCGGCGAAGTCGGCCCAGCTGAACATCAGCGAACCGCTGCTGGCCGGCCTCGAGTACGCCCAGCTGGTAAGCGGCGACACCCCCTGGGGCGGTGCCGACCGTGTGCAGGTCGATGACCAGGGCCTGCAGCTGCTGGATGCCGCCGGTAACAGCCTGGCGCGCCACGCCGGGCGCTTCGAAGGACTGGACCATCGCGTCGACCGCCAGGGCCTGCTGCTCGCCACGGTCGAGCGCAAGCGCCAGCAGGCGATGCTGATCGGCCTGAATGCCGCGCGTGCCTGGAGCCAGCCGCTGTACCTGCCACGCACCGCATTCGCCATCGAGGGGCTGTGCCTGTACCGCGACAGCGCGCACAACGACTTCGTGTTTCTGCTCGGTGAGGAGGGCGTCGGCGAGCAATGGCTGGTCGGCAGTCAGGGCCGCCTGCTCGGTGAGGCGCGGCGGGTGCGCGGGCTCAGCCTGCCGCCGCAAAGCGCCTTCTGCCAGACGGACGATGCCAGTGGGCAGCTCTATGTCAACGAGGAGTCCGTCGGCTTTTGGCGTTACCCGGCCGACGCCGAGGCGCCGTTGCAGCGCGAGCCGGTCGATTTGCGCCAGCCTTTCGGCAGCCTGGCCCATGCCGCAGCGGGCATGACGTTGGTGCCGGGCGGACTGCTGGCGCTCGATCCCGAAGCCTCGGTGCTGCATCTGTACCGGCAGAACGAAGCCGGCTGGCAAGCCGATGAGGTCATCGCACTGGACGGTTTCGACGAACCGGAACGCATCAGCGCGCGCCGCGGTGCCGAGGGCGTCGAGCTGCTGCTGGCGGACGAACGTGGCCTGCAGTCGGCCCGTCTGGACTGGCAGCCGACCGCGCTGTCGCAGCCCGAGCCGATCGTCAGCCTGCCGGCCGCAGTTGAGACCGGCCCGGTGCCGAGTCTGGGTGATGCCGCCGATGATCCGGCGATCTGGGTCCATCCGCGCGATCCGGCGCAGAGCCGCGTGCTTGGCACCGACAAGAAGGGCGGGCTGGTGGTGTACGACCTGGACGGCCGTCAGGTGCAGGACCTGCGCGCCGGCCGGCTGAACAACGTCGATGTGCGCAGCGGCTTCCGCCTCGGCAGCAAGCGCGTGGACCTGGCCGTGGCCAGCAATCGCGATCACAACAGCCTGCACCTGTTCGCCATCGACCGGGCGAGCGGGGTGCTCCGCGATGTCGGTGAGGTCGCCACGCCGCTGAGCGAAATCTATGGCCTGTGCATGTTTCAGGATCGCCAGGGCACTACCTACGCCATCGCCAACGACAAGGACGGCACCTTCCTGCAGTACCGCCTCGATGGAAGCTCCGGCCAGCCGCGTGGCGAGCTGGTGCGGCGCTTCAAGCTGGACAGTCAGCCCGAGGGCTGCGTGGCCGACGACCGCAGCGAGCGGCTGTTCGTCGGTGAGGAAGACGTCGCGGTGTGGGCGGTCGATGCCCGCGCCGAAGTGCCGGGAATGCCGGAACAGGTCATCGGTGTCGGCGGGCCGGTCTACGACGACATCGAAGGTCTGGCCATCTACCACGGCGAGCGCGGTGACTACCTGGTGATTTCCAGCCAGGGCAACGACAGCTACGTGGTGCTCGATGCCCAGGCCCCCTACGCCGTGCGCGGCGCCTTCCGCATCGGCCTGAACGCCGAGCGCGGCATCGACGGAGCGTCCGAGACCGATGGGCTGGAAGTCACCTCGGCCAACCTCGGCGGCATCTGGAACCGCGGAATGCTGGTGGTGCAGGACGGCCGCAAGCGCATGCCCGAGGGCACGCAGAACTACAAGTACCTGCCCTGGTCGGCGATCGCCGATGCGCTGGGGCTGGACTGACGTCATCGCCCGCTAACCGACCCGCCATCCAATAGCAGCTGCCCCAGTCGGGGCAGGAGGAAACGATTCATGCAAACGACTCTCGAGCACATGTCCATCTGGGGTTTGATCAGCGAAGCCAGCCTCGTGGTCCAGGCGGTGATGATGATTCTGGTCCTGGCCTCGGTTTCGAGCTGGTACCTGATCATCCGTCGCAGTGTGGCGTTGCGCAGCGCCGAACGCCTGCAGCGCGGCTTCCTGCAGCGCTTCCGGCAGGGCGGCGATCTTGCCCAGCTCTATCGCGAAGGCCAGGCGCAGCCGTTGCCGGACGAGGCCGCGCTGCAGCGCATCTTCCTCGCCGGTTACGGCGAGTTCGCCCAGCTGCAACGCCAGCCGGGGATCGCGCCGGATGTGGTGGCGCAGGGTGTCGAGCGCAGCCTGTACGTGGCTGTCGCCGAACAGGAGGAGCGTCTGGAGAAGGGCCTGCAGTTTCTCGCTACGGTCGGCTCGGTCAGCCCTTACATCGGCCTGTTCGGCACCGTGTGGGGAATCATGAATTCCTTCCTCGGCCTGTCGCAGGTGCAACAGGCGACGCTCTCGACCGTCGCGCCGGGCATCGCCGAAGCGCTGATCGCCACGGCCATCGGCCTGTTCGCGGCGATTCCCGCGGTGATGGCCTACAACCGCTTCGCTGCCCGTGGGCAGACGTTGGTCGGCCGTTACTACGCCTTCGGCAACGAGCTACGGGCGCGTCTGCATCGGCGCCTGCATGCGGCTTCGCCTAACGTCGCCGCAGCCGCCTGAGGAGGACAGCCATGCTAGTCAGGCCACAGCACAAACACGGGCCCAAGGCGGAAATGAACGTGGTGCCCTACATCGACGTGATGCTGGTGCTGCTGGTGATCTTCATGGTCACAGCGCCGATGCTGGTGCAGGGCGTCAAGATCGAGCTGCCGAAGGTCGCGGCCGAAGCGCTGCCGGTGGAGAACGAGCGGCAGATCCTTACGCTCTCGGTAAAGGCCGATGGCGGCTTCTACTGGAACCTGGGCAGCGAGCTGGACATCGACAACCAGACCGACAGCGCCGTCGACCTGGCCGAGCTGCAGGCCAAGGTCGGCGCGATCATCGCCGAGCGCGGTGACACCCAGGTCTATGTCCGTGCCGACGAGGCGGCGGACTACGGTCGCGTGGTCGCCGGTATCGCCGAGCTGCAGCGCGGCGGGGTGGTCAACCTGGGGCTGATCACCGAGGCGCCGGCCGGAGCCGGGCAGCCGTGATGATGACCTTCAGCACGCCCGCCGCGTATGGCAGCGAAGTTGTCCCGCGACAGTGGATCGGTCCGGCCGGGGCTGCATTGCTGACCCTCGGGATGCACGCCGGACTGTTCGCGCTGTTGCTCGGCAGCTGGTCGCCAGCGCTGGAAATGCCGGTCGCCACCCAGGTGATGCAGACCCAGTTGATCAGCCTGCCGCCGCCGGCGCCAACCGAGAGCGCAGTGCCGGTCGAACCGCCCGTCGAGCCCGCGGTCGAACCGCCGCCGCGCGAGCCACAGGTCGATACCCACGCCCAGCAGCGACTCGAGCAGGCCGAGCTGGCCTTCAAGCGCGCCGAAGAGGAGCGCAAGGCCGAGCAGCTGAAGCAGCAGCGCGAGCAGTTGGAACGCCAGCGCGAACAGCAGCGTCAGCGCGACGAGCAACGCCGCCAGGAACAGGCACAGGAGCGGGAACGGATGGCTCAGGAAGAGGCACGGTTGCAGGCGGCGCGCGAAGCCGAGGCAACGGCACGCGCGGAAGCGGCTGAGCGCGCGCGACAGGCTGCTGCGGCCGAAGCGGCCAGCCGGCAGTACCTGCCGATTGCCAAGAAGCCGCCGGTCTACCCGCAACGGGCGCTGGACTCCGGGCTTCAGGGTTCCTGCACGGTCAGCTACACGGTTGATGTGCAGGGTCGCGTGCGCTCGCCCGAAGTGGTCGGCGACTGCCATCCGCTGTTCATCCGCCCATCACTCACCGCCGCCAAGAGCTTTCGCTACCAGCCGCGCATCGTCGAAGGCCGCGCGGTTGCCGTGCCCGACGTAAAGAACACCTTCCATTACCGCATCGAATGATGCCGTTACGACTCAGGAACCGTTTTCGATGAAACAGGATTTCACCGATTTTCACGCGAGCGTGGGCGCTCATGACGACCAACCGGTCAATCCGAGCGGCAACGTGCCGCTGCAGCAGGCGATCGATCAGCGCCGGCGCGGGCTGCTCAAGGGTGGGCTCGGCCTGGCCGGCATCGCCTTTCTCGGCGGCGGGATGGCCGGCGCGCGAGCCGCAACCCGGGGCGATTCGCTGCTCGGCTTCGAAGGTATCCCGACCCAGCTCGACCCGCATTTCGACCGTGTCGAGGTGGCGCCGGGCTACAGCGCCCGGGTGTTCTTCTCCTGGGGCGATCCGGTGCATGCCGACGCACCCGAGTGGCAGTCGGATGCCAGCGACGATTGGCAAGCCCAGCTCAGGCAGGCCGGCGACAACCATGACGGCATGCATTTCTTCCCGTTCCCCGACGCGCCCGACAGCCGCGGCCTGCTGGCCATCAACCACGAGTACGTCAACCCGACGCTGCATCCAGAAGGCATCGCAGTGGTCGATGGCCGCCGCCCGCTGGAACAGGTGCGCAAGGAGCAGGCGGCCCATGGCCTGAGTGTCATCGAGGTGCGCAAGGATGCGCAGGGTGAATGGCAGCGGGTGATGGATTCACCCTACAACCGCCGCATTTCCGGCATGACGCCGATGGCCATTGCCGGGCCGCTGGCCGGCCATGCAGCGATGCAGACCATGGACGACCCGGAAGGAAACACGGTGCTCGGCACGCTGAACAACTGCTCCAGCGGCTTCACGCCCTGGGGCACCTATCTGGTCTGCGAGGAGAACTGGCACAACTACTTCGTCAACCACGACGCCGACGACCTTGCCGCGCGCGTCTCGCACAACCGCTACGGCATCGCCGGCAGCGGCATGAGCAAGCTCTACGGCTGGGGCACGGTCGATCCGCGTTTCGATGCCACGCCGCAGGCAGGCCAACCCCATGGCGGCTTCGTCAACGAGCCGCACCGGTTCGGCTGGGTGGTGGAGGTCGATCCGTTCGACCCGCAGAGCGCGCCGGTCAAGCGCACCGCCTTCGGCCGCTACTGCCGCGAGTGCTCGGTGCTGTCGCTGGGCGAGGACGGGCGCATGGCGTTCTACTCGGGCGACGACACCAAGGGCGAGTACGTCTACAAGTTCGTTCCCAGCGGCCGTTTCGTGCCCGGTGCGGACGCGGCCAACCGCCGCTTGCTGGATGAGGGCACCTTGTATGTCGCGCGTTTCGATGCCGACGGCAGTGGCCAGTGGCTGGCGCTGGTGCACGGCGAGCATGGCCTGACCGCGGAAAACGGCTTCCCCAGCCAGGCCGAGGTGCTGCTCAACGCCCGCGCCGCCGCCGACCGCGCCGGCGCGACGCCGATGGACCGGCCGGAGTGGGTCGCGGTGCATCCCGATACCCGCGAGGTCTACGTCACCCTGACCAACAATGACGCGCGCGGCACCAAGCAGCCGCTGGACAAGGCCAATCCGCGACCGAACAACCTGCACGGGCAGATCCTGCGCTGGCAGGAGGAGGGCGGCGACCCGACGGCGACCCGTTTCCTGTGGGAAGTCTTCCTGCTCGCCGGCGAGCGTCGCGGAGCGCGCGATGCCCAGGGCCAGCCGGTTGCCGCCAACCTGATCGGCACGATCGACGGCGACTGCTTTTCCTCGCCGGACGGGCTGGCCTTCGATCGTGACGGGCGCTTGTGGATCGAAACCGATTTCGACGATGACGAATCGGTGATGCAGGCCATGGGCACCAATCAGCTGCTCTGCGCCGACCCGAAAACGCGCGAGGTGCGGCGTTTCCTGGTCGGGCCACGGGGCTGCGAGATCACCGGTATCACCTGGAGCCCGGACTACCGTGCCATGTGGATCAACGTGCAGCACCCGGGGCTGAGCTTTCCGGCCAGCGACGGCCAGTCACGCCCGCGCTCGTCCACGGTGCTGATCACCAAGGACGACGGCGGTGTGATCGGCAGCTGACGATCGTGCCGGCGCCGTCTGGTCAGGGCGCCATCTGTTCAGGAGGTGCCACGCAGCTGCTCGATGGAATCGAGCAGTTGGTCCTGGGTGAAGGGCTTGGCCAGTCGCTGCAGCGGCAGGGCCGGAGTGGCCGATGGCAGTTCGGCATAGCCGGACACCAGCAGGATCGGCAGCTCCGGCCGGCTTGCCCGTACCTCGGCAGCCAGTTGCGCGCCGCTCATCAGCGGCATGGCGTGGTCGGTGACGAGCATGTCGATCTGTGCCACCTGCAGCAGCTCCAGCGCCTGCGCAGCGGAGCGGGCCGTCAAGACGTGGTGGCCGGCGGCTTCCAGCATGCCGGCGGTGCCGAACAGCACCAGCTCGTCATCATCCACGGCCAGCACGGACAGCGGACGCGTGGTCCTGCGCGGGAGGTCATGCGGTGACGGGCTGCGAGTCGGTTCCACGGCTGGCTCGTCCTCCAGTGCCGGCAGCCAGATCTGCGCGGTGGTGCCGGCGCCCGGGCTGCTGCGCAGCACCAGCCGCCCGCCGGACTGCTCGGCCAGGCCATGCACCATCGACAGACCGAGACCGGTGCCCTTGCCGACGCCCTTGGTGGTGAAGAACGGCTCGACCGCGCGCTTGAGCGTCGTTTCGTCCATGCCGGTGCCGCTGTCGCTGACATTCAGGCGAACGTAGCGCCCGGCTGCGAGGCCGTGCTGCTCGCCGTGCAGCGTCACCTGTTCGGCGACGATGAGGATGCGGCCCTCGCCAGCCATGGCGTCGCGCGCGTTGGCGGCAAGGTTGAGCAGGGCGGTTTCCAGCTGGTTGGGATCGGTCTTGACCCGCGCCAGTCGCTGCGGCAGCTCCACCTCCAGCTGGATGGTCGGACCGAGCGAGCTGAGCAGCAGTGCCTGCATACCTTCGATCAACTGGCGCAGATCGATCGGCGTCTTGTGCAGTTCCTGCTTGCGCGCGAACGAGAGCATGCGTGCCGTGAGCGAGGCGCCGCGTTCGGCACCAGCGCGAGCGTTGTCCACCAGGCGCAGCAGGACCGGATCGGCCGGCATGCGCCGACGCAGCAGCTCCAGGCTGCCGAGCACGGCCATGAGCAGATTGTTGAAGTCGTGGGCGATGCCGCCGGTGAGGTTGCCCAGCGCTTCCATCTTGTGCAGCTGTTGCAGCGTCTGCTCGGCGGCGACGCGCTCGCTGATATCCAGCGCCTCCGGGACCAGGGCGACGACAGTACCGTCGTCACCCAGCACCGGGCGCATGGAGAAGTCGAACGTGCGCGTGCCGCCCGGCATGTTCAGTGTCATGGTGCCGTGCTCGGTGGCGCCGGCAGCGACGCGCAGGGTCATTGCCTTCATCGCTTCCTGCATGCCGGGGGTGGCACTGAACCAGGGCGAGTCCCAGAACGGCGTGCCCGCCAGCTGATGGAAGCGTGCGTCGATGCCGGCCAGTGCCGTGGCGTTGACGTAGAGAATCGAGCCGTCCGGTGCGAGCATCGCCTTGTACAGGTGCGAGGTTTCCAGCACCGCACGGATGTTCGCCTCGCTGCGTGCCAGCGCCGCCGTGCGCTCGGCGACCTTGGCTTCGAGCTGTTCCAGGAAGCACTGCTCGCGCTGCCGGACCGCCGCAGCGGAGCGCACACGCTCGATGTGCGCCCAGGAGCGATCGGTGACTTCTCTGAGCAGGGCCAGCTCGCAGGCGCTCCATACGCGGGGCACGCGGTCGTGAATGGCCATCAGCGCGGTCAACCGGCCTTCCTTGACCAGTGGCAAACAGATGGTGGCGGCAATATCGAGCTGCTGAAAGGTGGCAGCCTCGTCCGGTGGCAGCTGCGCACAGTGATCGTCGACGATGAAGGCTTCACCGCCACGCAGTCTGGTTACTGCCAGTTTGCCGAATGCCTCCAACCGATAGCGTCCGACGATGCTGGTGCAGCCGGGCGCGGCCCAGTCGCCGCGGATGGTGAAGCCGTCCTGGTCCGGGTCCATGTCGGCGTAGGCGCAGCTGGACAGGCCCAGATGCTCGCCGAGCATGCGTGTAGTGGTGGTCAGGATGGCGTCGGCGTCGACGCTGCGGGCGGTTTCCTTGGCCAGGGCATCGAGAAAGCGCAGGCGCTGTTCGTTCTCGCGCAGGGCCTGTTCGGCCTCGGCGCGCTCGGTCACGTCATAGCCTTCGACGAAGGTCCCGGCAACATTGCCATTCGCATCGGTCACCGGCTGGAAGACGAAATCCAGCAGGCGCTCTTCCTCGGCCTCTCCCTGGATGCGCTGCAGCCCGACGCGAATACCGGTGCCGACAAAGGCCGTGCCGCTGCGATAGACCCGGTCGAGAATATCGATGAAGCCCTGGCGCTCGACTTCCGGCAGCGCTTCGCGAACCGGCTTGCCGATGACGTCACGTTCGCCCACCACGCGCAGATAGGCAGGGTTGGCCATCTCGAAGACATGTTCCGGGCCGCGCAACATCGCCATCAGCCCGGGTGCCTGTTCGAACATCTGTTGCAGGCGCGCCTGCTGGCCCTGCAGCTCTCGTTCGGCCATTACCCGTTCGGTGGTTTCCACCACCATGGCGATGACGCCGGCCGGCTGCGCCTGATCATCGAACACCGGCGAGTAGTCCAGATTCATCCAGGCACGTTCAGGCCGGCCGTTGCGGTACAGCACCAGCTCCTGGTCCTTGTACGAAAGCGTGCCGCCCGCCAAGCCGACCTTCATCACGTTGTCGTTGAACTCGGCGACCTCCGGCCAGCCTTCGCGCACTTCCGAGCCCAGCAATTGCGGGTGCCGGCTGCCGGCGAACCCGGAGTAGGCGTCGTTATAGATCATGATGCCGCGCTCGCCCCAGAGCAGCACGATGGGCGTTGGCGAAAGCAGCAGCATGGCCGTGACGGTCTTCAGGTTCGACGGCCACTCAGCCAGAGGCCCCAGCGTGGTTTGCGACCAGTCGAAGCGGCGAATCAGCGCGCCGAGCTCGCCGCCGGCGGGGAGGAATGCGTGGTTCGAGTCGTCAGGCGAGAGGTGTGCTGCTGGGTCCATCAGTAGCGATCCGTATCCGGTGTGAAGGCAGGGCAGGGTGGTTCATACGAGAGCTGGTTCAGCTCGGACAACCGATTGCCCGGGAAGTCGTGCCGGCGAGGCAGGAGGTTGATGGTGCCATTCGCTGCAGTTCGTCCTTGCAGCGGCCAGGGTACAGGGAAAAACCCGTACCATATCAACGATATGCAATGCTCACGGTGATTTCCGATGTTTTCTGCCGTCAAGCGCTACAGGGCCCTGGTTGCCGGGGTGCTGCAGCGCTGTTTTCCACGTACTTCGGCCCATCTGCGCGAAGAGGACGAGTTGTTGTTTCGTCGCTGGGGCAGTGCGCCCGGCAAGACGAACACGGCTGCGGCCGCCAAGCGCAAGGGCAAACCTGCAGCCAAGGCCAAGCCGAAGAGCAAGTCGGAGGGGCCGGCTCGCGCTGCCGGCAAGCCGCGCAGGACGGCAGCGCAGGGGATCTACGCAGCGGCACAACTGAAGGTGGATGACGCCAAGGTTCAGGCGATGCGCGACCGCGTCGAGCAGGCGGTGGCTGCCGGGATCATCAGCGCGCCGTCGGAGGAGCAGTGGGCGATGATCCTCAGCCGCAGCCCGGTGACGCGCGTCTTTGCCGGTGCCGGTTCCGGCAAATCCACCACCTTGCTGCTGCGGGTGGTGTTCATGCTCTGTCACATGGGCGTCGAACCCGGGCGGCTGACCGTGATTTCCTTTACCAATGCCTCCTGCACGCAGCTGCGCGAACAGCTGGTGCGGGTGCTGGGCTTCTGGCAGGTGCCATTCGATGCGCAGCAGGCGCGCCAGTGCGTGCGCACCTTCCACTCGGCCATGGCGCAGCTGGCGCGTGAGGTGCTGGAGCGGCCGGTGTGGTTCGAGCAGCTGGACGACAAGACCGCCGCGGCCGACGAACCGGACAACCTGCTGGCCGCCGCGCGCCTGCGCCCGGCGCAAACGCGTTTGCTCAAACAGGCCTATCAGCAGTGCTACGCCGAACAGGCGACATTCCGCGAACAGGTGCACCGCCTGCTCGATCTGCCCGTGCCGCCGGCCGAAACCGAGCAGGGCAAGCGCGCCGCGCCGAAAGCGCCAGGCGATACCTTCACCCTGGCCGGCGAGTTCACGCCGCTGCCGCTGTACGAGGCCTTCCATGCCCAGGCGGGCTTTATCGAGAGCATCGGCATTCGCATTGATCAGCTGCAGCCAGGCAAGCTGCAGTGCGCGGCGCGCGAACGGGATTTCGTCGAAGCGCTGGTGAGCTTCCATGGCTACTTCAGGGCCGCGCTGCGTGAGCAGGGGCTGATGACCTTCAATGAGGCCTTTCAACAGCTCACCGAGCGTTTGGGCTCGGGCACGGATGTGCCCCAGGCCAGCCTTGCGCCGTTCGAGCACCTGCTGATCGATGAATTCCAGGACATTTCCCCGCAGATCGTCCAATGGCTGCAGGCCTTGCACCGCCAGCTGGCGCGCCAGAAGGCCGGCCCGAGCCTGATGGCCATCGGTGACGACTGGCAGTCGATCTACGGCTGGCGCGGCAGTTCGCCGGAGTTGTTCATGGAATTCGACAAGTACTTTCCGCGGCGCGGCGCCAAGGGCAGCGAGACGCTGCTGCTGGAAACCAACTACCGCTCCATCGAACCGGTGATTCGCGATGGCGAGGCGGTGCTGGCCGGCGTGCAGTTCAAGCAGGCCAAGACCAGCCGGCCATGCAAACCGACGCAGCCCGGCGACCACGGGGTAAAGCTGATCACCGGTTTCGAGCTGAACAAGGGCCTGCCGAAGTTGATCGAGGCGATCACCTCGCAGTGCGCCCATGTGGCCGAACGGCAAAGCCGCGAACGCACCGCGGTGCTGCTGCTCAGCCGGCGCAACGAGCCGCTGCGCACCATTCAGGCGCAGCTGGACCGCAAGCTGCCGGTCAAGGCCTACACCATCCATCGCGCCAAGGGGTTGCAGGCCGAGGTGGCAATCATCGTCGACGACTGCGCTCCAGTGCAGCCACACCCGTTGCGTAACGCGCTGTATGCCTACTCGGGTTTCTTCCGCAACAGCTACGACCAGGCCATGGCCGATGAGAGTTTGCGCCTGGGCTATGTGGCAATCACCCGCGGCGTCAGCCGGGTGTTCTGGTATACGCGCAAGGCCCAGGGCGCCACCGAGCGCCTGGCACGGCGTGGCTAGGGCTCAGCGCAACAGCAACACGACGACTGTCACCGCCAGCAGCAGTGACAGGCCTTTCCAGAACAGCAGCGGGTTGCGCTCCAGCAGCGGCGGGCGGGCGCGGTTGAGAAACGCCGGGTTGGGCTGGCGCAGCTCGAAGACGAACTCCGACAGCTCGGCATAGCGCCGCGCCGGATCGGGATGCAGCGCCTTGCCCAGCACTTCGTCAATCCATGCCGGGATATCGCGCTGCGCATGGCGCAGCGGCTGATAGCAGAGGCGTTTCTGCGCTGCAGTGGTGCGTGCCCTGGCGACGTCGGCGCCGTAGGGCAAGCGACCGCTGAGCAGCTGATAGGCGATCACCGCCAGCGAATACTGATCCGAACGCGGCGTGCCGGCCTCGCCGAGGAAGTATTCCGGTGCGGTATAGGCCGCGGTGCCGAGCAGGTTGTCCTGCGTGCCCGGTGCGTTGCGTTCGGCGAGCCCGGCGACGCGGGTCGAGCCGAAATCGATGATCTTCAGCGTGCCGGTGGCGTCGATCATCAGGTTCTGCGGGCGCAAGTCCTGATGCAGCATCTCCAGGCGGTGGAAGGCGCGCACGCCGCGGGCGATCTGCTCGACGATGCCGCGCACGGTTTCCAGGTCCGGCTGTGGGTGGTCGAGCATCCATTGCGCCAGCGTCTGGCCGTCGATGAATTCGCTCACGGTGTACAGGTAGCGGCGCTGCCGCGGCGGCGGGCAGGCCTTGACCACGTGGGGATTGTCGAGGCGCCGGGCGATCCACTCTTCCAGCAGGAAGCGCTCCAGATAGGCGGGGTCGCCACGCAGATCGAGCGAGGGCGTCTTCAGCACCACGGTGGCGCCGCTGGCTTCGTCGACGGCCAGGTGCACATGGCTGCGGCTGCTGACGTGCAGCTCACGGACGATGCGATAGCCGTCGAACTGCATGCGCGGCTCCAGCAGTGGCGGCAGCGCCAGTTCGCCGAGCTGACGCTGCACGTCGTCGACGGCCTGCTCCGGCAGGCTGTCGATGCGCACTAGCTGCGCGGTGAGGTTGTCGTCGCTACCGTTGGCCAATGCCCGCTCGACGATCCGTCGCGCTGCCAGGTCGAGGTCGTTGCCATGCTCGGCAACGAGCTGCGCCACCTCCCGCGCGCCGATGTGCTCGTAGACGCCATCGGTGGCGAGCAGGAACAGATCGCCGACCGCCAGCGGCAGAGTGCGGTAGTCGATCTCCAGGTGCCGGTCGATGCCCAGCGCGCGGCCGAGGTAGCTGGTATCCGCCGACACGCGTACGCGGTGATCTTCGGTCAGCTGTTCAAGGCCGCCGTCGCGCAGTCGATAGATGCGCGCATCGCCGACGTGGAACAGGTGCGCGCTAGCGGACTTGAGCACCAGCGCGCTGAAGGTGCAGACATAGCCTCGGTCGCGGTCATAGCGGTGCGGGCTGTGGCGGGTCTGCGCATGCAGCCAGGAATTGATCGCCACCAGCACCCGATGCGCCGACTGCTTCACCGACCAGGCGTCGGAGGTGCAGAAGTAGTCGGAAAGAAAGCTCGCCACCGCGGTTTCGCTGGCGACATGGCTGACCTCACTGCTGCTGATGCCATCAGCCAGCGCGATAGCGATGCCCTTGCTTGCGAGCAGGGCGTTAGTGGGCACGCAGGCGCCGTGAAAGTCCTGGTTGGCCGGCTTGCACCCGCGGTCCGAGTGCTGGCCAAGGGAAATGGCGATTTGGCTGGGCATCTGCATCTGCGCGAAGGCCCCGGCACGCGTGCGCACCGGGGCCTTCCTTCGCTCCTGATCAGTAGGCGGCGCGCTTGGGGGCGGTGCGCACGTGGGTGGTGTAGAGCGTCAGGCCGGTGAAGGCCAGGCCGCCGACCAGGTTGCCCAGCGCGGTGGGGATCTCGTTCCAGAGCATGTAATCCATCACCGAGAAGTCGCCGCCCATGATCATCGCCGAGGGGAACAGAAACATGTTCACCACCGAATGCTCGAAGCCCATGAAGAAGAACAGCATGATCGGCATCCACATGGCGATGACCTTGCCGCTGACCGAGGTGGAGATCATCGCGCCGACTACGCCCATCGAGACCATCCAGTTGCAGAGCATGCCGCGCAGAAAGATGGTCGCCCAGCCCGCTGCACCGAACTCGGCGTAGCCCAGCGTGCGTGCCTCACCAATGTGCGAGATCTTCTCGCCGATCGGCCCCGGGTCGGTGGAAAAGCCCATGGTAAAGACGAAGGCCATCATGAAGGCGACCACCAGCGCACCGGCGAAGTTTCCGAGAAATACCCAGCCCCAGTTGCGCAGAATGCCATTCACGGTCACGCCAGGACGGCCGTCGAGCAGGGCCAGCGGGGTGAGCATGAATACCCCGGTGAGCAGGTCGAAGCCCATCAGGTAAAGCATGATGAAACCGACCGGAAACAGCATCGCGCCAACCAGCGGCGAGCCGGTCTGCACGGTCACGGCCACCGCGAACACCGCGGCGAGGGAAAGAATGGCGCCAGCCATGAAGGCGCGGATCAGTGTGTCGCGGGTGGACATGAAGATCTTCGATTCACCGGTGTCCACCATCTTGGTGACGAACTCGGAGGGGATGATGTAGGACATGGCGGGTTTCTCTCGAATAGTTGGCAGAAGCTTTTAAATTCGGTGTTTCCGGGCGCCGCCGACAGCACGCGCGGCGGCGCGGAACTCAGACGAGGCCGATCTCGACGGCATCGCCGTTGAGGCGTGCCGGCCAGACGCGCAGGCTTTGTTCGGGGTATTCCATGCAGGTGCCATCGGCGAGGCGGAAGTGCTGTTTGTACAGCGGCGAAGCGATCACCAGCTCACCCTTGACGTTGCCGACGATGCCGCGGCCGATGACGTTGGCGCCGGACTTGGGGTCGCGGTTGTCGATGGCGAACAGCTGCTCGCCTTCGGCGTTGTCGGGCAGGTGGAACAGCGCCACCTGGGCGCCTTCGTGCCAGGCCACTACACCGGAATTGGCGACCAGATCGGCACGGCTACACAGTGCCTGCCAGGCCGCCGGGGCTGCGGAACGGGAGTCGAGACGAACGACGTTGGACTGGCTCATCAGAGCACCTCCTGGGTAAGTGGGATCAGGTGAAGTTCGCTGGCGCGTACCGGCCGACGTTGGCCGCGCTCCTTGACGAAGTGGATGTCGGGGTCGCCGCGGCCGTCGTTGACGAAGGTGCGGAAGCGCTTGAGCTTTTCCGGGTCGCTGATGGCATTGGCCCATTCGCACTGGTAGCTGTCGACCACGTGCTGCATCTGGCTTTCCAGCTCGGCGGCAAGGCCCAGGCTGTCGTCGAGGATGACGTCCTTCAGGTAGTCCAGGCCGCCTTCCAGGCTCTCGCGCCAGACCGAAGTGCGCTGCAACTTGTCGGCGGTGCGCACGTAGAACATCAGCACGCGGTCGATGGTGCGGATCAGCGCTTCGTCGTCGAGGTCGGTGGCGAACAGTTCGGCATGCCGTGGGCGCATGCCGCCGTTACCGCAGACATAGAGGTTCCAGCCCTTGTCGGTGGCGATCACGCCGATGTCCTTGCTTTGCGCTTCGGCGCATTCACGGGTGCAACCGGATACGGCGAACTTGATCTTGTGCGGTGCACGCAGGCCCTTGTAGCGGTCCTCCAGGCGCAGCGCCATGCCGACGCTGTTCTGAACGCCGTAACGGCACCAGGTACTGCCGACGCAGGATTTCACCGTGCGCAGGCTCTTGCCGTAGGCGTGACCGGTTTCGAAGCCAGCGGCGATCAGCTCGCCCCAGATGTCCGGCAGCTCGTGCAGCTGGGCGCCAAACAGGTCGATGCGCTGGCCACCGGTGATCTTGGTGTAGAGGTCGTATTTCTTCGCCACCTGGCCGATGGCGATCAGCCCTTCGGGAGTGATCTCGCCGCCCGGGATGCGCGGCACCACCGAATAGGTGCCGTTCTTCTGCATGTTGGCCATGAAGGTGTCGTTGGTGTCCTGCAGCGGAATCAGCGCCGGATCGGTGATCGGCTGGTTCCAGCAGGAGGCGAGAATCGAGCCCACCGTCGGCTTGCAGATGTCGCAGCCGACATGGCCGCGGCCGTGCTTGGCCAGCAGTTCGGCGAAGGTTCTGATGCCCTCGACGCGGACGATGCCGTAGAGCTCCTGGCGGGTGTAGGCGAAGTGTTCGCACAGGCTTTTGTCCACCGCCACGCCGCGCGCCGCCAGTTCGGCATCGAACACCAGCTTGAGCAGGGCATTGCAACCACCACAGCCGGTGGCCGCCTTGGTCGCGGCCTTGAGTTCGCCGAGATCGGTGACGCCGGCATCGACCTGGCAGCACACTGCGCCTTTGCTGACGTTGTGGCAGGAACAGATGGTTGCGCTGGCCGGCAGGGCATCTGGGCCAAGGGTTGGAGCGCCTTCGGTCTGCGGCAGGATCAGCGCGGATGGGTCTGCCGGCAGCTTGATGCCGTTCTGCGCGTATTGCAGCAGAGTGTCGTAGTAGCTGTTGTCACCGACTAGCACCGCGCCGAGCACGGTCTTGCCGTCAGCGGATACCACCAGTCGACGGTAGCTGGCGCTAGCCTCATCAATGAAACGGTAACTGCGCGAGCCGGGTGTGGCGCCGTGGGCATCGCCGATGGAGCCTACATCCACGCCGAGCAGCTTGAGCTTGGTCGACATGTCGGCGCCGTAGAAGGGCTCGTGGGGTTCCTCGGCCAGCTGCGCGGCGACACTGCGCGCCATGCTGTAGCCCGGTGCAACCAGTCCGAACACGCTGCCGTTCCAGCTGGCGCACTCGCCGATGGCGAAGATCGCCGGGTCCGAGGTGCGGCATTCGCTGTCGATCACGATGCCGCCGCGCGGAGCGATCTCCAGCTCCGCGACATGGCCGAGGGCGTCTTGCGGGCGGATGCCGGCGGAAAACACGATCAGGTCGGTTTCGAGGAATTCGCCGTCGGTGAAGTTCATCCGCCAGGCGTAGTCCTCGCCGGCGACGATCTCCTGGGTGGCGCGCGACAGATGCACGCCAACGCCGAGGGCCTCGATGCGCGCCTTCAATGCCGCACCGCCTTCGCCGTCCAGTTGCACCGGCATCAGGCGCGGGGCGAATTCGACGACATGGGCTTCCAGTCCGAGCGACTTTAGCGCGTTGGCTGCTTCCAGCCCGAGCAGACCGCCGCCAACCACCACACCGCGACGGGCATTGGTCGCCGCGGCGCGAATGGCATCGAGATCATCAAGGGTGCGGTAGACCAGGCGCGCGCTGCCTTCGGCACCGGTGATCGGTGGCACGAAGGGGTAGGAGCCGGTGGCGAGGATCAGTTGGTCATAGGGCTGGCGGCCGGCACTGGTGACGACCTCCTTACGTTCGCGGTCGATACCCAGCACCTGAACGCCCAGGTGGGTGTAGACGCCGTGGCTGCTGTAGTAGTCGGCATCGCACATGGCCAGCGACTCGGCGTCGCGACCGCCGAAGTATTCGGACAGGTGCACGCGGTCATAGGCGCGCTGGCGCTCTTCGCCGAACACATGCAGCTCGTAGCGGGTGAGGGCGCCGCGCTCGATCAGCTGTTCGATGCAGTGGTGACCGACCATGCCGTTGCCGACGATGACCAGTTTTTCGTGCGTGAGCGGAGTGACGGTAGAACTCATGGCCTTTCCTCAGTCGAGCTGCTGCGGCACTGGGCCGGCAAAACGCAAAAAGGCGCCTGGAGCTGGTATCAGCTCCAGGCGCCTTTGCCTGGTAATTAGTGGAATGTGGGGTGGTCGGTCAGGCCTCGTTGCCTGCTACACCCGGTCCCGCGCCTGTTGGCTTGACGGTCGCCGCTGACCGTCTGGGACGTCCTGCCGCGAGGCGGCAGGTGTTGTAAGGGTGGTTGCAGGTTGTATGCCAGCTTGTCCGGTAGTTTGGATTCGCGGCTGTAAGGCGCGCGATTGCGCGGTGTTGCGCGGTGCTTGGTCGCTCGGATGCTGAGCGATCAGCCTCCGTCACTGCGGCCTGACCGCGGCAGGCTTGAACCAGAACAGTGCGGCGGTGCGCGCACGATCCCCGCTTTGGGGCGATCAGGACCCGAGGCAGGGCGCAGATTGTTTCTGCATCAGGCGCCAAACGCCTCGCGGAGCAATTCGGGCAGTGCCTTGCCAGCGGGGAGGGCAAGCAGGTGTTCGCGGTCGCTGCCGGTCGCCTCGCCTTGCGGGTTGACGTGCACCACGGCGGCTCCGGCGTCGCGCGCCCGGTGTGGTACCTCGGCCGCGGGGTAGACCACGCCGGAGGTGCCCACCGATAGCAGCAGGTCGCATTCGCCAGCCGCCTGGAACGCGGCACTGAGTGCAGCGACGGGCAGACTCTCCCCGAACCAGACGACGCCAGGGCGCAGTCGTCCGCCGCAGTGGCTGCATCGGGGCGGTTCGAGGCGCCTGCCACCTTCGGGCTCGTCGGCAGCCGGCAGTGGCTCGGCTGGCTCGCGGGCGCAGGCGAAACAGCGCGGTCGGTGCAGGCTGCCGTGCAGGTGAATGACATCCTCGCTGCCGGCACGCTCGTGCAGGTCGTCGACGTTCTGCGTGATCAGCGTCAGTTGCGGTACGTGGCGCGCGAGGTCGGCGATGGCCAGATGAGCAGGATTAGGCTGGGACTGGAGGACGCGCATGCGCCGCCATTCATACCAGCCCCAGACCAGCGCCGGATCGCGGCGAAACGCTTCGGGTGTGGCCAGCTCGCCCGGATCGAACGCTCCCATAAACCGGTCAGCGCGTCGCGGAAGGTCGGGATGCCGCTCTCGGCGGAAACGCCGGCACCGGTGAACACGACGACATGGCGCGCCGAGCGCAGGGCGGAAATCAGGGACGCTGGAATCACGTTCGGGCTCCGGGGTGCATGGATGGCGCACTATCAATAACATCGTGCTGTGGGCTTTTTCAAAACGTCGGCTGGTCGAACGGCGTTCGCGAGGGGCTGTTGCTCAAGCAGCACATCGTGTATCGCGTCGGAGTTCTGACCGTCCGGCTGCTCGCCGTGGCCATCTGTCACCTACTTGACGGACGTCAACGTCGCCCGCAGCGGCTCGCGCATGATTCCGCGTAAAGCAACAGACGCGATATTCGCAGCCGGGAGGCTCTCATGCTTGGCTCAGTGACCTGGGACGACGCGCTGGTACAACGCTACGGACAGATCGGGCAGAGGCACTGCACCTATCCGGCTGCGGCCGATTTCAGCGACCGGATCGCCCCGCTGGATCTGCTGCGCGCGTTGCGCGAGGGGCGTCGCGCCGGCCGCCCGCTGTCGATATCCATTCACCAGCCCGGTGGCGTCGAGCTGCAGCCTGGCGAGGCCGCGGCCTATCAGCTGCGGCTGCACCGCGAGATCGAACAGCTCGGTTGCCATGCCGGGCCGCTGCAGCAGGTCGAGCAATTGCGGCTGAGCACCGGCACGCTGGGCATCGCCGCGTTACGAGAACTGATGACGCTGCTCAGAAGCCGTTTCAGTTTCGTCGATTCCCGTGCCGGCAGCTTTCTCGCTGAAGTCGAGCTGGCTCATGTCGACTGGCCGCTGATTGGCGCGCTGCACGAGCTTGGCTTCAACCAGCTCAGCGTCGCGGTGCCCGATCTGCGCGCGGACGACGGCAGCACGGTCGAGTACTTCCGCAGCTCGGCGCGCATCCGCGCGGTGATCGAAGCCGCCCATGCGTTGCATTACCGCTCGGTGAATCTGGATCTTGGCTACGGCAGGTCCTGGCAGACGCCGGCCAGCTTCGCGCGCAAGTTGGCGTCGATCATCGAGCTGGCGCCCGATCAGGTGACGATGTTCGATTACCGCGACGCGCCTCTGGTCGCTTCCAATCCCGCGCGCCTCGGCCTGGCTTCGGTGGCCGATACGCTGGCGATGTACCGCCATGGTGTCGAGCAGCTCAGCGCCGCCGGCTACCGCTACATCGGGCTGGGCAAGTTCGTCCTGCCTCACGACGATCTGGCGATGGCTCAGGAGATCGGCGCGCTGCACCACGATATCCATGGCTACACCCTGCACGGCGAATGCGATCACCTGGGTTTCGGGGTGGGCGCGATAAGCCGGGTCGATGGCCTTTATTGTCAGAACGCCAGCACCGCGCAGGCCTATCAGCAGGCGCTCGACCAGGACCAGCTACCGAGCATTTGCGGTCTGCACGCCAGCCATGTCGATCCGCTGCACCAGTCGCTGCTCGAACACCTGCGCTGCACCTTCGCGCTGGATTTCGACGCGCTCAGCCAGCACTGCGGCGTGGATGTGCGGCAGCGCTACGCGCGGCATTGGCCCGCGCTGCAGCAGCTGCATGCCGATGGGGTGATCGTGCTGAACGACAGCGGGCTGGAAATCCCGCTCCATGCTCGGCTACTGGTGCCGGCGGTGTGTGCGGCCTTCGAACAGCCAAACGCAATGGTGATTGGTCATTCGGCCGGGCGCCGGCGGCGCTGACTGGCGCCGCCGCTTCACCGCATGGTGAAGCGGCTGCTGAGGCTGCCGAGGCGACCGGCCAGCTCGTGCAGCTGACGTCCATCGTTATCCAGCTCGCTGGCGTCCCCTGCGTTACGCTCGGCGACCTGCTGCACGCTCTGCAGATGACGCCCCATATCGGCTGAAACCGCGGTCTGTTCGTGGGTCGCGGCGGCAATCATTTCGTTCATCTGGCTGATGTCCTCGATCTCGCTGGCGATGGCGTCCAGCAGGGCGGTGGTGTCCTGGCTGCTGCTCACGCAACGGGCCACGCTGTCGCGGCTGTTCTGCATCGCTTCGGTGGCCTTGCGACTACCTTGCTGCAGGCGGCTGATGATGCCCTGGATCTCGGTGGTGGAAGCTGCGGTCTTCTGCGCCAGATTGCGCACCTCGTCGGCGACCACGGCGAACCCGCGACCCTGTTCCCCGGCTCGTGCGGCCTCGATGGCGGCATTGAGGGCGAGCAGGTTGGTCTGTTCGGCGATGGTACGGATCACCTCCAGCACGCGGTCGATCTGCTCCGATTGCGCAGCCAGGTCCTGAACCACGCGGTCGGTGCCTTCGATGTGTTCGGCAAGGGTGCCGATCTCGCTGCGCACGCCGCTGACCGCGCTGCGGCCCTGGCCGGCCTTCTGGCTGGCACCCTGGGCAGCCTGCGCCGCGCGATCGGCGTGGCCGGCGACGTCATCGATGGCTACGGTCATCTGCTGCATGGCTTCGACCATGTAGGCAGTCTCATCCAGTTGGCGGCTGGCACCGTCACGCAGCTGGCGGGTTGCCTCGCTGAGGTTGGCAGCGGTGCCGCCCAGCCCCGCGGTGTCGCGTACCACGGCGCCGACCAGATCGCCCAGCTGGTCGAGCAGTTGATTGAAGCGCTGGGTGACCGGCCCGCTGACCTGGCTGCGGTAGCTCAGATCGATGCGTTCGGGACGCGCGGTGATGGCGGCGGCAGCGCCGAGCAGCGCTTCGCCTTCGCGGGCCTCGGCGGCGGCACGGATTGCCAGATAGACCAGGATTGCGCTTTCCAGCACCACGTAGAACGCATGCAGGAATACCTCGCCCCAGTTGCCATCGGGCATCAGGAATACGTCGGTGCCCTGTTGTTGCAGGGCGAAAAAGCTCAGGTGGTGCACGGCGATGGTCAGTGCGGCGACCACGATGGGCAGCCAGTCGCGGTAATACACCAGGAACGCCAACAGGGCGAAGATGCCGAAATGCATCTCCAGCATGCCGTGTGCCTGGTTGATATGCAGCGCGGAGAACACCATGAATGCTGCGCCGATCAGGCAGCGCAGCAGACGTTGACCAGGGATCAGCATGTACAGCGCAGTTACGGCCACGCCGGTCAGCCCGCCGATGACCAGTGCTTGCGCCCAAGTGCCATGGAAAGCCGCCACGCCGAACGAATAGGCGACCAGAAACCAGATCACACCCAGCATGATGCGATCGGCCTTGAGGTAATGCGCTTGCAGCGTGACGCTTTCGCTGTTCATGGATGACTCCGGGTGAAAGTCCGCACTCCTGTTATCGGGCGCCTCATGTCGCGCTTGACCCGTCGTAGAGCGGTTTCCGACGAGCGCCCGGTTTGGCCAGCAGCAGCTGTGCGGTGCCGATGGCGCGCTCGATGAAGCCGCCCTCGCAGTAGCACAGGTAGAACTCCCAGAGCCGGTAGAAATAGTCGTCGTAACCGTGACGCTCCAGCTCGCCGCGGGCGCGGCGGAAGTTCTCGTGCCACAGGCGCAGGGTGCGCGCGTAGTGTTCGCCGAAGTCCTCCATGTGCAGCAGGTTCATGTCCGAGTCGCTGGTTACGACATTGAGCATGCGCTGCATGGAGGGCAGGGCACCGCCGGGGAAGATGTAGCGCTGGATGAAGTCGACGCTGCGGCGCGCCTGTTCGTAGCGCTGGTCGCGAATGGTGATGGCTTGCAGCAGCATCAGCCCGTCGTTCTTGAGCAGCCGCGAGCACTGTCGGAAGTAAGTCGGCAGGAAGTCGTGGCCGACCGCTTCGATCATTTCGATGGACACCAGCTTGTCGAACTGACCGTCGAGATCGCGATAGTCCTGCAGCAGCAGGGTGATGCGGTCCTGCAGGCCCTGTTCTTCGATGCGCCTCTGGGTGTAGGCGAACTGTTCGCGCGACAGCGTGGTGGTGGTCACCCGGCAGCCACGGTGGATGGCGGCATAGAGCGCCATGCTGCCCCAGCCGGTACCAATCTCCAGCAGATGGTCCTCGGGCTGCAGGTCGAGCTTTTCGCAGATGCGTTCGAGCTTGTGCAGCTGGGCCTGTTCCAGATCCTGTTCGGGGCTGGTGAACATTGCCGCCGAGTACATCATGGTCGGGTCGAGAAACTGCTCGAAGAGCTCGTTGCCAAGGTCGTAATGGGCGGCGATGTTGCGCTGTGAGCCGCTGCGGGTGTTGCGGTTGAACCAGTGCAACGCCTTGATCACCGGCTGGCCGAACAGCGCCAGGCTGCCCCGCTCGATGTTGTCGAGCACGTCCATGTTGGCGACGAACAGGCGGATCACCGCGGTCAGGTCCGGGCTGTGCCAGTAGCCGTGAATGTAGGCTTCGCCGGCGCCGATCGAGCCGCGCGCGGCGATCAGGCCCCAGGCGGCACTGTCGGTTATATGAATTTCTGCCTTGAGCGGGCTCGCCAGATCGCCGAACTGCTGGCAGACATCGCCGTGTTGCAGTCTCAGCAACCCGTGGCGCAGGTGTTCGAGCTGATTCAGCACGGTACGGCGCAGCAGGCTGCTGGCCAGTCCCATGCCCGCCAGCGGACAGACTTTGACGGTCAGGCTAGGGCTCTTCATGGCGGGCTCCGGTGGGTTGCGTGACGGCCAGCCCGTACGCCTTGGTAGCGGGCTGATGGGTGAAGATCGGTGTGCGCTTGAGCAGCAGGCGCAGCGCCTGCCAGTAGATGGCGAGCAGGGTCTTGGCGGTCATCCAGGGGAAGCCGAGCAGGTAGCGGTGCACCGCGCCGCAAGTCAGCGCCTGGCGTTGCAGACCGAGGGTGGCGTCGAACAGCTTGTGCTCGCCCTGCCAATCCTCCATGTGCACGCCGATGCGTCGTCCCGGCGGGTTGAAGCGCATGCGGTATTCCAGCTCGCCGGGCAGGAACGGCGAGACGTGGAAGGTCTTCGCCACCGTGCAGCGCAGGTTGCGATTGCCGGATGCCGGCAGCACGTAGTGATAACGCTCGCGCCAGGGGGTGTTGCTGACTTCGCAGAGCACCGCGGTCAGCTGTTCCTGTTCATCGAAGCAATAGAAGAAGCTGACCGGGTTGAAGCACAGCCCCCAGCTGCGCGGCTGGGTCAGCAGGCGCACGGCACCGGTGACCGGCCGCCCGAGGGCTTCGCTGACCCGCTGGCGGACCGCGTCGGCCAGCGCGATGCCCTGGCTGGTGTATTGCGGCAGGTAGTCGCGCTCGCGGAAGGAAAATGCGGCGAAGCGGGCACGCCCACTCAGGGGCGAAAGCCCGAGCACGGCGTCCTGTTCGGCCAGATCGAGGTACAGCAACCCCATGCGATAGCTGAACGCATGGGCCCGCGGCGCGAAGCGCCGATGCTGCACCCAGCCGCTGTACAGCGCGCTGTGCACGATGGCGCTGCTCACAGCGACTCTCCGAAGGCGGCGGCGACGCGCAACGCGCTGACCACACCGTCCTCGTGGAAGCCATTGCCCCAGTAGGCACCACAAAAGTAGCTGTGCCGGGCGCCGAGGAGTTCGTCGGCACGGGTCTGCGCGTCGATGCCGGCCAGGCTGTACTGCGGGTGGGCGTAGGAGAAGCGCGCGAGGATCAGGTCCGGATCGATCGCTTCGCTCTGGTTGAGGCTGACGCAGAAGGTTTCCGGCGACTCGATGCCCTGCAGGATGTTCATGTTGTAGGTCACCGCGGCCTGCTGCGTGGTCGGCCCACCGAGGCGGTAGTTCCAGCTGGCCCAGGCGCGGCGACGCTTGGGCAGCAGGCGCGTATCGGTGTGCAGCACCACGTCGTTTGCGGCGTAGCCGATGGCTCCGAGGATCTCTCGTTCGACCCGGCTCGGTTCGGCCAGCAGGCTCAGCGCCTGGTCGCTGTGACAGGCGAAGATCACCTTGTCGAAACGCTCGGCACCGGCCGGGCTCTGGATCGTTACGCCGTGCTCATCGCGCAGCACCTCGAACACCGGGCAGTTGAGACGGATGTGCTGGCTGAAACCCCGCGTCAGTGGCGATACATAGGCGCTGGAGCCGCCTTCGACGACGTACCACTGTGGGCGATCGCTCACCGACAGCAGCCCGTGGTTCTTGAAGAAGCGGATGAAGAATTCCACCGGGAATTCCAGCATGTCGGCCAGCGACATCGACCAGATCGCTGCGCCCATCGGCACGATGTAGTGATCGATAAAGCGCTGGCTGTAGCGGCCCAGCTCGAGATAGGTACCCAGGGTGACGTGGGCACCGAGGCGGCCGTGCTTGTAGTCGTCAAGCGCTTCGCGGTTGAAGCGCAGGATGTCGCGGATCATGCCCCAGAACGGTGGCGAGAACAGGTTGCTGCGCTGGGCGAACAACGTGTTGAGGTCGTGGCCGTTGTATTCCAGGTCGCTGAGCGGATCGCTCACCGAAAAGCTCATTTCGGTCGGCTTGTAGCGCACTCCGAGCTTGTCCAGCAACTTGATGAAGTTGGGGTAGGTCCAGTCATTGAAGACGATGAAGCCGGTGTCCACCGCGTAGTCCCGGCCGTGCAGGCGGAAGTCCACGGTATGGGTGTGGCCGCCGATCCAGCTGGCCGATTCGAACACCGCGACCTGGTGCTGACGGGACAGCAGATGCGCACAGGTAAGTCCGGCAATACCGCTGCCGATGATGGCGATTTTCATGGTTATCCTTCCTTGAGAGGCGTATGCGCCAGTCGCCGGCCGAGGGCGAATTGCAGGCGTGCGGGCAGCAGTGAGAGCAGGCGCAGCACAGAGATGAACGGTGCCGGAAACGCGATGTGCAGCGGGCGGCGTTCCAGCCGTCGGGCGATCTGCCGTGCGGCCTTGTCCGCCGGCCAGCTCATTGGCATGGGAAAGTCGTTGCGACGGGTCAGCGGTGTATCGACGAACCCCGGGCTGACGAGGGTGACGTCGATGCCGTCGTTGGCCAGATCCAGACGCAGCGATTCGAGCAGGTAGCGCAGCGCCGCCTTGGATGCGCCGTAAGCCCCGGCACGCGGCAGCGGCAGCCAGGTCACCGAGCTGCCGACGCCGACCAGATGCGGGCGCACCCCTTGGCGCAGCAGTGGTAGTGCCGCCTCGATGCAGTAGCCGACAGCGAGTACGTTGGCGCCCATCACGCGCTCCAGCAGCGCCGCGTCGAATCGGCCGGCGTCGATGTATTCGCAGGTGCCGGCGTTGAGGATCACGCTGTCCAACGCGCCCCATTGCGTCTGGATGGCGGCGCCGATGTCGCGCACCTGTTCGCTGTCGGTGAGATCGCCGGGCAACACCAGCACACGCCCCGGGTAGCGCCGGGCAAAGGCCTGCAGCGGCTCGGTGCGGCGTGCCGACAGCGCCAGGCAGTGCCCGTCGGCGAGCAGCTGACGCGCCAGTTCCAGGCCGATGCCGCTGCTGGCGCCGGTCAGCCAGATACGTCGCGAGAGGTTCACGCGAGCCTCCGCTGCAGCCAGCGAATTGCCGCACCGAGCAGGGGCACATGCTGATAGAGCAGGGCACCGGCATCGAAGTAGTCGCGGTGGCGGACGACCTTGCCGGCGCCGTTCCAGCGCAGCAGCGAGCAGCCTTCGAGGCTGATCAGCTTGCCGCCGTTCAGCCGCGGATGTCGGTAACTCATGATCCAGCGCAGATAGCCCTGGCCGTCGCATGTCTCATCGTGGCTGATGAACTCGAAATGCAGATGTTCGACGTTGGCATACAGCTCGCTGAAATAGCGCTCCAGCTCGACGAGCCCGCAGACCTCATGCAGCGGGTCGGTGAAGTGCACGTCGGCGCTGTAGAGGTCGCGCAGGCGGTCGAGATTGCTCGCGTCGAGGCGGGCGAACTCGCAGGCGAAGGACTGCAGGAAGCCGCTCATGCTTGCGCATCCGGCAGGTTGCGGAAGGCATCCAGCGCTCGCGCCCGGCTGGCGCCGAGGTCGACGATGGGGGCGGGGTACTCGGTTACGCCGAACAGGCTGCGGTGCGCCGACGGGTTATGCACGTCGCGCCTGCTCAGGTGCTGCAGCTCGGGAAGCCAGCGGCGCAGGAACTGCCCGTCCGGGTCGAAGCGTTGCGACTGGCTGATCGGATTGAACAGGCGGAAGTAGGGCACCGAATCCGTGCCGGTGGACGCGCTCCATTGCCAGCCGCCATTGTTGGCGGCCAGGTCGCCGTCGATCAGGTGACGCATGAACCAGCGCTCGCCCTCACGCCAGTCGATCAGTAGGTTCTTGCTGAGGAACATGGCGACGACCATGCGCAGGCGGTTGTGCATCCAGCCGGTTTCCTGCATCTGGCGCATGGCCGCATCGATGATCGGGAAGCCGGTGCGGCCCTGCTGCCATGCTTCCAGCTCGTACGGCGCGCGCCGCCAGGGCAGTGCCTCGGTTTCCGGGCGGAAGGCGCGGTACATGGACACCCGCGGATAGCCGACCAGGATGTGCTTGTAGAACTCGCGCCAGAGCAGTTCGTTGATCCAGGTGGTAACGCCGGTGCTGCCGCTGTCCAGCTCGCCCTGGTTGTAGCCAAGCGCCGCGTGCAGGCACTGGCGGATGGAAATGACACCGGCGGCGAGGTAAGCCGACAGCTGGCTGGTGCCGGGCTCGGCGGGCAGGTCGCGGCGCTGGTGGTATTCGTTCAGGTCGTCCTCGACGAACGCTGCCAGGCGCCGCTGGGCGAAGGCTTCGCCGGCTGGCCAGAGCGCGCGCAGATAGTCCGTGGGTCGCGGAAAGCCGGTGACCGTCGTGGGTATCGGGTCACTGGTGATACCCAGCGGCGCCTGGGCCGCAGGCACCGGCTCGCAGGCTGGCAGCGATACGCTCAGGCGGGCGAGGCAGGCCTTGCGGAACTGGCTGAACACTTTGAAGTAGCTGCCCGACTGCGTCCGTACGCTACCCGGAGTGAACAGCAGCTGGTCGAGATAGCCGCGCACGCTGATGCCGGCCGCTTCCAGATGCGTCGTAACTGCCAGATCGCGGCGCTGCTCGTTTACCCCGTACTCGTCGTTGTAATGCAGCCGCTGCACGCCCTGTTCGCGGCAGACCTTCAGCAGCGCGTCGGGTACCGCCTGCCAGTCATCGACCTCGCGAATCAGCAGCGGGACGTTGAGCGCGCCAAGCCGCGTCGACAGCTCGGTGAGGTTACGCAGCCAGAAGTCGACTTTGCAGGGGGCGTCATCGTGGGCGAGCCATTGCCCCGGAGTGACCAGATACAGCGCCACGGTAGGGCCGCAAGCCATCGCAGCCGCGAGGGCGGTGTTGTCGCTTGTGCGCAGATCGCTGCGCAGCCAGAGCAGCTGGGTCATGATGCACTCCCTTCGCTACCGGGCAGCAGGCCGGCGCCATGCAGCTCTTGCAGGGCGCCGAGGGGACCCTCAGCGAGCATCAGCCCGCGATGTCGGTGCAGCTCGGGTGCATGGATATGAACGGCCGGCCCGGCCACACAGAGCGGCGCGACGCTTTGCTCGATCAGACGCGGCAGGTCGCGTTGCAGGCAGTTGCACGGCAGGCTGTTGCTCGCATAGAGCAACAGGGCGCGCGGCAGGATGCGCTCCATCGCCAGGTTCAGCTCGTTTAGCGGTACCGGCCACTCGACGACTTCGACTGGGCAGTCGGTGCTGGAGACGAGCCAGGCGGTCAACCACAGACCGGGTGCGAAGGACTCGTTATCCAGATTGGCGAGCAACAGCGGACGCCCGACCTGCTGCCGGTTGTTGAAATAGATGCGGGTCGCCAGTTTGCTGCGCAGCCAGGAATGAACCAGCGCCCGCTCCACCGCTGCGCCGTACTGGCCCTGCCAGCGCTGTTCGAGTGCCTCGAGCAGTGGATGCAGCAGGTGCTGGCAGAGCGTGCGCGGCGGATACAGCGCCATGGCCCGGTTGAAGGCATCGTCCAGGCGTCGTTCGCTGAGGCGGTCGATGGCCTGCAGCAGCTCTTCGAGCAGCTCCGACCACTGGTTCTGCCTGGGCAGCTCCGGCGGCGTGGTGGTGTCCAGCAGCGGCTTGATCTGGCTGACCGAAACGCCGCGATTGAGCCAGGTGAGGATGTCGCGGATGCGCTGGATATGTGCTTCTTCGTACAGCCGATGACCCTTGGGCGTGCGCAGCGGGACGATCAGCCCGTAACGGCGCTCCCAGGCACGCAGGGTCACGGCGTTGACGCCGGTGATGCGCGCCACTTCGCGGATCGGTAGGAGGCCGTCGGCCGTCAGCTGCGTCAGGTCCGTTGATTCATTCATGTTCAGATTCCGTTGCGCAGGCTGAGGGTTTCGGGATGCGGCTGCATGTAGGCCTGGCGTGCGACGTAATGATCGGGATGCCGACGGAAGTGGTGCTTGAGCAGGGTCAGCGGCACCACCAGCGGAATGACGCCGGCGCGATACTGATCGATGAGGTGGCGCATCTCGCGGCGGTCCTCCGCGCCAAGCGCGTCCTTGAGGTAACCGCTCAGATGCAGCAGCACGTTGCAGTGCGTACCGCGGGTGGCCGGCTTCTTCAGCGCCTGCATCAGCTGGCTGAAGTACTGCGGTGCGAACTCCTCCAGCGAGTGTTCCGCCAGTTGCGCGACCAGCCGGCCGAGCACCTTGTACTGCAGCGGGTTGCTCGCCATCAGCTGGTACTTGTAGCGCGAGTGGAAATCGACGATGGCCCGGCGGCTGAGGCCGGCCTGGCGCAGGCGCTGCCAGTCGGCATGGGCATAGACGCGGGTGAGGAAGTTTTCGCGCAGCACGGCATCGTTCAGTCGACCGTCCTCTTCGACCGGCAGATCCGGACAGGCCTGCATCAGCGCCTGGGCGAACACGCCGCTACCACCTCCGGGCTGGGTATGGCCGTTGGCGGCATAGACCTTGACCCGCTCCATGCCGCAGGACGGCGATTTCTGCATAAGGATGTAGCCGTTGATGTCGTGCAACTGCTCGGCGATCTGTCGACCGTAGGCGGCGAGGGCTTCGGTGACGTCCAGCTCGGGACGTACGGTGCCGACGGCCTTTGGTGCGTCGGTGTCGCCGACCAGGCGGATCGGCTCGCGAGGTGTGCCAAGGCCGATGGCAACCTCCGGGCACACCGGCACGAACTCGAAGTGCTGCGCCAGGGTCTCGCTGCACAGGCGCGATTCCTTGTGGCCACCGTTGAAACGCACCGGATTACCAAGCAGGCAGGCGCTGATTCCAATCTTGGGCGTGGGGAGCTTGGTGTGCATGATGGCGACCTCGTCTTGTACAAGTTGGGTTTCTGTACAACTTGTGGCCATCATAATCGTGGTGTTGTACAAGTCAATACATGATGTACAACTAAGTGCATAATCCTGTACAAATATTGTCAACGAGTGGCTTTGGATAGTTGTCGCCGCGTACGGAGGGGGGGTTTTGGTGGCTGAGCGATCTACAGCGCTTGTCGGCCGGCCTGATGTGCGCCAGTGGCTCAGCCGAAGCGGTGGCGTGAAAATGCTGTACGGTTCATGTGCCTATGTATAGGTGTATGCTTTCAAGCAAGTCGTCAAACCCGCGCAATGGCTGCGCGCCAGGAGCTCACCATGAACATCTTGTTGACGGGCGGTACCGGGCTGATAGGCCGCGCGTTGTGTCGGCGCTGGCTGGCGGACGGGCATCGGCTGTGGGTATGGAGCCGCACGCCGCAACGCGTTGCCGCGTTGTGTGGTGCCGAGGTGCAGGGTGTAGGCAGCTTGCAGCAGCTGGATGCCGTGGCGTTGGACGCGGTGGTCAATCTGGCCGGCGCCCCCATCGCCGATCGGCCATGGACCAAGTCGCGCAAGGCGTTGCTATGGGACAGTCGGGTCAAGCTCACCGAACAGCTGGTCGAGTGGCTGGGCCGACGCGAGCAGAAACCGGCGCTGCTGATCTCCGGTTCCGCCGTGGGTTGGTATGGCGACGGCGGTGAGCACCGCCTGACCGAAGTCGATCAGCCGGTCTCCACCGATTTTGCCAGCCAGCTGTGCAATGCCTGGGAAGAGCGCGCGATGGAGGCGACAGTGCTGGGAATGCGTGTGGTGCTGGTGCGTACCGGGCTGGTGCTAGCGCGTGACGGCGGCTTTCTCCTGCGGTTGCTGCCGCCATTCAGGCTTGGTTTGGGCGGGCGCATCGGCGATGGTCGGCAATGGATGCCGTGGATTCATATCGAAGACCAAATCGCCCTGATTGATTTTCTTCTGCGCCAGCCGGCGGCAAGCGGGCCTTACAATGGCTGTGCGCCGGCCCCGGTGCGCAACGTCGAGTTCACGCACAGCCTTGGCCGCTGCCTGCATCGCCCGACGGTATTGCCAGTCCCGGCAGCGGTGCTCAAGTCCCTGCTCGGCGAGTTGGCCGGGCTGTTGCTCGGGGGGCAACATGCGTTGCCGCAGAGGGCCGAGGCGGAAGGTTTCCGCTTCCGTTTCAACGATCTGGATTCAGCCCTGGCCGACCTATTGACGCCCCCCTGAATGGTGCGCCCTGTGTGAAAATAGCGCGCCCCCCGCTTGGGGTACGGCGCAACCTTAAAAATAGTAGTCAGGAAAGTTGCATGACAGAGCAGGCGTTGTTGTTGGTCAATCTGGGTTCGCCGGCCTCCACGGAAGTCGCTGATGTACGCCGCTACCTCAACCAGTTTCTGATGGATCCGTACGTTATCGATCTGCCGTGGCCGTTGCGGCGCCTGCTGGTCTCGCTGATCCTGATCAAGCGCCCCGAGCAATCGGCGCATGCGTACGCCTCGATCTGGTGGCCGGAAGGTTCGCCGCTGGTGGTGCTGAGTCGCCGTCTGCACGAGGCGGTACGTCCGCACTGGACGCAGGGCCCGGTGGAGCTGGCGATGCGCTACGGCGAGCCCTCCATTGAGACCACGCTGACGCGTCTGGCCGGGCAGGGCATCACCCAGGTCACCCTGGCGCCGCTTTATCCGCAGTTCGCCGACAGCACCACGACGACGGTCATTCAGGAAGCGCGCCGGGTCATCCGCGAGCGCGGACTGTCTCTGCAGTTGTCGATCCTGCAGCCGTTCTACGACCAGCCGGAGTACCTCGACGCGCTGGTCGCCAGTGCCAGGTCGCATCTGCAACAGGATTTCGATCATCTGCTGCTGAGTTTCCACGGGCTGCCCGAGCGTCACCTGCACAAGACCGATCCAACCGGCGCGCACTGCCTGAAGGGCGATGATTGCTGCCAGCGTGCCGAGGGCGAGGTACTCGCCAGCTGCTACCGCGCGCAGTGCATGCGCACCGCCGCCGGCTTCGCGGCGCAGGCCGGGTTGCGTGACGATCAGTGGTCGGTGTCCTTCCAGTCGCGCCTCGGCCGCGCCAAGTGGATCGAGCCCTACACCGAGACGCGTCTCGACGAGCTGGCGCAGCAGGGCGTGAAGAAGCTGCTGGTGATGTGCCCGGCTTTCGTCGCCGACTGCATCGAAACCCTCGAGGAGATCGGCGATCGCGGTCGTGAACAGTTCATCGAGGCGGGTGGCGAGGAACTGGTGCTGGTGCCCTGTCTGAATACCCACGAGGATTGGGTAAAGGCGCTGGTGACACTCTGCGGTCGCGCGCCTCTGGCGCTCTGACCGCAGGCTCGGGGACGCATCGCGCGGCGATGCGTCCCACGTCAGGCTGTCACGCCGTCGTCCGCCTCGGTGGCACGAACCAGCTCCTCGAACGCATCCGCCGATAGCGGTCTGCCGAACAGATAACCCTGATAGCGATGGCAGCCATTGGCGAGCAGCATCCCCCGTTGTGGCTCGCTTTCGACGCCTTCGGCGATGACCTCCAGGCCCAACCCGGTCGCCAGTGCGCAGATGGCCCGGACGATGGTCAGGCTGCTGCTGTCGTCCGGCAGGCGGCGAATGAAGGTCTGATCGATCTTCAGCTGATCGAGCGGCAGCTGCTGGAGATAGCTCATCGAGGAATAGCCGGTACCGAAGTCGTCGATGGCGAAACGGATGCCGTGCTGCTTGAGCCGCGTCATGCGGGCGATCGCTTCGGGCATGTTGTCCAGCAGCAGCGTTTCGGTCAGCTCCAGCTTCAGCCGGGCCGGATCGGCACCGCTCCTTTCCAGCAGCTCGAGCACCCCCTCGACGAAATTGTCCTGGTACAGCAGGTGTGCACTGAGGTTGACCGAGAGACTGAGGTGGGCGAATTCCGGCGTTTCGGCCCAGCGCGCCAGTTTTGCGCAGGCTTGGGCCAGCACCTGTTGATCGAGGGTGTGGATCAGACCGGCGTGTTCGGCCTGCGCGATGAATGCCGCCGGAGTGAGCAGACCGCGCAGCGGGTGCTGCCAGCGCACCAGCGCCTCGGCGCCAATGATGCCTTCGGTCTGCTCCAGCTGCGGCTGGAAATTGAGTATGAATTCGCCGTTCTTCAAGCCCAGGCGAATCTCTTCCTCCAGACGCAACCGTTCCTGCACGGCCAGCTGCATGCGCGGGTCGAAGAAGCGCAGGGCGTTCTTGCCGGAAATCTTCGCTTCGTACATCGACATGTCGGCGCGCTTCATCAGCTCGTCGCTGCTGCTGGCTTCGGCACCGAACAGCACCACGCCGATACTGGCGCTGCTGTACAGCGCGAGATCGGCCAGGCGATACGGCCGATCCAGCGAGTTCAGCAGCTTCATGCCGATGTGCTCGGCCTGGCCCGCCGCGCGTAGCGGGTCATCGCCGAGGTTCTCCAGCATCACCACGAACTCGTCGCCACCCAGGCGCGCCACCGTGTCGCTGGCGCGCACCTCGGCATGCAGACGTTCGGCGGCGATGCGCAGCACCTGGTCGCCGGTCTGGTGCCCGTGCAGGTCGTTGATGTTCTTGAAGTTGTCCAGGTCGATGAACATCAGCGCGCCCAGCTGATTGCCGCGGCGGCTGGCGGCCATGGCCTGGTGCAGGCGGTCGAGCAGCAGCCGGCGGTTGGGCAGACCGGTCAGCGGATCGTAGAACGCCAGATTATGAATTCGCTCTTCGGCCGCCTTGCGATCGGTGATGTCGGTAAAGGCGGCGACATAGTGAGTCACTTCTCCGAGCGCGTTGCGCACCGCGCTGACGGTCAGCCATTCGGGAAAGATCTCGCCACTCTTGCGCCGGTTCCAGATTTCGCCTTCCCATACGCCGGTGGTTTCGATGCTCGACCACATGGCGCGATAGAACTCCGGGCCGTGCTTGCCGGATGCGAGCAGAGCGGTGGTCTGACCGATGGCCTCGGCGGGGCTGTAGCCGCTGATGCGGGTGAAGGCCCGGTTGACCCGCAGGATGCGGCTCTGCGCGTCGGTAATCAGCATGCCCTGTTGCGATTCGAAGGCAATGGAGGCGATCCTGCGCTCCAGCTCACTGTTCACCCTCTCCGTGATATCGCGGCTCAGCCAGACCACCGCACGCTTCTGTCCTTCCGGCTGCTCCAGCGGCAGCGCGCGGCCTTCGAACACCTTGAGGCCACCCTGTGTCGGCAGGCAGTACTCGATCAGCTGCGGTACATCGCTGTTCAGCGTCAGCTGGATGAAGTCGAGGAAGCGACGTTCTTCCTCTTCGGGCATGACGTCGTGCAGACGGCGACCGAGCAGCTTGCCCGGATCGTCATACAGCAGGCTCCGTTCGGCGCAGAGGATTTCCAGGTAGCGGCCATCCTCGTCGAGCACCATGAGCAGGTCGGGCATGGCTTGGGTGATGGCGCGCAGCCGGGCTTCGCTGAAGCGCAGGGCCTGCTCGATCTTGTTGCGCTCCAGCAGATCCTTGAGCAGGACGCCGAGGGTTGCGGTGGCGATGGGCAGCGCCAACAGCGCTGGCAAGGCAGCTTCCCGTACGGCGGCGGCGCCGAGCCCGTTGGGCAGCATCAGTGCAACCAGCGCCAGCGCGCCAAGGTGCAGCAACACGCCGAACGCGAGCAATTGCCAGAAGCCGATGCCGAGCAGTCGCTTGCGGTATGCACAGCCGTATGCGAGACCGAGCACGATGGGCAACAGCACGTTGGCCAGCCCCGGGATTACGCCGGGCCCGCCCAGCCAGAGGCGATAGGCGCCAGCCAGGGTGCCGGCGATCATTGCCACCAGCGGCCCGCCGAACAGCCCGGCCATGCTCAGCACCACGGTGCGCGCATCGAGGATGATTCCGGTCTGGCCGACGCTGGAGATCAGCATGCCGATGATGCAGGCGCTGCCGAACCAGAGTCCGGCGAGCAATTGAGCGGAGAGCTGACCGCTCCGGTTCCAGCTGCGGGTGGTAAAGGCCAGCAGCCAGCACAACGCGAGCAGCATGACCGCGTTCTGTACGACGGCATTGAGAGTCAAGACAGAATCCTAGGGCGCAACCGCCCACTGCAGGATGGTGAAATGGCGATTTGCCAGTATCCCATATCCACCGCTACCGAGTAACGGCCCTTAGGTAGGGTTGTCCGGGGTGCTTGAGGGCGCAGCGCTACCGCATCGTTGAGCCAACGGCCCGCCGGACGCGGGCCGGGCGGCGTGCTCAGTTCTGCGCGAGCTTCGCCTTCAGTTCGCGAATCTCGGCTTCCAGCGCTTCGACGCGTTGCAAGGCGTCGACCTCGGCGGTGACGTTCTTCTGGATGCCGATGAAGTAGGTCAGCTGATCGGCCTCGTTGAACACCGGCGTGATGGAAAGCTCGTTCCAGAACGGTGTGCCGTCCTTGCGGTAGTTGCGGATGATCTGGCGGCACGGCTGGTTGTTCTTCACCGCCTCGCGGATAGCCTGCAGGGCCGGCTGGTCGCGGTCCTCGCCCTGCAGGAAGCGGCAGTCGCGGTAGAGGATGTCGTCGACCGCATAGCCGGTCAGCCGCTCGAACGCCGGGTTGGCGTAGATCAGGATGTTGTCATCGCCTTCCTGTTCGGCGACCACGATTCCGTCGTTGGAGGCTTCGATAACCAGTTGCAACAGCTTGGCATTGATCATGTCACGACATCCTGAAAGGGCATGCCGCGCATTCTAGAACAACTTGGTCCGCTCGGTGCTTGCAAGTGCCATCAGTGGCCTGTTTGGCAAGTTCAGTTGGTCAATTTCGGCGCCCATGGCCCCGATACTGCGCTGCTGCTCCTCACCATAGCCCGCTATGACTCGTCGCAGCGCCTTATCTCGGAACCATGGTCATCCGAACGTGCCTCAACCAACTCACCGCACAGGCCACCCGCTCATTCGTTGCGTTTGCGGAAGAACAGGGTGACCTGTCCCACCTCTACGCCAAACTTGCTCATGAACGAACGGTTGGCCAGGGTGTTCTCGTCGATCAGGTACATCCAGTCGTCCAGGTGTACGTCGTAAACCTTGTCATCCACCGGCAGGCTGAGCACGTAGCGCCAGCGCAGGGCATTGCCGGCCACTTCGCCAACGGCCTCGCCGACCACGTCTGCAGTCGTGCCGCGCCAGTGCCCCGGGCGCTCCTCGGTCAGCGTCCAGACGCGTTGCTGGGTAGTGCCGTCGCTGTAGCGAAAGTGTTCGTCGAGGATCAGCTTGTCGCCATCGAGGCTGCCTTCGATCTCGACATGAAAGCGCTTGACGACCTCGCCGGAGCGCTTCTGGAACATGCCCCAGGCATCCACCGTGCCGACGAAATACTTGCGCAGATCAAGCTGCGGCTCCTCGTCTCGGTAATGCTCGACATCGACGGCGGTGCAGCTGAGCAGCAGCAGGCAGCAAGCCAGGATCAGTACCTTTTTCATGATTTCGTTTCTCCGCAGGGCAGGGAAGTGAGTAGCCGCGCTGCCAGTAGCTTCAGCAGGCAGGGCAGGCCGGCGTAGACCAGCGCAAGGTTCCAGCCGGCCGCGTTGCCCGGTTGGTAGTCGCTCAACGCCAGCAATGGCAAAGCCAGACCGGCGAGTGCGAGCGCCAGCTTGGCGAGAAAGCTCCACAAGCCGAAGTAGGCGGCAGTGGAATCACGCTCCTCGACTGGGATGATGTCGGCCAGCAGCGCTGGTGGCAGGGCCAGATCGGCTCCGAGGGCAAGGCCGGACATCATGCAGACGCCGGCATAGGCCCAGGCCGAGCCCGGCTCCAGCAGCACCGCCCAGATAAAGGCGGCGCAGGCGGTGAGCATGCCGATCCGCCAGCTGCGTCGTTTGCCGATGCGATCAGCCAGACGGGTCCAGAGCGGCAGACCCAATGCGCCGCTGATGAAGTAGAGCGCCAGGAACAGCCCGGTCAGTCGCGCCAGTTGCAGGCGGTCGGCGATGAAGAACAGCGCCAGGGTGGCCGGAATCGCCACCGCCACGGCATTGATGAAGTAGACGCCCGCCAGCCGCCGGAACGCAGGGTTGCGCAGGGGCAGTCGCCAGCTGCTGGCTTCGCTACGCACGGTGCGGTGGGGGCGTGGGGCGCCGAACAACAAGGTCGCCGTGCCGGCTAACAGCAGCACGGCGAAGGTGGCAGCAAAGGTTGCCAGCGCCGTCGCCATGCCGTATCGGGTCGCCAGCACGGTAGGCAGCACGCTGGCGAGCACCACGCCGAACAGTCCGGCACCTTCGCGCCAGGCGGCGACTCGGGTGCGGGTATCCGGCTGGTCGGAGAGGCGCGCGCCCCAGGCCAGATAGGTGATGTTGATCAGGCTGTGCAAGGTATAGGTGAGCGCCAGCAACGCGCCGAGCCACGCGGCTAAGCCGAAACTGCCTAAGTTGCCGGGTGGGATCAGCAGCGCCGCCATCGCCAGGCTAAGCAACACAGCCACGCCGCCGAGCAGAATGGTCCAGCCACGTGGCGAGCGGCGATCGATAAGGCGGCCAAGCCAGGGGTCTTGCACGGTGTCCAGCAGGCGGGCGAGGAACAGCACGGCGCCGGTCAGCGTCAGACCGAGGCCGAGATCGGCCGCATAGAAATTCGGCACCAGCACGTAGATCGGCAGCATCGCCATCGCCATCGCCAGCGGCAGGCCGAGCATTCCATAGGCTGCCAGCGCCGGGCTTTTCATCGCTGGCCCAGCAGGTTGCGCCGCAGCTTCTGGTCGCGGCTGCGCGGGTCGAGCCAGATGGCGAAGAAGGCGTCGGCGAACGCAGCGTCGGCGACCTCATGCTGCAGGCGATCATTCACGTAGAAGCGGCAACCGCGCCCGGGCAAGAAGACGCCAGTGATTCGGTCACCCGCCCCGACATCGACGAAGGCCTGCTGCATGTCTGCGCGCCAGCGGCGCAGTTGTTCGGCATCGAGCGGCTCGCCGGAGAGTCGCTGAATCTCTTCCAGGCTGCTGCGCACCAGGTCGTCGCGGCTGATGGAGCGGTGATAGGTCAGTTCCAGCGCGAACGGCGTACGGGCTTGCAGCGGCGCGGTTTCGCTCCACAGGCGCGCGTCATAGATGCGCAAGCCGAAGAAGCGCAACTGGCCTTCGCCAATCAGGCGCGCCTGTGGCACGGCTTCGCGCCAGCTCGCCGCTGCGATCAGCGAGATCAGCGACAGCAGGCTGGCGAGCACAACGCGGCGGATATTCACGACATCGTGCTCAGCGACTGCCAGCGAGGGTGATCGAGACCGAGTCGGCAAAGCGCAGCGCGTGGGGCTTGTCGACTTCCACCTCGGCGTAGCTCACCGCGGGATGTGCCATCACCAGGTCGAGGATTTCCTGGGTCATGCGCTCGAGCAGGGCGAAGCGGTTCAGCTCCACATGGCGAATGATCGCCTTGGTTATGGTTCGGTAGTTGAGTGCCTGCTCGATGTCGTTGTCGCGCACCGCCTCGACCGCCGGGTAGAGGATGCTCAGGTTGATCAGCACGTCCTGGCGGTTGAGGATCTCGTCCTCGTTGATGCCGATGTAGGTGCGCAGGCGCAGATCCTTCACCCGGATGCGCGCCATGCCAGGTTCCAGGCGCGGCATTACTGGCCCCTCCCGATCAACTGTAGAAATTCCATCCGTGTGTTGCAGGAGCTGCGGAAGGCCCCGAGCATCACCGAGGTGTTCATCACCGAGTTCTGCTTTTCCACGCCGCGCATCATCATGCACATGTGCTTGGCTTCGATGACCACCGCAACACCAGCGGCGCCGGTGACTTCCTGAATGGCTTCGGCGATCTGGCGGGTCAGGTTTTCCTGGATCTGCAGGCGGCGGGCGAACATGTCGACGATTCGCGCAATCTTCGACAAGCCCAGCACGCGCCCGGTGGGGATGTACGCCACATGGGCCTTGCCAATGAAGGGCAGCATGTGGTGCTCGCACAGGGAGTACAGCTCGATGTCCTTGACGATGACCATCTCGTCGTTGTCCGAGGCGAACAGCGCGCCGTTGACGATCTCTTCCAGGCTGCGGTTGTAACCGCCGCACAGGTATTGCATCGCCTTCGCCGCGCGTTGCGGTGTGTCGCGCAGACCTTCGCGCTCCGGGTTTTCACCCACCCCGGAGAGTATTTCGCGGTAATGACCAGGCAGATCGTTCATGACGGTTCCTTTTGTGCGTCGGGCGCTGTTGCGTGGAGGGGAATGCTGTTGCATCGATGGGGGATGCGATAAAGCTATACGGATATTTCTTATTATACAGGTAAATGTACAGGAATATTCTGCTGCATAAGAACTCCTTAGCCCGAGTCCGCCATTTGGCAGGCAGGTAGGCAATTGCGGGGCTATGCGGCTAACTGAATCTGTACAGGTATCCGAGTATGAAACAGAGCGTGTCGAGACTTGGGCTGCGTATTGCGCTATTTCGTGGCCGAATAGAGCGGGTCGAGCTGCATGGTCTGCGCTGCTGCGGGTACAGCGCCTGGGTGGTCGAGCGCAGCGGTCGTCGCCGGCAGTTCGCCGATGGCCAGCGCAATGTCTGGAGCGACCAGGGCAGCCTGAAGCGGGAGCTCAGGGCGTGCGGTGTGCGTGAGGTCTACTGGCGGCAGCCGGTCAGCCATGACGAAATGATCGGCCGCCCGGCTGCTGCGGAATCCGGGTTTGGCCTGCGCATGCCTCTGCTTGCCGACAACTAAAGGCGATCATCGGTTGCGGCGCTGGTCTTCGACGGCTTTTGCGGCACATTGCACCCGGTTGTGCAACGACTCGCACCGTCGGGATGCGGCAGCCAGTCAAGATGAGGGCGCAGCACGGCGAACAGCTGGTAACCGAGCAACAGCAGTGGCCGCAATGGACGCCAGCCGAGCGGTGCGGCCCAGCGACCGTGGCCTGCCAGTCGCCAGCTCCAGTAGGTGGCGTCCACGCCGGTCAGCCAGGCACCGCTGGCGCTGCGGGCGTGCAGACGGCGTCGGAGCTGCGCCAGATCCCGGTCGAGCCCTTTAGGATCGAAATCGGCAGCGCTGATATCCACCAGCCGCAGCCTTGCCGGATCGGCGCTGCGTTCCAGCCAACGAACTTCTCGGGCACACAGCGGACAAGCTCGATCGACATAGAGCGTCAGGGGCAAATCAGGCGTCATTTCATCGCACCTTGCATTTGTACAACGTTTGTAGAGGGTATGCTGCGAAACGCTGGGTTACAATCTCGGCATTCTTTTCCAGCGAGCCGCCCCATGACCGATTCTTCCGGCGCTTCGAACCTGGCCTCGAGCGCCTTCGAGCAGCAGGATCTATTCCCTATCCGTGAAGTTTCCCGCCTGACCGGGGTCAACCCGGTCACCTTGCGCGCGTGGGAGCGCCGCTACGGGCTGATCCGGCCGACGCGGACCGAGAGCGGCCATCGCCTGTACTCGATGGCCGACGTGGAGGCGGTTCGCAGCATTCTTTCCTGGACCGAGCGTGGCGTGGCGGTAAGCAAGGTCGGCAGCATACTGGCGCGCAGCGCAGCGACCCGCGAGGCAGAGGAACCGACCGCAACCCCCAGTAGCGAGTGGAACGAGTGGCAGGGGCAACTGCGTGATGCGGTGAATGGTTTCGACGAGGTGCGACTGGAGCAGCTATACGGCCAGATCTTCTCTACCTATCCGCTGGCTGTGGTGTTTCAGGATGTCCTGTTGCCGGTGTGGCAGGAGCTGCTGCTGCGTCAGGAGGAATTTGGCGGTACCAGCGAGTGGCTGTTTCTCGATGCCTTCCTTCGTGCCCGGGCGCTGCAGCGGCTGCAGCTGGCCCGTATGCCGGCTGGCGAGCGTGTACTGCTCGCCGCGATGCCGGGGCAGTGTCGCGAGCTTGAATTGCTCGTGGCAGGCCTGATGCTCAGTGGCGACAGTCTGGCCGTCAGCGTGTTGCCGATCGGGCAGCCGCTGGAAGAACTCGCGCTGGTCTGCGACAAGATGAAACCGCAGGGGCTGGTGCTGTTCTCCAACGTTCCCCATGGCGAGGCGCAGTTGCGCCAGCTCAACAAGCTGTCCCTCGCGCTTGATTGCTCCTTGGCTTTGGCCGGTGAGGCGGCCGAACTGGGGCGTGAAGCGCTGGCGGGTACGCCGATCGCCTGCCTCGGCAGTTCCGGCAAGCTGATGCAGCGCCGTCTGCGCCAGTTCCTGGCCGGCCAGCTGGATACCTGAGTCATGCGCACAGCTGTTCGGCAACAGGAGATCGATCCATGACGCCAGACAGCGTTCCGCCTGCCGTGTTGCCGCAGTGGCAGGTCCTGCCCAATGGCCTGCGGCTGGGCTTTATCCAGCTGCCAGCGGGCAACCAGGCAGCAGCCCTCGTTCGCGTGAACGCCGGCGCACACGATGCGCCGGGCGAATACCCAGGGCTTGCGCATTTTCTCGAGCACCTGCTGTTCCTGGGTAGCCAGGCCTATGCGCCAACTCAGAGCCTGATGCCGTTCGTGCAGGGTTGCGCTGGGCAATTGAACGCATCGACCCGTGAGCGTCATACCGACTTCTTCTTCCAGGTGCCTGCCGCTGCCTTCGGCGAAGCCCTCAAACGCCTGCTCGACATGCTCGCCCGGCCGCTGCTCGATCCTGCGGCGCAGTTGCGCGAACGCGAGGTGTTGCAGGCCGAATTCCTGGCACGGGGGCGGGACCGGGAGACTCTGTGCGACGCCGCGATCGGTACGACACTGAGCTGCGCGCATCCCTTTTCAGGGTTTCACGCGGGCAATCGCGAAACGCTGCCGGTAGAGGCGCCAGCGTTCCAGAAAGCGCTGACGGGATATCACCAGCGGTTCTATCAAACCGGGCAGATGGAACTGCTGGTCGCCGCACCCTGCAGCCTTGAGCAGGTGCTGGAACTGCTGCAGAGCGATGAATGCCAGCTACCGGTCGCACCGAACGTCGCGAGGCCGATACAGCCACTGCGCGCCGATGATGGCGGCACCTTGCGTCTGAGCGTCGATGGCGCGCGGCCGTATCTGGATATCGCTTTCGCCCTCGACGAGCTGCCGGATGAAGCCTGCGTGGCGCTGGATGTGCTCGGCTCATGGTTGAGCTCGCAAGCCGACCGGAGTCTTTTCCAAACCCTCAGCGACGCCCACTGGTGCGATGCCGTCTCGTTGCGGGTGCCGTACTGGCATGACGGGCAGGGTGTGGCCGTCTTCGAGGTGCAGTTGACCGAACGCGGCATGGCGGAACGCGCGCAGATTGTTGCCGCAGTGCGTGACTGGCTGCATTTCATGAGCACGCAGGCAGCCTGGTCAGAGCTCTGGGGCGAGTACGCGCAGGTCCGTCAGCGCGGGCTCATGGGCAAGGAGCCGCTGGCCCTGTTGCGCTACTGGATTGACCCGGCTGCCTGGACGCCGTCGATCGATACGAATCGTGTGCAGCAGGCGCTTGAGATGCTGGGTGCGCAGCTTCATGCGAGCAGGCCGATCGTATTGACGGTGGACGGCGAAGGTTGCGCTCGGACTAAGCGCATCGAGCCGGTAAAGGCTGGGTTCGAGCTGGACCTGGTCGCCGAGCAGTTGCCGCCGTCAGACAGGACTGGATGGCAATGGCACCTGCCGGAACGCAATCCTTGGCTCAGTGAGCGCATGCAACCGGGCGTGGTGCCGTTGCAGATGCCATCCCTGCGCTGGGTCGAACACACCGATGCTGCAGGGCAGGGCGCGCTCTACCTGCGTTGGCGGTTTGCCGCTGGCCAGCCACCGGCAGGGCTCTGGCATACGCTGCACGCGGCGCTACGCAGGCATACCATCGCTGCGGCGCAAGCCGGTGTCGAGCTGCATTTCGATGACCATGGGCACAGCTGGTGCCTGAGGCTGTGCGGTTATGCCGAAGCGTTGCCAGTAATTCTTCGTGACCTGACCGACATCCTCAAAGTGCCGTCGCCGGCTGCTTTCAATGAAGGATACCGCCTGTGCTACGAGTCCGTGACGTCAGGTGCCGACGAGATACTGATACGGCAACTGCTGCGCCGCCTGCCGCTCCTGCTCGCGGGAGCCGCACGAGACGGTGATGCATCGCTGGACCAGCACACGCTCGATCAAGCCTGGCATCAGTCCCATTGGGATGCATTGGCAGTGGGGCTGCCTCGGCATCTGAGTGGCCCGTTGCAGACGGTACTGGCTGAGCTGCCTGGGCTGGCCGGACCCGGTGCCGGTCAGTACCACGAAAGCACACCGCGTTATTGCTGGTCGCGCTTTGGCCAGCCTGGCGTGGAAACCGCGTTGGTGCTGTTCTGTCCGCTACCGCTTCGGACAGCCTTCATCGAGGCGAGCTGGCGGCGCCTGGCGCGATTGATGGAAGGCGCGTTCTTCCGTCGACTGCGCAGCGAACTGCAGCTCGGCTATGCGGTGTTCTGTGGCTATCGTCAGTTCGGCGAGTGCCCGGGCATCGTTTTCGCGGTGCAGTCTCCCAGCGCATCTGCCAGTGAGATCCTCGCCCATATCGAAACCTTCCTCGACGGCTTTGCCGGCACTCTGGTTGAAGTCGCTGCAGCGGATCCCTCGACCGGCAACCACGACGGCAACCTGCGCCGCCGCGCCGAGTCATTATGGCAGGCGCACCTGGCCGGCTTCGATGGCGACCACCCGGAGGCGGTGGCTGCGGCGTCGGCCAACCTCGATGCCCGAGCTATCCGTGCTCAGCTACAGGCGCTGCGCGATGCCGAAGGCGGCTGGCATGTGGTCGCCAATGCCGAAGCGCCCGACACGCGTTGGCATCGTTGCTGACGGCTACCTCAGCGTCCCACATCACCCGCCCATTCAACCCCGACAATGCAACTCGATGGCCAGCCGTTTACAGCGGGCTGCCATGGCTTGTGCCGGGGTATGGTGGCGCGCTGCTTTGGGTGTACGACCTAAGCCTCGTGCGTCTGGCGGTCGGATGAGATGCTTTACATGCAAGACGGCACCCCGGGCGAAAGTACTAGCCTTTCGCCGCCATCGCAGCGTATGTGCGCTCGGACGGCCTTTCGATAATCGCTCCCGTCACGACTGCTTGTCGTCAAAACCGCGGAGAGCGCCATGCACAACAACAAGAAAGCCGTATCAACCCTGTTGCCACTGGTCCTGGCCAGTGCCGTCGCCATGACCGTAAGCCAGTCGGCCGTCGCCGAAATCGTGCTTTACGATCAGGACGACACCACCTTTTCCACCGATGGTTACTTCAACACCTTCTACGTTCACAGCGACGTCGAGCGTGCCGGCGAGCAGTTCGATCGCAAGCAGTCGCGGGTGAAGATGGGCTTCCTGCCCAACTGGATCGGCTTCAACTTCGGCAAGCAGGTCGGCGATCTCAAACTGGGCGGTCGTTCCTCGTTCTGGGTGACCATCAACGACAGCGAAAGCAACAGCACCGAAACCGGTATCGACGTTCGTCAGTTCTACGCCACCGCAGCGAATGAGCAGTGGGGCGAAGTGCTGTTCGGTAAGGATTTCGGCCTGTTCGGCCGCTCCAACATCCTGCTCGACGAGATGCTCAGCGGTTACGGTCAGGTCAGCGATAATCTGGGTCTGGTCGATGGTGGCGGCGTCTCCTTCGGCAACATCGGTACCGGTTACCCCTATCCGTTCCCGACGTCGCAGATCACCTACCGTTCGCCGAAGATGAGCGGCCTGCGCATCGCTGCCGGCATCATGGACCCGGTGGACACCACCAGCGACACCAGCGTCGCTCTGGAGAAGGCTTACCAGGAAGCCCCGCGCTTCGAAACCGAGGTGACCTACGAGTTCGAGCTGGGTGGCACCCAGTTCTACACCTGGATCAACGGCATGCAGCAGAGCTCGGACAATACCAACAGCAGCATCGAGAAAGTTGACTCCAAGGGCCTGGGTTACGGCGTGCAGGCCAAGATGGGCAACCTGTCGCTGACCGCTTCGGGCTTCCAGGCCGAAGGTATCAACCCGTTCTTCACCAACAACGCCGGCGAAGCACTGCTGCGTGAAGTGGACAGCGACGGCTACCTGCTGCAGGGCTCCTACCGCTTCGGCAAGAACCGCGTTGCGCTGTCCTACGGTCAGACCAAGGATGATGGCAACGGTCTGGGCGGTGAGGCCGATTACGAGACCCGCGGTATCGCCCTGTTCCACAGCATCAACGACAACCTGACCCTGGTCGCCGAACTGAACCAGTTCGAGATCGAAGGCAAGGACAGCCCGGCACTGGACGAAGAAACCCGCACCTTCGCAGTGGGCGCGGCGCTGAGCTTCTAAGCGAGGCGATCAGCAGGGCGCGGATGGACGTCGAACCGTAGGTCGCTCCATTCGTTGCATCGGCAGTGGGACGTACGTTGAGCGTATCCCACGCCCTGTGCGCAGTGATGATCTCTGCGCAACCACGACAAAGGCCGGCACCCGTAAGGGGCCGGCCTTTCTGCATCTGCGCATCACTTGACATGGCCAGCGTGCGTTGAGGCCAGGCTTGATCGGGATGGACACCGTATGGTTCGCGGTGCAGAGGATGGCTGGTGGACGGGAACCGACGCTGCGGCCACTTCAGCTGAACTAGCATCGCAGCGCTGCGTTGTTTCGTCGCGATACTACCTAGGCAGGCCTTTACCGGTACTCAAGTAGCATTTTCGTCCCATATGCCCTGCCCAAGAATGGGGTCATCCGATTCAAGTGGTGCGGGGTATCGTGCGTGACCGATGAACAAGGCGAAGTGATCCGCACGGCGATGTCCGAGGCCCGGCTACCCGAAACGGTGGCGCAGGACCTGGCGCGCCAACTGATGCACCCGCATCTGGGCTTCGTGCTGTTCTTCTGTTCCGCTGAATACGACCTGCCGGCGCTGGGCGATGCGCTGCGCCAATACTTCGGTGGCGTGCGTCTGGTCGGTTGCACCTCGGCGGGCGAGATCACCTCTCAGGGCTATGGGCGCAGCTGCGTGACGGCAGTCGGCTTCGACCATCGAAGCTTTTCCATCGCCTGCGAGCTAATCGACGAGATGGATCGCTTCAGCCTGATCGAGGCACAGCAATTGGTCGAACGCCTGGGTAGCGACTGCCGCAGCAACTCGCTGGCGCCGATCAAGGACCACAGCTTTGCGCTGACGCTGCTCGACGGGCTGTCCAGCCGTGAGGAGATCGTGTTGTCTGCGCTTAGCGCCGCGTTCGGCAGCATTCCGCATTTCGGCGGTTCGGCTGGCGACGACAATCACCTCAGCGATACCTACGTCTATTACGACGGCCGGTTCTACAGCGGTGCGGCGATCGTGGTGCTGATCAACACCTGGCTGGATTTCGAGGTGTTCACCACCCATCACATCCTGCCACTCGAAGACAAACTGGTCGTGACCCGCGCCGACAGCAACAGCAGGCGGGTCTACGAGCTGAACGCTGAGCCGGCCGCCGAGGAATACGCCCGGCTGATCGGTGTGCCGGTCAGCGATCTCGATCACCGTCTGTTCGCCGCCCATCCCCTGGCGGTGCGGATCAACGAGCACTACTACGTGCGCTCGATCCAGAAGGTCAACGAGGACATGAGCCTGACCTTCTATTGCGCGGTGGAGAACGGCATCGTGCTCACCGCCATGGAACCCGGTCCGCTGATGCCGAATCTGGAAGCCCTGTTCGAGCGGCTGGAACAGCGCCTCGGGCCGCCGCTGTTGACCATTGGTTGCGACTGCTTTCTGCGCCGGCTGGAAATCGAGGGCAACGACACCAGCGAACAGACCTCGGCTTTTCTCCGACGCCAGCAGGTGATCGGCTTCAACACCTACGGAGAGCAGTTCAATGGCATGCACATCAACCAGACCTTCACCGGTGTCGCCATTGGCCGACCCGGAGGCCGGGCAGGTCGCTGAGCTGCTGGCGCGCCAGGCCGAACTCGAGCGCGAAAACCTCAAGCTCAAACGCATCAACGCTGCACTGATCGAGCGCGTCGAATCCAGTGGCGCCGGACGGGATGCATCCTATGCGGCGTTCCAGCATTCGGTGGAACTGGCCGAGCAGGTGCGCGAGCGCACCGACGCGTTGAACCAGGCGATGGCCGAGCTCAAGGGCAGCAACCAGTTGCTCAGCGATGCGCGGCTGCGTGCGGAAACCGCGCACCAGCACCTGGTAGACGCCATCGAAAGCATTTCCGACGCCTTCGTGCTGTTCGACCGGGATCAGCGCATCGTCCTGTTCAACCGTCGCTTCAAGTCGCTATGGACGCGCACGCGCGCGCGCATCAACGCCGGCACGCGGCTGGCCGAGGTCCGCCGGCTGGCGGAAAGCACCGGTCTGATCGTCGAGGAACACCGCGGCAAGGGCGATGAGCCCACGGTGTATCGACTGAACAACGGCCGTTGGGTGCAGGTCAGCGAGCGGCCGACCCGTGAAGGCGGGCTGGTGATTCTCTACACCGACATCACCGAGGTGAAAGTCAGCGAGACCATGCGTCGCGAGCAGGCGCTGGCGCAGAAGTCGAGGCTGTTGCAGCGCGCGGTGGACAACCTGTCCCAGGGCGTAGCGATGGTCAGCGCCGAGGGTGCGCTGGAGCTGTGGAACCGGCGCTTTCTCGAACTCTGCGGGCTGGCGCCGATCGAGGCACATCGACCGTTCGAGGAGGTCATGGCCGACAGCGAGCTGACCCTGCTCACACCCAACAGCCGTGACGCCCGCGGCCGGCCAATCCGCGAGCTGGAGCAGCGCCTGTTCGATGGCCGCGTGCTGGAAATTCGCACCCATGCGCTGCCCACCGGCGGCTTCGTCAATACCTTTACTGACATCACCGAGCGCTACCGCCATGCCGAGGCGCTGCGCGAGAGCGAGCGCTGGATTCGCCTGATCACCGACCATGTGCCGGCGCTGATCGCCTACGTCTCGGCCGATCTCACTTACGAGTTCACCAACAAGGTCTACGAGGAATGGTATCGCTGGCCCAGCGACGGCATGCTCGGCCAGTCGCTGCGCGAGGTCCACAGCGGCGAGCACTGGCGGCAACTGGAGCCCTACATCGATCGCGCACTGTCGGGCGAGAGCGTCAGCTTCGAGATGGCCGAGCGCAACCATGCCGGCCAGCAGCGCTACATGCTGCGCTCCTATGTGCCGAACCGGCAGGCCAATGGCGAAGTGGCCGGTATTTTCGTGCTGATTCAGGACATCACCGATCGCCGGCGCACCGCTGAGGCGCTGCACCAGGCCTATCAGAATCTCGAACAGCGGGTGCGTGAGCGCACTGCCGAGCTGACCAGCCTCAACGACCAGCTGCTGCGCGAGATCGACGAGCGCAGCCATGTCGAGGCGCGGCTGCGCGAAGCCAAGCGCGAGGCGGAAGTGGCCAACCTGTCCAAGACCAAATTCCTTGCCGCGGTCAGCCATGACCTGCTGCAGCCGCTCAACGCCGCGCGGCTGTTCACCAGCGCCTTGCTGGAACAACCGGGGGCGCCCAACGGCGGGCTGATCCGCAACATCAGCAACTCGCTGGAAGACGTGGAGAACCTGCTCGGCACGCTGGTCGATATTTCCAAGCTGGATGCCGGCGTGATCAAACCGGATATCGCCCCGTTCGCCGTCAGTGAGCTGTTGGAAAACCTGGCCATGGAGTTCCGCCAGATCGCCGGGGCCGAACAGTTGCAGCTGGACTTCATTCCCTGTTCGGCGCTGGTGCGCAGCGATATCCAGCTGCTCGCGCGCATCCTGCGCAATCTGCTGACCAACGCGATTCGCTACACACCCAAAGGACGCGTACTGCTCGGTTGTCGTCGCCACCGGCAGAGTCTGTCCATCGAAGTCTGGGATACCGGCGTGGGCATCGCGTCGGACAAGCTCGAGGAAATTTTCCAGGAATTCAAACGCGGGGAGGGCGTGCGTCCCAACCAGGATCGTGGTCTCGGCCTTGGCCTGGCCATCGTCGAGAAGATCGCCCGTATGCTGGGCCATCGTATCCGGGTCAGTTCGCACCCGGGACGCGGCTCGTGTTTCGCCATCGACGTACCCTTGGCCAAGCGCGCACCCAAGGCGCGGCCTGAGACGAGCACCACGGAGCTGGTGCTACAGCGGCTGCAGGGCGCCCGGGTCTGGGTGCTGGATAACGACACGGCGATCTGTGCGGGCATGCGCACGTTGCTGGAAGGCTGGGGCTGCAAGGTGATCACGGCGCTGTCCGAGGAGGACCTGGCGAGGCAGGTGGACAACTTCCATGCCGAGGCCGATCTGATGATCGCCGACTACCACCTGGACAATGGCCACACCGGCATCGATGTCGTCGCCACCGTCAATGCGCGCCGCGCCAGCCCGCTACCGGCGCTGATGATCACCGCCAACTACAGCAACGAACTCAAGCAGCAGGTCCGCGAGCTGGGCCATATGCTGATGCACAAGCCGGTGCGGCCGATGAAGCTGAAGACTGCCATGTGCCATATGCTCGAGCATGGTACAGCTGGATGACTGATCCGCTGGCCCCGGCAGCCGCCGGATGTGACCGCATCGCCGCGGGCGCGCTTCCCACAGGACCTGGAGTTTTGTAGAAGCACGACATCTGGGCGATGGTATGGCTTTCAGGCTAGCTGTGCTCCGATCTCACCCAGATGCCGTTGCCTCGCAGGCGCTCGCGATCATGTGGTCGATCCAGTCCAAGAAGCGGACCTTTCGGCACGATGCCATTTCCGTTGATCTGTCGATGGCTGGCGTAGTAGTGGTTCTTGATGTGTGTGAAATCCACCGTTTCGGCAATTCCCGGCCACTGGTACAGCTCGCGCAGCCAGTTCGACAGGTTCGGATAGTCCTCGATGCGGCGCAGGTTGCACTTGAAGTGGCCGTGGTAAACCGCGTCGAAGCGAATGGCTGTGGTGAACAGGCGCCAGTCGGCCTCTGTCAGGTACTCCCCGGTCAGGTAGCGCTGCTTGCCCAGGCGTCGCTCCAGCCAGTCGAGCTCACGAAACAACTCGTCGAAGGCCTCTTCGTAGGCCTCCTGGGTCGTGGCGAAACCTGCTCGGTAGACCCCGTTGTTGATCGCCGGATAGATCCGCGCGTTTAGCGCATCGATTTCGCCATGCAGCGCCTCTGGGTAGAAATCCAGCGTAGAGCCGGTCAGCTCGTCGAAAGCGCTGTTGAAGATGCGGATGATATCGGCCGACTCGTTGTTGACGATGCACCGGCGCTCGCGATCCCAAAGAACGGGAACGGTGACCCGGCCCGAGTACTTCGGATCGTCACGGGTGTAGCGCTGATGCAGGTAGTCGAATTCGTCCAGCGCATCGCCGCTGGAGCCGGTGGACTTGTCGAAGGTCCAGCCGTGCTCGGCCATCAGCCAGCTGACAACGGAAACCTCGATCAGCGGCTCGAGCCCCTTGAGCTTGCGGTAGATCAGCGTGCGATGCGCCCACGGACAGGCAAGCGAAACATAGAGATGATAGCGACCGGCCTCGGCCTGGAAGCCACCCTGGCCGTCAGGCCCGGGCGCGCCGTCGGGCGTGACCCAGTGCCGGCGCTTGGCCTGTTCGCGTTCGAATTTGCCATCGCGGCTTGCGTACCAGCGGTCGTGCCACTGGCCATCGATCAGTAATCCCATGGTGCCCTCCTGTTACGGAATAGGAGGCCAGTCTAGGAAGCATCGTTCGATCGATGTGACCGAATGGCGGGTTAATCCTATCGCTTAAATCGATGAATGGCGGGTGCGCCAGTAGCTTTGCGCTTGCTCGAAAGCTGCCTCCCGCGTGGCGCCAAGGCCTCGCAGGGCAAGGGCCATGGTGGCGATCACAGCGAGTTCACCGTAGGCGTCTTCCTGCTCGCCAGCCCAGACGGCAAGCAGCTGCTGCGGGTCGAGCTGTGCGGGCTTCACGTGGCGCCGCTCGGACAGTGCCGGCCATTCCTCGTCCCACGGCGTGCCGCCAGTGGTGCCGTAGAGATGGGAGATGTTGTCCGGGTTCATCTCGATCTCGCCGCCTTCGCCCTTGATGACGATGGCGTGGTCGCCGAGCAGGGTGCTGGCCTGGCGATGGGCATCCTGATAGCCGGGGTGGAAGATGCTCTGCAGGCCGCAGCGTGCGCCCAGCGGGTTGAGCAGGCGCGCCAGCGAGTGGATTGGCGAGCGCAGGCCGAGCAGGTTGCGCATGTCGATCATGCGCTGCAGCACCGGCATCCAGGCTCCCAGCGGGATGAACGCGAGATTGCTCTGGTCCAGTGCCACGCTGACCTGTTGCCAGTTCTCGCATCGACGAATGCCCAGCAGCTCAAGCTGCTGTTCGCTATAGATGCGCCCAGCAGTATGGGCACCGCCACCGTGCATGAGGATGCGTATGCCATTGGCTGCCAGGCACTTGGCTGCCAGCAGATACCAGGGCAGGTGGCGCTTTTTGCCGGCATAGGTCGGCCAGTCGATATCGACCGGGATAGTCGGTGCCTGCACGCGCTCACGCACGGCCTGGGTAAAGCCCGCCAGCTCGTCGGGGCTTTCTTCCTTGTGTCGCAGCAACATGAGGAAGGCGCCCAGCTGAGCGTCCTCCACCTTGCCGTCGAGCAGCATGCCCATGGCTTCGCGGGCTTCTTCGCGTGTCAGGTCGCGGGCGCCACGCTTGCCTTTGCCAAGGATACGCACGAAGGCGGCGAAAGGATGTTCTGCAGGCGTTTCGAGGCTCATAGGCAGTTGCTCGGTTTTGGCAGCCCGGCCAGTTTGGCGGCCAGTTTGGCAGGGGTGCCCTTGAACAGGCGGTTGAGGTGCATGCTGTTGCCCTTTTCAGGCCCCAGCTTGAGTGCGGTGTACTTGATCAGCGGGCGTGTGGCCGGCGACAGCTGGAATTCAGCATAGAACTCGCGCAGCAGCCGAAGCACTTCCCGATGTTCGTCTTCCAGCTCCAACTCTTCACGGCGCGCCAGCGCTTCGGCAACGGCTTCGTTCCAGTCGCTCAGATCGACCAGAAAGCCTTCCTTGTCCAGCGCGATCTCGCGCCCATCCACGACCAGGCTGCTCATAGCCAGCTGTTGATCCGTTCGTAACGGCAGGTCAGTTCGACGAAGCCCGCGTAGTCCAGCAATTGCACGCGCGGCGGCAGCATGCCGAGTGCCCGGGCCTGCACGTCTTCTTCAAGTGCGAACAGCGCGACCTGCTCTGGCAGTTGCTCCAATTTGGTCGCGGGTTTGGTTCCGGCTGTCAGGGCGTAGGTTGCGTCGCCGGCCAGCAGCAGGGCGTCGGTGTCGCCTAGTAGCGGCAGGCAGCTGTTGAAGCGGCCGTCGCTGAAGGGCGAATGGGAAAGCAGATGCAGAGTCGCCATCAGATCGTGATCACATGGTCATAGCGGTTGATCAGGGTGCTCAGGCCAGCGTCGTCGAGGATTTCGACCGGCAGCGCCAGAGAGGATTCGTCCAGGTTGCGCTCGGCCAGGCTGCGGCGAGCGACGAACAGGCTGTCGATGCCGAACAGCGGCAGCGCCTGCAGATTCGCGGTCAGGTCTTTCTGCTCGAGCGATGCGGCCTGCTGCGCCTTCGTAAGCTGGAACACGCCGTCATCGAGAAACAGCAGCCCTAGCGGCAGCTCGAAAGCGCCACCGGCCAAAACGATATCCAGTGCCTCACGCGCAGAGGGGCCGGCCCAAGGCGCCTGACGGCTGATGATAAGCATGGAACGCGCCATCATTGGCCTCCGAAGCAGACGAGCCGATCGGCCTGCTGCGCGGCTTCATGCAACTGGCCCAGCCCCGACAGTTCCCAGCCAGCGGCAAGGTTCGCCGCCGGACGCTGGTAGCGCTGCGCTTCGCCGGCATCCAGTACGCCGCGACGCAGGCCGGCGGCGATGCAGACCACGCCGTCCAGCTGGTTGGCGCTGACGAAACGGCTCCATTCAGCCGCCACGTCCAGTTCGTCCTGTGCCGCCACGACGTTCGCCGAAGCGCTGTGCACGCCATCCTGATAGAAAAACAGCCGGACGATTTCATGCCCGCCGGCGAGGGTGGCTTCGGCGAAGCGCAGCGCGCGGCGTGCCGCGGGTGAATGGGGCGGGGCGAACAGGGCGATTACGAATTTCATCGGAGCACCATGGCAGAACAGCGGACATGATACGCCAGCTGCGGGCATGAAAAAGCCCGCCGAAGCGGGCTCGTTCAAGGCGATGCCGGATCAGTCGTCACCACCGAAGATGCCCAGCAGCTGCAGCAGGCTGATGAACAGGTTGTACAGCGAAACGAACAGGCCGATGGTGGCCATGATGTAGTTACGCTCGCCGCCGTGGATGATGGCGCTGGTCTGGAACAGGATGCAGGCCGAGGAGAACAGCACGAAACCTGCGCTGATCGCCAGTTGCAGCCCGGTGATCTGGAAGAAGAAGCCCGCCAGCATGGCGCCGATCAACACGAAGAAGCCCGCGGTGATGAAGCCACTGAGGAAGCTCATGTCCTTGCGGGTAATCAGCACGTAGGCCGACAGTCCGAAGAACACCAGAGCGGTCATCGACAACGCCGAGCTGATCAGCTCACCGCCATTGGCCAGACCCAGATACATGTTGAGGATCGGGCCGAGCGTGTAGCCCATGAAGCCGGTCAGAGCGAAGGTGGAAACCAGGCCCCATGCCGAGTTGCGCAGCTTGGCGGTGAGGAAGAACAGGCCATAGAAGCCGATCAGCACCACGAAGATGTTCGGGTAGGCCGCGTTGGCCTGCATGGCCATATAGGCAACCAGGCCGCTGAACGCGAGCGTCATGGCCAGTAGCCCGTAGGTGTTGCGCAGGACCTTGCTGACCTCACGCTGTTCGACCTGCGTGTGGCTAAGCGCGTATTCGTGTTCGTGCATGGCGACACTCCTTGGATGAATTCAAGCCTGAGACGATTTGTCCCGGATCATAACAGAGGCAAGTTGGATGCCTAGCATCAGTGTTTGACAGTGTATTTCTATCCGGTACTATTGCGCCCGCTTTATCCGGAAGTGTGGCCGAGTGGTTGAAGGCAGCGGTCTTGAAAACCGCCGAAGGGGAGACCCTTCCCAGAGTTCGAATCTCTGCGCTTCCGCCATCTGCAATCCTGAAGGCCCCGATTACGGGGCCTTCAGCGTTTCTGCGGTACGGAAAACGAGCGCGGATGTTGCCAGGATCGGCGAATGTCAGGCTGCAGTTCATTGCGTAGGCTGCCCGCGCGACTTCCTGCAACATCCGTAGGGCAAGTTTTGCTCAAACAGTGTCGACGCACGTTGTGCTGCAGTTGGCACTTGCCAGCCAGAGCGATGCGAAAGCCACTGCTAGAATCCGCCGCCTGACAAATGGAGTTGTCATCATGAAGCGATTCAGGCAACCGGAGGCATTTGCCCTGGTTCAACAATATTTCGAACCGCTGCTGTTCAGCGCGCGGATGGATTCGCCCTCGACCATCCGCGTGCTGCTAGTCGATGAAGCGGCAGGCGAGTCGCTTTTGCTTACCGGTTTGCCGTGCCGGCTATCGCTTTCCCGCGCCGAGATCACCGGGCTGATCAATACCATCGATCTGGACGCCGCCGCGCTGCGGCCGGCGCTGCTGAGCAAGCTCAAGCGCCCTCGCTTGCTTGGCTAGTCACTGAGGATGGAGCGTGCGACGTCACCAGCGCCAACAGATTGCTCGCCATGAAGGGCGTCTGCTCCCTGAGCGAAAACAGCTTGGGTGACAGCAACCAGGTGTGGGTGATGCCCATCAGGCTCGAATAGAGCAGCAGCGCCAGCGATCGTGGGGATTGGCAGTTGCCGGTGCCAGGGGTTTGCTGACTTCGCTCGACGAGCGCCTCCAGCAGCTGGACCATGTCGCGGGTCAGCTTGCGTTCACGCTTCAATGTGCTGGCCATCTGTGTCGTGAGTTCGGTCTTGTTCAGCAGGATCTCGAAAGACTGGCGATACCAGCGGTCCTCGAGCAACAGCCGAAACCAGTCGTCGATGAAGTGCTCGAGCGCGACAAGCGGCTCGTCGGCCAGCTTTCGGCTGCGGGCGATGAGCTGCTCCAGCGGTGCCTGGGAGTAGGCCAGGACCGCTTCGTACAGTTCGTCCTTGTTTTTGAAATGCCAGTAGATCGGGCCGCGGCTGAAGCCGGCGCTGTCGGCGATCATCGCCAGCGTGGTGTTCGAGTAACCGTTGCGGCTGAACAATTCCAGCGCCGCGGCAATGATCTTCAGACGGGTCTGTTCGGCGTCTTCTTTGGTCCGGCGCATGTGGGGCCTCAGATGATGCGCGGTGGCTCAGCCAGAACGCGCTGTGCGACAGCGCGCCGTGGCTGATGAATCGGGCGCGTGGCGCCCGTCAGGGGCTGATGATTCAGAGTTTTCCGTCCGCGGCCATTTGCATGTAGGTGGTATCGAAGCGCAGTTTGACGTTGGCGTCCGAGCCCATCAACTTGCCGCCAGGCATGGCGATGCCGATAAAGTCTACCGAGTCCGCACCGTCGCCCAGCAGACCGTGGTCGAAGGAGAACCTGCGCACGCTGTCCATGGCCTGATACGCCTCGTCGCTGTTGATGAACGCGAGCGAGTCGGCAGGCTTCCAGAACATCTTCATGCCCTTGAGCTGGCTTTCGTACCCGGCCTGATCGGTTCCGGAGGCCTGGCCCAGCGAGGCACGCGCCTTGGCGCCTTCCTCGGTGTCGCTTTCCAGGATCGCCATCACCTCATACCAGGCGCCAACCACGGCTTTGCCGAAATCAGGGTTGTCGGCCAGGGTTTCACTGTTGACGATGGTCAGGTCCTTGATGTGGCCGGGGATCTGGCTGGAGTCGAAGGTGCGGTGCGCACCGGGCGTGGCGGCGACTTCGTCGAGTAGCGGGTTCCATGTCACGACATTGCGCACCTCGTCCGTACTGAATGCCGCGACCAGATCGGCGTCCGAGGTGTTGACCACCTGTACGTCGCGCTCGCTCATGCCGACGCTATCGAGCGCCTGGGCCAGCAGGTAATGCGAAACCGACAGCTCGACCAGATGGATCTGCTGATCCTTGAGGCTCTTCAGGTCGGCGCTGTCCTTCATCACCATCCCGTCGTTGCCGTTGGAATAGTCACCGACGATCAGTGCCGTGGTATCGATGCCTCCGGCTGCCGGAATCGACAGCGCATCCATGCTGGTGGCGACTACGCCGTCGAACTGGCCGGCGCTGTATTGGTTGATCGACTCGACGTAGTCGTTGACCTGGGTGATGTTCACTTCGATCCCGTACTTGTCGGCCCACTTCTTCATAATTCCCGACTCATCCGCATACTTCCATGGCATCCAGCCGGCGTAGATGGTCCAGGCAATATCGAAGCTTTTCTTTTCCTCGGCCTGCGCGGCAAAAGGCGAAAGGGCTGCAAAGATCACGGCGCCGGCACAGAGTGCCCGCTTGAACGTATTGGCTTGCATGGTGAATCTCCTTTTCATCGAGTCAGAAGAATTTCAGATAGCGCTGGATTTCCCAGTCGGAAACATGGGTGTGGTAGGCATTCCATTCGTCGCGCTTGTAGTCGACGAAGGCTTCATACATCGCATCGCCGAACACCTGGCGCGACAGCGGATCGGCCTCGAAGGCGTCGATGGCTTCGCTGAGGGTGCGCGGCAGGGTCTCGATGCCCATATCCGCGACGTCCTTTTCGCTGTAGTCGTACATGTTCTCGCGGTGCGGCTGGCCCGGTTCGAGCTTGTCGCGGATGCCTTCAAGGCCGGCGGCGAGGATCATCGCAGCGCCGAGATAGGGGTTGCAGCCGATATCCGCGGCGCGGCATTCGACCCGCGCGCCCTGGGACGGAATGCGCAGCATGTTGGTGCGGTTGTTGTTGCCGTAGCAGACGAACACCGGCGCCCAGGTCGAGCCGGACATGGCGCCCTTGCGGATCAGCCGCTTGTAGCTGTTCACCGTTGGCGCGATGACCGCGCAGATCGCCTTGGCGTGTTTCAGGACGCCGGCGATGAAGTGATAGGCGAGCGGGGTGACGCCGCAGCCATGAGGGTCTTCGCCGTCCACTTCGAACAGATTCTTGCCCGAGGCCAGATCGGCCAATGACATGTTGTAGTGCGCACCGCTGCCGGTGCGTTGCGCCGAGGGCTTGGGCATGAAGGTGGCGAAGGCGCCGTGCTTGCGGGCGATCTCGTTGGCCATCATGCGGAAGAACACGAAGCGGTCGGCCATGGTCAGCGCGTCGGCGTACTTGAAGTCGGTTTCGAACTGGCCGTTGGCGTCTTCATGGTCGAACGAGTACACGCCCCAGCCCATCTCGTTCATGGCTTCCACCAGCTCATCGATCACCGGCAGGTTGTCCATCAGCAGGCGCGGGTCATAGCAGGGCTTGGCCGCGGTATCACGATCGCTGAGTGGGGCGAAGCCACCGTCCGGGGTGTCCTTGTAGAGGAAGAACTCGGTCTCGATGCCCAGATTGAAGCTGTAGCCCATCTCGGCCGCAGCGTCGGTCTGGCGCTTGAGAATGCCGCGCGAGCAGGCTTCGAACGGCTTGCCGTCCAGGTACAGATCACTGGCGAACCAGGCCAGGCTGCGATTCCAGCTGCACTGGGTGGCGCTGGCCGGATCGGGCATCGCCGCCACTTCGTTATCGCTGATCTGCTGCGGCACGCCGTCCAGCGCTGCGCCGGTGTACAGCTCGGAACCGCGAAGCATCTGCCCCAGATGGTCGAGCGGAACGAACTTGCCTTTGATCACGCCGTGCATGTCGACGTAGCTGGCCATGGCGTACTTCACGCCCTTGTCCTGCAGCCGCTGTTTCAGCTCCTCGACGGAGGAGAGTGGGAAGCTGGTCATCTGCTTGCGCTCCTTGGAGTCATGAATGGCGGCCGGGGCCGCTGGCACGATTCCTTCATCCAATATACATGCCAGCGTGTATAGAAACGGGCTACGTCTGGTGCCACTGCTTGCCCGTTTCGCCGATGTGGGAGTCATGCAGATGCTTGAAATAAAAAGGGAAAAGAAGCTTCACGCGCTGGGCGAAATGAGCCTGGAAAGCGGCGAGCGATTGCGCAATGCACGCATTTGCTATCAGGTAATAGGCACGCCGAACCGGGCGCGAGACAACCTGGTGCTGATTCCCAGCTACTACGGCGGCACACATTGGGGCAGCCTGCCCCTGCTTGGTGCGGAGGGGCCACTGGCAGGCGGCGATTACTGCGTGGTGCTGATCAACCTGTTCGGCGCCGGCTGGTCGACTTCGCCGAGCAATGCGGCGCCGGGACAGGAGGGTGCGGACTTTCCGCAGGTGAGCCTGCTGGACAATGTGCACGCACAGAAGGCGTTGCTCGACCGGCTGTTCGGTGACGACTGGCAGCTCGCCCTGGTGACTGGCTGGTCCATGGGCGGCATGCAGACGCTGTTCTGGGCAATGGCCTACCCCGAGCGAGTGTGCGCCATCCTGCCGTTCTGCTGCACGGCGCGCTGCTGGCCGCACAACCGGGTGTTTCTCGAAGGGGTGAAGGCGGCGCTCTGCGCCGACGCCGCCTGGCAGGGCGGTCGCTACGCCACGCCGCCGGAACGCGGCCTGCGTGCCTTTGGCCGTGCCTATGCCGGCTGGGCCTATTCCCAGGCGTTCTATCGTCACGAGCTGTGGCGCGAGCTGGGCTTCGAGAGCCTGGAGGCGCTGCTCGACTACTGGGAGCAGGATCATCTGGAGCAGGACGCCAACGACCTGCTCTGCGTGCTGAACACCTGGCAATCGGCCGACCCGGCCCGCAGTTTCGGCGGTGGCTCGCTGGCCGAAGCGCTGGGTCGCATCCGCGCGCGGTCCATCCTAATGCCCGGCAGTACAGACCTGTATTTCACCGTCGAGGATGCCCGCCACGAGGCCACGCTGATCCCAGGTGCTGAGCTGCGGGTGCTCGAATCGGACTGGGGCCATTGCGCCGGTGGGCCGGGCCGCAGCGCGCCGGCCATGCAGCAGGTGTTTGCGGCAATGGCCGAGTTGCTCGGCCGCTAGCCTTTAGCCGGCCACGGCGCTGAGTTTGGCCAGTTGCTCGAGGTCGGTCTGCATGCCGGACGTCTCGCGGATGCGGGCGAGGATTTCGCGCTTGAGCTCGGTGAATTCGGGCGCGAGCTTCATGTCCTGATGGCGCTGGGCCGGCAGCGGCACCTCGTAGATGGAGTCGATACGCCCGGGCCTCGGCGCCATCAGCACGATGCGGCTGCCCAGATAGATGGCTTCCTCGACATCGTGGGTGACAAACAGGATGGTGCTTTTTTCCAGCCTGTGCACATGGCGGATAAGGTCGTGCATGACCTCGCGCGTCTGCGCATCCAGCGCGCCGAACGGCTCGTCCATCAGCAGCGTCGCGGGCTTGGGCAGCAGGGCGCGAGCGATGGCGACGCGCTGCTGCATCCCGCCGGAGAGCTGGCTGGGATAGGCATCGGCGAAGCGCGTTAGGCCCATCAGGTTGAGCAGGGCGTCGGCGCGGCCGGCGGCGGACTCCACGTCACCGTCGTGGCGCACGGTGTCGCCGATCACCTTGAGTTGGCGGCAGAACTTGATGTTCTGCATCACCGTCAGCCAGGGGTAGAGGCTGTAATGCTGGAAGACCATGGCGCGGTCGACGCCAGGACCATCGATGGGCTTGCCGTCGAGCAGGATCTCGCCGCGGCTCAGCGTTTCCAGCCCGGCGATGATGCGCAGCAGCGTGGACTTGCCGCAGCCCGAGGCACCGACGAAAGTGACGAACTCGTTGGGCTGGATATCCAGGTCGATCGACTGCAGCGCCTGCACCTCGCGGCGCTCGCTAACAAAGGTCTTGCCGACCTGACGGACACGAATCTTGGCATCGGACATGGTCATTTCCTCATCCAGGGAAAGGCGCGGCGGTGCAACCAGCGGAAGGCCTGATCGGTGAGTAGGCCGATTAGGCCGATCAGCAGGATGCCGGCGAAGATCTTGTCGGTGTGCATGTAGCGCTGCGCCTTGAGGATGGCGTAGCCGAGGCCGGAGTTGGCCGCGACCAGTTCGGCCACCACCAGGTATGTCCAGGCCCAGCCGCAGGTGATGCGCAGGGTGTCGAGCAGCGCCGGTTTGGCCGACGGCAGGATCACCAGCTTGACGATCTCGCTGCGGTTGGCCCCCATGGTCTGCGCCGCCTCGATCTGCGCCATGGGCACGCGGCGCACATCCTCGGCGACCATCAGCACCATCTGGAAAAAGGTGCCGATGAAGATGATCAGCACCTTGGAGCCTTCGTCGATGCCGACCCAGAGCATCACCAGCGGAATGAACGCCACTGCGGGCATGTAGCGGATGAAGTCGGTGAGCGGTTCGAGAAAGGCCTGCACCGGCCGGTAGGTGCCGATGTACAGCCCCAGCGGCAGGGCGATCAGCGCCGAGGCGCCGAAGCCCGCCATGACCCGCCAGACGCTGATGCCGATGTCCCCCAGCAGCCCTTCGCTTGTCCACCAGCGGCCGATGCGTTCGAGCACCGCGCCGGGGCTGGGCATGAACATTGGGTCGGCGAGGCCGAGCGCCGTCCACAGCCACCAGATGACGAAGGGCAGGCTCAGCCCGGCGCCGGTTAGTAGCCAGGCGCTGCGCCGGGATATCTCGCCGCGAATGCGCCAGAAACTGCTCTTGCGCACCACCTGTTCGGCCGGTGCGGCCGGTGTTGCCGTGTGTCGCGGCTGCGCGGCGGTGGCAGCGGAGGGGATGCTGATCTGCGCTGTCATGCGGGAACCTCCTGTGAAACGGTGGGCACATCGAGTTCAACGCGTTGCCAGCCACCAGCTGCCGGATAACGACCAAGCGCGGCGAGGTCAGCAGTCGGCAGGCTGGTGGGGTCGGCGAAGTTCCAGTAGCTCGACAGCAGGGCGTCGCCGACGCGGCCGGGCAGCGTCGAGTGGGTGATCTGCCAGGGTGTTGCGCCGTTGCGGTGGCGGCCGAAGGACAGCTCGCAGGCCAGCAACTGTGGCCGCAGCGCGGGGCTGACGGCAGCCAGTTGGTCACGCAGATATCCTGTGCTGGCCGGCAGCAGAATCGGCCGCTCGGCAGCGAACAGGAAGTAGTCGCCCGCTACCAGCAGACAGGCCTGGCGGGCTGGCTGCTCCGCCGCGCGCAGCCAGATGCCCCAGTTGCGCCCCTGCGACTCCGGCAGGCGCTGCCAGATTTCGTGATAGCTGCCGTCCAGCCCGTCTTCCAGCAGCCGCTCCGGGGTCTCGAAGTGCATCAGGCCGATATCCGCAGGTCCGCCCGGCGGCTGGAAGTCGATCAGCCGATGCCACTGGCATATATCGCCGTTGACCTCGGTGACGCCGGCGAAGCCTGCCTGCTCGCTCAGGGCCAGCTGCTGGGCATGGCTGCAGGTTTCTAGCGAGGCGGCTGGCGGCAGCGCTTGCGGCCGCGGCAGGCGCAGGTCGGCGTGCAGGCTGGCGGTTTGCAGCCAGTACACCTCGCTGGTTTCGTCACGCAAGCCGGCCGTGGTGGTCAGCAGGCGCCGGCGCCACACGCCAAGATAGGCATCGGGAACGCTCTTCATGCGTGGTACTCCGGAAAGCGTTTGAGGGTGCGCCAGAAGGCCATGTCGTGATTCGGCCAGATAGCGGCGTCGGTTTCGGCAGCGGTGACCTTGAGCGTGCGGATGCTGGCCAACGCCAGGTCTTCGCGGTCCTGCCAGCAGAGGCCGGGCGCGACTTCGTCGACCAGGTTCTCGCTCAGGTCCGCAGCGTCCCCGGCGAGAATCACCGGCTTGCCGTGCGGCAGTTCGATAAGCAGCGACATGTGGCCGGCCGTGTGCCCGGGGGTATTGATCGCGCGCAGTCCGGGCAGCAGCTCGTATTCGTCGCGCTGCAGCTTCCAGCGATGTTCGCCGGCAAAGTCATCGGCGAAGTAGGCGTCGTCCGCCTGGGCGCAGGCGGCGGCGAGTTCCGCTTCATGCACATGCACATCGCAGCCGCACAACTCGCACAGGCCGCCGGCGTGATCGAAATGCAGATGGCTGAGGAACACGAGATCAATATCGGCGGGGGACAGCCCGTGTCGGTCCAGATGGGCGGGCAGACGCTGTTCCTCGGTCATCTCGGGCGGCCCCATGGGAAACTCCACCGGATCGAACCAGCGCGCACGCAGCTGCGGATCGCTCAGCTTGGCGTAGTCGCAGCCGACATCGAACAACACCCGTCCCTGTCGGGTTTCGATTAGGAAGGCGAGGATCGGCGCGTCGATCAGCGTGCCCTGGCCGCGATTTCGGGTGGAAATCGACTTGTCATAGCGATGCGTGGCGGTCAGCAGTGGCCAGAGCTTCAGCACATCGGTCATGCGGTACGCTCCAGGCGCCGGAGCAGGCTGGCGCTGTCGGTCACGCTGCCGAACAGCCCACCTTCGACCTCGATCATCGCCAGCGCAGCCGCATGCAGTTGCGGGTCGGACGAGGCGCAGGCATCGCTGACGGTCAGGCAGTCGAAGCCGAGATCGATAGCCTGGCGCAGCGTCGAGGAGACGCAGACCTCGGTGGTGACGCCGGTCAGGATCAGTTGCTCGATGCGACGGCGCAAGATCAGCTCCAGATCGGTGTACGCAAAGGCGCTGTAGCCGGGCTTGTCGATCACCGGCTCGCCGGCGCGTGGTTGCAGTTCGTCGATCAGGTCATGGCCGAATTCGCCGCGCACCAGCAGGCGGCCGAGGGGGCCGGCGCTGCCGATGGGGGCGCCGGTCGCTTCGGCACGGCGGCGTTTGGGCTCGGGCAGGTCGGAAAGGTCCGGACGATGGCCTTCACGGGTGTGCGCGACCAGCATGCCCAGGCTGCGTGCGCGATCCAGTAGTGCCTGGATCGCCGGTATCGGTGCGCGCAGGCGGCTGACGTCCATGCCGGCCTGATCGGCGTAACCGCCCAGCGCGCAGAAGTCGCGCTGCATGTCGATCACCAGCAGCGCCGTGCGCTGGGGGTGCAGCAGGTTCGTCGTCAGGCTCACAGGGCGAACTCCTTGCACACCGCGGCGGCGATGCCTTCGACGATGTCGTCGGCCAGCCGCTGGCCTTTCGCCGCGCTGGAGCCCTTGGCCGAGGACAGCACGCCGGAAGGCGGTACCCACTGGGTACGGGAGGGATACATGTCGTAGGGCGGGAAGTCGGCCGGGGCGTCGTCGGGAATCTTTTCCAGCGCCACCAGCTGCGGATGGAAATGCAGCATCAGCGAGGTCTCGATCACCGCGGCATGCTCCAGGGCGAAACCGGGGAATCCATCGGGGAAGACATCGGTCAGGGTCTGCTCGCGGCAGAGGTCCCAGTGTTCCAGGCGCATCACTTCCAGCCCGGCGCCCGGTCCGAGGTCGCGCAGCGCCAGCTGGATGCCTTCGGCGACGAACCACTGGTTCTCGTAATGGCCGAGCACCAGCACCAGGCGGCGCACGCCGTGGCGGTGGAACTCCCGCACGGCGTCGCGCACCAGGGCACTGAGGGTCGCGCCATCCAGGCTGGTGGTGCCGCAGAAGTGCTGGCCGCCGCCGCATTTCGGTTGCGACTTGTAGCCGTAGGAGAGTGCCGGCGCCACCAGCCCGCCGACCCGTGCCGCCACGCCGGCGCTGATGGCGCTGGCCAGTAGCGCGTCGGTGCCCAGCGGCAGGTGCGGGCCATGCTGCTCGGTGGCGCCGCAGGGCAAAAAGACCACGGCGCCTTCGCGCACGCGGCGTTCGTACTCGACCCAGCTCAGTTGATCCATGTGCACGGTCATGCGCAGGTGCTCCTTGTCGCGATGGGAAGGGGACGTTCCGGCCAGCCGGCGATCAGTGCGGCGGTGGTGATCAGCGCGGCGCCGAGCCATTCGTTCGGGCCGATGGTGTGGCTGCCGAACCAGGCCGAAGACAACACCGCGGCGATCAGTTCGAACACCACCAGCACTGCAGCACGGCCGGCTTCAAGATGAGTGAGGCCGTACTGCACGGCGGCCATGCTGACCAGCCAGCCGAGGGCGAGCAGGCTGATCTGCCAGGTCAGGGTCAGATCCAGCGGTGGTATCGACTGACGAAACAGTAGGCAGAACAGTCCGCCGAGCAGCGCACTGCCGATGAAGCTGACCAGCGCCTTGCTCGCCAGCGGCACCTGGTCAGCGGCGCGAGTGGCGAGGTTGTTGAGGCTGAAGGCGAGGCCGGCGGAAAGCGCCAGCCAGTCATTCGCGCCTGGCGCATCCAGGGCTTCGCCGGTGATGCCGAGGGTCAGGCCGATGCCGAGCATCGCCAGCCCGAGGGCGAACAGCCGCGTGCCGCTGAAGCGTTCGCCTAGCAGCAGCCAGCCGCCGACTATCGCCCACACCGGTGCCAGGTAGAACAGCAGCATCACCCGCACCACGTTGCCGTCAGCCAGCGCCGTGACCAGTGCCGCGGTGGCCCAGCCGCCGCACAGGCCCATGGTGAGCACTTGGCGATACTGGCTGGCCCACCGCCGGCGCTGCTGCCAGAGCACCGGCACAGCCAGAAGGCTGAGTAGCGAATAGGTCAGCAGCACCAGCGGCATGCCGGCCAGGCCGCGGGCAGCGAAGAACTGCAGCGGTAGCCAACCCAAGCCCCACATGATGGCGCCGCCGATCAGCATGCCCTGTGGCATAAGGCTGTTCATGCGCCCATCCAGGAGCCGCCATTGGGCCCGAGCAGCTGTCCGGTGAAGTAGCTCGACTGCGGCGAAAGCAGAAAGACGATGGCCGCCGCGACTTCCTCCGGCGTACCCAGGCGCGCCATGGGGATCGCCAGTTCCTTGGCCATCCACTCGTCGCTCATGTGCTCCGGGCTGACCATCGCCGTGGCGATGGGGCCGGGTGCGACGCCATTGACGCGAATGCCATCGGCGGCGAATTCGCGCGCCAACGAGCGGGTCAGGCCGATCACCCCGGCCTTAGCCGTGCAGTAGGCGGTGTACTGCTCGCGGCCGAGAAAGCCGAGGTCCGAGGCGACATTGACGATGGCGCCGCTGCGCCGCGGCTGCATCCGCGCCAGTGCATGACGGCAGCAGCGATAGACGCCGGCGAGGTCGACGCCCAGCACCATGGCCCAGTCTGCTTCGCTGGTCTCGAGAAAGGGCTTCTCCAGGATCACCCCGGCGTTGTTGACCAGCAGATCCAGTGGCCCGTGCGCCTCGATGGCCTCGAACATCGCCGCGACCGCGGCCGGGTCGCTGACATCCGCTTCGATGGCCCAGGCGTCGCCGCCATTGGCGGTGATCTGCTCGACCAATTGGTTCGCCAGATCATGCTGGTCGCGATGGTTGATCCAGACCCGCGCGCCCTCGGCTGCCAGTGCAAGCGCGGTGGCGCGGCCGATACCGGTCGCCGCGCCGGTGACCAGGGCGGTCTTGCCAGTAAAGATGGCAGCCATCAGTGCATCACCTCGCCGTGGCTGACCGACAGCGCCTGGCCGGTCAGGGCGGCGGCCAGTGGCGAGCCGAGAAACAGGAAGGTGCCGCCCAGATCGGCCGGTGTCAGCAGCTCCGGGATGGCCTGGTTGGCGAGGATCGTCGCCAGTTCGGCGCTGTCGCTGCGGCCGTTGGCGTCGGCCATCACCTGCAGCGAGCGCATGGCCGCATCGGTGGCGATCCAGCCGGGGCATACCGCGTTCACCCGGATGCGCCGCGGCCCGAGTTCCCAGGCCAGAGAGCGGGTCAGGCCGACCACTGCGTGCTTGCTGGCGACATAGGCGGAAAAGCCCGGCACGCCTTTCAGACCCCAGATCGAGGCCTGGTTGATCACGCTGGCGCCGGCACGCAGGCGTGGCAGCAACGCACGGGTCAGGCGCTGCATGGAGCCGACGTTGTTCTCCAGCAGGGTCGACCAGCGCTGATCGGCCTCGAAGCTGCACTCATCCAGCGGCGTGGCGTATTCGACGCCGGCGTTGTTGACCAGCACATCGGCATTGAGGCCGCGGCAGGCGAGGTCATCGGCGTACTGCTGCACCGCCTGGCGATCACCGAGGTCCAGCGCGGTGCAACGCAACGGCGTGTCGCCAGCGAGTTCGTCGGCAAGCCGGGCGAGGGCGTCGGCGTCACGGTCGAGCAGCTCCAGGGTGGCGCCGACGGCGGCGAAACTCTGCGCCAGGCCACGGCCGATGCCCCCGGCGGCGCCGGTGATGACCACGCAGCGGCCGCGGTAATCCAGTGCCTTGTGCATGTCACACCGCCGTCAGGAAGGAGACGCCCACGGCGCCGTAGAAATTGTCGGCCTTGTGCGGCCCCTCGCTGACCACACCGTAGTCATCGTCCAGCACGCGACGCACGCGATAGCGGTGGAAGCTGCCGAGCAGCTTGCGCATCGGGATGACCTGGTTGTAGGTGCTGCCGTACAGCTCGGCGTGCAGCTTGGGCAGTCGATACCAGGGCGCCACCGGCTTCTCGTGGTGGGCGTTGTGGAAGGAAAAGTTGAGCAGCAGCAGGTTCAGCGCCGGCCAGCGTTCCGATACCACGTTGCTGTAGGTGTTCTGCTGCTCGTAGCTGCGGTCGCGGCGCTTGTTCTCCGGCAGCTTGCCGCCATCTTCCAGCACGGCGAAGGCCTCGTAGGTGTGCTGATAGGCATCGGCGAAACGCAGCACGCTGAGCATGATCATCCAGGCCAAGGCGTAGAGCAGCACGGCCTTCAGCGACAGCACCGCGAGCCCGGCGAAGAGCAGTGTGCGAACGGCCAGCACAGCAGCGACCTTGCCACGGCGGGCGCGGTGCTTGTCGTTGTCGGTGATGAAGGGCAGGGCGATCACGTAGAAGTGCATGATCAGTTCCACCGCCGGCACATAGGCCCATTCCAGCGCCAGTACCAGCTTCTGGAACCACAAGGGGCGCGCCTTGAGAAAGGCCTTGCTGTCGAAGGTGATCACGTCGGCGCGGTCGACGTGGTGGCGCATGTGCTTCTTGCGCAGGTCCTGGAACTCGGCGTAGCAGCTGCCGCACAGCCAGCTGCAGACGTTGCCGGCCCATTCGTTGTGCTTGGGCACGCTGAAAATGGCGCCGTGGGCGAATTCGTGGATCAGGTAGGCCGCGATGATCATGCCGTGGGCCAGCAGCAACGTGCCCAGCGCGTTCAGCCAGCCACTGCCGGCGAACAGCAGGGCCAGGCCGCCGCCGTAGGCGAGTACGGTATAGAGGATCGCCAAGGTATTTGGGACGCGGCCATCGGCGTAGCGGTACAGAGGTTTGGCAGTCATGGTGTTCTCCAGCACAGGCGGGCTACGGCCCGCCCGGCGTCGGCTTACTGGGCGAGCGCTTCGGTAAACTGGGCGTCGTAGGTCTTGCTGAAATCCGGAATGGCAGGGATCTGCCCGTTGTCCTTGAGCAGCTTGGCGATGATCGCGCCGCTGCCATGGAAGGAATGGGTGTCGTCACCTGGGGTGAAGCTCTTGCCCATCTCTGCGAGCGGGATGTTGTAGGCGCCCGCCATCTGCTCCACGGCTTCTTCGGCGCTGACGCCGAGCACCTCGCCGATGATCTCAGCCGACTCCTCGGGGTGCGCCTGCATGTAGGCCAGGCCGTCCAGATAGCCTTGGATCACCGCCTTGATGGCAGCGGGCTTCTTGGCGATAACCGCCTCATCGAAGACCAGCACGTCGGTGATCAGCCCTGGCGCGTCCTTGGACGAGTAGACCACCTTGAACTTGTCGCCACCGCCCATGGAAAGGATCTGCGAGACATTGGGCTCATAGGTCACACCAATCGGCAGGTTGCCCGAGGCCATGGCGCCGGGAATGCCTTCCGGGGTCATGTTGACGGCGTTGATGTCCTTGTCGCTCATGCCGTTCTGCTGCAGCGCATAGGCCAGCAGAAAGTCCGATGGTGAGAGCGGGTTGAAGCCGACCTTCTTGCCCTTGAAGTCGGCAACGGTCTGGATCGAGGCGTCGGCGACGATGGCGTCACCGCCGTTGGAGAAGTCGATGGGCATGACCACCCGGTGCTTCAAGCCCTTGGCGACCGAGGCCACCACCTGGTCGTAGGTGAGCATGCCGCCGTCCAGTGCGCGGCTGAGCATGGCGGTGGGGATCAGCGCCGGGTCGTTGAAGAACTGCAGGTCTACATCCAGACCGTGGGGCTTGAACAGGTCTTTCTTGTCGGCGACGTAGAAGGGGCCGTAGCCGGCCCAGACCACGGTGCCGATCTTCAGTTTCTCGGCGGCCTGGCTGGCCAGCGGTGAAAACAATGTCGCGACGGCCAGGCCGGCGGCGAGGAGGGTCTTGTTCAGCGAGCGCAGTGTGGACATGGCGTGATTTCCCTACACATTGGAATGACAAGGCACGGGATGACATCGCGTCTCCCGGGCTTTTATCCCTCCGTGTAGTCCCGTCCCTGGGACCGGAGAACTCTCGGACCAGCGCCCACTCCCTGTGAGCCGGAACCCTAGTTCTCCTTGAAGCTGCTCCTGTGTTTGTGCCAAGCGTCATGAGTGCCGGTGGCGACTCATCCCGTTCACTTGGGATAGAGCAGATTGCGTGCCAGTTGCCGTGCAAGCTCGGCAAGCCCGCGTGGTACGGCGCGTGCGGTGCGGCACGAGGCTTTTCGTCGAGCGGCGGCATGCTCGGATGCAGGTCAATTTCTGAAAGGGCGCTCCCGAATGGTGCTGCGGCGCGTCTTAATGACGATCGGGATACAGTCGCGAGATGTCTGGTCGGCGAAAACCTTGAACGATGGATGTGCCTGCCAGTCGGAACCTATGAACTCACGAATAACGGGAGCCATCACATGCTGAAGTTTCTAGGTAGCACCATTGGCATCATCTTTCTGATCGGCCTGATCGTCGTGATCGGCCTGTTCGCACTGGTCTTCTGATAAACCGCGGACGCACCCTGGGTCGCAGATTGCACATCGGTCGGCACAGGGCTGCGCTCTTCTCGCAACATCTCTTCCCATGACTCGACTGATGCGTTTGCCGCTGGCCCTGCTAATGGCGCTGCTCGTGCTGTCCTTGCCATTGCCGGCAATGGCGCAGGTGGATGATGGCTTGGCGACGGTGCGGCTCGACGGCCGCGCACTGTTTCGTCTTGGCGGAACCGAGGAGCTGGAGGCGCGCCTGCGGGCTCGGCAGATAGAGCGGCAATTGCTGACGGTGTTGGAAACCCCGCAGGGCATCAGCAGGGCGCGCATCGCGCCGGGCGGGGAAAACGCCGAGGCGCGCCAGATCACCATGGCTGGGCGCATCCTGATGCAGGTCACGGAGGAGGATGCCCAAGCAAACGGCCGGGCGCTCGAGGCGCAGGCGCGCGAGTGGGCGTCGGTTCTCGAAACTGCGCTGGCGCAGGCCAGCACACGGCGGACGTCGGAGCGAGCGCGCTTCGTGACCGACGTACGCGCGAGCGTCGATACCGCCTTCGCCCGGTTGCTGGAAGCGGCCATCAGCATCGTGCCGCGGGCACTGGCGGCGCTTCTGGTGATCGGCGTGTTCTGGGCCCTGGCGGCCGGCGTGCGGGGGCTGACGCGGATCATTTCCGAGCGGTTGGTGCGCGATCGTACGGTCGAGAACCTGATCAAGCAGGTCAGCTACTACACCGTCTGGCTGCTGGGCCTGATCGTCGCGGCCACCGCTTTCGGACTGGAACCCAGCACGTTGGCGACTGGCCTCGGCCTGACCAGTCTGGCCCTCGGTTTTGCGCTGAAGGACATTCTCTCCAACTTCGTCAGCGGCCTGCTGATCCTCACGCTGCGGCCGTTCAAACTCGGCGATCAGATCGTCATCGGCGAAACCGAGGGCACCGTCGAACGTATCGAACTGCGTGCCACCCAGATCCGCACCTACGATGGTCGCCGTGTGCTGGTGCCCAATGCCGAGACCTTCACCTCGCGGGTGACCAACAACACAGCTGCTCCGGTGCGCCGTGCCAAGGTGTTGTGTCACCTGGGATATGAGGTCGAGGTGGCTCAGGTGATGGCACTGCTGAATGCGGCGGCCCTGGAAACCGAAGGGGTGATCGATACGCCGCCACCCGTCGTTGTATTGCTGGAACTGCGTGCTGATGGCCTGACGTTCCAGCTCAATTTCTGGTGCGACTCGAGGCGGTCCGACTTCATGCAGACTGCCTCGCGGGTGCGGATCCGTGTCATACGTGCTCTGCGCGACGCAGCCGTGGCATTACCGGACCCGGGCACTAGTACCGTTAGGCTTCTGGACGATCCGCCCGAACAGTCGTGATCACCAGAGGACAAAGCTGCGTGGCAGTGCTTCAGTCGCGGCTGGCCAGCCAGGCCTTCCAGCCGCCGAAGTGGGTGATGTCCTCGGCGCCGTCAAGGCCGTAAGCATCGCAGATAAACCCGGTTTCCCAGCGCCCGTCTTCTAGCTCCACTTTGCCCAGGCCCAGCGGCGCGGGGATGCCGGTCAGGAAAGAGCCCAGCTCGCTGCTGGGGATGTCCCAGACTTCCACGGCAATCGCCGCGCCACCCTCGGCGACGCGCACCATCCCCGGGCGTAACAGCGGGCCGCCGGCCAGGGCGTAGAGCTTGTACGCCGCGCTGCTGGTGGTTGCCTCCAGCAGCCGACCGCCGCGCTGGCGAAGTTGCCAGTTCAGCGGCAGGCCATCGAGGTGCGCGCCGCAGACCACCACTCTCGTCCGGTCGTTGCGCGCCGGATTCTGCAGGGCGGGTGTTGTGATCGCATTGCTGCCCACCAGGGCCAGGTCGGTTCGGCGTTGCAGCGCATCGGCCAAGCTCAGCAGGTACTGGTCGGTGAACACCCGGCCGAACATGGTCACGCCCCAGGGCAGGCCGTTATCCATGACGCCGGCAGGCACCGCCACCGCGGCATAGTCCAGCATGTTCATGAAGTTGGTGTAGTAGCCCAGGTCCGAGTTGCGCTTGACCGGTTCGGCGTGAAGCTCGGCGAGCGTCACCGGGCGCGGGTACGCGGGCGTCAGTACGCAATCGACCTCGGTCATGATCCGGTCGCAGATGGCCTTCAGCTGCTGCAGGCGGTATTGCGCTTCGAACAGTTGCACGGCGGTGGTGCCCGGTGCCTTTCCCAGTACCGCCTTTATCACTGGCAGGACGGCGTCGGGTTGCTGCTCGATCAGCGCGCCGGCCACGCTATAGCGTTCGGCGACCCAGGGGCCTTCGTAGAGCAGGCGTGCAGCTTCGAGGAAGGGGGCGAAGTCCACTTCCACCGGCTCGCCGCCAATGGCTTTCAGGTTTTCGATGGTGGCGGCGAACAGCGCCGGGCTTTCCTGGCAGCCGAGAAACTCCGGGTTCTTCGGCACGCCGAAGCGGAAGGCTTTCACCCGGCCGAAGGCCGAGCCGTCGTTCCACAGCGGGTTGGCGCGGCTGTACTCGTCGTGCGGATCGAGCCTGGCGGTGAGCGCCAGCAGCTGGCTGGCTTCGGCGGCACTGGCGGTGAAGAAGGTCACGCAATCCAGCGTGCGGCAGGCGGGGACAACGCCAGCGGTGGAGATCAGCCCTTTGCTGGCCTTGAGACCCACCAGGTTGTTCAGCGCGGCCGGCACGCGGCCGGAACCGGCGGTGTCGGTGCCGAGGGCGAAGCTTGCCAGCCCCAGCGCCACGGCCAGGGACGAGCCGGCGCTGGAGCCACCGGAGGGGTAGTCGGGGTGCACGCTGTTGCGGCACTCACCGTAGGGCGAGCGGGTGCCGTTGAGGCCGGTGGCGAATTGGTCGAGGTTGGTCTTACCCAGCGGCACGGCACCGAGGGCGATCAGCTGCTCGACGATGGTGGCGTTGGTTTCCGGTGTATAGGCAAAGGCCGGGCAGGCGGCGGTGGTGGGAATGCCGGCCAGATCGATATTGTCCTTTATCGCGAACGGGATGCCGTAGAGCGGTAGCTCGGCGGGCGTCTTGCTCTCCAGTGCGGCCAGGTAGGGCTCGAGTTCTTCGACGCTCAGCAGGTGGATAAAGGCGTTGAATTCGCCGTTCAGTTCTGCGGCCTTGGCGTGCAGTTCGAGGATCAGCTGGCGCGGGGTCGTGGTGCCGGCTTCATAGGCATTGCGCAGCGTGTCGAGGCGAAGATCGAAATGGGTCGTCATGGTTGGCTTCCTCTGTGGCAGGCCTGGTCTGTTCGGGCGGTCGGGATTCAGGTCAGGCTGGCGGCCCTTTCCCCTCACCCCAGCCCTCTCCCCAAAGGGGCGAGGGGGTTGGTTCGGTGTTGCTGGTGGCCTTGTGGTCTGGCGTTGCTTTAGTGCTGTTAGTCCGGCGCCTGTGGTGTGTGTCGTGGCTCGTTCACGAGGGATTTGGTTGGGTCTGTTCCCCTCATCCCGGCCGTCTCCCCAAAGGTGCGAAGGTTGGCTCGGTGTTGCTGGTGGCCTTGTGGTCTGGCGTTGCTCTGGTGCTGTTAGTCCGGCGCCTGTGGTGTGTGTCGTGGCGAGGGATTTGGTTGGGTCTGTTCCCCTCATTCCGGCCGTCTCCCCAAAGGTGCGAGGGTTGGTTCGGTGTCGCCGATGCTCTTGTGGTCTGGCGTTGCTTTCGTGTCAGGCGCAGGGATTTCGGTCCGCGGCTCATGGCAATGCGCGAGCTGCGTCGATGTCCAGACCCGCGAGCCCGCGCCGAACCGGTCCCCTCTCCTTGAGGGAGAGGGCTAGGGTGAGGGGGGAATGGTCGGCAAAGACCACAGCTCTCAAACCTCCTCGATCACCACCACCCGTTGGCCGGCGCGCACCGGAGAGCCGGGTTGCACACGGATGTCCTTCACTACCCCGGCGACCGGAGCGATGAGCGGAATTTCCATCTTCATGCTCTCAAGGATCACCAGCACGTCGCCGGCAGCCACGCGCGCGCCCTCGGCCACCGACACCTGCCAGAGATTGCCGGCGATATGGCTTTCGATGCCGTGCTCACCGGCGCCAAGCGGGGTGTCTTCACCGAGATCGGCCGCTACTTCCTCGCTCTCGAAATGCGCCAGCCCCGATTCGATCCAGCGCTGGCGCTCGGCGTCGAAGGCAGCGCGCTGCTGGCTGCGGAAGGCCTCGATGCCTTCGGCTTCCTTGACCAAGAAATCCTGGTAGTCGGAGAGGCACAGCTCGGTCTCCTCGATCTTCAGCGGGTAGCGGCCCAGCGGAAAATCGCGGCGAATCTTCAGGAGCTCCTCGGCGCTGACCGGGTAGAAACGGATCTGGTCGAAAAAACGCAGCAGCCAGGGCTGGCCGCCGAACGCCTCGAGCGCGCGGTAGCGGTTCCACATCTGCAGAGTGCGACCGACGAACTGGTAACCGCCCGGGCCTTCCATGCCGTAGACGCACATGTAGGCGCCGCCAATGCCCACCGAGTTCTCGGCGGTCCAGGTGCGCGCCGGGTTGTACTTGGTGGTGACCAGACGGTGGCGCGGGTCCAGCGGAGTGGCCACCGGTGCACCGAGGTATACGTCACCCAGGCCCATCACCAGATAGCTGGCCTCGAATACCGTGCGGTACACCTCTTCGAGGTCCGGCAGGTCGTTGATGCGGCGGATGAATTCCAGGTTGCTCGGGCACCAGGGCGCGTCCTTGCGCACCGTGGTCATGTACTTCTCGATCGCTAGCTGGCAAGCCGGGTCGTCCCAGGACAGCGGCAGGTGGACGATGCGCGAGGGGACTTTGAGATCCTGCGCGGCGCACACTGCGTCCCACAGCCCGGCGACGGTCTCCAGCAGCACGGTCAGCGGCAGGGTTTCCGGCTGGTAGTGGACCTGCAGCGAACGGATGCCGGGCGTGAGGTCGATGACGCCGTCGAGTCCCTTGGCTTCCAGCGCCTGCATCAGCGCATGGCCGCGGAAGCGCAGCACCAGGTCCAGTTCCGGTGCGCCGATTTCTAGCAGCAGATGGGTGTCGCCGGAGAGTCGGGCGACCAGACGGGTGGCGTCCTGGCCGAGGTCGAGGACGATGGGGGAGGTGAGCGCATATTCCGCAGACTGTGCGTAAATGCCCCCTCTCCCCCCAGGAGAGGGCTGGGGTGAGGGGCTTTTGCTGTCGGTTGAAACAGCCCTCACCCCGATCGCGGGCCGCCCCGGCCCCTCTCCCGGAGGGAAAGGGGAGACAAGCGCGCACTCTTCGCGCTGGGCTCTTGCCAGCTCCCGCGCTGTGGCGATATCCATCGGGACAAAGCGCACTTTATCCCCTGCCTTAAGCTGCCCGAGCTGCCACAGGTCCGCCTCGATAATGGTCACCGGACAGACAAACCCCCCCAGGCTCGGGCCGTCCGGGCCGAGGATCACCGGCATGTCGCCGGTGAAATCGACCGCGCCGATGGCGTAGGGGTTGTCGTGGATGTTCGATGGGTGCAGCCCGGCTTCGCCACCGCTTTCGCGCACCCATTCGGGCTTGGGCCCGATCAGGCGCACGCCGGTGCGGCTGGAGTTGAAGTGCACTTCCCAGTCGGTGGCGAAGAAGCGCTCGATATAGCCTTCGGTGAAGTATTCCGGCGCACCGTGGGGGCCGTAGATCACGCGAATTTCGCGCACCGCCGGCAGGGCGCTGCGCAGCTCGGCGGCCAGCGTGGCGCCGGCAGACGAGTCGGTCAGCGGTGCCAGATGCAGCACGTCGCCGGCACGCAGGGCGCGGCCGCCGTGGCCGCCGAACTGGCCGAGGGTAAAGGTGCTCCTGCTGCCCAGATACTCCGGCACCTGCAGACCGCCGCGCACGCACAGATACGACCGCGCACCGGCGCCGGCAATGGTGCCGATCGTCAGGGTGCTGCCGGCCGGGATGAATAGCGCAGTGCTCATCGGCTGCGGCACGTCATCCAGCTTCAACGGTATTTCCGCGCCGGTCACCGCCACCACCGAATCGGTGTTGAAGCGCAGGATCGGCCCGCTCATGGTGATTTCCAGCCCGGCGGCGTCTTCGGCGTTGCCGAGCAGGGCATTGCCCAGACGCAGGGCGCGGCTGTCCATCGGGCCGGACGGCGGCACGCCTACCGCCCAGTATCCCAGGCGGCCGGGGAAGTCCTGCACGGTGGTCTGGGTGCCGGCGCTGATGACCTCGAAGGTATCGGCCTTGTAGCTGAGACCTTCGAGACAGCGGGTCCAGGCGTTGCCGCTGGCGAACGGGGTGAAGGCAAGGATCTGGCGCAAGTAATCGCGGTTGGTTTCCACGCCGTAGAGCAGGGTGTCGCCGAGCGCCTCGTCAAGCGCTTGGCGAGCCTCCTCGCGGCTCGGCGCCCAGGTGATGACCTTGGCGATCATCGGGTCGAAATACGGCGGGATCTCGCAGCCAGCCTCGACCCAGGTATCGACGCGCAGGGCCTTGCCGTCGGCTGCCGGGAAACTCGCGGCGGTGAGCAAACCGGGACTCGGCTGGAAATCCCGGCCCGGATCTTCGGCATAGACGCGCGCCTGGATCGAATGCCCGCTGGGCTTCAGCGTCTTGTACAGCTCCGCCAGCGGCGGCAGGTCGCCGGCGGCCAGCTTGATCATCCAGCGCACCAGATCGACGCCCCAGACCTGCTCGGTGACGCCGTGCTCGACCTGCAGGCGGGTGTTCACCTCGAGGAAGTAGAAGCGCTGGGTCTCGGCGTCGTAGACGAACTCGACGGTGCCGGCGCTGCGGTAGTCAACGGCCTTGGCCAGCGTGATAGCCGCTTCGCACAGTGCCTCGGCCATGCCGGCCGGCAGGTTCGGTGCCGGAGTTTCCTCCAGCACCTTCTGGTTGCGTCGCTGCACCGAGCAGTCGCGCACGCCGAGGGCGATGACGTCGCCGGCACCATCGCCGAACACCTGCACTTCCAGATGGCGGGCGCGCTCGATGTATTTCTCGATGAAGACGCCCGAATCGCTGAAGTTGTTCTGCCCCAGGCGCTTGACCGCGTCGAAGGCCTCGGCGAGTTCCGCCGCCGAGCGGCACACGCGCATGCCGATACCGCCGCCGCCGGCGGTGCTTTTTAGCATCACCGGATAGCCAACCTGCTCGGCTGCGCCGAGGGCATCGGAAAGGCTGTCGAGCAGCTCAGTGCCCTCCAGCATCGGTACGCCGCGTTGTTTGGCCAGGGCGCGGGCGGTGTGCTTGAGGCCAAACACTCGCAGCTGTTCTGGCGTCGGGCCGACAAAGGCGATGCCGGCAGCTTCACAGGCTTCGGCAAAGGCGGCGTTCTCGGAGAGAAAGCCGTAGCCGGGGTGAATGGCTTTCGCGCCGGTTTCCCGGGCGATGCGGAGAATCTTCTCCACCACCAGATAGGTCTGCGCTGCCGGGCCTTCGCCCAGGCTGTGGGCCTCGTCGGCCTGCTGGATATGCAGGCTGGCGGCGTCGGCCTCGGAGTAGACGGCCACGCCTTTCACATCCAGGGCGCGCAGCGTACGCAGGATGCGGCAGGCAATGGCGCCGCGGTTGGCGATCAGAAGTTTGTCGAACATGTTCAGTAACCCTCGAAGGGCTGGCGGGCCGTCCCGCCTTTATTCATCTGCGCCACGGCCGTCCGTGGTTGGGGAGGGTTGCTTCGCTGTCGGCAGCTCGGGCCGCTGCCCGGCGCGCGCCTGCAGCAGCGGCAGCAGGTGGCGTCGTAACAGCGCCATCAGTCCCACACCAGCACCTCGGCGGGCGTCGGGTTCCAGCCGTTGCAGGGGTTGTTCAGTTGCGGGCAGTTGGAGATCAGCACGATCACGTCCTGATCGGCCTTGAGCTCCACGTACTTGCCCGGTGCGGAAAGGCCGTCCTCGAAGGTCAGGCCGCCCTCGGGCGTCACCGGAACGTTCATGAAAAAGTTGATGTTGGCGCCGATGTCGCGCTTCTCCAGACGGCCGTCGTGCAGGCCGGCGCGCAGAAAATTGTCGCGACAGCTGTGCATGTAGCGCTTGTCCAGGGCGTAGCGCACCACGTTGCTCTCCTGGGCGCAGGCGCCGCCGAGGGTGTCGTGGCGACCGCAGGTGTCAGCGACGATGGTCAGCAAGGGGTTGCCGAGGTTGGAATACAACACCGTGCCGGCGGTGAGATAGACCCTGTTCTGCCGGCGCAGGGTGCGCTGCGGGTCGAAGCGTTCGCGCGGATTCTTCGCGCTGAAGAACAACGTGTCGATGGCTTGATTGCCCTCGACATCCAGCAAGCGCAGCTTCTGTCCGGCCTTCACTTCGAACAGGTACGGCTCGCCGGCCGGGATCAGGTGGCGGAAGCTGGCGGTTTCGGGGTACAGGCTGCTTTCTACGATGGTCATGTCGGCAACCTCCTCAGATGTAGAGTCGCTCGGTGTTGTGGAAGCCGCGGCCGTTCTCCGGACGCGAAGTGCGGCAGAGCACGCTGATGCCATCGCTCTGGACCTTGTGCCAGCTCAGCTGCACCGGTTTGGGTGCGTACAGCGGATTGGGGTCCAGCGGATGCTGCAAGGCGGTGAGGATCACCAGGGTGTCCATTGGCGCGTACAGCTCGATGTAGTCGCCCGCTTTGGAATTGCCGCTGTGGAAGGCAAAGGTGCCGTCGGCGGTGACGTCCACCCGGCTGAACAGATTGAGCACCATGAGCAGGTCCTGCAGGTTGAGGTTCCACTTGCCCATCTCCACCAGCAGGTTGTCGGTGCCGTTGCGGAAGAAGCCGTTGCGCAGTTCCTGATAGCGGCCCTGGCCGTACTTCTCGGCGACTTCATCGGCGTTCAGCACGCCGCCAAAGCTGTCGTGCCAGCCGCAGGTGTCGGCGGTGATGGCAGCGAGTACGCGGCCCATGTCCGAGTAGAGGCAATGACCGGCGGTGAGCTTGGCGGTGTGCTGGCACTTGAGGGTGTCGGGCAGGTTCAGCCGCTCGCTCTTCTCCTGGGCGTTGAGCAGCATCAAGCTGACGTTGGCGCCGCCTTCCAGATCGGTCAGGCGCAGCAGCTGGCCACGCTTGAGGACGAAGGAGGTGTGGCCGCCACCGGGAACGGTTTCCTCGTACAGCGTGGGGCGGATCGCGAGTGAAGCGCTCATGTCAGGCTCCTTGATAGGCAGTTCGGAATTTCTCGCTGAGGGCGACCGGAACGCCAGTGGACGCGCCGGGCGCGTGGCGGCCCTCGTGCAAGGGAATGTCGTAGGTCACCCGCGCGCCATAGGCACCCGGGGCGTGGGGATCGATGCGCGGCTTGTCGAAGACCAGGATGCGGCTGCCGAGGGTGAAGCCTTCCGACAGGTCGTGGGTGACCATGAACACCGTCAGCCGGGTTTCTCGCCACAGCTCCAGCAGCAGCTCATGCATGTCCTTGCGGATGCCCGGGTCGAGTGCGCCGAAGGGCTCGTCGAGCAGCAGCACGCGGGGCTTCATGATCAGCGCCTGGGCGATGGCTAGGCGCTGCTGCATGCCGCCGGACAGTTGCGCCGGGTACTTGTCCAGCGCATGGCCGAGGCCGACCTTGTGCAGCATCTGCGCAGCCTGCTCGCGGGCATCGCGCTTGCGGTGACCAAGCAGACGGCCCAGTAGCGGGGCGCGTGGCAGTTCCAGGCCGAGGGCGACGTTGTCCAGTACGGTCAGGTGTGGAAATACCGAGTAGCGCTGAAAGACCACGCCGCGGCTGGCATCCGGTTCGTTGGCCAGCGGCTGGCCATCAAGCAGGATCTCGCCGCGGCTGGGCGCTTCCTGGCCGAGCAGCAGCCGCAAAAAGGTGGATTTGCCGCAACCGGAGGCACCGACCAGCGTGCAGAACTCGCCTTCGGCGATGTTCAGGTTCAGGCGCTCCAGCACGACCTGATCGCCGTACTGCTGCCAGACGTTCTTCACCTGAATGAAGGAGCTGGGGTCGCCGCCTGCGCGAGTCCCTGGTTGCGTTGTGCATTGGCTCGACTGTGCGGCAACGGGTGCCTTGGCGTTGTTCTCGCTCATGCCTTGGCTCCTTCATACCAGGGGAACAGCAGCTGGGTCAGGCGCCGCAGCAGGTAGTCCATGGCCCAGGCCAGTAGGGTGATCCAGGCGACATAGGGCAGGATCACGTCCATCGCCATGTAGCGACGCACGAGGAAGATGCGGTAGCCCAGTCCATCGGTGGAGGCGATGGCTTCGGCGGCGATGAGGAACAGCCAGGCCGAACCGAGCACCAGGCGCAGGCTGATCAGCAGGCGCGGCATCAGCTGCGGCAGGACCAGGCGCAGGATCAGGGTCCAGGTGTTGGCGCCCAAGGTTTGCGCCTTGATCAGCAGCTCGCGGGGGATTTCTCGTGCTCGGTGTTCAAGGTCACGAGCCAGGATCGGCGTGATACCGATGACGATCAGCATCACTTTGGACAGTTCGCCCAGGCCGAAGACGATGAACAGGATCGGCAGGATCGCCAGCGGTGGCACCATCGACAGCACCGTGAGCAACGGCGAGAGCGGCGCGCTGAACAGCGGCAGAGTGCCGGCAACGATACCCAGGCACAGGCCGGCCACTGCCGCGATGGCAAGACCGGTGCCGAGGCGCTTGAGGCTGGAGGCGGTGTCCTGCCAGAACAGGAAGTCGCCGGAGCGCTTGTCGGGGGTGAAGGCGAGGCGTTCGACGGCTGCGCTCATCTGGCCGAAGCTGGGCAGCAACTTGTCGTTGGGGTTCAGTTCCAGGCGCTGGGCCGAGCTGGTCAGGTACAGCGCCAGCAGCATGGCGAAGGGCAGAATCGCCAGTGCCAACCAGCCGCTACGTCCGGGAGTGCGGTTGATCAGACGCATGGGCAGATACCCCGTGCAACGGCCGCGGCAACAGGTGGAATACTGTGAAGTTCGGGTGCGGCAGACGCCCTGGCGCAAGGCAGAGCGGAGAACGGCAAAGCCGTTTCGAGCGGGCACATGGCAAACCCTCCAGTGTTGGGAATAGCGCAGGAGCTGCGTGCAATCACGCTGTCTCCCGGGCTTTTATCCCGCCGTGTAACCTCGCTGGAGGTCGCCAACTCTCGGACCAGCCACTCGCGTCAACGAGTCGGAACCCTAGTCAGCTATTTCAAATTGTTTTCGCAGGTGCAGCAGCTTTTCTTCGCAAAGTATGCAAAGCAAGAGCGATGCCAATGCACAAAAATCGCGCGGTGCAGGCGTCGTGGGGAAGAGCGGCGCTAGGGGAGTGCCCTGTTTTGGGGCTGCGCTCGAGGCAGTGCATGCTTTTCGAGCGCGGAGGACGTTGCACGAGCGCAACGCCGCATTGGCAGAAAGCTAGAGCTTGAGCTGGCCGATGGCCCGGCTCAGATCGGTGGACAGCGCGGCCAGCTCGGCACTGGTGCTGGCCGAGCTTACGGTCTGCTCCACGGTGCGTTCCGTGACGTCGCGGATGCCGGTGACCGAGCGATTGAGCTCCTCGGCTACCTGGCTTTGCTGTTCGGCCGCCACGGCGATCTGCGTGTTGCTTTCACGCATCTGCGCGACCGCATCGGCGATGGCCTCCAGCGCCTGCGCTGCGTCATGGGCTTCACGCACGCAGTCGTCGGCCTTGAGCGAGCTTTCCTGCATGAACTCCACGGCGTCGCGGGTCATCGACTGCAGGCCGGAGATCATCTGGGTGATCTCATCGGTGGAGCTCTGCACACGCTTGGCCAGGTTGCGAACCTCATCGGCAACCACGGCGAATCCGCGGCCCTGTTCACCGGCCCGGGCTGCTTCGATGGCCGCGTTGAGCGCTAGCAGGTTGGTCTGTTCGGCGATGCTGTGGATCACGTTGACCACGCCGTTGATCTTCTGGCTGTCCGCGGCGAGCTGCTCGATCATCTCGCCGGTCTGCTGCACGCCCTGGGATAGGCTGGAGATGGACTTCTCCACACGGCCGACGACCCGGTGGCCATCGCCCGCAAGGCGGTCGGCGTTCTGTGATTGATCGCGAGTTTCGCGTGCATGCTCGGCGATCTGGTGCACCGTGGCGCTCATTTCGTTGATGGCCGTGGCTGCCTGGTCGGTTTCGCCCTGCTGACCGCGCATGCCCTTGTGCACGTCGTTCATGCTCGTGGCGAGCCGGCTGGCGCCCTCGTCGAGACGCGCGGCAGCCTGGGCGACGGTGCTGACCACGCGTTGATAGCCGCCCTGCATGGCGTTGAATGCGCTGGCCATCTGGCCGACTTCGTCACGGCTGTCCAGCGGAACCCGTGCCTGCAGGTCGCCACTGCGCTCCACGTGCAGCATGACGTCCTTGAGCGTGTTGAGGTGGCTGAGCAGAAAGCGGATAAGCAGTTGCGAAGCGCCGAGCAGGCCGAGCATCAGCACGGCGACCGCCACGGCGTAGCTGAAAAAGTGCTGGCTCAGTACCTGAATAGCGCTGGGCGCGCGGGCCAGTACAGCCAGCTTCTGACCATTCGTCGCGGAGATCAGGTGGGCGCCGACCACGGGATTGCTGGAGAACAGTCGGTCGTGGGTGAGGGTGGTCCAGCCGCTTTCGGCGATAGCCTGACCCTCGACCGCGGCGCGCTGATCTGCCTGGAACGCGATCAGGTCCGCACCCTGCGGCAGCGCAGCATTGGCCGGCCAGCTGGCCAGCAGCGACGCACGCGCCTGCGCTGCAGCGACGGCGTCGGCGCTACGGGCGCTTTGCTCCAGTTGTACGGCGTAAAGCACCAGCAGCAACGCGATGACGAAGGTCACCATGTTCAGTGCCCAGAACTTGTACTTGAGCGACAGATCGCGAATCCAAACGGCCATGACTGCTCTTCTTCTATAGGAGGTTGCGCGCGCGTAGCGGAACGCTTGCTTGCACTGCGGCTGAACATTTAACGGCCGCATAAGGCAGAGCTTGAGAAATTTCTGTGACTCAGTCGAGGTCCGGCAGGCCGAAGAACGCGCGTGCACAGCGCGTGGTGTGCGCCGCCAGCGACGCTTCGCTCTCGCCGCGATGGAGCGCGACTTCGCGCAGTACTTCCGTAAGGTAGGCCGGTTCGTTCTGGCCGCTCTTAGGCTTCGGTCGCAGGGTGCGTGGCAGCAGATACGGCGCGTCGCTCTCGAGCATCAGACGACCTGTAGGGATGTCCTTCACCAGGGGATGCAGATGGGTACCGCGGCGTTCGTCGCATATCCAGCCGGTGATGCCGACATGCAGGTCCAGGTCGAGATAGCCGTACAGCGCCTGTTTTTCACCGGTGAAACAGTGCACCACCGCCGCAGGGAGGTGGTCCCGAAACGGTCGCAGAATCGCCAGCAACCGGTCACTGGCGTCGCGTTCGTGCAGAAAGACCGGCAACTGCAGTTCGACGGCGAGTTGCAACTGTTCCTCCAGCGCGCGCTCCTGTAGCGGTCGCGGTGAAAAATCGCGATTGAA
>NZ_DAMCPO010000006.1:204897-215857 GCF_032106285.1 Stutzerimonas kunmingensis
GCCGACTGCGCGCACTTCGGGCTCGGCGAGAAGGCTGCGCAACTGGCTGGCGCTGTCAGTCGTCCAGTGGCTCGCATCATGCGGATGCACACCCGCGGTACTGAACAGGTGCAGACGGGACTCGTCCAGTTGGCGGCAGAGCTTGAGAGCAGCTTCGCTTTCTTCGAGGCTGGTGCCGGTAAGCACCATCTGCACGACGCCGGCCGCTCTGGCGCGCTCGACGACCGCAGGTGCGCTGGAGGCGAATGTCGGGTGGCTCAGATTGACGCCGATGTCGATAAGCTGCATGGATACCTCGAACTTAAAAACTAACTAAATCAATAATATACGAGTTATAGCTAAACCAGTTTGGAGAGTAAACTGGCGGAATAAGCCAACCTGTGAGAACCTTTGCCACCTTTTGCGGGCAGGGAGCACCGCACCAGCGTTCCCTGCGTCTTCACACCGGTGCATCCCGATGCCACGATTGCTGCCACTCATGTTCTGCCTGCTGCTGGCCCTGATGCCAACGATGGCGACTGCGCGCTTGGCGGGTCCCGAGGCGTGGCAAGCGAACGACAAGGTACGTGATCTGGCCGAAATTCGCCGTAGTGGCGTACTGCGCGTGCTGGTCAATCAGAGCCGGAACAGCTCCGGTGAGGTGAAAGGCGAAGCGATTGGCGTCGAGTACGCGCGGCTGCGGGCCTTCGAGCAGTACCTGAATCGCAATGCTGCATCCGCGCGGCCGATTACCCTGAAGATCATCCCCAAAGCCAAGGATCAGTTGCTTGGCGCGCTGCAGCGCGGCGAGGGGGATCTGGTAGCGCCCGGCGAATTACTGCCGCTGGCGGGCATGAAAGGCATCAGCCGCAGCCGGCCGGTAGTCAGCGACGTGTCATTGGTGCTCGTCGGCCGCCAGGGCGGCCCACGCTATCAGCGTCTGGACCAGCTATCCGGGCGCAGCCTTGCGTTGCCACCTGGCAGCGCCGCAGGGCCGGCGCTCGCGCGGCTGAACAGGCAACTGATGGAGCGTAAGCTGGCGCCGATCGTTGCCGAGTGGGTCGACCCCACGTTGGCTGTCGAGGATGTGCTGGAGATGGTGCAGGCCGGCGTCTATCCGGCGACCGTGGTCGAGCAGACCATCGCCGAGCGCTGGGCCAAGGTCATGCCGAAACTGCGCATCGAGCAGCACCTGAGCCTGGGCGACAAGGCCAGCATGCACTGGTTCGTGCGGAACGACGCCAGCATGTTGCGCGCCAGTGCTGATCGCTTTCTCAAGGATTTCGACCTGCCAGACAACCAGGATGCCGCCTTCGAGCGCGTCTACCGGCGTTTGTACAAGGTCCAGTACCCGCTCGACCGAGTGGGCCGCCAGCGTCTGGAAAAGGTTCGTCCGACCCTGCAGCGCTATGCCGAACAGATCGAGCTGGACTGGCTGAACCTCGCCGCCCTGGCGTTCAAGGAGTCCACCCTGAACCCCGCGGCGCGGGGCGCCGGCGGTGCCACGGGGTTGATGCAGGTGACGCCGGCCACGGCTCGTGCGATGGGTGTCAACAACATCCACCAGTTGGACAACAACGTTCAGGCCAGTGCGAAGTATCTGGCGAACATCCGTCGTAACTTTTTCGCCAGCCCGCGACTGAACGAGCGTGAGCGCATGGCGTTTATTCTCGCCGCCTACAACCTCGGCCCGCAGCGGGTGCAGAGTATGCGCGCCGAAGCCCGTCGGCGCGGTCTGAACCCGGATCAGTGGTTCTTCCAGGTCGAGCGTATCGCTATGGAAACTGTTGGCATGGGCGTAGTGGCATACGTCAACAGCGTCAACAAGTACTACCTGGCCTACCAGCGCGAGCGCTATCTGCTCGAGGCCGACCGCAAGACCGCGGCCAACTGACCGCTCTCAGCGCTCTGCCACTTCCTGCTGCTGAAAGGCAGCGACAAGCCGCAAGCGTTCGCCCTCGTCAAACTGCTCGGCCTCCAGTTGCTCGATAGCGCTGCGGCGCTCGACATCGTCCAGGCCGCGGGTGGCTTCAATACGCTGACGTTCCTGCCGATAGACAGCGACCCGTTGCTGCCACTGCGCGCGCTGTCGATCCAGCGCTTCGAGTCGGGCGGCAGCCTCGCTGCCCACCAACTGTTGGCGCAGCTGGCGGATCTGCTGCGCATTGGCGCCCTGGGCCTGCAAGGCGACAGTTTGCTCTCGCAGCTCGCTTTGCAGCTGCGGCACGAGCAGCTCTTGCAGGTCGCCGGGCAATCCGGCGCGCAGCTGGTCGATGGCGCGGCCCTTGGCTTCGCTGTCCAGTGCTGAATCGGCTTGAATGGCCAGGCGCTCCAGGCTGAAGCGATCATAGGCCTCGTCCAGGGCGAAGAACGCCTGGTGAACAGCCGGCTCCAGCACGCGTGCGCGCAACGCCTGTACGGCACTCAATCGTTGGCGTAGCGCTGAAATGTCCGTGGTTCGCGAATAAGCTGCTTCCAGATCAAGCAGTTGGCGCTTGTAGTTGAGATATTGGGTGAGCACTGCTGATGCCTGGCTCTGAGCCGGCTCCGGCAGCTCGGCGACGATGTATCGGCGCAAGCGTTCGATACTGTTCTTCAACGGCTCCTCTCCGGCTGCGGCGAGAAAGTAATCGAACAGATGCCGAAGTTCGGCGCCGATTAGCAGGTTGCCGGCTTCATCCAGACGGAACTGGCCATCGACCTGGGTGCCCTTGAACGACGTCGGCAACTGCGGCGCGCCTTGCGATGCCGGTTGGGTTTTCAGCGGCTTCCGGGGTGGTGTTGGGGCAGCCGTGGCGGGTGAGGTGGCCGATGGCAATTCGGCCACTGCAGCCGGGCTGGGTGTCGATCGGCTCTGCATGATGGTCAGGCTTAGCGCCACGGCCAGCACCAGAAGAATTATGTATTTGCTCATGGGGTGCTCGGTGATAGCGGCCGGGATCGACGATCCCGGCCTGGTTCACGAAGAGTCGCGCGTCAAAGGCCCGCGTTCTTCAGGCGGTTCGCGTGTTGGCGATAGACACTGACCGGATCGGTCTCGAACAGGCTGGTCAGCCCCATGAACTGATTGACCTCGTCCAGGTGGTTCATCCGGTAGTTATCGCGGATCACCATGCCCAGGTGCGAGCTGCAGCGCCCGACCAGTCCATCGTTGGGCCCGCTGAATGCCAGGGCTCCGGCACCCATCATGGCGTCGCTGATATCCAGCGGGTTGGTCAGCGGGCTGGTGCCGCTCCAGGAGTAGTAGCGCACGCCATTGACCTTGTAGGCGCCCTCGCCGCAAGCGGTGGTGGGAATGCCTTGCGGGAATTTGGCGTTGAAGCGGGCGGCGCCTTCGCTGTTGAGCGACTCCAGCGAGCCGAGAGAGTCCTGCGGGGCCGTGCTTGAGCTGCCGGAAACGAAATTGATGAAGCTGCCCATGGCGTTCACCAGACCGGCGATGATCGCCTCGCCAGAGGAGCCCTCGGGGATCTTGCGGATCAGATCGGCGACGTCCGAACCCTTGTGAGGTGCGCCCACGCTGGTTACCGAGGCGATCAGGTCCGGCCGGATACCGGCTACATAGCGCACGGTCGGGCCGCCGTGGCTGTGGCCAACCAGGTTGACCTTTGGCTTGCCGCTGATGGCGACGATTTCCTCCACCTGCGCAAGCAGCTCCTCACCGCGCAATTCGGACGTATTGAGCTGACTGACTTCGGTGACGTAGACCTGCGCACCGTCGCGGCGCAGCGCGCTGGGGATGCCGTACCAGTAATCGATGCCCAGCAGACTGTCGAAGCCAAGCATGCCGTGGGCGAGCACGATCGGGTACTTCGTAGCGGTGTAGCCGCTGCCAGTAGCAGCATGAGCCTGACCGGCAAGCGCCATGGCGCCACCGAGACAGAGAGCGAGCAAGGTTTTGTTGTTGTTCATGGACGCACTCTTCGAATGTGAATCGGGCTGTGGGCAGTCCATTGCCGTTCACCGCGCATGGCGCGTACTGCGCGCTGAAGAGCGCAGCATTCGTGCCATAAGTACCGAGCGGGGGGCGCGTCCGCTCTAGTCGGGCAATTACGACGGGAGGTGATATTGCGGTGATATCTGTGCGGCGTGCGGTCATTGTTACCGAGCGAAACGGCGCCTGGGTAAGAAAGTGATGATATTTCTTTTTAGCCGCCAATCGCTTTGAGAAGTCAGCATAATCGCCGAAGATGCTGACCGAATCGTCCGATATTGACCTGCCGGTCACTGATACTCGACAGCGACCACATACCAGAGCTTCATCCCGGTCGGGGTTTGCACCTGGACTTCGGCATCCAGGCTTTTGCCCACCAACGCCCGCGCCAGGGGCGAATCGATGCTGATCAGGCCCTGGCGCAGGTCCAGTTCGTCAGGACCGACGATCCGATAGCGCGACTCCTCACCATCCTCGTCCTCGAGGGTCACCCATGCGCCGAAATACACCTTGTTCGGGTCGCTGGGCCGGTCGCCTACGACCTTGAGCTTTTCCAGACGCTTGGTCAGAAATCGCACGCGGCTGTCGATCTCTCGCAGCATCTTCTTGCCGTAGGTGTATTCAGCGTTCTCCGAACGATCACCCTGCGCCGCCGCTTCGCTCACCGATTGGGTCACCTGCGGACGCTTGACGTGCCAGAGTTCGTGCAGCTCGGCACGCAACCGAGCCTCGCCTTCTGGGGTGATCAGGGGCGTGCCGGCCGGGCGCGGTGGGCGATAGCGACTCATGATTTGCGTCCTCGCTGAAAAGTCGCCGATTGTAGCGCTTCAACTCTCGCGCAGTACGGTCAGCGGGCTCGCATTCAGCGCGCGTCGAGTACCGATCAGACCGGCGCCACCGACCAGCAAAGCACCTATCAACGGCAGTACCAGCAGCCATGGGTGCGGCTGCCAGCGCAGATCGAATGCGTAGTGATAGAGCAGGGCGCTGACCAGCTCGCAGCCGACTGCGGCGAGCAGGCCGCTGGCGGCGCCCAACAGGCCGAACTCGGCTCGGCGCGCACGAAGCAGCAAGCCCCGCTCTGCACCGAGCGCCCTGAGCAACGCGCCCTGACGAATGCGCTCGTCCAGCGTCGCTTGCAGCCCGGCGAACAGAACCGCCAGTCCGGCGGCCAGGACGAACAGCAGTACGTATTCCACGGCGAGTGATACCTGCGCAAGGATGCTGCGCAATTGAGCCAGCAGCGCCTCGACCTGCAGCAGGGTGACCGAAGGAAACGCGCGGGCCAGCTCCACCAGTTCGCGTTCCTTGCCAGGCGGCAGGTGGAAGCTGGTCATGTAGGTGGCCGGCATGCCCTGGAGAGTGTCCGGTTCGAAGATCATGTAGAAGTTGGGCTGGAAGCTGTCCCAGTTGACCTCGCGCAGGCTGGTGACGCTGGCCTCGCGGGTCAGCCCGCCGATGGTGAAGGACAGTCGATCACCGACCTTCAATTGCAGGCTTTGCGCAAGTTCCGCCTCGACGGATACCCCGGGAATGTCCGCGTCGCCCTGATCGCCCCACCAGTTACCCGCGACGATGTGATTGTCCTTCGGTAGTTCGGCGGCCCAGGTCAGGCTCAGGTCGCGGCGGATCGCGCGCTCACCCTGGGATTCCTTGCTGACCAGCTGGCGCACCGGCTCGCCGTTGATCGCGATCAGGCGTCCTGGCACGACCGGATACAGTGGCGCGGCATGGTCCGAGATGGCCGCGATGCGCTCGGCAAAGGCATCCTTTTCCGCCGGCAGTACATTGAGCACGAAATGATTCGGTGCGTTGTCCGGCAGCTGGTCCTGCCAGGTATCGAGCAGCTCACCTCGCAGCAGCGCGATAAGCGCCATGGCCAGCAGGATCAGGCCGAAGGCAAGGGCCTGTCCGGCGGCAGCCAGTGGATGGCGCAGCAACTGGCCGAGGCCCAGGCGCCAGCTCAGCGAGGCACCCGCAAGCAGGCGGCGCATGGCCTTGAGCCCCATAAGAAGCACACCGCCAAGCAGCAGCGTGGCGAGCAGGCCGCCGCCAAGCAGTGCCAGCGTGATCTTCAGATCCAGGCTCAGCCGCCACATGATCAGCCCGAGGGCGAAAATCGCGGTCCCATAGACCAGCCACGCACTAGGTGGTACCGGCAGCATGTCGCGGCGCAGCACGCGCAGCGGAGGCACGCGCCCCAGCCCCGCCAGCGGCGGTAGGGCAAAGCCTGCCAGGGCCACCAGCCCGGTTGCGATGCCTGCCGCGGCCGGCCAGATGCCGCCAGGTGGTATTTCTTGGGCGAGCAGATCGCGCAGCAAAAAGAACAGTCCGTGCTGCGCGGCCCAGCCGAGCAGCGCACCGGCGATGCTCGCCAGCAGGCCGAGCATGCCCAGTTGCAGGGCGTAGAGCAGCAGGGCGTCGTGACGCGACAGGCCCAGGCAGCGCAACAGTGCACTGGCATCGAAGCGGCGCGCAGCGAAGCGGGCGGCGGAGAGCGCGACCGCCACCCCGGCCAGCAGGATGGCGGCAAGGCTGGCCAGGTTCAGATAGCGTTCGGCGCGACTAAGGGCACCGCCGATCTGGCGATTGCTGTCGTTGGCCGTTTCGATGCGTTGGTGCGCCTGCAGATCGCTTTGCAGTGACTGCTGATAGGCCGCCAATGCCGCGCTTTCACCTCGCCACAGCTCGCGATAACGGACGCGGCTGCCGGGTTGCACGACACCGGTCGCGGCCAGGTCCTCCATGTGCATCAGCACCCGAGGCGTCAGGCTGTAGAAATCGCCAACCCGGTCCGGCTCGTAGGTCAGCACGCGGGTTAGGCGCAGCGGCTTGTTGCCGACCTCGATGCTGTCGCCTATCTCCAGATCAAGTGCTGCAAACAGCCGCGCCTCGGCCCAGGCTTCGCCGGGGGCAGGAGCGCCGCCGGGCTGCTCGGTTTCATAGGGCTGCGCAGCGCTGCGCAGGGTGCCCCGCAACGGATAACCGTTGCTGGCGGCCTTGACGCTGGCAAGCTGCAGATCCTCATCGGTCGCGATGACGCTGGAGAACTCGACGACCTGGGCATGCGCGAGGCCTTGCGCCGTGCCCGCTTCGATCTGCGCTGGCGCTGCCGGCGCGCTGCCGCTCAACACCAGGTCAGCACCGAGGAATTCGCTGGCGCGTAGCAGCATGGCGCCGTTCAGGCGTGCGCCGAAATAACCGATCGCGGTGCTGGCGGCCACGGCGATGACCAGCGCGAAGAACAGCACGCGCAACTCACCGGCGCGAGCGTCACGCAATAACTGCCGGTAGGCCAGGGCGAACAGACGGGCCTTGGGCATGCGCATCATTCAGCCGCCTCGGCAGCGATCTGCCGACCGCCCTCGAGGCGAATCATGCGATGGCAACGTTTGGCCAGGCGCTCGTCATGGGTCACCAGCACAAGCGTGGTGCCACGCTCGCGATTGAGTTCGAAAAGCAGCTCGGTGATGTGCGCGCCGGTATGCGTGTCGAGGTTGCCGGTGGGCTCATCGGCAAACAGTACGTCGGGCTCGGCGGCGAAGGCGCGGGCCAGCGCAACCCGCTGTTGCTCGCCCCCCGAAAGCTGTCGCGGATAGTGGTGCAGGCGCTCGCCGAGGCCGACGCGGCCGAGCAGTTCGGTGGCGCGCTCGCGGGCATCGCGACGGCCATCCAGCTCAAGGGGCAGCATGACGTTCTCCTGCGCGTTCAGGCTGTCCAGCAACTGGAACGACTGGAAGACAAAGCCGACGTGTTCGGCGCGTACGCGAGCGCGCTGATCCTCATCGAGCGCGGCCAGCGCGTGGCCCGCCAGGTGCACTTCCCCGGAGCTCGGCAGATCAAGCCCGGCGAGCAGACCGAGCAGGGTCGACTTTCCCGAGCCGGAGGTGCCGACGATGGCGAGGCTGTCGCCCTTGGCCAGCTGCAGCGAGAGGTCGGCCAGGATGCTCAGCTCGCCTTCCGCGCTGGGTACCACTTTGTTAAGGTTCCGGGCGTCGAGAATGTTGCCGCTCATGAGGGGATCCGATGCGAAAGTGGCTGAAATGCGGGGCTCTGGCGCTGCTGTGCTGGACTCAGGGAGCCCTGGCCGGAACCGTACTGGTGGTCGGCGATAGTATCAGCGCGGCTTTCGGGCTGGAAACCAGCCAGGGGTGGGTGCATCTGCTGCAGGAACGCCTGGTCGGGGCGGATGATTCGTGGCGCGTAGTGAATGCTTCGATCAGTGGCGACACCACGTCTGGCGGGCTCGCGCGGCTTGATCCGTTGCTCGAGGAGTATGCTCCCGAGGTGGTGATTCTCGAGCTGGGAGGCAACGACGGTCTGCGTGGACAGTCGCCAGCGCAATTGAAACAGAATCTTGCCGAGATGATCGATCGCAGCCGCGAGGCGGGTGCAGAGGTCCTGTTGCTTGGAATGCGCATGCCGCCCAATCTCGGGCAGCGTTACACCCGCGCGTTCGCTGACGCTTTCGACTCGCTGGCAGCGGAGAAACCGGTGGCTTATGTGCCGTTTCTGCTGGAGGGGGTTGGTGGCGTCGCGGGGATGATGCAGGCCGATGGCATTCACCCCACCGCAGAGGCCCAGACCCAGCTGCTGGATACCGTCTGGCCGGTGCTCGAGCCCTTGCTTTGAGGCGTGCGCGCAGCTACTGTCGCGCCCTCGATTGGAGCCTCAGATGTCGCGCTCAGCCAGGACCCTTTACGCTTATCGAATCATCGTGCCGGACGAACAGTACGACATGTTCGCCTGCCGCGAGAATCGACTGCACCTGGCGTTGCGCCAGCTTGAGCTGAGCGGCAATGCCGACCGTACCCTGTGTGGCGGTCTGCTGCCTGCGCAGCCTCGCTGGAGGGAGCTCGAGCGCGCCACGCTGAAGGACCGACAGCTGTGTCCGAACTGCAGGCAGTTGCTTGAGGCGCGACGCAAGGGCCTTCCGTCCGCCACCGCTGCCTGGTAGCTCACGTTTCGCCCGGTTCACGTACAATCGCACCATTTCCATCATCCAAGTTCTCAAGGATTTCTGAATGCTCTCGCGCGCGTTTGCAGTCGCCTCCTGTTTGTCACTCGCTGCTTTGCTTTCAGCAGGCTCCAGCGCGGCGCTTGAGCTGCCGCTGCCGCCGGAAGGCGACGACATAGTCGGTCAGATTCAGGTCATCAAGGCCAAGTACGAAGACACCTTCGCCGCCATTGGTGAAACCCATGACCTTGGCTATCTGGAGCTGGTGGCGGCCAATCCGGGTGTCGATCCCTGGTTGCCAGGCGAGGGCACGGACATCATCCTGCCGACCCGTTTCATTCTGCCGCCGGGTCCGCGTGAAGGCGTGGTGATCAACATTGCCGAGTACCGCCTTTATTACTACCCGGAAGGCCAGAACGTTGTGCACACCTTCCCCCTCGGAATCGGTCGCGAGGGTTGGGGCTCGCCGGTTGGTAATACGCGGATTTCGGCAATGACCAGCAACCCCGCCTGGTACCCACCGCAATCCATCCGTGACGAGCACGCTGCAGATGGCGACCCGTTACCGACAGTCGTTCCACCCGGACCGGATAACCCGCTGGGGCCGTTCAAGATGACGCTTTCGCTGCCCGGCTACCTTATCCATGGCTCGAACAAGAAGTTCGGGATCGGTATGCGCGTCAGTCATGGCTGCTTCCGCATGCTCAACCATAATGTGCTGGAGCTGGCGAAGATGGTGAAGGTGGGTACCCCGGTACGCATCGTCGACGAGCCATACAAATTCGGCGTGAGTGAGGGCAAGGTGTATCTCGAAGCCCATGCGCCGCTGGAAGAGGGTGATCAGCAAACGCTCACCTTGATGGATAAGCATGCGGTCGTGATCAATACGCTACTCAAGCGCGACGATGCCGCGGGCAAGCTGCATCTAGACTGGGAAATGGTCCGCGAAATCATCGCTGGCGAGGACGGCCTGCCGATCCAGATTGCCGAGCAACGGACGGAAGTGGCTGCTCAGGAAGAACAGTTGTTTTGACTGCTGATCTAAGTGCATAAAAAAGCCGACCTCAAAGGTCGGCTTTTTTTATTTCTACAAGCTTACTTGCGGCTGGCGCGTTCCAGCATACGCAGAGCACGCTCGTTGGCTTCGTCAGCGGTCTGCTGAGCCTTCTGAGCGGCGGCCAGAGCTTCGTCGGCCTTGCTGTACGCTTCGTCAGCGCGAGCTTGGGCGCGGGCAGCGGCGTCCTCGGTCGCGGTCAGGCGAGCTTCGCTTTCTTTGGTCATGCTGTTGCTGCAACCGGTAGCCAGAACTGCGGCCAGAGCCAGAGCAGAGAATTTCAGAACGTTGTTCATCTTGTTCCCCTTAAGGTGGAAATCCATAAGCAACTTCCGTTATGGAAAGTTTGCGCGCACATACTACCTAGAACTTAGCTTAAGTAAACGGAGCGAGCCTCGGAGCCACAGGTTTTTTTTCAAATGGCCTTTTGCTTTACCACCCCTTTGCGAAAGTTGGATAAAAAACATCCAGTGTTCGCCGGGAATACATGCACTCATAGTTGCCTGATCTTCTGTTTGATCGAAAGTTCCTTCAATGCCGCGCACAAATATTGATCAGCTGAGGCTGTTCGAACGGATGCGAAACAGGTAGAAAAGACACCTGTGTATGTTTCGGCTGCCAGTTCTGCGTCATGGACCGCAGCGTGATCGAGAACAAGAAGACAGGGCAATCCTGCTGAGGAGTCAAAATGAGCGATACGGTGCGTGTTCACCATGACCTGGCGGGGCATCGCTTCGAGGCGGTGATCGACGGTCATTGTGCCTATCTGGCCTATATGGATTTGGGCAAGCAGACGCTGGACATGTACCGGACCTTCGTTCCGGATGCGCTGCGTGGGCGAGGCATCGCTGCTGTGCTGACGCAGCACGCGCTCGAATATGCCGAGCGCGAAGGGTACCAGGTGATTCCGTCGTGTTCCTATGTCGAACGTTACATCGAGCGCAATCGACCGACCTCGGGCAGGGTGGAACCGACCCCATAAAAAAAGGTTCATCGCGCTTTCCCGGGGAAGGCAGCCTTGATTTTCAGGAAGAAG
>NZ_DAMCPO010000007.1:0-590 GCF_032106285.1 Stutzerimonas kunmingensis
CTCTAGGGCGGAAGTCAGCGGGATGGCAGGATGTCTTGGAATGAACGCTTACGACCATTCGCACGGCACGCTCGCGGACTTCAGGGGAAAACTTCGGTGGCTTTGGCATAGTGGCTCCAGTTTCTCAAAAGGTGGAGCCTCCGCGATACCCGGGGCGGTTCATCCTGCTTATGCCTGTCGGATTTACGTCGTAGCGTTCCGTGCAAGTATCGGGCTTTGGCAATCGTTGCTACCTCACCCCGCTACGCCGCCTCTATCCGCTTCCTGTACGTCAGACCAGCATTTTGCCTCGGGCTTCCTTCAGATTCGCGGTCACCCGCGACACCCTTGCCTTCAGCTAACACTTCCCCTTGCCGGGTGTGTAGAGGACTTTCACCTCCTAATCGTCCGACTCACCACCACAGTGAGCCGAACAGCGCCAGTCACGGCACTACGCGCCATGCCTGGCGCACAACGAAAAAGCCCTGCACAAGGCAGGGCTCATCGTAAATCACTTGGGGAAGCACTCGGATGAAGCTTAGTGATTGCATGTAGGAATCTACTGCTCACTTTCACCCCCGCCAAAGCGGGGAATACATACTACGTCAAAC
>NZ_DAMCPO010000007.1:690-90639 GCF_032106285.1 Stutzerimonas kunmingensis
CCAGATTGCTCAGGATTTACGTTCACCCCCGCCAAGGCGGGGAATACACACTACGTCAAACCCAGATTGCTCAGGATTTACGTTCACCCCCGCCAAGGCGGGGAATACACACTACGCCAAACCCAGATTGCTCAGGATTTGCGTTCACCCCCGCCAAGGCGGGGAATACATTCCAAGTCGCGTACAGGTTTCCCCGGACTAACGCTTACCCCAAGCAGAATCCATATTAGGCACTCCCGCATCCATGATGCAATGACTATCGCGGAGAAAGGCCAAATACCCTCGCCAGTCGGACTCGAAAAAATTGCCATTAGCCCTACCGTCCGCCCCGGAAAAATCAGTGGCACAAAAAGTGGCACAAAAAATACCGCCCCAAGAAAACAGCAAGCATAAAAAAATCCAGTCACCGTTAAGTGACTGGATTTTTTAGGGTTTTTTGGTCGGGACGGAGTGATTCGAACACTCGACCCCTTGCACCCCATGCAAGTGCGCTACCAGGCTGCGCTACGCCCCGACTGACGCCAACAGCACTGCTGAAAGCGGATCGAACTATACATTAAGCATCTGAAAATGTGAAAGTTTTTTAGATACCAGATCGACTATTTCCTCAGCACCTGAAGAACCTCTTCCAACTCCGAGATCATCTGCCGAATGAGCTGCTTGTACTGAGTGGTGTCGTCGCGCGCTTCGTCGCCGGACATGCGCTGTCTGGCGCCACCGATGGTGAAGCCTTGATCGTACAGCAGCGCACGAATCTGACGAATCATCAGGACATCCTGCCGCTGGTAGTAGCGCCGGTTGCCGCGCCGCTTAACCGGATTGAGCTGAGGGAACTCCTGCTCCCAGTAACGCAGCACGTGAGGCTTGACCGCACAAAGCTCGCTCACCTCACCAATGGTGAAATAGCGCTTGCCGGGGATCGACGGAAGCTCGTCGTTATGACTTGGTTCCAGCATAGGCCTCGACTCTCGCTTTGAGTTTCTGCCCTGGACGGAACGTCACCACGCGACGCGCCGTGATAGGTATCTCCTCACCTGTCTTCGGATTGCGACCCGGCCGCTGACGCTTGTCGCGCAGGTCGAAATTGCCGAACCCGGACAACTTGACCTGCTCGTTATGCTCGAGCGCCTGACGGATCTCCTCGAAAAACAGCTCCACCAACTCCTTGGCCTCGCGCTTATTCAAGCCCAGCTCTTCATATAGACGTTCCGCCATTTCAGCTTTCGTCAGAGCCCCCATACGCTATTTCCTTAACGTGGCGTTGAACCTTTCTTCCAGGGAGGTGAGGATTTTCTGCATCGCACCGTTCACCTCATCGTCGTTTAGAGTGCGCGATGGGTGCTGCCAGGTCAAGCCGACTGCCATACTTTTGCTAAGGGGATCAATACCTTTCCCCTGATAGACATCAAATAGCTTGAGGTCTGTCAGATTCTCGCCCGCAGCATCACGAATGCAACTCAGGATGTCTTCGGCCGCGATCTCCCGCCCGACCAGCACAGCAAGGTCACGCCGGACTTCCGGGAATCGCGACAGCTCCGTGAAGGAAGGCATCCGCCCCTCGGCAATCTCGCTAAGCTTCAACTCGAACATGTAGACCGGCTGATCGATACCCAGAGTGCTTGCCAGCTCAGGATGGAGACTCCCAACGAATCCGACCAATCGGCCGTCGCGCTCGATACGCGCGGTCTGCCCCGGGTGCAGTGCCGGATGTTCTCCCGCAACGAAACGATAGACGCCAGCATTTCCGGCAAAAGCAAGCAGCGCCTCGACATCTGCCTTGATGTCGTAAAAGTCCACCGCCTCGCGCGAGTTCGTCCAACCCTCTGGCTGACGGCTCCCGGTTAGCACGCCAGCCAGCATACTTTCCTGCTCAAGCTCTTGTAACTGACCAACAAAGCGCAACCCTGCCTCGAACAGACGCACACGTGGTTGCTGCCGGTTGAGGTTGTACTGCAGCGCCTTGACCAGCCCTGGCCAAAGCGACGCGCGCATGGCCGCCATATCAGCGGAGATCGGGTTGGCAAGCTGCAACGGCTTCATGTCAGGACTGAACAGCTCGAACAGCTTGGGATCGATGAAGCTGTAAGTGATCGCCTCCTGATATCCGCGGGCGACCAGTAAACGCCGAAGCAAAGGTAGCTCGGCACGAGCCTCGGGCTTTGCCTCAGGTGCAAGCCGGGCCTGCGGATAACGCACGGGCAAGCGGTCATAACCATACAGCCGACCCAGCTCTTCGATCAGATCGACCTCAAGACTGATATCGAAGCGGTGACTCGGAACACAGACCTGCCAGCGACCTTTAGCCTCTTCGATAACCACCAAGTCCAAGGATGTCAGCAGGCGCACCACTTCGGCGCCATTCATTTCCAGCCCCAGCATCTGGTTGATGCGCTCAGCGCGCAAAGTTACTGGAGCGACTTTCGGCAAGTCGTCTTCGCTGACCACCTCAATGATCGGGCCCGCCTCGCCGCCAACGATATCCAGTAACAGACTCGTTGCACGCTCCATTGCCTGACGGGCGAGCTGCGAGTCGACGCCCCGCTCGTAGCGATGGGAAGCATCGGTGTGCAAACCGTAGGAACGAGCTTTGCCGGCCAACGCAATGGTGTCGAAAAAGGCACTTTCGAGGAAGATATTCTGGGTAGCGGTGCTTACGCCGCTGTGCTCTCCACCCATGACACCCGCGATGGCAAGAGCGCGCTGATGGTCTGCAATAACGAGCGTATCCGCACGCAGGGCGATCTCCTGACCGTCAAGCAAGACGAGCTTTTCGCCCTCCTCAGCCATCCGAACCCGGATACCGCCCTTGATCTCGGCAAGGTCGAAGGCATGCAGGGGCTGACCCAGTTCGAGCATTACGTAGTTGGTTACATCGACGATGGCATCAATGCTACGGATATCGGAGCGGCGCAGACGCTCAACCATCCAAAGCGGCGCCGGGCGCGACAGATCAACATTACGGACAACACGCCCGAGATAACGCGGGCATGCCTTGGGAGCCAGGACCTCGACTGGACAGGTGTCGTCATGGTGCAGCGGGGCCACGGCGAATTGCACCGGACTCACCACTGAGTCATAAATGGCGCCAACTTCACGAGCCAAGCCAGCGATGGAGAGGCAATCACCGCGGTTTGGGGTCAAACCGATTTCAATGCTTGCATCGTCAAGACCGAGATACTCACGAACATCGGCACCGACCGGCGCGTCGCCGCTCAGCTCCATCAGGCCGCTATCGTCACTACCCACCTGCAACTCGGTTTCCGAGCAAAGCATGCCGTTGGATTCGACACCGCGGAGCTTGGCCTTCTTGATCTTGAAGTCGCCCGGCAACTGAGCGCCGATCATCGCAAAGGGGATTTTCAGGCCAGGCCGCACATTCGGCGCTCCGCACACAACCTGAAAGGTTTCACTTCCATTGCTGACCTGACAGACCCGAAGCTTGTCGGCATCAGGATGCTGCACAGTTTCGAGGACCTCACCGACAAACACACCGCTGAAGCTGCCAGCAACGGGCGTCACAGCATCAACCTCAAGCCCCACCATGGACAGACGAGCAACCAGCTCCTCGCGGGAAACCTGCGGGTTTACCCAGCTCCGCAGCCATTGTTCACTGAATTTCATGCTGTTCTCCTGGAAACTACAGCGTCATTTCTTAGCGGAACTGCTCAAGAAACCGCAGATCGTTGTCGAAAAAAATACGCAGATCCGTGACCCCGTAGCGCAACATTGCAAGCCGCTCGACACCCATTCCGAAAGCGAAGCCCTGATACCTATCCGGGTCGATTCCAGACATTCGCAACACGTTCGGATGCACCATCCCACAACCCAGAACCTCCAACCAATCCGACTTGGTTTCGCCGTTCTTGGTTATGACCCGCCGAATATCAACCTCGGCCGACGGCTCGGTGAAAGGGAAGAATGAAGGACGGAAACGCACCTCAAGATCAGCCTCAAAGAACTCTCGCAGAAAAGCCTGAATAGTGCCTTTAAGGTCCGCAAAACTGACGCCCTCGTCGATCAACAAGCCTTCGACCTGATGGAACATCGGAGAATGCGTCTGATCAGAGTCGCACCGATATACGCGACCTGGACAGATAATGCGTATCGGCGGCTGCTGCGACTCCATTGTCCGAACCTGTACCGAGGACGTATGCGTACGAAGAACCGTGTTGGCATTGAAATAGAAGGTATCGTGCATTGCCCGTGCGGGATGGTGGCTAGGAATGTTGAGCGCCTCGAAGTTGTGATAGTCGTCCTCAACTTCAGGCCCCTCGGCAACGCTATAGCCAATGCGACTAAAAATTTGTTCCATTCGCTCCAAAGCCCGAGAGATTGGATGCAATCCCCCGCTTGCCTGTCCGCGCCCAGGCAGTGTCACATCGATTCGCTCGGCTGACAATTTGGCATCCAAAGCAGCCTTCTCTAGGTCAGCCTTGCGAGCATTCAGGACATCCTGAACACTGCTCTTGGCGGCATTGATCAGCGCACCAGCCTGCGGCCGCTCCTCAGCAGAAAGCTTCCCCAGGGTTTGCATCAACTGGGTGAGCTCGCCCTTCTTACCCAGATATTGGACGCGCACCTGCTCGAGAGCCGCAATGTCTCCACTTCGTTGCACAGCCTCAAGCGCTTGCGAGACCAGTGCATCCAAATTTTCCATGTACATAACCTCCAGAGGTTCTTGCAGAACCGCGCTGGTATCGTCCCGTAGCGACCGACTGCCAAGCGCCCTTTTGCAAAAGCCCCTTCTCAGATACGAAATAGGGGAAGAGCACAAGGCTCTTCCCCTATTGATGACGTTGCAACGAACCCGAGAGTCCGGATTGTCGGGGCTTAAGCCAGAGAAGCTTTGGCTTTCTCGACAATCGCAGCAAACGCCGCTTTTTCGTTCACTGCCAGATCGGCCAGAACCTTGCGGTCGATCTCGATGGCCGCCTTTTTCAGACCGGCGATCAGACGGCTGTAAGACAGACCGTTAACACGAGCACCAGCATTGATACGAGCGATCCACAGAGCGCGGAACTGACGCTTGCGCTGACGGCGGTCGCGGTAGGCATACTGGCCAGCCTTGATTACCGCCTGCTTGGCGACGCGGAATACACGCGAACGCGCTCCGTAGTAGCCTTTGGCGAGTTTCAGAATTTTCTTGTGACGGCGACGGGCAACGACGCCACGCTTAACACGAGCCATGAGTTATTCCTCTGAGTCTTGACCGGATCAACGAACGCGCAGCATGCGCTCCACTTTTGCAACGTCGGACGGGTGCACTTGCGAGCAACCGCGCAGCTGACGCTTACGCTTGGTGGACATCTTGGTCAGGATGTGGCTCTTGAAAGCGTGCTTGTGCTTGAAGCCGTTAGCAGTCTTCTTGAAGCGCTTCGCAGCACCACTTTTAGTCTTCATCTTTGGCATGTTCGGTACTCCACATTGTGGGTGATTACAAATAACCGCAAGGCCTGCCAGTGCCCTGGGGGTTACTTTTTCTTCTTGGGAGCGATGACCATGATCAGCTGGCGTCCTTCCATCTTCGGATGCTGTTCGACCGAGCCATATTCAGCGAGATCGTTTTCGACCCGCTTCAACAGCTCCATCCCCAGCTCCTGATGGGCCATCTCACGGCCACGGAATCGCAAAGATACCTTGGCCCTGTCCCCGTCACTCAGGAAACGCACCAGGTTGCGTAGCTTGACCTGGTAGTCCCCTTCTTCCGTCCCTGGACGAAATTTTACTTCTTTAACCTGAATCTGCTTCTGGTTTTTCTTCGCCGCAGCAACCTGTTTTTTCTTCTCAAACAGATGCTTGCCGTAATCCATGATCCGACATACCGGAGGATTTGCATCGGCGGAAATTTCAACCAGATCCAGCTTGGCTTCTTCAGCTACTTGCAGCGCTTCATCAATCGAGACGATGCCAATCTGCTCGCCGTCAGCACCAATCAAACGGACCTCACGAGCCGAGATATTCTCGTTGATCGGGGCCTTGGGTGCAGCTCGTTTATCCTGTCTCATTTCACGCTTAATAGTCATTACTCCAATTCTTGGCGACCACGCCGGGAAACCGCCTGTGTCAACATCTGCGCGAACTGCTCGAGGGGCATAGAGCCCAGATCGACGCCTTCACGGGTGCGCACAGCAACGGATCGTGTCTCAACCTCCCGATCCCCGATAACCAAGAGATAAGGAGTCTTGAGCAAAGTATGCTCGCGGATTTTAAAGCCGATCTTTTCGTTTCTCAAGTCGCACTTGGCACGAAACCCGCTTTGGACGAGCGTTTTTTCGACTTCAGCGGCAAAAGCGGCCTGCTTGTCGGTGATATTCATGATCACCGCCTGCGTCGGCGCAAGCCAGGCCGGGAAAGCGCCCTCGTAATGCTCGATCAGAATGCCAATGAAACGCTCGAACGAACCGAGGATGGCTCGATGCAGCATGACCGGGTGCTGCCGATCATTATTCTCGCTGACATACTCTGCGCCCAGCCGCACCGGAAGATTGAAGTCCAGCTGCAGGGTACCGCACTGCCATACACGGCCCAGACAATCGCGCAAGGAGAACTCGATCTTGGGGCCATAAAAAGCCCCCTCGCCCGGCTGCAGGTCGTACGGCAGCCCAGCACTTTCCAGCGCCGCCGCCAGCGCCGCTTCAGCCTTATCCCAAAGCTCATCGGAGCCGACACGCTTCTCGGGACGGGTCGACAGCTTCAGTTCGATATCCGAAAAACCGAAATCGGCATACACCGCTTGCGTCAGCCTGATGAACGCCGCCGACTCAGCCTGCATCTGCTCTTCGGTGCAGAAGATGTGCGCATCGTCCTGAGTAAAGCCTCGCACCCGCATGATGCCGTGCAGAGCACCAGACGGCTCATTACGGTGGCAAGCGCCAAATTCCGCTAGCCGCAGCGGCAGCTCGCGATAGCTCTTCAAGCCCTGATTGTAAACCTGCACATGGCAGGGGCAGTTCATCGGCTTGATCGCGTAATCACGACTTTCCGACTCAGTCGTGAACATGTTTTCGGCGTAGTTCGCCCAATGCCCGGATTTCTCCCAGAGCACGCGATCAACCACCTGCGGCGTCCTAATTTCCAGGTAACCGTTTTCGCGCTGAACCTGCCGCATGTACTGCTCTAGCACCTGATACAGCGTCCAACCATTGGGATGCCAGAACACCATCCCAGGCGCCTCTTCCTGGGTATGAAACAGATCCAGACGCTTGCCGATCTTGCGGTGGTCGCGCTTTTCAGCTTCCTCGATACGCTGGATATAAGCAGCCAGCTGCTTCTTGTCGGCCCAAGCCGTACCGTAGATGCGCTGGAGCTGCTCATTCTTCGCATCTCCACGCCAGTAGGCACCAGACAGCTTGGTGAGCTTGAAAGACTTCAGAAAGCGTGTATTCGGCACGTGCGGACCACGGCACATGTCGACGTACTCTTCGTGGTAATACAAGCCCATCGCCTGTTCGTCGGGCATATCTTCGACCAGACGAAGCTTGTAATCCTCGCCGCGCGAGGCAAATACATCTATCACCTCCGCTCGCGGCGTCACCTTCTTGATGACGTCGTAGTCGCGATCGATCAGCTCTTTCATACGCTGCTCGATGGCAGCAACGTCATCGGGAGTGAAAGGACGTTCGTAGGCGATATCGTAGTAGAAGCCCTCATCAATGACCGGCCCAATGACCATGCGGGCGGTCGGGTAGAGCTGCTTCACAGCATGCCCGATAAGGTGCGCACAGGAGTGGCGAATGATCTCCAGCCCTTCCTCATCCTTCGGCGTGATGATCTGCAGCGCTGCATCTTTTTCAATCAGATCACAAGCATCGACCAGCTTACCGTCGACCTTACCGGCAACGGTCGCCTTGGCGAGACCAGCACCAATGGACTGAGCCACTTCGGCCACAGTAACCGGATGATCGAACGAACGCTTACTGCCATCGGGAAGAGTAATGGTGGGCATGGCGCCTCCTCTCCTAGTGGTGACCCGTACCAAAGGCCACATGGGTTGGGATGAGCCAGTAAAGCGATTCAGCGAGCACACCTGCCGCACAATGGCAGGAGCCTGAGGCTCACCCGACCGAACCGAAGTCACTGGAGGAAAATAAGACTGGCGATGCTTTCAGAAACCCCGACCTCTGACAAGCAAGCCAAAAAAAAGGGTCGCGCAAGCGACCCTTTTATTCGAATTGGTAGGCACAATTGGATTCGAACCAACGACCCCCACCATGTCAAGGTGGTGCTCTAACCAACTGAGCTATGTGCCTTCGATGGGGGCGCATTCTAAAGCCAAGAAAAAAAGAGTCAAGCGGTTTTTTCTTCTAACTCACTGATATCTGGAAATTTTGAAAATTCCTGCTTGCAATGTTGCGACGCTGGCGAGCTACAGGGTCAAGCGCTAGGATGCGTAAAAAATTCAGAACAGAGAATCCAAGATGCCGCACAACAATTATCCCGCTTCCTACTACGCAGCGACGGCCAACGCGACAGGTGTTCGACAAGAACTTCAGGAAAACAAGCAGGCCGACGTGTGCGTGATCGGCGCCGGATACACAGGCCTGTCGACGGCCCTGTTTCTTCTTGAAAAGGGTTTCAGCGTAATCATATTGGAAGCAGCCAGGGTCGGCTTCGGCGCCTCTGGGCGCAATGGCGGGCAGATCGTCAACAGCTACAGCCGAGACCTTGACAGCATCGAGCGCAGCGCGAGCGCCTCGGCAGCGAAGCTGATCGGGGATATGGCATTCGAAGGCGGACGAATTATCCGTGAACGTGTAGCACGCTATGGCATTCAGTGCGACCTGAAAGACGGCGGCGTATTTGCCGCCTTCAATCAGAAGCAGATGCACCACCTCGAAGCACAGAAGGCCTTGTGGGAAAGATATGGCTACCCGCACCTCGAGCTACTGGATAAACAAGGCATACAGCGAGTGGTCGCTAGCGAGAGCTATGCCGGAGGTATGCTCGACAAGCAAGGCGGCCATATCCACCCTCTCAATCTGGCACTCGGAGAAGCAGAAGCTGTTGAATCACTGGGAGGCAGCATCTTCGAGCAATCCCCCGCGCTTCGCATCGAATATGGCGACGCACCGCTGGTGCACACTCCAAAGGGGGCCGTGCGCGCAAGATTCGTCGTGGTAGCAGGCAACGCCTATCTTGGCAATTTGATTCCCGAGCTCGCTGCCAAATCCATGCCTTGCGGCACACAAGTGGTCGCGACGGAGCCACTTGATGATGAACTCGCGAACAGCCTTCTGCCTCAGGACTATTGCGTAGAAGACTGCAATTATCTGCTTGATTACTACCGGCTCTCAGCGGATAAACGGCTCATCTACGGGGGCGGCGTAGTGTATGGCGCACGTGATCCCGCCGACATCGAATCGATCATACGGCCCAAGATGCTGAAGACCTTTCCGCAGCTGGAAAAAGTGAAGATCGACTTTGCCTGGACAGGCAATTTCCTGCTGACGCTTTCACGGCTGCCCCAGGTGGGACGGCTGGGCAGCAACATCTACTACTCGCAGGGCTGTAGCGGCCATGGCGTCACCTATACACATGTTGCTGGAAAGGTGATCGCCGAGGCCCTGAGCGGCCAGGCAGAGCGCTTTGATGCGCTCGCCAGCCTGCCTCACTACCCTTTCCCTGGAGGACAGCGTTTTCAGGTACCGCTCAGCGCTCTCGGAGCGATGTACTACAACCTGCGCGACAGGCTTGGCTTCTGACCGAAATCACTTGGACACGCATGGCGGGCTCGGCAAGCATTGCGCCGCCCGCTTGCCCTCCAGGGCCGGCAGCGGCGCCCTGAGCCGATCATCATCCGGATCCATTTGCACGGCACAGGCCTGTGCTTGGCGAGCACCCAGGTCACAACCCTTCTCAGCCATTACCTGCGATAGATTGAACCAGCCAATGGCGAAGCCCGGGTCGAGACGAACACTGAGCCGTAACGATTCCTCAGCCGCAGCCGTTTCTCCAGCCGCATACTGACTGTTCGCCAAAGCAAACTGCGTGAGCGCTGAGTTCCAGCGCTTCGCGCCGGCTTCGTACGCCACCCGAGCCGCGCGCAATTGCCCAACCTCTTCCAGATCGCTGGCACTGCGCAGCCAGACAGTTTCTTGCGCAGTTTGTGGTATCCGCTGTGGCTGCAAAGTAAGCACGGCCCAGCGCTCCGCCTTGCGCCACGAGCGCTCGAACTCGTGAAAACTCACCACCAAACGCTTGGTAGTACCAGACCTAAGCACAATTTTCTGACCTGCAAGGTCATAGCCCACCACCACGGCAAAATGCCACTGGGGCCAACGATCGAAAGCGAGGTTCTGTAGAACCAGAACCGGGTTGCCCGCCGCGACTTCGGCAAGAAGATCACTGAGACTAGGCTGCAGCGGATATACAAGAAGCCCAGCAGAACGGGCGGCAGCAACCATCTCCACCTGCAAGCTGCCTTTGCGCTTGGGAATGTAGACCTGCTCTACAAGCGCTTCCGGCGTTACTTCGATGTCACGCTGGACGAGCATGGTTGCCAATGCAGCGGGTCCGCATTGGTAGTCTTCCTGCGGGTAGAACGGAACGTCCACCAACTCGGCTCTTGTCGGGAGCTGAGCATGATCGACAAGCGTAACCGTCGTTCGCGCACAGCCCCCGAGCAGACCGATCAGGAGCAGTATGAGTAGCCGCTGGCTCAACGATTGATGCAGTTGACGAAGTTGAAGATGTTAGTGGCGCAGAGCATATCCGTGATGATGAAGATCACCAGGAACAGCACGATCACGCCGACAACGCCTGCCCCTGCGGGGGCCTGATCAAGTTGCTGATTGAACTGGGCCAGTTCCGCTGCCGTCAGGCCGTTGATGCGCTTTTCAACCTGATCACGTTCGACGCCCATCGCTTCCAGCTTCTTTTGCACATCCTGATCATCCAGCATCGTCAGCAACTGTTGCCGATCGACCTGCTGCTGATGTTCAGCAACAACCTCAGGCGTGCCGATCATCGCAGCTTGTGCCAGCGGAACTTGAGCTACCAGAAGCAAGTGCAGAGCAGCTAGCACCGTAGCGACACGCTTGAGTAGGGGGGAATTGAACATAGCGGAACTCCTTATTTTTCTTGCAGCCAGGGGGATTGCAAAGCGCCATCAGCCATTAAGACGAGCCAACGCCGCTTCGGTTCCCATCCACAGCTGCTTTTTCCAACTGGCATGGAGGCCTATCGGCATGCCCGTATCTTTGATAGTAGTTGCGCTCCGACAAACCAGACGAAAAAGGAGACGCTGTGCAGCGCATCAAACGAGCCCTACCAATTGCCATAGCCTCGGCCGCATTTGTACTGACAGGCTGTCAAACGACTTCTACAGCACCGTCAAACAGCAGCCCGACTGAGTCAGTCGGACGGTGCAACGCCGATGCCGTGGCAAGCTTGACCGGCCAAACCGTCACGCCAGAAATACTTGAACGAGCAAGGGAGCAATCCGGGGCAATCACCGCGCGGGTCCTGCGGCCAGACGATATCGTCACGCTGGAATACAACTCGCAGAGACTGAATATCTATACCGACAAGGATATGACCATAGAGCGCATCGGCTGCGGCTAATACCGCATGCGCGATACCGCTCAGCAAGCATGGCTTGCTGAGCGGTATCTGCGTCGGTGCATGACAGGGCCGCGCTAGTGGGCAACAGCCTTGCGCATATGGAACTGAGATGCCGAAATCTGCTTGGGCGGGGTGAGCAAGAAGTACAGTTTGTAGCGATTGATCACGACTTGCGCCAACAACGGAGCCGCCGTACCGATCAGCGTTCCGATAACCAGATGCGCTGTGATTGAATCAATACCGAGGAATTTGCTGAGTATTACCCGCACCCCGCTACCGGCCAGAATATGCATCAGGTAGATCGTCATCGACGAAACGCCGATGAACAGAAACCAATCCACGCGAAACTGACCTAGCCACATCGACAACGCGATCATGAAGAAGATGGATATGGTTGCAAGCGCGAGTACCGCCATGCCCCCATCGGCATAGTTCAGACCGAAGGTCACATGAAACAGGTACTGCCCCAGGATGAACAGCGCACCAAAAAATAGTGTCAGCTGGGTATAACGCGCAAGGAAGAACGTCTTGACCTCGTTGAACCAGACGCCCAATGCAAAGAAGACGGTATTGCCCAGGATAAAGCGGGTCATGTTGTTTACCGTCAGATCCTGCTGGAAGACATACAGCAAGCCAAACAGGACCACGAATGGCAGGAAATAGCGCCGATCTGCTCGCGCATAAAGAAACGCACAAACCACGAACACCAGAAACAGAGCGTACAGGAACCAGAACTGCGCTCGCGGCATCCAGAGCAACGAGAACACCTCAACCAAGTTGACCTGACCGTTCGTGTAATTCGACAGGACGACTTCGAACAGACCTTGTAGTAAAGACCAGACAATAAAGGGATAGACGATTGTGTCGACCTTGTTGATGATCAACCCGCCCCGGCCCCGCTTCTGCAACGAATCGAAGAAGAATAAACCCGACAGGAAGAAGAACAGCGGCATGTGAAAGCTGTAAATGATGCTGTCGACCAGCACGAATCGCGCCTCATCCATCGGCAACCCGGCATTGAATACGCCTCGCGCGACATGCCCGTAGACAACAAGAATGATTCCGATCGCCTTGGCATAATCAACCCAAACGTTTCTCTCCTGCATTTGATTGTTCTCCTTGTATCAGCCAATGAGCAGGCGGCACCCGCTTCCAGAGAAAGTGGATGGAGGAGATAGACAACAGGATTTTTCATTGGTTTAGCTGAAGCACTCCTGGGTCGCCGAAGCGCGACACAGATTCCAATAACCCGAGCGCCTGGCCTCCACACCTCCCGTGCGCACGCTGCCCGACCGCCAGCCCGAGCGCTATATGCAATCTTTTCTGGAGCGATGATATGCCCGACCCGCTACTGCCTTCCTGCTCCATCCTGCTTCTGGCGGGTGGCCGTGGGCAACGCATGGGAGGAAAGGACAAAGGACTGGTCGAATGGCAGGGACGCCCATTGATTGCATGGTTGCATGAGACCGTTCGGCCATTGACAGACGACCTCCTGCTGTCCTGCAACCGCAATCGAGCCCGCTACTCGGCCTATGCCGATCGATTGATTAGCGATGAAGAGCAGGGATTCCCCGGCCCCCTTGCAGGAATACGCAGCGGTCTTGCAGCTGCTCGCAACGCCTGGATGCTCGTACTGCCGTGCGACACCCCGTTGATTGATCGCCCCTTGCTGCAGTCGCTCTACCAGACCGCGCTCGAAGAGCCAGACAGGCCAGTCATGCTGAGCTGCGAAGGCCAGTGGGAGCCCCTGTTCAGCATAATTCCCACCGGCCGACAGGCCGTAGTTGACGCTTGCTGGCAATCTGGAGAACGCAGCCCTTTGCGTGCACTTCTTCATCTTGGCGCCCGTGCGCTTGAGGTACACCGGGGCGACCCCCGCCTCGCCAACCTGAATACACCGGAGCTGCTCAAGATCACTGGCTCGAGGGGAACTTCGTCCTAGCGGGTTTCGTCCCATGGGTATCGAACCCGCAGAAGGAACAGCGTCATGCAACCACGCCTCATCCCCGCCCTGCTACTCGCGCTGGGCTTTACCGTCCTTGCCGGCTGCGCGAACCCCAGCGTGATCACGCTCAACGATGGTCGTGAAATTCAAACTCTGGACCATCCCGATTTCGATGACGAGTCGGGCTTCTACGAATATGAGCAAATCGATGGCAAGCCAGGCAAAGTGAACAAGGATCAGGTTCGCACCGTACGAGAACTCTGAGCCAGGTCGACCTTCGCACAAGATAGATCCTAGGTTATCTGCCGCGAAGGTCGGTTGTTCCGCCAGCAGTTCGCAAAAGGCTGGCTGCGCCCTAAAAAAATCCCTCCTAACACCTTGTGCAACAAAACTTTTTCTGTAGAATGCGCGCCATCTTCGGAGCGTAGCGCAGCTTGGTAGCGCGTCTCGTTCGGGACGAGAAGGTCGCTGGTTCGAATCCAGTCGCTCCGACCATATCCCGCTGTTCAGCTAGCTGCTTAGCTGAACAAAAAACCGGCAAACATGCCGGTTTTTTTATGCCTGTAATTTTTTCAACATCACGTCGAACCCTGAAGAAAACTCACCACCTGCTCTGCCTCGAACGGCCAGTTCAATTCGGAACCGGTATCGACGCGACGAAGCACCGGGATTCGCAAACCATAATCCTCGACCCAATCAGGGCGCTCAGCGATATCGATCAACTCGACCAGCAGCCCATATTCGACCAAAGGCATGAGCACTTCCTCGGCCTGCTCGCATAGATGGCAGCCCAAGGTCCCGAACAGTTGGCATTCCGGTAACATCTGACGTTCTCGCAATGTTATGTGCTCGAATTCTAGCAAGCGTTATTCGGCGCGCCATTGATAAATGACTTCGGTCGGCAGACGCGCCAGCAACAAAAATGTGAATTCAACCTCACTCATCAGGCGATTATGCGATGGCCATTCGACTCTGCCCGAGCAAAACGCTAGGATGCTGCCACCCGCTGCGACGCAGATTGCCCGGCACACCCTTTAGTCTTTAACCGCCAGGCCGTTGTCTTGTGCCACTTTACGGGTCGTACACGAATATCGCGCACATGCACGATATGCCCGCGACCGTCTAGCACGTTGACTTGCGGGACTTGGCGACTAAAGTCTAAAGGTTGAAAAACCTCTGTAATGTTTTATTGCATGGCGCCGTAAAGAGCGACTTCAGAGCATCATCCAACGAGGAGAAATAAGAAATGCTCAAGACCCCCATCGCCCGGGGCGTGGCCCTCGCCACTCTGGGAGCAACACTGGCTATCCCAACAATGGCCCAAGCCGCCTTCATCGAAGACACCAAGGCTGGTCTGGAACTGCGTAACTTCTATTTCAACCGTGATTTCCGCGAGAATCTCAATACTGAGAACAGCAAAGCGGAAGCATGGGCTCAGGGCTTTCTGCTTCGTGTCGAATCCGGCTATACCGAAGGTACCGTAGGCTTCGGTGTTGACGCTCTCGGCCTAGTGGGAGTCAAGCTCGACTCTGGCGGCGGACGTACTGGCACTGGCCTGCTGCCGTTAGACTCCGGTAAGCCAGCAGATGACTATTCTTCGCTCGGCTTGGCCGCTAAGGCCAAAGTATCCGAGACCGTCCTGAAGGTCGGTACCTTGCAGCCGAAGAACATGGCAATCTCGTCGAGCGACTCTCGTCTGTTGCCGCAAACATTCCAAGGCGCACAGATCGTTTCCAAAGAGATCCAGGGCCTGACGCTGGATGGCGGCTATCTGAACCGCGCCAACCATCGCGACTCTTCCAACAACGAAGCACTGGCTTACGGCGGCAAGGCTGCGGCTGTAGGCGAAACCGGTATCGACGCCAGCGATGTGGATGATTTCATCTTCGCAGGTGGTAGCTACAAGCTGACCGACGATCTCACCGCTTCTTACTATTACAGTAATCTGGAAGAGGTCTACAAGCAGCACTCGACCAACCTGGTGCATGTACTTCCGCTGGGCGACAAGCAATCTCTCAAGACCGATTTGCGCTATGCTCGCTCTTCTGAAGACGGCTCCTCGAACGTCGATAACCGCGCATTGGGCGCGATGCTCACCTACTCACTTAGCGGCCACAGCTTTGGCCTTGGCTATCAGAAGATGAGCGGCGACACTGGCTTTGCATATGTCGGCGAATTTACAGATCCGTATCTCGTCAACTATGTCCAGATCAATGATTTCGCTATCGCTGACATGAAATCTTGGCAGGCACGTTACGATTTCAACTTCGCGTCTGTAGGCATTCCTGGCCTTACCTTCATGACTCGCTATGTAACCGGCGACAACGTCGAGCGTGGCGCAGGTCAGTCCGAAGGCAAGATCTGGGAACGCGACATGGACATCGGCTACACCTTCCAGGAAGGTGCGCTGAAGAACCTGAACGTGAAATGGCGTAACGCAACTGCCCGGGGCAATATTGCTCGCGGCAACAACGTTGACGAAAACCGCCTGATCGTTAGCTACACCATCCCGCTGATGTAAATAGCGGCTACTGCACTCGTTGCTGTAGACAGGAAAACCCGCTTCGGCGGGTTTTCTTTTTTTCCCTTGCCGTTATTGCCAGAACCACGCGATTGAAGCTGTCTACACGGCTCAACGAAGCGGGGAACCTTTAACGAGGCGCAATGCTCGAAACTTGAGGCAACGGGGCCTTTTGCCCCGAAGAATCAAGAGGAGCTGCGCATGTCTACCGAGTCCACTTTCGGCACCAGCGATAACACCCCAATTCCTGAAGGTCCCGCTGGGAGCACCCGCCCCCTGATCGATACATCCGCCCATCGCCGCAACCTGCAAGCTGCGCAGAACGCACTGATTGAAGAGTTTCATACTCTGATCGGCGACACTGAGCGTCTGCTCAAGCACACTCAGGAAACCGCAGGCGGCCAAACCGAAGAGCTGCGCAGCAAGATCAACGCAAACATTGCCAAGGCTCGTGAAATGCTCAAGGAGCGGGAAGGCTCGATGCGCGAGCAGGGTCAGGCTGCCATCCAGTGCACCGAGGAATATGTACACACCCATCCCTGGCAATCGATCGGCATCGCTGCCGGCGTCGGCTTTCTGCTCGGTCTGATTTCACGCCGCTGATGGGAGAGCCAGCAATGGAAGCGAAGCCCGGCACCGAAGCCCCCAAGCCATCGCTGAAGAAGCTGGGCGGCGCATTCGTCGGCCTGCTTCAAGGACATCTCGAACTGGCTGGCATCGAGGTTCAGGAGGAGAAAGCCCGTACCTTTCGGCTATTTCTACTGGCCGGGATCAGCCTGATTCTCGGCTTATTGATTCTGGTAGGGCTTTCCGCAGCGATCGTTATCGCCTTTTGGGAGACTCACCCCATCGCGGCGATTCTCACGCTATGCGCGATCTATGCGGTCGTGATGATCATCTGCGTGAGCCGGGCCGCTTCGCTCGCCAAACAATGTGCCGCACCGTTCCAGGCCACGCTTGAAGAACTGGAGCGCAACCGGGAGCGATTACTGCCATGAGCCAACCGTTGAGCACATCGAATGATCTGAGCATGCGCAAGGATCTGGTGCGACTGCGCATGGAAATGCACCGTCAACAGATGCTCTATCACGCGCAGCCCCTTTCACATCCACTGCAGCAGATGAAGAGCTTCGTAAGTTCGCGTCGATCATCAAGCGAACACAGTTCCGGCAAGGGACCGATGATGATCGCCGCGACAGTCGTACTCGCGCTGTTCGGACGCAGGATGGGGAAAATGGGAAAGCTGGCTCGCGTGGCGCTGACGCTGTATCCGCTAATCAAGGGTCAGCAAAAGCTGCGGGAAAAGCTGCACTAGCCCAGCCGCCTACCCTGGCTGAACAACACTGTACCCGCGGCCAACCGCGGGTAGGTTGCCACGCCTCTGAACTGGTTATCCTTCTAATGCGCCAGCACCGATCAGCGATTCGGCAGTTGTGGTAGCTTTGCACCAGCCCGCTAATGGCAATACGGAGATGGTCCTTGGACTGGCACACACTGCTTACCCGCGAACGACTCGGCAAATCCGCCCACAGTAGCGACGAGTTGGGCCGCAGCCCTTTTCACAAGGATCATGACCGCATCATTTTTTCCGGTGCATTTCGCCGGCTCGGGCGCAAGACTCAGGTTCATCCGGTATCTAGCAACGATCACATCCATACCCGCCTTACGCACTCCCTTGAGGTGAGTTGTGTTGGCCGCTCGCTCGGCATGCGTGTCGGTGAAGTGTTGCGCGATGACCTACCCGAATGGTGCAGCCCAGCCGACCTCGGGATGATCGTCCAGTCAGCCTGCCTGGCCCACGACATCGGCAACCCGCCCTTCGGCCATTCCGGCGAGGACGCCATTCGCTGCTGGTTCCAGCAAGCCGCCGGGCGCGGATGGCTCGACGATATGAGCGACGCGCAACGCGCGGACTTTCTCAACTTCGAAGGCAACGCACAGGGATTTCGAGTGCTTACGCAACTCGAATACCACCAGTTCGACGGTGGAACGCGACTGACCTACGCCACCCTCGGCACGTATCTCAAGTACCCCTGGACTTCACGCCATGCAGAGGCGCTGGGGTACAAGAAGCACAAATTCGGGTGCTATCAGAATGAGCAGCCACTGCTCGAGCAGATCGCACAGAAGCTGAACCTACCCAACGTCGCTGAGCAACGCTGGGCTCGCCATCCTCTGGTTTATCTCATGGAGGCAGCAGACGACATCTGTTACGGCCTGATCGACCTGGAAGATGGCCTCGAGATGGAGCTGCTGGAATATTCGGAAGTCGAAGCGCTGTTACTGGCTCTGGTGGGCGATGACATTCCGGAAACCTATCGTCAGCTGGGCCCGCGGGATTCAAGGCGGCGCAAACTGGCCATTCTGCGCGGCAAGGCGATCGAACACCTGACCAATGCGGCCGCTGGTGCCTTCGTCGAGCAGCAGAGCAACCTGCTTCGTGGCGAGTTGCACGGTGACCTGGTCGAGCATATGCATGGTCCGGCCAAAGAGTGCGTATTGCAGGCAAAGGCGATGGCGCGGGAGAAGATTTTTCAGGACAAGCGCAAAACCCTGCACGAGATTGGCGCCTACACCACGCTGGAAATACTGCTCAATGCATTTTGCGGCGCAGCACTGGAACAACATCGCGGCGGCACCCCCTCGTTCAAGAATCAGCGGATCCTCGACCTGCTCGGACGCAGCGCGCCCTCGCCCGAGCTACCGCTCTATCAGTCGTTCCTGCGCATGATCGACTTCATCGCAGGCATGACCGATAGCTACGCCACGGAGATGGCCGGCGAGATGACCGGCCGCTCCAGCCCGGTTTGACCCACATGAAGCGCCTGCTGCGGCAAAGCATCCACTGGCACCCTGTGCACCCCGCCTGGGGCGCTGCCATGGTGGCCGGCTTTGGTTGCGCCTTGCCGTTGCTGCTGGGGCTGTTCAGCGGCCATCCCGGCTTCCTCTGGGCAACGGTCGGCGCCTTTCAGGCGGCCAAAGCCAACCCACTTCATCGCTTCGGCATGCTGCGCATGCTGTTACTCATCGCGCTGGGCGCCGGGAGTGCCGGACTGGGCTTCTGGTCGGCGACTCATCCATTGATCAGTCTCGGCCTTTTCGCCTTCTACGGCCTGCTGCTGGCCTGGTTACAGCGCTACGGCAGCGAAGCGGGAAAGCTCGGTATCGGTTTGGCGATCTGCCTCTGCCTCGGCCAAGGGCAGCACGGCATTGGCGATTTCAACAACCCGTACGCCATAGCCTTTCTTTTCGCGCTCGGGGGACTCTGGGTTACCTTGCTCGCCTTCGGCCTGCGGGGGATGCATGGGCTGCGCATGTGGCCATATATGCCGCGGCTTATGAGCATCCTGCGGGTGCTGCGCAGGCACGCTCGCCGAACGCCGATCCGGCAATGGCGTGTGCACGCCCTGACCTACATCCTGGCCGGAGCATTGGGTGGGGTGATCGTGAATATGGCTGAACTGCCAAGAGGCTACTGGTTGACGCTGGCGGTGTTCACCACGCTGCAGATGGATCTGGAGCGGAGTCTGGTGCGGGCGCTACAGGCCAGCCTGGGAATATTGGCGGCTGCGGCCATACTGATCTACATTGGCCACGGCCTGGCCGACCCGCCACTGATGGTGATGATCCTGCTGCCGCTTATCGTGCTGGGCAGAGCGTTTCAGGCGAATCACTATGGGCTATTCGTCCTGCAGACCACGCTGCTGTTCCTGCTGCTGGCAGAGACGCTGGCCCAGGACTGGAACCTGCCGCAGATACGGCTCATCAATGCTGCCATTGGTGTAGGTGTGGCGCTATTCATCGCAACACTGATGCACGTATTGCAGATGCTGCTGGCCAGGCGTTCGCGCAGGAAGGCCCAGCGGGCAGCATCGCAGCGATCAGACGAAGAGACTACTTCTCAGCCCTGATCGGGTTTTCCGGATACCACACGTCCATCAGCGGGCTGACACTGTACTCAGCCAGCTCGCCGCGGCCTTTCAACCAGGCGTCGACCTTTGCACGCTGCTCTTCGCTGACCGAGCCACGGCGGCCAAGGCAGACAAAACCGTAGTCTTCACCACCGATATAGCCGAGTGCATTGGCTTCCATCGCTTCGCTGATAAAAGCTTCGAGGAAGTCGTCCACAGCCTTGCTTTCGATACCTTCGCGGTAGGTGAGATTGACCTCGAAGCCGAGCTCCTGGAACTCATCGACACAGAGTTTCTTACGCAGGCGACGCGAACGATTGGTAGCCATTTGGGGGCGATCCTTTTTCTACTTGATGACGGCGCGCACTCTAACAGCAACCCCGCGCCAAGGCGATGACCGACAGCAGCGGTTGAGCTCATCGCAGCCTGGTGCGCATCTGTCTTTGCAGTAACCTGTGTACCGCAGCTACGCTTATCGGATAGAGGCACGACGCCTCTACAGCACGGGCATAATGGCCCGCATTCGTTCCCTAAGAGCAGTGGGAAACACATGTCAAATCAAACCGCCAGCAGCCCCCTGTGTTTGCCCAGAGGCGCTCGTACGATGAGCTCCATCCTCCGCGGCATCACCTTAGCCATCTTCGCCCTGCCCTTGACTCTGCCAGCCCAGGCCGCCGGGGTGAACCAGACACTGCCACCGCGCGTCGAACAGGCACTGAAGGCCAACAAGATCAGCAGCGACGCACTGTCCGTAGTCATGCTGCCACTGACCGGTGACGCCGCGCCGACGTTCGTCAACGCCGACGTATCGGTCAACCCCGCCTCGACCATGAAGCTGGTTACCACCTACGCCGCCCTCGAACTGCTCGGCCCCAACCACCAGTGGAAGACCGAGTTCTATGCCGACGGCCCGCTGGTGGACGGCACCCTCAACGGCAATCTCTACCTCAAGGGCGGCGGCGACCCGAAACTGAACATGGAGAAGCTCTGGCTGCTGCTGCGAGATTTGCGTGCCAACGGAGTTACCAAGGTCACTGGCGACCTGGTGCTCGATCGCAGCCATTTCGTCCAGCCCGACCTGCCCGTCTTCGATGACGACGGCAATGACAAGAACAAGCCCTTTCTAGTTGGTCCCGACTCACTATTGGTCAACCTCAAGGCGCTGCGCTTCATCGTCCGCAACGATGGCGGAAAGGTGAATATCGCAGTCGAGCCGCCGATCGCCAGCATTCGAATAGACAACCGGGTCAAAGCGCTGCCCGCAGGCAAATGCCCAGGCTGGCCGGACGTGCTCTACAACCCGGTTGGGGATGGGGATGGCGTGACCGTCGTGGTCACCGGCAAACTCGCCGACGGCTGCAGCGCACAGACCTACCTTTCACTGCTCGATCACCAGCGCTATGCCGCCGGCGCGGTGCGTGCTATCTGGGCCGAGCTCGGCGGCAGCATTCTCGGCATCGACCGTGTGGCCCAGGTGCCAGACAAAGCAAGACTGCTGGCGAGGGCCTATTCGCCGGATCTCACCGAGATCATTCGAGACATCAACAAGTACAGCAACAACACCATGGCCAAGCAGCTGTTTCTAAGCCTCGGCGCCGAATTCCGTAACGAGGCGGATGCCGATGACGCCAAAGCGGCACAGCGGGTCATCCGCCAGTGGCTGGCCAAGAAGGGGCTTATCTCGCCGCATCTGGTGATCGAGAACGGCTCCGGGCTTTCCCGCGCCGAACGCGTCAGCGCACGCGAGCTGGGGAGCTTGCTGCAGGCCGCCTGGCGCAGCCCTTACTCGGCCGAGTTCATTTCGTCGATGCCATTAGCCGCCGTGGACGGCACCATGCGCAAGCGCCTGCGCAATACGCCTGTCGCCGGCAAGGCGCACCTCAAGACGGGAACCCTGAACACCGTGCGCGCCATCGCAGGTTACAGCCGTGACGGCGACGGCAATGTCTGGGCAGTCGTGGCGATCCTGAACCATCCCCGCCCATGGGGCGCAGCCTCGATTCTCGATCAGGTGCTGGTCAGCCTCTACGGTCAGCGCAACCAGAACACCGCACAACGCTGATGTGACTCAGGCAGGCCGAACGGCCCGCCTATATCACCGGATGATCACCGCGCGTGGAATTTCCAGGCGCGGTGGATCCGGGGATTACGACGGAAATCCTCGTCCAGCGTTGCGCTGCTGATTTCCTCTACGGCATAGCGGTCGCTCAGGCTGGCATCCAGCACGAATTTGCGGAAGTTGTTGGAGAAATACAGCGCTCCGCCCGTCGCCAATCGAGCCATCGCCAGATCGAGCAGCGCCTGGTGGTCCCGCTGTACGTCGAACACACCTTCCATGCGCTTGGAATTGGAGAACGTCGGCGGGTCGATGAAGATCAGGTCGTACTCACCACGGTCTTCTTCCAGCCAGGCCATCACGTCGCCCTGTTCCAGGCGCTGGCGATCCGAAAGGCCATTCAACGAGAGATTGCGACGCGCCCAGTCCAGATAGGTTTTCGACAGGTCGACGCTGGTCGTGCTGCGCGCACCACCTTTGGCCGCATGAACCGTGGCGGTTGCGGTATAGCAGAACAGGTTGAGGAAACGCTTGCCGGCCGCTTCACGCTGAATGCGAAGGCGCAATGGGCGATGATCGAGGAACAGGCCGGTATCCAGATAATCGGTGAGATTCACCAGCAGCTTGACGCCGCCCTCGGTCACTTCGAGAAACTCGCCCTGACTGGCCTGACGCTCATACTGGCGCGTTCCCGTCTGGCGCTCGCGGCGCTTTACCACCACCTTCTCGCGTGGAATGCCCAGTGCTTGCGGTATGGCAGCCAATGCATCGAGCAGGCGCACCTGGGCCTTCTCCGGATCGATGGAGCGCGGCGGCGCATACTCCTGCACGTGCACCCAGTCACCGTACAGATCGATCGCCAGGGCGTACTCAGGCATATCCGCGTCGTATAGCCGGTAGCATTCGATACCCTCACGACGCGCCCATTTGCCGAGCTGACGCAGATTCTTCTGTAGGCGATTGGCGAACATCTGCCCGCCTTCGCTGAGGCGTGCCTGCTCGACCGGCGCCTGCTGCTGTAAATGTTCCTCATGGCCGGCGCCGCGCTGACCTGTCACGAACTGATCCAGCTCGACCTTGATCAGCAGCAGCTTGCACGGCAGCGCACCGTTCCAGAACGCGTACTGCTTGTGACTGCGGATGCCCATGCGCTTGCCGAGATCCGGCGCGGCGGTGAATACCGCGGCTTCCCAGCCCAGGCAGGCCTGGCGCAGGCGTTCGCCGAGGTTCTGGTAGAGATAGAGAAGGCTCGCCTCGTCGCCGAGGCGCTCACCATAGGGCGGATTGCAGATCACCAAGCCCTTCTGATTCTGGTCCGGGCGCGGCTCGAAGTCGCCGACATCACCCTGGTAGACCTTAATCCAGCCGGCCAGCCCAGCGCGTTCGATGTTGTTGCGTCCCGGCTGGATCAGCCGCGGATCGGCCTCATAGCCGCGAATCCATAAGGGCGGCTTGGCCAAGCCAACCTCTGCCCGTGCCTGAGCTTCGGCATGCAGTCGCGACCACAGCGCGGGTACGTGCCCCAGCCAGGCACTGAAACCCCAACGCTCGCGCTTGAGGTTCGGCGCGATGTCCGCCGCCATCATCGCCCCTTCGACAAGAAAGGTGCCGACGCCGCACATGGGATCTGTCAACGCGCCACCAGCAGCGGCGATACGTGGCCAGCCGGCACGCATCAGGATCGCGGCAGCAAGGTTTTCCTTGAGCGGCGCTGCACCCTGCTGCAGTCGATAGCCACGCTGGTGCAGGCTGTGCCCGGAGAGGTCGAGCGAAAGCACCGCTTGCCCCTTGTCGAGGCGCAGATGCACGCGCAGATCAGGATCGAGCTTGTCGATGCTGGGCCTCTCGCCAGATGCGGTTCGCAGCCGATCCACGATGGCGTCCTTGACCTTGAGCGCACCGAAATGGGTGTTGTCGATGCCCGAGCCACGACCACTGAACTCCACTGCCAGGCTGCCGGCAGGCTGCAGATGGTCAGCCCAGTCGACGGCGTGAACCCCTTGGTAAAGCGTCTCGGCGTCTACAGTGGGAAAGCGGCTGATCACCAGCAGCACGCGATTGGCCAGGCGCGACCATAGGCAGAGCCGGTAGGCCACCTCCAGCGTACCGAAGCCGCGAATCGCGGATGTCTGCTCGCGACTCTCCTCCAGTCCAAGCGCGGTGGCTTCCTCGAGCAGCAGGCCTTCGAGTCCCTTGGGACAGGTCAGGATCAGTTCATGGCGGTCGGTCATGGAGTTTCCACAAAAGGTGCTTCGGACCGTCGCGACCCTTTCGTCGGAACAGGCCCAGCAAAGAAAATTAGAAAGAGGTTACAAACATCATGGTTGCAATCATGCAGAAGTGGCCAAGCAGTGCACTTCGCATCCCTTGCCCTTTCAGGCTTATGGGTAGAACCATAGATTCGTTACCTACTTATGACAAAACGATCATTCCAGCGTCTTCAGCATTGCGTTAGAACTCACCTCAGGCCGACATCGCAATGGTGCCGGCGAAGCGCGCCACGCCGGCAGCGCGCTTCATTGGCAGTCTATCTGCCCGGTCTCGCCATGAGGCCACAGGAACACCAGTCAACCACTGAGGGCAATACCCAATGAGAAGACTCAAGCGTGATCCGATGGAACGAGCATTTCTACGCGGTTATCAGCACGGCATACATGGCAAATCTCGCGACCTCTGTCCTTTTTCCCATCCCAATGTTCGCCAAGCCTGGATTAACGGCTGGCGGGAGGGTCGCGGCGACAACTGGGATGGTCTGACCGGCACGGCCGGTCTGCATAGACTCAACGAACTTCACGCGGTCGGCTAATTCACCGATCCACCCGACTTGATATAGCGCGTCCCACCCGGGCGGCGGGCGAGAAGCCCAGGGGCTCCCAACAGGAGCCCCTTCCGGGCGATCATGAATGCGCTTTTGAACGCAGCGCCGCGATGGCATCCACCGCCTCGCGGATCAATGCCGGTCCCTTGTAGATGAAACCTGAATACAACTGAACCAGGCTGGCACCCGCCTCGATCTTCTCTGCCGCGTGCCTGCCCTCGGTGATGCCGCCCACGGCAATGATCGGCAGCCGTCCGCCTAGCGTCTGTGCCAGCACCCTGACCGTGTGCGTGCTCTTCTCCCGAACGGGCGCACCAGACAGGCCACCAGCTTCGTCAGCATGAGCCAAGCCGGCAACGCCTTCTCGGCCAAGGGTAGTGTTGGTGGCGATGATCGCGTCCATCCCGGCCTGGAATACCGCCTCGCCCACCAGAGCGGTTTCTTCGTCGGTCATGTCCGGAGCGATCTTGATCGCAAGCGGCACGCGCTTGCCATGCATGATCTCCAGATCCTCACGGCGCAGTCGCAACGCATCGAGCAAATGCTTGAGCGAGTCGCCGAACTGCAGGCTGCGCAAGCCAGGCGTGTTCGGCGAACTAACGTTGACGGTGACGTAGCTTGCGTGGTGATAGACCTTGTCCAGGCAGAGCAGGTAGTCCTCCTCGGCGCGCTCGACAGGGGTATCGAAATTCTTGCCGATGTTGATACCGAGGACGCCCTTGAACCCGGCGGCCTCTACCCGAGCCAGCAGCGCATCTACACCATGGTTATTGAAACCCATGCGATTGATGATCGCCTCGGCCTCGGGCAGGCGGAATATCCGTGGCTTGGGGTTGCCTGGCTGCGGGCGCGGCGTCACGGTTCCCACTTCGATGAAACCGAAGCCCAGCTGCGACATTCCGCGAATGGCTTCGCCGTTCTTGTCCAACCCTGCTGCCAGGCCGACTGGATTGGGGAAATCGAGCCCCATCACGTGAACAGGAAGACTTGCTGGCGCTTTGCCGAGCATTGCATTGAGCCCGAGACGGCCACCGGCGCCAATCAGCTCGAGGGAAAGTTCATGGGAAGTTTCCGGAGATAACTTGAACAATAGCTGGCGGGCCAGGTTATACATACGCAGCCTAAGGTCTCGGTAAATGTGGACGCGGAGTATAGCAGCCCGAGAGGGCTTCAGCCGCTGCCGCCAGTGAGGAAATAGGCCGGTCGAGCGCACCGACCGACGGGTTCATTGCAGACGCCGCAAACGCAGCAATTGTCCCTGCTCAGCGAATTCGAGCTCGAAGGAACCATATATCCCTTCGTGGGTCAGAAACGGGCGCAGATGATGCGCCGGCAAGCTGACTCGCGTGCCGTCGCGACTTCGAATCAGGACTCGATTCGCATGGCCCTGGTAGACCGCCTTCATTCGTTCGGCGGACAGCGCGATATCCAGTACCAGATTTGGCATGGAGGCTCCTCAGTGATCTATTCAGCGATATTGCCACATCGACACGCGATCTTTGCCCAAGGCTGTGACGCAGGCCAGCGCTACGGGTGGCGCAAAGCCCGTGCGCAAATGACACGGGTCTGCCACACTTCGGCCGTAGCCCTGAGAGCTCAAGCATCATGATGAGCCTGCCCGAGCCAATGCCTTCACTGACTTCTCAAATCGCACGACTTGCGCAACGCCTCGGGCTGCGCTCCAAGGCTTCGCTTCCCATTCAGGATCGCGCCAGCAGCCTGCAGCTGCCCTTTTCCCGCCTACCCGAGCCTGAGCCCAGCATTTTCTGGAACGATGGCCCCTGCCTGCAACGCTTGCTGGAGCTGCCACGTGGTGCGCTCTCCGGTCCGGTGCAGGAAGACAAGGCCCGTGCCCATGCTGCGCTGACCCGCTTGATCAGCAAGGATTGCACCCGGTCACGGCTCGACCTGCGGCAGATCGACGGCTTCGGCGGGCAGCGCAAAAATGAACCGAGTTACCCGACCTTCGAAGCCTTTTCCAGCACGGCGGGTTGTCGACAGGTACGAATCATCAGCTACAAGGATTTTCTTCGAGCACTCGGTACCGCCTTGCCCGGCTTCGACAAGGGGGCAGCGATCGATGTTCGCCAGGCCAGCTGGCTCGGGGAGCGGCTTTATTGGGCCGGCGAACACCATCTGGAAGCCTTTGCCTGCGCCGTGGCCTACGCGCGCTTGCGCGGCCTGGAAGTCATGCTGCCGGCGGAGGTCACCGATTACCGCCTCGACCGCTCCGGTGTTCACGCGCTGGACGCTGACTACCACGCCGTGACAATGCCTGCTCAGGCCTGGAGCGACCGTGAATTCATGGCCATGCTGCTCGACAGCCAGGTTCCCTATGCCCGCTTGACACTACTGCGCGATGCCAGCAATTCCGAGTTGCTGTTGCTGGAGAAGCGTGACCCCACAGCCAATGCCATTGGCGAGGGGCTGAAACTGGCAGGCGCACCTGACCTGATCCGCTACCTGCGCGATCTGCCGCAGATCACTCGCTTCAAGGTCGGACTGCCTGCGCAGGACTGAGCGTTTACCGCCACGGACTCACTGCGCAAACACCCATCCGCTAAAAAAACGCACCGCCCGAGGGCAGTGCGTTTTTCAGTTGCGCCGCATTAACGGCGCGGCCTCTGCCGCGGACGGATCGTCCACGGACGAAGCCGCAAGACCTCGTCAGCCATGCCCTACCGACTGCGCCAGCCCCTGCAGCTCGCGGCTGGCGACTGCATAGATGGCGTAGTCGGTGCCGCTGGCGCCGCGCAGCTCGGCCAGCATCGAGCGCCAGCGCTCCATTAAAACTGGTCGTTGAGACAACCAGGCGTCGACCCGCTCGCTGATCGCCTCCGGACCGTTCTCCATCTGCAGCACCGATACCGTGATGCTGCGCTGCTGTGAGTCGAGGTCGTCGCGGAAGCTTTCACGCGCCAGGGCCTGCCAGTTGTTGGCAACCGGCAGGTTGGTGAGCAGCTGCAGATACCAGGGAAGCTCCAGCGCACCACCGACGGCGAAGTAGGTTGCCGCCACCAGCGCAGGCACCTGGCCAGTTTCGTCAGCGGCCTCCAGAATCGGCAGCAGCGTGTACAGATGGCTGGTACCGGCCACCATGCGCGCCAGCAGCTCCGGCACCCCGGCTTCGGTGTAACGCTTATAGCGCTCCTGCCAGCGGTCACGCGTCGAGCCTTGCAGCAGTTCATCGAGCTTTAGACCAAGGGCAGCGACCCGCGGGCCAAAGTGCGCGACGTCGCGTGCGGCATCCAGCTCGCTACGACGATTGCGCAGGAACCAGCGCGTCGCGCGGCGGCCCAGACGCATCAGCTCATCCATCAAGGCCAACTGCAGCTCCGCCGGTACCTTGTGATCCAGCGCCTCGATCTGCCGGAACCAGTGAGGCAGATGGAAGATGTCGCGCACGATCACGTAGGCTCCGGCGACATTCGCCGCACTCATGCCCGTCGCCTCGTTCAGGCGCTGAACGAAAGTGATGCCCATGTTGTTGACCAGATCGTTGGCAATCTGGGTAGCGACGATTTCGCGCTTGAGGCGATGTTGCAGCATGGCATCGTGGAAACGCTCGCTCAGTTGCTGCGGGAAGGCACTTTCCATTTCGCGGGCGAGGTAGTCGTCGTCCGGCACGCGCGAATCCAGCAGCGCTTTCTTCAGTTCGATCTTGCTGTAGGAAATCAGAACCGACAGCTCCGGCCGGGTCAGCCCCTTGCCGATGCTGGCGCGCTCGGTTAGGGCGTCATCGCTGGGCAGGAACTCGAGCGCGCGGTCGAGCTGCCCCGCCGCCTCCAGCGCATTGATCAACCGAACATACTCGGCGGCCCGCTCCCGCGAGCGATGCTGCGCCTGGGACAGCGCCTGGGTCTGCTTGTAGTTGTTCTGCAGCACCAGCTCGGCCACCGCGTCGGTCATTTCGAACAGCAGTTGATCGCGCTGCTTGGCGGTCATGTCGCCAGCGCTGACCACCTCATTGAGCAGGATCTTGATGTTCACTTCATGATCCGAGCAATCGACGCCGCCGGCATTGTCGATGAAGTCGGTATTGCTCGATCCGCCATGCAGCGCGTACTCGACGCGCCCCAGCTGGGTCATGCCGAGGTTGCCGCCCTCGCCCACCACCTTGGCTCGTAGATCGGCGCCATTGACCCGCACCGCATCGTTGGCCTTGTCGCCGACTTCGGCGTGGCTTTCGCCGCCGCTCTTCACATAGGTACCGATACCGCCATTCCATAGCAGGTCCACCGGCGCCTTGAGCAGCGCGTGGATCAGCTCGGCTGGAGTCAGCTGATCCGCCTCGATGGCGAAGCGCTCTTTCATCTGTGGCGTGATCGCGACTCGCTTGGCCGAACGCGGGAAGATGCCACCGCCTTCCGAGATCAGCGACACGTCGTAATCGGTCCATGACGAGCGCGGCAGGTCGAACAGGCGCTTGCGCTCGATGAAACTGCGCGCAGGATCGGGATTGGGGTCGATGAAAATATGCAGATGGTTGAACGCGGCCACCAGCTGCAGGGTTTCGGACATCAGCAGACCGTTGCCGAACACATCGCCAGCCATGTCACCGATGCCGATGACGCTGATCACGTCGGTCTGCACGTTTATGCCGCGCTCACGGAAGTGCCGCTGCACCGAAACCCAGGCGCCGCGCGCGGTGATGCCCATCTTCTTGTGGTCGTAGCCTGCCGAGCCGCCCGAGGCAAAGGCGTCGCCGAGCCAGAAGTCGTATTCGGCGGCGATGCCGTTGGCGATGTCCGAAAAGCTCGCTGTGCCCTTGTCCGCAGCGACCACCAGATAGGGATCGTCACCGTCATAGCGCAGTACATTGGCGGGCGGAACGACCTGGCCTTCATGCAGGTTATCGGTGATGTCGAGCAGGCCACTGATGAAAATGCGATAGCAGGCGATCGCTTCGGCCTGAATATCATCCCGCGTGCCACTGGTAGGCAGACGACGCGGCACGAAACCGCCTTTCGCGCCGCCGGGAACGATTACCGCATTCTTCACCTGCTGCGCCTTGACCAGGCCGAGCACTTCGGTGCGGTAGTCCTCTTCACGGTCGGACCAGCGCAACCCGCCACGCGCCACCTTGCCGCCGCGCAGGTGCACGCCCTCGACCCGTGGCGAATAGACGAATATCTCGTACATCGGTGCCGGGCGCGGCATCTCCGGGATCGAGCGCGGATCGAGCTTGAAGCTGAAATACGACTTGGGTTTGCCGTTGGCATCCGGCTGATAGAAGTTGGTTCGCAGGGTGGCCTGAATCAGCGCCAGATAGCGCCGCAGAATCCGGTCCTCGTTGAGTACCGCCACCTCATCCAGCGCTGTGAGAATCGCCTGTTCCAGCCGTTGCTGCTTGTCTGCCAGATCCTCGTCACCGAGCTTGCGCGCCAGGTAGAAGCGCATCTTGAACAGCCGCACCAGCTCGCGGGCGATATCCGTGTGGTTGAGCAGCGCGCTGGCAATATAGCCAAGGTCGAAGCCCATGCGAATCTGCTTGAGATAGCGCGCATAGGCGCGCAGCAGCGCCACTTCCCGCCAGGCCAACCCGGCGGTCAGCACCAGACGGTTGAATCCATCGTTCTCGGCAAAGCCGCCGTAGATATGGATGAACGCATCCTGCAGCGCCTCGTTGATCTCCAGCAGGTCGATTTCCAGACCTTCGGCATAAGTGAAGGCGAAGTCGTGTATCCAGTACTCGCGGCCGCTGCGGTCACGCAACCGAAACGGAAACTCGCCGAGCACCCGCAGCCCCAGGTTCTCCATGATCGGCAGGATGTCCGACAGCGGCAGCGGTGTATTCAGGTGGTAGAGCTTGCAGTGCAGGCGGTTCTCTTCAGCCGTGATCGGCTGATAGAAGCTCATCACCAGCGGGCGTTCCTCGCTGAGGTCGAGCACATGCTGCATGTCGACGGTGGCCGATTGCGGCGAGAAGCGCTCGCGGTAGCCGGCCGGGAAACCTTTCGGAAACTCGCTGAGCAGATGGGTGCCCCTGGCCTCGCCGAAGCGCTCGACCACCAGGCTCTGGTAATCGTCCTGCCAGGTACGGCAGGCCTGCAGCACTTCCTGCTCCAGGCGCACCGTATCCACCTGCAGCGCGCGACTGGGGTCCAGACGCAGGATGAACTGCACGCGCGTCAGCACCGATTCGGAGAAATAGGTGGAGAACTCGCAGTCGCTGGCTTCGAGCCGCTCCTGCAGCACCTGCTGGATTTTCAGCCGTGTCTCGGTGGAGTAACTGTCACGCGGCACGTACACCAGGCAGTAGCAGAAACGCCGATAGGGGTCGAAACGCAGGAACAGCCGCAGCCGATTGCGCTCCTGGATCTGCACGATGGCGATGGCGTTTTCGAACAGCTCGTCGATTGGCGCCTGGAACAGCTCGTCACGCGGCAGCACCTCGAGAACCTGCACCAGCTCCTTGGCCAGATGCGCGGAGCTACCGAAATTGGCGCGCTGCACGACCGTCTCGACCTTGCTGCGGATGAACGGGATGCGTCGCACGCTCTGGGTGTAGACCGACGAGGTGAACAGGCCGAGGAAGCGGCATTCGCGAACCACCCGCCCCTCGTCATCGAATTCACGCACCGAGACGAAGTCAGGGTAAGCCGGACGGTGCACGCGACTGGGCATGGCCGCCTTGGCGAACGACAGCAGCAGCGGCTCACGCAGGTAGCTGACCGATTGGGCGGTGAGCGATTGCTCCTCCTCGGAAAGCCCGGTGCGCATGCTGCGCGACAGACCCAGCAGCGAGCTTTCGTCATAGACGATGCGCCCGCCCTCGGCCTGTTCCTGCACGGAGAACTCTTCGTAGCCGAGGAAGGTGAAATGGTCGTCCGCCAGCCAGCGCATGAAGTCGCGAATCTCGTCCAGCTCGTCGCCGTTGATGCTCAGGTTGACCTGCTCCAGACGCCCTTGCAGCTCGACCGCCTTGCCCTTCATCGCCGCAAAGTCACCCACCACCTGACGCACATCAGCCAGCACACCCAGCAGTGACTGCTCGAGCTCGCGCAGGGCCGTCGGACTGGCGCAGCGATCGATCTCGACGAAGATCAACGATTCGGCGTGGCTGTCAGCGGCGCGCTCGTCCTTGGGCAGCAACTCCAACAAGCTGCCGTCGGCCCCGCGACGCACCTGCAGCACGCTGGTTTGCAGGGTATGGATGCTGTAGCCGCGGCGCGTCAGCTCCATGCGCACTGAATCGACCAGGAACGGCATGTCCGGATGCAGCACCTCGACCACGCTGTGGGTCGATTGCCAGCCGTGCTTCTCGAAGTCGGGGTTGAATACCTGCACCTCGGGTTTGGCGGGATCGAAGCGCTCCAGCAGGCGCCAGCTGGCCAGTGTCGAGCCGACCAGATCGCTCATGCGCCGTTCGGTGAGTTCGGGCAGCGCGACGATGCCGAAGAACTGTTCGGCGAACAGGCTCAGTTGCGGCAGGATTTTCGGGTCTACGTGTTGCGCTAACGCTGTCTGCAATTGCTGCTGAAAGTCGGCCTTGCTGGCCGCTGAAAAGAACGCCATGTATGGCTCCGCTTGGCTTGCTGGGGAAAGAGACGTCGGTAGTGACTGACGGCACAGGTCGAAGGTTCAAGGTTAGTCTAGTCGAGGGTTAATGCAGTAAAGTGGCGCTTCTCCTGCAGTCGCCTGCGACTGTCTGTAGCAGCCAATAGCAGCCGGCGTCTCTGCCCGCCGCGCCAGCCGATTTGCCGCCCACCTGGAAGACTCGAAACGATGGATCACCGTGAATCGATAATCGCGCTGCGACAGTTCCTGTCCACCCAGATCCTGGGGCAGGAACGGCTGATCGAACGCCTGCTGATCGCCCTGCTCGCCGACGGCCACATGCTCGTCGAAGGGGCGCCGGGCCTGGCCAAGACCCGGGCCATCAAGGAGCTCGCCGAAGGCCTGGAGGCGGAGTTCCATCGAATCCAGTTCACCCCCGACCTACTGCCCGCCGACATCACCGGTACCGAAATCTATCGCCCGGAGACCGGCAGCTTCGTCTTCCAGCAGGGGCCTATCTTCCACAACCTGGTGCTCGCGGACGAAATCAATCGCGCGCCGGCCAAGGTGCAATCGGCGCTGCTCGAAGCCATGGCCGAGCGCCAGGTCAGCGTCGGCCGCAGCACCTATGACCTGCCGCCGCTGTTTCTGGTGATGGCGACACAGAACCCGATCGAGCAGGAAGGCACCTACCCCCTGCCCGAAGCACAGCTCGACCGCTTCCTGCTGCACGTGAAGATCGGCTTCCCCGACGCCTCGGTGGAACGACGCATCCTGCAGCAGGCCCGTGGCGAGGCGATCAATGGCGAGGCGGCGCCGGAACATCGGGTCAGCCAGCAGGCGATCTTCGCCGCGCGCAAGGACATCCTCGGCCTGTACATGGCCGATGCGGTGGAGGAATACCTGGTGCAGCTGGTCATGGCCACGCGTACCCCGGCCAAGTTCGATGCCGAACTGGCCGAATGGATAGCCTATGGTGCGAGTCCGCGCGGTTCGATCTCGCTGGATCGCTGCGCCCGTGCCCATGCCTGGCTGGCCGGACGCGATTTCGTCAGCCCCGAGGACATACAGGCGATGCTTTTCGATGTACTGCGTCACCGCCTGATTCTCTCCTTCGAGGCAGAAGCCGCCGGCATTGATCAGGACCGGGTCATCCAGCGCATTCTCGACGTGGTAGCGGTGGCCTGATGCAACCGCAGGCTTCCGCCGCCGGGCAGCCAACCGAGCAGGGCTCCGGTATCCGTGTGAGCCTGGCCGAACTCATCGATATGCGTCATCGCGTCCGTGAAGTGCCGCTGTTTTCCACACCGCATCGCCGCAGCCCGCTGGTCGGGCTGCATCATTCCAAGCTGCGCGGGCGTGGTGTGGATTTCGACCAGGTTCGCATCTATCAGCCCGGCGACGACGTGCGCACCATCGACTGGCGCGTCACCGCACGCACCCAGGAGCCGCACACCAAGCTGTTCCATGAAGAACGCGAGCGGCCGATCTATATCGTGGTCGAGCAGAGCCCGCGACTGTTCTTCGGCAGCGGCCGACTGTTCAAGTCGGTGCTGGCGGCGCAGGCGGCGAGCCTGATCGGCTGGGCGGCGCTCAGCCACAATGATCGGGTTGGCGGGCTGGTGTTCGGCGATGAGCGTCAGGAAATCAAGCCACGGCGCAGCAAGCAGAGCCTGCTGCAGCTGCTGGATCGCGTCACCCGCGCCAACAATCGCCTGCAGCCAGACAACCCGATCGACCCCGACGCTTTCAGCATGGCCCTGCGCCGGGCACGGGAAGTGCTGCGTCCGGGCAGTCTGTCGGTGATTCTCTGCGACGAGCGCACCCTCACCGATGCCGCCGAGCAGCAGCTCAGCCTGCTCGCGCGCCATGTCGACCTGCTGTTGCTGCCGCTGTTCGATCCACTGGATCACGCCCTGCCCGCGGCCGGCCTGCTACGCTTCAGCGAAGGCAATGCGCGGCTTGAACTGGATACCCAGGATGCGGATCTGCGTCAGCGCTACCGCGAGCAGGGCGAGGCGCGCAGCGCCCGCTGGCAGCGTCTGGCCGATCGCCTGCGGGTGCCGCTGATGCCGCTGGATACCCAGCACGATCTGGTCGAGCAGTTGCGCGAGCACCTGAGCGTCCGCCATCCGAGCGCACGGCGATGAATCCGCTCGATCAACTGGCTCCGCTGATCAGCCCCGAGCCGATCAGCTGGTGGCCTCCAGCGCCGGGCTGGTGGCTGCTCGGCCTGGTGCTGCTGATGGCGCTTGGCTTGCTCTGGCGACTTCGTCACCGGCTGCTCAGGCGCAAGCCCCGTGTGCAGCCGGAGCCACCGCTGGAACCGCAGCGTCAGGAGGCGCTCATCGAGCTTTCGCGCTTGAGCAAACCCTACGGCGGGCAACCGGCCAGCCAGTGGCTGCAACAACTCAATGGGCTGCTCAAGCGGCTCTGTCGCATTCGTTATCCCAACGACCACCCGCACACACTCAGTGGGCGTGCGTGGCTGGCCTTTCTCGACAACCGCTGCCCGGCCGCCGGGCTGACCCGCTGGATGATTCTTGTCGAAGGTGCCTACCGGGCCGAGTGCCGCCTCGACGACAAGGCAATCGACGGGCTCGAACAGGCCGTCGACATCTGGATCCGCAAGCATGTTTGAACTGGCCTGGCCCTGGGTCTTCCTGCTGCTACCGCTGCCCTGGCTGCTGCGCGCACTGCTGCCGCCGGCCGATAGCGGCGAAGCCGCGCTGAAGGTCAGCTTCCTCGACGAACTGCAGCAGCTGTCCGGCCGGCGCGCGCGTGTCGCCCTGCCTGCCTGGCGCCAGCAACTGCCCTACCTGACCATCTGGCTGTTGCTGCTGTTCGCCGCAGCACGCCCCCAGTGGCTGGGTGAACCACTGCCGCTGCCCACCAGCGGCCGCGATCTGCTGCTGGCAGTGGACGTCTCCGGCTCGATGGATTACCCCGACATGCAGTGGCAGGACGAGGAGCTGACGCGGCTGGAACTGGTCAAGGTGCTGCTCGGCGACTTCATCGAGGAGCGTCGTGGCGATCGCGTCGGCCTGATTCTCTTCGGCAGCAAGGCCTATCTGCAGGCGCCACTGACCTTCGATCGCCTCACCGTGCGAGTCTGGCTGGACGAAGCCCGGGTTGGCATCGCCGGCAGCAACACTGCGATAGGGGACGCCATCGGCCTGGCGGTTAAACGCCTCAGGGAGCGACCGACGAACAGTCGCGTGCTGGTACTGATCACCGACGGTGCCAACAACGGTGGCGAAATCGAGCCACTGCTGGCGGCCTCGCTGGCCGCCGAAGAAGGCGTACGGGTCCACACCATCGGCATCGGCGCCTTGCCGGAAGAAGGTGGCGTGCTCAGCCGCTTCGGTTTCAACCCTGGCCTGGACCTCGACGAGCCGACTCTGCGCGCCATTTCCGAGCAAACCGGCGGTGAGTATTTCCGCGCCTCGTCGAGCGCAGAGCTGAAGGCGATCGGCGATACGCTGGATCGTCTCGAGCCGGCAGCGCAGCAACCAGCCCAGGCCCGTGTGGCCGAGGCCCTGTACATCTGGCCGCTGTCGGCGGCTTTGCTGATCAGCCTGCTGATGGTCGCGGCCAGCCTGTGGAGTGCACAGTTGCAACGCCTGGCCTGGCGACGGGAGCAGCGCCGATGAGCGAACTGCTACCCCATCTGTTGCGGCCATACTGGCTGCTCATCCTGCCGCTACTGATCTGGCTGCTGTGGCGGCTCTGGCATCGGCAGTTGCAGGTCGGGCGCTGGCAGCGTCTTCTGCCGGAAGCCTTTCATGCCGCCTTGCTGACCCGTGGCCGACTGCGCCACAGTCGCCTGCCCTGGCTGGTGCTGGGCCTGGCCTGGCTGCTGGCGGTCATCGCATTGCTCGGGCCCAGCTGGCAACGCTTCGAACAGCCGAGCATGAAGCGCAGCGATCCCCTGGTGGTGCTGCTGGAACTCACGCCATCGATGCTCGCCAGCGACGCACCACCCACTCGCCTGGAACAGGCCAAGCGCAAGCTGCTGGATCTGCTCGAGCGCCGGCAGGACGTACAGACCGCCGTCGTGGTATTCGCCGGCAGCGCCCACACCGTGGTGCCGCTATCCGATGACCTGGCGACCACCCGCAACCTGCTCGACGCCCTGCACCCGACGCTGATGCCCGAGCAGGGCCAGCGCGCGGACCTTGCCGTGGCCAAAGGCCTCGCCCTGCTCGAGCAGGCTGGCCTGGGGCGCGGGCGCTTGCTGCTGATCGGCAGCAGCCTGGACGAGCACGAACGCAGCGCCATCGTCACGCTGATGGAGGGCAGAAACGAGCAACTGCTGATACTCGGCGTCGGCACCGAACAAGGCGCGCCAATCGCCGGCAAGGACGGCAGTTTCATCAAGGATGCCCAAGGCGCAATCCTCATCCCGCGCCTGGACAACGCCAGACTGCAACGCCTGGCCAACGAGCTGGGAGGGCGCTATCAGCGCGCGCGGCTGGGTGACGACGACCTGACGGCCCTCGGTCTGCTCGATCAAACTGGCACGTTGCGCCAGGACGATGAAATCACGCGGCTGGAAGCCTGGCTGGATCAGGGGCACTGGCTGCTGTTGCCACTGCTCTTGCTGGCCGCCCTCGCCGGTCGCCGCGGCTGGTTGTTCTGCCTACCGCTATTGCTGCTGCAGCCGCAGCCTGCCAATGCCTTCGAGCTACAGGATCTCTGGCTACGTCGCGATCAGCAGGGCCAACGCCTGCTGGACGCGGAGCGGCCGGCCGAGGCCGCCGAGCGCTTCACCGATCGCCGCTGGCAGGCCACCGCCCGCTATCAGGCCGGCGACTATGCCGGCGCGGCAGAACTGTTCGCCGAAGGCAACACGGCCGCCGATCACTACAACCGTGGCAATGCCCTGGCTCGTAGCGAAGCCTTCGACGCCGCCATCGAAGCCTATGACCAGGCGCTGGACCTGCAGCCTGATCTACAGGCGGCGCAGCGCAACAAGGCGCTGATCGAAGAGCTGCTGCGCCGCCAGCAGGAACAGCCCGAGCCCGAGCAGGAACAGAATCAGCAGGACGAGCAAACCGAAGAACCACTGCCGCAACCCGAGCAGCCGCAATCACAGGAAGCGGGCTCTGCCCATTCCCCTTCGCCGGAGGATGCCCAGGGCGAGCCGTCCAGCGAAGCCAGCGGCGCCTCGCAGCCATCGACAACCGAAGCCACGCCCGAGACCGAAGAAATGGATGGCAGCGCGGCCCAGGCGCAACACGAGGCGCTCCCCGAGCAGGAACGGCAACAGGCGATGGAGCAATGGTTGCGGCAGATTCCGGACGATCCCGGCGAGCTGCTGCGAAGGAAATTCCTCTACGAACAACGCAAGCACCAGGAAACCAATCGATGATGCGCCTGATGGCTTTTCTTCTGCTCGGCCTCCTTGCTGGTCAGGCCGCAGCCGCCGGCCTGTTCGCCCGGGTTGACCGCACCCAGCTGAGCATTGACGAAACCCTGGAGCTGAGCCTGGAAAGCCAGGGCAGCACGGTATTCGGCAAGCCCGACCTGCAGCCGCTGGAGCCATTGTTCGAGGTGTTCGACACCCGTCAGGTCAACCAGCTTTCCAGCAGCAACGGCGAAGCCTATGCGATCACACGCTGGTTGATTACCCTGCGGCCGAAGCAGACCGGCTACGTGATCATCCCTCCGCTGCAACTGGGCGACTGGCGCAGCGAGCCGATCACATTGATGGTCCAGGAATCGCTGAAAAATACCGAAAGCGACCAGCTGGCCCCGATCTTCATCGATGCCAGCGTCGATCAGGAAAACGTTTACGTTCAGGCCCAGGTGATTCTTACCCTGCGCATCTATCATTCGGTTTCGCTGTACGACGACAGCACCCTCTCGCCGCTGCAGATGCCGGAAGCCCTGGTCGAACGGCTCGGTGAGCCACGCACCTACGAGAAAACCATCAACGGCATTCGCCACGGCGTCATCGAAGTGCGCTATGCGCTGTTCCCGCAGAAGTCCGGCGAGCTGACCATCCCTGCCCAACTGTTCAGCGCCACCACCGTGACCAATGGCAGCAACCCGCTGTTCGGCTCGCGTTCGGGCCGCTCGACGCAGGTCAGGTCACCAAGCATCCCGCTGACGGTCAAGCGCAAACCGGCGGACTACCCCGCCGCGGCGCCCTGGCTGCCGGCACGCAGCCTGACCCTGGTCGAGGCCTGGAGCCCGGAGCCCGATCAGGCACAGACCGGCGAATCGCTCACCCGCAGCCTGTTGCTCAAGGCCGAAGGCCTGACCAGCACCCAGTTGCCCGCCATCGGTTCTGCCCAGAGCCCCGACCTGCGCCGCTACCCGGATCAACCGATCCTGGCCAACGAAGTCAGTGGCGCGGGTCTGGTCGGTAGCCGCGAGCAGCGCGAGGCGCTGATTCCCACGCGCAGCGGCGCGTTGCAGCTACCCGCCGTGGAAGTGGTCTGGTGGAACACCGTGGAAGACCGGCTAGAACGTACCACGCTGGACGAACGGCCCCTGAATGTCGCCGATAATCCGAATCTCGCGCCGACGCCCGCCGAGCAACCGGCCGCAACGCCACTACCTGCCGAGCAGCAGCTACTGTGGCCCTGGCAGCTGAGTACCCTGCTCTTCGCCCTGTCCACCCTCGCCGGTTTCGGTCTGTGGCTACACGCGCGGCGGCAACCCGCAGTGCAGCGCGCACTGCAGCCTGGCCCGACCCCACGCAGCCTGCTCGACGACCTGCGTCGCGCCTGCCAGGCCAACGACTCGCAGGCCACTCGCCAGGCGCTGGATGCCTGGGCGCGGCAACAGCCGGAGACGCTGGCCGACATGGCTGCGCGCTTCGTGCCGCTGTCCGATGCGCTGGACGGACTCAACGGTGCGCTGTACAGCGAAGCCGGCCAGCGTTGGCAGGGAGAGGCGCTGTGGCAGGCTATCCAGACGCTCCCTCCAGCGACCAGTCCGAGTGTCGAGCAGGACCACAGCGCCCTGCCACCACTGTATCCACGCTGACCGGCAACGCTGCACCGCTTCACACCAGATGCGCCTGAACAACGCGGTGCACGGGCACCGCATGGCGCACCACTTTCTCGTTGGCATATCGCTTGCTTCAGGCTTGGCATAGACCACTCCTGATCCGTCGTGCACGGTTACCTGTGCCGCACGCTTCGCAATCGAAAGGCCCACAGCATGACCGAACCCTCCACGCCGCCCCGCCACGATGCACTGGCCTGGGTCGCCGGCAGCGATGCACCGGAAAAGAGCTCGCTCAACCTGGGCTTTCTGCCACTCACCGATGCCGCCTCGCTAATCGTCGCCGCCACTCAGGGCTTCGCCCAGCCCTTCGGCCTGACGCTCAACCTGCACCGCCAGAACTCGTGGTCGGGCCTGCGCGACAAGCTGATCGGCGGTGAACTGGACGCAGCGCACGGCCTGTACGGACTGATATATGCCGTGCACCTGGGAATCGGCGGCAGCCACGCCGTGGATATGGCGGTGCTCATGGGGCTTGCGCAGAACGGCCAGAGCATCAACCTGTCGACCCCGCTCAAGGCTGCCGGCGTGACCGATCCCGAGGCATTGCGCAACAGCGTGCGCCAAAGCGGTGCACGCCTGACTCTCGCGCATACCTTCCCCACCGGCACCCACGCGCTGTGGCTCTATTATTGGCTGGCCGCCAATGGTATCCACCCGCTGCAGGATGTGCGGACGCTGGTGCTGCCGCCATCGCAGATGGTGGCGTACCTGCAGGCCGGGCGCATCGACGGTTTCTGCGCCGGCGAACCCTGGGGTGCGCAGGCGATCGCCGAGGGGGTCGGCTTCACCCTCGCAACCAGCCAGTCGATATGGCCGGATCATCCGGAAAAGGTGCTCGGCTGCACCCGCGCATTCGTCGAGCAGTACCCCAACACCGCGCGCGCACTGGTGATGGCGGTGCTCGAAGCGAGTCGCTTCATCGACCAGAGCCAGGAAAACCGCCGCAGCACCGCACAGCTGATTGCCGGGAGCGAGTATGTCAACGCGCCGCTGGCAGCCATCGAATCACGCTTTCTCGGCTCGTATCAGGATGGGCTGGGCAACGCCTGGAATGACCAACACCCGCTGCGCTTCTTTGCCGATGGCGCGGCGAACATGCCCTACCTGTCCGACGGCCTCTGGTTCATGACCCAGCTGCGGCGCTGGGGTCTATTGCGCCAGGACCCGGACTACCAGCTGGTTGCAAGCCAGGTGCAACAGATCGAGCTGTACCGACAGGCCGCCGGAGCGCTGGGCATCACCGTGCAGGAGTCGCCCATGCGCAGCGCCACACTGATGGATGGCAAGACCTGGGACGGCAGCGATCCGGCAGCCTACGCCCGCAGTTTCCCCCTGCACGCCATGGCCGATCAGGCGATGGCGGCTGCACTTTGAGCAGGGGATCAGGCATGTTGCGCATCCTGCTGATCGACGACACCCCACGCAAGATCGGGCGCCTGCGAAGCGCGCTGATCGAGGCCGGCTTCGAAGTCATCGATGAATCCGGCCTGACCATCGATCTGCCCGAACGGGTCGAGGCGATCCGCCCGGACGTGGTGCTGATCGACACCGACTCACCGGGCCGAGATGTGCTAGAGCAAGTGGTGCTAGTCAGCCGCGATCAACCGCGGCCCATCGTCATGTTCACCGACGACGGTGACCCGGATGCCATGCGTCAGGCCATCCGCGCCGGGGTCAGCGCCTATATCGTCGAGGGCATTCAGGCCCAGCGGCTCAAGCCGATCCTCGATGTGGCGATGGCGCGTTTCGAGACCGACCAGGCGATGCGCGCGCAATTGCTGGCCCGCGAGCAGCAACTCGCGGAACGCAAGCGCATCGAGCTGGCCAAGGGCATGCTGATGAAGATGCGCGACTGCAAGGAGGATGAGGCCTACACCCTGATGCGCCGCCAGGCGATGAGTCGCCAGCAGAAGCTGATCCAGGTCGCCGAGCAGATCATCGCCATGAACGAGCTGCTTGGGCAGTGAGCTGCCCGCCCGCAGTGCAACCGCTCGACCAAACGCACCATCGGCGAGCGTGCTCTCGGTCCCTCGGCATGGACCGTGAGACAGCCGCAACGCCGCCATCCGCCACGACGCGGCGTTCAGCCGAAAGCCTGCAGCAAGCGGCAGGCTGGCAAGCAGCTTGCTAGATGGATTGGCCGAGCCAACGAAGGCGTCCGGCAAAGACGAAGGCGTCCCTGCACCGCATGTTTCGACATGCCGGTCCGGACGCCTTTTTTGTTGCCCGTGCGGCAGTGCCGCGCGCTCACTTCAGGGATTTGCAGAATGACCATCACCGCGACCTTGGCGATCGCCTGTGCACTGCTGATGCTGGGCCACTATCTGAACGGCATGGCCAGCGCACAACATTCCCGACGCGTAGCGCAGTTGCGCCTGCTGGCAGTTCAGGAAGATCTGGAGGTTCTCCGCCTGCTGCAACAGCATCGCGGTCTGGGCGTACAGAGCGAACCCACTGCGGTAGCGCTGCGCTGCACGCTGGCGACAAGCCTGACGCAACGTCTGCAACAGCGCAGTGCCCTGCCCGATGCGTATTCGATAACCGAAGGCTGGCTGGTTCTGCGCAACAACCCTGCCGATTTCGACGGGCATTGCGCTCTGATCGAAACCCTTATCGATGCGCTTGAGAAGCGGGCGCCGATATCGAGCAACGAACCCACCGAAGCCGCTCGCGCCTGCCGCGAACTGGAAGACGTGGCACGCCTGCGCGGCCTCTGCGTCGTCGCCTCGAATCAGGGCGGCTGCACGCCGGCGTTGCAAAAGCGCCTGAAAGCACTCTGTCGGCGCATGGTTACAGACACCGATATGGAGCTGAAGCGGCTGGTCGGCAAGCTGGAGCGCAGCGTGATCCATGCAGCCCAACCGAGGCTGAGCCCGCCCGAGTGTTTTGCCCTGGTCACTCCCTTCATCGACGCGCGCCTGCAGTTGATCCAGCAACGTCTGCAGCACAGTGGCGTACAAGCGCAGCGTGGCTTGCATCGGGCGGGCTGACGGATCGAGGTTGCGGGGTCTGCCTCCGCTCCATTCGTAGCCGCCAACGCATGGCTACGTGCAGGCGCCGCTCCACCTAGGGCCTCCAGTAGGAGCGACCTCAGCCGCGAATGGGCCCGCCCGGTGCCGGCTCATTCGCGGTCAAGACCGCTCCCACGAGCCCGCATCTAACCTGGGCGAATGACACAACGCTAGAATGCGCACCTTCGACCGATTACCGAGCGACCCATGGCGCGTCTTACCCTGCATTTCCCGGAAGACCAGTACTGCTTTTCCACCCAGCTCACCGTGCGAATCACCGACATCAACGCCGGCAACCATCTGGCCAACGACTCGATGATCTCGATGATTTCCGAGGCGCGGGCGCGCTTCCTGTTCGCCTACGGGGTTGCCGAGACCCGTCAGGACGGTGCCGGGATCATCGTGACCGACCTTGCCACGACCTACAAAGCCGAGGCCCATGCCCGTGATGCGCTGCTGTTCGAGGTCGGCGTGATGGATTTCAACAAGTACGGCGGCGATATCATCTTCCGCATCACCCGCCCTGCCGACGGCACACTGATCGCCATGGCCAAATCCGGTTTCGTCTTCTACGACTATGCCCAAAGCCGCGTCGTCGCCATGCCCGAGGCGTTCGCCGGCAAGTTTCCGCGGGTCAACCGGATCGACTAGGGGCGTCTGCCACAGATTGCAGCAACCGCTGGACATCCTCGCGGTGACACAGCTCGGTGCCCGGACGCATCACCGTCGCGGCACCCGCGGCAATGCCCCGACACACCGCATCCTGTAGCGAGCGCGCCTCGGCCAGCGCCAGCACCATGGCGCCGAGCATGCTGTCACCCGCACCCACCGCGCTGACTACCGGGACATCCGCCGACGGCAGGCGCTGCAGCTCATCGCCACAGGCGTATAGCGCACCCTGGGCTCCCAGCGACAACACGACCACTTCGGCGCAGCCCTGAGCGATCAGACGGCGCAGCGCTGTCGCCTGTTCGGCCCCGCTGGAGATGGGGTAGCCCACAAGGCTGGAAAGCTCGTCGAGGCTCGGCTTCATCAGGTATGCACCGCCCTGCCGGGCGGCGTGGCGTAATGGCTCGCCGGACAAATCGACGACCAGCCGCGCACCGATACCGCGCGTCAATGCCAGCAGCTCGTCGTAGAAACCCAGGTCGACGCCAGGTGGAAAGCTGCCGCTCAGCACCACATAGGCCGGTGCTGGCTGCAGCGCTGCGAGGCTGTCGAGGCAACGCTGAAGTTCCTGCGCGGATAGCGTCGGACCGGGCAACACGAAACGGTACTGCAGGCCTGAGCCCAGCTCATCGACAGTGAAACTCTCGCGGGTATCGCCAGTAATGGACACCGGACGATGCACCAGACCCAGTTCGTCCAGCGAACGTTGCAGGAGATCGCCAAAGGGCCCTCCAGCCGGATAGATGGCGATCGCCCTGCCTCCGAGCGTCTTCACCACCCGCGCCACGTTGATCCCGCCGCCACCCGGGTCGTGGCGCGGCAGCGAACACCGCAGCTTTTCGGTACTGATCACCCGGGCGGTGCTGACGGAAAGGTCCATCGCGGGGTTGAGGGTCAGGGTCGCAATCAGAGGCATCGCTCGCTCCTTGGCAAAAGCCGCTCAAGACTAACAGCAAGCGCGCCTGGGTTTTACGAGATGCCTTGCCCTGATTTGGCGCGCGGTTGCGCGCTATCTGTGCGCTTTGTCGTCGTACGCCATCTGCTTAGCCACGCCGAACGCACAGAATCGGCGGCCTCCGCAGGCTGGCACGCTAGATGCTAGTTCCGCTTCAGGCAGGCCAACGGCGGTCTGCAATATCACGACAAAGGCGTCGCACCACACCTGCTCCGGCAGGCGTGCTGCGGCGCCTTTTTGTTTTCCGCCTCGACGAGGGGGCGGTCTGAGCAGCCCTAGCGGCCAACGCCGCGTCATGAACGCCCTGGAGCCAATCCAATGAGCACGAGTTTCTGGAAAGCCGGCCATGCGCCGACCCTGTTTGCCTCCTTCCTCTACTTCGACCTGAGCTTCATGGTCTGGTACGTCCTCGGCCCGCTGGGCGTGCAGATCGCCGCCGATCTCGGCCTGACCACCCAGCAACGCGCCTTCATGGTCGCCACGCCGATCCTCGCCGGTGCCGTCCTACGTCTCGCGCTGGGCATCCTGGCGGATCGTACATCGCCGAAAACCGCGGGGCTGTTCGGCCAGATTGTCGTCATCGTCGCGCTGCTCGTCGCCTGGCTGCATGGCATCCACAGTTACGAGCAGGCACTGCTGCTCGGCCTGTTCCTCGGCATGGCCGGCGCATCCTTTGCCGTCGCGCTGCCGCTGGCCTCACAGTGGTATCCGGCAGAGCACCAGGGCAAGGCGATGGGCATCGCCGGTGCCGGTAACTCCGGCACTGTGCTGGCGGCCCTGTTCGCGCCGGTCCTGGCGGCGATCTTCGGCTGGAACAACGTATTCGGCCTGGCGCTGATCCCGCTGGTCCTCACCCTGATCATCTTCGCCAGCGTGGCGAAGAATGCGCCCAATCGCCCGACACCGAAGTCGCTGGCCGATTACATGAAAGCGCTGGGCGACCGCGACAGCTGGTGGTTCATGTTCTTCTACAGCGTCACCTTTGGCGGCTTTCTCGGCCTGGCCAGTACCCTGCCCGGCTATTTCCACGACCAGTACGCCTTCGACCCGGTCAAAGCCGGCTACTACACCGCGGCCTGCGTCTTCGCCGGCAGCCTGCTGCGCCCGCTCGGCGGTGCACTGGCCGACCGCATCGGCGGCATTCGGGCGCTGCTGGTGATGTACACCGTCGCGGCATTCTGTATCGCCGTGGTGGGGTTCAATCTGGCCAGTTCGACTGCAGCGCTGGCGCTGTTCGTGGTCGCCATGCTCAGCCTGGGCGCCGGCAATGGAGCGGTGTTCCAGCTGGTGCCGCAGCGTTTCAACAAGGAAATCGGCGTGATGACCGGACTGGTCGGTATGGCCGGCGGTATCGGTGGCTTTCTGCTCACCGCCGGGCTTGGCGCAGTCAAGCAATCGACCGGTGATTACCAAATCGGCCTCTGGTTGTTCGCCAGCCTCGGCGTGCTCGCCTGGTTCGGTCTCTATGGCGTCAAGCGTCGCTGGCGCACCACCTGGGGTTCGGCGGCGGTAACCGCGGCGCGGGTGTGATGCCCATGCAGATCCTGCAGGGCGCGAATATTGCTCTGCTGCAGTACGCAGCCATTCGAGAACGACCATGCCCCTGCGATTGAGCTATGGCGAGGCCAGCGCCGCCGGGCCGCGCCCGGAAAATCAGGATGCGATACGCATCGTCACTCCGGCGCCCGGGCTGGCAACCGGCAAGGGCTATCTGTTCGCGCTGGCCGATGGCGTCAGCCAATGCGCCGATGGCGGGCTGGCGGCCCGCGCGACCTTGCAGGCACTGGCCTTCGACTACTACGCGACGCCCGAAACCTGGGCCGTCGCGCAATCACTCGACCGCGTGCTGGTCGCGCACAATCGCTGGCTGCAGGCCAACGGCGGCAACCAGCCGCTGTTGACCACCCTCACCACACTGGTGCTGCGCGGTCGACGCTTCACCCTGGCCCACGTCGGCGATTGCCGCGCCTACCGCTGGAACGGCTCCCAGCTCGAGCGACTCAGCGAAGACCATGTCTGGGAACAGTCGGGCATGCAGCATGTGCTCAAGCGTGCGCTGGGACTGGATCAGCACCTGGTGATGGACTACCTCGACGGCGAGCTGCAAGAAGGCGAAAGCTACCTGCTGCTGAGCGACGGCGTCTGGTCCTGCGTCCCCGAACGCGACATCGCGCATATCCTGCACGATCAACCCGACCTAGGCGCCGCGGCACGGGCGCTGGTCAATCTGGCGCACCAGAGCGGCAGTCAGGACAACGCCAGTGCCTTGCTTCTGCGCGTCGAAGCCCTGCCCGAAGCGGTGCTGGCCGACGCCCTCGCCCAGCTCGATCATTGGCCGTTGCCGCCGAAGCTGCGCCCCGGCCAGCTGTTCGAGGGCTGGCAGGTGAATGCACTGCTGCACGAGTCGCGGCAGTCGCTGATCTACCGGGTGCAGGATGCTCAGGGCCAGGCCTGGCTGCTGAAGACGCTGCCACCCAGCCGGCAGGACGAGGCAGACGCCGGGCCGGCGTTGCTGCAGGAAGAATGGTTCATGCGCCGGGTTGCCGGGCGCAACTTCGCCGAACTGCATCCGCTACCAGAACGCCAACACCTCTATTACGTGCAGCGCGAGTACAGCGGGACGACCCTGGCGCAACGCTTCGAACGAGACGGCCCGCCGCCACTGGCCGATTTGCTGCAGGGCTCCTCCCGACTTGTCCGGGCCGGTGAGATGCTGCATCGGCGCAATATCCTGCATCGTGACATCAAGCCGGAAAACCTGCTGCTGGGTGAGGACGGCGAGCTGCGTATCCTGGATTTCGGCCTGGCGTTCTGCCCCGGGCTGACTCGCGATCTACCCAATCACCTGCCCGGAACCCCGAGTTTCATTGCCCCGGAGGCATTCACAGGGGCCGAACCCAGCGCAGCGCAGGATCTCTATGCGACCGGCGTGACACTCTATTACCTGCTGACCGGGCACTACCCATACGGCGAGATCGAAGCCTTCCAGCATCCACGCTTCGGCAACCCGACACCGGCCAGCCGCTATCGCCCGGACGTGCCGACCTGGCTGGAGGAAAGTCTCGCCCGCGCGCTAGCGGTCGATCCACGACAGCGTTTCGAAACCGCCGAGCAATGGCTGCTTGAACTGGAACAGGGCGAACAGCGCAGCGCCAGCCTTCGGCCGCGCCCGCTGCTCGAACGTGAGCCGCTCAAGGTATGGCGCGGCATGGCACTGCTTTCGCTGCTGCTCAACCTGCTGCTGGTCGTGCTGCTGATAAAAGGCGCGTGACGCTCAGCGACGGGTAATCAGCCCCTGGCGCGCCACCCGGGTCAGCTCGCGCACGCACTCTTCCAGGCGCTCGGCGGTCGGCGCCTGAATCACCGCCATATCGAAACTGTCGGTGGCAAAACGCGCCAGCGACTCGTCGGCCGTAGCGAACTGGATAAGCAGGGCGCGGGATTTGCGGTGACGTCGCGGCCAACCTTCGAGGTAGCGCAACAGAGACGGCTGGTGAGTGCCGCCAAGGAGAATTTTCGGATTGCTGGGGTGCAGGCCGCTGGTGATCGGGGCCAGGCGCAACTGGGCGTGCTTTGCGTTCATCGATTTCAACTTCCGCCTCGAGGATTCCGCTGGGCAGCGGTGGGAGGCGACACCGGAACCAGCGCTTTAGCGGTATTTCGAAGCCATCGGCTCCAGGCGCCCCGCAAGTAGCTGACTAAATCGGCGCATGGGCGAAACTTTAGAAAGCTGGTCGCGGCCTGTCAACGGCCTTTTAAGGATCAATAACAGGCGCAATTCGCACCACCACGGCGCAAGCCGCTGCATATCAGTGCAACGATCAACCTCTGAGCCACGCGCCGGGAAGCTCCAACCCATTGAAAAATGGCGTATTGGAAAGTTGGCACAGCCTCTGCAATGTGAAATATCGAAGAATCATTACGACCTGACCCTCAACGTGGAGCGGCAGGTTTCCCGAGAGAGCGGGACACGGACAAAGGCGTCCTCACTGGGTAACCGGTGGGACGCCTTTTTTGTTGTTGAAAAATTTCGAGCAGGCCGGACGGCAGCTGTCGACTGGCACGGAGAACGGGCATGAAGAAACTCAAATTGGTGATGATCGGCAACGGCATGGCTGGCGTGCGGACCCTTGAGGAACTGCTCAAGCTCACCAACGAGCTCTATGACATCACGGTGTTCGGCGCCGAGCCGCATCCCAACTACAACCGCATCCTGCTCTCCCCGGTGCTGGCCGGCGAACAGCAGTTCGAAGAGATCGTGCTCAACGACCTGAACTGGTACGCCGAGAACGATATCCACCTCAAGCTCAACCGCAAGGTGGTGAAGATTGACCGGGTCAAACGCCGGGTGATCGCCGATGACGGCAGCGAGGCGGAATACGACCGCCTGCTCATCGCCACCGGCTCCAACCCGTTCATCCTGCCGATTCCCGGCAAGGACCTGCAGGGCGTGATCGGCTACCGCGACATTGCCGACACCCAGGTGATGATGGAAACCGCCAAGCCCCACAAACACGCGGTGGTCATCGGCGGCGGCCTGCTCGGCCTGGAAGCGGCCAACGGCCTCAAGCTGCGGGGCATGGACGTCACCGTGGTGCACATCGGTGACTGGCTGATGGAACGCCAGCTCGACAAGACCGCCGGCACCCTGCTGCAGAGCGCGCTGGAAAGCCGTGGCCTGAAGTTTCTCCTGCCCAAGCACACCGCCGAACTGCTCGACAACGGCGAAGGCCGGGTATGCGCGGTCAAGTTCAAGGACGGCGACGTGATCCCCGCCGACCTGGTGGCGATGGCCGCCGGCATCCGCCCCAACAGCGAACTGGCCGAACAGGCCGGCATCCCGTGCAATCGCGGCATTCTGGTCAACGACACCCTGCAGACCTACGACCCGCGCATCTACGCCGTCGGCGAATGCGCCAACCATCGCGGCACCGCCTATGGCCTGGTCGCGCCGCTGTTCGAACAAGCCAAGGTCTGCGCCAACCACCTGGCCATGCTTGGCTTCTCCCGCTATCTCGGCTCGGTGACTTCGACCAAGCTAAAGGTCACCGGCATCGACCTGTTCTCGGCTGGCGATTTCATCGGCGGCGACGGTACCGAGACCATCACCCTCTCCGACCCCATCGGCGGTGTCTACAAGAAGCTGGTGATCAAGGACGACGTGCTGGTCGGCGCCTGCCTGTACGGTGATACCGCCGATGGCGGCTGGTACTTCCGCCAGGTACGCGAGGGCCAGAACGTGGGCCAGATCCGCGACCATCTGATGTTCGGCGAGGGCGCCATCGGCGATGCTGGCCACCAGGGCCAGAGCAAGGCCATGTCGATGCCGGACGACATGGAAGTCTGCGGCTGTAACGGTGTGTGCAAGGGCACCATCGTCAAGGCGATTCAGGAACACGGGCTGTTCTCGGTGGACGAGGTGAAAAAGCACACCAAGGCCGCCAGTTCCTGCGGCTCCTGTGCCGGCCTGGTCGAGCAGATTCTGATCAACACCGTGGGTGGCGCCGCCGACGTCAAGCCGAAGAGCGAAAAAGCCATCTGCGGCTGTAGCGACCTCAACCACGGTCAGGTGCGCAAGGCCATTCGCGAGCACCACCTGACCAGCATTCCGGCGGCCATGGCCTTCATGGAATGGCGCACGCCGAACGGCTGCGCCACCTGCCGCCCGGCGCTGAACTACTACCTGATCTCCACCTGGCCGGGCGAAGCCAAGGACGACCCGCAATCGCGCTTCATCAACGAGCGCGCCCACGCCAACATCCAGAAGGACGGCACCTACTCGGTCATCCCGCGGATGTGGGGCGGCGTCACCAATGCCGCCGAGCTGCGGCGCATCGCCGATGTGGCGGACAAGTATCAGGTGCCGATGGTCAAGGTCACCGGCGGCCAGCGCATCGACCTGCTGGGCATCCGCAAGGAAGACCTGCCAGGCGTCTGGAAAGACCTGGATATGCCCTCCGGCCACGCCTACGGCAAATCCATCCGCACCGTGAAGACCTGCGTCGGCAGCGAGTTCTGCCGCTTCGGTACGCAGAACTCGACGCAGATGGGCATCGACCTGGAACACGCCCTGTTCAACATGTGGTCTCCGCACAAGGTCAAGCTGGCCGTCTCCGGCTGCCCGCGCAACTGCGCCGAATCCGGTATCAAGGACGTCGGCATCATCGGCGTGGACTCCGGCTGGGAGCTGTACGTCGGCGGCAACGGCGGCATCAAGACCGAAGCCGGCGAGTTCTTCGTCAAGGTGAAGAGCGCCGAGGAGGTCATGGAGTACAGCCTGGCGTTCCTGCAGCTCTACCGCGAAGAAGCCTTCTACCTCGAACGCACCGTGCACTACATGCAGCGCGTCGGCATGGACCACATCAAGAAGGCCGTGCTGGACGACGCCGAGCGACGCAAGGCGCTGCATCAGCGGCTGTTGTTCTCGCTCTCCTTCGAGCAGGACCCGTGGCAGGAGCAACTTTCCAAGCCGCAGCTGAAGAAGGAATTCGACCGCATCGCCGTCAAGCAGCTGGAAAACGCCTGAGAACCTGATCTGGAGAGACACCGCATGAACTGGCTCGATATCTGCGCACTGGATGAGATCAACCCGCTCGGCTCGCGCATCATCGCCGGCCCCAAGGGCGATATCGCGATCTTCCGCACCTCCGACGATCAGGTCTTTGCCCTCGACGACCGTTGCCCACACAAGGGCGGGCCGCTGTCGCAGGGGATCGTCTACGGCAAGCAGGTCGCCTGCCCATTGCACAACTGGCAGATCGATCTGGCCAGCGGCGAGGCCTTGGCGCCGGATGTCGGCTGCGCCCATCGCCACGAGGCGCGCGTCGAGAATGGTCGCGTGCAGCTTTCGCTTAACCAGCGCAAGGAATGCGCGGCCTGAACACACCGCAGTTGACCAGCACCTTTTCCCAGGAGACGACGCCATGCGTATGACAACCGCCTCGACCTGCTGCTACTGCGGTGTCGGCTGTGGCGTGCTGATCGAGCACGACGGCGAGCGCATCCTCGACGTGGCTGGCGACCCCAGCCATCCGGCCAACTTCGGCAAGCTGTGCAGCAAGGGTTCGACCCTGCACCTGACCGGCGACCTCGATGCCCGCGCGCTCTACCCCGAGCTGCGCCTGGGCAAGGGCCTGGCCCGCGGCCGTACCGACTGGGACAGCGCCCTGGAGCATGCCGCTACCGTGTTCGCCGAGACCATACGCGAACACGGGCCGGACAGCGTCGCCTTCTATGTCTCCGGCCAGCTGCTGACCGAGGACTATTACGCCTTCAACAAACTGGCCCGCGCCCTGGTCGGCACCAACAACCTGGATTCCAACTCGCGGCTGTGCATGTCCTCGGCGGTGGTCGGCTACAAGCGCAGCCTGGGCGCCGACGCCCCACCCTGCTCCTACGAGGACATCGAGCAGGCCGACTGCCTGCTGATCGTCGGCAGCAACATGGCCTATGCGCATCCGGTGCTGTTCCGCCGTCTGGAAGAAGCCAAGGCGAAGCGGCCGGAGATGACCATCATCGTCGTCGACCCGCGGCGCACCGACACCAGCGAGCTCGCCGACCTGCACCTGCCGATCCTGCCGGGCACCGATGTCGCGCTGTTCCACGGCCTGCTGCATATTCTCATGTGGGAAGGCTGGATCGACCGCCGCTTCATCGATGCCCATACCGAAGGCTTCGATGCGCTGAAAAGCCTGGTGCGCGACTACACCCCGGCAATGGTCGCCGACCTCTGCGGCATCTCTGTAGATGATCTGCAAACCTGTGCACGGCTGATTGGAAGCGCGCCTGCTTTCCTCTCCCTGTGGTGCATGGGGCTGAATCAATCCACCGCCGGCAGCGCCAAGAACAGTGCGTTGATCAACCTGCACCTGGCCACCGGACAGATCGGCAAGCCGGGCGCCGGCCCCTTCTCGCTCACCGGCCAACCGAACGCCATGGGCGGCCGTGAGACCGGCAGCCTGTCCAATCTGCTGCCCGGTCACCGCGAAGCGGCCAACGCCGAACACCGTGCCGAAGTCGCGGACTACTGGGGCGTCGAGCAGCTGCCAAAACAGCCTGGCCTGTCCGCCATCGAGCTGTTCGAGGCGGTGCGCGCCGGCAAGATCAAGGCGCTGTGGATCGCCTGCACCAACCCGGCTCAGTCGCTGCCGGACCAGCAGAAAGTCCATGAGGCCCTGGCCGCCTGCCCCTTCGTCGTGGTGCAGGAAGCCTTCTTCACCACCGAAACCTGCCGCCACGCCGACCTTCTGCTGCCGGCCGCGAGCTGGGGCGAGAAGGAAGGCACGGTGACCAACTCCGAGCGCCGTATCAGCCACGTGCGCCGCGCCGTACCGGCCCCAGGCGAAGCCCGTGCGGACTGGGCGATCACCTGCGATTTCGCCCGGCGTCTGGAGCGTCACCTGCGCCCCGACCAGCCGAGCCTGTTCGCATTCGAGAATGCCGAAGCGCTGTTCGACGAGTACAAGCCGCTCACTGCTGCCCGCGATCTGGACTACAGCGGCCTGAGCTATGCCGTGCTCGATGCGCGTGGCCCACAGCAATGGCCGTTCCCACCGGACAGCGAACACGGTACCGCGCGGCTGTACACCGATGGCCTGTTTCCGACGGCCAATGGCCGAGCTCGCTTTATCGCCGAGCACTACCAGGCGCCGAAGGAAAAGCGCGAGGCGCGCTACCCGCTGACGCTCAATACCGGCCGGCTGCGGGACCAGTGGCACGGCATGAGCCGCACTGGCACCGCGGCGCGGCTGTTCGGCCATGTCGAAGAAGCGTTGCTCGGAATGAACGCTGATGACATGCGCCGCCGGCGTCTGCTGGACGGCCAGCTGGTGACGGTGAAAAGCCGTCGCGGCAGCCTGATCCTCCCGGTGCAGAAAGATGACAGCCTGCGTGCCGGCCAGGCCTTCCTGCCGATGCACTGGGGCGATCGCTTTCTCAAGGGGCTGGGCAGCAACGTACTGACCCTGGCCAGCGTCGATCCGCTGTCGAAACAGCCGGAACTCAAGCACGCCGGCATCGAAGTCGAACAGGTCGAATTGCCCTGGCAGTTCTTCGCGCTGGTTGAGGGCGATGTGCAGCGACGCTTCGAGGCGCTGCGGCCATTGTTCGAAACCTTCGACTACGCCAGTTTCAGCCTCGGCGGGCGCGAACGCTCGGCGTTGCTGATCCGCGCCGCCCGGAATGCGGCGCCAACGGCTGCCGAGCTGGACGCCATCGACAGCCTGCTCGGCCTCGACGAAGGCCCGGTGCTGGCCTATGACGACCCGCGTCGCGCGGTCGGCAAGCGCGTACGCATCGAGGACGGTCGCATCGTCGCCCTGCGCCTGGCCGGCGAAACCGCCGCCCGGCAGTGGCTGCGCGGACTCTGGGAAAGCGGCAGTGCCGACGCCGAACTGCGTCGCTGGCTGCTGGCGCCCCTCAGCGCGCCGCCTGGCGGCGCGACGATCAACACCGACCGCACCCTGTGCAACTGCATGAACGTCAGCCAGAGCAGGGTCCGTGCAGGCATCGAGCGCGGTCTCGATCTGGCCGGCCTCAAGCAGGAACTCGGCTGCGGCACCAGCTGTGGCTCCTGCGTGCCCGAACTCAAGCGCCTGCTGGCCCACCAGCCGGAACGCGCACTTCTCTGATACCAACCAAGACGAGGATTACCCCATGAGCGCAAAAGTCTGGCTGGTAGGCGCCGGCCCTGGCGACCCGGAACTGCTGACCCTCAAGGCCGTGCGCGCGTTGGGCGAGGCACAGGTGGTGATGATCGATGACCTGGTCAACCCCGCCGTGCTCGAACACTGCCCGAACGCTCGCATCATCCCGGTGGGCAAGCGCGGCGGCTGCCGCTCCACACCGCAAGCCTTCATCCACCGTCTGATGCAGCGTTACGCCCGCCAGGGCAAGTGCGTGGTGCGCCTCAAGGGTGGCGATCCGTGCATCTTCGGCCGAGGTGGCGAAGAAGCCGAATGGTTGTCGGCACGCGGGATCGAGGTCGAACTGGTGAACGGCATCACCGCCGGCCTGGCCGGCGCCACGCAATGCGGCATCTCGCTGACCCAGCGCGGCGTAGCCCGCGGCGTCACCCTGGTAACAGCGCACACGCTCGACGACAGCAGTCCGGAATGGCAGGCGCTGGCCAAAAGCGGCACCACGCTGGTGGTGTACATGGGTGTGAGCAAGCTGGAACAGGTGCAGGCCGGGCTGTTGGAGGGCGGCCTTCCGGCCGGTACACCAGTGGCGATGATCGAAAACGCTTCACTGCCGCAGCAACGCGAATGCCATTCGAGCCTCGCCGGCATGTGCCGCGATGCCTTGGCCTTCAAGCTGAAGAGCCCGGCGATCCTGGTGATCGGCGAAGTGGCCGCGCAGGCCGTTATACAGATGCAGGACATGACGGCATGACCTAGGGCGGGCTACGTTCCCAGATAGTCGAAGGCGACACTGACGCTCAGCATGTCTGGACTGGCTTCGGCCCAACATGCAGCCGGTAGTGATGGTGGCGATATGATGGTAGATTCCGCGCCCCAACACATATGGCATGGAGCCGACAGAATGAAAACTTCCGCCTATCTCGCCGCCTTAGTTGCGTCAATGCTGCTGTCAGGCTGTGTGGTACAGAGCACATACAGCAAGACCGTAACGGTCACCAAAGACCCTAGCGGTAAGATTCTAAACATCGTCGAAACCGAAACCGTGGTACAGCCTGCCCAGGGCTATCCGCTCAAACTGAAATTGATTGACGGGGTTCAGCCTTAACCAATCGCTAGCAACAAAAAACCCCGCTCTGCGGGGTTTTTGTTCGCTAGCGCTTTGGCCTGGTCACGCCTTCTGACGCAGCTTCTCCGGTTTGATCAGGAAGCGAGCCAGGGCCGGCAGCAGCCAGATCGCGCCGACCATGTTCCAGAGGAACATGAAGGTCAGCATCAGACCCATGTCGGCCTGGAACTTGATCGCCGAGAACACCCAGGTCACCACACCAATCGCCAGGCAGACACCGGTGAAGATCACCGCCTTGCCGGTGGATTTCAGGGTCTGGTAGTAGGCTTCCTGAAGGGTCATGCCCTGGCGCAGGAACGACTCCAGACGGCTGTAGATATAGATCCCGTAGTCCACACCAATACCCACGCCCAGCGCGATCACCGGCAGCGTGGCGACCTTCACCCCGATGCCCATGAAGGCCATCAGCGCGTTACCGAGGATCGAAGTCAGCACCAGCGGCAGGATCACGCAAAGCGTGGCCGCCAGCGAGCGGAAGGTCAGCAGGCACATGATGCTCACAGCCAGGTAGACGGCGATCAGCATGGTGGTTTCCGACGCCGCGATGACCTCGTTGGTGGCCGCTTCGATACCGGCATTACCTGCCGCCAGCACGAACTCCAGTCCTTCGCGGTTGTTCTCCTCGGCAAACTCCTTCGCCGCGGCGACCACGTGTTCCAGCGTCTCGGCCTTATGGTCGTTGAGAAACACCAGTACCGGTGCCAGCGAGCAGTCGCTGTTGTACATACCTTCGGCACGGGCGATGGAGTTGTTCAGCACATGCTGGTTACGCGAAAGCGTTTCCCATTTAAGGCTGCCCTCGTTCATGCCCTTGATGCCCTGGCGCGCCACCGACACCATCGACACCGCCGACTGCACGCCCTCGGTGTTCTGCATCTTCCACATCAGCTCGTCCATGGCGGCGAGCGTGTCGTAGTGCGAACAGCCTTCCGGCGCGGTCTTGACCATCACTACCAGCACGTCGGAACTGGTCGAGTAGTTGCGGATGACGAAGTCGTTGTCCAGGTTGTAGCGCGAATCCGGATGCAGCTCCGGCGCGCCCTGATCAAGGTCGCCGATCTTCAGGTTCTGGCCGTACCAGAGGCCACCCGCCAGCGCGACCACGGCGATAGTGATGGAGATCGGTGCCACCTTCGGGCTGGCGAAATTCGACAGCGCGCGCCAGAACGGATGATCGCGCGAGGCCTCTTCGCGGGCCTGCTTGATCGCCCGCTGGCTGATGCCCATGTAGGAGATCGCTACCGGCAGCAGGATCAGGTTGGTCAGGATGATCACCGCCACGCCCAGCGACGCCCCGATGGCCAGCTCGCGGATCACGCCGATATCGATCAGCAGCAGGGTAACGAAACCCACCGCATCCGACAGCAACGCCACCATGCCGGGGATGAACAGCTGACGGAACGCCATGCGCGCCGCCGTCACCGGGTCTTCGGTATAGCCGGAGGCCATGGCGATGCCGTTGATCTTCTGCACGCCGTGGGAAATACCGATGGCGAAGACCAGGAACGGTACCAGCATCGAGTACGGATCGAGCCCGAAGCCCAGCGTGTGCAACAGGCCGAGCTGCCAGGTCACGGCGATCAGCGTGGTGATCAACACCGCGATGGTGCTCTTCAGGCAACGGGTAAACCACAGCAGCAGGACGAAGGTGATGCCGATGGCGACGATGAAGAACAACGCCACACCGACCAGCCCGTCGATCAGGTCACCGACCTTCTTGGCGAAGCCGATGATGTGAATCTCCACATTCGGGTTCTGCGTCTCGTACTTGTCGCGAATCTTCTCTTCCAGCTCGTGGGAGAACTTTTGGTAGTCCAGCTTGATCTGCTTGCTGCGATCTTCCGGATCCGAGTAGGACTCCATCAGCGGCACGTCGATGATGCTGGACTTGAAGTCATTGGCGACCAGACGCCCGACCTGACCGGACTTGAGAATGTTGCTGCGAAGGTCATCGAGACTTTCCGGCGACCCGTCATAGGTCTGCGGAATGACCTCACCGCCGGCGAAGCCTTGCTCTGTCACCTCGGTCCAGCGAACGCTGGGACTCCAAAGCGACTTCATGTTGGAGCGATCGACACCTTGGATATAGAACACTTCGTCATGAATCTGCCGCAGCGTTTCCATGTAGTCCTTGGCGAAGATGTCACCATCTTTTGCTGCCACGGAGATCCGCACCGTGTTGCCGAGGTTGGCCAGATCATTCTGGTGCTCGAGCATCTTCTGGATATACGGATGCCCCAGCGGAATCATCTTCTCGAAGCTGGTCTGCGGCCGAACCTGGGCCGCCTGATAGAAGAGAAATGCGCTGATCAGCAGGCAGAGTACGACGACTGCCGGCCGGTTGTTGAAGATCAGGCGCTCGAGGAACGACGCCGGCTTCTGGTGGTGCTTGGTCATGCAGACTCTCCCGGCTTTATTGTTGTGTGGCCAGATCCGCGCCCGATGGCGAGGCGATGCGAACACCACCCTGCCCTACCAGGATCAGGTTGCCTTGGGAATCGGAGGTGACACCCGACAGCGAACGGCGGTCGGGGCGATTGAACAGCTTGAAGCTACGGCCCTGATCGTCGCTGGTGAGCACGGCGCCGCCGTGACCGACCACCACGATGCGCCCATCACGCAGAAGGTTGCCGTCGGCCAGCCCGGACTCCAGCACATTGCCATTACCGTTGCTGAGCTCGATGCCTTCCCAGTTGTCGCCGAAGTCGACGGAGCGAAACAGGTGGCCGCGCAGCCCGAAGGCAACCACCACCCCCGGCTCCGAGCCGCCGACCACCCCGAAGAACGAACCCTGATACGGCGACTCGACGCGCTCCCAGGTTTCGCCCATATCGGCAGAACGGAACATTCCGCCCAGTTCGCCTACGACGAACAGGCCCGAGCCCTGGATATGGGTGATGGCGTTCAGGTGATAACCGTCCTCGTTGTCAAGGCGCTCACTGATGTCCTCCCAGCTCTGACCGCCATCGATGGTTTCGAGCAGCGCACCGTAGGCGCCAACCGCGATGCCGTGCTGGGTGTCTTCGAACCAGACGTCCAGCAAGGGGGCCTCGCGTTCGCGATCCTCATACTGCGCCGTCCAGCTCTCACCGCCGTCGGCTGTAGCCAGGATCAACGCGTCATGGCCAACCGCCCAGCCGTGCTTGTCGTCGACGAAGTCGATGGCCGTCAGCAGCTGGCGCGTCGGCACCTTGGCCTGCATCCAGCTGGCGCCACCATCGTCGGAATAGAGAATGTGGCCTCTATCGCCTGCCGCAACTAGCCGTTCGCCGGCTTGGGTGATATCGAGCAGAAGATTGGATACCGCCTTGGCCGACTCGATCGAGTAGCGGGCCTGGCCATCGGTAGCGGCCTGGGCGGGTGCCGATGCTGCAAGCAGCAGGAGTGAGAAGGCGCCGCACAGCGAAAGCATGCCGGCAACCGATGAGTGAAGACGCGACGCCCTCGCCTGGCATGGAACCACGGCGCGGCCGGATAGTGTGCGCCGCTGAACGGGCTCACTCATACATACCCCCTTTATTCTTATTAGGTAAGGCCTGTAATGCAGGCTCGGCCATCCTAGCCAGCTTCCACAGACAGGCACAATTGGCCGGACGTTATGAATTGTTAACTCTCACGCAATGATTGACGCGTGATCACTCAGGCTGATTGGGCCAGTGGCCAGTATGTGCCGACCGCCCCTTTCGATCCCGCAGTGACGATCCGACGCGAGGCGCCAGAGGATGGTCACGATACGCAGGAAGGTTGTTTGCCGTGGATAGTGCCTGGGAACGGGCCCTCGTAAAAGAAAGGCCGATCGCATTGCACGATCGGCCTTGTCGAGTCAGGCGAGGCTCTTGCTCACCACTTCGTAGACATCGCTGGACAGCTCTCCGGACGCCAGGATGCGCTCCAGCTCGGCCCTCATCAGCGCCTGCCGGGCGCTGTCGTACTTGCGCCAGCGGGTCAGCGGTGCCAGCAGGCGCGAGGCGATCTGCGGGTTCAGCGCGTTGAGGGTGATCACCTGGTCGGCGAGGAAGCGGTAGCCGGCGCCATCGGCGCGGTGGAAGTTGACCAGGTTCTGGTTGGCGAAGGCGCCGATCAGCGCACGCACCTTGTTCGGGTTCTTCAGGGTGAACGCCGGGTGCTGCATCAGCGTCTGCACCCGTTCCAGCCCGCCGGGCAAAGGGTTGCCGGCCTGGACGCTGAACCACTGATCCATCACCAGCGGGTTGTCCTTGAAGTGCTCGGCGAAGGCCTGCAGCGCCTTGTCGCGCTCGGCCTCGAACGGCGAGTTGACCAGCACGGCCAGTGCGGTCAAGCGCTCGGTCATGTTGTCGGCCTGCTCGAACTGTTCCAGGCAGGCTTCCACGACTTCGGCTTTTTCGCTCAGCATCAGATACGACAATGCGATGTTTTGCAGGGCGCGACGGGCGAAATGTTCGGCCGAGGCGACATAGGGCGTGCTGCGCGAGGTTTCGCGATTGGCCTGGTAGCGCTGCCACAGCGGCTCGAACAACGCGTCGGCGATGCGCTTGCGGGCGAACTCGCGTGCCGTATGGATGGCATCCACGTCTGCCACTTCGCTGATTTCAGCCAGGTAGGCTTCGCCCGGCAACGAAAGCATCTCGGCAACCATGGCTGCATCGAGCGTCTCGTTTTGCAACAGGCTGCGTAGCGCCTCGACCAGGCGCTCATCCATCACCAACGCTTCCCCACGCTGATGCTGACCGATCAGCTCCTGCAGCACCTGCACCGACAACTGCTGACCCGCTTCCCAGCGGTTGAAGCCATCGGAGTCGTGCTGCATGAGGAACATCAGCTGGTCGCGGTTGTACGGGTAATCCAGCTTTACCGGAGCGGAGAAGCCACGCAGCAGCGATGGCTGCGGACGCTCGGCGACGTCGACGAAGGTGAAGCTCTGTTCGGCTTCGGTCACCGCCAGCACGCGGCTGGTGCCCGCAGCTTGCGGCTCGCCTTCCAGGCGCAGCGGCATATCCGAACCATCGGCGGCGAGCAGGCCCAGCGCCACCGGAATCACGAACGGCTCCTTGGTCGGCTGGCCCGGTGTCGGCGGACAGCTCTGGCGGAAGGTCAGGCGGTAGGTCTTCGCCGCCTCGTCGTATTGCTCGCTGACGGCCAGGCGCGGTGTACCGGACTGGCTGTACCAGCGCTTGAACTGGGTCAGGTCCGCACCGTTGGCGTCCTCCATCGCCTTGACGAAATCGTCGACCGTCACGGCCTGGCCGTCATGGCGCTCGAAATAGAGGTCGCTGCCCTTGCGGAAGCCCTCGTCGCCCAGCAGCGTCTGGATCATGCGCACCACTTCGGCGCCCTTCTCGTAGACGGTCAGGGTGTAGAAGTTGGAGATCTCGATGAAGGATTCCGGGCGCACCGAATGGGCCATGGGGCCGGCATCCTCGGCGAACTGGTGGGTACGCAGGTAGGCGACGTCCTCGATGCGCTTGACCGTCGCCGAGTTCATGTCGGCGCTGAACTGCGAATCGCGGAAGACGGTGAAGCCTTCCTTGAGCGACAGCTGGAACCAGTCGCGGCAGGTCACGCGATTGCCCGACCAGTTGTGGAAATATTCGTGGGCGACGATGGCCTCGACGCGTTGGTGCGCGGCATCGGTAGCGGTTTCGGCGCGGGCCAGCACTGCGCTGGAGTTGAAGATGTTGAGGCCCTTGTTCTCCATGGCGCCCATGTTGAAGTCGTTCACCGCGACGATCATGAAGATGTCCAGGTCGTACTCGCGACCGTAGGCTTCTTCGTCCCACTTCATCGACTTCTTCAGGCTGTCCATGGCGTGCTGGCACTTGTCGACGTTCTCCGGCTCGACGTAGATCCGCAGCGCCACGTTGCGTCCACTCATAGTGGTGAAGCTGTCCTCGATGGCCCAGAGGTCACCCGCCACCAGGGCGAACAGATAGGCCGGCTTCTTGAACGGGTCTTCCCAGGTCGCCCAGTGGCGGCCGTCGTCCTCGCTGCCGCTGGCAATCGGGTTGCCGTTGGAGAGCAGCACCGGATAGGCCTTTTGTTCGGCGCTCACGGTGGTGGTGAACTTGCTCATCACGTCCGGGCGGTCGAGGTAATAAGTGATCTTGCGGAAGCCCTCGGCTTCGCACTGGGTGCAGAACATGCTGCCGGACTTGTACAGCCCTTCCAGCGCGGTGTTGGTTTCCGGATGGATCACCACCGAAGTGTCGATGACGAAGCTTTCGCTGTCCGGCTGCAGGGTCAGACAGTCTTCGCTGATCTGGTAATCGCCCAGACCCAGCTCGCGGTCGTTTAGCGCGATGGCCTGCAGCTCGAGCTCCTGGCCGTGCAGCTCCAGCGGCGGCAGCTTGCCAGCCGGGCGCTCGGGATTGCGGCGCATCACCAACTGGGCGTGCACCAGGGTGCGGTCCTCGTACAGTTCGAAGGTCAGGTGGGTTTCATCGATCAGGTATTCAGGCGCCTGGTAATCCTTCAGATGAATGACTTTCGGTTGTTCGGTACGCATGGAAACCTCGTCGGCTGAGCTTCAAGCGGCTAGCTTCAAGCAGGAATTTGGCGATGGACTGCCAGCCCGGAAACCGGGCTGCAGATGAGTTCGAGCTTAGCGTCTGTCGCGACGGACTTGTAGGGTGGAAACGGAGAAGCCTTTTCCACAGGGTTGTTCCAGGCCGCTCATCCTTGAGCCCGCCGGCCGTAAGCGGTGGATAAGCGAAGCGTTATCCACCCTACGCGGTAGCGCTGGCGGCGACCTGATAAGCGGTGAACTTGCGAATGTTGATCACGCCGGTATCGAGAATCAGGTACTGGCCCTTGATGCCCCTGAGCGTACCTTCGACTACGGGCGTCTTCTCCAGATCGAGACTGACCACCTTGGTCGGATAAGCGTCGACCGGATAGCGAATCTCCAGCACCTCGGCGTCCGCCACCGGCTGGATCGCCTGCAGCCCGTAGCGCTGTTGCAACTCGCGCAACCCATCGGCACAGGCATCGAAGATCTGCTCGCGCATTTCGATCAGGTCGATGGGTTCGGCATCGCCCTTGAGCAGCGCGCGCCAATTGGTGCGATCCGCCACCTGGCTGCGCAGCAGGTCTTCGACCATTCCGGACTGCTGGCGCGTGGCGACGCGCATGATCGGCAGCGCCTGGCTGGCGCCCTGATCGAGCCAGCGCGTCGGCAGCTGCGTGGCACGGGTGATCCCGACCTTGATGCCCGACGAGTTGGCCAGGTAGACCACGTGGTCGGTCATGCAGAAGTCCATGCCCCACTGCGGGTCGCGGCAGGTGCCGAAATCGTGGTGGCACTTTTCCGGGCTCATGATGCAGACATCACACTGCGGCAGCTTCTTGAAGCACGGGTAGCAATACCCCTGGCTGAAGCTCTTGTTGGTCTTGCGACCGCAATGGGTGCAGTTGATGGCGCCGAGGTATTCCAGACGCAGGGTCCTGCCGATCAGCGGATTGACCGGCACCAGCTCGTCGTTCAGACGGAAGGAATACTGCGCCGGTGCGCCGAGCTGGATCGACATCTTGCTCAGCGCACCGCGTCCCAATTCGAGCATCAGTGGCGGGTTCCCGAAGCGGGAGCGAACAGGCTGGTATCGATGGCCGGCTCAGCCTTCTTGCTCTTGGAAGCACATTCCTGACCGCCCATGAAGCCGGTGCGCTGTTCTTCCGGGAGGTTCTTAAGTTCCCAGGCGATCACCGCCTGCATGCAGGTTTCCTTCTGCTCTGGGGTCAGCTTGCGGCCGTCAGCCCATTTGCCGAGTTCAAGCGCCTGCTTGAGGTTCAGGTAGATTTCGGGGGTGATGTTTTCGGCGGTTTGGATAAAGGTCGACATGGCCAGCTCCGAGGGAAACGAGCGACCATTCTACCGGGCAGCCGTGCTTTAGGGAAAAGCCTCAGCGCTGGCGCCGACGGCGCGCCAGGGTGCCGCCAATCACGCCGGTCACGCAGCCGGCGACCAACCCGCCGACATGAGCGGCATTGGCGATGGCCAGCGCGCCGAAACTGAGCACCTCGATGACGCCGGTGAGGCAGATCACCAGCCACACCAGCATCAGCACGACCACCCCGGGTGGCAGCCGGTAGGCCTCGTTGGGCGCAAGCTTCTGATAGAGCCAGCAGTGCCCGAGCAGCCCGTACAGCACGCCGGAGAGCCCACCGAAAATGCCCGGCCCGCCGAACAGGTACTGGGCGAAGTTGGACACCAGACCGAACAGCAGCGTCAGAGCCAGCAGCATCCAGGCGCGCTGAAGGGCTTCGATGCGCCGCCCCAGCTCCCAGAACCACATGCTGTTCATCGCCAGATGCAGAATGCCGAAATGCACGAAGATCGGCGTGATCAGTCGCCACCACTGCCCGGCGGCGAGTGTCTGCTCCAGCGAGGCGAAGTAGGCGTATTCACCATCGACCCGGAAGTCGACGAAGTTCAGCCAGCGGATCGTTGCGAAATTCTCACCAAGCAGGGTGATGGCCGCGACGACCAGCGTGATGACCAATATTGCTGCGGTCAGCGGGCTGGCGCGCAGGGCGGCGACGAAACCGCCGCGGCGACGCGGCTGTTCGATGACGACGCTGTCATCGCCATGGGGATGCCGTGAGTACAGGTCACGAACCTGCTCGACGACCTCAACCGGCACGCGCAGCACCTGTTGATCGCCCTCCTCCGACACCCGGCACGGCACCCGCAGACGGCGCAGCAAGGCGATGAAACCGCTAAGGTCTTCCGACAGCGGCAGGCGCAGCGCTTCGCTCACCTCGACACTCATGTTCGGAACACCGCGCAGACATCGACCCAGGCGAACTTCGCCGGGTCCAGCCGGACTTCCTGATCCAGTCGATAGGCCACCAGTTTGCCGTTCTTCACCGCGCTGTAGTCCAGGCAGGCCAGATTGTCGCGCAGCGGCCCCGGCTGGCCGCGACGCCAATAGTGGCCAACGAACAGCAGCGGCTCGTCCGGACCGTAGAGGAACAGGCGATTTTTCTGTTGCGCAGACAGTGGCATGCGCGCCGCATGATCCGGCAGGCCATCGGGCTGGAACACCACGTCACCGTAGGTCTGCGGGTTCTCTTCCCAGAATTTGGTACGAAAGAAGGTCCGCACGAAGCCTTCCTCGCTGGTCAGCGTCATGCCCTCGGGCAGCGGCATATCGGTGCCGCGCAGCAGCCGATCCAGCGCCTGGCAGATGAACGTACCCGGCAGGCCGGCTTCGCGCAGGATTGCCGGATTGAGGCAGGCGTCGTTGAGAAACGGACGCAGGCGTGCGATCACCCAGCTGTCCCAGCAGGCATGCACCACGCGGAAGCGTTCGTTCTCGAGAAACAGTGGCAGGCTATAGAACCATTCGCGAAAGGCTTTCCACTCCTCGGGATAGGGTTCGAACTGCTGGAAGGTTTCCTGCAACAGCCGGGCGAAACGCGGCGAATGCTCACGCACGAATTCCCGGCCGCTGCCCGGTGGTGCCGGCATGTACCAGCCCAGCGCATTGAACTCGTGGTTACCCATGATGCAGTAGGCTTGCCCACGATCAACCATGTCGTAGACCAGATGCAGCGCCTCGCGGATATGCGGGCCGCGGTCGATGATGTCGCCGAGGAAGATCACCTGTCGCCGCGAATGGCGCCAGACCCCGCCCTGCAAGCGGTAGCCCAGCTGATCCAGCAGCCGCGCCAGTGCACGACCGCAGCCATGCACATCACCGATAAGGTCGTAGCCGCGTTCGGGATCAAGCTGCATCAATCGCCCCCGCCGAGGCGACTGCCCCAGCCCAGCTTGGTCCGGCAAACTTCGTAGTAGTTGTGGTCCAGCGGATGGATCAGGTGCAGCTTCTGCGGCTTCTTGCGCACCGTCACGGTATCGCCCGGGGCACAGGTGAAGTGGTTCTGGCCGTCGCAGGACACTTGCGGATAGATCTGCATGTTCGGCGACACCACGATCTTCAGCTCGCTGTTGCCATCGACCACGATCGGACGGCTCGACAGCGTGTGCGGGTACATGGGCACGACGACGATGGCGTCCAATCGCGGATGCATGATCGGCCCGCCCGCCGACAGCGAATAGGCAGTGGAGCCGGTGGGGGTCGCCACGATCAGACCGTCGGCCTTCTGGCTGCAGACGAACTGGCCGTCGATGTACAACTCGAATTCAATCATGCGCGTGGATTTGCCCGGATGCAGCACCACATCATTGAGCGCGTCGCCCTCGCCGATCGGCTCATCGAATCGTCGCGCCTGGGCCTCCAGCAGAAAGCGATTTTCCAGGGTGTACTGGCCGTTGAGCACTTCGGCGACCTTCTCTTCCAACTCATCCGGACGGATGTCGGTGAGAAAGCCGAGGCTGCCACGGTTGATGCCGAGTACCGGCACCCGGTGCTTGGCCATCGCCCGGGCGGCGCCCAGCAGGCTGCCGTCGCCGCCGACCACGATCACCAGGTCGCAGGATTCGCCCAGCCGCTGCCGCGACGAGGTCTGCATGCCGTGTCCCGGCAGCACCTCGGCGATGTTCTCTTCAAGAATCACATGCAGATGGCGTTCGACGAGGAATCGCTTCAGCCGGCGGATGGTATCCAGCACCTGGGAGCTACCCAGGCGGCCGATGATGCCGATATTGCGGAATTGCTCCATTGACGTTCCCTGGTGTGGCTGGGCGGATGGTTGCGGGCAGTCGCAGCGCTCGAAAATAACACGCAGCACGCAGGCGACGACGCCGATACGAATCGGCTATTCGCCTGAAATCCAGCACAGGGGTTAGAGCCCCTGCTCGCCGCGGTGTTCAGCGGCAGCGGATTATCAGCGAAACGCCGGACCATCAGCAAACCGACAGCTATGCTGCATTCATGAGCCTGTGCAGTCTTTCCGCCCTCCCCAACCGCCTCCAGCATCCGCAGGTGCGCGATCTCGCCTGGACGATCCTCTCGCCGCCGCTGCTGAACGAGGCACCGCAGTGTCAGCGTCACCCGCTGTCCGCGAGCTGCTGGAACAGCGAGCCGGAGCGACTGGCCAACTGGTTGTGGCAACAGGATGCCGAGCCATCGATTCTCGAAGCCTGGCTGTCGCTGCACCGCATTCGACGACTGGGCCTGTACTACGAGCGACTGTGGCAATACGCGCTGTCCCACGCACCCGATATCCAGCTGCTCGCCGCCAATCTGCCGATCCGGCAGAACGGCAGCACCCTCGGCGAGCTGGACCTGTTGTTCTGCGATGACCAGGGCGTGCATCACCTGGAGCTGGCCGTGAAGTTCTACCTGGGGCTCGGGCAGGGCGATGGCAGCCGGCACGCGCATTGGCTTGGTCCCGGCAGTCACGATCGACTCGATCTGAAACTCGACCATATGTGCCAGCGCCAGCTGCCGCTGTGTACCCAGCCAGCAACGCTGGCGGTGCTCGCCGAACTCACCGGTCGCCCGGTGCAAAGCAGCTTCTGGCTCAGCGGCTATCTATTTCGCCCCTGGCCGCAAGGCTGCACACCGCCACTTGGCGCCAACCCGCACCACCTGCAGGGCAGATGGCTGCGCCAGGCTGACTGGCCGCGATTCCAGGCCGAGAATCCCGACGCAGTCTGGCAACCTATCGCTCGCTCGGCCTGGCTCGCGCCAGCACGTGTCACGCCAGCCGAACTGTGGACTGCCAACCGGTTCGCCGACTGGCAGGCCGCCAATCCGGCACAGGCGCGGGCGCAGCTGCTGGCGCGGCTCGAACCGGATGCATCGGGCGTCTGGCTGGAGCAGGAACGGCTGTTTCTGGTTGCCGATGATTGGCCCTGCAACGGCGCCGCAGCGCGTCCGCTGTCATCCACCTGACACCTTGAACAGCTAGACTGCCTGCCCGACTCGACCCTACAGATCGATAGCCGACGAACCCGCATGCCCACTGACTCGCAGCATCATTCGACATCCTCCCGACTCGACGCCTGGACCATTTTTCTGGTGTTCCTGCGCCTGGGCCTCACCTCCTTTGGCGGTCCCATCGCGCATCTCGGCTATTTCCGCGAGGAGTTCGTCCAGCGTCGCCGCTGGCTGGACGAGCGCAGCTATGCCGATCTGGTCGCGCTCTGCCAGTTTCTTCCAGGCCCGGCCAGCAGCCAGGTAGGCCTGGCGATCGGTTTGCTGCGCGGCGGTTACCGTGGCTCGCTGGCGGCCTGGGCAGGCTTCACCCTGCCATCGGCGATCGCGCTGACGCTGTTCGCGCTGGGAATCGCCACATGGGGCGACGCGCTGCCTGCTGGCGTCCTTCAGGGTCTGAAGATCGTCGCCGTGGCCGTAGTTGCCCAAGCCGTCTGGGGCATGGCACGAACGCTGTGCACCGACGCACCGCGAATCGCCATTGCGCTGGCGGCGGCGAGCACCGTGCTGCTGCTCCCGTTCATCTGGAGTCAGGTTGCGGTCATCGCCACGGCGGGTCTGATCGGGGTGGTTTTCTTTCGCCCTGCCACCACAGAAGCACATGTCGCATTGCCCGTTGCGGTGAAGCGTCGGGCGGCGCTCACAGCACTGGCGCTGTTCTTTGCGCTGCTCATGCTGTTGCCGCTACTCGCCAGCGGCACGGACAACCCGTTGCTGGCGTTGCTCGATGCGTTCTATCGCGCTGGCGCGCTGGTGTTCGGTGGCGGCCACGTGGTGCTGCCGCTGCTGCAGGCCGAAGTGGTGCAGCCAGGCTGGGTAGACCGCGACACGTTCCTCGCTGGCTACGGCGCGGCCCAGGCGGTACCCGGCCCGCTGTTCACCTTTGCCGCGTTTCTCGGCGCCTCGATGAATGAGTCGCCCAGCGGCTTGCTGGGAGCGGCGGTGTGCCTGGTTGCGGTATTCGTGCCGTCGTTTCTGCTGGTTATCGGCGTGCTGCCGTTCTGGGAGCGCCTGCGCAGCAACCGGCGCACGCAGGCAGCCCTGGCGGCGGTCAACGCGGCGGTGGTCGGGTTGCTGCTGGCTGCGCTGTACGATCCGGTATGGACCAGCGGCATCAAGGCCCCAGAGCATTTCGTCCTTGCCCTGCTCGCCCTCGCCGCACTGATGTACTGGAAACTACCGCCCTGGCTGGTGGTGATCGGTGGCGCTGTGGGTGGTGGCCTGATCGGCCTGACGAGCTAAACGACTGGCGGGATCGCGCCGATCAGCTTTCCATCGCCAGCAACACGGCGCTTGCCACCAGAAAAACGCTGAACAGCAGTCGCAGCAGACGTTCCGGCAAGGCATGCGCCAACCGCACGCCCAAGCTGATGCTGAGCAATCCGCCTACCGCCAGCGGCAGGCCAAGCGACCAGTTAACCTGATGATGCAGCGCATAGGTCACCAGAGTGACGCCGGTGCTCGGCGCGGCCAGTGCCAGCGACAGGCCCTGAGCGACCACCTGCGAGGTGCCGAATACGCTGGTCAGGATCGGCGTGGCGATAACCGCTCCACCGACACCGAACAAACCTCCCATTGCTCCGGCACCCGCACCGAGCAGGCCCAGCCATGGCCAGGGATGACGCAGCTGTCCGTCGCCGGCGGCCGGGCGCAGAAACACCCGTAGCAATGTGTAGGCAGCCAGGGCCAGCAGAAAGCCGACGAACGCCATGCGCATGCGCCCGGCATCCAGCGACACGGCAACGGCCGCACCGGCGATGGCGAACACGAAACTGGCACTGCCCAGCGCGAGGGCATGCCGCCAGTCGATGCGATTGCGCTGGTGATAGCGCCAGATGGCAAGCAGCACGTTGGGCACGACCATCACCAACGCGGTGCCTTGCGCCAGCTGCTGGTCCAGGCCGAACAGCACGCCCAGCACGGGAATCGCAATCAGCCCGCCGCCGATACCGAACAAGCCGCCCAGCGTGCCTAACGCCAATCCGAGCAGTACGTTCAATCCGATATCCAGCAGCATTCCGACGCTCCAATATACAGGGGCGCTCATCGTACGCCGCCGCCGCTGGCTTCGGTACGCACAGCCACGCACAATGGCTTTGCATAGATCGCACAAGCAAGGAATTCGAATGCTGCCCGACGCCCTTTCCGCCCAGCTCAGCCTGTTCATCGATGTCCTCGACGCTGGCAGCTTCTCTGCCGCCGCGCGCCGCCACGGCCTGACACCTTCGGCGGTGGCGAGGCGCATCGATGCACTGGAACAGGCGCTGGGCTGCCAGCTGTTCAACCGCAGCACCCACGCGGTTCGCCCGATGCCCGCCGCATTGGCATTCGCCGAGCGCGCCCGGCGCATCGTGCAGGAACTGCACCTGGCGCGCGCCGAAGCGACGTCGCTGGACAGCGCACCGGAAGGCCGCATCCGAATCGACGCACCGGCCCCCTTCGGGCGCCGTCACCTGGCGCCGGCCCTGGCCGAATTTCTCCAGGCCTATCCGGGAGTCGATATCCAGCTGCGTCTGATCGACAGCTTCGTCGACCTGCACGGCGAGCACCTGGGTGAGGTCGATCTGGTGTTGCGCATCGGCCCGCTGGCCGATACCCGTCTGGTCGCCACACCGCTGGCGCCGATGGTGCGAGTAGTCTGCGCCAGCCCTGCCTATCTGGAACGCCGCGGCGTGCCACTACAACCGGAGGAATTGCCCGACCATGATGGATTGGACTGGGACGCGCTGGCGCCGCCCCATGCGTGGCGCTTCGAGCGCGGCGGGCGACCGCAACTGCTGCGCCCGGGTCGCCTGCGCATGGTGGCGAACAATGCCGAAGCGCTGCTGGCAGGGGCATTGGCGGGGCTTGGCATCGCCCACCTGCCAACCTGGCTGATCAGCGACCAGCTGCTGCGTGGCGAACTGCAGCCGCTGTTCTGCGAAGGGGGATTGCCGCAACCGGAAGCCAGCGGCATCTACGCGCTGCGATTGCGACGCGAGGCCGACTCGCGGAGCCGTCTGTTGCTGGAGTTTCTGAAAAACCGCTTCGGCCCGGTCCCTCCCTGGGACCAGGCACTTCAGAGCGGCTTCAAGCGGGAGTGAGGATAGAGCGGTCAGGCACCCTGACCTTCGATCTCCTGGGTAACGCCCCAGCCATCAAGCACCCCACCGAGGGGTTCGACCAGGTATTCAAGATCCTGCTCGAAATCGCCGATGCCATCGAACGTCGCATACATCACCTTGCTTACCTGCAGATTCCAGCTTCCGTCCTCACGCGGAAACACCTGGGTATTGATGGTTTCGCCGCGAAAGTTCTGCGCGGCCCTCTGAGCGCGGTCCTGTTCGGAAAATACCGCATAGAACTCGATTGGATGGACTCGGGCGAAATCGAAACCGCCCTCCTTCATCCGGCGCAGAACGGTGCTGCTGACATCCTCGTGGAAGGTGGTGCTCATAAATCAACCTCCTCTCATACCTGGATGAAGTTGCCACGAGCTCAGCGGGAGATCGGCTCCGTCGTCAAGACATCGGGCAAACGGGAGTCGCAACAGCTAGTCGAAGTGACGCGGTGGACGCAGTCCACACTGACAAGCTAGCAGGCCGCGGAGCCAACTGCGAGGGCTTAATTAACCCCCCGGCCCAAGCGCGCGGTCTCGCTCCAGTAGAACCCGGAAAAGTCCCGGCAGTTCAACCCGGACGCTGGATGCAAAAACGGCCCGCACCGTTGCCGGGCGGGCCGTGGATCAAGCACAGCGCGTGTTACTGCGCCGCTATCACGATCTGGAATCAGTCGTTGCTAGGCTTGGCAATCGCATGCAACACGTATTGCGGCAGTGCAAAAGCGCCAATGTGTACATGCGGGTTGTAATACCGCGTAACGATGCCGCTGCCGGCGAAGCGCTGCATCAGAGCTTCCAGCGGCAGCTTGCGGCTCTCAGCACTGCACGCGCCCCAGGCAAAGGACATGGCACCGCCGATGTAGGTCGGCACGGCCGCCTGGTAGAAATGCCAGTCTGCGAACAGGCCCTGCATGCGTTTGGCAGTGGTCTGCAGTTCGCCCAGTTGCATGAACGGCGTACCGTTCTGCGCAACGAGAATGCCGCCTTCGTTCAGGCAGCGGCGACAGGCCTGGTAGAAGTTCTCGGAGAACAACACTTCACCCGGGCCGATGGGATCGGTGGAGTCTGAAATGATGACGTCGAACTTCTCTTCGGTGGTCGCCACGAAGTGCATGCCGTCATCGATCACCAGATTCAGCCGCGGGTCCTCAAAGGTGCCGGCGGAATGATTCGGCAGGAACTCCCTGCACATCTCCACTACGGCGCCGTCGATCTCGACCATGGTGATGCTTTCGATATCGCGATGACGTGCCACTTCACGGAGGATGCCACCGTCGCCGCCACCGATGATCAGCACCCGGCGCGCCAGGCCATGGGCCAGGATCGGCACGTGGGCGAGCATCTCGTGGTAGATGAATTCGTCGGCTTCGCTGGTCTGGATCACGCCGTCCAGGGCCATCACCCGGCCCATGCGCGGGTTCTCGAAGATCACCAGATGCTGATGCTCGGTGCGCATCTCGTGCAGCAGCTTGTCGACCTGGAACCGCTGCCCGTATCCCTCGTAGAGAGTTTCCTGAAAGTCGCTCATGGGTTATCTCCCTTGACCGGCGACGAAGCAGCGCTCCGCCGCATGTTGGCAATCTGGCTTGACGGGCGATGCAGCCTGCCTGCCGAAAAGAGGCGCATTCTACGTTGGCCAAGATGACAGCGGAAACCGCAGGCAGCAAAAGCACACTTCGGGACGACAAGGCCATCGGCAGCCCCTAGAGTCTGGTCATGAACGAAATCATCCAATTGCCCTACCTCGAACCCTGGCACTGGCAGCAGTTCCACCGCCATTTCGCCCTGCGCCTGCTACCCGGTGTGGAGTGGCTGGATGCTGACGGCTACGCGCGTACGCTGCGACTCGGCGAAGCCTGCGGTTGGCTCCACGTGCGCGCGCAGGCCGACCGCTCGGCGCTCGAACTGACGCTCAGTGACTCCCTGCAAGAGGCTACCCAGCCACTCGTCGGGCAGGTTCGCAGGATGTTCGATCTGGATGCCGACCCGCAGGCCATCGCCACACATTTCGCTAGCGATCCCGTGCTCGGCCCGTTGATCGCCGCGAACCCCGGCCTGCGCCTGCCAGCCGCCTATGACCCGTTCGAACAGGCGGTGCGGGCGGTGGTCGGCCAGCAGGTCACGGTCAAGGCGGCGGTGACCATTACGCGACGTCTGGTGGAACGCCTCGGCGAGCCGCTGCAGGGCGCGCTACCGGGGCTGGAGATGCTCTTCCCTACCGCACAAGCGATAGCCGATGACCCGCTGGACAATATCGGCATGCCATCCAAGCGAGCCCAGGCGCTGCGGCGCCTCGCTGCCGCCGTGGCCGAAGGCGCGCTGCAGCTGCATGTCGAAAATGGTGCGGATGTGCTGGTGCGACGACTCTGCGAGTTGCCGGGGATCGGTCCCTGGACCGCCGAATACATCGCGCTACGGGGTTTCGGCGTCGCCGACGCCTTTCCCGCAGCCGATCTCGGACTGCTGAAAGCGCCACTGTGGGGCGCGGATGGCATCAGCGCCAAGGCGCTGGCCGGACGCGCCGAAGCCTGGCGTCCGTGGCGGGCCTATGCGGCCATTCATATCTGGGACAACTATTCCAAAGCGGCCAAAGGCGGCTAAGGCGGCGCGATACGCGCCAGCAGTCTGGGCGGACTGGTCAGCGGGCGCTCCAGGACCAGTCCCTCGCCCGACTGCGGGAAGATGCCCGTCAGCGCGGTGATGTTGACCTGGTGAGTGACTAGCACCGCTACCTCGCCGGCCGGAAACTGCTCGACGGCCTCGCGCAAGGCTTCGGTATGCCAGTGCTCGTTTGCGGGCGACATGAAAAACGAATCCAGCGCAGGCAGTGGCTCCACCCGGCCGAGCGCCATATGCTCGGCGGTCTCCAGCGCACGGCACCAGCGACTGCTGAACAAGCGCACTTCATGCAGACCCGCTTCGCGCAGCCGCGCGCCCCAGCGCCGGGCCTCATCCCGGCCGCGCTGATTCAGATTTCGCTGGGTTTTGCAGTCTTCGAGAACGAAGCCTTCGGGATCGCCGAGACCTGGCGCGCTGGCGTGACGCATGACAAGAATCGCCCGCCCCTCGCGCAATGCCTGCCAGGCCGCCGCGTCGTCAGCCCGAAGCGGCTCGGCAGCAAGCGCCAGCAGACCGATCAGCAGACCGCTGCGCCACATGTGTCACAACCGCGCCTTGCCGAACGGCCCGGCCGCTATCGACCACATGATCAGACCGACCACGGGCAGCAGCAGGATCACACATGACCAGACGACCTTGCGCCCGACCTCGATGCGGCTGCGCCACACATAAGCGATGGCGAGGACGTCGAGCACGAGAACCACGATGGCCAGCGGGCCGCTGAGGCTTTCCATCAACGGCTACCGATACGGCCCGCGCGAGTCAGGGCGATTACCGCGCGGCCCCATGATTCCCCAGATGATCAGGCCGAGCACTGGCAGCAGAACGATCAGAAGCACCCAGAGCACCTTCTTGCCCCCGGTGCTATCGCTGCGAACGATGCTGATGATCGCCCAAATATCCAGTATCAGGATGAGCAGGCCGAAAATACCGCCGAAGGCATCTCCCATGGGTTCGCTCCTGTTTGGGTGAGTACCTAATCTAGGATGCCAGCGCGGCGGCAGGGTTCAGTAATCGCCCGGTGGCTCAGTAGCGCCGCGGGTCGATCTGCGCAAAGCTGGCGACGGTCTCGTGCTCACCGAGGGCGCCGCCATCGCGGCCCAGCCCACAGACGCGCATGCCGGCCTGCTGCGCGGCATCGAGTTCTTCGACCACATCGGAAAGGAACAGCACCTCGACGGCTGGCACGCCAATGGCTTCGACGATGCGCTGGTAGGAGGCCACCTCGCGCTTGTGCCCGCTGGTGGTATCGAAATAACCGGAGAACAGCGGCGTCAGGTCGCCGGCCTCGGAACAGCCGAAGATCAGCTGCTGTGCCTGGATCGAGCCTGAGGAATACACGTACAGCGCATACCCCTGCGCCTTCCACTCCCGTAGCGCAGCCACTGCGTCCGGATAGACGTGCCCCTTGAGCTGGCCGGCCCGGTAGCCCTGGGCCCAGACCATGCCTTGCAGCGCCTTGAGCGAGGTCGCCTTGCGATCGCTGGCGATCCAGCCGAGCAGTATCTCGATGACGCGCTCGATATCCGCATCGGCCTCACCGCTTTCGCCGCGCACCGCCTCGAGCTGCGCAGCGACTGCAGGTTCGCCGGCGTGGCTGCGGATATACGCCGGCAAATGCTCGCGGGCATAGGGAAACAGCACATCGAAGACGAAGCTGACGGCGCTGGTGGTGCCTTCGATATCGGTGAGGATCGCCTTGATCGGCATCTCAGTCGTCCAACCGCGGGAACTGATCGGCGATGCGTTCGCCGGTGAATTCCGCGACCCAGCCTTCCGGGTTGTTGAACAGGCGGATGGCGACGAAGTGTGGCTCTTCACCCATGTCGAACCAGTGACGCGTGCCTGCGGGCACGGAGATCAGGTCGTTCTTTTCGCACAGCACGGCGTAGACCATGTCGTCGATGTGCAGGGTAAACAGCCCGCGCCCGGCAACGAAGAAGCGCACTTCGTCCTCGGCATGGCGATGCTCGTCAAGGAACTTCGCGCGCAGTTCGTCCTTCTGCGGGTGATCGCGGGTCAGGCTGATCACATCCACCGTGACGTAGCCACGCTCGGTCATCAGCTTGTCGATCTGCGGCCGGTACGCGGCGATCACCTCTTCCTGGCTGGCCCCGGCGGCGATTGGTGCGCTGGCCTCCCAGCGCTCCAGCTGCACACCGACGTTGGCCAGCGTCGGGGCGATGTCTTCGAGGTGGGTCAGCACCTTGAGCGGCTGATCGGGTCGGGTCTCGTGATAGACGCTGAGGACACTCATGTTCGGCTCTCCGAAAAGGTCGTCTGACCGGTCGCTACCGGGCAGGCTGGAATTTATCTGGGCTGCAGGGCACGCATCTTCAGTTCGCATTCGAACAGAAACTCGAATGCCTCGATCTGTCGCAGCGCATCGCTCATCGTCTCGCCCCAGGTGTACAGGCCGTGGCCGCGAATCAGGTAGCCGACGCAATCGGGATGCTCGTCAAGCCACGGCTGCACCCTGGTGGCCAGGGCGGCGATGTCCTGATCGTTGTCGAAGATCGGCACCAGCACCTGCGATTCATGGCTCGAGATACCGCTGAAGGCCTTTTGCAACTCGTAATCGGCGAACACCAGCGAATCGGCCAGGGCGACGCGGGACAGCACCGTGGCATTCACCGAATGGGTGTGCAGCACCGCGCCGATCTCCGGTTTCCAGCGATACAGCTCGGTATGCAGCAGCGTCTCCGCCGAAGGCCTCTTGCCCTCTTCCAGGCTGTTGCCGTGCATGTCGACGGCCAACAGGTCATCGGCAGTCAGCTCGCCCTTGTGCCTCCCGGAAACGGTCAGCAGCAGCTCGGCGCTGGTCAGGCGCGCCGAGTAGTTGCTGCTGGTCGCCGGCGACCAGCCACGACCATACAGGAAGCGGCCGGCGTCGATGATCGCCTGGCTCAGGTGCTGGCGGGTGGCAGTCATGCCCGGTCCTCCTGCAAACGGCAGGCAATGATAGCGGCTGCGGCCAGCGCCGCCAGACTGGCGATGGCGAACGACCAGCCTGGTCCCAGACCGGACCAGGCGTAGCCCGCGTAGAGCGCACCCAGCGCTCCACCGATGCCGGACAGGCTGGCATACAGCGCCTGGCCCTGGCCCTGCTGGCGATGGCCGAAACTGCGCTGGACGAAGTGAATGGCGGCGGCGTGGAAACTGCCGAAGGTCGCCGCGTGCATCAGCTGCGCGACCAGCAGCACGGCCAGATGCTCGGCGAACTGCCCGAGCAACATCCAGCGCAGCGCGGCGATCAGGAAGCTGGCCAGCAGCACCTGACGCAGCGAGAAACGCTCGAGCAGCCGCGCCATTACCAGGAACAGCAGGATTTCCGCGACCACGCCCAGCGCCCACATCAGTCCGATAAAGCTGCGGCTGTAGCCCAGTGCTTCCAGGTGAATACTGAAGAAGGTGTAGTACGGACCATGGGCCAGCTGCATCAACGCCACGCAGCCGTAGAAGGCCAGCACGCCAGGCCGCCGCAGCTGGGCGAGAAACCCGCCCCGCCCGGCCACCTCGGTACGTTGCCGCGGATGGGCGTTGGGCACCCAGGCGCTGCTCAGCACGATGCCGATCATCACAACGGCTACCGCAGTCGGGTAAAGATCGAGGCTCAGCCGCTGAAACAGCAGCCCGAGCCCTACCACCGCGAAGATGAAACCGATGCTGCCCCACAGCCTGACCTGGCTGTAGCGCTCAGTCTGCTCGTGCAGATGCGCCAGGGTGATGACTTCGAACTGCGGCAGCACCGCGTGCCAGAAGAACGCATGCAACGCCATCACCAGCGCCAGCCAGGCAAAGCTCTTGTCGAAGAAGATCAGCCCGAAGGACAGCAAGGTGCACAGCGCGCCGAGACGGACGATTTCCAGCCGCCGACCGGTTGCATCACCCAGCCAGCCCCAGAGATTCGGCGCCACGCAACGCATCAGCATGGGAATGGCGATCAGCTCGCCGATCCGCTCCGGCGAGAAACCTAGATGATCGAAGTACAGGCCGAGAAACGGCGCTGTGGAGCCGAGCAGGCCAAAGTAGAAGAAGTAGAAACCGGACAGACGCCAGTACGGCAGAGCAGCGGCCATAGGCTACAAGCTACCGACTGCGGACAACGGCCGCCTTATGCTGCCGCCGTCGGTCTGCCGTCTACGGCCCGGATTCACAGTTGCGGCAGCACCGGGGTGAGCACTTGCACATCGGCGTTCTGCCCACGGTGGCGCAGCAGGTGATCGAGCAGAACGATGGCCATCATGGCCTCGGCGATCGGCGTGGCACGAATGCCGACGCAGGGGTCATGGCGGCCCTTGGTGATGACCTCGACCGGCGCGCCATTCACATCGATCGACTGCCCTGGCGTGGTGATGCTGGACGTGGCCTTGAGCGCCAGGTGGGCGACGATCGGCTGTCCCGAGGAGATGCCACCGAGAATGCCGCCGGCATTGTTGGAGAGGAATCCCTGGGGCGTCAGCTCGTCACGGTGCTCGGTGCCACGCTGGGCTACCGAAGCGAAGCCGGCTCCGATTTCCACGCCCTTGACCGCATTGATGCTCATCAGCGCATGGGCCAGCTCGGCGTCGAGGCGGTCGAAGATCGGCTCGCCAAGGCCCGGCGGTACGCCATCGGCGACCACGGTGATCTTCGCGCCCACCGAATCCTGATCGCGACGCAGCTGGTCCATATAGGCCTCCAGCTCCGGCACCTTGTCCGGGTCCGGACTGAAGAAGGCATTCTGCTCGACACTGTCCCAGGTCTTGAACGGGATCTCGATCGGGCCGAGCTGGCTCATGTAGCCGCGCACCTGGATGCCCAGGGTCGCCAGATACTTCTTGGCGATGGCACCGGCCGCCACGCGCATGGCGGTCTCGCGCGCGGAGCTGCGGCCACCGCCGCGGTAGTCGCGCAGGCCGTACTTGTGGTGATAGGTGTAGTCGGCGTGGGCCGGACGGAACTGGTCCTTGATCGCCGAGTAGTCCTTGGACTTCTGGTCGGTGTTGCGGATCAACAGGCCGATGGGGCAACCGGTTGTCCTGCCTTCGAAGACGCCGGAGAGGATTTCCACCTCATCGGCTTCCTGGCGCTGAGTGGTATGCCGGCTGGTGCCCGGCTTGCGGCGGTCGAGATCGCGCTGCAGATCGTCCAGCGACAGCTCCAGCCCGGGCGGGCAACCGTCGACGATGGCCACCAGCGCAGGACCATGGCTTTCGCCGGCAGTGGTGACGGTGAACAGCTTGCCGTAGGTATTGCCGGACATGCAGGACGCTCCGCGATCGACCGAAAAACAGGGGCCGGAAGTATACCTGAGGCCGCTACGGTGTCATCGCTCCTGTTGCCGGCGCATACTGACCTTTGCGTCGATTGCCGCGTCCAACTTGCTCAGTGACCAACGAAATCCTTCCATGCGTGCCCTGCTGATACTGCTGCTACTGACCATGTCCCCTTCTTTCCTGCAGGCGCAGACCCTGCTCAATCAGACCCTGAACCTGGATACCGGCAGCGGCGTGCTGCAGGGCAGCCTGTTGCTGCCGAAAAGCGACCAACCGGTACCGGTAGCGCTGCTGATCGCAGGTTCCGGCCCGACCGATCGCAACGGCAACAACCCGGCCGGACGCAACGATAGCCTCAAGCGCCTGGCCCAGGGGCTGGCCAAGCTGGGCGTGGCCAGCCTGCGCTACGACAAGCGCGGCGTCGGCGCCAGCCTGGCGGCCGCACCGGACGAGCGCGAGCTGAGCGTCGAGGGCTATGTCAACGATGCGCTGGCCTGGAGCGCGAAGCTCAAGGGCGATCCCCGTTTCAGCCAACTGATCCTGATCGGCCACAGCGAAGGCGCGCTGATCGCCAGTCTCGCCGCGCCGAAGTCGGGCGCCGCGGCGCTGATCAGCATCGCCGGCAGCGGCCGACCGATCGACGAGGTGCTGCGCGAGCAACTGCAGGGCCGCCTGCCGCCGGCACTGCTCGCCACCAGTTATTTTCTGATCGACGAGCTCAAGGCCGGCCGAACCCACGCCGAAGTGCCGAAGCCCCTGCAGGTGCTGTTCCGCCCGAGCGTGCAGCCGTACCTGGTTTCGCTGTTCGCCTACGACCCGGCGGAGGCCTTCGCGGCCGTCGAGACACCCGCGCTGATCGTCCAGGGCCGCCACGACATCCAGGTCGGCATCGAGGACGCCGAAGCCCTGCGGCGCGCAAAACCCGACGCCAAGCTGGCGCTGATCGATGGCATGAACCATGTGCTGCGCATCGTCCCGGCGAATGCGCAACAGTTGGCCTCCTATGATGACCCCAACCTGCCGCTCGCCTGGGGCCTGCAGGAACGTATCCGGCACTTCCTGCAGGCCAATGGCATCCTGCCAGCCTCCAGTTAGGCGCCGCGCTGCCGATAGCCCGCATGACGAGGGCCCGATCGGCTCCTGAACGAGCCGCCGCGCAGGCCCAGGAACGCGCAGATGACCGACAGCGAAACCACCCAGAGCACTGAAAAAGACCAGCCGGCAGCACCTAAGCATCCGTGGACGGAGCTCAAGCCCGACCGTTTCCGCCTGCTGCGCCTGGCACCACTGCCCACCGAGCGCGACGGCGGCGCGCGCCCGCTGCGATTCGTCGAACTTGCGCAACTGGAACGGCATACGCCGGAGCAGAGCCTGCTGCGGATGTTCATCAACATCCCCGGCCAGGTGCGCTCGCGCAAGAACAACGTGCTGGAGGTGTGGGCCGATCACCGCAGCAAGGAACTGCGCTTCGGGCCAGATAACGGATTACAACTGGACCCGGCCAATCGAGGCCTCGGCCGCTTTCTGTTGGCCCAGGGCGCGGCATGGGCGCAGAAGCGCTGGAGCCACTATCTGGTCGAGGGCGGCGCGTTGCCGAAGGATGTGGCGAGCGAAGACCAGCGCCTGCGTCGCGATCACTGCCTGCGCACCCAGGGCTTCGATATCGACTACCCCCAGGCGACGCCGCTCAAGCCAACCTACGGCGCACCGCGGGTCAGCGCCCTGCGAGCGGACTGGAACAGCGAGAAGGTGCAGGTAGTGGAGCTGCAGGAGGCGGCGGCGATGCTGGAACAGGCCGACCGCAACCTGCAGGCGCAGGAAAACCAGATTCGTGAACTGCAGGAGCGAATCGCCCGCTTCCGCCGAGAGGACGGTGCGCTGCGATTCACCATTGTTTGCCTGATTGCGCTGGCGCTGTTCCAGGCCGGCCTGCTGATCTGGATGGCGACGCGCTAATCCGCGACTTTTACCACCAATGCTCCACCTGCACGCCGAAGTTCGAACCATGGCGGGCATTGCCGAATGCGCCGGTGTCTGACAGCGCCGAGCCTTCGGCCATGAGGTTGGCCGCACGCTGCGCCGCCTCGTTCCAGCTGGCATAGGTGTAGTACAGCCGGAACTCCGGCCGCGCCCAGAAGCCAGGGCCGGCGGGTGACCAGGTCGGCGCGACGGTGAACTTGCTCAGCTTGCGCGTGCCGTCGGTGGCATCGATCTGGTCATGCCCTACTTCGGCGACGAGTTTGAACTGCTCGCTGAACGCATAGACAGGCCGCGCCCCCACCGACCACCAGTCCTGGTCGCCGCCGTCGTCGCGCTTGTCTTTCTGGTAGACCACCTGGAACTGGCCGCCGAAGCGCGGCGTCAGCTGCCAGTCGAAATACTCCACCACTCGCCAGCTCTTGGCGCTGTTGTCCAGGGTGACGTCGCCGGTATAACCGAGGCCGGTGCCCGGACCCTCGCCATACTGCAGCGCCAGGGTGTTCTTGCCGCCGAGGAAGTCGGATTGCACATGCTGCACCGTCACGGCCCAACCGCTGTTGGCATCGTCACGGCTGGGCTTGTCGAGGTAGCTCAGGCCGAACTCCAGCTCACCTCCCGGGTTGCTGTCGAAGCCGCCAACGTTGAAGTCGTGGCGGGTGACGTAGTCCTTCTGGAACACGCTGTCCTTGCGCGAGAAGGCATAGCTGTACTTCAGCCCGCCAATCTCCATGTCCTCCACGCCGGCACCGGTGGCGCTCTGGTTCCAGTAGTAGAAGTCGGAGATATGGATGTCGTTGCGCTTGTAGAAGCGCCGCCCGGCCCACAGCGAGCCGTTGTACAACGCCGGCACCTTGCTCCACTCGGCATAGGCCTGCACCATCCGCGCCCAGCCGTGATCGCCGGTGAACTCAGGGGTGTGGTTGTACTGGTTGTAGAGCGCCGTCATGCCTTCCAGGCTCAGTACCGAGCCGTCGGCGAAGGTGTAGAGGTCCTGACGCAGATCGAGCTCGGCGTACTGCTCGCACTCGTTACCCAGGCGGTACTTGGTCGGCGCGCCGGGCAACTGGAAGCAGGACTGCGAATCGCTGTTGACCGATTCGCCGACCCCGCTGCGCATGTAGCCGGTGAACTCCAGTGCATGGGCGCCCACAGGCAGCGTCAGACCCGCAATGGCGCTGGCAACGCTCAGGGCTGTTAGTGTTTTTTTCATATCCACTCCGCTTTTGTTGTTATTGATCGGTGGATCGAGCCTGTTCGGCTCCGTTGGTTCCTGTCTCCGTTATCCCCAGCCTGCTGGCAAGGCAGGCCGGTACCTCACTGCACCGGCCCCGCTCCGTTGGAAACCAGCCGGGTGACCTTGCTTTCGCGCGTGGCTGCAGGCTGCGCCAGGCCCAGCCGTTCGCCGCTCTGGGCGTCGAACAGCAGGACCTTGCGCGGATCGAACTGCAGGTTGAGCGTCTCCCCCACCCGCGGCGCCTGATCCGGCGCCAGCCGGCAGCAGGCCTTGACTTGATTGAGCGCGAAGACGACCAGCGTATCGGGGCCGGTCGGCTCCACCACTTCGATATCCACCAGCAGCGAAAGGTCCGCCGCAGAGCCATTCGACAGGCCGATCTGTTCGGGGCGAATGCCCAGAATGAGCTCCCGGTCACGCAGACCTTCGTCACTGGTGATCGGCAGCGGCAGCTCGCAACTGCCCTGCTCGCTGTTGAGCACGCCCACCCAGCGGCCGTCACGCTGACGAATGCGCAGCGGCACGAAGTTCATCGGCGGCGAGCCGATGAAGCTCGCGACGAACAGGTTGGCCGGATTGTTGTAGATCTCATGCGGAGTACCGAACTGCTGGATCACGCCGTCCTTCATCACCGCGACCTTGTCGCCAAGGGTCATCGCCTCGATCTGATCGTGGGTGACGTACACCGTGGTGGTCTTCAGGCGCTGGTGCATCAGCTTGATTTCGGTGCGCATCTCCACCCGCAGCTTGGCATCGAGGTTCGACAGCGGCTCGTCGAACAGGTAGATCTTCGGCCGCCGAGCCAGCGCCCGGCCCATGGCCACGCGCTGCTGCTGGCCGCCGGAGAGCTGCGCCGGCTTGCGCGCGAGCAGCGGTTCGATCTGCAGCAGCTTGGCGACCCGCGCCACCTCCTCCTCGATCTTCGCCGCCGACACCTTGCGCATCTTCAGGCCGAAGGCAATGTTGTCGCGCACGCTCATGGTCGGGTAGAGCGCGTAGGACTGAAACACCATGGCGATGTCGCGATCCTTCGGGCTCGCCTGGCTGATGTCCTCGCCGTCGACGAGAATCTCGCCACCGGTGATGTTCTCCAGCCCGGCGATGCAGTTCATCAGGGTGGATTTTCCGCAGCCCGAAGGCCCGACCAGGATCAGGAATTCACCGGCGTCGATCTTCAGCGCGATGTCCTTCAGCGTTGCGATCTGGCTGTTGCCATAACTCTTTTGAACATTGCGCAGTTCCAGGGAAGCCATCGTTGTTCTCCTCAACCCTTGACGGCGCCGGCAGTCAGCCCGCGCAGGAAATATTTGCCGGCGACCACGTAGACCACCAGCGTGGGCAGGCCGGCGATCATCGCCGCGGCCATGTCGACGTTGTATTGCTTGGCGCCAGTGCTGGTGTTCACCAGGTTGTTCAGTGCCACGGTGACCGGCTGGGTATCGCCACTGGCGAACACCACGCCGAAGAGGAAGTCGTTCCAGATCTGGGTGAACTGCCAGATCAGGCAGACCATGATGATCGGCACCGACATCGGCAGCAGAATGCGCCCGAAGATGGTGAAGAAGCCGGCACCGTCCAGCCGTGCCGCCCGCACCAGTGCGTCCGGCACGCTGACGTAGAAGTTTCGGAAGAACAGCGTGGTGAAGGCCAGGCCGTAGACCACGTGCACCAGCACCAGGCCGGTAGTGGTATTGGCCAGGCCGAGCTTGCCGAGGGTGAAGGACGCCGGCAGCAGGATTACCTGAAACGGCAGGAAGCAGCCGAACAGCAGCAGGCCGAAGAACAGCTGCGAGCCACGGAAACGCCACATCGACAGCACATAGCCATTGATCGCACCCAGCGCGGTAGAGATCAAAACGGCCGGAAGGACGATCTTCACCGAATTCCAGAAATAGCCGCCGATACTGTCCCACGCCGTCAGCCAGCCCATGGCGCTGAACGCTTCCGGCCAGCTCAGCAGATTGCCGGTACGGATGTCTTCCGGGGTCTTGAAGCTGGTCAGCAGCATCACGATCAGCGGCACCAGGTAGACGGCGCAGGCCAGCAACAGGGTGGCATGGATGGTCAGGCGCCCGAGGGTCAGGCGCGGTTGCGCGAAGTCAGACATGGCGCTTGTTCCTCAGCTCGAAATACAGGTACGGCACGATGATCGCCATCACCGCGCCGAGCATCAGAATGGCGCTCGCCGCACCCAGGCCCATCTGGCCGCGGGTGAAGGTGTGGGCGTACATGAACATTGCCGGCAGGTCGCTGGAATAGCCCGGCCCACCGGCGGTCATCGCCGCGACCAGGTCAAAGCTCTTGATCGCGATGTGCGCGAGGATCATCAGCGCGCTGAAGAACACCGGCCGCAGGCTCGGCAGCACGATGCGCAGGTAGATGGTGGGCAGGCTGGCGCCGTCCACCTGGGCGGCGCGGATGATCGACTGATCGACGCTGCGCAGGCCGGCGAGAAACAACGCCATGACGAAGCCCGAGGCCTGCCACACCGCTGCGATCACCAGGCAGTAGATGACCCGGTCGGGGTCCACCAGCCAGTCGAAGCGAAAACCTTCCCAGCCCCAGTCACGCAGCAGCTTGTCCAGGCCCAGACCGGGATTGAGCAGCCACTGCCAGGCGGTGCCGGTGACGATCATCGACAGCGCCATGGGGTACAGGTAGATGGTGCGGATCAGCCCCTCGCGGCGAATGCGCTGGTCCAGCAGTACGGCGAGCACCACGCCGATCAGCAGACTGATGGCGATGAACATGCCACCGAACACCAGCAGGTTCTGGCTGGCGACCCACCAGCGATCGTTGTCCCACAGGCGCTCGTACTGCTGCAGGCCGGCCCACTTGTAGCTGGGCATAAAGCGTGAGTTGGTGAACGAGAGCAGGAAGGTCCAGCCGATGTAGGCGTAGAAGCCGACCAGTACGATCAGCATGCTCGGCGCCAGAACCAGCTTGGGCAGCCAGCGCTGCAGGGCGTCGAGCGGCGAGGCCTTGGCGGGCCTGGCTTGAAGCGCGATGGAGCTCATGGGTGTGATCCCTCATGGAAATCGGGGATGTCGTCGCCCGCGGCACAGACCGAGGCCTGTGCCGGGACGAACGTTTCGGGAAGCGGGCGGAACGGTCCGCCCTCAGCGTTACTGCACGGCCTGGATCGCCGCCGCCAGTTGCTTGGCCGCCTTTTGCGGGTCGGCCTTGGGGTCGTTGAAGAAGTTGGTGACGACGTCGAACACCGCGCCCTGCACATAGCTCGAAGCCGCCATGCCATGGGTCAGGCTGGGCTGCAGGCCGCTGCCCTTGGCGGCCTCCTTGAAGTCGGTCATCGACTGCTGGGCGCAGGCGTCGAACTCGCTCATGTCCTGGTCCTGGCGAACCGGGATAGAGCCCTTATTCTGATTGAAGAAGGTCTGGAATTCCGGCTCCAGCACCGTGCGCGCCAGGTCTTCCTGAGCCTTGCGGTTGTCATCGTTGCTGAGCTTGAACATGGCCAGCGAATCGATATTGAAGGCGAAGCTGCCCTGGGTTCCGGGGAACGGCAGGCACTGGTAGTCCGTGCCAGCCACCTTGTTAGCGGCGGTGAACTCGCTCTTGGCCCAGTCGCCCATGATCTGCATACCGGCCTTGCCGTCGATGACCATGCCGGTGGCACGGTTCCACTCCCGGCCAGCGGCGTCGGCGTCGATGTAGTCGCGCAGCTTCTTCAGTGCGGTAAAGGCCTGGACCATCTTGTCGCCGGTCAGGGTGTCGTTATCCAGCTCGACGAAGGCCTTGTGGTAGTCGTCCGGGCCGAGAATGCTCAGTACAAAACCCTCGAACACGGTGCCGTCCTGCCAGGGTTGGCCACCGTGGGCGACCGGAATGAAGCCGGCGGCCTTGAGTTTGTCGGCCGCGGCGAAGAACTCGTCGAGGGTTTTGGGCGGCGTGGCGCCAGCCTTCTCGAACACCTCCGGGTTGATCCACAGCCAGTTGACCCGATGCACGTTGACCGGTACGGCCACATAGGAGCCGTTGTACTGCATGATCTTGCGCACCTGCTCGGGCAGCAGTTCGTCCCAGCGCTCGCTCTTGGCGGTGTCATCGAGGTTGGCGAGCAGGCCGAGTTCACCCCACTCCTGAATGTCCGGGCCCTTGATCTGTGCAGCGGACGGTGGATTGCCGGAAACGGCGCGGGTTTTCAGTACGGTCATGGCAGCCTCGCCACCACCGCCGGCAACGGCGAAGTCCTTCCAGCTGTGGCCTTTCTGCTCGACCAGCTTCTGCAGGGTGTCGGCGGCGCGCTTCTCGCCACCGGAAGTCCACCAGTGCAGAACTTCGACCTCGCCGGCATGGGCGAGCAATGGCAGGGCAAGGGAAACGGAAAGAGCGAGACGATGGATCGCGTTCATGTAGAGGCACCTTCTTGTTTTTATCCGGCAAGTCATGGTCGCTTGCGATGGACCGAGTCTATGCGCAGGGAAATGGACACTGGGTAACGAAGGGATGGGCGATGGTCACAGAGCCGTTACAAAGCCGCAGCGATCGTAACGAAGTGCACTGAGCCGGATCAGCGCGGCAAGGTCAGCGTCACCCTCAGCCCTCCCTGCTGCAGATTGCGCATGCTCAGTTCGCCACCGTGGGCGTGGGCGATGTTCCGTGCGATACCGAGCCCCAGCCCGTAGCCCTGCTGCTGCCCCGAGAGCCGCACGTGGGGTTCGAAGACATGCTCAAGACGCTGCTCGGGCACACCCGGGCCCTCGTCATCGACGTGCAGCACCAGCGCGTCCTTGCCGTCCTCGACATGCAGGTGGGCGCGCTCACCGTACTTCAGGGCATTGTCCAGCAAATTGCCGATGCAGCGCTTGAGCGCCAGCGGTTTGCCCGGATAAGGCGCCGAAGCCCGGCCGTCCAAAGTCACGCGGGTCTGGTCGCAGGCCTGATAGGGCTCGACGATATGCTCGAGCAGCAGATTTAGATCCACCGCCTCGATGTTCTCGTGGATGTCGGTGTCCTTCACGCATTGCAGTGCGCCCTTGACCAGCAGCTCCAGCTCGTCGAGGTCACGGGTGAACTTGATCTGCTGGGCTTCATCTTCCAGCAGCTCGACACGCAGACGCAGGCGCGTGATGGGCGTGCGCAGGTCATGGGAAATCGCGCTGAACAATTGGCCTCGCTCGGTCAGGTAGCGACTGATGCGCTGGCGCATGTTGTTGAAGGCACGGCTCACCTCGACGATCTCGCTGGCGCCGGCCTCGGTCAACGGCTGCACCTCGGCGCCCAGCGACAACTCCCGCGCCGCCTTGGCCAGGCGCTTCAGTGGCCGGCTCTGCCAGCGCACCAGCAGGCCGATGAACAGCAGCAGAAAGGCGCTGGTGAGCACGATGAACCACAACTGCTGGGCCGGCAGCCCCTCGTCCTCCAGGCTGACGTAGGGAGCCGGCATCAGCGAGGCCAGATAGAGCCATTCCTGCGGGGCGATCTGGATCTGCGTCACCAGCACCGGCGGTGACAGTGGTTCAAGGCCCAGCGCGTAGTGCGCCCAGGAGCGCGGCAACTCATCGAGCGTGATGCCGCTGTTGAAGATGCGCAGGTCATCGGGGCTGACGAACTCGATGTTCAGGTCCACCGAGCCGCCCAAACGCTGGCGCAATACCTGCTCCACCTCATGCAGGACAGCACGCTTGCGCGGCGTTTCCGGGAGGATCTCCATGTCCAGCGGCTTGTCGTTGAGCGACACGAAGAAACGTGTACCGCCCATGCTGCGCAACTGATCGAGCACCAATGGGCGATAGCCCAGCGGCAGCGAACGGAAGTAGCTGACGCTGGCCGCCATCGACTGCGCCAGGCTGCGGGCGCTGGTGAGCAAGCCTTCCATCTGGCTGGCTCGCAGCTGGGACAGCCAGATCAGACTCGAAAGTCCCTGGGCCAGCAACACCGCCAGCAGGGTCAGCAACAGCATCCGTCCGAGCAGCGAACGTGGCACTAGCCGCAGGCGCCGCCGCTCAGTGCGCAGATTCATGGTGCGGCGTCACCTGGGTAGCCAACAAGTAACCGCTGCCACGTACCGTGCGGATCAGCCGCGGCGACTTGCCGGTGTCGCGCAGGCGCTGGCGCAGGCGACTGACCGCCATGTCGACGATACGCTCCAGCGGCATCACCTCGCGACCACGGGTGGCGTTGGCGATCGTGTCGCGGTCGAGGATCTGCTGCGGATGATCGAGAAACAGCTTGAGCAGGGCGAAATCGGCGCCGGAGAGAAAGACCTCCTCGCCGTCGGCGTGGAACAGACGGTGGCTGATCATGTCCAGGCGCCACTCGTCGAAGGCCAGCACATCACTGCCGCGTTCCTGGGCGAAGCTGACGCGTCGCAGCAGTGCCTTGATCCGCGCGAGCAATTCGCGCGGACTGAAGGGCTTGCCCAGGTAATCGTCGGCGCCCAGCTCCAGGCCGACGACCCGATCGGCCTCGTCGGAGCTGGCGGTGAGCATGATGATCGGCATCGAAGCCAACCGCTCGTGCTGGCGAATCCAGCGGCACAGGCTGAAGCCGTCCTCGTCGGGCAGCATCACGTCGAGAATCACCAGATCGGCCGGCTCGGCACACAGCGCCGCGCGAAACTGCCCGCCGTCCCGCACGCCGCGCACATGAAAGCCCGAGCGGCTGAGATAGGTCTGCAACAGTTCGCGGATTTCCTGATCGTCGTCGACCAGAAGGATGTTCTTACCTGCTTGGCTCACGTCACGTCCCTTTTCTTGTTGTTATGGGGTCTCCCGTCGACCCGCCATGTCGCAGCCTAGGCTCCCTCCAACAACGGTTGCAATGCCACGCCCGCGCCCTCGAGGCCGGGATACGGCGCGGTCACCAGCCAGACCGGCAGGCGATCGAAATAACGGCTCATCTGTCCCTTCTCGCGCAACGCCTCGCTAAAACCGCTGCGCAGGAACATCTCGGCGAAACGCGGCACCACTCCACCGACGATGTAAACGCCGCCGCGGGCACCGAGGGTCAGCACGTTATCGCCGACGATACGCCCCAACCAGCGGCAGAACTGCTCCAGCACCGCCGCGGCGTAGGTATCGCCGGCCAGCGCGGCCTTGGTGATAGCTGCGGGCGAATCGAGCGCCACCTGCTGCCCATCCAGTGCACAGCAGGCACGGTAGAGCGTCAGCAGCCCCGGACCGCTGAGCACCGCCTCGGCATTCACATGGCCGAGCGAACGATGCAGATGCGCCCAGATCGCCGCCTCGCGCTCGCTGCCGACGGGAAGGCAGATATGCCCGCCCTCGCCCGGCAAGGCGCGCCAACCGCCGCCAGACAGTGGCAGCAATCCGGCGACTCCGAGCCCGGTGCCGGGCCCTATGACCAGCCGCGGCCGTCCCGGTTCAGGCTCGCCATCACAAACCGTGATGCGCTCACCATCGTGCAGCCGCGTCATGCCGAGGGCCATGGCGGTGAAGTCGTTGATCAGCAACAGCTCCTTCACGCCCAGCTCGCGGCAGAAGGCTTCGCGGCTCAGCTGCCAATGGTTGTTGGTGAAACGAAACAGGTCGCCCCCGACCGGCCCGGCACAGGCGAGGCACACCGCCTCGAGGGTTTCCAGCGGCTGATCGACTTCACTCAGGTACGCAAGGATCGCCAGCTCCGGCCGCGCATGGTCGGCCGTGGGAATCACGCGAATCTGCTCGATACGCTGGTCGCGCCACAGCGCGAAACGTGCATTGGTACCGCCAATATCTCCAACGAGCGCCGTCTTCACTTCAGCGCCTCCAGACTCTCGGTAAATGCACTGGCGCCCTGCTCTGCCGTGCTGAACGAGGCGCGCATGAAGGCGAAGAGCTCCCGACCGCAGCCGATGCCCATGTCTTCGGGCCGAATCGCCGGTTCCCGCGCATCCCATTCAGCGGGATCGACCAGTGCTCGCAGTTCGCCGTTCTCGCCGTCGACGCGGAGGATGTCGCCATCGCGCACCCGCGCCAGCGGCCCGCCGTCCAGCGCCTCCGGGCAGACATGAATGGCCGCCGGCACCTTGCCCGAAGCACCGGACATGCGCCCGTCGGTGACCAGCGCCACCTTGTAGCCGCGGTCCTGCAGCACACCGAGAAACGGCGTGAGCTTGTGCAGTTCGGGCATGCCATTGGCTTTCGGCCCCTGGAAACGCACCACGGCAATGAAGTCGCGCTCCAGCTCGCCGGCCTTGAACGCTGCCGCCAGCTCGCTCTGGTCGATGAATACCCGCGCCGGCGCCTCGACAAAACGGTGCTCGGGGGCCACTGCAGAAATCTTCGTCACGCCGCGGCCGAGGTTGCCTTCCAGCACGCGCAGCCCGCCCTCCTGCGAGAATGGCCGCTCGGCCGGGCGCAGGATGTTTTCGTCAAGGCTCTGCGCCGGGCCATCGCGCCACACCAGCTTGTCACCGTCGAGGAACGGCTCCTGGATGTAGCGCCGCAGGCCCTTGCCGACGACGGTATGCACGTCCTCGTGCAACAGACCGGCGTCGAGCAGCGTGCGCACCATGAACGGCACCCCGCCACAGGCGTGGAAATGGTTCACGTCGGCCTGGCCGTTGGGGTACACCTTGGCCAGCGTCGGCACCACCTCGGAAAGATCGGCCATGTCCTGCCAGGTCAGCTGGATGCCGGCGGCGCGGGCGAACGCAGGGATGTGCAGGGTGTGGTTGGTCGAACCTCCGGTGGCATTGAGCGCGACCACCGAGTTGACGATGGATTTCTCGTCGACCACCTGACATAGCGGTGTGTAGTTGCCGGCCTGATGGGTCAGGCGCGTGACCTGGTGCGCCGCCTCCCGGGTCAGCGCATCGCGCAGCGGCGTGTAAGGGTTGACGAACGACGACCCTGGCAGGTGCAGGCCCATGATCTCCATCACCACCTGATTGGTGTTGGCGGTGCCGTAGAAGGTGCAGGTGCCGGGGCTGTGATAGGACTTCATCTCCGACTCCAACAGCTCCTCGCGGCTGGCCTTGCCTTCGGCGTAACGCTGGCGCACCTCGGCCTTCGCCTTGTTCGGAATTCCCGAGGGCATCGGCCCACCCGGCACGAAGATGGTCGGCAGATGGCCGAAGCGCAGCGCGCCGATCATCAGACCCGGGACGATCTTGTCGCAGATGCCGAGCATCAATGCCGCATCGAACATGTTGTGCGACAGCGCGACTGCCGTGCTCATGGCGATCACTTCGCGGCTGGCCAGGCTCATTTCCATGCCCGCCTCGCCCTTGGT
>NZ_DAMCPO010000007.1:90649-193462 GCF_032106285.1 Stutzerimonas kunmingensis
GCCGGCGTACTGGCCGACCGAGCCGATCTCACGCAGCGCCTGGCGAATCATTTCCGGAAAATGCTCATAGGGCTGATGCGCCGAGAGCATGTCGTTGTACGCCGAGACGATGGCCACATTTGCCGCGTTCATCAGGCGCAGACTCTGCTTGTCCTCGCCGGAATTGCAGCCGGCGACACCGTGGGCGAAGTTGGCACACTGCAGCTTGCCGCGCTGCGGACCCTCACTGGCGGCGGCGGCCATCATCGCCAGATAGCGCTCGCGGGTCTTGCGGCTGCGCTCGACCAGGCGCTCGGTGACTTCTAGAACTCGCGGATGCATGCGTCTCTCCTGCTGCGGAATTTTGTTCTTCGACAACCATAAACCATCCGGAGTCGGTTGGCGTTCGGACAGGACGCAAGGCCAATGGTTGCGCGCGACATGCAGCCAGACAGTGCGGGCGCCTCGGGCGAGCGTTCGCAGCGAGACGCTCTCGGCATCCCGCGATAGCCGCACTCAGGGGCTCGACTGTTCCTCGTCGGGGTCGATGTCCGCGGCTTGCGCTTCGAGCAGATCGTCGAAGTCGGTCTTCAGGCCCTGCTCCATGCCGTCGAGTTCGGCCAGCAGGCTGCGGAAGCTGGTCTGCTCACGCAGTGGGGCCTGCGGCTCATCTGCAACTTCATCGGCCCGCGCCTGCAAGGCAACAGGCACGGCGGCATCCTCGTCGTCGAGTACCGGGCGCAGCTCGGGCTCCATTTCGCGCAGCACGGCCAGCGGCGGCAGTTCATCCAGATTCTTCAGGTTGAAATGGTCGAGAAACTGCCGGGTAGTGGCGAACATCGCCGGGCGTCCCGGCACGTCACGATGGCCCACCACACGAACCCACTCGCGTTCCAGCAGTGTCTTGACGATCTGACTGTTAACCGCGACGCCGCGGATGTCCTCGATCTCACCACGGGTAATCGGCTGGCGATAGGCGATCAGCGCCAGGGTTTCCAGCATCGCCCGGGAGTAACGCTGCGGACGCTCTTCCCAGAGCCGACCGACCCACGGCGAAAAGCGCTGACGCACCTGCAGGCGGTAACCACTGGCGACCTCCTTGAGCTCGAAGGCGCGGCCCTTGCAGGATTTTTCCAGCACCTCGAGCGCTTTTTTCAGCTGCGTCGATGACGGCCGTTCGTTTTCCTCGAACAGCTCGCCGAGGCGCTCCAGGGAGAGCGGCCTGCCGGATGCGAGCAGAAAGGCTTCGAGCAGCGAAGCGAGATCCTTGGGATCGGACAGGTCCACGATTGACTCCTGCAAATGCCTATTCGGTACGGCTGCGCACATGAATCGGCGCAAAGGGTTCGTTCTGCACCAGCTCGACCAGCGACTCCTTGATCAGCTCGAGCACAGCCATGAAGGTCACCACCACGCCGAGTCGCCCTTCCTCGATGCGGAACAGCGTCACGAAGGGGACGAAACCACCGTCCTTCAGTCGTTCGAGCACTTCGCTCATGCGCTCGCGGGTCGACAGCGCTTCGCGGGTGACCTGATGGCTCTCGAACATGTCGGCGCGGCGCAGCACCTCGGCCATCGACACCAGCAGCTCTTCCAGGCTCACGTCCGGCAGCAGCTTGCGCGCCCGCGCCTCGGGTGCCTCGAGACGCGGCACCTGCAGGTCGCGGCCGACCCGTGGCAGCTCGTCGATGTCTTCGGCGGCGGCCTTGAAACGTTCGTACTCCTGCAGCCGGCGGATCAGCTCGGCGCGCGGATCATCCTCTTCTTCGGCGACCTCGGCCGAGCGCGGCAGCAGCATGCGTGACTTGATCTCGGCGAGCATCGCGGCCATCACCAGATACTCGGCGGCCAGCTCCAGGCGCACCGATTTCATCAGCTCGACGTAACCCATGTACTGCCGGGTGATCTCGGCCACCGGAATATCGAGGATGTCGATGTTCTGCTTGCGGATCAGGTAGAGCAGAAGATCCAGCGGGCCTTCGAAGGCTTCGAGAAAGACTTCCAGCGCATCCGGCGGGATGTAGAGGTCCAGCGGCAGCTCGGTCACCGCCTCGCCATAGACCAGCGCCAGGCGTAGCTGCTCGCCGGGCTGGATCGCTTCGGGACTGGGGGACTCGGTGTGCTGCATGAAAATCCTTCGGAGCCGGCCGCTTAGGCGCCGCTCAGCGGTAATTCAGGCCCATCGCCTGGCGAACTTCGATCAGCGTCTCACGGGCCTCATCACGGGCGTGCTCCGCACCTTCGGCGAGGATGCTGCGGACCAGGTCGGGATTCTGCTCGTAGTCCAGCGCGCGTTCCTGCAGGGGTGTCAGATCAGCCTTGATCGAGTCGATCAGCGGCCCCTTGCACTCCAGGCAGCCGATGCCGGCGCTGCGACAACCCTGCTCTGCCCACTGGCAGACCGCCTCTTCGGAGTGCACCAGATGCATCTGCCACACCGGGCAGCGCGTCGGTTCACCAGGGTCGCTGCGGTGCACGCGGGCCGGGTCGGTGGGCATACGGCGAATCTTCTCCTCGATCTCGTTCGACGTATCGCGCAGGTAAATCGCATTGCTGTTGGACTTGGCCATCTTGCCGCCGTCGAGCCCGGAAATCTTCGGTTGCTCGCCGAGCAGCGCCTGCGGTTCCGGCAGCAGCAGCTTGCCGCAGCCTTCCAGGTAGCCGTAAAGCCGCTCCTGATCGCCGATGGTGATGGTCTGCTGTTCCTTGATAACCGCACGGGCGGTGTTCAACGCCTCGACGTCACCCTGCTCCTGATAGCTCTTGCGCAGGCTGACGTACAGCTTGGAGGTCTTCTTGCCGAGCTTGCGGATCGCCGCTTCGGCCTTGTCCTCGAAATCCGCTTCGCGGCCATAGAGATGGTTGAAACGTCGCGCCACGTCGCGGGCGAATTCGATATGCGGCAGCTGGTCGGCGCCGACCGGCACCAGCCCGGCGCGATAGATCAGGATGTCCGCCGCCTGTAGCAGGGGATATCCGAGGAAGCCATAGGTATCCAGGTCCTTGTGCTGCAGATTCTGCTGCAGCTCCTTGTAGGATGGCACCCGCTCCAGCCAGCCCAGTGGGCAGATCATCGACAGCAGCAGGTGCAGCTCGGCGTGCTCCGGCACCTGTGACTGGATGAACAGCGTCGCTGAACTGGGACTGACGCCGGCAGCCAGCCAGTCCACCGCCATATCCATGATGTTCTGCGAGATTTCGCCGGAGCTTTCGTAGTCGGTGGTCAGCGCGTGCCAGTCGACGATGCAGAAGAAACACTCGTACTCGTGCTGCAGCCTGACCCAGTTCTTCAATACGCCGTTGTAGTGACCGAGATGAAGCCGGCCGCTGGGACGCATGCCGGAAACCACGCGCCGCTGTGAATCCATGGAGCTCAAAAGGGTGTCCTTGATTAATTGGCCTGTTTGGTAAGTTCAGTTGGTCAATTTCGGCGCCCATGGCCCAGATACCGCGTTGCTGCGCCTTGTCTCAGAGTCATGTTCATCCGAACTTGCCTCAACCCTCTCACCGACAGGCCAGATGTTGTACAGGCACGGCCACCAACCAGGCTCAAGCCATGAAGGGTTCGGGATCGCCGCAGCCGACCCGTATCACTTCAGGCCGATCGTCGACCAGGCTGACCACCGTCGATGCTTCGAGGCCACCGTAACCGCCATCGATGATCAGGTCTACCTGATGCTCCAGCGCGTCACGCATCTCGTAGGGGTCGCTCATCGGCAGGTCTTCACCGGGAAGGATCAGGCTGACGCTCATCAGCGGCTCACCGAGTTCTTCCAGCAGCGCCTGGGCGATCGGCTGTGCCGGCACGCGCAGGCCGATGGTGCGGCGCTTGGGGTGCAGCAACATGCGCGGCACCTCGCGGGTAGCCGACAGGATGATCGTGTAGGGACCGGGCAGATGAGCCTTGAGCAGGCGAAAGGCCGCGGTATCGACCTTGGCGAAAAGGCCAAGCTGCGACAGATCGCGACAGGCCAGCGTAAAGTTGTGCTTGTCATCGAGCTGGCGCAGCCGGCGAATGCGTTCGATGCCGGCCTTGTTACCCATCGAGCAGCCGACGGCATAACTGGAGTCGGTCGGATAGACCACTACCCCGCCCTTGCGGATGATTTCCACGGCCTGTTTGATCAGGCGCGGTTGCGGGTTGTCCGGATGGATCTGAAAGAACTGGCTCATGGAAACTCCCTGTTCAGCTGGCAGCAGGTATGCGGCGCTCATGATCGAAATGTCTCCAAAGCGGCGACAGGTCCTCCGGCAGGCTGCGGTACAGCCCCAGTTCCGACCAGTCGCCGGGCGCATGGAAATCACTGCCCACTGTGGCCATCAGGCCCAACTCACGTACCAGGATCGACAGACCGCCGACCTGTTCCAGCGGCTGCATGCCGTTGACCACCTCCAGCGCGTGACCGCCGGCCTGGGCGAAATCGATCACCAGCCGGCGCCGCTTGCTGCGGGTGAAATCGTACTGCCACGGGTGCGCCAGGCTGATCCACGCACCTGCGTCACGCAAGGTCTGGACCGTCTGCTCCAGGCTCGGCCAATGCTGCTTGACGTCGCCGAGCTTGCCCGAACCCAGCCATTTGCGAAACGCTTCGGCACGGTCGCGGACATGACCGGCACGCACGAGAAAATCGGCGAAATGCGGCCGCGCCGGTGCGTTGCCACTGTCGCCGAGTTCCTGCTGAAGCGCCCGCGCGCCTTCCAGCGCACCCGGCATCCCCTTCGCTTCGAGGCGCTGGCCGATCAGTTCGGCCCGGCGCCAACGGCCTTCGTGCAGTTGCGCGATCGCCTGCTGCAGCGCAGGTGCATCAGCGTCGAAGGCGTAGCCCAATACATGAATGGTAGCCCCGTTCCACAGGCAAGAAAGCTCGATGCCATTGACCAGCTGCATGCCGAGCGCCTGCGCAGTTGCCCGCGCCTCGGCAAGGCCGTCGACCGTGTCGTGGTCGGTGAGCGCCAGCATCTCGATACCACGCGCATGGGCTCGCTCCACCAGTTTGGCAGGCGCCAGCGCGCCGTCCGAGGCGGTGCTGTGGCAATGCAGATCGACAATCATCTGGTAACGCGCTCCAGTGAGATGCAGACACCTCGATAAGAATCCGTAAGCCTGCGGCGGTGAGGCTTCACCGGCCCGAAAGACGGGGTGCTCCGGCGCAAACGGCCGACTAGTCTAACGCCGCACCGGCGCTTTGGCTCGTGTCGTCACCGTCATTACGGCCAGCCAGCGCTGCAGGCGCCGCAAACCGCTCTTGCTTCGACCGCCGATACGATCCTGCGTGCCATCAACCGCTGCAGCGGGGGAAAGCGCAGCGCTTCCGTCGCAAGCGCCGTTTGCTATGATGCCGCGCTGCACGGCGCGGTCCATTGTAGCGCCTGGACCCGCGCGACACAGAAGCCGCGCCGGCACTGTCCCCATGCCGGGCTTTCTGTACTTTTTTATATACGCCCCTACGCGAACGAGGATCGACCATGCTCTACGCCGTTATCGCCACCGACGCACCGAATTCCCTGCAGGACCGCCTCGCCACTCGCCCGGCCCACCTGGCACGCCTGGAGCAGCTGAAGAACGAAGGCCGTCTGGTTCTCGCCGGCCCGCACCCAGCCATCGACAGCAACGACCCGGGCGAAGCCGGCTTCAGCGGCAGTCTGGTAGTCGCCGAGTTCGATTCGCTGGAAGCCGCGCAGCAGTGGGCCGACGCCGATCCGTACAAGTCCGCCGGCGTATACGTGAACGTGGTGGTCAAGCCCTTCAAGAAAGTACTGCCCTGAGCCGACACAGCAGGGAATAGCCCGGCCGCTGGCAGCCCACGGCCTCGTAAGGAAATAGGAGTTCCGATGCGTCAACGATCGCTTGCCCTGCTGTTTGCCCTGACCCTGCTCACCCCGGCGCTGTATGCCGAGGAAGCAATAACGGAACCTGCTGTTCCGGTGACCGAGCCCGGCGACCCCGCCGAATACGACGAGCTTGACGCCGTAGCCGAGCCAGAGCCTGCCGGCCCGAGCACCGACACCACGGAGGCCTTGCTGCTGCGTCTGCGCGAGGAAAATCGCCGCTTGCGCCTGCAGTTGCAGACCGAGCAGGCAAAAGTGCTGCCCGCGATGTTGAACGAACAGCAACAGTGGTTCGCCGTCGGTGGTGCTGTCGGGGTCGTCAGTTTCACCCTGGGCCTGCTGGTCACGCGCGGTCGCCGTCGACGCCAGTGGCTCAACTGAGTACCTGAGCCGACATGAGTGAATTGCTGCTTATCGACGATGACGAAGAACTCTGCGAGCTGCTGACCAGCTGGCTCGCTCAGGAAGGTTTCGTCGCCCATGCCTGCCACGATGGCAACAGTGCACGCCAGGCGCTGGCGCAGCACCAGCCAGCCGCGGTGGTCCTGGACGTGATGCTGCCCGACGGCAGTGGCCTGGAGCTGCTCAAGCAACTGCGCAGTGAACATCCCGATCTGCCGGTGCTGATGCTGTCGGGTCGCGGCGAGCCGCTGGATCGGATTCTCGGCCTCGAACTTGGCGCAGACGATTACCTGGCCAAGCCCTGCGACCCGCGCGAGCTCACCGCACGCCTGCGTGCCGTGTTGCGCCGCAGCCAGCCAACCGCGACGCCCAGCCAGGTCGAGTTCGGCGATCTTTGCTACAGCCCGGCACGCGGCGTGGCCAGCGTCGGCGGTCATGACGTCAGCCTGACGCTCTCCGAAGGCCGCCTCCTCGAAACGCTGCTCGCGCAACCGGGCGAGCCGATCGACAAGCAGACCCTTGCCCAGCACGCCCTGGGACGCAAGCTCACCCTCTACGACCGCAGCCTCGACATGCACGTCAGCAACCTGCGGCGCAAGCTTGGTCCGCACGCCGACGGCAGCCCACGGATCGTCGCCCTGCGCAGTCGCGGCTATCTGTACGCCGTCTGATCGTCTTTACCGAGGCTTTACCCTGAGCTGACCGCCCTTGACCTTGCCCTGCGTAGACTGAACTCATCCGGTCACAGACCTGCCGCCAATGAGCAACGCGTCGGTATGGCCGGTTTCCCTACACAGGAGAGTTTTCACCATGCGCAAATCACTCGTAGCCCTGCTGTTCGCCGCTGCCGTTCCGACCCTCGCTTTCGCCATGCCTGGCGGCATGCAGGACGGTCATCACGGCGGCAAGAACGCCCCGCACATGTTTCAGGACCTGGACCTGACAAAGGACCAGCAACGCGAAATGCGCAAGCTGATGGGCGAGCAGATGCGGCAGCGCCAGCAGATCACCCAGCGCTACCTCGACAAGCTGCCCGAAGCCGAGCGCAAGGCCATGCAGAACGATCTCGACGCCAGCCGCGAGAAGACCCACCAGAGCATGCGCGCGCTGCTCAAGCCCGAGCAGCACAAGGCCTTCGACGAAGGCATGAAGAAGATGGAAGAAAAGCGCGCCGAACGTGCCGAGTTCCTCAAATGGAAAGCGGACCGCGATCAGAAGAACTGATCTGCGCCCTTCCTGAAACCTGCCCGACAGGCTCCGCCAAGCGTTCAGAACGCCGGTGGGAGCTGCCGGGCTTTGCCGTGGAGAGACCCAGTGCGATCACTGTTCTGGCGCATACTCGCAACCTTCTGGCTGGCCATTGCACTGGTTGCCGGTCTGGCCATGCTGCTCGGCCATGCGTTGAACCAGGACGCCTGGATTCTCGGCCGCCACCCGGCGCTGCAAGGTCTCGCCGAAACCTGGACCGAGGTCTACGAGCGCCAGGGCCCGCTGGCTGCACAGCGCCTGCTGGAACAACACCGCCATCGTGCACGGGTCGATGTACAGGTGTTGGCGGAAAACGGCCAACCGATCATCCGCGGCACCTTCCCCGCCCGCGCCGCCGCCTTCGAGGCGCGCCATCAGGATCGCGAGCGCCCACTGCCCTGGCGACGCCTCACCGCCGACTACACCAGCCCGACCAGCGGTGAAACCTACCTGTTCATCTACCGCATTCCCTATCCCGAACTGCAGGCCTGGCATCGCGGCAGCCTGGCCTGGCCGCTCAGTGCGCTGGGCATCGCGCTGGTGGTACTCACCGGTTTCAGCCTGCTACTGACGCTGTCCATTACCCGCCCTTTGGATCGCCTGCGCCGTGCCGTGCACGATCTGGGACAGACCAGCTATCAGCAGCAGTCCCTTGCCCGCCTGGCAACACGGCGCGACGAACTCGGCGTGCTGGCGAGCGATTTCAACCGCATGGGCGCACGGCTGCAGGCGCTGATCGGCAGTCAGCGCCAGTTATTGCGCGACGTATCCCATGAACTGCGCTCACCGCTGGCGCGCCTGCGCATTGCCCAGGCACTGGCCGAACGCGCCAGCCCGAGCGAACGCGAAGTGATCTGGCCGCGACTGGCCAAGGAATGCGATCGGCTGGAAGCGTTGATCAGCGAGATTCTCGAACTCTCGCGCCTGGATGCGGAACCCGGCACGACAACGGCCGTCGACCTGCCAGCGATGTTCGAACAACTGGAGGACAACGCCCGGATCGTCGCGCCCGCTCAGCGTATCGACAGCCGGGTCGAGCCAGGCCTGGCATTCACTGGCTGGACGGAAATGCTCGAACGTGCGCTGGACAATCTGTTGCGCAACGCCCTGCGCTTCAACCCCGAGGGCGTGCCCGTGGAGCTGCGCGCGCAGCGCGACGGTGACGAGCTGGTACTGAGTGTGCGCGACCACGGGCCAGGAGTCGCCGACGAACACCTGCCGCAACTGAGCCAACCCTTCTTCCGAGCGCCAGGACAAACGGCAGCCGGGCATGGCCTCGGATTGGCCATCGCCCGCCGTGCGGCCGAGCGCCACGGTGGGCAGCTGCAGCTGGCTAACCACCCCGATGGCGGCTTTATCGCGAGCCTGCGTCTGCCGTTGGCAAACGCAGCAAGCACGGTGTCAGAAATTCAGGCCCATCACTGACCGTTCCAGGCGCTGACGAAAGCCTCGGGCTCGAGCACCGGAGCGCTACGGATGCGGCCCTCCGGCGTGCCCAGGTACAGGAAGCCCAGCAGACGTTCCTGCTCGGCCAGGCCCAGCCCCTTCATTACATGCGGGTCATAGGCGAACTCACCGGTGCGCCACACCGCGCCAATCCCCTGAGCATGGGCGGCCAACAGCAGACCATGCGCCGCGCAGCCGGCAGCCAGCACCTGTTCGCCTTCCGGGACTTTCGGGTGCGCCTTCGGACTGGCGATCACCACGATCAACATCGGCGCACGCAGCGGCATGTTGCGCGCCTTCTGCAGCGCTTCGTCCGAGGCATCGGTCTGCCGGGCCTGCAGAGCGTCGGCAAATAGCTCACCGAGCTTGCCGCGCGCATCGCCCTCGACCGTCAGGAAGCGCCAGGGGTGCAACTGGCCGTGATCCGGCGCACGCAAGGCTGCACGAAAAAGCAGATCGAGTTGATCGGCATCGGGTGCCGGCTCGCATAGGCGAGTGACAGATACACGGTTGAGCAACGGGTCCAGAGCGTCCATCCATTACCTCCTGAAAGGGTCGGACATTCTAGAGGGTGTTGGCGACGTACCGCGAGTGATGGCCGGCCGACAGCTCAAACAACGCGCCGGCCGGCGCTGGTGGCCCGTGCAGTGAGTTGGTTGAGGCAAGTTCGGACGAACATGGATCCGAGACAAGGCGCTGCGACGAGTCATAGTGGGCTTACGGCAAGGAGCAGCAACACAGTATCGGGGCCATGGTCATCCGAAATTGACCAACCGAATTTACCAAACAGCCCACCAGGTCAAGCCACCCGATCCGGCGAGAGCTGCGGCTGCAGCGGCGGCACCAGCGGTGGCAGGCCGTGCGCCGCCCGCGCCGCGTCGCAATGCGCATTGTGCTCGCCGTTCTCCCAGGACGCCTCGAATTCGCGGCAGGTGCTCGAACGCTGCTCGTACATGCTGCAGCGCACGCCGCAACCGACATCGCCCAGCAGTCCGACGCAGCGCGCAGGCTTGCTCTCGGTCCCGAGCATGGCCACATGAAACGGCGAAACCTGAACCGTCAGCTGGTCCGGCACCGCACCGCCGGCAGAAACGCATTCACCAAAATAGAAGGACACACGAAAGTACGCGCAGCAGGCGCCGCACGTGAGGCAGGGATTGTCGATTGACATGAAAGGTGAACACCCAGAGACCGGAAATGGGCCGGCGCCCGGGCGGCTATTCTATTCATGGCGCTGCGCTTGGGAAGAGGCTCCGCGGCTGCCGAGAAAACATTTTTCTACCAGCCGTCGGGCGGTTTACTGGCGGAGCGACGCGAGTAGAATGTCCGCCCTCTTTCACCGTGCCGAGCACCCTCTACATGGCCCTGCCGACCTTACGCATCATCGGTTTCATCCTCGGCATTTTCCTGATCACCCTGGCCGTCAGCATGATCATTCCGATGCTGACCCTGCTGGCATTCGAACGCACCGATGACCTGCAGGCATTCATCTGGGGCAGTCTGATCACCTTTTCCTGCGGCTTCGCCCTTGTCGCACCGGGTAGACCTGCCAACACCAACCTGCGGCCGCGCGACATGTACTTCCTGACCACGATCAGCTGGATGGTGGTCTGCTGTTTCGCCGCCTTGCCGCTGATGCTGATTCAGCACATCAGCTATTCGGACGCCTTCTTCGAAACCATGTCCGGTATCACCACCACTGGCGCCACAGTGCTCTCGGGACTGGATAGCGCATCGCCCGGGCTGCTGATGTGGCGCTCGCTGCTGCACTGGCTGGGTGGCATCGGCTTCATCGGCATGGCGATCGCGATTCTGCCGCTGCTGCGAGTCGGTGGCATGCGGCTGTTCCAGACCGAGTCCTCGGACTGGTCGGAGAAGGTGATGCCGCGCTCGCACGTGGCCGGGCAGTACCTGCTGGTCATCTACGTGACGTTTACCGTCGCCGCGTTTCTGGCCTTCCTGTTGACCGGCATGAGCATGTTCGATGCCATCAACCATGCGATGTCGACCGTCGCCACTGGCGGCTTTTCCACCTCCGATGCATCGATGGGCAAGTTCGGGCCGTCCGCGCACTGGGTAGCGGTCTTCTTCATGATCGTCGGCAGCCTGCCGTTCACCCTCTACGTGATGACCTTGCGAGGCCATCGCACGGCGCTGCTCAGGGATCAGCAGGTGCGAGGCTTCGTCCTGATGCTCACCATCACCAGCGTGCTGTTCAGCGGCTGGTATTGGCTGAACAATGACATTCCGGCGCTGGATGCACTGCGCATCGTGACCTTCAGCGTGGTTTCCGTGGTTACCACGACCGGTTTCGCGGTGGATGACTACACCCAGTGGGGCGGTTTCGCCGTGATGGCATTCTTCTACCTGACCTTCGTCGGCGGCTGCTCGGGCTCGACGTCGGGCGGGTTAAAGATGTTCCGCTTCCAGGTGGCCTACTCGCTGCTACGCGCCAACTTCAAGCAGCTGATTCACCCCCGTGCGGTAATCCGCCAGCAGTACAACGGGCACAATCTGGACGAGGAAATCGTTCGCTCGATCCTGACCTTTTCCTTCTTCATCACCATGACCATCGGCGTGCTGGCGCTGTGCCTGGCGCTGCTGGGCCTCGACCCGATCACCGCGCTCACGGGCGCGGCGACCGCGGTCTGCAACGTCGGCCCGGGGCTAGGCGAGATCATCGGGCCAGCCGGCAACTTTTCCACACTGCCCGACACGGCAAAATGGCTGCTGTCGATCGGCATGCTGCTGGGACGCTTGGAGATCATCACGGTGCTGGTGCTGCTGACCCCGGCCTTCTGGCGCCACTGACTCAGGCCGCAGTGCCGGAGCCGCGCTTGAACAGCCGGCCGCCAAGCGTAACCAACGCCAATACCACGCCGCCGGCGACGATGCCGAATGCGGCGTCGAGCAGCGTCGGCAACAGGCCGCCGAGTACCGCTCCGATATAGGGCAGTCCGAGCGCTTCGTGGGCGCTGTTCTCGATGAAATGATGCACGGCGCGAATGCCGTGGGTGAGGATGCCGCCGCCCACCATGAACATTGCAGCGGTGCCGATGACCGACAGCGACTTCATTAGCCACGGCGCGACGCTCAGAATGCCGCGCCCGATGGCGCTGGCCACACCGCTGGCCCGCTTGCTCAGGGCCAGACCAAGATCGTCGAGCTTGACGATGGCGGCTACCAGCCCGTAGACGCCTATCGTCATCAGGATGGCGATGCCCACCAGAACCATGACCTGCTGACTGAACGACGCGGCCGCGACCGTGCCGAGGGTGATGGCGATGATTTCGGCGGAGAGGATGAAGTCGGTACGCACCGCGCCGCTGATCTTTTTCTTCTCGAACGCCACCATGTCCACGGACGGGTCGGCGAGCGCCTTCACCGTCTCCGCGTGATCGCTGTCATCGCTATGAAGGAAGCGGTGCGCCAGCTTCTCGAACCCCTCGTAACAGAGAAACGCGCCGCCGAGCATCAACAGCGGTGTGATTGCCCAGGGCAGAAAGGCACTGATCAGCAGCGCAGCGGGGACCAGGATCGCCTTGTTGCGAAACGAGCCCTTGGCCACTGCCCACACCACAGGCAGTTCCCGGTCGGCATTCACCCCGGTCACCTGCTGCGCATTGAGTGCCAGATCGTCGCCCAGTACGCCAGCGGTCTTCTTGGCCGCCACCTTGGTCATGAGCGAGACGTCGTCGAGTATGGTCGCAATATCGTCTATTAACGCGAGCAGGCTGGTGGCCAATTGGGTCACTCCATCATGGAAAGGCGCATATAAGTAACCGATCTGCTCTAGCTAAGGCTATGTGGGCTTTCACAGGTTCCTACTGGCGTGAGCGCGCGGCCAGACGGTATTCGCCGGGCGTGACGCCGAACCAGCGCTTGAACGCCCGGTAGAAATTGCTCGGATCGGCGAAGCCAAGCAGATAGGCGATTTCCAGCGGCGCCAGGTCCGGCTGGGCGAGGTGCTGCACCGCCAGATCGCGACGCGTATCGTCGAGCAATTGCTGGAAGCTGCTGCCCTCCTCCTGCAGACGCCGCTGCAGGGTGCGCTCCGACAGGCACAGCGCCTGCGCCACGACTTCGCGCCTGGGCTCGCCCTGCGGCAGCAATCGACAGAGTATCTGCCGCGCGCGATGCATAACTTTGCTGTCGGAGAAGCGCGAGAGGTACTCACCGGCGAAACGATCATGCAATTGCGCCAGCGCTTCATTGGCGGTCGGCAACGGCATTTCCACATCCTCTTCGCGAAACAGCAACGCGTAGCGACGCGCGTCGAAGCGCAAAGGCGCCTGGAACAGCTGCCGATAGGGCTCCAGATCATCCGGCGGTTGGCCCTGAAAGCTGACTTCCAGCGGCAGCAACGGCGTTCCGGTGAGCCAGCGGCAGAATGTCAGGCAGCCTGCCAGGGAGCCTTCGGCACTTTGCCTAGCTGGCGGCAAGCGGTCGCCGATTATCGTCAGACTCAACCGATAGCCCTGTGCGCAGGGCTGGAAATCCAGATCGGCACCCTCGGCGATGATCCGCTGGTAGCGCACCAATCTGGCGAAGCCTTCCTTGAGATTGCGGCTGGACATCAGTGCATAACCGACCACGTTCAGTGCAGCCGGCCGCGCCTGGCGCGCCATGTTCAGGCCAATGGCGGGGTCACCGGAAACCGCCACCGCGCGTTGCCAAAGGCGCGTCATGTCATCCTGGGCAAAGCGCGCGTCGGGGTCGTCCAGAGCGGCATAGTCCAGATGCAGCTCAATGAACAACTGGCGGCAATCGATCCCGGCGGATTCCAGGGCCTGGACGATACTCAGCGCCCAGCTCGAGGAAGTGGTGCGTTCGGTCATGGGGTTTTCTTGTTCTTCGATAGGTGGGGCAGCTGCGCCTAAGGCTACTAAACTGGCCCTGATTGTCACTGACACGCAAGGTTAGCGATGACTAGTCTGTGCGCGACAATAACAGGAGGTACGCCATGAGTACGCAAACCGCCGAACGCTTCAGCCGCTTTGCCGATTTCTATCCGTTCTATCTCGCCGAGCACAGCAACCCCACCTGCCGTCGCCTGCACTTCGTCGGTAGCCTGCTGGTGCTGGGCATACTTGGCTACGCACTCCTTACCCAGCAGTGGCTCTGGTTGCTGGCGATGCCGGTGGCCGGTTATGGCTTCGCCTGGGTCGGCCACTTCATCTTCGAGAAGAACCGGCCGGCGACATTCCAGTATCCGCTCTACAGCTTTCTCGGCGACTGGGTAATGTTCAAGGACATGCTGACGGGCCGGATTCGCTTCTGAGCCTGATGACAGCGGCTATCCGACCGGTGCCATCATTGTTTTCATCCTCTGGTTTGGCGATGCGGCGTTGCTTGGTTATGATCTGACGGCTTTCGCGCGGGCCGACCATCGCCGAGCTGGCCCCGTGATCGCGAGGCTGTCGCTGATGTGCTCGAAAGCTGTCGCCTTCGCAGGGTGACCCGACGATCGAGCCTGGCGTCAGTCTGCAAGGCGCGAGAGAACGGCGTCGAAAAAACTACCAGGGATCGTACGCACACATGACATCCACTCCGGTTGAGCGCCGCAATGGCCTCGCCACTCGCCCGTTGCGCGAGTACTACTCCCGCGTGCTCGCCTACCTGATCTGCGCCGCCACGCTTGCAGCTGGTACCTACACCCAGTATTTCTCGATGGACCTGCTGTGGATGGTGCCGTACACCCTGCTCTATCCACACCTGGCCTACCACCTGAGCTATCGCTTCAAGCGCGATCATCCCGAGCGTACGGCGCTGGCTCTGCTCTGTCTGGATGCGTTGAACGCCGGTGCCGGCATATTGCTGCTCGGTTTCTCGATCGTGCCCAGCCTGATGTTTCTGCTGACGCTCAGCTTCAGCGCGCTGGTGAGCGGCAGCCTGCGCAACCTCGCCATCTCGCTGATCTGCGCGGGTGTCGGGATCGGCCTGGCCTTTCTCGTGGTTCCCCTGAGCTACCGCGGTACCACACCGCCGCTGGTTTCACTGGTGAGCATCCTGTTCACGACCTTTTACATATGCGCCACCGCCTACTTCGTGCACCAGCAGGGCCAGCGCCTCGCCCAGGCGCGCAAGGAGATCGAAACGGAGCAGGCCAAGGCCGCGCGCCTGGCACGCAACCTCGCCAAGTACCTCTCGCCCCAGGTGTGGGAGTCGATCTTCACCGGCAAGCGAAGCGTTCGCCTGGAAACCCAGCGCAAGCGGCTCACCGTGTTCTTCTCCGACATCAAGGGATTCACCGAGCTGGCCGAGGAACTGGAGGCCGAGGCCCTTACCGACCTGCTCAACAACTACCTAAACGAGATGTCAAAGATTGCCCTGAAGTACGGTGGCACCATCGACAAGTTCGTCGGCGACTGCGTGATGGTGTTCTTCGGTGACCCTTCTAGCCAGGGTGCCAAGAAAGACGCGGTGGCAGCGGTTTCCATGGCCATCGCCATGCGCAAACACATGAAGGTGCTGCGCCAGCAATGGCGCGCACAGGGCATTACCAAACCCATGGAAATCCGCATGGGCATCAACACCGGTTATTGCACGGTGGGCAACTTCGGCGCCGATACGCGCATGGACTACACCATCATCGGGCGCGAAGTGAACCTGGCCAGCCGTCTTGAAAGCGCCGCCGAGGCCAGCGAGATCCTGATCTCCCACGAAACCTATTCGCTGATCAAGGACGTCATCATGTGCCGCGACAAGGGCCAGATCGCGGTCAAGGGTTTCTCCCGCCCGGTGCAGATCTACCAGGTGGTGGACTTCCGCCGCGACCTTGGCGCCACCTGCAGTTTCGTCGAGCACGAACTCCCCGGCTTCTCCATGTACCTGGATACCAACGGCGTGCAGAACTTCGACAAGGAGCGCGTGATTCAGGCACTGCAGCAAGCGGCCGAGAAACTTCGCGACAAGGTCATCCTCTGATTCTCTGACCGCTGGCGGCCAGCCGTCGACTAACCGAATTTGGCCAAGTGGTCTGTTCGGTAAGTTCAGTTGGTCAATTTCGGCGCCCAAGGCCCCGATACGGTGTTGCAGCTCCTCGCCATAGCCCGCTATGACTCGTCGCAGCGCCTTGTCTCGGAGCCATGTTCACCCGAACTAGCCTCAACCAACTCACCGCACAGACCACTGGTCAGCGGGCCTGCTTCGGGACAGCCGCCAGATGCTATCGCTGCGCAACTACCATCACCACCTCATCGCCCATAGCCACGAACATCCGCAACTGGTGTTCGGCCTGAAAGGACTACTGGAATTCGAGATTGCCGGGCGGGGCAGCCACGTCGGCGAGCAGAGTCTCGCGGTAATTCCGTCCGCCACTCACCATGCCTGTGCCAGTGTCACCGGCAGTCACTGCCTGGTGCTCGATCTCCCGTCGGAGAGCTGGGTTCGTCAGCGCTTGGGCCACCACACCGAACCCAGCCTGCGTCTGATCGATCGACCGGATACCGTGCGCCTGAACGCCAGCCAGCAGCGCCTGGTCGCCTGGCTGGCGCACAGCCCGATCAATGATCCATTGATTGCCGAACAGGGCGCCGTACTCCTGCTCGCCAGCCTGGCCAGTGGACAACATATCCACCATGACCAACACGCCCTGCCGATCGCCGCTATCGACGCCTTCATCGATCAGCATCTATCCCACCCGCTTCAGGTTGCCGACCTGGCCCGTATCGCCGGGTTGTCGGTGGCTGGTCTGCACGCGCGCTTTCTTCGCGAGACGGGCCGAACGCCGATGGAACACGTACGCCAGCGCCGCTTGCAGCATGCCGAGGCGCTGTTGCACGACACCCGCCTGCCGATCGGCGAGATCGCCGCGCAGGTGGGCTATGCCTCGCAAAGCGCCTTCACCGCCGCACTGGTTCGCGCACGAGGCTGCACACCGCGCGCACTGCGACGCGAGTTGCTCGACAAAACCGGTGACTGACGCGACAGACACACTCCAAGCCACGGCCTAGCATGGTCCTGATTCGCAAGGTTCAGGTAGCCATGACCCTACTCATCCGTTCACACCACACCGCACGCACACACCACTCGCTCGGGTGGATCGTTCCATGACGCCGCGCAACGCGCTGTTGGCCATCCATCTCGGCGCGCTGATGTTCGGCCTGTCCGGCGTGCTCGGAAAACTGGCCGAAAGCTCGGCGCTGATCATCACCTTTGGTCGTGCGCTGTTCGCCGTGTTGGCCCTGCTGCTGGTCGCGCAGTTGCTGCGACCCAGCGGGGCGACGCCAAACTGGCGGCAGCGTGGCGGTCTGGCCTTGGGCGGGCTGTTGCTGGGTGCGCACTGGTTGACGTTCTTCATCGCAGTGAAGATCGCTGGCGTCGGCATTGCAACCCTGGGCTTTGCCAGCTTCCCCGCCTTCACCGTGCTGCTCGAAGGCCTGTTGTTCCGCGAACGCACCCGCGCCATCGAGTTCGCCATGGTCGGGCTGGTCTGTGCCGGCCTGCTGCTTGTCGCGCCGGCGTTCGATCTCAGCAGCGGACCGACTGCCGGATTGCTCTACGGTGTGCTTTCCGGCCTGCTGTTCGCGCTCCTGTCGCTGCTCAACCGTGCCGTCACCCGCGGCCTCGATCCGGTTCGCTCGGCGCTCTGGCAGAACCTGGCGATCCTCGCAGCCCTGCTGCCATTCTGCTGGTCGACGATACCCGCGATACCCGCGCAGGACTGGCTCTGGCTGGCTCTGCTCGGCGTGCTCTGCACCGGACTCGCACACAGCCTGTTCGTCGCTAGCCTGCGGGTCCTGAAGGCGCGTACGACGTCGGTGATCTTCGCTCTCGAACCGGTCTACGGCATTGCCTTCGCCTGGTGGCTGTTCGGCGAGCAGCCAACACTGCGCATGCTGCTCGGCGGCGCCTTGATCATCATCGCCAGCGTGGTTACCAGCCGCTTGAAAAGCCCGCCGAGTGTCGTTCCGAAACTGGCCAGCTGACGCTCAGCGGTCGTTATGCCCCAACGAGCGCTGCGGGTCGATGCGATCACGCACGCGCTGCTTGAGCTCCTTCGCCTCGGGAAAACCGCCGTCGAGCTTGCGCTCCCAGATCTGCACGCCATCGCAGCTGATATGGAAGGTTCCGCCTGTGGCGGGCACCAGACAGACGCGGCCCAGGTCATCGCCGAAGGTCGACAGCAGCTCCTGTGCGAGCCAGGCAGCACGCAGCAGCCACTGGCACTGGGTGCAATAGGTGATGACGATTTCCGGTTTGCTTGCGGTCATTCGTGACAGCTCCGAAGGGGATACGGCGGCCTATAATAGCCGCCTTCTCCTTCCTTCCCCGGTTCAGCCATGCTCCGCCTGTTCGTTTCCCTGCTGATGCTGTTAGCCCTGCCGCCGCTGTTCGCCGAGCCGGCTCAGCCGAAGACCGGGCTCGTCCTGTCTGGCGGTGCGGCGCGCGGGCTGGCTCATGTCGGCGTGCTCAAGGCGCTGGAAGAGCAAGGCGTACGCATCGACGCCATCGCCGGCACCAGCATGGGCGCGGTGGTCGGCGGGTTATACGCAGCAGGCTACAGCGTTGCGGAACTCGAGCGCCTGGCATTGACCCTCGACTGGCAGCAAGTGCTGTCCGACGATCCGCCGCGCCAGGACATCCCCTACCGCCGCAAACAGGATGACCGTGATTTCCTCATCAAGCAGAAGCTCAGCTTCCGCGACGACGGCAGCCTCGGCCTGCCGCTGGGCGTGATTCAAGGGCAGAACCTCGCGCTGCTGCTCGAGCGCCTGCTGGTGCACGCCAGCGACACCCGCGACTTCGACCAGCTGCCGATCCCCTTCCGCGCGGTGGCCACGGATATTGCCAACGATGAAAAGGTGGTCTTTCGCAGCGGCCACCTGCCCCAGGTGATTCGCGCCAGCATGTCGATTCCGGCCGTGTTCGCACCGGTGGAGCTGGGCGGCCGTCTGCTGGTGGATGGCGGCATGGTCGACAACATCCCGATGGACGTGGCGCGCGACATGGGCGTCGATCGCCTGATCGTGGTGGACATCGGCACGCCGCTCAAGCCGCGCAAAGAATTGCTGACAGTGGTCGACGTGCTCAACCAGACCACCACCATGATGACCCGCCGCAACTCCGAAGCGCAGTTGGCCACCCTGCAATCGCAGGACCTTCTGATCCAGCCGCCATTGGCCGCTTACGGCTCCACCGACTTCGCCCGCGCCGAACAGCTGGTCGATGCCGGCTACCGTGCCACATTGGCTCTGGAGGGACGTCTTGCCGAAATGCGCATCACCTCCGGTGGCAATCCGGCACTGAGCCTTGCGCGCTCCAGCGACCCGCGAACACCGGTCATCACCGCTATTAGGGTGGAGAACGACTCGAAGGTCAGCGATGCGGTGATCCGCCGGCATGTCCGCCAGCCACTCGGTGAACCGCTGGATCTGGAGGACCTGCAGAAGGACATGGGCACCCTCTATGGCCTGGACTATTTCGAGCGCGTGGAATATCGCGTTCAACGCGGCAAGCTCGGCAATACGTTGGTCATCAACGCCCGCGAGAAGCGCACCGGCACCGATTACCTGCGACTGGGCCTGAGCCTGTCCGACGACTTCCGCGGCGACAGCGTATTCAACCTCGGTGCGAGTTATCGGAAGAACGGCATCAACGAACTGGGTGCCGAGTGGCTTACCCGCCTGCAGCTGGGTGATCGGCAGGAACTCTACAGCGAGTTCTACCAGCCACTGGATGCCGGCTCGCGCTGGTTCGTCGCGCCGAATCTGTTCGTCGAGGCGCAGAACGTCGAGTCCATTCTCGACAACGATCCGATTGCCGAGTACCGCCTGCAACGCTACGGCTACGGTCTCAATCTCGGCAGACAGATCGCCAACAATGGCGAGATCCGCTTTGGAATCGGCCAGGCCTGGGGTGAGGCCGATGTGCGAATCGGCGAACAGGATCTACCCGACTTCAGCTTTACCGAGGGCTACTACGAGCTGCAGTACTCGTTCGACACTCTCGACAACATCGACTTTCCCCGCGAAGGCGAGGATATCCGCCTGACCATGCGTCAGTACGATCCCAGCCTGAGTTCGGACCAGCGTTATCGACAGTGGCACCTCAAGCTGGACAAGGCACTCAGTCACGGTGCCAACACCTGGGTGCTCGGTGGGCGCTACGGTCGCACGCTGGATGACGCGGAAGTGGTGACGTCGAGCTTTCTGCTTGGCGGCGCGCGTCAGCTGTCGGGCTTCCGTCAGGATGCCCTGGCCGGCCAGAACGTCAGCCTGGCGCGCATGGTGTACTACCGTCGCGTGACGCCGCGAGCGTTTCAGCCGCTGGACTTCCCGCTCTATCTCGGTGGATCACTGGAGCGCGGTCGCGCCTGGAATGCCGACAATGCCTTCGACAGCGGCTATATCAACGCCGCGAGCATCTTTCTCGGCTACGACACGCCACTGGGGCCACTGAACTTCGGCTACGGCTTCAATGACGAGGACGAACAGGCGCTGTACATGAATCTTGGGCGCAGCTTTTAGACCGGCGTGCCCGGCCTGGATCAGCGCCGGTCGAGATTGGCCAGGATCCGTGCATGCACCTGCTGGCACTTGCGCAGATCCTCCTCGTCGATCCCGGCAAAGGCTTCCTGACGCACCTGTGTGGAAATAGCCTCGATCTTCTCGATCAGCGGCCGTGCCGGCGCACCCAGGGAAATGCGTTTGGCCCGGCGATCCTCTGCAGACGCCTTGCGATGCACCAGCCCCTGCGCTTCGAGACTATCGAGCAAGCGGGCCAGCGTCGGCCCTTCAACGGCAACGCTTTGGGCCAGCTCGCGCTGGGTGGGTTCGTGATCGAAACGGGCCAGGTGCAGCAGCACCAGCCAGCGTGCCTGCGAGAGTCCGAGATCAGCCAGGCGTCGATCCAGTTCAGCGCGCCAGCCACGAGAAAGTTGCGCCAGTTGCATGGCAAAGCGATGTTGCTCGGCGTACATGTACGGCCATTCCTGCAAAAACTAATTATTAGTGAGCTAACCACAGCTCCGGAAAGCAGGCAAGACGACCTTCGATCCCTGATCGAGCGACAGAAGTCGTAATGATGGCACGGCGGGCGTTGCAGCCCGGCAGACACCCGCTGTCGCAGCAGCTTCAGACCGAGCTGCAGGATGCACCTGGTTACAATTCGAACTCGACCTGCAGTGCGGCACGCACGCAATAAAGCACCTGTTCGGGTACCCGCCCAGCGAACTGCTCGGCCACGGCGCCCACCGGTGGCAGCTCGCCCTCGCCGTCGAGAAAGGCCTCCTGGATTTCCCCGAGCAGATCCTCGGGCAGATCCAGCGCCTGTTCCAGGCTCAGCTGTTGCAGACCGATGGCTTCGGCGAGCATCGCGTAGACGTTCTTCTCACTGCAGTCGAGCTGACGCGCGATCTGTGCAGGCGTCATGCCGGCGCGCGCCAGCGTGATCAATTCGTGTCGCAGATCGGCAGGTGACTTGGCCACTTCGACGCTGCCTTGCAGAACCTCCAGGAAGGCCTGACCGTAGCGCTCCAGCTTGCGCGCGCCGACACCGCTGATGGTGGCCATGTCCGACAGCGAGGCCGGCTGGCTGCGTAGCATCTCCAGCAGCGTGGCATCCGGGAAAATCACATACGGCGGCACACCGTGTTCTTCGGCCAGTTTGCGGCGCAAGGTGCGCAGCGCTTCCCAGGTTTCCCGTTCCTCGCTGCGCACCAGCTGGCTGGCGGCACTGGCTGCCGGCTTCGGTGCCTTGCTGGTCAGATCACGGCGAAGTTCGAGGTTCACCTCTCCACGCAGTAACGGCCGGCAGCTGTCACTCAGACGCAGCCCGCCGAAACCATCCAGGTCGACGTCCGCCAGCCCGCGCGCCACCAGCTGGCGAAACAGCGAACGCCACTCGGCCTCAGCCAGCGCCTTGCCCATACCGAACACCGACAGATGCTGATGGCCCAAGCCGCGGACCTTGTCATTGTCACGCCCGAGGAGGATGTCCACCAGATGGCCGACGCCGTAACGCTGGCCGCTGCGGTAGATCGCCGATAGCGCCTGACGGGCGGGCTCGGTGGCATTCCAGGTCTGCACGCCATCGACGCAGTTGTCGCAATGACCGCAGGGGTTGGGTAGCTCTTCATCGAAATACGCGAGCAGCGCCTGGCGCCGGCAGCGGGTTTCCTCGCAAAGCGCCAGCATGGCATCGAGCTTGTGCTGCTCGACCCGCTTGTGCCGCTCATCACCCTCTGAGTTGTTGAGCATCTGCTTGAGGAAGATCACATCCTGCAGGCCATAGGCCATCCAGGCGTCGGCAGGCAGCCCGTCGCGCCCTGCCCGTCCGGTTTCCTGATAGTAGGCTTCCAGCGACTTGGGCAGATCAAGGTGGGCGACGAAGCGCACGTTGGGCTTGTCGATCCCCATGCCGAAGGCGATGGTCGCGACCATGATCAGGCCTTCCTCGTTGAGGAAACGCTTCTGGTGATAGGCGCGCAGCTCGTTGGGCAGGCCCGCGTGGTAAGGCAGTGCCGGAAAGCCCTGCTCGCTGAGGAACGCAGCCAGGTCATCGACCTTCTTGCGCGACATGCAATAGACAATGCCAGCATCGCCGCGGCGCTCGGCTAGGAAACCCAGCAGCTGCTTGCGCGGCTGCTCCTTGGGCACGATGCGATAGAAGATGTTCGGTCGGTCGAAACTGGAGAGAAACCGTTCGGCGTTCTCCAGATGCAGACGCTGGACGATTTCTTCCCGCGTCCGCTTGTCCGCCGTCGCGGTCAGCGCAATACGCGGCACGCCAGGAAACAGTTCGGCCAGCTGGCCCAGCTGCATGTACTCGGGACGGAAGTCGTGCCCCCACTGGGAGACGCAATGGGCCTCGTCGATGGCAAACAGGGCGATATCCAGCCGCTGCAGGAACGCCAGCATGCGGGGCTGCACCAGCCGCTCAGGCGCGAGATAGAGCATCTTGATCTCATTGCGCCGGATGCGCTCAGCGATCTCGCGCTGCTCATCGGCGCTCAGCGTCGAGTTGAGCGCAACGGCCGAGACGCCCAGCTCGTCGAGTGTCGCGACCTGGTCGTCCATCAGCGCGATCAGCGGCGAAACCACCACCGCCAGTCCTTCGCGCAAGAGCGCCGGAACCTGGTAGCACAGGGACTTGCCGCCACCGGTCGGCATCAATACCAGCGCATCGCCGCCACTGCCGACACGCTCGATGATCGCGCCCTGGTTGCCACGAAACGCGTCGTAGCCGAATACGTCTTTAAGGATGCGCTGTGCCTGGTCGAGCATGCCGGTCTCCGAAACAAGGCGCGCAGTATACGCGAGCGAACCATGGAGTTCAGGATCGCGCGGCCAATACGGACGAGGCGTCATCCGAAGGCACGAGTAGCCTGCGCCCCGCGCCTCGTCTAGAATCCGGGTTGTCTTCCAGCCCCCAAGGTAGTTCCCGATGTCATTCGCCGAGCAACTCGCCCGCCTGCAAGTCTTTCTTGATGCAGATGACCTGCACGAGGAAGCACTGGATTACATCGCCGCCCATGGCTACCTAACAGCGCTGTGCATCTGCTCCGAACAGGTGCCCGAGCGTGAATGGATCGACGCGCTGTTCTCCGAACCACCCAAGTACAAGGACGACACCGAGCGCGAAGCCATCGAGGCCACGCTGGTTCAGCTCAAGGCACATATTGCTCGCCAGCTGGCCAGTGACGAGGACATGGAACTGCCGTGCGAACTGGACCTGGGTGAAGAGCCGGACGAATCCGATCTGCGCGGTTGGTGCATCGGCTTCATGGAAGGCGTGTTCATGCGCGAGGCGATCTGGTTCGAGGACTCCGAAGAGGAAGTCAGCGAGCTGCTGCTGCCGATCATGGTCGGTTCGGGCCTGTTCGACGAGCAACCGGAATTCGCCGATATCGCCGACAACCCCGAGCTGGTCGACGAAATGGTGGCGCAGATCCCTGAGCTACTGACGGCCCTCTACCTGATCTGCCATGCCCCTGAGGAAAAGCCGGCCCTGCTCAAGCCGCGTCGCCACTGACCGGCTGCGACGTGGCCAAGCGTCAAGGTGAGCGTCACGCTCACCTGCAACGGTGCGACTGCCGGAGCGCAGTCGCCGGCGCGTCGCCCCATTGCCGGACCTGTCCCGCTGGCTAGCACCACAGGAGGGAAAGGCATTGTTCTGCACATTTCGATGCCCATCGCGAATATCTGACGACGCTGACGTGAGCCAGCCGAGCACAGATCGCAGCGAATCGAAGAACCGGGCTGACTAGTACCATGGCCCATCGCGATATCCGGCAGCATCGCAACCCTCTGATCCGATCGATCCTGCTCGGCGTCGGCTGGCTGGCCGTTGTGCTGGGCGTCGTCGGCATCTTCCTGCCCGTCCTGCCGACCACGCCATTCCTGCTGCTGGCCGCGGCCTGTTTCGTGCGTAGCTCGCAACGTTTCTATGACTGGCTGGTAGGCCACCCACGGCTCGGTCCGTGGTTTCGTGACTACCTGGATGGGAACGGTATTCCGCTCAAGGGCAAGGTATACGCCATCGCCACCATGTGGATAAGCATCGGCATATCCTGCTGGCTGGTGCCACTGATGTGGGCCCGCATCGGGATGCTGCTGAGCGCGACGCTGGTGACGCTTTACATCCTCAGGCAGAAGACATTGCCGGTCAGCAATGACACTGGTGTCAGGTAAATCAGCTCCGCACGCAATAGCGCTTTCGCTCGCATACCTTTAGGTGTCGGCATGATTACGCTGATATACCTCCCGCCCCATTGCATCGATCTGGCCCTCGATCAAGGCGTCGAACGGACAGAGCAACCCATCGAATCGGCTGGGGCTTTCCAGTAGGTTAAGTGCCGTAACGATTGCTTCGATTGTCGACAACGCGCCGGGCATTGGCGCTTTGCGCAAGCGGTAGCGGGAGCTCAGCCCTTCTGGCAGCGCAACCCGCGGCAACTCAGCCAACCATGGATTGACGTGAAGGATCTTGCGCGCCTTTCGCCAGGTCCCATCCGGCACGATCAGGCGCACTGGTTGGGCGGCATCGGCCAGACTCCCTAGCGGTATGGCATCTTCGCCGGGAAATAACAGGTAGCTCGGCCGTGCAGCATCGCAATCGTCCTCGAAGCGCTCGCCCACCCGCAGCTCTGCGTTGCACAGCCCCAAGACGGCCAGGCGCGCCGTATTGAGCGCATGATTCGCTTCACTGGAATGCTGGAGGATGAGCACCTGGGTACGGCTATCCAGCGCTGGTATCAGCGCGCAAAGGCACAGGGAAGACGGGCGCTGGCAGCGTGAGCATCGTGGACGGGACATGGTTCACCTCGGCGGCGGAGTCTGCCATAACGGCCACTGCTCTGCAGAGCGACTATGCTTGCGACGTCCCCGCATGAGGAGCAGGCATGATCACCGTCCACCACTTGAACCACTCCCGCTCGCACCGCGTCCTGTGGCTGCTGGAAGAACTGGAACTGCTTTACGAGCTGAAGCGTTACCCGCGCGACCCGAAGACCATGCTCGCGCCAGCAGAGCTGAAAGCCGTACACCCACTGGGCAAGTCTCCGGTGATCACTGACGACGACCTGACGCTGGCCGAATCGGCAGCCATCCTCGAATACCTGCTGGAACGCTATGGCAACGGACGCCTGATGCCGCAGGGCGGCACTCCGGAATACCGTCGTTTTCGCTACTGGATGCACTACGCAGAAGGCTCTGCGATGCCCCCACTGCTACTGCGGCTGGTATTCGACCGCGTCGCCAATGGGCCGATGCCGTTCTTTGTTCGCCCCATCGCACGCGCAATCGCCAAGGGCGCTAACAGCGCCTTCATCGGGCCACAACTGAAGACCCATCTCGATTACATGGAAGCGGAACTGGAGAAGTCCGACTGGTTTGCAGGCAACACGTTCAGCGCAGCGGATATACAGATGAGCTTCCCGCTGGAAGCTGCCCGTGCCAGAGCCGGCCTGGACGAGAGTCGCCCACGCCTGATGGATTTTTTGCAGCGGATACAGCAGCGGCCCGCTTACAAACGAGCCGTGGAGCGCGGAGGACCCGCTTTGCCCGCCGCGTAGACGCTACCAGACTCAGCGGCGGCGGCGATCCTGCTCGCGCTGGGCGCGTACCGGGATGGGTTGCATACGAGGCGGCTCGATCAAACCAAGAGCGACCGCCAACTTCCAGAACATCTCGTTGAGCCTTGCTTTCATGGTCACACCCTCCTGCGAAATAACGGGCTACATCGGAGCCATGCGGGCTTCGTGGACAGCATAATTCAACTTAGGCTCCGACGCTCGTGCGCTTTGCAAACGCAAGCCCCGAATGGAACGCCGCTTTGTTACGGCGCTTTACAACTGCGACCGAGGCGGGGCTGAGGCGTTCAAACGAATGCACCGCCGGTCTTCAGTTGCGATCGGCCTTGCGTCGATAAGGAAATACATCGATCACCTTGCCGCCGCTGATGGCGTCCTGCAGCCCTTTCCAATAATCAGCATCGTAGAGCTCGCCATGCAAGCTGGCGAAAAGCCGGCGCTGACCATGGTCGGCGAATAGAAATCGCGGGAATTCCTCTGGAAACACATCGTTCGGCCCCACCGAATACCAGGGCTCGGACGCCATTTCATCCTCGGGATAGCGCGGCGGCGGAATATGACGGAAATTCACTTCGGTGAGAAAGCTGATCTCGTCATAGTCGTAGAACACCACCCGACCATGGCGGGTGACGCCGAAGTTCTTCAGCAGCATGTCGCCGGGAAAGATATTGGCCGCTGCCAGCTGTTTGATCGCCAGCCCGTAGTCTTCCAGCACCTCGCGCACCTGCTCGTCACTGGCATGCTCGAGGTAGAGATTCAGCGGCGTCATGCGGCGCTCGGTCCAGCAGTGGCGCACCAGTACGGTATCGCCCTGCACCTCGACCGTTGATGGCGCCACCTCCAGCAGTTCGGCCAGACATTGCGGTTCGAATTTCGCCTTGGGAAAACGGAAATCTGCGAACTCCTGAGTGTCGGCCATACGCCCTACCCGATCGACGCTCTTCACCAGGCGATACTTCTCGATCACCGTGGCTCGGTTGACGCTCTTGATCGGCGAAAAGCGGTCCTTGATCAGCTTGAACACCGTATTGAAGCCCGGCAGCGTGAATACCGTCATCACCATGCCACGAACGCCGGGCGCCATGACGAAGCGATCGTCGGTATTGGCCAGGTGATCGATCAGCGCACGATAGAACTCCGACTTGCCGTGTTTGTAGAAGCCAATCGAGGTGTACAGCTCGGCGATGTGCTTGCCGGGCAGGATGCGCTTGAGAAAGCCGACGAACTCCGCCGGAATCGGAACCTCGACCATGAAATACGAGCGGGTGAAGGAGAAGATGATAGACACCTCCGCCTCGTCGGTGATCAGCGCGTCGGCAATGATGCCTTCACCCTCGCGGTGCAGCAGCGGAATGACCAGCGGCCACTGTTCGTCGCGGGTGAATATGCGCCCGAGCAGGTATGCCCCCTTGTTGCGATAGAGCACCGAGACGAACAGCTCCACAGTCAACTCGGGGTCCTTGCAGACCCAGTCGGGCAGGGTCTCGTGCAACTGTGCCTGCAGGCGCCGCAGGTCTCCTGGCAAGTCGCAGTACGGCACCGCGAATGCGTAATCGCCAAGGATCTGTTCAAGCATCCCGCTCAAGTCGCCGTTGGGCTGGTAGGTACGGGTTTGCGCCAACCGTTCATGAGCGCGCACCGCCGGCCGCGTGGTATGGATGAACATGGTGCCGTCGCTGATGCAGTCATGGCTGAACAGCCCACAGAAGATCGAGTTGTACCAGGTCTCCGAGAGCTCGTCGTCGAAGCGTGGGTTGATCAACTCGATGTAGGCACTTTTGATCTGCGGCCAGGACTCGACCTGAAGCAGGTCGGCGTGATCGAAACCGGCCAGCAGGCCGCGCCGGGTTTCACCAACCTTCTCTTCGTAGAGATTGATCCGCGCCGCGGACGCGCGCTGCGCTTCCTGCCATTGCGCCTGCTCGAAGCGCGCCCGCGCGCCTTCGGTAATCAGACGAAATTGCTCTCGGTAATCGTCGAAGCCGAGGAGAATCTGCCGCGCGATTTCCGCGGCCAGTTCGTGCTGCACCATGATGCACCCACTGCCGGACATGAAGGTTCGCCGAGCTTAGCAGCCCGCTGTTTGAAAGTCGGTTTCGGATTGCCAGTTGCGCAAAGGGCGACAACACTTGCAGCTCCCTTCCGGTGGAGCCGCCTCATGCGCCCGCTCGACATGTTCCGCCTGCTTGCTCTCGCCGCCATCTGGGGCGCAAGTTTTCTTTTTCTACGCATCATTGCACCGGTGCTCGGCACCTTTCCCACGGCGTTCTTTCGAGTACTGCTGGCAACCGCAGGGCTGCTGGTCATCCTGCTGTTGCTGCGCACGCGCTGGGATTTTCGCGGCAAGCTGGGGTTGTGCCTTGTGCTGGGCGTGATCAATTCCGGCTTGCCGTTCGCGCTGTATTCGGTGGCCGCGCAGCTGGTGCCGGCTGGCTATTCGGCGATCTTCAACGCCACCACGCCGATGATGGGCGTACTGATCGGCGCCCTGTTCTTCGCCGAGGAGTTGACGCTCGCCAAGATTATCGGCGTGTTCAGCGGACTCGGGGGCGTCGCATTGCTGATGCGAATCGGGCCGGTGCCATTCGACACGGAGCTGCTGCTCGGCGCACTGGCATGCCTGGGCGCCACCGCCTGTTATGGCTTCGGCGGCTTTCTCACCCGCCGCTGGATCAACCAGGGCGAAGGCCTGGACAGCGAAGTGGTCGCGTTCGGCAGCCAGCTAGGCGCGGCACTGTGCCTGTTGCCATTGTTCGGACTGTCGTTACTGAATGCGCCGCCGGTGAGCTGGGGCGATTCAACGGTCTGGCTGAGTCTGCTGGGCCTGGGGCTGGTCTGTACGGCGTTCGCCTACATCCTCTACTTCCGTCTGCTGGCGGATATCGGACCGGTCAAGACGCTGACGGTGACCTTCCTGATCCCACCGTTTGGGGTCTTGTGGGGTGTGATCTTTCTTGATGAGCCGCTTTCCTGGGCTTACGTCCAGGGCGGTGCGCTGATCGCCCTGGCGCTGTGGCTGATTCTGCGCCAGGCGCCAACCGCTCGCCCTGCGGCGCAGTTACGACGCAGCTGAACTACTCAGCTGCGTCATCCTGCGTCACGGCACCAGTTCCTGCTCGCTGAACATGTCGGTGAACAGCATGCTGGACAGGTAGCGCTCGCCGGAATCCGGCAGGATCACCACGATGTTCTTGCCCTGCATTTCCGGACGCTCGGCCAGACGGACCGCCGCAGCCATCGCCGCACCACAGGAAATACCGCAAAGAATGCCCTCTTCGCGCATCAGCCGCAGCGCCATCTGCTTGGCCTCCTCGTCGTCGACCAGCTCGACCTGATCGACCATAGACAGGTCGAGGTTCTTCGGCACGAAGCCTGCGCCGATCCCCTGGATCTTGTGCGGGCTGGGTTTGACCTCGTCACCCGCCAAGGTCTGGCTGATCACCGGCGAGCTGGTCGGCTCCACGGCGACGCTGAGGATCTGCTTGCCCTTGGTGTTCTTGATGTAGCGCGAAACACCGGTAATGGTGCCGCCCGTCCCGACGCCGGCGACCAGCACGTCGATGCTGCCGTCGGTGTCGTTCCAGATTTCCGGGCCGGTGGTCTTTTCATGGATCGCCGGGTTGGACGGGTTCTCGAACTGCTGCGGCATGTAGTACTGCTCGGGGTCCGAAGCCGCGATTTCGGCGGCCTTCTCGATCGCCCCCTTCATGCCCTTCGCCGGCTCGGTAAGTACCAGCTCGGCACCGAGTGCCTTGAGCACCTTGCGCCGCTCCAGGCTCATCGACGCTGGCATCGTAAGCATCAGTTTGTAGCCGCGCGCCGCGGCGACGAAGGCCAGACCGATTCCGGTATTGCCGGAGGTCGGCTCGACCAGCGTCATGCCGGGCTTGATCCGGCCGCTGTCTTCGGCATCCCAGATCATCCCGGCACCGATTCGGCACTTGACGGAGTAGGCTGGGTTCCGGCCTTCGATCTTGGCCATGATGCTGACGCCCTTGGGGCCAAGGCGGTTGATCATGACCAGCGGAGTGTTGCCGATGGAGCGTGCGTTGTCTGCGAATATGCGACTCATGGGAATGCCCTGTCCGAGGTGTGCCAGACCAATCAGCCTATGCGCAGTCCAGGCGTCAGTCCAGCCGAACTCACGGCGGAAACCTGGGGTCCATCGTCAACACGCCCACATCCGCGGAATGCCATGACCCGTCGCCTGATTCCCCTGTGGATCCTCCTCGCACTCGGCCTGCTGCTGATCGTGCTGCACCTCGCCCTGCCCCATCTGGTGCGTAATTATCTGAACGAAAAGATGGCCGACATGGGCGACTATCAGGGCCATGTCGAAGACGTCGATCTGGCTTGGTGGCGTGGGGCTTATCGCGTCGAAGGGCTGCTGATCGAGAAGAAGGACAAGCGCGTACAGGCGCCACTGCTGAAGGCGCCAGGTATTGATATCGCCATCAGCTGGGACGCAATCCTGCGGCACCGCGAGATCGTCGGTGAGGTGATCTTCGAACAACCGCACCTGAACTTCGTCGATGGCGGCGACAGCGGCGATTCCCAAAGCGGCGAAGGAGTCGATTGGCGCGACCAGCTCGATGCCCTGATACCGATCACGCTGAACGAGATTCGCGTCGTCGATGGACAGCTGTCCTTTCGCAATTTCTCTTCTGACCCCCAGGTCCACGTCTACGCGAGCGACATCCAGGCGAGCCTGTATAACCTAACCAACACCGATGATGCCGATGGTACCCGCACGGCAGCGTTCGAGGGCACCGGCAAGCTGTTCGACCAGGCGCCGATCGAGGCGACGGCCAGCTTCGACCCGTTTACCGACTGGGAAGACTTCGAGGTCAATCTGCGCGTCACCGAGGTGCCGCTAAAGCAGCTGAACGACCTCAGTCGCGCCTATGCCAACTTCGATTTCGCCGGCGGGACGGGTGATCTCGTCCTCGAAGTGCAGGCCACCGACAGTCAACTCGACGGCTACATCAAGCCGTTGCTGCGCAACGTGGATATCTTCGATTACGAACAGGACGTGGCAAACGAGGACAAGGGCTTCTTCCGCGGCCTCTGGGAGGCCGTGGTTGGCGGCGGACAGGAGGTGCTGGAAAACCAGCGCAAGGATCAGTTCGCGACCCGTGTCGAGCTGTCCGGCACCACCCGCGAAACCGACGTGAGCCCATTCCAGGCCTTCGTCGCGATACTGCGCAACGCCTTCGTCGAAGCCTTCTCGGCTCGATTCGAACGATCCCTGGGCGAGGATGAGTGACCAAGCAGCGTCACCAGAAGCGCACGTGCAGCCATTCAGTGACTGAATGATGCTCTCGCGTTCACACTCAAGCGAGCTTCCCTTATAGTCCCCTCCTGACTACAACGAGCGCCTGCGTGCCAGGCCCGCCGAAGGAATCCGCAATGAAATTCGAAGGCACCCAGTCCTACGTCGCCACCGACGACCTGAAACTCGCAGTCAACGCAGCCATCACCCTGCAGCGCCCGTTGCTGGTCAAGGGCGAACCCGGCACCGGCAAGACCATGCTGGCCGAGCAGCTGGCCGAATCCTTAGATGCCAAACTCATCACCTGGCACATCAAGTCCACCACCAAGGCACATCAGGGCCTCTACGAATACGATGCGGTAAGCCGCCTGCGCGACTCCCAGCTGGGCGTGGACAAGGTCCATGACGTCCGCAACTACATCAAGAAAGGCAAGCTGTGGGAGGCCTTCGAGAGCGAGGAGCGGGTCATCCTGCTGATCGACGAAATCGACAAGGCCGACATCGAGTTCCCCAACGACCTGTTGCAGGAACTCGACAAGATGGAGTTCTACGTCTACGAGACCAACGAAACCATCAAGGCGACCCAACGGCCGATCATCATCATCACCTCGAACAACGAGAAGGAGCTGCCTGACGCCTTCCTCCGCCGTTGCTTCTTCCACTACATCGCCTTCCCGGACCGGGAAACGCTGCAGCGCATCGTCGATGTGCACTACCCCGACATCAAGAAGGATCTGGTCAGCGAGGCGCTGGACGTGTTCTTCGACGTGCGCAAAGTGCCAGGGCTGAAGAAGAAGCCCTCGACCTCAGAGCTGGTCGACTGGCTGAAGCTGCTGATGGCCGACAACATCGGCGAGGCAGTGCTGCGCGAGCGCGACCCGACCCGCGCCATCCCGCCGCTGGCTGGTGCTCTGGTGAAGAACGAGCAGGACGTGATGCTGCTGGAGCGTCTAGCCTTCATGAGTCGGCGCGCCAACAGCCGCTGATCTGTGCCGGCTTCGGTGGCGCCGGTCGCGCACTCACTGGAGGAACAAACCATGCAAACGCATACCGGTAGTTGCCTGTGCGGCGTCGTGCGCTATCGCATCGACGCCCCCATCGACGAGTTGACCCACTGCCACTGCAAGATGTGCCGCAAGGCCCATGGCGCCGCCTTCGCCAGCTACGCGAGCGTGCCACTGGACGCCCTGCACTTCATGTCGGGCAAGGATCAGCTGGGCGTTTACCACTCCTCCGAACATGTGACGCGCACCTTCTGCATCCGCTGCGGCTCCAATCTGCTGTTCGTCGACAACCGCGAGCATGAGGTCGGCGTCGCTGCCGGGACCCTCGATTCACCGCTGCCGGCACCGCCGCAATCGCACATCTTCGTCGACTCCAAGGCGGCGTGGTACGAGATTCACGACGCACTGCCCCAACACAACGGCGACAGCCCCCGCTGAGCGCCCCGAACATTGCGCACTATCCACGGTGCGTCAGAGGTTTTCTGCCATGCTGCTTGGCCTGTTCAATGAGATGCGCGCTGCCAAGGTGCCGGTATCGGTGCGCGAACTGCTGGACCTGATCGATGCGCTCAAGCACCGCGTCGTGTTCTCCGACATGGACGAGTTCTATTTCCTGGCACGCACGGTGATGGTCAAGGACGAGCGCCACTTCGACAAATTCGACCGGGCCTTCGGTGCCTATTTCAAAGGTCTGGAAAATCTCGATCAGCATCTCGAGGCGCTGATCCCCGAAGACTGGCTGCGCAAGGAGTTCGAGCGCAGCCTGACGGACGAGGAACGAGCGCAGATCCAGTCCCTAGGCGGCCTGGACAAGCTGATCGAAGAGTTCAAGAAGCGTCTCGAGGAACAGAAGGAACGCCACGCCGGCGGCAACAAGTGGATCGGCACCGGCGGCACCAGCCCGTTCGGGTCGGGCGGCTACAACCCCGAAGGCATCCGCATCGGCGACGCCGGCAAGCGCCAGGGCAAGGCGGTGAAGGTCTGGGACCAGCGCGAGTACAAGAACCTCGACGACCAGGTCGAGCTCGGTACGCGCAACATCAAGATCGCCCTGCGCCGCCTGCGCAAGTTCGCCCGCCAGGGCGCGGCGGACGAGCTGGATATCGACGGCACCATCGACCATACCGCGCGAGATGCCGGCCTGCTCAACATCCAGATGCGCCCGGAGCGGCGCAATGCGGTGAAGCTGCTGATCCTGTTCGACATCGGCGGCTCGATGGACGCCCACGTGAAGGTCTGCGAAGAGCTGTTCTCGGCCTGCAAGACCGAATTCAAGCACCTCGAGTACTTTTACTTCCACAACTTCATTTACGAGTCGGTCTGGAAGAACAATTTCCGCCGCACTTCGGAACGTACGTCGACCCTGGACGTGCTGCACAAGTGCGGCGCGGACTACAAGGTGTTGTTCGTCGGTGACGCGGCGATGGCACCCTATGAGGTCACCCAGCCCGGCGGTAGCGTCGAGCACTGGAACGAGGAAGCCGGCTACGTCTGGATGCAGCGCTTCATGGAAAAGTACAAGAAGCTCATCTGGATCAACCCCTACCCAAAGGACACCTGGGGCTACACCACGTCCACCGGCATCATCCGCGAGCTGGTGGAGGACCGCATGTATCCGCTGACGCTGAGCGGGCTCGAAGACGGGATGAAGTTTCTGGCGAAGTGAGTTGATCCGTCCGTTCGCCAGCCGCTACCTGAGCCGCAACTAGGCCAGGCAATCGGCAATGCAACCCTCAAGTCACGAGCGAAAGGCTCGGTAGCGGCGCCGCGAGCGAAACGGAAAGCTTGCCGCCAGCAGCAGGCTCTCCACCAGCCAGGCTAGCAACAGTGCGCAACTCAGCCCCCAGGCAATGGCTTCGGGCGCCAGCAGGACCTGGAAGCGATAGCTGCTCCATACCTGCTCGCGCAGACTGCGCTCGGCGCCGAGCAGTACGTGAATGGCGCGTGCGTACCACGGTCGCTGCATCGCCTGCCACTCGCGCTCGAGCAGGCGGGCCCGCGCCACCAGATGCTCGACGCTTTGAGCGTCGTTCTGGAAAACCGGGTCGTCGCTATCTCGATAATGCTGCACTAGCGCATCCAGATCGCCGCTGAAGAAGCGCCTCGCTGTGTCCTGAAAGCCGTGCAAACCCTGCTCGGCCTCAAGTCGCCTCGCCTCGACGTGCTTGGCATAGGCATCGATGAAACCCGGCACCTGTACGCCCACCAGCAAGCCGAACGCAAACAGGGTCAGGCGCAGATAACTTCTCAGCATGCCGCCACCTTGCCCTGCGCGACGCATTCCCCCTGCTGCCAGAGGCTCCATTGACCGGGCTCGTGCAGGGTCCATTGCTCGTTATTGGTTAGCGGTTCGGTCGCCAGCACGGTGACGACATCGTCGGGGGTGGTTTCGGCATGGAAGTTCACCGTCAGCTCGGCGTCTCTGAGTTGAGCAGGGCCGAACGGGGCGCGCCGGGTGATTTCCGCAAGCTTGGTGCTGCAGAAGCTGAACAACCATTCACCGTTGCTCAGCAGGCAATTGAACACGCCCTTGCGGCGATACTCGTTGCAGGCGCCGAGCAACACGGGCAGCAGGCTCTGCGGGTCGCAACGGTCAGGGAAATCCAGTCGGATGCGGTTCAGCAGGTCGCAGAAGGCGCGCTCGCTATCGGTGTCGCCGACCGGGCGATAGATGCCCTTGCCGGGCTCAAAGTCCGAAAGCTGGCCATTGTGCGCGAAGCACCAGTGCTGTCCCCAGAGTTCGCGGACAAAGGGGTGGGTATTGACCAGGGAAACCTTGCCGACATTAGCGTGGCGGATGTGGCCGATCACCACTTCGCTCTTGATCAGGTAGCGCTGCACCATCTTCGCCACCTCGGATTCGCAGCTGGCGACGGGGTCCTGAAACAACCGCAAGCCGCGCCCCTCATAGAAGGCGATACCCCAGCCATCCTTGTGTGGGCCGGTCTTGCCGCCCCGCTGCATCAGACCGGTGAAGCTGAAAACGATATCGGTTGGAACATTGGCGCTCATGCCCAGCAGCTCGCACATGCGTCATCTCCGCTCGGTGTCTGTGAATCGCTCGACTAGAGCCTGGGTTCGGTGCGCATCCGCCCGCGTGACGGGGTGTAGTCCAGCTCGTCATCGCTGTCATCTTCCATGCGTTCGCGCAGCGTCCGGCTGTCCTCGGCTTCGTCCGCAGTGTCGCGGCGGCGTCGATACTTTCGCTCGATCGGCCAGCGTATGGCGACGAGCAGCAGATACAGGCCGAATGCGATCAGCCCGTACATGGCCAGATCCGCCACGGCGCGCCAGGCGTTGTTGCCCACCTGGAAGATCATGTCCATGGCGGTAATGGCCACCGCCGGCGCGAAGAGTTCCTTCGCCGGGTCGACGATGGTCGGCGTGAACAGCAACACAGCCGCGATCAGTCGTAGCGGCTCGCGCAACCAGCGCCACATTCCGCGCGTCACCCGGAACCAAAACAGCAGGCATCCCAGCGCGGCTATCCCGTAGAGAGCCCAGGCGAGCGAGTAATCGGAGTCTAACATCAGCATGGTGTTTTCTCGGTGACAGCCGTTCACAACTGCCAGCGGCGGCTGGCGGGGCAACAGGGCGCATTCAGCGTCGCCACGGGCATGCTATGCGTCGCAGCGACAAGGGCGGCCATGATAGCAGCCTGTGTCCCTCAGCCGTCATCGGTGGTGACAACAAGCCACTGGCGAAGGCCGAGGCAAGGTCGTATAAACCTCTTAAACGAGGGGTTATCCCCAAACATCGCCGGGACGGCTGCCTCAGGCAACCGGCAAGCAAGGAGAAACACGCCATGCCCTACCAACACATACTGGTCGCCATCGACCTGACCGAAGAGTGCCATCCGGTCGTGGCTCGCGCCCAGGCGCTGGCCAGCACCTCGAATGCCAAGCTGAGCCTGGTGCACATCATCGAGCCGATGGCCATGGCCTTCGGCGGCGACGTGCCGATGGACCTTTCGATGCTGCAACAACAGCAGTTCGACCAGGCACGCGAGCGCATGAACGGCTTCGCCGACAGCTACCCGGGCCTGGCACCGGAGAATCGCCACCTCGCCTACGGACAGCCCCGCCAGGAAGTACACCGCCTGGCGAAGGAACAGGGCTGTGATCTGATCGTGGTCGGCAGCCATGGTCGCCACGGACTCGCCCTGCTGCTGGGGTCGACCGCCAACGACATCCTCCACGGCGCGCCGTGCGATGTACTGGCCGTGCGTTTGAAAAAGGCCGATTAGCCAGGTCGCCGCGCAGGGTGAGGCCACTCTGCGCAAGCTGGCGAGGTCAGACCGCTTCGACGCCCTCGCCCGCACTCATCACCAACGGGCGGATCTTCTGCAGTTGCGTCTCAAGCGAATAGGTCAGGCTCGACGCCATGGAAAAGAAGGTCAGGAAGGCCTTGAGATTGGAGTCGGCGTGACAGGTATCGTGAATACGCTGCCAGAACGCCTGATTGACCAGTTGCAGCTGCTGAAATGAACGCACCAGCCCGCGCAGTTCCCAGTCCGCATGGCGACCCTCGCGCAGGTTGAAATACTGCCGCGCCAGATAGAGCGATACCGCCCGCAAAACGAACTCGTTGTTGCTGGCAAATGGCAAATGCTGCTTGGCCATGGGCTTGAGTCCGCCGAGCACCGGGCAGGCACTGGTAGCCATGATCACCCCGAGCAGTGCCCGCAGCCCCTCGTCCAGACCAACCTGCTTGGTGTACTCACGCTCGGGGGTGCGCACCCATACCAAGGCCTTCTTCACTGCCGGCAGGCCCTGGAAATCCTCGATCACCCGGTGCAGGTCGACCGCCGCCGGGCAATGGCTGAAATCGTCCTTGCTCAGTGGGCAATTCGAGCAGCGCTGATGCTCCAGACGGGTCCATTTCGGCGCCTGCGCGGCGACCTCCCTGTCGTACTCACGATCCAGCTCGATCCTGTAGCTGAAGTCGTGTTCATCATCCAGGGTAATGCGGTATTCGATTGCCATTAACGCTCCATCATGACTGCATGATCCGATGCGGATACTTAACTACGCGCCAGCACGCCGGGCATTGATCCATCTCATAAGCCGTGATGGGGAGCCGCATCGTCGGGCAGCGATTGGTGTGGCGCGGGCCCCAGCAACCCGCCACCTCTGCTCGCCAGTGTGGCGGGATTACTCCTCCAGCTCTGCCCAGCGCTCCAGCAAGCCGTCCAGCTCCAGCTGCAGCGCTTCAAGGCGACTCAGCACCGCAGCGGTCACGTCTGCCGGCTGCTGATAGAAGGCCGGATCGGATATCTGCGTCTGGAGCGCCTCGATAGCCTGCTCCGCCTCATCGATCTTGCCCGGCAAGGCCTCGAGCTCGCGCTGCAACTTGTAGCTGAGCTTCTTCTTCGCCGGCGCGACCTCGGCAGCTGCCGGCGCGACCGGAGCCTGCTGCACTTTCTTGGCGTCCTTCGTCTCGCCGCTGGACTCTGCAACACCCAACAAACGCGGCGAACCACCCTGGCGCAACCAGTCCTGGTAGCCGCCAACGTATTCGCGTACCTCACCGCCGCCCTGGAACACCAAGGTGCTGGTGACCACGTTGTCGAGAAAGGCCCGGTCGTGGCTCACCATCAATACGGTGCCCTGGAAACCAAGCAACACCTCTTCGAGCAACTCGAGAGTTTCCACGTCGAGGTCGTTGGTCGGTTCGTCGAGCACCAGCAGGTTGGCCGGCTTACTGAACAGCTTGGCCAGCAAGAGCCGTGCCCGCTCGCCTCCAGACAGCGCCTTGACCGGCGTCCGTGCGCGCTGCGGGCTGAACAGGAAGTCGCCGAGATAGCTCAGGACATGACGATTCTGGCCATCGATGGTGATGAACTCACGTCCTTCGGCGAGGTTGTCGACCACGGTCTTTTCCAGCTCCAGCTGGTGACGCAATTGGTCGAAATACGCCACTTCGAGCTTGGTGCCGAACTCTATGGAACCGCTGCTCGGATGAAGCTCGCCCAGCAGCAGCTTGAGCAACGTGGTCTTGCCGGTACCGTTGGCACCGAGCAAGCCGATGCGATCTCCGCGCTGGATGACCATGGAGAAGTTCTTGATCAGCGGATCGCCGCCGACATGGGCGAACGTCGCATCCTCGGCAACGATGACCTGCTTGCCGGACTTCTCAGCGGTTTCCACCTGGAAGGTTGCTTTGCCCTGCACGTTACGGCGCTCGCTGCGCTCGGCGCGCAGCGCCTTCAATGCCCGCACGCGGCCTTCATTGCGGGTACGCCGCGCCTTGATGCCCTGGCGAATCCACACCTCTTCCTGTGCCAGCTTCTTGTCGAACAGCGCATTGGCCGTTTCCTCAGCCGCCAACTGCTGCTCCTTGTGCACCAGGAAGCTTGCGTAGTCGCCATTCCAGTCGATCAGGTGGCCGCGGTCCAGTTCGAGGATGCGGGTCGCCAGATTCTGCAGGAATGCCCGGTCGTGGGTGATGAACAGCACGGCACCGTTGAAACCGGTAAGCGCCTCTTCCAGCCAGGCGATGGCACCGATATCCAGGTGGTTGGTGGGCTCGTCGAGCAACAGCAGATCCGGCTCGGACACCAGTGCCTGGGCCAGCAGCACGCGGCGGCGCCAGCCACCTGAGAGTTCGGCCAGGGTGCGGTCAGCCGGCAGCTGCAGGCGGCTCAGGGTGCTGTCGACCAGTTGCTGCAAGCGCCAGCCATCCTTCGCCTCGAGCGCTTGCTGCACATGCATGAGCTTCTCGAGATCGGCGTCGTTCTGGATGTTCTGGCTGAGGTGATGGTACTCGGCGAGCAGCTCGCCGACCCCGGCCAGGCCTTCAGCGACCACATCGAATACCGTGCGGTCGTCCGCTCGCGGGAGCTCCTGCGGCAGTTCGCCGATCTTCAGCCCCGGGGCACGCCAGATCTCCCCGTCATCGGCGGCACGATCACCTTTGACCAGGCGCAGCATGCTGGATTTTCCGGTGCCATTACGGCCAATGATGCAGACCCGCTCGCCTCGCGCGATTTGCCAGGACACGCCGTCCAGCAACGGCGTGGTGCCGTAGGCGAGAGATACATCGGTGAACTTGAGCAGGGTCATGACTACCTCCGGAAAACAGGGCGCGCAGTCTAACAGATCGCCATGGCCCACCCGCTGTGAGCAAGGCTTTATCAGCCACACGGCGCTATCGCATCGGTTTGCTGTCGATGGCCACGCGAGCCTTGGCAGGTACGCTCGTCGGAAGTCTGCCTTTGTTTGTTACGGGAGCTTAATGCGCGTTTAACTGCCCCGTGCGGCAGGCTAAGCTAGCCCCTGCGACAGGCCGATTGCGGCTGTGCCCAGGCGCAGCCGATCACCTGTCATCTCAAGCCCCCGTTTTACGGATGTACCATGCGCGGCCGACTCTCCAGTTTGTGTTTCTGCCTGTTCGTTTCAACCCTCGGCCAGGATGCGTCCGCCGCCAGTCTCAGTCAGCAGCGCCAGTATTACGACCAGGCCAAGCAGGCCCTGGCCAAGGGCGACAGCGGCCCCTACCGGCATTATTACAACGCCCTGCGCGACTACCCGCTCGAACCTTATCTCGCGTACGACGACCTGACCCATCGCCTGAAATCGGCCAGCAACCAGGAGGTGGAGAAGTTTCTTGCCGAGCACGGTGACCTGCCACAGATCAGCTGGATGAAGCTGCGTTGGCTGCGCCTTCTGGCCGCGCGCGGGGACTGGGAGACCTTCATCCGCTACTACGACCCGAAGATGAATTTCACCGAGCTCGACTGCCTGTTCGGCCAGTATCAGCTACGCAACGACCTGCCAGGTGCCGATGCCACGGCCGAGCGCCTTTGGCTGGTCGGCAAGTCGCAGCACAACGCTTGTGATCCCTTGTTCGAACTGTGGGATATCAAAGGGTTGCTGACCGAAGAACGCCGCTGGAAGCGCACCAAGCTGGCAGTCGAGAGCGGTAACTACGGCGTGGCCAGCTATCTGGTCAAACGCCTGCCGACCCTGCAACCTCAGGGGCAGTTGATGATCGATGTCGCGCAGAAGCCGCAAATGCTTCGCCAGTCGGATCGCTTCGTGCCAACCAGCCCGGAAATGGCAGACGTCGTGTCGCTCGGATTGCGCCGCCTCGCCCGTCAGGACCCGGAGCAGGCGCTGAATCTGCTCGACGGCTACGCTCGGCGCTTCGCCTTCTCGGCCGAAGAGAAAGTCGCCATCGCCCGGCAGATCGGGCTGACGCTGGCCAAGCGTTTCGACGCACGCGCCCTGAAAGTGATGGCCGAATACGACCCCGAACTGCGTGACAACACCGTCAGCGAATGGCGCGCCCGGCTGCTGCTGCGCCTGGGCCAGTGGGATGACGCGTACCGGCTTACCCAACGTTTCCCCGAAGACCTGGCCAATACCAATCGCTGGCGCTACTGGCAGGCACGCAGCCTGCAACTCGCCAAGCCCGAAAGCCAGCAAGCGGCACAGCTTTACCAGCCGGTTGCCAGGGAGCGGGACTTCTACGGCTTTCTTTCTGCCGACCGCATTCAGGCACCGTACAAGCTCAACCACCAGCCACTGGCGCTCGATAGCAAGGTCGTGCAAAAGGTGCGCAACACCGCTGGCATCCGCCGTGCGCTGGAATTCCACGACCGCGGTCAGATCGTCGATGGCCGCCGCGAGTGGTACCACGTCAGCCGTCTCTTTAGCAGGGACGAACTGGTGGCGCAGGCGCGGCTTGCCTATGAAAAGGAATGGTATTTCCCGGCGATCCGCACCATCAGCCAGGCGCAGTATTGGGACGACCTGGACATCCGCTTTCCCATGGCCCACCGCAGCACGCTTATTCAGTCAGCAAGGGCCCGAGAAATTCACCCGAGCTGGGCATTCGCCATCACCCGCCAAGAAAGCGCGTTCATGGCCGACGCACGCTCACACGTCGGCGCCACGGGCCTGATGCAACTGATGCCCGCCACCGCCAAGGAAACCGCCAAGCGCTTCAGCATCCCGCTGACCTCGCCGCAGCAGGTGCTCAACCCCACGACCAACATTCAGCTTGGCACGGCTTATCTCAGCCAGATCTACGGGCAGTTCAACGGCAACCGCGTGCTCGCATCGGCCGCGTACAACGCGGGCCCCGGCCGCGTCCGCCAGTGGCTGCGCAACGCCGAGCACCTGTCGTTCGATGTGTGGGTGGAAAATATCCCGTTCGACGAAACCCGCCAGTACGTGCAGAACGTGCTGACCTACTCGGTCATCTACGGGCAGAAACTGAACTCGCCGCAACCGCTGGTGGAATGGCACGAGCGCTTCTTCGAATCTCAGTGATGCGGCGGCTTTCAGGCAACCGAACAGGCCTGCTCACTTGGGCAGGCCTGGCTGAAATTACTCCAGCACTTCCACCGGCATCCCCACCTCCAGCTCACCGGTGCCTTCGGCGATCAGGTTTTGACCGAAGAAGACACCGCCCTTCCCTTTGCGATATGTGAGCAGCGTATTCAGCGGTTCACGATCGGGATCGCGCTCGGCGGTGAACGGGTCGAGGGTGGGAATGACGCAGCGGGAACAGGGCTTGACGATGCGAAACGCCAGCTGACCGATGCGAATACGCGTCCAGCCGTCCTCGGCATAAGGCTCCGTACCGCTGATGACCAGGTTCGGGCGAAACCGCAACATTTCCAGCGGGCGCCCCACCCGACGGATCAGGTCGTCCAGAGAGCCCTGGCCGATCAGCAGAAAGGGAAATCCATCGCTGAATGCCGTGCGCTCGCCCAGCCTTGCGTAGTCAAGATCGACTTGAATGCCGTCGTCTTCGGGCAGATACACCAGTCGGCAGGGCTGACCGAGAAAATCCGTCAGCCAGGCCGCTGCGGCATCGCCAGCATCAGGCACCACGGCATTGGAACTCCATATCTGCACGCAGCGCATTACCTTGGCATCCGGCACGGCAACCAGCAGCTCCTGCATGCCCGGCGCAGTCAGCCGCAGCGCGGTTTCGCCATCCCAGTGCGCCTGTAAAAGCGCCATTGTGGGTACAGCACGCTGGGTAAGAAAGCGACCTGTGCCGGCCGCAACCACCATCCAGCGCCGATCACCGACCAGACCCAGCGCGTCACTCGCGCATTGCTGCAGCGCTTCGCCAGCGGCCGATTTGAGGGGGAAGCGATAGAGCGAGGAGAGATGCATGCGGCGCCTCCTTAGGGGAAGCGCAGCAGCATATCAGGGCTCGACTGCGATGTTCAGCAGCCGACAGAGCGAGGGACTGATCAGTCCTGCTCTTCCATTTTCAGACGGTCCTGGATCACGTCCACGAGCTTTTCCGGCTGGAACTTGGAAAGGAAGTTGTCGCAACCGACTTTCTGCACCATCGCCAGGTTGAAACTGCCCGACAGCGAAGTGTGCAGCACCACGTACAGATCACGCAGGCGCGGGTCGTGACGAATTTCCGTGGTCAGGCGATAGCCATCCATCTCCGGCATTTCGGCGTCGGTGAAGACCATCAGCAACTTGTCGGTCAGCACCTCGCCGGCATCGGCCCAGGCCTTGAGCATGTTCAGGCCCTTCAGTCCGTCGCTGGCGGTGTGAACCTTCAGCCCGAGCTGGCTGAGGGTTTCGCGCAGCTGCGAGAGGGCGACGGTGGAATCGTCCACGCAAAGCACTTCGCGGCCTCTGGCGCGCTCGAGCATCGGATCAGCCAGGCGTTCGGCAGAAATGCTGGTGTCGTACGGCACGATCTCGGCGAGCACCTTCTCCACATCGATCACTTCCACGAGCTCGTTATCGACCTTAGTGATGGATGTGAGGTAATGCTGACGACCGGCCGTGGTTGGCGGTGGCATCACTTCTTCCCAGTTCAGGTTGACGATGCGATCCACGCCGCCGACCAGAAACGCCTGTACGGTGCGGTTGTACTCGGTGACGATGATGGTGCTGCGCTCATCCGGCACCAACGGTCGCAGCCCGATGGCGCGAGACAGGTCGACCACCGGCAGCGTCTGCCCTCGCAGGTTGACCACGCCGCAAACCGAGCTGTGGCGGTGCGGCATCAGGGTCATCTTCGGCAACTGGACGACTTCCTGCACCTTGAAGACGTTGATGGCAAACTTCTGCCGCCCGCCGAGCCGGAACATGAGAATCTCCAGGCGATTCTGCCCCACAAGACGGGTACGTTGATCGACTGAATCGAGAATGCCGGCCATTTCCAGGCTCCTTGGGAAAACATGGTAAAAGGCATATCGGCCGGATGCTCCAACGCTTTATGCGACGCAGCGTGTTTTTTATGCCGCGCGTCGCAACCGTCGGAATGGCAAACAGGGGTTATTGCTTGTCGGCATTGCGCAACAGCAAGGGAGAGTCGGGCGGCAGGTGCATGCGCAATGCGCCGGCGCGCACTTCGAAGCGCAGATGGGCGCTGCGGAACGGCTCGCCGTCCAGATTGATGTCGATCTTCGTCGGCGCCTCCACCTCGAGCCAGGGCACCCGCGCGCTGACCGACACAGCCTCGACTCCGAGCAATCCGCCGCTGAGCAATGTTCCCAGCGTACCGACGGCATCGGCCGGCGCAGGCACGATGCAGACATCGAGCAAGCCGTCATCGACGCTCGCCTGCGGGCATAGCAGCTGACCACCGCCCGCCTGGCGGCCATTGCCGATCCCTAGCGCCAGAAACTCGCCCTCCCATTCGAAATCCGGACCGCTGAAGCGGCCACGGGCCGCATCGATCTCGGCAAAGCGCGTCAGCCCGGTCAGCAGGTAAGCACCACCACCCAGGAAACGCTTGAGTTCTTCCGAGGTGCTGGCAGTTACCCGCGAACCGAAGCCACCGGTAGCCATGTTGACGAATGGCCGACCGTTCATCATGCCGATGTCGACGGCCTGCGCAGGCTCGTCCAGCAGCGCCAGCGATTCGAATGGATCGAGCGATATACCGGCAGCCTTGGCAAAATCATTTGCGCTGCCCAGCGGCATCAGTGCCAGGGTCGCGTCTGCCCCGATCTCCAGCATGGTTTCGGAAACTTCACGCAGGGTGCCATCGCCACCACCGGCAACCAGCATTCGGTAGCCCGCACTCAAGGCCTCCTGCACCAGCCGTTGGGCGTCGCCGGGTTCCCAGGTCACACGAACCGCCAACTCCCAACCCAATTCACGCTGCTGTTTGACAGCCTCGCGTACCTCCTCATTGAGCGCCTGTTTTCCATGCAGTATCAGCAGCGCCTTGGCATCGCTCATGGCTGTTCATTCCTCGCTATTCGCACCGTTTCATAAGACAGGACCCAGCGCTGGAAGTTGTGCGAAACAAGCGCAGCGGTATTAATCCAAAAGTTCGATCAATGGCGCCGTCGGTCACCGAATGCGCGCACCCAGGTCTTCCAAGACATCCGCAAGTTCCGTCTAAACCTCTTTCAAAACAGTGGTTTGCAGGCAGATCGTGGTTTTCAGCATTTTTTTGGCAGGCCTTTGACTAGTACTGAACTCATTCTGAGAGGCACGGTCGGAGCAGGAGTCCCGATCACGGTTGCGATGGCGGCCTGCTATCACCCTCCCGCGTGCCGCGGCGATTAATTCGAGATTTGAGCCAGCTTTGAGCTGAGGATGGAGCCTTGTATGCGCGTACAGTCAGTTGGAACCCTTGAATATGCTCACCCGAGTTTCGTCGATTACTTCCTTGCCAGCATTCGCCTGATACATGCCCTGACGGCCATCCTGCCGGGGCTCCTGCTTCTGGCCTTCATGGAGCTGCCCACCAGCGGCCCGTTTAGCGCCTTCCTCGGCTTCTTCGCGGTACTGAGCGTCATCATTTTCCAGACCGTTGGCATCTACAGCGAAGAGGTGTTCAGCACCCTGCTGCGCTTCCGCGTGATGTTCGTCGCCTGGGCGGCAGCGTTCAGTTTCCTGGTCTTTATGCATCAAGGCATGGGGATGTTCGGTTATCTCGAGGCCAAACACCTGGCGTTCTGGTTCCTCACCAGCACCATCCTGTTTGGCGCCGAACGCCTGGCGATGCTTGCGCTGTTCCGTCGTCTGATGGCACGCGGCATGTTCCTGCAGAACGCAGTGATCCTCGGCGGCACCGACAATGGCGTACGCGTTGCCGAGTACCTGCAGAACCACCGCGATATTCGCACCGGCGTGCTCGGCTTTATCGACGATCGCCTCGAGCGTCTGCCCAAGGAGCTGGCCAACCTGCCGCTGCTGGGCAACACCCGTGATCTCGAACAAATGATCCGTGAAGAGAAGGTCACCCAGGTGCTGGTCGCCCTGCCCTGGTTCGCCGACAGCCGGATCGGCCAGTTGATCGCCGAGCTGCGCAAGCTGCCGGTCAATGTTCTGCTGGTACCCGACATGGTCGCCTTCCGCCATGCTGACAAGCGCATCACCGAGGTCGGCGGCCTGCCGACCCTGATCGCGTCGGATCTGCCGCTGCGCGGATGGTCGCCGATGTTCAAGCGTCTGGAAGATATCGTCATTTCCAGCATCGCCCTGCTCGCCGCCGCGCCGGTCATGCTGGCGATCGCCCTGGCGATCAAGCTCGACTCACCAGGCCCCGTGCTCTTCAAGCAGAAGCGCTACGGCTACAACAACCGCCTGATCGAAGTTTTCAAGTTCCGCTCGATGTACCACGAGAAGTCGGACGCCAACGCCGATCGGCAAACCACCCGTGGCGATGATCGCATCACCCGTGTGGGTCGCTTCATCCGCAAGACCAGCCTCGACGAGCTGCCTCAGCTGCTGAACGTCTTCCTCGGCAGCATGTCAATGGTCGGTCCACGCCCTCATGCCACGGCTACCAAGGCTGCCGGCGTGCTGTTCGAGGATGCCGTGGCCGAGTACTCCGCGCGCCATCGGGTCAAGCCAGGCATCACTGGCTGGGCACAGATCAATGGCTACCGCGGTGAAACCGACACGCTGGAGAAGATCGAGAAACGCGTCGAGTTCGACCTGGATTACATCGAGCGTTGGTCCGTGTGGTTCGACCTCTACATTCTGGTGCGTACCCCGCCAGCGCTGCTGCTCAACAAGGATGTGTACTGATCGGCAAACGCGCTGAACACCGCCGAAAAAGATCAGAAAAGCCGCATCACAAGATGCGGCAGGAAGGAACTAATGACACTCCCAAAAATCTCACATTCGTTCACCCCGGGCCGCACCCCGGCGGCTGCGAAGTTGCAGCCACGAGGTTGATCCCATGTTCAAGAACATCTTGATCGTCTGTGTCGGAAACATCTGCCGAAGCCCCACGGCCGAAGCGCTGTTCGCACACAGACTCAGCGGCCAGGACCTGACGATCAGCTCGGCAGGGATTGGTGCATTAGTAGGTAACCCGATGGACAAGACCGCCCATGAAGTACTGCAGGACAACGGGCTGGAGCTACCAGCTCACTGCGCGCGCCAGGTCGACAGCCACATGCTGCACCAGGCGGATCTGATCCTAGCGATGGAGCATAGCCACATTCAGCACATTCGCCAGATCGCACCTGAAGTGCACGGCAAAACGTTTCTCATCGGTAAATGGCAGGACGAGCTGGAAATCCCGGACCCGTACCGCCAATCCAAACCCGCGTTTGTACATGTCCACAATCTCCTGACGAAATCCGTCGAGAGCTGGCTTCCTTACCTGAAATGAAGAAGGAACTTCGATGACAACCATGCCCCGCCCGATCTATGAAACCAAAGAGGACAAGGACATCGACTTGGCCCACCTCTTTGACACCTTCATCAACAACCGCTTGTTGATCCTGGGCATCACCGGGTTCTTCGCGGCCCTGGGGATCGCCTACGCCCTGCTTGCGACGCCGGTCTATCTCGCCAGCGCGATGATCCAGATCGAACCGAAGAACGGGCTGCCAAGCCTGACTGACGTGGTCAACACCAATCCGCCGGTGTCTCCGGCGCAAACCGAGATCGCGCTGCTCAAGTCGCGCTCGGTGGTTGGTGGTGCCGTTGCCAGCCTGAATCTCGACATCCAGATCACCCCCCACCACTTCCCGATCATCGGCGGCTTCATGGCGCGTCGCTTCGAGCCGAGCGAAGAAGGTGAATTGGGTTGGCACCCTGCCGGTCTGGGCGCTTACGCCTGGGGTGGCGAGACGCTGAAGGTCACTCAGCTGGAAGTGCCGGACAAGGTCCATGGCAAGGAGCTGACACTCGAAGCGGCAGAGAACAACAGCTTCATCCTGCGTGACGAGGATGGCGAGGTCGTGGTTCAGGGTGTCGTTGGCGAGCCGGTCGAAACAGAGGACTACCGCGTCACCGTGGCCGAGCTGAATGCACGGCCGGGCACCACCTTCACCGTCGTCAAGAACCGTACCTACAACACCACTGAGAGCTACCAGCAGCGTCTGTCGGCCGCCGAACGCGGCAAGCAGTCGGGCATCGTCAACGTGACGCTCGAGGATCAGGACCCGGCCCATGCCATTCGTGTGCTGGAGGAAGTGGCCAACCTCTATGTCGAGCAGAACGTTGCACGCAACGCCGCCGAAGCCACTCAGAGCCTGGAATTCCTCAACGAGCAAGTGCCAGCGGTACGCAAGAAGCTGGAAGCCGCACAGACCGCTCTTAACAAGTACCAGACCGGGTCCGGCTCGGTGGACATCACCGCCGAGACCCAGTCGGTGCTCGACCGCATCGTCGACCTGGAGAAGCAGATCTCCGAGCAGAACCTCAAGCGCACCGAGATGGAGCGCCGCTTCACCCGCCAGCACCCGAACTTCCAGGCACTGATGAACCAGATCAACCAGCTGCAGATGCAGAAGGAAGAGCTGGAGAAGCAGATCGGCACCCTGCCCTCCACCCAGCAGGAGCTGCTGCGCCTGAACCGTGATGTCGAGGTCTCCTCGGAAACCTATTCCATGCTGCTGAACAAGACTCAGGAGCTGGACATCATTCGCGCCGGCACCGTGGGCAACGTGCGCATCATCGACCATGCCGCAGCTGACCTGGAGAACCCGGTCAAGCCGAACAAGCCACTGGTGGTGATCGTCTTCACCCTGCTCGGCGCCCTGCTCGCCACGGCCTTCGTCTACGTACGTGAAGCCCTGAAGCGCGGCGTGGAGAATCCGGAAGACATCGAGCGTACCGGCACCCCGGTGTATGCCTCGATTCCGTTCACCGACAAGCAGGCCGCGCTGGAAAAACGCCTGGCCAACTTCAAGCGGGACAAGAGCACCGCCTCCTACCTGCTGACCATCAACGAGCCCGCCGACCTGGCCACCGAAGCGATGCGCAGCCTGCGTACCAGCCTGCACTTCGCCATGATCGAGGCCAAGAACAACGTGCTGATGATCACCGGCCCGAGCCCGGCGGTGGGCAAGTCGTTCGTCACCACCAACCTGGCTGCCGTGGTCGCGCAGTCCGGCAAGCGCGTGCTGCTGATCGACGCCGACATGCGCAAGGGCTACCTGCACAAGGTCATGCGTTGCGATGGCGACAAGGGTCTGTCGGACATCCTCTCCGGCCGCATCACCCTGTTCGATGCCATCCAGAAGACCCAGCTCAACAACCTGCATGTGATCACCCATGGCCAGCTGCCGCCGAACCCGTCGGAACTGCTGATGCACGAGAACTTCTCGCGCTTCGTCAAGGAGATCAGCCACATGTACGACCTGGTGATCTTCGATACCCCGCCGATCCTGGCGGTCACCGACGCCGCGCTGGTCGGCAGCCAGGCCGGTACCACACTGATGGTCACCCGCTATGCACTGAACGGTGTGAAGGAAATCGAGGCAGCCAAGCGTCGTCTCGAGCAGAACGGCCTGCTGGTCAAGGGCGTGATATTCAACGCCGTGGTACGCAAGGCCTCCACCTATGGCGAGTACGGCTACTACCAGTACGAATACGCCAGCACCAAATAACAGGTGAGCCGCATGGCGACGGTTATCCCGTCGCCATGCCGAACCCACCGGTTCGCATTCTTCCTCTGCCTTTGCAACTGACCAAGCGCGTCAGTAGACGTTTTTTTGCCTGAAGATAGGTGTTAGCTAATGACCAGACACCCCAACCGGCCCGCCAGACGCTCTACGCGACTGGCCCTGGGATTGACGGCCGCGCTGTCGGCCATGGTCTGCGCCGCCGATTGGCCGAAGGGCGATGACGGCCTCGCGTTATTGGGGGTCAATCTGTCCGGTGCCGGCTTCGCGCCCCATATCACCCCCGGAAAGAACGGTACCCATTACTTCTATCCGGAAAAGAAGCACTTCAAGTACTACGCCGATCAGGGGATCAAACTGATCCGTTTCCCCTTCATCTGGGAGCGGGTTCAACATTCCCTGGACGATGGATTGAACTTCGACCAGATCCGGTTGTTGAAGAAGACCCTGGATCTGGCCGCGATGAATGGCCAGAAGGTCATTCTCGATATGCACAACTACGGTCGTTACCACGGCGAGCTGATCGGCTCGAGCAAGGTGCCCTACGAAGCCTATGCCTCGGTCTGGCGACAGCTGGCCGAACGCTTCAAAGGCCATCGCGGCCTGCTCGGCTACGACATCATGAACGAGCCGCACGGCACCGTCGGCCTCTGGCCAGGCGCGGCGCAGGCGGCGGTCGATGCGATTCGCGAAGTCGATGATCAGACGCTGATCTTCGTCGAGGGCGAGCGCTGGTCGAGTGCCTATCACTGGCCGCTGGTGAACGCCAACTTCCTGGTCAACGACCCGGCCGAGCGCATCGTCTACGAAGCGCACCTGTACTTCGATCAGGACTTTTCCGGCAAGTACATGGCGCAGACCAGCCGCGACATCGACCCGATGATCGGCGTCGAGCGCGCTCGCCCCTTTATCGAGTGGCTGAAGAAACACGGCCAGCAAGGCTTCCTCGGCGAATACGGCATTCCCGACGACCTGCCCGAAGCGGCGGTCGCCATGGACAACCTGCTCGCCTACCTCAATGACAACTGCGTACCCAGCGCCTACTGGGCCGGCGGCCCCGGCTGGGGCACCTACAAGCTTGCAATCGAGCCGCGCAAGGGCGAGGACCGTCCTCAGATGGAGCTCATGCGCAAACACCTGGCGAACGACTGCACCGCCATTGGCCCTACCCCCGCGCACACCGCTGACTGATTCTGGAGTGACTCGAACATGAAATTCGGACTGCTATGGCACTCGTTCTCATCCGGCAACCTCGGGGTTGGCGCCCTGAGCATTTCCAATATGCTGCTGATCGACGAGGCCGCGCGCAAATGCGGGATCACCCCGGAGTTCCTGATCATCGGTTCGTCCGGCCCCTGCGACTACCCGCCGTCCACCGAGCGTTTCAAGTACGAATTCATCGAGTTCAATGAGAAGGCGCTGCTGAAGAATCCCCACGGCCTGTACCAGGCGATCAGCTCCTGTGATGCGGTCTTCGATATCGGCGAAGGCGACAGCTTCTCCGACATCTACGGGGCCAAGCGCCTGATCAAGCTGCTGGTCAGCAAGGGCATGGCGCTGGGCGGTCGCGTGCCGCTGATCCTCTCGCCGCAGACCATCGGCCCGTTCAAGTCGGACTGGGGCACCAAGGCTTCTGCCTGGGCGATGAAGAAGAGCACCATGGTCTTCGCCCGCGACCACCAGTCGTTCGACGTCCTCAAGCAGCTGAACATCCCCAATCGCGACGAAGTCATCGACGTCGCCTTCGCCCTCCCCTTCGAACGCCAGAGCGAACAGCGCGATCCGAGCAAGCTGGCCGTCGGCCTAAGCGTGTCGGCGCTGCTGCATCACGGCGGATACGAAGGCACGGCCAATCAGTTCGGCCTGCGTGCCGACTACAAGGCGCTGACCGATCGGCTGATCCGCACGCTGCTCGAACGCGGCCATGAAGTACATCTGGTACCCCACGTGATCCCGATCGGCTTCCCGGCCGAGGACGACTACACCGTGTCCCAGCAACTGCAGCAGCAGTATCCCGAGCTCAAGCTGGCGCCACGCTTCAAGGGGCCGATCGAGGCCAAGTCCTACATCAGCGGCATGGACTTCTTCGTCGGCGCACGCATGCACGCGACCATCGGCGCGTTCTCCGCCGGCGTACCGGTCGTGCCGCTGGCCTACAGCCGCAAGTTCGCCGGCCTCTATCAGTCGCTCGACTACCACCGTGTGGTGGACCTCAAGACCGAGGACACCGAGAGCGCACTGGAACTGGTTCTGTCGCACCTGGACAACCGTGAACAGCTCAAGACTGAAGTCGCCGCCAGCGGTGCGATCATCCGCCGCAAGCTGGACGCCTACAGCGTGGCGCTGGAACAGATCCTCGCCAGCCTGCACCAGCCCCAGGCCGCGTATCAGAGATAATCATGCGCGATCACGCCCTGATGGGGGTTACCACGGCGGCTCGCACCGCCGTGCAGCTCGGCACCCTGCTGATCCTCGCGCGAACGCTGGGGCCGAGCGATTTCGGCTTCATTTCGATCGTGATCACCTGGTCGACCATCGTCGCCCTGGTGACCGACTACGGCTTCGGCATGCGCGCCTTGCGCGACATCGGCGCCGAGCGCCATCGCGCGGGCGAGATCATGTCCGCCAGCCTGGCGGCGAAGTCCGTACTGGTACTGCCGGCCTGCGTCGTGCTGCTGCCGATCATTCTGTTCGTGCTCGATCTGCACACCACCGAGCGCTTCGCTGCGGTGCTGTTCCTGCTCGGCACGATTGCCTCCTCCTATGGCGACCTTGGCCTGACGGTGTTTCGCAGCATTGGCCAGTTCCATCGCGAGACGAAGATCGTGGCTGCGACGGCACTGGTGCATTTCGTCCTGATCGGCGCGGCGATCCTGCTGCGCAACGATGTGCTTGCCATCGGCGTCGCCTTTCTGGTGTCACGTCTGATCTACGCGACTTTCGCCCTGCGCGCGCTGTCGAAGATCCTCGAATTGGGCGGCATCCTGCGCAACTCTTGGAAAGTGCTGGCCGAGCGCTTCAGGTCTTCCACCAGCTTCGCGGTGGACAGCGGTGCGACCAACATCTTCGCCCAGCTGGACGTCATCCTCGTCAACCACCTCGCCGGGCGCGAAGCCGCAGGCATCTACTTCGCCGGCTCGCGCCTGATCCAGGGCGCGGTGCCGTTCAGCGTGCTGCTGGCCAGCGTGCACATCCCGCGTTTCGCCTACCAGCTGCACAACAAGGCCGCCGGGCTGGCCCGCTATGGCCTGCGCATCCTCGGCGAATACGCGGGCATGGGACTGGTGTTTGCCCTGGCGTTCTTCTTCATCGGTCCGCTGTTCACCGACTATTTCCTCGGCGCCGAGTACGCCGAGCTGAACACCCTGTGGCTGGCCTTCGCCTGCTTCACCGCAGCGCGCTTCATCGCCGCCGGCCTGGGTGTACAGCTGATGGCGATGGGCACGGGTTTTCTGCGCACCTTCGGAATCATCGCCTCGGGCGTGATCACGGTGCTCTGTTACTGGATTTTCATCCCCTCGCACGGGATACAGGCGGCTCCCTGGGTGTCCACTCTGGGCATGGTCGTCCTGACGCTTATCTACGGTTATGCGGTGCTCAACATCTATCGCAAACGGCGCCAGCCAGCATGACCGCACTCGTTAAATACTGCCGGTCGCGCATCGCGCTCGACTGGCCGCTCAAGGGAAGGCAGGTATGAAAGCTTCATTGAATCGCGTGCTGAACAACGACTTGTGCAGCGGCTGTGGCATGTGCAGCTCGGTCGCAGACGACGACGCTATCAAGATTCGTCTGACTGGCGATGGCTACCACCGTCCGGTCCTCAACAGCCAGTACCAGAACAAGCCGGTGGCCAACGAGCGGACCAGCGCCGCTTTCGCCAAGTCCTGCCCGGCGCTGAATCTGGATATTCGCCCGTACAAGTCGGAGAACTACCACCCGATATGGGGCGAGATCCTCGACACGCTCAAAGGCTACGCCGCTGATAACGAGATCCGTCAGGCTGGCTCGTCCGGCGGCGTGATCTCGGCGCTGGCGCAGTATTGCCTGGAGAACAAGCTGGTCGACGGCGTGATCCAGATCCAGGCTTCGCAGACCGATCCGCTGGAGAACGTCGCCACCATCAGCCGCTCGCGGCAGAACGTCATCGCCTCTTCCGGCTCTCGCTACGCGCCGGCCAGCCCGGGCGAAGCGTTGAAGTGGGTGGCCATGTCCACCGAGAAGTACCTGTTCATCGGCAAGCCGTGCGACGTCGCCGCCGTGCGCCAGATGCAGCAGCACAACCCGCGGCTGAAGGAAAACATCCCTTACATCGTCTCGTTCATGTGCGCCGGCACGCCGAGCCTGCAGGGTACCGAGCAGGTGCTGGACAAGCTGGAGGTCAAGCGCAGCGACGTCACCGCCTTCCGCTACCGCGGCGACGGCTGGCCGGGGCTGACCAAGGCCACGCTGAAGAATGGCGACGAACGCACCATGACCTACAACGACTCTTGGGGAAAAGTGCTCAACCGCCACCTGCAAACCCGCTGCAAGATCTGCCCGGACGGCATTGGCGAATTCGCCGACATCGTCTGCGCCGATGGCTGGGAAGGCGATGAAAAGGGCTACCCCTCCTTCGAGGAGCGCGAGGGCAATTCGCTGATTCTGGTACGCACCGCAAAAGGTCGCGAACTTTTTCGCAACGCGGAGGCTGCTGGCGTTGTCAAAGCCGAGGCTTTCGATACGGGCAGCATCTTCTCCATCCAGCCGTTCCAGTATTACCGCCGCACGACGATCCTGCCGCGGCTGCTGGCGATGAAGCTGCTGTTGCTCAAGACCCCTACGTACAAAGGCTTCGAACTTGGCAAAGGGGTAAAGGAGATCGGGTTCTACCAGAGCTTCAAGGCGTTCACCGGTCTCCTGGTGCGGCGCAAGAAGATCAAGAAGCGGGCGCTGGAAACAGTTTGAAAGGCTGTGGCGCTCAAGGAACCAATACCTAAGGACTCAGGTTGATGACGAATTTCAGTTCACGCTTCTTCTTTTTTCCGTTGCTGATACTGGCACTGATACTGCACTTCTCGGTGTTTGGTGACAGCCCGCACAACCCCTACGGCATCAAGGGGCTGAACGAACTGTACCTGGCAGTCAGCATCGTGTTCACCATTCTGCTGTTGCTGGCATCGGCGGAAAACGCTCCGCGTGAATTTCGCATCCTGATGTACTACTGCCTGTACAGCACGGTCGTTTTTCTCGTGATGCCGGCGGTTTTCGCCTATTACACCTACGGTCAGCCGGTGGTGTTCGGGCTCATCGAAGAACGCCGCGTGCTTTTCTGCCTGGGTTTTGCACCGCTGCTGTTCCTCGGCAAACGGGTCAGCACATTGCAGTTCGAACGTGGCCTGCTGTACGCGGCGCTGATCGCAGCGTTCTTTTCCTGGTGCTTCAAGTTCGGCGTAATTCCGGATATGCGGGCTGAAGTGCGATCGGATGACCGCCCAGATCGGTCCTCAATCGGTCCGTACCTCATCTGTTTCGGTTATTTCTACTGCATCCAGATCTGGTCGAAAGGAATCTCTCCGATCAACGGCGCGGCTCGTAACAAGACCCTTTATATGGTGATCGCCGCTCTGCTGCTGCTGACACTGGTATTCGCCACCCAGACCCGCCAATTGATCGTGCTGTGCCTGCTGTTCACGCTCTTCTGCCTGCGTGCCAAGGCAGTCATATGGGCGGCTTCGCTATCAATTCTGCTGTCACCTTTCTATTTCTTTCCAAGCCTGCTCGAGGTTCTCGGCCTCAACACCGAGTTCTACGACAGCACGCTCGAAGGCGTAGAGGATGGCGTACGCACGTACACCATCTCCTCGATCTTCGCCCATCTCGATCAGGTCAACTGGCTACCCAGCGGCTCGTTGTCGCTGATGTGGCAGGACGGATTCATCCCCTATTTCGGTGAGCACTTCTTCCTCTCCGATGTGGGTGTCTTCGGCACGCTGTTCCGCTTCGGTTTCCTGACCTTCTTTGTCATTCCGATGACCCTGTTCGTCTATCAGCGCATCGCCAAAAACATCACCACCGATATGACTTTCATCTACTCGACGATGTTGGCGTTCTTCGTCATCTGGCCACTCAACGGATTGTTCGAGTACGGCCAGCCGGTCATCGCGATGCTATTCGTCATTCACGCCCTCAAGGCACGTCACCTTCGCAGCCAGGAACCCATCCATGAACGTCGCGCTTATCCTCAACTACAAGGCAGCTACTGAAACCATCAGTTGCGTTGAGAGCCTGCTCGCTCATTGCCCGGCTCTCAACCATGTGGTGGTCATCGACAATGACTCCCAGGACGGCTCCGTGGTGGCATTCAACCAGTGGCTTGAGGCCCAGCCGCGCCACAACGTTACCGTTCTCGCCAACCCGGAGAACAACGGCTACGCCGGTGGCAACAACTACGGCCTGCGTTGGGCGCTGGACAACCTGCCAGTGACCACTTTCTGGATCGTCAACAACGACACCTATGTCGACAGTGATGCCTTCACGCCGCTGCTCGATGCGCTAAAAGAGAACGATCGCCAATTCGTCGGCTCGGTCATCCTCAGCGCTGACACAGGGCGCCTGGAATGCTACGGCGGCGGCAAACTCTACCCGCTGCTGGGCAAGGCCAAGCTGCTGGGCAAGGACCAGACCCTCGAAGCCATGGCAAACACCAGCGAGCAGCCGGATTACCTGATGGGCTGCAGCCTGGCGTTCTCGGCCAAACTGGTCGATCGCATCGGCCTGATGGACGAGGCGTACTTCATGTATTCCGAGGAAGTCGACTGGCAGTTCCAGGCCAAGAAGAAAGGCATTTCTATCCGCGTCGTGCCTAGCAGCAGGCTCTTCCACTACGGCTCGCTGAGCTCGGGCGGCCGCTCGGCCTTCTATCACTACTACCGCAATCGCGCCGCGACCCGATTCAACAAGCGCTTCTACGGCCAGGGTTTCGCCTTCGCGTCGGCCTGTTTCCTGTCGGCGATCACCGTCATCAAGGAGTTCAACCACCCCAGCCTCGCCTGGTCCGGCATCAAGGGCGCCTTCAAGGGAGTAACGATGAGTGTCTAACGAGACTAACCACGCGTTCGGTGTGAGTTTCTATACCGGCAGCAAGGCCACGCTGCTGAACTGCATTCGCGAGGGGGTCAAGCAGCCCTACTCGTTCGTGGTGACCCCCAATGTCGACCACCTGGCGCAACTGCAGGATAACCCTGCGCTGCGCGAGGCTTACGCCAAGGCTCGCCTGCGTCTGTGCGACAGCCGAATTCTGCAGCCGCTGCTGCAGCGCCTCGGTGTGCAGATCGAAGAGGTGATTCCGGGCAGCGATCTGACCGTCGACCTGCTGGAATGGGCAGACCGCGAGCGCCTGCGCATCGTCCTGATCGGGGCGACCGAAGAGGAATGCGTCAAACTGCGCGCGATCTACCCCGGAATCACGCTCTATCACCACAATCCACCGATGGGCTTCATAAATCGTCCGGATGAAGTGCAACGGGCATTGCAGTTCGTTCGGGAAAACCCGTCCGAACTGGTGCTCTACGCAGTCGGCGCGCCGCGCCAGGAAATACTTGCCAGTTCCATCGAAAGTCACGAACGGACCGGTATGGGCTTTTGTATTGGCGCATCCATTTCGTTCGCTACCGGCAGTATTAAACGTGCCCCGGTGTGGATGCAGAACTGCAAACTCGAATGGTTGCATCGGATGCTTTCCGAACCCAAAAGGCTGGTTAAGCGCTACGCACATGACGCGATGTTCATAGTTCCGGCATTCATGCGGGAAAAAAACTACCGCGTGCAGAAGGCCAAGCCGGCGAAACAGGACAGCTAATCCCAATGATCGAAAAATTGGGCGAAATTGCACTGAACGACGGTGAACCCAGCGAAATCGAGACGGTCTATCCCTTCTGTGTGAGCGTGACAGGATGGCAATTCAACATCTAACTAAACATGAGCGCCATCCCGCCTCGGTGGTAACGCAGCAGCCGTATGTGAAGAACTTAGGAATTAAACCTGCCCAACCAAACAGCCGCTGTCTTTACAACCAGGAGGGAAATAAAAACGCGTCTACGTAGCTGAATAGATAGCTGCTGGAGATGAACAAGTCAGGAAGGAGAGAAACTTTGGCTACCGATCCAATTTGGTCGCTGAGGAGTGTGGAGTGATGACTCCGGTCCTCTTGGAAAGGCGAAAAAATTACTCAAGCGCCTCAGGCAGAAAAGTGAATCAAGCCGTCTCACTCTTTGAACAACAACCACTCCGTCAAGGATGAACAACCCATGAAACCATTTATCGCTCTAGCTTTTACTTCCGCCTTGGTATTGCAGGGCTGTGCGTTCGCCCCCGGCCAGTACCTCGATCCCGATGAGTTCAAGGAAGGTGCCGAAGCCGAGCACGGCACCGTTCAACTGATCCGCATCACCCCCGAAATGCTCAAGGGAGACCTCGCCTCCGACGCGGGCACCTCCAGCAAGCAGGAACTGCTCAACTACAAGCCCGGCGCCTACCGCATCGGCGCCAACGACCTGCTCTACATTACCGTCTGGGACCACCCGGAGCTGACCGCGCCGTCCGGCCCGCAGCAGCAGCTGGATGCCAACGGTCGTCTGGTTCGCCCCGATGGCACCCTGTTCTACCCGTACATCGGCAATATCGAAGCCGCGGGCAAGACCATTGAAGAACTGCGTGCCCTGATTGCGCGTCGCCTGACCAACTACATCGACAGCCCACAGGTCGATGTATCCATCCTGCGCTTCGGCAGCCAGCGCGTGGTCGTTTCCGGTGCATTCGACACCGCCGGCGAAGTGCCGGTGACCACCGCTCCGATGACCATCACCCAGGCTATCGGTCAAGCCGGTGTGGATACCGAAACCGCGGACCTCACCGGTCTGACGCTCAAGCGCGACGGTCGTGAGTACATGCTTGACATGGATTCGCTGAACCGCCCGGACTCGTGGCTGCACCAGGTTTACCTGAAGGACGGCGACCAGCTGCACCTGCCATACAACGACCAGCGCAAGATCTACGTGCTGGGCGAGGTCAACCTGCCGCAAGCGCTGTCGTTCAAAGCCACCAACATGAACCTGATGGACGCAATCGGCACCGCCGGCGGCATTCGTCAGGAGACTGCCGATGGTGAGGCGCTGTACGTGATTCGCGGTGCTGAAGACATGATGACCGAGCCGGCCAAGGTCTTTCAGCTGAACGCCGATTCCCCCACCGCCTTTGCACTGGCCAAGCACTTCCCGCTCCAGCCGCAGGATGTTGTGTTCGTGGGGCCGGCCAACATCACCCGCTGGAACCGTTTCATCAGCCAGCTGCTGCCGTCCGCCAGCATCGTGGGCACCGGTGCCGCAGCGGACTACAACCTGTCTCGCTAAGCGCGCCATGGCCTGATCGCAGGATCGGGTAGAAAAGCCGCAGAGTCATCACCGATGCTCTGCGGCTTTTTCGTATGTTGGCACCCGCCATTGCGCCGTGCGTGCAACACCTACAGCGGAACCGAACCGCCGTCGGCGACGGCGCTCCACGCAGCATCAGTCAGAAGCGGCCCGACTAGTACCCCGCAGAACGCAGCCAGGCAAAAAAAACGGGCCTGCTACAGCTTGGTAGCAGGCCCGTTTTTGTGAGCAGCTTCGAGGGCTTCAGCGCACCGCTTCGAACAACCCGGCCGCGCCCATGCCGCCGCCCACGCACATGGTCACCACGCCGTAACGCAGATTGCGGCGCTGCAGTTCGCGCACGATATGGCCGGCAGTACGCGAGCCGGTCATGCCGAACGGGTGGCCGATGGAGATCGAGCCGCCGTTGACGTTGTACTTCTCGTTATCGATACCCAGGGTGTCGCGGCAGTACAGGCACTGCGAGGCGAAGGCCTCGTTGAGCTCCCACAGGTCGATATCGGCGATCTGCAGCCCTTTTGCCTTGAGCAGGCGCGGCACGGCGTAGACGGGACCGATGCCCATCTCTTCCGGCTCACAACCGGCCACGGTGAAGCCACGGAAGAACGCACGCGGCTTGAGGCCGAGCTTGATGGCCTTGTCCAGGCTCATCACCAGCGTCATCGAGGCGCCGTCGGACAGCTGCGACGCGTTGCCGGCGGTCACCGAGCCGTCCTCGGCGAAAGCCGGCTTGAGTCCGGCGAGGCTTTCCAGGGTAGTGTCCGGACGGTTGCAATCATCCCCGTCGACCACGCCCTGGTGCAGCGTACGCTCGCCGGTGTTCTTGTCCTCGGTGAAGTACTGCACGTTCATCGGCACGATCTCGTCGCCGAACAGCCCATCGACCTGAGCGCGCGCGGTACGCTGCTGGCTCTGCAGGGCATAGAGGTCCTGCTGCTCGCGGGTGACGTTGTAGCGCCGCGCCACCAGTTCGGCCGTCTGGCCCATGGTGTGGTAGATGCCCGGCACACGCTCCTGGATGATCGGGTTGAACAGGTGATCGGTGTTGCGGCTCTTCAGGGTCAGGGTGATCGACTCCACCCCGCCGGCGACGATGATGTCGCTGCAACCGGAGGCAATCTGGTTGGCCGCGACAGCGATGGCCTGCAGGCCCGATGAACAGTAGCGATTAAGCGTCATGCCGGCGCAGCCGATGCCCAGACGGGACAGCACCGCGGCGTTGCGACCGATGTTGTAGCCCTGGGCGCCCTCATTGGAGCCAGCACCGACGATGCAATCCTCGACGAGTGCGGGGTCGAGATCATTGCGCGACAGCAACGCATCAACGCAATGCGCGGCCATGTCGTCAGGACGGGTCATGTTGAACTTGCCACGGAAGGACTTGGCCAGGCCGGTCCGTACGCTATCGACGATCACTACTTCACGCATGACATACCTCGGAGACTAGGAGCGGTCGCGGGGATGTTGTGACGGCGCTGCGCGCACGGTTTGTTCCACGACCGCGGGGTGGACGGTGACCCGAGCATAGTTCGCGCCTCGCAGCACTGGCGACGACCATTCAGCTCGGATATGCACGGCCATCGCCTCTCCGGCCGGATAGCGCGTTTGGGTAGGCTTTTCAGGCTCGTAGATAGGATGCGATTCGCGCGACCAACCCTGCGGCGGCTCCCCGGTCACAGGACACCGTCGACCCCGTAGCAACAGCCTGGCAACCCCGCCCCGGTTAACGTCCCTTCTCGATCGCCGCCTCCAGCGCTTCATTCAACGTCCGCAGCACCTTGACCCTGGCGAAGCGCTTGTCGTTGGCCTCTACCAACGTCCAGGGAGCGATTTCGGTACTGGTGCGGTCGACCATATCGGCTACGGCATGCCCGTAGTCGTCCCAGCGCTCACGGTTGCGCCAATCCTCCTCGGTGATCTTGAAGCGCTTGAAGACTGTCTCCTCGCGCTCCTTGAAGCGCTTGAGCTGGGTTTTCTTGTCGATGGTCAGCCAGAACTTCACCACCACGATATCGGCATCGACCAGTTGCTCTTCGAAGTCGTTGATTTCCGAATAGGCGCGCAACCACTCATCCGGGGTACAGAAACCTTCCACCCGCTCGACCAACACGCGGCCATACCAGGAACGATCGAAGATGGTGAACTTGCCGCGCTCCGGCACATTGCGCCAGAAGCGCCAAAGCCAGGGCTGCGCGCGTTCTTCCTCGGAGGGCGCGGCGATCTGTATGGTTCGGTACATCCGCGGGTCGAGCGCGCCGGTCACGCGGCGAATCGCACTCCCCTTGCCCGCCGCATCATGACCCTCGAACAACGCCAGCACGCCCCGCTTGCGCAGACGGCGATCCCGCAACAACTGCGACAACCGCGCCTGCTCCTCGGCGAGCTGCTGCTGGTAGTCGTCCTTGGTGAGCTTCTGGCTCAGATCCAGGCTGTCCAACAGGCTCAAATGATCCAGATCGATCTGCAGCGGCGCCGAATGCGGCTGCGACGCCGCCTGCCCTGGCTGCTCCGCGGCGGCCAGGGCGGCCTGCAGACCTTCGAGCAGAATGCGGCCGACGGTCAGGCTGCGATAACGCTCGTCCGCACCCTCGATCACATACCAGGGCGCAAAATCCCGGCTGCTGAGCCGCAGGATCTTCTCACCGTGGCGCACGAACTTGTCGTAAGTCTTCGACTGTTGCCAATCCAACGGGCTGATGCGCCAGCTGTGCAGCGGGTCATTCTTCAGCGAATCGAGCCGGGCGTTCATACGCTCCTTGGACAGATGGAACCAGAACTTGAAGATCAGCGCGCCCTCGTCACAGAGCATCCGCTCCAGGCGCTGCGCCCGCGCGGTGGCGAGTTTCAGCTCGTCACCATCCATGCGCCCGTGCACACGGTCCTCAAGCATCTTGCTGTACCAGTTGCCGAAGAAAATCCCGGTGTGGCCCTTCGGCGGCAGGCGTCGCCAGAAACGCCATGCCGGTGGATGCGCGAGTTCTTCGTCGCTGGGCACATCGAAGCTGTCGACACGTATCAGCCGCGGATCCATCCACTCGTTGAGCAGCTTGATGGTTTCCCCTTTGCCGGCGCCTTCGATGCCATTGATCAGTATGAGGACCGGGAACCGCGCCTGGGCCTTGAGCCGGTACTGCGCCTGCAGCAGCGCTTCACGCAACTCGGGCACCGCCGCATCGTAGGCCTCCTTGTCGATGGAGTGACCAATTTCGGCTGATTCGAACATCGCTTTCTCCGTCCAGGTGATGCGCTCAACCCTAGCAGGCACCCTGAAGGCATAGCGAGCAGCGCGTGAAAAAATAACCGCAGCCTTGGTACGGTTTATTCCTCCTGAAGCGGAGCTGCAGCCGTTGGCGACGACGGCGTGCTGTTGATTTGCGCACCCTCTCCCCGCGGGAGAGGGACGGCGGGAAGCAGTCCAGATGCCCAAGCATCGACCTGGAACGGGACCGATGCCGGCGAAACAGCGCGAGTAGCAAGTGGTAATCCGCCAAGCGAAGTACGGCGCGTCGCCCGAAGCGCGATCACATCCAATACCTGCCTTGAGGCAGAATAGCGACCATGAACGATCTGCCTTCCTACCCGCGCTGCTGCACGCCACCCACCGACCACTGGCCGCTACCGCAAGCCTTGTCGGGTGTGAGCCTGATGAGCACACGCTTCGACCCGGCATTGCTCGACCTCGAGGATTTTAGTCGCTGGGAGATTCCCGCACAGAAAGGCGTCAGCAAGCGGCAGGCCGAGTTTCTCGCTGGACGTTTATGCGCTAGGGAGGCCCTTCGAGGCCTGACCGGCATTGCATTCGTGCCGCCAGTGGGTGAAGACCGCGCACCGCAGTGGCCGCGCGGCATCGTTGGCTCCATCACCCACGGCGCAGGCTGGGCAGGCGTGGTGGTGGGTTCCAGTCAGCAATGGAGCGGGCTGGGACTGGATATCGAGCGCATTCTTGCCCCCGAACGAGCTGACCGCCTGGCCGCCGAGATCCTTACTCCCCGTGAACTGGAGATCTACTTCCCGCTGAACGAAAACAAACGTGCCGAACTGGTCACCCGAACCTTCTCGTTTAAGGAAAGCCTGTTCAAAGCCCTGTACCCGCTGGTGCAGCAGCGCTTCTACTTTCAGGACGCCGAGGTGCTGGACGCCACTCATCAGGGCCTGGCGCGCCTGCGCTTGCTGATCGACCTCTCCGCAACCTGGCGCAACGGTGCCGAGTTCGAGGGCCAGTGCACTACCTTCGATGGCTACCTGCTCAGCCTGATCAGCATTCCTGTTCAGCCCGCCTCGGTCGACCCAAGCTAGTGCTCAGCCCTGCCACCGCGCCCAGAAAGGCGCGGCCCAGCGCTGGCAAGCTGAAGGGCCTGATATCGCCTCATCTGAAAAACCGAACCCGCGGGCTTTCAGCGAGTCAACCAGACACCCCAATTCACCGGCGCGCACGCCTATAATCGCGCCTTTCAGAAAACCGACACAGGTGAACACATGGCCAATCCATACCACGATCACAACCTGGCCCTGCTGGCCCATCTGCGCGGCATCCTGCTCGCCATGGGCGAGGCCGAACAGGTCTCGGAAGAAAGCCACGCGCTGTTTCTCGAACGCTTCGACGAACTGATCATGAACCTGCAGAACGTGCCGGAAGAGCGCCACATGGGCCAGGACCTGATCTGCCAGGTCTTCCACCGCTACCCCCAGATCGCCCACCTGGTTCCGCGCGACCTGCTGTGGTACTTCGGCGGCGACTGCCTGCACTTCATGCCGGATGACGAGATCGCCGTCTTCCAGCAGCTGGAAGAGCGCCGCTACGAAGCCGAGCAGAACGACGAACCGTTCGACTGGAACCGTGAAAAACAACTATTGAGCATACAGGACGAGGGTGCACGACACTGATATCCAGCACCAGCCGGCCGAATGGCAAGGAGTATCTGGCCAACTGAGAGGCAATCAAGGCCGCTAATGGTGGGGGCTGAAGCCCCCTTGGGAAGAAAGGTTCCCTGGCGGTAGAGGCTGTCGCAGGCAGTTTTAAAATCTCGCCTACTCAACAGCTGGGCAGTTCAGAAGCTGCCAGAAGACCAGGCCACCCTGACGTGACTCTACTTACTACTCCGGCTCCACCCTCCGCTGCTGATAAATCAAATCAACGATTTCACCTTCAGGCACATAACCACTCACCACTTCACGCAGCAATACGCGAACCTGCGGATAGTCATCCTGTTCAACAGCCTTGAGCAGTTTCGCCAGCGCACTACGCAGCGCATCCCAGGTGAAATACTCCTCATCGGCGCGCATGATCATCGGATGCTCGGTAGGGCTCACGTTGTCGCCGATCAGCAGCTCTTCATACAGCTTCTCACCCGGCCGCAACCCGGTGAACTCAATGGCGATATCCCCGTGCGGGCTTTTCTCCGAACGTACACTCAGGCCGGACAGGTTGATCAGTTTCTCGGCCAGCTCGGCAATAAGCACCGGCTGGCCCATATCCAACACGAACACATCGCCACCCTGCCCCATCGACCCCGCCTGAATGACCAACTGAGCGGCCTCGGGAATGGTCATGAAATAACGGGTGATCTTCGGGTGTGTCACCGTCACCGGCCCGCCACTGCGGATTTGCTGGTAGAAGCGCGGAATAACCGAGCCCGATGACCCCAGTACATTACCGAAACGAACCATGGTAAAGCGCGTTTTGTTGACGTGATGCACCGAGTCGCCAGCGCCAAAGAGCACCGGCGCGGTTTCGCGGCTCAACGCCTGCAGAATCATTTCAGCGACACGCTTGGTGCTGCCCATCACATTGGTCGGGCGCACCGCCTTGTCGGTGGAGATCAGCACGAAGTTGGCCACACCCGCCTGCACCGCCGCCTGGGCCGTGTTCATGGTGCCAAGCACGTTATTCAGCACGCCTTCAGCGACGTTGTGCTCCACCATCGGCACATGCTTGTAGGCAGCCGCGTGATAGATCGTCTCCACCTGCCAGGTACGCATCACATCCAATAAGCGCTCGGGATTACGGATGGAACCCATGATCGGCACCAACCGGACCGGCAGCGAAGCCCGCTCGATAGCCCGCTCCAGCTCGATGTGAATGCTGTATAGATTGAACTCGCTGTGCTCGAACAGCAGCAGCGTTTGAGGCTTGTTCGACAGGATCTGTCGGCACAACTCCGACCCGATCGAGCCGCCCGCTCCCGTCACCATCACCACCTTGCCACGAATGCACTTCTCGAACAGCGCCTGCTGCGGCGGAACGGCGTCGCGCCCGAGCAAGTCAGCAATGTCGACTTCCTGAATATCCTCAACCTTGACCTTGCCGCTGGCCAGATCCATAAAACCAGGAACACTGCGTACATGGAGGGGGAAATGCTCCAATGTCTCCAGCACCTCACGCCGCCTGCCTCGTGATGCAGACGGAATCGCCAACAGAATTTCATCCGCTCCCGTCTCGTCGACCATCTGCTGGATGTGCTTGGGCGAATACACCCGGAGCCCTGCAATCGTGCGGTTGAAGAGATTCGGATCATCATCGATAAACGCAACCGGACGCATCGCGCGCCCCAAGCGCAACGCAGCAATCAACTGATTGCCCGCCGCACCGGCGCCATAAACCGCAACCTTCGGCAAACCCGCGTCGCGGCCTTTGAACTTAGTGAGCGAGTCCGGGGAAAACCAATCACCCATGAAGTACTGGCGCATCACTAAGCGCAAGCCGCCAATCAGGAGCAGGCTCAGCCACCAGTAGTTAAACACCATCGAGCGCGGAATGACCTTGGGCACATCCGTACGCCAATACACCGCCAGAGACAAAAGCAACGCAGAGAGCGTAACCGCCTTGACGATGGCCATCAGTGCATCGTTACCGAAGTAACGCATCACGGCGCGATACATGCCGAAGCGAATAAAAAATGGAATCGCAATCATCGGTGCAATACCGAACAGCCAGGCATGGCCGCCGAACGGCTCGATATTCCGGGCATCCCCCAACCGGACTACGAACGCTAGCCAAAGCGCAGCCCAGACCAACACCACATCTGTCGATACTTGAACCAGGCGCTTGTAGCGCCTGGGTAGTTCCACCAGGCGGGAGCGCAGCTTTTCAGCAAGTCTTAACACCACGACCTCACTCTTGATGGGCTTCTTAAAACGCGCTGCTTGTCGCTAAACCCATGACGTCTTTAAGGACCGAGCAGGTTTTTTCAATTTCAGCTGCCGTTAGTGTTGGATGCACCAGAAACATAAGGCTGGTTTCACCCAGCTCACGTGCTACCGCCAAACGCTCCGCAGGCCTCCAATCCGTGCCGTCGAAGGCCTTTTCCAAATACACTTCCGAACAGGAGCCGGAAAAGCACGGGACACCTCTCGACGATATTTCACCAAGAATGCGATCTCTGCTCCAGCCTTCAGCCAACTCGGCAGGCTCAACGAATAGGTAACACTTATACGCTGCGTGATTGAATTCAGTCGGCATCGTCGGCACGCGTAAGCCGGTCAAACCCTTGGCTACTGACCAAATACGCTCAGCATTAGCCAAGCGAGCCGCATGCCAGCTCGGCATTCGCTGCAACTGAATACGGCCAATCACCGCCTGGACTTCCATCATCCGCCAGTTAGTACCAAAGCTCTCATGAAGCCAGCGAAAGCCGGGGGCATGCTCACGCTCATACACCGCATCCCAACTCTTGCCATGGTCCTTGAAGGACCACATTCGCTTCCAGAGAGAGCGATCATTTGTGGTGACCATTCCTCCCTCTCCTCCGGTAGTCATGATCTTGTCCTGACAGAACGACCATGCACCCACATTCCCGATAGAGCCTATTGGGCGCCCTTTATATTGAGCACCATGGGCCTGTGCACAATCCTCAATCACTTTCAGGTCATGCTCGCTAGCCAACGCCATGATCGGGTCCATGTCGCATGGCCAACCAGCCAGATGCACACAGATCACCGCTCTGGTACGCGAGGTCAACACAGCGCGAATAGTTTCGGCTGTAATATTCTGCGAATCACGATCTACTTCGGCAAACACCGGTACAGCACCAGCATTGACGATGCTCGACACCGAGGCCAAGAAAGTGCGCGGCGTCACTACCACCTCATCGCCAACACCGACACCTAGCGCCAGCAGCGCCACATCCAGCGCCACGGTGCCATTGGCCAAGGCAATCGCATACTCGCCGTTCGCCCAGGCGGCGAACTCCTTTTCGAACTCGCGACACTCCTGCCCCGTCCAGTAATTAACCTTATTGGAGAGGATCACATCGCGTACAGCATTGGCCTCTTCCTCAGTAAAGGACGGCCAAGGGGAGAAGGGGGTATTCAGCAAATCGAATCACTCATGATCTGGGAAGAAAAAACCGGCTCTTATAGTAGCGCCCAAACATGCTTGCGCAAGCTGAAGGGGAAAGCTACAAGCCTGCCCGCCTAGCGCAAGCTACAGGCAGGGACGCCAACCACAGTCTGTCCATCCGCCACATCGGCCACCACCGCCGCCCCGGCGCCGACCATGACGCCACTACCGATAAGGATCAATTGGCGCACGCTTGCACCGATACCGACCCAGCTCAGATCCCCTATTTCCACGCCACCTGCCAGCCGGGCCCCGGGACTTATATGCACGGCATTACCTAAGACGCAGTCGTGATCGACGCTGCAACCGGTATTGAGAATGGTGCCCTGTCCGATCTGCGTATCTGCATTGATAACCGCACCGGCAAACACCACCGAACCAACTCCCAAGCGGGCGTAACGGCTAAACGTGGCGGATGGGTGAATCAAGCTGACAACGTGAGCACCTATCGCCTGTAGTTGCAGCAGCTTGGCCTGACGGATCCGGTTGTTCCCAATGGCTACCAGCACACCATCGAAGCGACCAAGGCTGGATAGCAGCACAGTAGTATCGCCGACAACAGGCCAGTAACCGTTGGTTTGCCGGGCAGGCCAAGCATCGTCGAAGAACTCGATCTCCTGCCACCCACAGCATTCGGCGGTGTCGGCGATTACCTTGCCATGGCCACTGGCGCCCAAGAGCGCCAGACGCTTCATGGCCTATTCCCGGTGAACTTACTCATGGTCGCCTCTCCGTAGCCGCTGATGCCATCACGCACCAGCACCTTCTTGAATGTGAGGAAGAGGATCTTCATATCCAGCCAGAACGATTGATTATCCACATACCAGACATCCAGCCTGAACTTTTCTTCCCAACTCAACGCGTTGCGACCGTTGATCTGTGCCCAACCCGTTACACCGGGACGCACCTCATGGCGTCGATACTGCTCGGCACTGTAGAGAGGTAGATATTCCATCAGCAATGGACGCGGACCTACCAAGCTCATTTCGCCTTTAAGCACGTTCCACAACTCCGGCAATTCGTCCAAACTACTGGAGCGTAAGAAGCTGCCAAACGAGGTCATGCGCTGCAAGTCAGACAATGGTTTTCCATTGGCGTCAAAAGCATCTCGCATCGAGCGAAACTTGACCATTTTGAAGGGCTTGCCCTGTAACCCAGGTCGCACTTGACTGAAAAGAATTGGCGCTCCCAGCTTCCACCTGACCCCGCAAGCAACAAGCAATACGACAGGCAACAAGACGACCAACCCAAGTAGCGCAAGCGTGATATCAACAAACCGCTTCAATTGGCCTCACCTTGAAATAATATCGACAGATAGTCGCTGGTCAGCTTCGAATAGTCACGATTCTGCAACAACCATTCGCGCCCGCGTGCGCCCATCAGGGAACGCTCCTCTTCGCTTCTTGATTTCATGTCGAGGACGGCGGCGACCACCGCATCGACGTCATCTGCGGGCACGAAAACGCCGCAGCCTGATTCATTTATCATGGAGGGATAACCGTTGTAGGAAGCCACAATAGGTTTGGCCGCCAGCATGTAGTCGATGACTTTGTTCAGCGACTGTCCATAATCCCAGACCTTCGAGTCATGAACCGAGAAGTACAATAGGTCTCCTTTACAGAGCACCGCCTGCACCATGGTCCGCGGAACTTTTGGCGCGAAAACAAGGTTGGGAAGGCTTCCATACCGTTTCTCGTAGCCTTGCTTCAGCGCACCGTCACCGACGATAACGAACTCTATATCAGCAAATTGCTGCATGGCTTCGGCTGCTGCAAAAAACACGTCTAGGGCATTGGTAATGCCAATAGTGCCGGCATGCACAATCTTGAATTTGCTACTGGACAGGTAACGCTCAGCATATTCTGCAGGAAGCTCAGCCACATCGTTGAGATGCTCCCGACTAACCCCCATCGGGACGCAGAAAACCGGGCGGTCATGACCAAGCTCTCCCCGCACATGTTCGGCGAGATTTGGCATCGTTCCGACGATTGCATCCGCTTTTCTGTAAGCGAGTCGCTCCAGCCACGACAGCCCCTTGACAAATAGGTTGTTGTTGCTGAAGCCACCCTCCTCGACAATAGTGAGCGGCCATATGTCCCGAACTTCGAAAACCAGCCGGCACTTGTATTTAAGTCGCAACAACAGCCCGTTGACGATAGTCAACAACGACAAGCTGGAAATGATCACGACGTCCGGGCGTTCCAGCTTGCTCTTGTCGAGCCAGAACAGGTTCCACTCGAAGTGGAACCAGCTCAGGATCCTGCGCAGCGACTTGGCGACCGAATATTTCATCGTTTTCAGCCAAACGATCTTGACCCCGTTATTATCCAGCACGGTTACCCTGTCCCGAAGCACAGGAAGATCCACCAGATTGTTGGAATCCGAGGTGACAACGACGATCTGATGCCCGGCGCGCCTCATCTCATCCACCAGGAACCAACCCCGCCCGCCAGGGCTGGTGGAGGTCTTGGGTGAAAAGTACTTCGTTACATACCAGATCGTCTTGTTCATCGAGTCAGCCAGCCCGTCAGTCTTTGTAGAGCCGTGGAATGGCATTGACGACTTTGATCACCTCGGTAAAGTCCATGCCGAGCGCATCGAGATACCAGCGAATATTCTGGTAACGCGGGCGGTTTTCCTCACGCGCCAGTTCCAGGGCGCGATCTCGAGTAATTTCCCCTTCGCGCACCTGATTACTACGGAAGGTATCGTGTTCTGAAAATCCGGCAACTAAATAATAGATGTAATTGTACAGGCCCGCAGTACCATCCCCGATCCGCCAGGTGGTACTGGTGTCGATCGCCAGCTCCCAGCCGTAATCGTTAATCAACGTGTCATCGATAGCCTTCTCGTCCCAATGCCAGTAGTCGAAGATGTGGTAGTAGTCTTTTTTCTCTGTGAAGCTTCGATAGTACTCGCCGGATAAGGTATCCCACAGTGAACTGTTGAAATAACCAGGACTCTTCAGCATAGCTTTGAAGCGCAGGCTCTGATATTCCATTTGCTTGCGCCAACCGTGCATATAAACACGTTTCTCTTCGAAAGCCGGCGGCACTCCGAGAAAGCCCGCCTTGAAGTGAGTAACTTCTAACGGATTTACCCCCCAGAGGTTCAAGCTCACACCAGTTTGCTGTTTTACCGTTTCGATATGCCGAAAGAAATGTTTGTCACCGGAGGTAAGAATACTGATCATCCCGAGGTGCGGCGCTTTGAGCCATGCCTTGAGGTTGACGGCAATATTCTTTCGTTTCTGGGCGATATCGTCAGCAACGATGATATTTTCCACGCCTAGCTTGGCGCTCATCCGGCTGATATTACGCCGGCCCAGATCAGTGACCATGCCCCAGTCGTAGGTATAAGTGACCGGGTTCATCTTCAGCTCTTTGACAATCAGGTGCAGGCCATAGCAGCTGTCCCGCCCACCAGAGAACGGAACAATACAATCGGTGACGCCCGTCCGGCGATATGACTCTACGAGATTGAAAAGCTCTTCCTTGGGCTTGGGGATATTACGCGGGGTGTAATTGTGACAGTAATTGCAAACGCCATCAGCATCAAAGTCGATGAAGGGCATTGTCTCTGGAAGAATACAGCGGGTGCAGCGACGCAGGTTTGGTTGTGGGTGGATCAGTAGTTTTTCTTCGGTCGCCACAAACTGGAACGGCGGAATCAGGTTATGGACCCGCTGGTTAGTATCAGAAACACAAATGTCCGAAGCGACTGGCAACTCCAAAACAACAGCGTTTTCCCGAACCTGCTGAATGTCCGTGCAACCAATCTGGCTGAGCGGGAACATTTCTGAAGAGAAGCATGCGCCTTCTTTAGCAGATCCAATGTAAAGGCTGCCGTTATTGGAAAACAGCAGCGCCTTGCCCAGGCGGGGAACGACGATTGCACAGGCAATGACACCCTCACACAACGCGAGTATCTTTTCCGCTAGGCCATCCAAGGTGTCACCTGACTCTTTGAGGTGCTGCTCGGTGATTGCGGCAATCACCTCGCTGTCAATTTCAAGTGCTCGCATGGGCTTGATGTGATTCCACACATCGGCATCATTCACGATAATCCCGTTGTGAATAACGCAAATACCGTTACGAACGATCGGTTGATTGTCAGAGAGGCCATTGGTAATCAGGCGGCTGTGTCCAAAGACGAACGCGGAGTTAAACGGCTTAACCTCCGAGATCAGTTTCTTAATGTCATAATCAGCCCGTTTTACCTGATAACCAGAGCGGTCCGCATAGATCAGGCCGCTAGAGTCACGCCCGCGCTGCCGAGCATGCAGGGCCAGTGTTATCAGGCTCTCTTTATTAATTTTTCCCCTGGCGATGAAGCCAAAAATTCCACACATAGCACAGCCCGTATCAATTAGTTATGCCACTGCGAACAGTGGGTTTTAGTCTGGCGGGACGCAAAGCATGCTGAAGCCTACTCCACAACGTCGAACTCTTGCGGCTGGGCTCTTGCGTTCTCTGCAACCAGCAGCGTTGAATCCTGCATCACATCACCTAGCCGCGATCCTCGAATTAGCTTGTTGCGAAAGGCTTCATTGTTCAGGTTGTGCCGCCGTATCGGTTCAGCAAATAGCACAACATTAACTCAGCCGTCAGAATTTAGTCACTCGGGCAACTGCAAATTAAAGGTACACAATCCAGCCTCCCATGGCGACATTAAAGCACTGCCCGGTATGCACCAACACTTCTTGCACGCCATCAGTGGCCTGAATGGCTTGGAAATAACACTGGCCTTGATAAAATGCGGTGGGCATCGATGATAGTGAGGTTTTTGAATTGATTTTCGTCGATGCAAAGGCCACGGAACAACATAAAACATGCTTCGACTGTCGCTGTATGGTTTGTGGTCGTATAATCCAATCTAATTTTTTATCACCCTTTGAAACACATTCACCATCTGCTGAACGCAGGCGGGCCAAGAATAGGTGTCGGCGACGTGCTGCTTGCCTGCTACGCCAAAACAGTGGCGCAATTGTGGATCCAGTACCAGCTGTTGCATTGCATCTGCGGCGGCTTGGGGGTTTTCACGCGGTACTACCAAGCCGGTTTTATCTTGCAGGGTCACTTCTGGCAAACCGCCGGCGTCCGACACCACCACCGGGCGGCCAGCGGCTCCGGCCTCAATAATGGCTACGCCAAAGCTTTCGCTATCCAGCCGGCTAAGCGCAACGTAGATATCCAGCTTGGCTAGTTCTTGTGGCACTTGATCGTGAGGGACTTGGCCAACAAAGTGCACCTTATCTCTTACCTCGAAATGTGCCGCAAGGGTTTTGTATTCCTCGATTTCCGGACCACCTCCAACCAAGCGCAAACTTAGATTTTCAGCAAGTTGAGGCTCAATTTTATCTAACTGTTTGAGTAGCAATGCAAAAGCTTCAATGAGAGTATCGATACCGTACTTGCTGGCCATCGTTTTAACCGTTCCAATAACAAGCGATTGCCGGGCCTGCTCTGCAACTGGCTTTATAGTTTCATAGGCCGCCATGTCTACACCAAAAGGCGTAATAAAGATCTCGGCCAAACCAGGCACCAAGCTGCGTGCCTGCTTGGCCATGCAATGACTAGTGGAGGCCACGGCATCTGCCGCCAACAAGTTTCCTCTTACTAGCCACTTATGCAACGGCGACTTACAGGGGAAGTCATACACATCACTCCCCCAAATAGATAACAACCAAGGCCGCTGACCTGCCAAACGTGCAGTAGTGGCGTATCCGCTGGCATAGTGGGCATTGACAACATCTGGCTTTATTTCACTTAAAATTATTTTTACCCTAGGCACCATTATGAAATAACCAAAAACACCAAGAAAAGGAAACAAATGTAAAGTAACACCCTTATCTAAAGAATCGCTAGGACGATGCTGAGAAATGACGTGTACCTGATGGCCAACGGCGTTCAGGCCGTTCGCCCAACGTATGGTATGGATGGAGTTTGCTCCAGAAAGGAGAGCTATTATCATAAGGGTCATTTACTCCAAAACACTATAGTTTAAAGCGTGCAATCCGAGCAATGCAAAGCACTATGCTAGCGGTGCGTTATGGATTCACAATACAAACGCCATTATATTAGAAATACGCACCCAAGCAGCGCCTGTTATTTGATCCAGTTATTAGCAAACCCTCACACAGGCGTAGTTTTCTTCGCCATAGCCAAACCAACCAAAACCATAATAGGCAGACTAAGCGCCAAATTATTTTGGAAAAGACTTATTTCAAAAAACTGAAGCGCCAAGAGCCCTAAAAACGAAGAAATAGCGACTCTACCAAAGGCGTCTTCTGCAACTTCAAACAATCCATACCACACAATAAAAATCAAAAGAATAATACCTAGCAAGCCCACTAGCCCGACTTGTAACAATACCTGCAGGTACAGATTGTGTACAGAATACTTCCAGTTAGAAAGATCAGAGAGTTCAACCCCACCACCCCATCCGAAAAAAAGCTTTTCGCCTATTAACCCCATCACATGAGCCCATATTTCATTCCGCCCCGATTCGATTCTTTTATTGAAATATTTTTGCGAAAGACCATCAATGGCTATCATCCAATCTTCTGCAGCTATACCCGTTATAAATAGAACCGCAAAGAATCCGAGACTAAGAAAAGCGAGCAAGTAAAATATATATATATTTTTATTTCTTCTTAGAAAAGGAATAGCCCAGTAAGTAATAACAAAAGCCAATGTTGCCAATAACGATGCTCTAGACCCGGACAGAACAATATGCCCGATTGCGCATAAGCCTAAAATCCACCCCCAAAAGCCGCCTCTGCCGCTGAACATAAAGAACGAAAAAAGCACGTACCCTGCCATACCCAACGAATTTGGATTTTGAAAGCCGGCGCCTCCGAAAAACTCTAAGACCACAAGAATTATAAAAGAAAACGATGCAACCCAAAACAAACATTTATTAAATAACGCCTGAGGAGTTTTCCCATATAGAAAAGCACATAAAAGCACCGCAACAGTCACCGCAACCTGCACGCCACGAAACACAGACTTCTGCCAGCCATAAATATTGAAAAAACTAGTTGTGTACATTAAAGAAATAGCAACTGACACGAAGATCAAGCAGACTAAATACTTAGGAAGCTTTCGATCTCTATACAGGAACAACGTACCTAGAGTAGCTATGCCTAGTACCGAAACCGCTAGAGAAACCCTCCCAGCGAAAGCAAGGGTTTCTATAGAATGCAATGAAAAAAATGTAAAACATAAAACTAATAAAAAACTACCCTGTAGAGGCGACAATAAACCTAATTTAACTTTCACTTAAGGACCCACAAAAACAAGTTCTACGTCGAGAATAACCAAAATTCAGCCCCCATCGCTTGGCTGAATCGGTATTTTTCTACTTAAAATTAGATTTCTAAAACAAACATGAATCGAAAGTAGCGATTTTCTATAAATGATGCAGCCTATCGATCCCACTAACATCCACAGAATTAGACTGAGCTCTCCAAGTTGTTTCCCCCATAAAGATACAATCACCGCAGCCATGCTAGCCAAACCACTTCCTATGTAGAGCTTATATTTAGGAAAGCGGCGCCAGGCAACGCAGGAAAACTCGGTTCGAAGAAAAAAGAAAAACCAGAACGTAATCGCGGTAGCTGCAGCCGCACCTGCCGCACCATATTTGGGGACAAGAAGGTAGTTACTGAACAGGCTAAATCCTACTGCCATACATGACGCCAGCATCGATAGTGAAGTTCTTCTACTTATATTTAGGCCAATTCCAGTTGATTCCGCAAGAGCATAAAGCAGAGGAGCAGCCATACATGCGGGAACAATATGCTGTATTTGGGAATAATTTACTGGTAAAAAAAACGGAATGACCCATGAAAACATCCCTGAAATTACAAACAAGAAGAGTACCGTAGCAGCCATATGCTCGCATACGATATCAATTTTGTGAGGATTGACACCTTCAGATGTCCATTTAAAAACCATCGGAGCCCAAATAGTATTAAATATACTTGTTACAACACCAACAGCTGCGGCTACACTTATAGCAATCGAATATATCCCAAGCTCACTAAAACTAGAGATACTTCTTAAAAAAAACTTATCCATTGCCGTCATACCCCATGAGGCCAATCCAGCAAAAACTAGTGGCAAACCAAAGCCAAACATTTTCCTCATTTTATTATAATCAAAGCATGCTTTAACCGCAGAATACAACTCAAGCCGAGCAACCCAAAAAAATATTAATATCGCCAAAAGCAAAGAAACAGCTTGAGCAACCAGCAAATCTTGGAAACCAAGTTCGCTTTTTATAATAAAACAAAGAAATATAACAATAAGAAAAAAAAGTCTCGGGAGAATTTGGCTCATAGAATAAGCCACCCCCCTTTCCTGGACCCTTAAAACTAGAGAAATATATCGCAAAACAAAAACTGCCACAAAACATACCGCTATCAATGCGCTGAACAATACATTTTGCATAGAAAAAAACAAGTTAGATAAAAATACGGGCGAGACCGCAATACATGTCAACAGAGCAATTATTGTAAAGAAGAATCCTGGCACAAAGGCGGATTTTAAGAGCCCATGCTTATTATTAGCCTCATGATACTCCCTAACATATGCCAAATCTAAACCAAGGCTAAAAACAATTACTGAAAGACCGCTGAAAACTTGCAGCATAGTAATTCGACCGATATCCTCCGCAGAGAACAGCCAAGCCAACACTGGTAGACTAATGACCCCAATTAAAGCGGATCCTATTGGTCCAAGCGCAAAGCCTAAAATTTTAGCTTTATTGATAGCCAATCCGATATTCCTAGTTACCCTACGACAAATCTCTTATTTTTTTTGCAGGTACTCCGCCCCATATTTCGTAAGGAGGAATATCTTTGGTAACTACAGCTCCAGCGGCTACTATTGAACGATCTCCAATTGTTACGCCTCTTAAAATAACAACATTAGCACCTATCCAGACACCGTTTCCAATTTTTGGTGGTGCAATTTCTTTTTTCGTAAAATCTTGTTTTAATCCCATGCTGACCGCTTCGAAGGGTGACGTTGTAACATGGCTTACTACATGTTCGGCCGGCCCAATTAGAACATTATAAGCAATGGAGCAATATTCCCCTATTTCACCTGAAGCTATAACCCCCGAATTAACATATGTTCCAAGGCCCATCCTAACTTCTGCACCTATGGTAGTATTTCCAATATATTCAACGCCTTTGATGAAAGACCTCGGACTTATATTTGCTCCGCCATCCAGACGGACGCCTTGCAGAGAAGCTTTCAGCCAGCCCGCTAAATAATAAATCCTTTTTTTTACTAATGCTGATAAATTTCTAACTATCATGGAATTACATATCTTTTTTTAAAATGAAAACCAGCGCTTCATCAATTTTGTCTAAAAGACATTGTTAAAGCTCCCAACTTATAACATTAAACATCGATCATATCTGATATGGCTGAAACTATTTTCTGCTGGGTATCTAACCTCAAATAGGGATGCATGGGCAAACTGATAACTCGTTCGGAAACCGAATCGCCTATCGGCAACTCTATTAACGAACTAGCCACAGCAGGCTGCTTATTTAAAGGAATCGGATAATGAACTGTAGTAGGAATATTTGCGACCCGTAGCGCGGCTTGAATTCTCTCACGATCCTCCAAGCGAAGGGTATATTGCGCCCAAGCGGACGTATTATGAGCCTCTATAAAGGGACCGGTATAGATGTTGACTTCATCGAGAAACCTACTGTAGCGCTCAGCTACTATCTGACGTAACCGAAGCTCATCATCAAATATATCTAGCTTCGGTAATAAAATGGCCGCTTGTATCGTGTCCAGCCTACTGTTCACACCCACACGGATATGATGGTACCGACGGTCCTGCCCATGCCGAGAAATCTGGCGGATAACTTTCGCCAGTTCTTCATCATTGGTGAAAATGGCACCTCCGTCGCCGTAGCATCCAAGCGGTTTGCTGGGAAAAAAACTGGTGCATGCGATTGTCGTTAGGTTGCAGCTCTTGCGGCCCTTGTAGGTGGCGCCGAAGCTCTGTGCGGCATCTTCGATTACCGGAATACCGTATTTGGCAGCGATAGCGTTGATAATGTCGAACTCGGCGCACTGGCCGTACAGCGATACCGGAATAATCGCCTTGGTACGCGGTGTGATAGCCGCTTCCAGCAGCTGCGGATCGAGGTTGTAGGTACGTGGATCGATATCCACATACACTGGCTTGGCGCCCAGCAGGGCGACGGTTTCAGCTGTAGCGATGTAGGTGAAGCCAGGTGTGATGACTTCATCACCTGGGCCAATGCCCAGCGCCATTTGCGCGATCTGCAGCGCGTCGGTGCCGTTGGCGCAGGTGATGCAGTATTTGGCGCCGACAAAGGCTGCCAGCTTTTCTTCCAGTTCATCGACTTCCGGGCCAAGGATATACTGGCCATGGGCGAGCACGCGCTGAATACCAGCATTGATCTTGTCCTTGATGCGGGCTTGCTGGGTTTTCAGGTCAATGAATTCGATCATTTACTGGGCATCCACTTTATTCAGGATGTTGCCGGTTAATACATAGCGTGCCCTAGTATGGGGACAAGCGACTTCGCCCTCCCCGTTTACCGGCAATTCCAGTTGTTCGCCGAACTCGCTCATCCAGCCGATCTGTCGAGCCGGTACGCCAACCATCAGCGCATAGGCAGGGATGTCCTTATTGACTACCGCGCCGGCACCAACGAAAGCGTATTCGCCGATGGTCACGCCGCAAACGATGGTGCAGTTGGCACCCAGGGTGGCACCTTTCTTTACCAAGGTGTCGCGGTACTGATCTTTGCGCTCTATTAGAGATCGCGGATTATAGACGTTAGTAAAGACCATACTCGGTCCGCAAAAAACGCCATCTTCAAGCGTGACGTTGTCGTAGACAGAGACATTGTTCTGCACCTTGCAGCTGTCACCGATGACAACCTTGTTACCGACGAAAACGTTTTGCCCGAGGGAAACGCCTCTGCCAATACGGGCACCGCCGCAGACATGCACAAAATGCCAGACGCGCGAGCCCTCACCGATCTGTGCGCCGTCATCGACAATAGCGCTGGGATGCTGGGAATAGGTCATGGAAATTTCCTGTCAATAAACATTGATCGCCAGCAAGCTGGCTGCTTCACGATCTAGACCAGCCGAGTCAGGAACGGATGACCTTCTGCATTCTGAGCTCCGACGATAGCCGCGGAACGGATGGTATTTACCGTTTCCACACAATGTCGAGCATCTTCAATGCCGTAACCGCGCCCGGCAAGGATCTCCTCGTAGCTAGTGGTGTGCAGGTCGGTAAAGCCTTCGGAGAACTCCATTTCTTCATCATTGACAGTGATGGAGCGGTAGGTCGGCTTCTTGCCCTTCACCGAATCTGGAAGGTCGTTGGCATCAATGGACAGGAACCAGCGGACACGCGCCTGTTCGTACTCTAGATAACCAGCAGCTTTGTATTCAGAAGCAAAATGCACAACGTTGCGCTGCAGCTTGCCAAAAATGAAGTGCAGCATGTCGTAGAAATGCACGCCAATATTGGTAGCCAAACCGAACGATTTACGCGGGTCGCCTTTCCAACTCTCCATGTACCACTTGCCGCGCGAGGTGATGTAGGTCAGGTCCACATCGTATTTGTGCTCGGCATTTTCACGGGCCACCTTATCCTTTAGGTTGAGGATGGCTTGGTGATGACGCAGTTGTAAGATGTTGTACAGGCGTTTCCCAGTTTCCTGCTCGACCTGTGTCAACTCATCGAGGTTTTCCGGCGTCGGCACCAAAGGCTTTTCACAAATCACATCGCAACCCAGACGCAAGCCGGCCACGATATGAGCGTGATGTAAATAGTTAGGCGAGCATATGGACACATAATTCAGCGCCGTAGCTGGGTCACGCTTGTTGCGATAGGCATGATCCTGAAAACGCTCGAACTCGGTGAAGAACTCGCTCTGCGGCGAGATGCTGTCGATGATGCCGACCGAGTCGTTGATGTCATAGGCGGAAACCAGCACATTGCCGGTGTCCTTGATTGCACGCATATGACGGGGAGCGATATAACCGGCGGCACCGATTAGGGCGAAATTTTTCATGAGTATTCCCTGCGAGGCATTGCCCGGCCAGTTGAAGGGCCTAGCCGGGCTTGGACTGCTTATCGGCCGATCAGGCCTTGATGATGTGCGGGGCCGGAGCGCGGTATTTGCCACGGCTATCAACGATCAGCTTGGCGTGCTGTTTGATCAATTCGTAATCGAACTTTTCATGATCGGTGGCCAAGACCACTGCATCGAAGCTGGCAAGGTTCTCAGCAGTCAGCGTTTCGCTATTCAGCTTAAAGTGATGCTCACGCATTTTAGGGAAGACCAGCACGTGCGGGTCGCTGTATGCGACAAGACCGCCCTTGGCTTCGATCAATTCCATGATTTCTACAGATGGGGATTCCCGCATGTCATCTACGTTCTTCTTGTAGGCGATACCCAGAACAAGCACTCTGCTACCTTTCAGCGACTGCCCCCTATCATTGAGACCGTCCATTAGCTTACTAAGCACGTACTCGGGCATGGCCTTGTTGACCTCGCCGGAAAGCTCGATGAAGCGCGTATGGAGACCGTATTCGCGCGCTTTCCAAGTCAGATAAAAAGGGTCGATGGGAATGCAGTGACCGCCCAACCCAGGGCCTGGATAGTAGGCAGTGAAGCCGAAGGGCTTGGTCGCGGCGGCGTCAACCACCTCGAAGATATCGATCCCCATACGATCGGCGACTACCTTCATTTCATTGACTAGGCCGATATTGACGGCGCGATGGATATTTTCCAGCAACTTGGTCATCTCAGCCGCTTTGGTTGAACTGACCGACACCACTTGATCAATGGCCTGCTCGTAGAGCGCAATTCCGACTTCCAGGCAAGCCGGAGTATGCCCGCCGATGACTTTCGGAATGGTGCGTGTTTCAAAGTTCGGGTTGCCCGGATCCTCACGCTCGGGTGAATAAACAAGGAATATGGATTCCCCTACGACCAGCGCTCCCTCCTGTACACGAGGCAACAGCTCTTCTTCGGTAGTGCCAGGGTAGGTAGTGCTCTCCAGCGAAACGATTTGGCCTTCGCGAAGGTATGGCTTGAGCGAGTCGGTGGTATTGATCACAAAGCTCATGTCTGGCTCGCGATACTTGTTTAGTGGCGTAGGAACACAAAGGATCAGAGCATCACACTCACTAACGCGCCGAAAATCTGTAGTCGCCTCAAAGCCGCTCTCACAAGCGGCTGCAATTTTTTCAGAAGCAATATGCTCGATATCGCTTTGTCCTGCGTTAAGGTTGGAAACCTTTTCCGCATCTATATCGATGCCCAAAACGCGATAGCCGATAGCATTGTATCGCAGCATTAAAGGCAGCCCCACGTAGCCGAGACCGACGATGCCGATCAAAGCTTCCTTGTTTTTGAATTTCGCAACGCTGGCCAATTTTTGCTGGGACATCTACACACTCCAAATGTAATAAAAATATGACTGCTTCAGCCGTAACACCTAAGCAATGGATGCGAAGGAGGCGTTGCCGGCCGAAGGCATGTACACAAGCAAACCGGTTCCTACAGGAATGAAAGCACTTGCGACTGTTCGTTAATCATTCAACGTTTGGTTGAAACTTTGAGCGCCGAAAAGCATGCAACATTAACTGCGCATTTCGTTCCAAAACAGAAACTCTGTTTAACCACAGGACAAACCTTCTGGTTCGTTGTTACAAGAGCTCACGCTACCGCTACGACCTGCGCGTACCGATAGCAGCTCATGGCTAAACTTTCCTCGCTCAGCAATATCGCCTGTGGTGCTGATGAAAACCTGCCTACCTTGATATTCGTATCGTTTGTGTAACTGCGCAGCCAGTACCTCTTTGGTTCTCGCCTCGCCATGTACGACCCTTATCTCAGCCGGCCATTGCTGCATCCCGGTCACAAATTCCAGCAGTCCCTTCTGATCCGCATGAGCCGAGTAGCCACCTATGCTTGTAATGCCAGCATTGATATCAATACGTTCGCCGTCGAGGTCAACGTAGCCACCTTTCGGTCCAAAGGTCTGGATTGTGTGTCCAGAGGTGCCTTTGGCCTGGTAGCCAACGAACAGGACGTTGTGTCTTTGATCGCCCAGCATGGCCTTGAGGTAATTGACGATGCGGCCGCCACTGCACATGCCACCGCCGGCGATAACGATAGCCGGTCGCGCGGTTTGGGCTAGATGTTGGACGATGCGTTGATGGTCGCTGTGGCTGTCTATGGTGATCAGTTGTTCGAAGGCCAGCGGGCGGCGGCCGGACTGGATGCGGCCGCGGGCTTCATGATTCCAGAAGGATTTTAGGCTTCGGTAGGTCTCGGTGAAGCGGCTGGCGAGGGGTGAGTCGAGAATGACGGGGAGTTCGGGCCAGTTGGCGTGATCCGTCCCTGGATAAGTTTTGTTCGCGAGCGAGCTCGCTCCTACAGGAGCGGATGCGCTGTTGAGTTTGGTGTGGATGATCTCTTCGAGCTCATAGAGCAATTCTTGGGTGCGGCCGATGCTGAAGGCGGGAATGAGGATGGTGCCCTGGTCTTCAAGGGCCTGTTCGATGACGGCTTCGAGCCGCTTTCGGCGGTTGGCGCGGTCTTCGTGAAGACGGTCGCCGTAGGTGCTTTCCAGCACCAGGATGTCGGCGCGCTCCGGGGATTCGGGCGGCATCAGGAAGGGTGCGTGCGGCGCGCCCAGGTCGCCAGAGAAGACTATGCGTTTGCTCTGCCCTGTTTGCGGATAGGTCAGGTCGATTTCAACATAGGCCGATCCGAGGATATGCCCAGCACGCTGCAGCCGTATGCGGGCTTGCAACTCGTCGGTATCGGCCAGGGTGAACCACTGTTGATACGGCAGTGCAATGAGCCGCTGCTCGACGAGGCGGATGTATTTTTCGATCTGTGCCTGGTCACGGCTGAAGCCGAGCTTGAAGGCATCTTCCAGGACGATGGGCAGAAGTTTCGCGGAAGGCTCGCTGCATAGGATGGGGCCGTCGAAGCCTGCCGCGAGAAGATAAGGGATGCGCCCAACGTGGTCGATGTGCACATGGGTGGCGACCAGCGCTTTTATGGTGTCCAGCGGGAAGTCAATGGCGAGACGATCCGCGCCGGGCTCGTTCGGGATCGATGCATCGTTGCCTTGGAACAGTCCGCAGTCAACCAACAGGCTGCTGGTGGCATTCATGCGCAGTTGGTGGCAGGAGCCGGTAACGCCGTCCTTGGCGCCGTGATGTTCTATTTGTGGATAGCTCATGGTTATTCCTTTAACGATGTCACCCAAGATGCCCGCGACAAACTAGCCACGGGCCCGCTGAAAAAATAAGCGGGGATTCTACCGAGTTTCAGAACTGCTGAGTCGCTAGCAGCATTCCGACGGACGGATGGTCAGATCGCGGCTACGGGGCGGCGCAGGTTTCGCACCAATGCGATGAACAACCCGAGCATGCCGCCAAGCACCAAGGCGAGCGCGACGATCAGTGCTTTCTTGGGCTTGATCGGGCGGCTTGGCTCTACCGCAGCTTGGTCGATAGAGACCAGCTTGAGCGATTCGGTATCGAATTGCAGAGCGCGCAGTCGGGCTGCCTCCTCACGCCAGGCGGCGAGGTTCTTCAGGAACAGGTCCTCATTCTCACGGCTGTTGAGCACTTCAATTTGGCGGTTGTGCTCGAGCAGTTTGAGTTCACGAGCAATCTGCGCGATGCGCGGCTCGGTGAAGTCATCCGAGCGACGAGCCAATAGTGCTTTACGCTCGGCCTCCAGCGCATCGCTGCCCATGAAGTAGAGCGGTATTTGCTGGTTGTTGACTTCAGTGCGGATCACGCTGCCCTGCCCCGTGATTTCGGCGGCGCCAAGGGATGAAGGCGTAGTGGGTTTGCTGATACCCAACGAGGTTGCGATGCGGATCGCCTCGTTAAGCTGGTTGATGCGGTTGTCACGGCGGGTTCTAAGCTGCTGACGCAATGCAGAAAGCTCGTCGTTCAGTTCGGCACGCTTGAGGGCGTCCGCTTCGCTCAGCTTGGCGATTTTGACTTCCTTGCTCGCCTCGTAGTTGGCGCGAGCGGCAGCCATGTTCTTTTCCAACTGGCTGAGACGGTTACCGATCAGGGTATCGAGATCGGCTGCGACTTCCTGACGAACGCTATTGAGCGAGTACTGCACGAAGCCGTTGACGATCTGAACGCCGTTGAGGTCTTGCGGGTAGGTCAGTTGAATGCCAACGAAGGGCGTGGTTCCTTCAAGCTTTTTCGCGTCAGGCTGCAGTAACTTGATCGCGTCGTCGTTAAAGGCCTCGAACGTTTGCTCCAGGCTACGGCCGGGCTGGGCCAGATCAGCGAAGAGTTGCTGATTGTCACGGAAGAAACCGAGGCGGTTCTCATAGGAATCAAGCGCAGCGCCAACTTGAGCCAATGCCTGCTTCGGTGACAGCTTGTAGATGCCCAGATGGTTGAGCTCATCCAGGTCCTTGATCGCCGCTGGGCGCAAGACGCTTTGAACCGTGTAATAGCGCGTTGCGGACATGGCGTAGGCAAGCCCAATGAGGCCAGCCAGGAAGGTCACTGCGATGATCAGCGTTTTTTGCTTCCATAGCGCGCTGACGAGCTGAACCAGATCAATTTCATCATGGGTGGCAGAGCGAAGGTGTTGCGGGGGGACTGCAGCGTTCACGTCGAATTCCGTCTCGTCGATAAGGCAGCACAGCGAAAGGCTGCGCCGGCACGATCAGAAAAAGATTGAAAAGTTCCATCAATCTTTAGCGGGTCGGCATTTTGCCATCTAGGTCACAAAAAACAAGCGAGACGTTGGATGAAAAAGGGGGCAAAACGCCGCGGCAGACGAGCGGTAACTAATAAAGAGCTTTGCGGCGGATGCTGGGCGTTGGGTTGCCATAGAGCGAGAGCATTCGCCCGAGGGCGGGCCTCCCACAGAAGTTGCCGGAGTGTATGCGGAGATTGCGTCGGAGATGAGCGTTGCGGCGGATGCTGGCCGTGGGGTTGCCAAAGAGCCAGAGCATTCGCCCCGAGGGCGGGCCTCCTACAGAAGCTGCCGGGGTGTATGCGGAGATTGCGTCGCAGAAGTGCGTTGCGGCGGATGCTGGGCGCGGGGTTGCCAAAGAGCCAGAGCATTCGCCCCGAGGGCGGGCCTCCTACAGAAGCTGCCGGGGTGTATGCGGAGATTGCGTCGCAGAAGTGCGTTGCGGCGGATGCTGGGCGCGGGGTTGCCAAAGAGCTAGAGCATTCGCCCCGAGGGCGGGCCTCCCACAAAAGCTGTGAGGTGTTGCCAAGATTTGTAGGAGGCGCGCCCTCGCGGCGAATGCATTAGGGAGCAGTAGCGGGCAATGCAGAATTAATAGGCTACTGGGGCGTCAGCGGCCTATTGATCAGAGAACAGCGGTGTCTGGTTCGTTGTTACGCGCTACCAGACTGCGTACCAGCGCGACAAACACCCCCAGCATTCCACCGAGCACGAGCCCTAATGCCAAAATCATGGCTTTTTTGGGTTTGATGGGGTTGAGGGACTGCAGAGCTAGCTGATCCAATCGCACCAGTCTCAACCGTTCTGTGTCTAGCTTGATGCCTTTCAGGCGAGCGGCTTCTTCACGTAGCTCGGCGAGGTTGGTCAGATAAAGGTCTTCGCCCTCTCGCTCCTTCAAAATCTCGACTTCCCGATTGTGTTCGAGCATTGCCAATTCCGACTGGATTTCAGCGATACGGGGCTCTATGAAGTCGTCTGAAGTTCGTGCAACAAGCGCATCGCGTTCGGCGGTTAGCGCCTCGGTACCCATGAAGTACAGTGGTGCTTTCTGATTAGTGACCTCAGTGCGAATGACCTGAGTGCCGCTGGGGGGCGACGCTGTCATGGCTGATGGGCTTGTTGGGTTCCGGATTCCCAGTGATTCGGCAATAGAGATTGCCTCGTTAAGCTCCTGAATACGGTTTGTTCTACGAGTCTTGAGTTCTGCACGCAACGCAGTGAGTTCGTCCTGTAGCTCGGCGCGCTTCAAGGTATCTTCCTCTAGCAGCGCTGCGATTTTCGCTTCTTTGGTGGCCGAATAACTTGCACGCTGAGCGTCCATGTTCATATCCAGACTGGCCAAGCGGTTATTGATCAGGCTTTCAAGATCCTCCGTGATTTCGCGACGCTCAAGCTCCAGCACATGCGCAACGAAGCCATTGACCACCGCAGCACCGTCCATTCCTTCAGGGTAGGTCAGCCTGAGCCCGACGAAAGCGCTTCGGTTGTCCGTACGCTTGGGATCAGGAAAGAGCATTTCGAAGGCGTCTTCGTTGAAATTAGCAAAGGCCTGCTCAAGCGAGTCGCCGCGCTTTTCGATTTGCTGGAAAAGCTCTTGGTTGTTCAGAAAGAAGTCGAGTCGGTTGTCATAGGATGACAGCGCACCGGCCGCTCTGTTGATGGCCTCTTCCGGGGTGAGCTTGTAGATGCCGGTCTCATTGAGTTGATCCAGACTGCTCTGTGGGGCGGGTCGTAGATAGGTTTTGGTCTGGTAATAAGGAGTCGCAAGGAAAGCGTAAGCGGCTGCGATAAGCGTAACGACCGCCGTTATTCCGAGAATCAGGAATTTCTGACGCCAAAGTGCCCGGAATAGCTCGACTAGATCTATCTCTTCGGATGTGGAGGTTTGGTACTGCACGGTCATCCCAACTCCTTGTTATAAATGCGCTTCAATGCAAAGCAGGCGAACCGGGTTTAGTGCACGGTTAAGCGGGAAAGTTCGCTCACGCTGATAATTTTGCGCTTCTAAGAGAGAGATTATGAGTGCGACTGCGCTCGTTATTCTTCTTCGTTCACCCGATCACGCAGTTCCTTCCCCGGCTTGAAATGCGGGACGAATTTGCCATCAAGCGGGACGGATTGGCCGGTCTTGGGATTGCGGCCTACGCGAGGGGCGCGGTAGTGCAGGGAAAAGCTACCAAAGCCGCGGATCTCGATCCGGTCGCCAGTGGCCAGAGCCTGAGCCATTTGCTCAAGCATGGTCTTGATGGCCAGCTCGACATCCTTCGACGAAAGCAGCCCCTGCTGGGTGACGATTCGCTCGATCAACTCCGACTTGGTCATGGTTTTCCCTTCGTTTTCAAGCGGCTAGATCATTCGGGTTGCGGTCGTTTGTAGCATGTTGTTCAGAGTTTGAACAGCCCGAGCGGGATTGACGAGCAAGGAGTGCTTCGTTTGTCGGAGCACGACACGGAATGCAAAGGGACGGATGAGTAACCAGCCCCCCCCCCCGGCGTGATCGATGGAAAGCGAGAGCCGAGGTGATCTTTCTTTGGGCAATAAAAAAGGCGGGCTAATAAGCCCGCCTTTCGTTTAAACCAACTACCGATCAATCCTCGCGATAGCGACGCAGCTTGAGCTGCTTGCCGCCGACGCGGGTGTCCTTGAGTTTGCCGAGCAGGCGGTCAAGACCGTCTTCCGGCAGCTCGACCAGGCTGAAGCTGTCGCGCACCTGGATGCGGCCGATGGCTTCGCGGGCCAGGCCGCCTTCGTTGAGGATCGCACCGAGCAGGTTACGAGCGGCGATGCCGTCACGCGCGCCCAGTGGGGTGCGGCAACGGGCGCGGCCTTCGGCCAGCGGGACCGGAGCGCGACGCTCGCGATCACCACTACGCTCAGGACGATCCGAACGCTCGCTGCGCTCACGCGGGCTGCTGGTCGGAACCAGCGGCTGCTCTTTTTCGACTTCGGCCAGGGTCAGCGCCTGACCATTGGTGGCCTTGCGCAGCAGTGCGGCAGCCAGGGCGCGCGGGCTGCAGCCGATGTCAGCGACCAGCTTGTCGAGCAACTCGCCATGGGTCGCTTCGGCATCGGCAACCAGCGGCGCGAGGCTGTCGGTGAGTTTCTTGATGCGCGCGTCCAGCACCTGCTGCGCATTCGGCAGACGGGCTTCAGCGACCTTCTGGTTGGTCACGCGCTCGATAACCTGCAGCATGCGACGCTCACGCGGGGTAACCAGCAGCAGCGCGCGGCCTTCGCGACCGGCACGGCCGGTACGGCCGATGCGGTGTACGTAGGATTCCGGATCGTAGGGCATGTCCACGTTGAATACGTGGGTGATGCGCGCCACATCGAGACCGCGGGCGGCCACGTCGGTAGCGACGACGATGTCCAGACGGCCATCCTTGAGCGATTCGATAACGCGCTCACGCTGGTTCTGGGCGATATCGCCGTTCAGCGCAGCGGCCTTGTAGCCCTTGGCTTCCAGCGCGGCGGCCAGATCCAGCGTGGCTTGCTTGGTGCGCACGAAGGCAATCAGGGCGTCGAAATCCTCGACTTCCAGCAGGCGCAGCACAGCCTGGATCTTCTGGTCGGCATGGACCATCAGGTGTGCCTGCTCGATGCGAGCGACGGTCTGGGTCTTGGCAGCGATCTTGATGTGCTGCGGCTCGCGCAGATGCTTTTCGGCAATCGCGCGAATGGAGTGCGGCAGCGTAGCGGAGAACAGAACAGTCTGACGGCTCTCTGGCATCGCTTCGAAGATCACTTCGAGGTCGTCCATGAAGCCCAGCTTGAGCATCTCGTCCGCCTCGTCGAGTACCAGGAAGCGGATGGTCGACAGCAGGCCACTGTTGCGGCTCAGGTGGTCAACCAGACGGCCCGGGGTCGCAACGATGACCTGCGCGCCCTGGCGAATGGCCTTGAGCTGCGGGCCCATGGGTGCGCCACCGTAGACCGCGACGACGGTCAGGCCAGGCATCTGCTTGGAATAGGTTTCGAATGCAGTGGCGACCTGCAGGGCCAGTTCGCGAGTCGGCGCGAGGATCAGTGCCTGCACTTCCTTACGAGCGGGATCGATCTTGGACAGGATCGGCAGCGCAAAGGCCGCGGTCTTGCCGGTACCGGTCTGCGCCTGGCCGATCATGTCGTGACCGCCAAGGATCACCGGGATCGCCTGAGATTGAATAGGGGATGGTTCTTCGTAGCCGACTGCGCTGATGGCAGCCAGAACAGCGGAGTGAATACCGAGTGCGGCAAAGCCGCCGATTTCCTGGGTCATGGGTCTTGTCTCTGATGCTCCGCAAGACCCATTGTTCCGAAGCTGCGCATGCCGTGCAAAACCCGAAGGTCACCCTGGCAGCCCGGTCGGCGGGGTTGCGAAAACGTATGAATGATGAATCGTCAAGGATAGCCCGCTCGAAGCGGACAGCAGCCGAAGCAGTGCTTCGTGTGTTGCAGTACCTGAACGCAGTCTGGGTTTCAGCCGGCGCGTACTATACCGGATTAACGTGAAGCTGTGCGGGTATTTTGCGCTGGCGGTTGGGCTGCCGGGCGCGGCGTTGGCCAGCAAGCACCGCCGCGTGGCTCGCCTGCACCGAGCCAGGTGCACAGCAGCGGCACCGTGGCAGGTCTCGTCCTCGCGGCGGGCATCACTTTCAGGCAGCCTCGCTATTGGAGGCGCTGACGCGGAAGCGGCCGACCAATTGGTGTAGCTTGCCAGCCGTATGACGAACACGCTCGGCGCTGTCCTGCAGCACGCCGAGGGTCTGCCCCATCTCATTGGAGGCCTGGTCGACGCCACGGATGGTCTGGCCGTAATGCAGGCTGCGCTCGTTCAGCCCCTTGATGATGTCGAACATGCGCTCGACGGAGTGATGCAGATGCACATTCTCCGAGGATGCCTCCTCGGTCAGGCGCAGGCTGCTGTCGACATTCTGGACGCCACCCTCCATGAACGACACCGCCTGGCGCGTTTCCGCCTGCAGGCTCTCGACCTTGTGCCGAATGTCCTCAGCCGCCTTGGCCGTACGTTGCGCCAGTGAGCGGACCTCACCCGCCACCACAGCGAAGCCGCGACCATGGTCCCCTGCCCTGGCCGCTTCGATTGCTGCGTTCAGCGCCAGCAGATTGGTCTGCGTGGTGATGTCGCTGATCAGCCCGACGATCTCATCGATCTCGCCCATGCGGCTGTCGAGCAGCTGAACGCTCTGAGCCGAGCGCTGCACCACATCACGGATCGATTCGGTACCGTTACGCACGGTGTCGAAACGCTCGCGGGCACGCTGCATCACCTCGTCCATGGCGCCCTTCATTTCCTCGGCGGTCATCGATGCCTGCTGAATTTCGCCAAGTTGCTCCTCCACCAGCAGCAACAATCGATGGATCGATTCGGCCACATCGCTGGTGGTCTGCCCCGCTTCGCTGCTGCGTTCGAGCATCAGCTCGTTGTCCTGACGAACGTGTTTCGAGACCTGGATCACCTGGCCGACCACACCGTCCAGGCTGTCGATGAAACTGTTGATCCAACGCCCCATGTCGCCACTCTCGTCGCGCTGCATGGTGCTGCTGTCGACCCGTTGGCGCAGATTGCCCTCGCCTTCGGCCAGCGTACGAATCACCTCGGTCATCTCCTGCATGCGCGCAGCCAGCCGTCGCGGCCCGAAGGACGCGAACGCCCAGGCCCCCAGCAGGAGCAGCAAACCGTTGACCAGGTGCAGCGCGGTGGTGGGCAGACCGCTGAACTCCTGCAGCAGACTGCCGATGGCGAACAGCGTGGTCACCGTGAGCAGATAGGTCTTCATCAGCCCGACGCTCAGCGAACGGCGACGATAGACCTCCTCCAGATCCGCCTCGCACATCATCCCCCAACGGTCTGGCGAGCCTTGCAGCTGAAAGGTAACGCCCTTGCCAATAACCGGAATATGGCGGTAGTCCGAGTAGCCGGGATAGGTGACGAACAGGTTGGCACCCTTGGCGATCGTCTCCCGCACACCAGGATGCAACTGGCCGGTGGCCGGATCGGTAAAACGCAATTCCAGCTCGGTATGCTGCTGCACGCGCACCGTTCCCCAGCGCGTGTGCACACCGCTTTTCAGGTTCTCGCCGTGGCTGAAGGTGGCATCTTCGAAGCGCGAGCGTGACAGCGCCGTGCCGGTCTGAACACTGCTGTCGAAGCGCGACTCCACCATGAACAGGTAGTTGTCACCCGATTCCGGGTAGACGTGGCCCGCCTCGCGCTGGATGAGGTCACCGATCACATCATTGGGCACCCGCGCGCAGATGCAACCGAGACACTTACCGCCAACATGCACCGGCTGATAGAACATCAGGGTGACCGCATCATGGAAGCGCGACGTGCTCGCGCCCAGGCGCTGGGTCAGCGGATCACGATAGGGCCCATGCAGGAACGGCTCACTCATCCCGCGCGCTACCGCTCGGCCATCAAGATCCTGCTGCCCGACATGAGCCGCACAGGTGGATGCCAGCACGCGGCCTTGCGAATCGATGACGAACAGCTCGGAAATATCCGGCAGCTGTGCTCGTTTCCCCTCTAGCACATCGCTAGCGACGTGGCCAACGGCTTCGCCCAGATTGGCGGCGAGGTCCGCCAGATGACCCCAGTGACTGGCGACCCAGTTCTGCAGGATGCGCACCCGTGACTGCGCAACGCCCTCGAAGACCTGCTCCACCACGGGATACACGCCACGATTCAACCAGCACGACCAGCGCATCGACAGCTTGCCGGTTGGCCCCGACCACGGAAGCCAATGGCGCTCGCTAGCGGACAGATGCATCAGATTGCTTTGAAGATGAGGCACGGGCGATTCCTTACTGCCGACAAAATATGCTGGCGTTTTGCAATTAGCAGGCCAGCCATGCCGTCACGTTTGCTCATCAGCGCGGCAAGACACAGCGCTCCAGCATTGATTAACTGCTGGCTTCGTGGGACCCAGATATTGAGTGGGACGAGTGAGGCCCCGCGATAGAGCCGCGCGTCGCGCTTTTCCGTGCGGGACGGCGCCGGTCAGTACGCACCGATATGGAACAGCCACAAACCTTCACTACCGTCGACGCACCCGTTCGGTGCAGAGTTAGCTCGCGGGCCGCAGTGCCGCAATCAACGAATCCAGCGAATAGCCCAGGCGCGGTGCCAACACTTCGGCCCGCTGGCGCAGCCCGGTCATGTCCAGCTGCTGATCGAGATCCGCTGGCACCAGCAGCACCACGTTGCCCTCCTTCACGGGGCACTCCCAGTAATGCCGATGATAGAGGCCACGCAGCAGCGCCGCGCCCAACGGGCGATCGTCATCGGTGCCCCACTGATTGATGATCAGCCAGCCGCCCGGATTGAGTTTTTCCTGACAGCGCTTGAGGAACGACCAGGCCAGATGCGCGGCATCCGGGCCTGCATCGTTGTACAGGTCGACGAAGATCAGATCGGAACTCTCAGCGGTATCCAGCAGCTCGGTGGCATCGCCGATGCGGATATACAGCCGCGAGTCGTTCTGCAAGCCGAGGTACTGCATCGCAAGCTCCGGCACCGCTGGCCGCAGCTCAATGACCTCGACGTCCTCCAGCGGCAGGAACTGCAGACAGGCCTGGGTCAGGTTGCCGGCACCAAGCCCTAGAAACAGTGCGGTTTCCGGCTCTGCATGACACAGCCCACCGAGCAGCATCGCGCGGGTGTAATCGTATTCGAGCCAGGCAGGATCGGCGGTGAATACGCAGCTCTGTTCGACCGCCGCGCCAAACTCGAGAAAACGGTAGTCGCCCACCTCGAGTACGCGAATCAGCCCGAAAGCGTCATGCACTTCGGCGAGCAGACGTTCCTCTTTGTCCATCAATGTGCTCCGCAGCTATCCGATCACCAGCGTGTCGGCGAACGCATCTTACGCAGCCCCATAGGCCATCGCTATCTCCGGGGCCCGGGCGCTTCAGGTAAAATCGCCGCACTTTTATCAGTTGGAACGATCATGAACGACGCCTGGAGCCCCGATAGCTGGAGAAGCAAGCCGATCCAGCAGCAGCCCGAATACCCGGATGCCGAACACCTCTCGCGCGTTGAACGCACCCTGGCCGGCTTGCCACCGCTGGTCTTCGCCGGCGAAGCACGGGAGCTGAGACGGCAGTTCGCCGAGGTGACCCAGGGCCGCGCGTTCCTGTTGCAGGGCGGCGATTGCGCCGAGGGTTTCGCCGAATTCTCGGCCACCAAGATTCGCGACACCTTCAAGGTGCTGCTGCAGATGGCGATCGTCATGACTTTCGCGGCCGGCTGTCCGGTGGTAAAGGTCGGGCGCATGGCCGGCCAGTTCGCCAAGCCCCGTTCGGCCGGCGACGAAACCGTCGATGGCGTGACACTGCCGGCTTACCGGGGCGATATCGTCAATGGCATCGACTTCAACGCACAAAGCCGCGTGCCGGACCCGGAGCGTCTGCTGCAGGCCTACCATCAGTCCACCTCCAGCCTGAACCTGCTGCGTGCATTCGCCCAGGGCGGTTTCGCCGACCTGCACCAGGTCCATCAGTGGAACCTGGATTTCATCGCCAACTCGCTGTTGGCCGAGAAGTACCACCAGCTCGGCGCACGCATCGACGAAACGCTGAAATTCATGCGCGCATGCGGCCTGGATGGCGCGCCACAGTTGCGCGAGACCAGCTTTTTCACGGCTCACGAGGCACTGTTGCTGAACTACGAGCAGGCTTTCGTCCGCCAGGACAGCCTCAGCGGCGGCTGGTACGACTGCTCCGCGCACATGCTGTGGATCGGTGACCGCACCCGTCAGCTCGACGGCGCGCATGTCGAATTCCTGCGCGGAGTGGGCAATCCCATCGGCGTGAAGGTCGGCCCGAGCATGGACAGCGAGGAGCTGATCCGCCTGATCGACATCCTCAACCCGCAGAACGACCCCGGTCGCTTGAACCTGATCGTGCGCATGGGCGCCGACAAGGTCGAAGCCGGCCTGCCGCGACTGGTGCGCGCGGTACAGAACGAAGGTCGCCATGTACTCTGGAGTTCCGACCCAATGCATGGCAACACCATCAAGGCGTCCAGCGGTTACAAGACGCGGGACTTCGAGAAGGTGCTCGCCGAAGTGCGTCAGTTCTTCGATGTGCATCGTGCCGAGGGCAGCTACCCCGGCGGGATTCATATCGAGATGACCGGCCAGAACGTCACCGAATGCATCGGCGGTTCGCGGCCGATCACCGAAGCCGGCCTCAGCGATCGCTATCACACCCAGTGCGACCCGCGGTTAAACGCCGATCAGTCGCTGGAAATGGCGTTCATGATCGCGGAAACCCTGAAGCAGCTGCGGCCCAACTGATGGCGAGGTAGAAGCCGCGGGCTGCCGGTCACGGTGCTCGACACTTATCGCGCACCGATCGGCAAGTGAAAGGACATAAAAAAACCCGGCACCAGGCCGGGTTTCTTTTTCGAGCAGTCTGCGTGGCCTATCAGGCCTTGACGCGGGACTTGTACTCGCCGGTGCGGGTGTCGATTTCGATCGAGTCACCGATTTCGCAGAACGCGGAAACCTGCAGCTCAGCACCGTTCTTCAGGCGGGCGGTCTTCATGACCTTGCCGGAAGTATCGCCACGTACGGACGGCTCGGTGTAAACGATTTCACGAACGATGGTGGTCGGCAGTTCGACGGAGATCACCTTGTCGTTGTAGAAAACGGCTTCGCAGACGTCGGTCATGCCGTCTTCGATGAAGGTCATCACACCTTCCAGGTCGTCTTTTTCGATTTCGTACTGGTTGAACTCATCGTCCATGAACACGTACAGCGGGTCGGCGAAGTAGGAATAGGTCACTTCCTTGCGCTCGAGGATGACCGGCTCCAGCTTGTCGTCAGCCTTGTAAACGGTCTCGGTAGCCGAACCGTTGAGCAGGTTCTTCAACTTCATCTTGACCACGGCACTGTTACGGCCGGACTTGTTGAACTCGGCTTTCTGGATGACCCAGGGTGCGCCGTTGATGATGGCCACCTGGCCGGCACGGAACTCTTGTGCGGTTTTCATACGAAATATCCGAAGGGGAATTAGAGACAAAAAACAGGCCGCGTATCATAGGGTCTGTTCCCGCCTGGTCGCAAGCCACGTTGCTGCGCCAAATGGCGCGATACGGAGCGGCGTACAACAAGGCGCGGAGGTCAGGCCACGGCCTTTCCCCACCATAATTGAAGGTGCGGTCGCACGCTAAGCGTGAACAGCACCTAGCCAATCGGTGTAGAAAAACACCAGCTTTCCGGCCAGATCGCCATTGGCCACCTGCTCGTGGGTCCAGGCTTCGGCATGCTCGAGCAACGCCGGATACTCGCGGACCAGAGCGGTCCAGGCTTCGCCAGCCCCCTGCCCGGCGTTCCAGGCACGCCAGAATTCGCGCAGCGCTGCGTTGGCCGTGGGCGACAGCTCATGCGCGTACAGATCGAGAAAGGCATGGAGTTTATCCCAGTGGGCATCGTCTTCCTGAGGATAGATGTGCCACACCAGCGGTCTGCCGGCCCACTGGGCGCGGATAAAGGACTCCTCCCCGCGCACTGCGTTGAAATCGCAGCTCCACAGCAGCAGGTCGTATTCGTCCTGAGTCATGAACGGCACGATGCAAAGCTGCAGACTGCCGCGCCGATGCTGATCGCCCGCATGCAGGCTCGGCACGCCAAGCCAGGCGGCAACATCGCCAAGTACTCGCCCTTCCGGGACCAGCAGCTGGTTGCTGCGCGAATCGGCCGCGAGGGCGTCTAGCCAACCCGCGACCGCAGTGTTTTCGTAGGCGAACAAGGACAACAGGCGAGCGCCGGGCTGTCGCGCTACGCCGAGCGAGGCAAGAAAAGCGGCCTGTTGCGCCATATCGCTCTGAAATTCCGCACGGCGCAACATCAGATCAGCTTCACGGATCAGACCGCCGGTCCGGGCTTCGAAGCCCGGAAAGAAGAAGTACTTCTGCAAGCCGTTGGCCTGCAGTGAGGGCAGCGCATGGCAGCCGACGATCCAGTCCTCGGCGCTCAGATACTCGAGATTCAGCCAAAGGATGCGACGACCGCTGGCAGCCATGGCATTGATGTAGGGCTGCGGCAGATTGCAGGCGAACGCCTCGATGACCACATCGGCGGGCTCGGTAGCTGACCATTGGCCGGACCAGCGCCGGACCTCCACGCCCTCGTGCAGCTGCTGTTCCGCCTCGGCATTGGCCGCCGGGCAAAGCCGAGCGAAGGTATCCAGGTCATCCACCCACAGCCGCACGTGCTGACCGTGTTCCGCCGCCAGCTGCCGGGCCAGGCGCCAGGTGACGCCGATGTCACCGAAGTTATCCACGACTGCGCAGAAGATGTCCCACTTCGCTTTTACAGACAAAACCGTGCTCCTCAAGCCGATACCGGCACTTCGTGCCTCTGGAAACGCTGCGCAGGATACAAGGTTGGCGCCAGCAACCGGTTGCCATGCCACAACCCAGGAACGGCAGACGCGCGTATACGCCCGAGCCTGCAAAGGCGTCAGCGGATTCAGACAAGAGAGAAAGGAAAAACGAGAAGATCGTTATGGAGGTGAACCCTACCAGCCACACCCCGGCACACAATGTCACCGCTGCGGCTGCTCCCTTCCGGGCCTGACCGGGTTCACGGCTGATCGTTGCGAGGGGACCGGCAGGGCCCACCATAACGAAACCCGCCTGGCGGCGAGCGGCGCCATTGTACCGGCTTATCAGCAACTTACAACCACAGACTGCTGCCACGCTTACGGCAGGCCAATTGCATCCTCTTCCATGAAGCGCCAGCAACCCGACTATCAATGGATTGAACCGGCGAGCGGTATGCGCATTGCGTCGAAAGCCTCTAGCCAAAGACCAACGTCTGTCCGAGGATGGACAGGCTCAAGCGCTATCGAACGCTTGTCATGAAACCATGCTGTGCAGCGATTTCGCTGTGCGGCTGATGGCAACAGCACACGAGGTAATCATGAGCAAGGCTCCAATCGCCGTCATCGGAACCGGGATCGCGGGGCTCTCCGCTGCGCGCGCCCTCCACGATGCCGGGCAGGCAGTACATCTGTTCGACAAGAGCCGCGGCAGCGGCGGCCGCATGGCCAGCAAACGCAGCGATGCGGGCTCGCTCGACTTGGGCGCGCAATACTTCACCGCCCGGGATCGTCGCTTTGGCGAAACCGTCCGCCAGTGGCAGAGCGAAGGCTGGGTCGATCAATGGTCACCCAGCATGTATCAGTCCCATGATGGTCAACTGAAACCATCTGCCGACGAGCAGGTGCGCTGGGTCGGCACACCGACGATGAGTTCGATCACCCGCGGGTTGCTGGGCGACATGCCGGTCAACTTCAGCTGCCGCATCACCGAAGTGTTTCGCGGCGAGCAGTTCTGGACGCTGGTCGATGCCATAGGCGTAAGCCACGGACCATTCAGCCAGGTGGTGATTGCCGTGCCGGCGCCGCAGGCGGCTGCGCTGCTCTCCAGCGCGCCCAAGCTCGCCGCCGTCGCCGCCAGCGTAGCCATGGAGCCCACCTGGGCGGTCGCGCTGGGCTTCGCGACTCCGTTGAACACCATGCTGGAAGGCTGCTTCGTTCGCGACGATGCGCTGGACTGGATCGCTCGCAACCGCAGCAAGCCCGGCCGCAACGGCGAGCTGGATACCTGGGTTTTGCACGGCACCAGCAGCTGGAGCCGACAGCACCTCGACCTGCCCAAGGAGGCGGTGATCGAGCGCTTGCATGGCGCATTCGCCGAGCTGATCGATTGTGTGGTGCCGGCCCCGGAGTTCACCCTGGCCCATCGCTGGCTGTATGCCCGCCCGGCCCAGGCCCACGAATGGAATGCCCTGGCCGACGCCGGGTTGGGTCTTTACGCCTGCGGCGACTGGTGCCTGTCCGGCCGAGTGGAAGGCGCCTGGCTCAGCGGCCAGGAAGCGGCGCGCCGGCTGCTTGAGAATCTGTAGAGCGGCTGCCAGCGGCTGATCTGACCCAGGTCAGCCGTGCGCGCAAGGCCAGCTGCTATGATCGCGCGCTTTCTGCACTGGCCCCTTCAGCGGAGTTCCGATGAATCCCTCCACCCTGATCGGCATCGTCGCGAGCATCGGACTGCTCGCCGTCGTCATGCTCTTCGCCGCCAAAGAACCCGCGCTTTTCATCGACCTGCCAAGCCTCGGCATCGTACTGGTCGGCACCCTGGCGGCGACCTTTATCAGCTATCCGTTGCGCGAAGTCACCCGAGTGTTCGGGCTGATCTGGACCGTGATGCGCAACGAGCGCCTGTACACCCGGCAGGATCTCGATGAGCTGGTGCAGATCTCGCGACTGTGGATCAGCGGTGACCTACCTGCGGTGGAAAAAGCGGTCGAGCAGGTCAGCAATCCCTTTCTGCGCACCGGCGTGCAGCTGGTGATCGACAACACCCCGGAAGAAGACATCCTGGAACTTCTGCAATGGCGCATCGCACGACTGCGCGCCCGGGAGAATGCCGAGGCACAGCTGTTCCGGGCGATGTCCAACTATGCGCCGGCGTTCGGCATGATCGGCACGCTGGTCGGGCTGATCAACCTGATGTTCATGCTCGGTAGCGGCAATATGGACCTGATCGGCCGCAGCCTCGCGGTCGCGCTGATGACGACCTTCTACGGCGTGCTGCTGGCCAACCTGATCCTCAAACCAGTGGCCGTGAAGCTCGAACGGCGTACCGAGCAACGCGTGGCGCTGATGAATCTGGTGATGCAGGGCATCTCGATGATGTGCAATCGCCGCAGCCCGGCCTACATGCGCGAAACGCTCAAGTCGTTCATCGCCCACCACGACGACGAAATTCGCGACGGCAGCCCCGCCGCACCGCGCAGCGCGCCGCAGGACGAACGCACGTGAACGGCCAGGCATCGCAGGGCAGCCGGTTCTCCCGCTGGCATATCGAGCCGCAGCGAGAGGAAGAGCAGGAAGCCTGGCTGATCACCTACCTGGACATGCTCACCCTGCTGCTGGTGATGCTGGTAATCATGCTGGCGCTGGCCGGCAAGGGCGAAGGCCAGCAGAGCGAGCCCGCGATGGTAGAAGCCACGCAGCAGGCGGCTGGCGATCAGCTGGTAGCACTGCAGCCAAGCGCTTCACCCATACCATCGATCGTGCCGCTACCGGCGCCGGCGGCTGATACGCAGCAGGACGACACGAGCGAAGCGAAGCCCGATCTGGCGCTGGGCGACGACATCGAGGTCATCGTCAACGATGGCAGCATCAGCTTTCGAATCAGCAGCGAAATTCTGTTCGGCTCGGGCCGCGCAGAGCTGGAGGACGCCGGACTGGATGTGATCGACCGATTGGTCCCGACCCTCGCCGCAGGCGGTCATCGGATCATCGTCGAGGGCCATACCGACAATCTGCCCATCCAGACCGAGCGCTTCCCGTCCAACTGGGAGCTTTCCGCCAGCCGCGCCAGCAGCGTGGTGCGCTACCTGCAGCTGGCCGGCATCGAATCGACGCGGCTGAGCGCAACCGGCTACGCCGACACGCGACCGCTCGCCGACAACGGCGACGAACAGGGTCGCGCCAGCAACCGCCGCGTCGAGCTGATCATGCAGACCGAGGCGGACAAGCCCTGACGCTTCAGCCCAGCGCGGTATCGAGGAACATCATCACCGCGAAGCCCACCATGAGGCCCAGCGTGGCGGGCGTCTGATGGCCGTTGCGGTGGGTTTCCGGGATCACCTCGTGGGATACCACGAAGATCATTGCCCCCGCGGCCAGGCCGAGGCTGATGGGATAGGCGATGGCGAAGCCGCTGGACATGCCGATACCCACCAACGCGCCGATCGGCTCCATCAGCCCGGATGCCGCGGCGACCAACACCGAACCCAGCGCCGACAACCCGGTGGTGCGCAACGCCAGCGCGACGGCCAGGCCCTCGGGAATGTCCTGAATGGAGATCGCCGTGGTCAGCGGCAGGCCGACGCTCAGGTCGCCATTGGCGAAGCTCACACCGATGGCCATGCCTTCGGGGATGTTGTGCAGCGCAATGGCGAGCACAAACAGCCAGACCCTGTTCAGGCGTTCGCACTCGGGACCACAGGGGCCAGTGCTTTCATGCTCGTGCGGCGTGAAGTAATCCAGACCGAGCATGAGCAACACGCCAAGACCCAGGCCGACCACCACCGTCAGCGCCGCAGCCGGGCCGTTACCGAACAATTCACGCCCCGCTTCCAGCCCCGGAAGGATCAGGGAGAAAGCGCTCGCAGCGAGCATCATGCCGGCGGCAAAGCCAAGCATGCTGTCCTGGGTGCGGGTAGAAATGTCACGCAGGCCGATCGCCAGAAACGCGCCGACCGCCGTCGCTACGAAACCGGCGCTGCCGCCCAACAGCGCGTAGCGAACGTTGCCCGCCTCGCTGCTCTGCAAAGCGTTGGCGGTACCCGCCACTAGCAGTAACAGCACCGCCACTGCAGTTGCCGCAAGACCGAAGGTGATCCAGGGGTTGGCTTGCGCCTGTGCGAGCCAGGCAGCGCGCAGAGTGGCCGCCGGGCTTTGAACGGTGGACGCCATGATTTCAGAATCCTCGATGCGGGCGGCCAGTGTACTCCGCCACGCCCTGCTCCAGAGCCTATGGTCACGATAGCCGCAGACCATCGCCGACCTGCGCGCAACGCCCGCGTTGTACCCCCATGGGTATGACCGTAAGCTTGGCGGGTTCGATGGCCCGGAGGGGCCGCATTAAGGAGTGGTCCGTCGTGCCCGCTGCAAAAACCATTCGTCGCGCGCTTTTGCTGATCATCCCGGTCCTGCTGCTGGCCGGCTGGATGATCTGGCGCCAGCTTCAAGGGCCGGAATTGCCCGGCTATCGCCTGGAAACACGCCCACTGGTGCAACGCGTGGTCGCCAGCGGCGAGGTGGACAGCCAGTCGCTGGCGCAGGTCGGCAGCGAAATCACCGGCGTTGTCGCCGTGCGCCATGTGCGCGAGGGCGATGCGGTAAAGGCTGGCGATCTGTTGCTGGAGCTGCGCGACGACGAGCAGCGCGCCCGCCTGCGCGAGGCGGAAGCGGCCCTGCAGCAGCTGATTGATTCCAGCCGCCCCCAAGCACAGGCCACCCTGCGCGAGGCACAGAACAACCTCGAACAGGCCGATCGCGAACTCCAGCGCCGGGAGACACTGTTCGAACGCAAGCTCCTGGCCTCCGAGGCCCTTGAGCAGGCTCGCCGCGCAACGCTGACTGCCCGTGTGGTCCGCGACCGCGCCCGTTTCGCTGCCGCGGCCGTGGGCGAAGGCGGCAGCGAGGAACAGGTCCTGCGTCAGCGCCTGGAAGCGGCGCGCGCGAACCTGGCGAAAGCCCGCATCCACGCCCAAGTCGACGGCATCGTGCAGACGCGCGAAGTCGAACCCGGCGACCTGGTACAGCCCGGCCGCACCCTGCTGACGATTGCCCGCTCCGGCAGTAGCGAAATCCTGCTGCCTCTGGACGAAAAGAATCTGGCCCCGATCGAACTGGGCCAGGCCGCCAGGATCATCGCCGATGCCTACCCGGATCGAGTGCTGCCGGCACGCGTCAGCTTCATCGCGCCGAGCGTCGATACCGCCCGTGGGACCATCGATGTCCATCTCGACCTGCTGGAGCCAGCCGACTTCCTGCGTCAGGGCATGACCGTCTCGGTGAACATCGAGACCGGCCGACGCGAGCAAGCCCTGGTATTGCCCAACGATGCGCTGCGCGCCCGCGACGGAACACGCGCCCAGGTATTGCGCGTCAATGACGGCGTGGTGGAGCGGGTCGGCGTGCGTCTGGGGATGCTCGGCACCGCGCTGAGCGAAGTCAGTGAAGGGCTGGCGGCAGGTGATCTGGTGTTAATCGGCGACGCCGAGGAAGGCCAGCGCGTACGCGTGCGTGAGCAAACGATTCCAACCGGCATTCAGGACTGACTGCATGCGCCTGGCCGACTCGCTGTGGACCGAATGGAAGATCGCCCTGCGCTTCTTGCTGGACAACCGCATGCAGACGTTGCTGATCATGTTCGGTATCGCCGTCGGCTCGGCGGTGATCGTGTTCATCACGGCGCTGATCACCGGCCTGCAGGCCAATGTGGTCGAGCGCACCCTGGGCACCCAGGCGCATATCCGCATCCTGCCGCCGGACGAGGTCAACCGCCTTCTGCCCGCCGATGACCACAGCTGGCCGCTGGTGCTGGAGAGCCCGCGGGCCCAGCGCCTGCGCTCGATCATCAACTGGCAGGACGTACGCGACGTACTCGACCAGGACGCACAGATCCTCGCGGTGTCGCCGGTGATCAGCGGCCCAGCCATCGCCCTACGCGGCGTGGCCCGCGCCTCGGTGGCGCTGCTCGGCATCGACCCGCCGCGCTATCAGCGCATCATCCCGCTGGCAGACGACCTGATCGCCGGGCAGTTCACCGTGGGCGCCGGCCATGCGGTTATCGGCAAGGAACTGGCACGCGACCTCGGCCTGGGCATCGGCGACAAGCTGCGTTTGGACGCCGGCGAAGGCCGCGAGGCAGTCGTCGATATCGCCGGTATCTTCGAGCTGGGCGTACGCGAGCTGGATGCGCGCTACGTGTACTTGGACCTGAAACAGGCGCAGACACTGCTCGACCTGCCCGGCGGCGTCACGGTGATCGATACCACGGTCGCCGAGATCTTCGAGGCCGATCAGGTCGCCGAGCGCCTCGCGCGCCTCACCGGGCTGCGCGCCGAAAGCTGGATGGAAACCAATGGGCAACTGCTCAACGCGCTCGCCTCGCAGAGCATGACCACGGAGATGATCCGTGTATTCGTCGGTATCTCCGTGGCCTTTGGCATCGCCAGCGTGCTCGCCGTGAGCGTCGTCCAGCGCACCCGCGAGATCGGCATCCTGCGCGCCATGGGCAGCCCGCGCGGGCAGATCCTGCGCGTGTTCCTGCTGCAGGGCGGGCTGCTCGGGCTGCTCGGTTCGGCCTGCGGCGGAGGCGTCGGCTGGGGCCTGGTGCAGGTTTTCAATCTGTTTGGCCCGCGGCTGTTCACCATTCCGGTCGATCCGACCCTGGTGCCGCTGGCCATGCTGGTAGCGACAATCACCGGCGTACTGGCGGCGGCGATGCCGGCGCGGCGTGCGGCGCGCTACGACCCTGCGGTGGCGATTCGATATGTCTGAAACCCTGCCAGCCAGCCCGGCCAATGAGGTCCTGCGCCTGGAACAGGTACGCAAGGCCTTCAACATCGGCACACCACTGGAAACCGAGGTGTTGCACGGTATCGACCTGCGCCTGAACCGCGGTGAGCTGGCCGCGCTGATCGGCCCGTCCGGCTCAGGTAAGAGCACGCTGCTGAACCTGATCGGCCTGCTCGATACGCCCAGCTCCGGCGAGCTGTACGTGCTCGGCCAGGCGACACGCGACAGCGACGACGAAGCGCGCACGCACCTGCGCAACCAGGCAATCGGTTTCGTGTTCCAGTTTCACCACCTGATCTCGGCGTTCAGCGTGCTGGAGAACGTGCTGATGCCGCTGATGATTCGCCACGGCAAGCCGTCACGCGCGGATATCGACCTGGCCCGCGGCCTGCTCGACGAAGTCGGACTGGCGCAGTTCGCCGACAAGAAGCCGACGCAGATCTCCGGCGGCCAGCAGCAACGAGTTGCCATCGCCCGGGCGCTGGTGACCCGCCCGCCTCTGTTGCTGGCCGACGAGCCGACCGGCAACCTCGATACCCGCACCGCGCAAAGCGTGTTCGAGCTATTTCATCGCATCAATGCCCAGTTCGGCTGCGCAATACTGGTGGTGACCCATGATCCACGGCTTGCGGCCGATTGCGGGCGGACCATACAGCTGGTCGATGGCCATATCGTCAGTGACGCTGCCAATCCGCCCAGTCGCTGACCCGACAGCCGCTGCGCCCCTTCCATAGCGGGTCGCGGCAAATGTCCCGCCACCAACTAATAACTATTAAGTCTAAGCATATAACCTAAATCAGGGCTAACATCACTCCACACACATACCCCCACCGGTATTAATCTTGGAGAGGAGCGCGCCCATGAATGCCCATATCGAACCCTTCTTCGATCCCGCGACTTTCACCTACAGCTACGTGGTCAGCGATTCGCAGACACGCCAATGCGCGGTGATCGATTCGGTGCTGGACTACGATCCGGCATCCGGCCGTACCTCCCATGCTACCGCCCAGCGTCTGGTCGACTATGTACGCGAGCAGGACCTCAAGGTGCAGTGGCTGCTGGAAACTCACGTGCACGCCGACCATCTGAGCGCCGCGCCGTACCTCAGGCAGCAACTAGGTGGTCAGCTGG
>NZ_DAMCPO010000008.1:0-163380 GCF_032106285.1 Stutzerimonas kunmingensis
CAAAAGCAGCGAGGGCTGAAGTCGACCGGAAATACAGGGCTACTTCAGACCTTCCCTAATATCGACGCAGGACAGGAGTGACTGTGCAATGAGTACACAGACAAGCATCGAATGGACGGAAATGACTTGGAACCCCGTGGTGGGATGTACCAAAGTTTCGCCAGGCTGCAAGCATTGCTACGCCGAAAACATGGCGCACCGGCTGCAGGCGATGGGGACGCCAGGATATGAAAACGGTTTTCGCTTGAGTCTGCGACCGGAGAAGCTTCAGGAGCCGTTGCAGCGCAAGAAACCGACGATTTACTTCGTGAACTCAATGTCTGATCTGTTCCATGAACATGTGCCAGACGATTACATCGATCAAGTCTTCGAGGTGATTCAGAAGGCCTCTCAGCACACATTCCAAATACTCACTAAGCGTGCCGAGCGCCTAGCTACATACTTCGGCAGCCGGACACCGCCTGCCAATGCCTGGCTGGGGGTGTCTGTTGAGGATCGCGAGTATGGAGTGCCAAGGATCGACTGTTTACGCCGTGTAAACGCCACTATTCGCTTTCTCTCTGTTGAGCCACTGTTGGAGGATTTGGGAGAGCTGGATCTGACTGAGATTCACTGGGTGATCGTTGGTGGTGAGTCAGGGCCGAAAGCCCGGCCGATGAAACAAGAATGGGTGGATAACATACACCAGCAATGCGATTCATTCGGCTCAGCCTTCTTCTTCAAGCAATGGGGCGGCTGGGGCTCTGATGGAGTGAAACGCTCGAAAAAGGCCAACGGGCGGCTGCTGAACGGCCAGACCTGGGATGAAATTCCGCTACTCAATCTCGCCTGATACCAAAATAAGGAATGCAGATGGCCAAGGATGAAGAGAAGTATCGTTGGGATTGGGGAACGCAGACCTTCCCGACCATTGATCCGCACAGCAGGATCAAACATCAGATTATTGATGATTACATACAGGCCTACATTGATGTTCTGATGCGGAATCAGCAGATGCCGGAGCTGGGGCTATCCATAGTTGATGGTTTCAGCGGCGGCGGCATCTACCATGACGGCGCTGGCGGCACCCACTTCGGCTCTCCAGTAATTGCACTGGAGGCCATTCAAGAATCAGAGGTGCGTAACAACCAGGGTCGCATCAAGCCGCGCACCATTCGCTCGCAGCATTATTTCGTAGATGTGAAACCTGAAAACATTGCTTGCCTGCACGCTGTACTGGCCGCTCGCGGCCATGCCTCTCGAGTGGGTAGCGATGTCCACCTGCATAGTGCCGAATTTACCCAGGCCCTGCCAATCATTGCGCAAAAGCTCAAGTTCTTCGGGAAAGGCGAACGCGTGCTTTTTCTCTTGGATCAGTATGGATACGGCGACGTACCATTTCCCAAGATCAAATGGATTTTCCAGAATCTGAGCAGTGCAGAGGTTCTGCTTACATTCAATGTCGACTTCCTGGTTACGTACCTTGCTGACCGACAGGCCAACCGCAAAGCTATTTCCAATATCGGCTTAGATCACCATGTGCCATGGAGCACGCTGAAGGAGTTGAAGGCACATCAGCCTCGAAATTGGCAATACATCATTCAGCGCTTCCTTTCGGAGGGAATCAAACAAGAAAGCGGCGCGGAGTACATGACCGTATTTTTCATCCGTCCAGCTGGCAACAACCCGATGGCCTATTGGTTTATCCACCTGGCGAACAACTACCGTGCCAACGATGTAATGAAGAAAATTCACTGGAAGTACGGCAATAATTTTTCCCATATGCTGTCACCGTCCAGTTTTTTCGGATATGACGCCAATCGCGATATCGCCGTAACTGGGCAGCCTGATCTTCTTTTGGATGAACACCATTTTGATGACGCAACGGCCGATCGCATCCGTGATGAGCTCTCAGAACTCCTCCCCAGGCAGGTTTATGATCGTGAGCGGCAGCCGTTCAGCGGACTAATGACCGGACTGACGAATTACACCATGGCCGACGAGCTACGTGTAAAGCAGGCTCTGGATATGGCGATCGCTACAGGTGATGTGCTTGCGGTCGGAAAGGACGGAAAAACGAAACGCCGCAAAGGCACAAGCATCAAATCCACTGACACGCTGATTGCCCCTCCACAGAGGCCAATGTTTTTTCTGCCGCCGGTGAAGAAGACCAAGCCCGAAAGCTGATTGCAATCGACGTGCGCACGCGCGAAGGCGGATCACGGCTCATGGTTTGCTTAAAGATTAACCAACGGAGCTTGAACCTCGGCCCGAACACAAGCATTCGTGGCGCGCGGCGGGTCAACCTTTAGTAGCGCAGTGTGGCTGCCGCTATCTGCAGGCTGCCGGGGCACTCTGGAATGAGCTTTATAGGCGATTATAAAGTGATTATAGAGCGATTATAGAATCTGATTTTTTGGCCCAATTTGAAGGCTATTAGTCCAGATAAGTCGGCTTCCAGCGCTTTCTGCGCAGGGATGTGCTTGATGCCCTGGCTGTCATTCCTGGCCACTGAGACTCCGATCCGCTTCGAGCAGGTAAGCGGTCTGGCCTGTTTACTCAGGGGTTTTGGTGTATTGCGCTCCAGCCTCAATGAGGCCTATCAGGGCCCGCGTCGGTTATGCAGGCTGTTGGATGCCAAGATCTTCGGGCTCTCGCACGGCAAGTCATGGTTACCATCATCGAGGATACGATTAGGCAGGAGCAGCCATTTCCTCAGGACTGGCTCGGGCAGCGCGTCTGCTATGTCTACGATGAACCCATTATCGAGGGCGTGACTCTGTGACCAGCACTATCAGTCTGCGAATCCTCTTGCGTGAGCGCTGGCGGGAGTGATCGTAGATGGCGATCCCGCCATGGTGGGGTTGTAGGTTTAATGGGCCCAACAGTACGCATCATAGGCACTTATGGTCTTGGCTTCGGGGCTAGTTGACTACCATAAGCGATCCCGTGCTTGAGCAGATTACCCAAGCGACTGAAAAGACCTACGAGGCATCGAGACCGGTTGCTTCAAATAACCAGTTGCTGGCCTGAGGGGGCATAGCTGCGAACAACACGAACCGGACGCATAAAAGAAAGCCGCCCGAAGGCGGCGCTGAGCGACAGGCGCTCGGACTCTTGGTTCCGCTTACTTCTTCAGCGATTGCAGGTAGTCCTTCAGGGTCTGATCGTCCGCAGATTTAACCGTCATGCCATTCGGGCCGCTACCGATGTCGGTGAACTGCTTGGCCGGCTCGCCGGTTTTCTTGAATTCTTCCAGTTCCTTAGAGCCTTCGCGGAACACCCACAGGCGGCCATCTTCGACTTCGGTGACAAAGCCAGGCTTGTCGTACTGACTGGCGAAGGCGGCGGTGGCGAACAGGCTGGTTAACAGCATTGCAGTCAAAGTCATTTTTTTCATCGCAAGGTTCCTGCTTGGGTTAGAGATGCGATGAAGCCTAAGGCTCTTCTGATGACGAAAAGATTACAACATTCATATATGTGATTAGGCAGATGTTACTGAGTATTTCTAGCTCACGATATCGGTCTGACGGCAGCAGGAAGCCAGCAAAACCAAGCTATTGACATCACTTTCCGGGGAGCTCGTGCACCGGATGATGATTTTCGCTTTACTGTATATTCGATAAAACATATATTTGCTAAACCATATTCGATTCGAGATTTGGCAATGTCTAACAAGACCCGCGTGCTGTTCGTTTGTGTGGCTAACGCTGCTCGCTCGCAACTGGCTGAAGCGCTGCTGCGACACACTGATTCCGAACGTTTCGAGGCATTCAGCGCCGGCACTGAGCCTGGTGAGGTTGATCCGCGCACCCTGGATGCGCTTGAGCACCTTGGCGTAAGCACCGAGGGGCTGCGCAGCAAGTCCATTGATGAGTTTGCCGGCGAGCGTTTCGAATACGTCATCACACTGTGCGATAAGTCGTCTTTGGAGTGCCAGGCCCTTCCAGGTGCTGGTGAGGTACTGGCGTGGAACTTTGAAGACCCGGTGACCAGCACCCAGCCCGACGCATTCCGCCACACCCTTCACGAGATACACGAGCGCATCAAGATGTTCGTGCTGGTGAAAACTAAACGTTGAGACCTTTATGGCTGACCACCTGACACCGACCACCGTATTCAAATGCCTGGCTGACGAGACCCGCGTTCGCCTGATGCTGCTCATCACCCGCGAGGATGAGTTGTGCGTTTGTGAGCTGACCTGCGCGCTGGATGAAAGCCAGCCGAAGGTTTCCCGCCACCTAGCACAACTGCGCAACTGCGGTCTGCTGGAAGATCGCCGACAAGGCCAGTGGGTCTATTACCGCCTGCACCCCAGCCTACCGGACTGGGTGATCGCTGTTCTGAAAACCACTCTGGATGCCAATCAGCATTGGCTCAGCCCGGATGCCAAACGCCTCGATGTGATGGGCGACCGCCCGCAGCGGCTCGCTGCCTGCTGCTGAGCCGCACTCTACTTTTACGAGATAGCTCGATGAAGATTTTGTTTCTATGCACCGCCAACAGCTGCCGCAGCATTCTTTGCGAGGCTGTGTTCAACCACTTGGCACCGGCTGGCATGAAAGCCTACAGCGCCGGCAGTCAGCCGAAAGGTGTAGTGCATCCGCTAAGCCTGAAAACGCTGGAGAGCGCAGGTATCTCGACTACAGGGCTCTTCAGCAAATCCAGCGATATTCACGAGAGTCTAGCCCCTGACTTCGTGATCACGGTCTGCGACAAGGCTGCCGGCGAAGCCTGCCCGGTATTTTTTGGGCCGGCGACCAAGGCTCACTGGGGGCTGGCTGATCCATCGGAATACCAGGGCAGTGAGGACGAGATCGAAGCCGCTTTTGCCGCCACCCTGGAGCAGATTAAAACCCGCGTTGAAGCCTTCCTGGCTTTACCGCTGCAGATGGATGCCGAGCAACTCAAGGCTGAGCTGGCCTTGATCGGTACGCTCTAACTCTGGAGGCATGAGGATGAGCAAAAGCCGCCTTTCATTTCTTGATCGCTACCTGACGATCTGGATCTTTCTCGCCATGGCCATTGGGGTCAGCCTGGGCAGCCTGTTCGAGGGCCTACCGGCCAGGCTCAACAGCTTGTCGGTAGGCTCGACCAATATCCCGATCGCCATTGGCCTGATCGTGATGATGTACCCGCCGTTGGCCAAGGTCAGGTATGAAGAGCTACCCGAGGTGTTCAAGGACAAGCGCATTCTCGCGCTGTCGCTGATCCAGAACTGGGTGATTGGCCCGGTACTGATGTTCGCCCTGGCGGTGATCTTCCTGCGCGATTACCCCGATTACATGACAGGCCTGATCCTTATCGGCCTGGCGCGCTGCATTGCCATGGTACTGGTGTGGAACCAGATCGCAGGGGGTAATAACCAGTACGTTGCTGGCCTGGTCGCGTTCAATAGCATCTTCCAAATCGTGTTTTTCAGCCTGTATGCCTGGATCTTCCTCGGCCTGCTGCCACCTTTGTTCGGACTACAGGGCAGCGTGATCGACGTGAGCTTTGTCAGCATCGCCGAGTCCGTACTGATCTATCTCGGCATTCCGTTTCTGGCTGGTTTCATGACGCGCAAGCTCCTGATCAGCCGCAAAGGCGAAGAGTGGTTCAACCAGCGTTTCATCCCCCGCATCAGCCCGCTGACGCTGGTCGCTTTGCTGCTGACTATCGTGGCGATGTTCAGCCTCAAGGGCGACATGGTGCTGCAACTGCCGCTGGATGTGCTGCGCATCGCCATCCCGCTGACCATTTACTTCGTGGTGATGTTCTTCATCAGTTTCTGGATGGGCAAGCTGTTGGAGGCTGACTACCCACGTACTACCGCGCTGGCCTTTACCGCTGCCAGCAACAACTTCGAACTGGCTATTGCTGTGGCTATTGCCACGTTCGGTCTGGCTTCGCCGGTGGCCTTTGCCACGGTGATCGGCCCTCTGGTGGAAGTGCCGGTGCTGATCGCCCTTGTCTGGGTGGCGCTGTGGCTCAAGCGCCGCTGGTTCGACCAGCCTCGCGCAGTACTCGCTCAGGAGTAGACGTATGTCTGAAGAACACATCCCCAATCTCGATGCTCAACTAGTCGATCTGCCCACCCTCGACAAACTCGGCGGCCCTCTTACCGTCAGGCACAAGCCGCGCATCTTGCTGCTCTACGGATCGACCCGCGAACGTTCGTTCAGTCGCTTGCTGACTGAGGAAGCCGCTCGCCTGCTGGAGCACTTCGGTGCCGAAACTCGAATATTCAATCCATCTGGCCTGCCACTGCCGGACGATGCTCCAGATAGCCATACCAAGGTGCAGGAGCTGCGCGAGTTGATGCAGTGGTCGGAAGGACAAGTCTGGTGCTCGCCGGAGCGTCACGGCTCGATGACTGCCGTATTCAAGGCGCAGATCGACTGGGTTCCGTTGGCCATGGGTGCAGTCCGCCCAACTCAAGGTAAAACCCTAGCGGTGATGCAAGTCTGTGGAGGCTCGCAATCCTTCAACGTGGTCAACCAACTGCGTGTACTTGGCCGCTGGATGCGCATGTTCACCATCCCGAACCAATCGTCTGTCCCGAAGGCTTTCCTGGAGTTCGATGAGACTGGCCGGATGAAACCCTCGGCTTTCTATGACCGCGTAGTGGACGTGATGGAGGAGCTGGTGAAGTTCACCCTGCTGCTGCGTGAGCGTTCCGACTACCTGGTTGACCGCTATTCCGAGCGAAAGGAATCGGCAGAAGAACTCTCGAAACGCGTTAATCAACGTTCCATCTAAAGGATTTTTTGATCGTGCAACAGCATCCGTACTCCGTGTTGACCTCCGAGCAGGTCAAAGGCCAACTGATCTTCACGCCGTGCCCTGGTACCAAAGACACATCGGTCGCTGAGGCGCTGGACACTCTCAAAGAGGCCGGTGCTTCAGCCTTGCTGACCCTGATGCCCACCGAAGAACTGACCCAGAACGAAGTCGAAAATCTGCCTGGGCAGTGTCAGCAGCGCGACATCGAGTGGTTCCACCTGCCGGTGGAGGACGATCAGGCGCCCGGTGAGCGATTCCAGGCGGCGTGGGACGTTAATCGCGAGCGGATCAAGCAGTTGCTCACGGAAGGTAAGAACATTGCCATTCACTGCAAAGGCGGGTCGGGTCGTACCGGCCTGATTGCCGCACAGCTGCTGATCGAGTGCGGGGTGCCATTGCGCGAGGCAGTCAGTGAAGTGCAGGCGCTGCGCCCCCGTGCGATTCAGCACCCAGCGCATACCCACTACATCAGCCAGTTTGACTCCGCCCAGTCGTAATTGCCCGCAGCTAGCCGCCCCGAGAGAACACAAACATGAGCATCAAAGTAGGTATCAACGGTTTTGGTCGTATTGGTCGTCTCGCCCTGCGTGCAGCCTGGAGCTGGCCAGAGTTCGAGTTCGTGCAGATTAACGATCCGGCAGGTGACGCAGCGACTCACGCCCACCTGATCAACTTCGATTCGGTGCATGGCCGCTGGAACAACGAAGCCAGTTCCGAGGGTGATCATGTCGTGATCGGTGGCAGGCGCATCAAGGTCACCGCCAATAAGGCGATTGCTGACACCGATTGGTCGGGCTGCGATCTGGTCATCGAAGCCAGCGGCAAGATGAAAACCGTTGCAGTGCTGCAGGCCTACTTGGATCAGGGGGTGAAGCGTGTGGTGGTGTGCGCGCCGGTCAAGGAGAAAGGTGCGCTGAATGTGGTCATGGGCGTCAACCAGCATTTGTTCGACCCCGCTCAGCATCGCATCGTTACCGCTGCGTCCTGCACCACCAACTGCCTAGCTCCTGTGGTCAAGGTCATTCACGAGAACCTGGGTATTCGCCACGGCTCGATCACTACGATTCACGACCTGACCAATACCCAGAGCATCCTCGACCAGCCGCATAAGGATCTGCGTCGTGCTCGTGCCTCGGGCATGAGCCTGATCCCGACTACCACGGGTTCGGCCACGGCCATCGCAGAGATCTTCCCCGAGCTGCGCGGCAAGCTGAATGGCCATGCCGTGCGCGTACCGCTGGCAAACGCTTCTCTCACCGACTGTGTGTTCGAAGTCGAGCGCGCCACTTCTGCAGATGAGGTCAATGCGCTGCTCAAAGCCGCCGCCTATGGCCCGCTGAAGAATATTCTCGGCTACGAGGAGCGCCCCCTGGTCTCCATCGACTACCGCACCGATCCGCGCTCGTCGATCATCGATGCGCTGTCGACCATGGTGGTGAATGATACACAGGTGAAGATCTACGCCTGGTACGACAACGAGTGGGGATACGCCAACCGTGCTGTAGAGCTGGCCAAATTGGTCGGTTTGGCCGATTAACAGGGAGCGATCATGTAGGCGTTGTCAGCCCTTTCCCCGGAAGTGCGCCAGTATCTGCTGGTCACCGGCAATTACTGGGCCTTTACCCTCACCGACGGTGCGCTGCGCATGTTGGTGGTGCTGCACTTCCACACGCTGGGCTACACGCCGCTGCAAATCGCTGCGCTGTTCCTGTTCTACGAGATCTTCGGCGTTATAACCAACCTGGTCGGCGGCTATCTCGGGGCTCGGCTGGGCTTGAATCGCACCATGAACATTGGCTTGGGCCTACAGGTTGTGGCGTTGTTGATGCTCACTGTGCCCGTCGCCTGGCTAACCATCCCTTGGGTGATGGGCGCGCAGGCCATGTCGGGTATCGCCAAAGACCTCAACAAGATGAGCGCCAAGAGTTCGATCAAGCTGTTGGTGCCTGACAACCAGCAAGGCACGCTCTACAAGTGGGTGGCGATCCTCACTGGCTCGAAGAATGCGCTGAAAGGAGTTGGCTTTTTCCTCGGCGGTGCGTTGCTGGCATTGATGGGGTTCACGGGCGCAGTGCTGGCGATGGGCGCCGTACTGGCCCTGATCTGGATAGCTAGCCTGTTCCTGCTGAAGAAAGACCTGGGCAAGGCCAAAGCCAAGCCCAAGTTCCGCGACATCCTCTCCAAGAGCCGGGCGATCAACATTCTCTCTGCGGCCCGGCTGTTCCTCTTCGGTGCCCGTGATGTGTGGTTCGTGGTGGCCTTGCCGGTCTACCTGAGCACCGTGTTTGGCTGGGACTTCTGGCTGGTGGGCGGCTTCCTGGCGGCTTGGGTCATCGGCTACGGCATCGTGCAGTCGTTCGCCCCGAACATCACCGGGAAAAAACGTGGTCATGTCCCCGATGGGCGAGCTGCTTTTGTTTGGGCGTCACTGCTGGCTGGCTTACCTGCGGCTATTGCCCTTGGTCTTTCGGCGGGGTTGTCGCCTCAGGTTGTGCTGCTGGGTGGGCTGATGCTGTTCGGCGTTCTGTTCGCTGTGAACTCGTCGCTGCACAGCTACTTGATCGTCAGCTACGCCAAGGAGGATGGCGTGTCGCTGGATGTGGGCTTCTACTACATGTCCAACGCGCTGGGGCGACTGATCGGTACGTTACTCTCGGGCTGGGTATTCCAGGCTTATGGTCTGGAGGCCTGCCTGTGGGTTTCCAGTGCGTTTGTGCTGGCCGCTGCGCTGATTTCCATCGCCTTGCCCAGGCACCTCGATGCGGCTCCGCAGGCCTGATCAAGCGGCTCAGAGCGGAGGCCCTCAGGCCTCCGCCGTTGCCAAAAACTGTTCGATCTCGGTTGCGGTGCTACGTGCCGTACGGGTCACCCCGATCAGGGTTGCTGAAGCCGATCCCGTCCATTCGCCATAGCCCACCAGCCAGAGCCTGGGTTCGTGGACGGCGCGAGTCCCCTCAACCTCGACTCGCCCCTCATCGTTGATCAGCCCCAGGTTGGTCAGGTGACCCAACGCGGGTTTGAAGCCGGTGCACCAGATCACTGCATCGACCATGGTCTCCGTGCCATCGGGCCAAACCACACCATTACGGGTGAAGCGTGTGAAGGGGCGAACTGCGTGCAAGACGCCACGTTCACGCGCTTCGACCACGGGCAGTACCATCACCACATCGCCCAGCCCGCCCACTGGTTGTTCGATGACGCGACCTTCCTGCTGGGCTTTCCAGCGGTCGGTCGCTCGCTCGAACAACACACGACCATCGACATCATCGGGCAGAAACAGCGGCTCGGTGGGCGTCACCCAGGTGGCATCGGCCACTTTGGAGACCTCTGCCAGGATCTGTGCCCCGGAGTTTCCACCGCCTACCACCAGCACCCGTTTGCCTGCGAACGGCTGGGCCTCGACATAGTGGGCCGAATGCAACTGCTGGCCGCGGAAAAACTCGGTACCCGTATAGTTGGGGATATGGGGATTGCTCCAGGTACCAGTAGCACTGACCACTGCCTTGGCATCCCAATGCCCTTGCTCGGCATGGACGCGCAGCGCGCCATTGATGCGTTCGACCGAGGTGACTCGCACTGATCGCTCGACCGGGAACTGGTAACGCGCCTCATAGCGTGTCAGGTAGTCGATGACGTGATCACGCGTCGGGTAACCCTCTTGAACTGGCGGCATCATCCAGCCGGCAATCGAACTCCAAGTCGCCGGCGAGAACAGTCGCAAGGAGTCCCAGCCATGACGCCAAGCCCCGCCAGGGCCATCCTCGGCATCGAGCATCACAAACGACAACCCCGTACGCCGCAGAAAGTACGCGGTGGTCAACGCGGCTTGGCCGCCGCCGATGATGACTACATCCCACTTATTTTCAGGGCGAGCTTCCACTGAGGGACTCCAAACAGACCGATTGCGCAGTGTAATCGCCCGAGTCAGCCTGAACGCTGATCTATCTCAGGCAATTACCTGCTCAGTTGCCTTCGCGATCTGACAACTCATTTACTCTATGTTCTGGAACCAGATCGACCAACGGAGCGATCATCATCTGAGCAGTTCGAACCCAGGAACTCAACGTCTCGAGATCTAATAGCACTGATTCGGCTACCTCCCAGACGGAGGACTCCTCGGTCGTAACTGGCGGTAGAGTGCCTTCGACCAACGCCTGGGCCATCGTATGCAGCTTCAGCAACTCGTCGCGTATAGCAATCATCCCACCCAGCTCAGCCAGGCTAGTGTCGAGTCGATCGACCAAACCGAGTAGCTGTGACGTATCGAAGCTGTTGCGTAGCTTCTCCAATGCGGCGGCGTCCACCTCGCCGCACGGCGTAACGTGAAAGGATGCGGGAGGAATTTTGATCATGGGGCCAACTCGGTATCGGCCTGGCGGGGCGTGCTGACACGCAGCGAGCCGGCGGCTTGTTGAAACACCGAATCCTTGATCCAAGGCTCCGGTGGCCGATTGAGCTTGAGGTTGAACTCGCCGAAGCGTTTGACGTTGCTGGTCAGGTAGGGACTTAGGAACGACACGTCCTCATCAGTAAACTGCCAGCCCTCGCGTGCCAGTTTCTGCAGGATACGCATCATGTCCACAGTGTTCTGCAGGATCACCGACGAGGCCACCATGTCGTTGTAGCGCAGTCGCTTCTGTTGCTCGTCCGGATCGTTCTCAGCAATCACATCGCCGCCGAAGGACAACCACTTGGAGAATCCGTTGTAGGACTCGATCTTGTTGGTGTTTGCCGTGACTTCCTGGCGCAGCTCGCGGCTACCGATCCAGTTGAGCAGGAATATCGTGCGGATCACGCTGCCGAGCGCCTGTGCCGCGTGGTAGAGCTTGTTGCGCCTGCTGTAGGAACCGAGTTTTCGCAGCAGCATAGGCGAGGAAATTTTGCCGGCCTGGATTGATAGCGCGACCTGCATCAGATCCTGCCAGTGGGTTTCGATCAGGTGCCAGTCGGCAGTATCGGTGAACAGGCGGTTGATGTGCTTGTATGATACGCCGCGATCCGGCCGGCACATCACTAGGTCGCGCCAGTTGCGGATACGCGGCATCAGGTTGATGCCCAGCAGATGGGTGAAGGCAAACACCGTGGCCGACTGCCCTTGGGTGTCCGAGTACACCGTATCGGGTTCGACGCTGAGGTCTATTTTGAGTAGCCCCTCGATCACATAGATCGCCTCCCAGATACCCGGCGGGATGAAGTGCTGGAACACGGCGATGTAGTTGTTGGCCACATGCCGGTAGGCCACAGCCCCCATTTTGCGGTAGCGGAAGTGGTAGCCGGCCAGCAGATTGTCGTCATAGAAGTCGAACTGCGTACCGTCCGCGGCCACTGCCTTGCCATCGCCCCAGAGTTTGGGCAGGTCAAGCTGTAGGTAGAGTTCCACCAACTCGCGGTTGGCCTTGTCCAGCTTCTCCAGCGAGAGGTGACGGCGATTCGTGTAGGACAGCATGTGTGGCGTTACATTACCGGCCAGATGCCGCGCGGCTTGGTTAGGGCCTAGGTTGCAGCCCATGGCGAAGATCGTCATCAGGTAGCGCTCGGCAGGTTCTTTGAGCTTCGGCTCGTTACCGGACATAGGCCCGAAATGCCGAGTGAACTGAATCCAATGCTCGATGTTGGCCATTATGTCGAGCACATGTCTGGCCGGCATGCGCTGCATGAGCGCAGTCTGTAGCGAGATAGCCGAGGGCGGGATATCTCGAGCGGTCACTCGGCGGAGAACCGGCTCGCCGGTTTCGTTGATCGATACGTCCCCTCGGCATGATGGGAATTTCTCGTCTAGTTGCTGCGCTGTTTCCTCAAGCTGGGCCTTGAGAGAGGCAACAAACTCCTTCGCTGTACCAGGCATCCCCATTTTTTCGCAGTAGGCCGGTAGTCGCTGGAGACATTCTTCCCAGGGCAGCAACTGCTTGCGATAGTCGGCGAAGGATTCCGACCCTTGCACGCACATGTCGCCGGATCGCAGCTCGCTGGCCAGGTAAGAGAAAACGCAAACCTCCAGATAGCGCCGGTTGGTCGGTGGTCCCTCACTGGAAGGACGGCGAACGACCTTGACCCAGCGATCCGACGCAAACGACAAGTCAACGTGCTCGTCGATCCACTCTCGGTGTAGGTTCTCGCTGTCCTGGATCAATTGAAGTGCCTGAATCAGCGACCGATCCTGAGTCGTGGGCTCCAGTTGAAGAAGGTGGCTGAGGCGGAACAACAGCGATCGATGGGATCTGAAGTGCTTCCAGATCAGCGGCAGGTAGTTGTTACCACCGGTAGCCTGAACTTCGGCGCAAGTCTCGCGCAACCGATCCAGATTGCCATCGGGGGAGAGGTATTCGCGAATCAGGCTGCCGGCCTCCTGATCATCCGGTTCTTGAACCAGAATCTGCACCACGCCGTCCAGGGTCGCCGCCAACTGCTCCAGCTTCTGGCGTTGCCTAGCCTGGATTTGCTCCAACTCCTCCTTGGCGCGTTTATGAATCGTCGAAATCCGTCGGATGAACATCTCGGCCAGGTGATCTCGTGTCCGCACGCGCATGCGATAGATCAAAGCCAGCATCAGCGTGTAGCGTTTCGGTAGCGAGCAGTCTTTCAGCTCGGAGACGTCCGATGCTGCTGCCTGGGCAGCGAAGTGGCGGATCTTAGTATCGACGATGCCCTCAAATATAGCGTCGAGATTCCCGAAGCTTTCCAGCCAGGCCAAGTGATCGATCAGTACTTCCAAGTGCTTGCGGGACGGCTTCTTGGGCGCCTGCTTCAGGGCATTGAAGTCGCTTTGGCGTCGGCCGAAGTCAGTGTCGAGCAGTTCTTTCAGCTTGTAGATCACCTCGATTGGGGTTCTGGTTACCACCAGGTTGAATATTTTGTCCTGGGCGTCTGCCCGCGCGTGCTCCGCCAGGTCGTTCAGGGTCGAGTAGGCGGGCAGCTCATAATTTTGACGCAGTAGTTCGTCGATCACCGCATTGATAATGTCCGCACGCTGTTCGAGGAGAGGAGCCATCAACTGCGCATGCGCGACTGCAATGCCCTGACCATCAGAGCCATAGAACGGCTGCACCCCGAGCCGCTCTCGCACTGCGTTCATATGACGGTAAAGCTGCATCCATTTGTAGGGCGATAGGGCGACCTTACTGCGCAGGCCTATTTGAGTACGGATGAAATCAACGACTGGCTCAGGTACCTCAGCGATTTCTGGAAAGTATCGGAGTACCTGGAAGGTCTTGAACAAAACAGCGAGGTTCAGTCGGAATGCAGCATTGGCGCGACTTTTGATCCAGGTAACTTCTTCCTCGGAAAATGTGAATTCGCGCTGCAGCTCGGCCCTTGAATACGAGCGCGACAGAACTGGATAGGCAGTACGTTCGAGGGATGCCATGGATCACTCCTTTCCTGAGTCAACTGGAAAAGATAGACCACGCATCTGAAACAGCCTTTTCTGTAGAAAATATCCTTTAAAAACATAACTCTACAGACCAAATGAATGAATTTTCTCCTTATCTCGGCATGACCCCAATACCAGAGAGGGAAAGGACCAGAAGGTGGCGATGGCAAGCACGGCCATTACCACAAACTCAATTTAACATAATATAGATTATGCGAAACACTACCTTGCGCCTTAGGCGTTGCCCACCACCAGATCACCTCCAGCTTTTCGCCTCAATATCTCCAAAGCGCTTCAGCTCTCAGGTGAATCCTTTGCCTGCGCATGCTGGCTGTTCGGCTGATTAGTTTCCGCATTTCGAAACGTCGAGCGAAATTCGCTGGGTTTGAGTCCGGTCTGCTTCCGAAAGAAACGGCTGAAGTATGCCGCGTCGTCGAACCCCAGGTCGCGGGCGATCTGCTGGATGTCGAGCGTGGTATACGCCAGCTGACGTTGTGCTTCGCGAACGACTCGCTCGTTGATGATCGCAGTCGGTGATTCACCCAGACCTTCGCGGGTGGCTCGGCCCAGTGTGGCTGGCGTGATTCCCAGCGCTTCGGCGTACAGACCAAGCGGCCAATGCTGTCTGAAATGCGTGTCGACCAACGCGCGAAACTGAATCAGCAGCTGGGACCGCCTGCCATTGGCTGGGCGAGCTATCGGCACTGGCTGTTCCAGCCGGACGACATGTACGAGCAGCGCGAGCAACAATGCGTGCCCTGCGGCGACATTGCCGCGTTCCTGACTGTGCGCTTCCGCCTGGATCAGCTGGATCAGCGGCCATATCGGCTCTTCGCCGTCTGCATCCCACGGCAGCGGCACCACTGCCGGGCGTTGCATCAAGGCCAGCAGGTCGCTGGACAAAATCCGCGCCATCGACTCCAGCGGTCGCTGTGCTGCCGTGATGACCGGCCCGTCGGTTTCGGGACTGTAGCGAAAGGCATGCACGGTGCGCTGCGGCAGCAGGATCAGGCACGGCGCACGGAAGCCCATGCGGCTGTTCTCCAGGGAAACTTCGCCCTCGCCACTTCGTACATAGACGATCTGCAACAGTGAGTCATGCTGATGCGGCTTGATTTCGCGCTGATGCATGTCGCCGCGTTCGTTGATCCATTCCAGATGCAACAGGTCCTGCCATACGGGCAATGCAGCCTGGCCGTACAAGGCGTAGTTGGGAATGCGTTTGCTCATGAATTCCTGCCGTGGTGCCGGTATCCGGCGCGGAAAAATGCACTAATCGTCCTAGTGGTTGTTCAGTCTGTCATACGTCTTTGACGTTAAATGTAACCATCTGTGTTGCAGCGTGACGGCCGCGCCCTCTCCCGCCCTTGGTCCACGCCCCAAAAAACGAACTCTATGAATATGCCAACCTGGCGCGAATGGCTGTTTTCGGCCAAGGCGCTGATTGCCGCCCTGCTTGCGCTGTACATCGCTCTGGCGATACCGCTGGAAAACCCTTACTGGGCCATGGCCTCGGTTTACGTCGTGTCGCATCCGTTGTCCGGGGCGACACGTTCGAAGGCGATCTATCGCGCGCTGGGCACGCTGCTCGGTGCAGCCGCATCGGTCGTGCTTCTGCCGACGTTCGCTCAGCAACCGGTGATGTTGAGCCTGGCGATCTCGTTGTGGATCGGCGCCCTGCTCTTTCTCTCATTGCTGGACCGCTCGCCACGCAGTTACATCTTTCTACTCGCCGCCTATACGGTGCCGCTGATCAGTCTCGCCGAGGTCAATCACCCATCGACCATCTTCGATGTCGCCCTGGCGCGTTCCGAGGAGATTCTGCTCGGTATCGTCTGTGCCAGCGTGGTAAACGCCGTGCTGTTTCCCAGCCGCATCGCGCCGACCCTCGCGGCGAAGATGCACCTGCTGCTGCGCGATGGGCGCGGTGCCGTCAGCCGGATGCTCAATACCCACCACCTGGGCGAAGCCGACCAACGTGCGCTGAATGCGCTGCTGGTGGATGTGATGGGGTTGGATGCAATGATCAGCCATCTGAGCCACGACAGCAGCAGTCATCTCTCCACCGTCCATGCTCGCGAATTTCGCGCGCGTATGGCGATGTTGATGCCGCAACTGATCTCCACCGCGGACTCGCTGCACCGGCTTCAGGCTGAGCTACAGGGCTTGCTGCCGGAACTGGTGGATTACCTGCAGCAGGTGGATCGCTGGATTCAGTCCGATGCCGAGGCTGTGCACGGCGAGCACCTGCGAGAACGCAGCCTGCAGCTGGCAGCCTGGCTGGGCGACAGCCATCCGGCGCATGCCCTGGCGATCGACAGCGGCCTGCGCCAGCTAGGCGCGTTGATCGACCTGTGGCAGGACTGCCTCGACCTCTACCAGCAGTTCCATGAGGGCCATCCCGAGGCGGCACCGGCGCTGCGCTATCACGTACAGCAACTGGTCGGCGGGCCACGCCACTATGACTACGGCCTAATGGCATTCACCGCGGCTTCGGTAGCGCTGTCGGTGTTCTGCCTGAGCATGCTGTGGTTCGTTTCCGGTTGGGAGCACGGCTATAGCGGCGTGTTCATCGCCGCGGTGGCAGGCTGTTTCTTCGCCAGTCAGGACAATCCGGCGCCGTTCATCAAGTCGTTTATGGTCGCCACGCTGATCTCCTCCACGGCCGCCGGCGTCTACCTCTTCGCGTTGATGCCCAACGTGCACGATTTCGGCAGCCTGGCCATCCTGCTCGCCGTGCCGCTGCTGTTGCTCGGCACCCTCGCCGGTCGGCCGCAACACGCCGGGACAGTGATCGTGATTGCGGTGCAGACGATCTCCAACATCACCCTTCAGGACAGCTACCGCGCCGATTTCCAGCTGTTCGCCGACATCGCACTGTCCACTGCGCTGGGCGTGCTCTTCGCCTTCGTCTGGGCCCGCCTGACCCGGCCGTTCGGTACGCTCTGGGCTGCGCGGCGATTGGTACGCCACGGCTGGCTGAGCCTGGCGGCGCTGGCAGACCTGCGACGTTGGCGCAACGAAGCCGATGATGCCTCGAGTTTCATCGACCGTATCGCCCAGCTGCTGCCACGCCTGGCTCAGCTGGATGACGATCGCCTGGCGCTGAATGACGCCACGCGCGAGCTGCGCGTCGGTTTTCGCCTGCTGGAACTGCGTGAACTGCGGCCGGCGCCCGCCATCGAGCAGAAGCTGGAGCCGGTGCTGGGCATGATCCGCGCGCATTTCCTTGCGTGCGCCACCGCGCGTAGCCAACTGCCGGCACCGGAGCCCTTACACGACGCCCTCGAGGCCGCATTGCTGGATCTGCAGCGCGATGCTTCGCCCAGCGCACACCAGGCGGCGCAGGTGGTGCAGGTGGTGCACGGCTTGCGACTGGCGCTTTTCGCCGACGCATCGGCCAGCGTGCGTGCGGCACCGGGAGGCCCGCCACCCGAAGCCGGCCTTTCCCCCGCTGGAGCGCACGCATGACCGGTCACCTCGATGTGTACGGCGTCTATGTGCCGGTCCTGCTGGTTGCCATGCTGGCCGCCTATGGCATCAAGAGCCTGCTCGCCACCGTGCTGCAGCGTACAGGCTTCTACCGCTGGGTCTGGCATCCGCCGCTGTTCAACCTCGCCCTGTACATCATCGTGCTCGGGGCCCTGTTCAATCTCCTTCCCCGGATGTGAATCGTGAAGAAATGGATACCCGCCGCCGGCTCGGTGCTGCTGACCCTGCTGGCGGTCGTCATCGCCGTCGTCGTCAGCCTGCACCTGTGGGACTACTACATGGAGGCACCCTGGACCCGCGACGGCCACGTGCACGCCGACATCATTCAGGTCGCACCGGATGTTTCCGGGCTGGTGACCGAACTGCACGTGCGCGACAACCAGAAGGTCAGCCGCGGCCAGGTACTGTTCGTGATCGACCGGGCACGCTTCGAACTGGCGGTCGACGAAGCCCGCGCCACAGTGCTCGAACGCCGCGCGCAGCTGGACCAGGCGCAACGCGAAGCCAGGCGTAATCGGGTGCTGAAAGAGCTGATCGCCGCGGAAACCGTCGAGATCGGCGACACCCAGGTCAAGCGCGCCGCTGCCGCCCTGTCCACGGCTGAGGCCGCCCTCGGCGTGGCGCGTCTGGATCTCGAACGCACCACCGTGCTCAGCCCGGTGGATGGCTATCTCGGCGACCAGACGATGCGCGTGGGCGATTACGTGAAAACCGGTACACCGGTGCTGTCGATCGTCGATACCGATTCACTGCGCGTCGAAGGCTACTTCGAAGAAACCAAGCTGCACGCCATCGAGATCGGGCAGCCGGTGGACATCCACATCATGGGCGAAGCGCAGCATCTGCGTGGCCATGTGCAGAGCATCGCCGCAGGGATCGAGGATCGCGACCGTGTGCGCGGCAACTCGCTGCTGCCCAATATCGACCCGAGCTTCAACTGGGTGCGCCTGGCGCAGCGAATTCCGGTTCGCGTTGTGCTGGACGACGGCCAGCAGAGCGACATCCGCCTGGTGGTCGGCCGTACGGCGACGCTGTCCGTGCTGCCGTGGTCGCGCGACACATCGGCGACGGTCAGCCAATGAGTCGCGCGGCATACGCACTGCCGTTCGCGCTGACTGCGCTGCTCGCCGCATGCAGCGCGGTGGGCCCGGACTACCACGTGCCAGACCAAGCCGTGGCCTTGCAGGCTGCTGCGCAGAAACCCTTCGATCTGGCCGGCAACGAGCGGGTCGAACAGGCGCCGCTGCCAGACGACTGGTGGCAGCTCTATGACGACCCGACGCTCAATCGGCTGGTGAGTGAAGCCCTGATCGGCAATGCCGACGTGCGCCAGGCCTATCACAACCTGCATCGCGCCTATGAAGGCTTCCAGATGGCGCACCACGCGCAGGAGGTCGTGGTCGGCGGCAACGGCTCGGCTGCACGCGGCCAGCTGTCCAGCGAAGCCCTGGCCCTGGAGGAAAAACTTCCAGTGATGAACCTCGCCGACGCCGGCCTCAGCGTGGGTTACCAGCTCGATCTGTTCGGTCAGCTGCATCGCGCCGCGGAAGCTGCGGGGGCCGATGCCGACGTCAGTGCGGCGCTGCTCGACACGGCCCGCATAACTGCAGTGGCCGGGGTGGTACGCAGCTACATGACGGCCTGTCATGCCAGCGAGGAACTGACGATAGCGAAGCATTCACTGGCGATTCAGCAGCAACAGCTGGATGTCGCCGAGCGCCTGTTCGTGGGCGGTCGTGGCAGCGAAGTCGATGTGTCTCGCGCCCACGCCCAGCTGGAGGCTCTGCGTGCCGAGCTGCCGCCATTCGAATCGAAGAAGGCGGCCGCGTTGTATCAGCTCGCCGCCCTGCTCGGCCGCACGCCCGGAGCCCTTCCCGAGACGGTTACCGCCTGCAGTCACGCACCGCAGCTGCGCCAGGCGATTCCGTTGGGTGATGGCACCGCCCTGCTCAAGCGCCGCCCGGACATCCGGGCGGCCGAGCGCGCACTCGCCTCCGCTACGGCACAGATTGGCGTCGCCACGGCGATGATGTATCCGCAGGTCAGTCTCGGCGCTGCGGCCGGTTACACCGGAATGCTCGAACACCTCGGTAATCCGGTAACCCGTCGCTGGGAATTCGGCCCGTCGATCAGCTGGCATTTTCCGACCCGGGTTGATCGCGCGCGCGTTCGCGCCACCGAGGCCGGAGCCGCTGCCGCCCTCGCCCGCTTCGACGGAGTTGTGCTCGACGCACTGCGGGAAACCCAGACCCTGCTCACGCACTACGCTCACGACCTGCATCGTGACCAAGCGCTGCGCGAAGCGCGCGATGCCGCGCGAGACGCCGCGGACCACACGCGCCGGTTGTATCAGGAAGGACGACTGGCCTATCTCGACAGCCTCGACGCCGAGCGCACCCTCGCAACGGCCGAATCCGCCCTGGCGGCGTCCCAAGCCCAACTGTCGCAAGACCAGGTGAACCTGTTCCTCGCGCTGGGCGGCGGATGGCAAGGCACGCCAACCGCATCGGCGCACGCTGAAAATCCATCGCCGGGCGTGCCTGGCCAATAACCCAGAGAGGCCTTACTCGATGGACATGCTGCAAGCGATGCGGGTATTCGTCCGGGTAGTCGACGCCGGCAGCTTCACCGCCGCGGCGAAGCTGGCCGACACGTCCACCGCGCAGGTTTCCCGCCTGGTGGCGGAGCTGGAGAACCACCTCCACGCGCGCCTGCTCAACCGCACCACGCGGCGGTTGGCGCTGACCGAGGTCGGCGCACGTTTTCTCGAACGATCGCGCGAGATCCTGGCTCAGCTGGACCAGGCACAGGAGGAAGCCTGCGGGGCCCATCTGACCCCGCGCGGGCGCCTGCGCGTGCACTCGACGACGGGGCTGGGCATCCAGCTGCTGGCAGGGCTGGCCGGAAGATACGGTGAGCGCTACCCCGAAGTGAGCCTCGACCTGACCCTTTCGCAACATCAGCCCGATCTGCTGGAAGCCGGACTCGACGTCATCATCACGCTTTCCCGCGAGCTGCCGGATTCCGAGCTGATCGCCCAGAGACTGGGCGAGGTTGGCAATGTTGTCTGCGCGGCGCCCGGCTATCTCGAGCAGCATGGCGTACCGCAGCAACCGCGTGACCTGCAACAGCACCGCTGTCTGCGCCTGGCGGACCCGGTCTTCGCGGATGAATGGCGCTTCATCGCAGACGGTGCCGAAGACGTGATTCGCCCTGGCGAAGGGTTCAAGGTCAACGTGGCTGAAGCCATGGCCAGCGCGGCAGAAGCCGGCATGGGCATCTGCCTGCTGCCCGACTATGTCGCGGCTCCGGCGCTGCAGCGCGGCGCACTGCTGCGCCTCTTGCCGCGCTATCGTCTGCAGGAAAAGCAGATCCACGCGCTCTACCCGTCCCGGCGTTTTCTCGACGCGAAGATCAAGACCTGGGTCGACTTTCTCGCGCTGGAGCTGCCGCGCGCATTCGCCGACTACCGCCGCATCCTGCAGGACCCGGCCCATTGGGCCTGATTGATTGTTGCGCGGCGGGTAAAGGTGCTTCACCGCTCGCGCGGTTTTTCCCCTCCTGGTCGCTCACTAAAATTGCCGGGTGGCAACGGACACTAGAAGCCAGTCCGCTCCTTCGCCGGTCGAGCGCTCCTTCGATCGGGCGTCCTGCCACCTTTTGGCTGCTTTTCCTCGTGGCAGCCTCGTTTATTTCCCGGCGTCTGCCATCCGGCAGGCGCTGCACGCAAGAAACGCCTGCCTTCGCCCCCGTCGCAGCGACCTGGGCCCGCAGGCACTCTGGAGGTTACCTGTGAACAAACTGATCTGGATTGCCGGCCTGGCACTCAGTGCCCAGCTGGCGTATGCCGCCGATGAACCCAAGGCCTATCAATATGGCGACAAGCTGGACATCGCCAAGGTCATATCAATGGACGTGCCTGCTGGCGGCTGCGAGGTCGTGACCGCCCGGATGACCTATGTGGATTCCAAGGGCGAAACCCACGAAACCACGTACCTGCGTCAGGGCCCGGATTGCCACGATTTCTGAGTCCGGCGCGAGCTGCTACAGCTAAGCGTACGCCGCTTGCGGCACTGGCACAGGCTGTGCGCGGCAGGTCAGGTGCGCGCCGGGATTCGGCACGCGAACCAGACGGTTTTGAATCGCGGTTCTGAAAGAGGCAGAACGGTTTCGGCTGTTTTACTGTCCGAGCCCCAGGCGCTCATTACATTCAGGACCGCATGACCATTTCGATTTCAACCTTCCGCTCGGCATGCAGCCCTGCCGCTACCCGACCAGTTCCTGGCAACACCCGCCCATTCATGGCGGCAATCGTCGCAGCAGCGTTGCTCGGTCTTGCCGGTTGTGGAACCCAGCAGCCGACGACTCCGGCGCCCAAGCCGGAAGAAGTCCGGGCCAGGATCGCTCGCCTGATCCCCGCCAACATTCCTGATCGTCAGGGTTGGGCTCAGGACATCTACACAGCCTTCGATGCGCTGGATATCCCGCCGAACGATGAGAACATCTGCTCGGTACTGGCCGTGACGGTGCAGGAGTCGACATTCCAGGCGACCCCGCCCGTGCCCGGCTTGGCGAAGATCGCGCGAGAGGAAATCTACCGTCGTGCCGGCCGCCTGCACGTCCCGCAGTTCGTGGTGGATGCGGCGCTGGACGTGAAGTCGCCCAACGGAAAGACCTATAGCCAGCGTCTCGCGGCCGTGCGCACCGAAGAGCAGTTGAGTGCGATCTTCGATGACTTCCTCGGCATCATGCCGCTCGGCAAGCAACTGTTCGGCACGCTCAACCCGGTCAAGACCGGCGGCCCGATGCAGGTCAGCATCGCCTTTGCCGAAGACCGCCGATGGACCTACCCCTATGAACGGCAAGGCTCGATTCGCGACGAAGTCTTCACGCGCCGCGGTGGCATGTATTTCGGCATCGCCCACCTGCTCGACTACCCGACCAGCTATCGCGAACCGCTGTACCGCTTCGCCGACTTCAATGCCGGCTGGTACGCCAGCCGCAACGCCGCGTTTCAGGCCGCAGTCAGCCGTACCAGTGGCATCAAGCTGGCCCTCGACGGCGACCTGATCATTCACGGCAGCAGCAAGGCCGGCCAGACCGAGCGTGCAGTTCGCGCGCTGGCAGGCAAACTGGAAATGAGCGATACGGCGATTCGCAACGCACTGGAGCGCGGTGACACCCATGGTTTCGAGAAAACCGACCTCTATGAAAAGGTCTTCGCACTGGCCGAAAAGCGCGCGGGTAAGCCGCTGCCTCGGGCGGTGCTGCCGGGAATCCGGCTGGAAAGCCCGAAGATCACCCGCAACCTGACCACCGCCTGGTTCGCCAACCGGGTCAATGACAGGTACCTCGCGTGCATGAAGCGCGCCCGCTACTAGTGAGTAGCCTGCATGGCCGGCGATCGCTGCATGGCACCACACTGAAGTTGTCACTGGCCCAGGCCGTAGCGCGCATAACGAGCGCTACGGCAACCGACCATTGAGAATGTAGCGCGGCCGTCTGACGGCCGCATCAGCGCGGCTCAGCGCTGGGTTATGGACGTGCTGTTGCCAGTGCCGTTCTGGATGATGGCGGCGCTCGGCGGCGCGGCGAATTCCGTCAGTTGATTGAGCACGGCGACGTTGGCATCGCCGGTCTGGCTGATCGAAGCCGTGCCATAGGCGGCATGTTGCACCACATCGATCTCGTTGGCCGAACCGTTCTGCGCGATGTCGAGCACCGGACCGTCAAAACTCTGGTCAATGTTGACGCGATTGTCGTTGCCGGCCGAGGTCCCTCGAATCGTTCCGGTTCGCGTGCCCTGCCTCGCCGTCAGCTCGTTGCCGATTCCGTTCTGGGTAAAGCTGAGGTTGCTGAACCCCGCCCATTGCACCACTTGCGCACTGTTAGCGCTGCCGACCTGCGCCAGGTTGACCTCGCCCGTGTAGTAACGGCCACCCACCTGGGTAACCGCGGCCTCGTTGAAAGCGCCGTCCTGATCAACGGTGACTCCCCCGCCATAGGCGAACACGTTCTGGTCGATGGTGATCCGGTTGCCGCTGCCGATCTGCTGGGTAGTGGCTGTCGCAGCACCGGTCTGAGTGACTTCGGTGAGATTGTTCGTGCCGAATGTGCGACTTTCCAGCCCGTTGGCATAGAACAGCTGCTGGACCCGATGGATGTTGCGTGCGCCCTGCTGGTGGATGGTCGCTTGGGAGCCGTTACCGTCGGCCTGCACGACTTCGGCGACATTCTCATCTCCCAGCTGTACGACCGCCGCCGAATGCCCGAAGTTATAATCGCTTGCCTGATACACCATCGCCTGGTTGCCCATCCCCCGTTGGAGGAGCTCCAACTGCGTGGGCTGCAGCGTGGTTTCGCCGCCGCCCTGCTCTACTCGCGAGAAGTTCGCATCCCCTTGCTGCAGCAATAAGGCCGAATTCGAGCCCCCACGCTGCTCGAGGATGACCTCGTTATCGTTTCCGGTCTGGGTGGTTACGGCCTGTGCCGAGGCCAAGCCCGGCAACGAGCCGAGCAGGAAACAGGCGATAAGCGGTTTATGCGCGAACATGCGGGACACTCCTTTGAATATTGTTGTTGGCCGACATCATGCTGGCCTTGTCTGGCGCCTCCCTCACCGTTACCGCTCCCCTGAACAGGCCGATTGTTTGCCCGGTGGCGCCACCCGGGTATCGCCCTATCGGTGTAGACCGACCAGTGTTTAGACGAGCGGCGGATTAAGTCGACATGCCCAGACGTTCGCGCATCTGCGCGGTGATGGTCTGCCTGACCCGCGTCATATCCGCCCAGGGATCATCGTCGCCCTGTTCCTGCAGGCGCTCCAGCAGGTTGCGTACGGTCCAGAGATTGGCGCCCTTGAGGTCCGCCAGTTCTTCGCGGTGGATCGGCACGGAAACCGGCAGGCCCTCGCGGGCACGCACCGAATAAGGGGCGACGGTACTGGCGCCACGGCTGTTGCGCAGGTAGTCGATGAAGATGCGTCCAACCCGGTTCTTCGGCCCGCTTACGGCGGAAAAATGCGACGGCAGCAGCTTTGCCAGGTACTTGGCGATGGCCTGACTGAAGGCCTTCACCTCGCTCCAGCCGTGTACCGGATCGAGCGGTACGACGATGTGGATGCCTTTGCCCCCGCTGGTCTTGAGGAACGAGGTCAGGCCGATCTCGTCCAGCAGCGTCTGGGTCAGCTGAGTGGCTTCGAGCATGCTCTTCCAGGGCAGCGCCGGGTCCGGGTCGAGGTCGAGCACGAAGCGATCCGGATGCTCCAGTTCGGGCGCTACCGCGTTCCAGCAGTGCAACTCGATGGTGCCCATCTGCGCGGCTCCGACCAGCGCTTCGGCGCTGTCGATCACCAGTAACGCACCGTGCTTCGGGTCTAGCCCCGGGTCGAGTTGGGTGATGTGCGGGATGGCCAGTTTGTCGGCGTGCTTCTGGAAGAACAGCTCGCCGGTGATGCCCTCCGGGGCGCGCACCAGGGCCAGCGGGCGCGCTCGCAGCTGCGGCAGGGCCCAGGGCGCGATCTGCGCGTAGAAGCGGGCCAGTTCGATCTTGGTGATGCCGCTGCTGGGGTCGATGACCCGCTCGGGACTGGATATCTTGATCCGCCCGCTGCCGATGGGGTCGGTCTGCCGCTGCTCGGCTTTGCTGCTACGACTGGCGGGCTTGGCTCGTTCATGGGTAATGGCGTCGGCGGGTTTGTCCGAGCGCAGGCCATGGAATACCGAATGGCGGACCACGCCTTGGCGGGTCATCTCCGCGTAGGCAACCTCGCACATCAGTTCGGGTTTGAGCCATTGCGCGCCGCGCACATCGGCAGTAGGTGCCGCCTTGGCCAAAGGACTTTTGTCGGTTTCCAGCTTCTTCAACTGCTTGTGCAGACTTTTCAGCGTGGCCTGATTGAAGCCCGTGCCGACCTTGCCTGCATAGAGCAGTTTTCCGCTGTCGTCATGCAGCCCCAGTAACAGCGCGCCGAACCCGGTACGCGTGCCTTTCGGCTCGGTGTAGCCGACGATGATGAATTCCTGCCGGTTGCTGCACTTGATCTTGACCCAGCTGCTGCTGCGCCTGGAGGTATAGGAGCTGCCCGCTCGCTTGCCAATCAGGCCTTCGAGCTTCATCTGGCAGGCACTTTCCAGAATGCTGTCCGGCTGCTCGGTGAAATCCTCGGAGAAACGCAGCAATGCACTGTCGCTGCCTTCCAGCACTTCACGCAACGCCGCGCGACGCTGTTCCAGCGGCACATCCCGCAGGTCCATGCCGTTCAGATAGGGCACGTCGAACAGGTAATAAAGAATGCTCCCACTGCGTCCGGCTTCGAACGCGTTCTGCAATGCCTGGAAGTCCGGAGCGCCCTCCTCGTTCGGCACCACCACTTCGCCGTCGAGCCAGCCGGATTCAAGCCCGAGTCCGGCAAGCGCGGACGCCTGCTGCGGCATCTTCGCCGTCCAGTCATGGCCGTTGCGGGTGAACAGCGCGACCTTGCCGGCGTCGATACGGGCGAGCATGCGGTAGCCGTCGAACTTGATCTCGTAGCGCCAGTCGCCGCTCGGCACGGCGTCCACCAGCGTTGCCAGCTGCGGCTTTAACGTCTCCGGCAATTCGGCCGGGACGGCCCCTTCCAGCTTTACCGCGTCGCTCTTCTTGCGTGACGCTCGCTTTCTTGCCGGCGCCTTGACTGGCTTGGCCGGCGCTTCCGCAACGCGAGCCTTGGCCGCTCCGCGTTTGCGTGGGACCAGCGTGCGATCGCTGAGCACGCTGTTCGGCTCGGCGGTGACGACGTCGTACTCACCCTCCTCGCGCGCGGCCTCGTCACGGGACTTGATCAGGAACCACTGCTCCTTCTTGCCATCGATGTGCGTGCGCACCAGATTCCAGCTGCCGGCGAGTTTTTCGCCCTCGAGGCTGAACTTGAGCTTGCCCTTGCGATAGCCCTCTTGTGGATCACCCTGCGGTATCCACACGCCGCGATCCCAGACGATCACATCGCCCGCGCCGTAATGCCCGGCCGGAATGGAGCCCTCGAACGTGGCATATTCCAGCGGGTGATCCTCCACATGCACTGCCAGCCGGCGCACGCTCGGGTCAAGGCTGGGGCCCTTGGGGATCGCCCAGCTCTTCAGCGTGCCATCCAGCTCCAGGCGAAAGTCGTAATGCAACCGCGTGGCGTCGTGCTTCTGGATGCAGTACTGCAGGCTCTGGACCTTGCGTGACCTGCCGCGTGCCTTACCCGACGGCTCGGGCGTGGCGGCAAAATCGCGCATGCGCTGGTATTCGTCGAGCGCCATGGCTGACCTCCGGCAATGTCCCGCGATTACTCGAGCTTGCCAGCGTCGGTGGAACTGTCGTCAGCCCCGCCGGGCGCCGAATGCCGGCTCGGGTCAGTGGATTTTTCCTCGCTTCCCGGCTGCGGCGCCACCAGCCGGCCATCTTCGGTCACGGTGCGTCCCTGATCGTCCTGGCGGGTTTCGACTTCCTCCTGCGGCGTCGGGTTGCCCATGGGGCTCGGCCGTGAGCCGGTGTCGTCCCGCGGAGTGCCAGCAGGAAACTGGGCCATGGCCGGTAGCGCAACCATGGCGCTCAGGATTGCCGTGAGCATCGTTTTCTTCATCTCGGTTCTCCGCTTAAGGACGACGTACTTAATTTGGTCATCCCCTGCTGGTATGAAGTTCAGCAGGGACAGATCGAGCCGTCCGACGGGTTCCGACAAGCGGCACTGGCCGGAAACTGCCGTGTAGAGCAGTTGCCGGACTTAATCCGCCGGATGGACAGATCGCCGCATTTACAACCGGACAAGCACTGCTACGGTTGAATGACGTTGGGAAAACCAGGGGTGCGCAGCGATCGCTTTACTGCGCTCAAGTCACCTTCCTACATAGGGAGGATTTATGAATACGCGTCTTCCGCTGTTCAAGATCGAAGCGATCCTGCACACCTACCTTCGCCCATTCCAGTGCGAATGCCGCGACGATTCCGACAACTCACTCCGCGTGCGCCTCTTTCAGGAATCGCCAGACGAAGAACTGACCGTTCTCGGCATTTCCTACGATCAGTGCCGCGATGCCGCCAATCTGGTGCGTCTGGCGCAGGAACTGCGCATTGAAATGTGCGTCACGCGTAGCTCGCTGCCCGCCGAAGGCAAACAGCTCAGTCACGTCGAATGAGCCTCGCTTAGCGAGGCGTGCGGACGATCCGGCTGCTGGCGGTCTGGCCGCGCGCCATGTATTTCAGGAATAAGTCGTGGCCATAGCTGTGGCTGTGGGTGGCCTTCTGGCGGCCGAAGCGTTGCCAGGCGCGTTCATGGAGATAGAACACCAGGGTGTTGCACAGCGGCTCGATCAGCGCGACCGCCCCGCCGATCACCAGGCTCCCAGTGAGGGCATAGACGACGATGAACGCTGTCGCGAAATGCAGCACAGCGAAGGTCAGGGTTTTCAGTAGTGGGCGTTGTCTCATGGGCAGCTTCCACCAAGCGCGTGGCCGCGAGTGGTCACGCGCTTCGGCTCCAGTTGAAAGGATTCGCACCCGGCCGATCAACAGCCGGGCGCTCGGCGCAGGTGCTTAGCGCTTGGCCTCGACATGCGGCTCGGCCGCACGAGTGAGATAGGCCTGGGTCAGCTCGGCCAGGTGGTCGCGTAGCCAGTCGGCCATGGCCACCTCCTCCACCAGGATGCGCTCGCACACTTCCTTGGTCTGCATGTCACCGACCGCTTCGGCGGCGGCGATGAGGATCTTGTAGGAGGCGATCTCGAGGTTCTCGAACACGTAGCCCATCTGCGCGCCCTTGACGATCTCATCATTGACCATCATGCCGCCCATGGCCTGCCCCATCGCCATCATCTTGCCGCCCAGGTCCTTGAGGCCGGAGTAGGACTTGTCATAGCGCTGCAGGCAGCCTTCGATCAGCTTGGCCTGGTTCTGGGTTTCGGTAATGTGCTGTTCGATCCGCGCCTTGAGTTCGGGGTAGTGCTCGATGCGGCTGGCCTGCTTGTTCAGCATGGTTTCGGCCTGCGCCTCCATCGCGTGCGCATCGCGCAGCCATTCGATGAGGCGTTCGGTACGGACGTCATTGCCGGTCTGTGCACTCTGCATGGTTCAACTCCAATCGGGTCAGAAAATCGGGTCGTGCTCTGCAACCCGCTTGGAATTTGTGAAACATCCCGCCCATAGGAGTTCCGCCCACCCGTCCGGCGCACCTCTCGGCTGCACGCCCTGAACTTTCGCCGCCGGCTGTCTGTCTCTGCCCCAGACCTCTGGCCAACCGGAACGCCCGCTATCGAATTTCCAGCCTTTCTCCTGCAGTGGGATCACTACATCAGCCAGCCGGCGCTGCGCACCATAGCCGCGGCGCTGTTCGTGGCATTGGTCCTGAGTCTCTTCGGCCGGCTACTGACCGCCCTGACGCTACGCCTGGCGCGAGCCTTCCTGTTTACCCGGGAGCTGTCCGAGCAACTGGAAAAGCCCGTCCGGCTACTGTTGCCACTGGTAGGGGTGCAGGGCGTATGGACGTCTGCGCCGAACGATCTGCATTTCATCGACGCGGCACGGCATGTCACCACGCTGCTGATAATCGCCACCCTCACGTGGCTGGTGATGCGCTCGCTGCGTGGGCTGCAGCAGTTCATTCAGCTGCGCAATCCGGTGGATGTGGTCGACAACCTTCGCGCCCGGCAAATACAGACGCAATCACGTGTGCTGCTACGCACCCTGACCTTCTTTGTGCTGTTGATTGGCGCGGCGGCCATGCTGATGACCTTTCCCGGTGCCCGCCAGTTCGGTGCCAGCCTGCTTGCCTCGGCGGGCCTTGCGGGCCTGGCGGTGGGCTTTGCCGCGCGGCCAGTGCTGGCCAACCTCATCGCCGGCGTGCAGATCGCCATGACCCAGCCGATCCGCCTGGACGATGTGGTCATCGTCGAGAACGAATGGGGTCGCATCGAGGAAATCACCGGCACCTACGTCGTCGTGCGGATCTGGGATGACCGGCGGCTGATCGTGCCGTTGCAGCACTTCATCGAGAAACCGTTTCAGAACTGGACCCGTCGCGGGTCCAGCCTGATCGGCACGGTTTTCCTTTGGGCCGACTATTCGCTGCCACTGGAGCCGCTGCGCGAAGAGCTGCGCCGGCTGTGCAAGGAAGTGCCCGAGCTGTGGGACGGCCGGGTCTGCGTACTGCAGGTCACCGACACCAGCGAGAAATCCATTCAGCTGCGGGCCCTGGTGAGTTCGCCGGATTCGTCGCGCAACTGGGACCTGCGCTGCCACATTCGCGAAAGCCTGCTGAGCTTCATCCAGCGGCAATACCCGCACTCGCTGCCGCAACTCCGCGCTGACCTCAGCGTCGGCCACAAGCAGCGCGTCGATACATCGCAGCCCGAGCATGTCGAACCGGAGCGCCAGCCGCCGGTGTGACTAGTCGCCCTCGAGTCCCTCCAGCTTTTTCAGCAACTCGGCGTATTTAACCGGTAGCTGGGTGAGTCCGTGTCGCGCGGCCTGCTTGCGGATCGCGACCCGGTCGCCATCGAACTGCACCGTTTCGCTCACCACCACCTGCCGCTCGCCCCGCATCAGTGCATAGGCGTAGCACTGGGTGCCACCCTCATCCTCCTGGTCATCGTCCGCAACACCGGTATTCGACACGGCAAGGGTGGCGACGCTGGCGTTCAGCGCGCCGATAGCCATCTCGCGCGCGACCTCCTCGCTGGTCAGGCCGAATCGCTCGATGGTTTCGAAGTCCACCTTGAGCAGGCGGTTCTTTGCCTTGGGTGAATAGACCACGAAGCCGCTGTCGAGCACCTGGCCGCAACCCGGAATATCGCCCATCAGCGAAGCCATCAAACCGCAGGTACAGGACTCCGCGGTGGTCAGCGTCAGTTCCTCGCGTTGCAGAAAGTCAACGACTCGTTCGATCTCTTGCATGTTTTTTGCTCCGACCATTCCAGGTTCAACGCCTTCACGACTCTGTATTCGGAGCAAGTTGGCTGGTTGCGAGTTCCGGCAGTGGTAGTTGATCGGGTTTTCAAGAACTTCTACCGCGACGCCGGGTCTGGTTTCTGGTAGGGCCAGTGAAGCCCCACCTGCCTTCGCGGCAGCTCCGAACTAGATTTCAGCCTGGTCGTGTTCATGGTATGTGGCGGTCATCAGATCGTTGCATAGGAGAAATATGCTCGTAGCTGGCGCCGGCACCTGGAACGCCGGGGCTCTGGGGAGATCGTGATGAGTATTGCCGCTGTGAACGCCCTGCCTGTCGGACTACCGAAGGCGCAACCCGCCATACCCCTGGTTACTCGCCCTGCCCTGCAGATTCGCAGTAGCCACGATGACAAACGCAAGATTCTGTTCGTCACCTCCGAACTGACCGATCTGGTCAAGACCGGTGGGCTCGCCGACGTGTCGGCGGCACTGCCCCGGGCATTGGGCGCACGCCACGATGTGCGCGTGCTGATCCCCGGCTATTCGCAGGTAATCAACAGCGGTCACGCCATCCGCACGGTTGGCTCGCTGGGCGGCTATGCCGAGATTCCCGGCTGCCGCATCGGCCGGATGGACATGCCCGACGGCCTGATCATCTATGTGCTGATCTGCCCGGAACTCTATGAGCGCGAAGGCTCGCCATACGGTGACGCCGATGGCAACGACTGGCCGGACAATCCGGTGCGTTTCGCTCGCCTCGGACTGGCCGCTGCGGAAATCGCCGCCGGTACCGCCTGCATCCGCTGGGCGCCCGAGCTGGTGCACGCCCACGACTGGCCAGCCGGTCTGGCGCCCGCCTACATGCACTGGCGCGGGTTGAACACGCCCAGCGTCTTCACCATTCATAACCTCGCCTACCAGGGCAACATCGATATGGCGCAGCGGCGTCTGCTGGGAATCCCCGCCGAGGCCTGCGACCCGGAGCGCATGGAGTTCTACGGCAAGCTGTCCCTGCTCAAGGCCGGGATCGCCTATGCCAACCGCGTGACCACGGTGAGCGCTACCTACGCCGAGGAAATCACCACGCCGGAATTCGGCTGCGGCATGGAAGGCTTCCTCAGCATGAAAGCCCGGCAGGGACTGCTCAGTGGGCTGCTCAACGGCATCGACGAAAGCTGGGAGCCGGAAAGCGATCCCTATCTGGTTAAGGGTTTCAGCGCACGCAACTGGGAAGGCAAAAAGGCCAATGCCGCGTATATCCGCGACTCGTTCGGTCTCGAGCATTGCCATGCACCGCTGTTCGCCGTGGTCTCGCGCCTGGTGCACCAGAAGGGTGTCGACCTGACCCTCGACGTGGCGCATGCCATCGTCGAAGGCGGCGGCCAGCTGGCCATCCTTGGCCAGGGCGATCACCAGATCGAGCATCAGGTTCGCCAGCTCGCGGCCCAGTACCCCGGCCGTGTCGCGGCCCACATCGGCTTCAACGAAACCGATGCGCGCCGCCTGTTCGCCGGCAGCGATTTTCTGCTGATGCCGTCGCGCTACGAGCCGTGCGGCCTCAGCCAGATGTATGCCCAACGCTATGCCTCATTACCGGTCGCACGTCGCACCGGCGGGCTGGCCGACTCCATCGATGACGGCATCACCGGGTTCCTGTTCAACGAATCCAATGTCAACAGCTACCGGCAGGCCGTCCAGCGGGCGCTGGCGATCCATCAGCATCCTCAGCTGCTGGCCGCCATGCGTTGCCGGGCGATGGGGGCCGGCTTTTTCTGGCGTCACGCCATCGAACCCTATGACGCGCTGTACCGGAAATTGCTCGGAGAGCGCCGCGAGGTTCGTCTTTTAATCTGAAGAGGTCGTTCAATGCAGAAGCAGCGTGCCCATATCGGGCATCACGGGCCAGAGTTGCTGGAAGACGGGACCACCCGCTTCCGACTCTGGGCGCCCGATGCGCAAAACGTCAGTCTGATCGTTGTAGGCGCACAAACGCTGCCGATGACCGCCACTGAAGAAGGCTGGTTCAGCATCGATGCCCCTTACGGGGCCGGTACGCTCTACCGGTTTCTCATCGACGACGAACTGCATGTGCCCGACCCCGCCTCGCGGGCGCAGGCGGGTGACGTGCATGCGCCGAGCCTGGTGGTCGATACCCATGACAACTATCTGTGGCGCAACAGCAGCTGGCTCGGTCGTCCCTGGCACGAGACGGTGCTGTACGAAACCCATGTCGGTCTGTATGGCGGTTTCGCCGAGATGGAAAAGCACCTCGCCGGGCTTGCCGACCTCGGCGTGACGGCCATCGAGCTGATGCCGATCGCCGAGTTTCCCGGCGACCGCAACTGGGGTTACGACGGCGTTCTGCCCTACGCGCCGGAAGCGGCCTATGGCAGTCCGGAAGATCTAAAGCATCTGATCGATACCGCCCACGGCCTCGGCCTGATGGTGTTTCTCGATGTGGTCTACAACCACTTCGGCCCGGACGGCAATTACCTCGGCCGCTACGCCAAACACTTCTTCCGCCACGACCAGCAGACGCCCTGGGGCGATGGCATCGATTTCCGCCGCCGCGAAGTCCGCGACTTCTTCATCGACAACGCGCTGATGTGGCTGATGGACTACCGCTTCGACGGGCTGCGCTTCGATGCCGTGCATGCCATTCCCGACCGCAGCTTCCTCACCGAGCTGGCCGAGCGCGTGCACGCCACCGTGGAACCCGGTCGTCATGTGCATCTGGTGCTGGAGAACGAGGACAATCGCGCCAGCCTGCTGACCCAGGGCTTCACCGCGCAGTGGAACGATGACGGCCACAATGTGCTGCATGCGCTGCTCACCGACGAAAGCCAGGGCTATTACGCCGACTATCACCAGGACGCGACCAGCAAACTGGCGCGCTTTCTTGGCGAAGGCTTTGTCTACCAGGGGCAGAACAACCGCCGTGGCGAATCCCGTGGCGAGCCCAGTGCGCACCTGTCACCGACCTCGTTCGTGCTGTTCCTGCAGAACCATGACCAGACCGGCAACCGCGCCTTTGGCGATCGCCTGGTTACGCTGGCCGATGCCGACGCGCTCAGGGCTGCCACCGCCGTCCTGCTGCTTTCCCCCATGGTCCCGCTGTTGTTCATGGGCGAGGAATGGGGCTCGCGACAACCTTTCCTGTTCTTCACCAGCCATCACGGCGAGCTGACCGATGCAGTGCGTGAAGGCCGCCGCAACGAATTCGCCGAGTTTTCCGAGTTCGCCGACGAAGCCACCCGCGAGCGCATTCCCGATCCCAACGCCGTATCCACGTTTGAGCAGTCGCGGCCGGACTTCGGTGCGCAGACGCAACCGGGGCACGCCGAGTGGCATGCGCTGTACCGCCAGCTGCTGAGCATCCGCCATGCCGAGATCGTGCCGCGCCTGCCCGGTAGCGCCTTTCTCGGTTGCAGCGTGCTGGGCGATGCCGCTGTGCTTGCACGCTGGCAGCTGGGTGATGGCAGTCAGCTGCGCCTTGAGCTGAACCTAGGCGAACAAGCCGCTCTACTGCCCGCCTCGTCTAGCGCAGCGCAGCTGCTGTTCGCCAGCCGTGCGTTGGATGCCACGCCCGACCAATTGCCGCCTCGTATGGCCAAGCTGTATCTGGAGAAAGCCAAATGAGCGACGAATCCCTGATCCGCCTGGCGGAAGCCGCCGGGCTCTCCATCGACTGGGTCGATGCCGACAACCGCGAACAACGGGTCGAGCCGGCCGTACTGCGTGACGTACTGACCTGCCTCGGGCTGGCGGCGGAAACCGATGCAGATATCGAAGCCAGCCTCGAGATTCTCGCTCACAAGAACAACCACGGCGGCGTGCCGCCGCTGCTGACCTGCGATCAGCACGCTGCACTGGACCTTTCCGCCTACTTTCCGGCGACCAGTCGTTTCGAGTTGCAAGCAGAAGATGGCGGTGTTCAGCAGGGCACGCTCGACAACCAGGCGCGCCTGCCAGCCATCGACACGCCCGGCTACTACCGGCTGACCATCGACAAGTATCAGCTGACCGTGGCTATCGCCCCGCTCTCCTGCCCCACAGTCGCCGAGATCGCCGGGGCGGACGCCTGGGGCCTGACGGTGCAGTTATACGGGCTGCGCCGCGCGGACGATGGTGGCCTGGGCGACACCCAGGCACTGGAGGCGCTGGTCAGCAACGCCGCTGCCCACGGAGCCGATGCGCTTGGAATCAGTCCAGTGCACGCCATGTTCGGCGCGCATATCGATCAGTACAGCCCTTACTCACCGTCGAGCCGGCTGTTCTTCAACGTGCTGCACGCCGCGCCGGGTTCGATCCTTGGTGAGCGGCCGTTGCGCCAAGCGATCGAGACTTGCGGGTTAGGTGAGGAATTGAAACGGCTCGAGCGCCTGGAGCTGATCGACTGGCCGGCCGTGGCGCAATCGCGGCATCGCCTGTTGCGGCAGCTGTTCGACGACTTCAGCAAGGGCGGCAACGCCCTGCAGGTGGATTTCGACAGCTTCCGCGCGAGCGGTGGCGAGGCGTTGGAAAACCACTGCCGCTTCGAAGCCCTGCACACTCATTTGCGGGACGCACAGGGCCACACGCAGCACTGGAACGACTGGCCAAGCGAATACCGCGATCCCTCCAGCCCGGCCGTTGAGGCCTTTGCCCGGGAACATGCCGATGAGGTGAGTTACCACGCCTTTGGCCAGTGGTTGATGGCCCGCGGCCTGGAACGTGCCCAAGTCGCCGCGCGCAGCGCCGGTATGCGCATCGGGTTGATTTCCGATCTCGCCGTCGGCGCCGATGGCGGCGGCAGTCAGGCCTGGAGCCGCCAGGCCGAGCTGTTGGCATCGCTGAGTGTTGGCGCGCCGCCGGACATCATGAATCGCGATGGCCAGAACTGGGGCATTTCCGCTTTCTCGCCTTGGGGCCTGCGGCAGAACGGCTTCCGTGCCTATATTGAAATGCTGCGCGCCAACCTCGCCCATGCCGGCGGCATGCGTATCGACCACGTGCTGGGCCTGAAGCGTCTCTGGGTTGTACCCGCCGGTGCCGACCCGAAGCGCGGCGTGTACCTCAACTTTCCCTTCGACGACATGCTGCGCCTGCTCTGCCTCGAGGCCTGGCGCCACCAGGCGGTGATCCTCGGCGAAGACCTCGGCACCATTCCCCACGGCCTGCGTGACGTACTCGCGGCACGGGGGATCCTCGGTATGCGGGTGCTGCTGTTCGAACAGCACGACGGCCATTTCCAGACGCCTGCCCAGTACCCGGCGCAGGCGCTGGCAACCAGTACCACCCACGATATCCCGACCCTGACGGGCTGGTGGCACGGTCACGATATCGACTGGCGCATCAAGGTCGGCCAGGTGCCCGAATCGGACCGTGATGCCCAGTGGCAAGCGCGTGAGAAAGAACGCGCAGGGCTGAATCGTGCGTTGTGCGAGTACAGCGGCAAGAACCCGGACGTGCTGCTGAACGCCGAGGAGGCGGTCGATGCCGCCATCTGCTTCCTGGCGCACACCCCTGCGCCGCTGGTACTGGTTCCAGTTGAAGATGCGCTCGGTCTGGAAGAACAGACCAACATGCCCGGCATCGTCGAAACCCATCCCAACTGGCGTCGCCGTTATCCCGGCGACAGTGCAACATTGCTCGACAGCCCGGCCAGTAGCCGCCGGCTGGCGTCCTTTGCGCAGGCCCGTCGTAACCATCGTGGAGCTGCGCATCGATGAAAGACCTAACCGCAACCCTGAGACTGCAGTTTCACCGCGACTTCACCCTAGACGACGCTACTGCGCTGGTCGACTACTTCGCGGAACTCGGCATCAGCCACATCTATGCGTCCCCATTGCTGACCGCCCGCCCCGGTTCCATGCACGGCTATGACGTGATCGACCCGACCCGCATCAACCCTGAACTGGGCGGCGAACCGGCGTTGCAGCGTCTGGTGGAGGCCCTGCGCGGCAAGGGCATGGGGCTCATCCTCGACATCGTCTCCAACCACATGGCGGTCGGTGGCTCGGGCAACGCCTGGTGGCTGGACGTACTCGAGTGGGGCCGCCGCAGCCCGTACGCGCAGTTCTTCGACATCGAGTGGAATTCGCCGGACCCCCTGCTCGAAGGCCAGTTGTTGGTGCCCTTCCTTGGCAGCGACTATGGCGAGGCGCTGCAGCAGGGCACCGTGAAGCTGCGCCTGGACGTTGATAACGGCTCGCTGTACGCCGAGCATTACGAGCACCGTTTTCCGATCACCCCGCCGAGCTACGGCGAGGTGTTGCGTGCCGCCGATCATCCGCAGCTGCGTACCCTGGCGCAGCACTTCGATGCCCTGAAGACCGAGCCCGCGCCGTACCAGGCCGCTCGCTTGCTACGCACCGAGCTCGCCGAGCAGCTCCAGGACGCCAGCGCCCGCCAGGCGCTGGAGCAGGCGCTCAACTGCTACGACTCCACTACCGATGACGGCTTCCGCCGCCTGCACAGCCTGCTTGAACGTCAGAACTATCGGCTGGCCAGCTGGCGGACCGCGGGTGACGACATCAACTGGCGGCGCTTCTTCGACATCAATGAGCTGGGCGGCCTGCGCGTCGAACGTCCGGTGGTGTTCGAGGAAACCCACGCCAAGATTTTCGAGCTGATCGGCGATGGCCTGGTCGACGGCCTGCGCATCGACCATATCGACGGGCTAGCCGACCCGCGCGGCTATTGCCGACGCCTGCGCCGGCGTGTCGATCGGCTGAATGCCGGGCGCCCGCAGGACGCGGTGCAGGATCACGTGCCGATCTACGTCGAGAAGATTCTCGCCGGCGGCGAGCGGCTGCATGACGACTGGGGCGTGGACGGCACCACCGGTTACGAATTCATGAATCAGGTGTCGCTGCTGCAACATGACCCGGCTGGCGAATCACTTCTGTGCTCTTTTTGGAGCGACACCAGCGGACGCACCACCGATTTCATGGAAGAGGCTCGCCAGGCTCGCCAGCTGGTGCTGACCGGCCCGCTAGCAGGCGACTTCGAAACCGTCGCCCTGTCGCTTTTGCAGGTCGCCCGCGGCGACGTGATGACCCGCGACATCACCCTCGGCGCGATTCGCCGCGCCCTGCTGGAGCTGATCGTCCATTTCCCGGTGTATCGCACCTACATTGCCGCACCGGGACGCCGCGAGGCCGATGAACCGTTCTTCCAGCAGGCGCTGGACGGCGCGAAGACGACCTTGAGCGAAGCCGACTGGCCGTTGCTCGAGCATCTGCAGCGCTGGCTCGGCGGCGAAAGCCTGCGGCAACTGCCGCGTAGCCTGCGCAAGATTCGCCGCTACGCCTGCACACGCTTCCAGCAGCTAACGTCGCCGGCTGCGGCGAAGGCCGTGGAGGATACCGCCTGCTACCGCTCCGGCATTCTGCTGTCGCGCAACGATGTCGGCTTCGACCCGCAACATTTCAGCGCACCGCTGCAGGCCTTCCACGACGAGTGCCTGCAACGCGCCGAGCACTTCCCGCGCAACATGCTGACCACCGCGACCCACGACCATAAGCGTGGCGAAGATACCCGCGCGCGCATCGCGGTAATCAGCGAGCGCGCCGAATGGTTTGCCGGCAAGGTGCGGCGCTGGCGCGAGATGAGTGCCAGCCACATCCAGCAGCTTGGTGACGGTGCGGCGCCCTCGCCCGGCGATGAGCTGATGCTGTTCCAGATTCTGCTCGGCAGCTGGCCGCTGGACCTGCGGGCCGACGACAAGGCGGCGATGGAGCAGTACTGCACACGCATCCTGCAATGGCAGGAGAAAGCCCTGCGCGAGGCCAAGCTGCGCACCACCTGGAGCGACCCCAACAGCGATTACGAAAGCGCCTGCCGCCAGCACGTCGAGTACCTGCTACTCACCGGCGAAGGTGCACCATTACGGGACGAAATCGCTGCGGCCGCTGCCGAACTGGCCCCTGCCGGTGCGTTGAACAGCCTTGTGCAAAGTCTGCTGCGCATGACCACCCCCGGCGTGCCCGACCTCTATCAGGGCACCGAGTACTGGGACTTCAGCCTGGTCGATCCCGACAATCGACGGCCGGTGGACTTCACTGCACGGCAGCACAGCCTCGCCAGCGCGGCCTCACTCGATGAGCTGCTGCAAAGCTGGCACGACGGTCGCATCAAGCAAGCCGTGATCCGCCGCACACTGCAGCTGCGTCGACGCTACCCGCGGCTGTTCAGCGAAGGCCGCTATCTGCAGCTTGCGGTTTCTGGCGAGCAGGCCGAGCAGCTGCTGGCATTCGCCCGCGAGCTGGAAGGCGAGTGGGTGGTAGTCGTGGTGCCGCGGCTGGCAGCGGATCTGCTGGGGGATCGTGGAGTACCGAGCATTCCGGCGCAGCGCTGGAGCAACACCCGGATCGAACTGCCCGAGGCGCTAAACGGTAGTGAATTCGAGCGACTTTTCGACGGAGCGACAGTCTCATCCCAACAAGCCAGCCTAGAGGTTGCGCGCGTTCTGGACGGACTATCGGCGGCCGTCCTGCATACGTCTATGACCGCAAATGGAGAATCCCAACAATGAGTTCAGAAGAGCAACGTATCCGCGAGTTCGCTTATCAGATCTGGCAATCCGAGGGTTGCCCGGTAGGGGAAGATGAGCGCCATTGGGCCATGGCGCGCAAGCTGGTCGAGGCCGAACACGGCGCTGCCGATGCCAAGCCTGCCAGCCGTCCACGCAAGACCGCCACCAAACCCACCGACGCCACACCCAAAGCCAAGAGCAAGACCAAGGACGTTAAGGATGCGAAGGACGCCCCGGCGGCCAAGCCCCGCGCGAGCCGTGCTGCACCCAAGGCTGGCACCGATGCCAAGGCCGGCACCCCCGAAACCATCAAGAAAACACGCACCCCGCGGGCAAAGAAGGAAAGCTGACCGGCGGCAGGCATCTTGTCGGCGTGGGACCGGTCGAATGATCGTTCGCGCCGATACCCGCCTCGGCACGCCATCCGGAATCCGCCTTTGGAGATTTCATGAGTAAGAAGAAGCCCTACGTGCCGCAGGTTACGACCCCGTCCAGGATCAGCGAGGGCTTGCCCTTCCCGCTCGGGGCAACCTGGGACGGCCTGGGGGTCAATTTCGCGATTTTCTCCGCCCATGCCACGAAGGTTGAGCTCTGCCTGTTCGACTCCAGCGGCGAGGTCGAACTCGAGCGTATCGAGTTGCCCGAGTACACCGATGAGATCTGGCACGGCTACCTGCCGGATGCGCATCCCGGGCAGATCTACGGCTACCGCGTATACGGTCCGTACGACCCGGAGAACGGCCATCGTTTCAACCCGAACAAGCTGCTGATCGACCCCTATGCCAAGCAACTGGTAGGCGAGCTGAAATGGTCCGAAGCGCTGTTCGGCTACACCATTGGCCACCCTGACGGCGATCTCAGCTTTGACGAGCGCGACAGCGCCCCCTTCGTGCCCAAGTGCAAGATCATCGATCCTGCCTTTACCTGGGGCCGCGATCACCCCGTGCAGGTGCCTTGGGACAAGACGATCATCTACGAGACCCATGTACGCGGTTACACGATGCGCCATCCGGCGGTAGCGGACGATGTGCGCGGCACCTTCGCCGGCTTCAAGACGCCGGAAGTGATCGACTACATCCGCAAGCTTGGCGTCTCCTCGATCGAGCTGCTGCCGATCCATGCCTTCGTGCAAGACCAGCATCTGCTCGAAAAAGGCATGGCCAACTACTGGGGCTACAACAGCATCGCCTTCTTCGCGCCGCACCCCAAGTATCTGGCCAGCGGCAAGATCACCGAATTCAAGGAGATGGTCGCGCACCTGCACAACGCCGACCTCGAGGTGATTCTCGACGTGGTCTACAACCACACCGCCGAGGGTAACGAGCGCGGCCCGACCCTCTCCATGCGCGGCATCGACAACGCCTCGTACTACCGCCTGATGCCGGACGACAAGCGCTACTACATCAATGATTCCGGCACAGGCAACACGCTGGACATGAGCCACCCGTGCGTACTGCAGATGGTCACCGACTCGCTGCGCTATTGGGCGACCGAGATGCACGTGGATGGCTTCCGCTTCGATCTGGCGACCATTCTCGGCCGCGAACACGATGGTTTCGACGAGCGCCACGGCTTTCTTGTCGCCTGTCGCCAGGACCCGGTCCTGGCCAAGACCAAACTGATTTCCGAGCCCTGGGACTGCGGCCCCGGCGGCTATCAGGTTGGCGGTTTCCCACCGGGCTGGGCCGAGTGGAACGACCAGTTCCGCGATACGGTGCGCTCGTTCTGGAAAGGCGACGACGGCCAGCTGGCTGATTTCGCCAGCCGTCTCACCGGCTCCGGCGACCTGTTCAACCAGCGCGGGCGGCGCCCGTTCAGTTCGATCAACTTCGTCACCGCCCATGACGGCTTCACGCTGAAGGACCTGGTGTCCTACAACCACAAGCACAACGAGGACAACGACGAAGACAACCGCGACGGCAGCGACAACAACCTGTCGTGGAACCATGGCGTCGAGGGGCATACCGACGACCCGGAGATCAACGAGCTGCGCTATCGGCAGATGCGCAATTTCCTCGCCACGCTGCTGTTCTCCCAGGGCACACCGATGATCGTCGCCGGTGACGAGTTCGCCCGAACACAGCACGGCAACAACAATGCCTATTGCCAGGACAGCGAGATCGGCTGGGTCAACTGGGACATCAGCGAAGACAGCTACGGCCTGCTGGGTTTCGCCCGTAAGCTGATCCGCTTGCGCCAGCGCTTCCCCATGCTTCGCCGTGGGCGCTTTCTGGTCGGCGCCTACCACGAAGAGCTCGGTGTGAAGGACGTGACCTGGCTGGCGCCGAATGCGGAGGAAATGTCCATCGAACAGTGGGAGGACGCACACAACCGCTGCATGGGCATGCTGCTTGACGGTCGAGCCCAGCCCACGGGCATCAGACGCGCAGGCTCCGACGCAACGCTGCTGATCATCGTCAACGCGCATCATGACCTGGTGAATTTCACGCTGCCGGAGGTGCCGCAGGGTATCTACTGGAATCGCCTGATCGACACCAACCACCCGACCGCTCGACCGGAACGGTTCGACTTCAACGACGAATACGCCGTGACCGGCCGTTCGCTGCTGCTGCTCGAACTGATCAAGTCCGACGAGTGAGCAAAGGCGCCTCGGCCCAGTGGCCGGGGCACTTATGCTGGCTTTCTCCGGGACCGCGTGCCTGGCATTCACTGCTGCCCCTTCCACACCAACTTGTTTTGTGGGGAGCGCGGGGCCGCCAGGCCTCGACCGCGAAGCGGTGCTTCAACAGTTCAGTGGCACGGCTGGCTTGGCGTCCCTGAATGTCGCCGCGCGGAAATCGAGCTATAGACGCCCTTCCCACCTCACGCCAAGCCCATAACGGATGTGGGAGCGGTCTCGACCGCAAAGCTCCTGTACCGCCACAGACTTAGTCCCGCGCCCACGCGCAAAAAACGACACGCGGTAGTGAACCTCATCGCGTGACTCAAGTCCCAAAACCAGCGCGGCCCCCTAACCAACCCAACGGATTCGTTCTGCTCGTCGCCGGCAGCCTTGTCTTTTCCGTGATGGATCACACGTCATGCTCTCTCTGCGACCGCTTTTTTATCCCTTTCTATTACTGCTCGGGCTGGCACCTCTGGTGCCGGCCGTGGCCGCCAACAACCAGGCAAAAGCCGATAAACCGGGCTCGGTGCGCCTGTTCATCAACCGTGCCGGCAGCGGCAAGGCGATGGACGTCAGCAACACGCTGGAAGTGCCGGTCGAGGTCACCTTGCGGCTGACGCGCATGGTCAATGTGGCCGGCGTCGGCAAGGGGGTGATTCGCAAGACCATTCCGGCCAACAGCCGCGTTCGCGTGGCTACCCTGAGCAAGCGCAAGGCCGGCGGGCCAATCATGTTCAAGCATTCGTTCAGCTACGCGATGCTGTTCTCGCCGGAGCCGGATCAGCCTGACTCGGTTTCGGTCGAAGGGCCGGCGTATGCGCTGCCCTGGCAAGGCGGGCCGTTCCGCATATCCCAAGGCGCTGGCGGCGACTTCAGCCATAACTCGCCGAGCGGTCGTTATGCGGTGGATATCGCCATGCCTGTCGGCACCCCTATCGTGGCGGCTCGGGCGGGCACCGTGGTGAAGATTCGCAACGGCCAGGGCGGCCGGTTTCCCGACCCGGCCGGCAACTACGTGCGCATCGAACACGAAGACGGCACCCACAGCGCCTACCTGCATCTGAGCCGCGGATCGGTGCGGGTCAAGCCAGGGCAGCAGGTCAAGCTCGGCACGCTGTTGGGCAAGTCCGGCAACACCGGCCGCAGCACCGGACCACACCTGCACTTCGTGGTGCAAAAGGCCTATGGCAGCTCGATGTTGTCGATCCCCTTCCGCTTCAACCAGCCGGTCAGCTCGCTGCCCAACTTTGCGCTGAGCAGCCAGTGAAGCCAGACCCTCCGGTTGCGCGGCAAATGGCGCCATGCGGCGTTGCGGGACTTGGCAAGGGAACTCCATTACCTGTGTCCCGCGCCTGCGGAACGCCGCCCGGCCATGGCACCGTTTGGCGCAGCGACGCGGCTTGCGACGAAACGGGAACAGACCCTAGAGCATGCGCTGCATGATGTCGTCGCGCTTGACCAGGCGGTGATACAGCGCAGCGCCGATATGCCCGAGCACCAGCAGAACGGTGAGCCAGGCCAGCGGTGAATGCACGCTGCCGAGCGAGGCGGCCCAGGCGATCTCCGGGCCTTTCTCCACCAGTTGCTGGCCGAACACCTTGACCCCGTAGCCATTGCCGATCAGATACAGCAGACCGCTGATCGGCATCAGCAACATGCAGCCGTACAGTGCCATGTGACCGCCCTTGACCAGCCATGCTGTGGCCGGGTCGTGCGGCGGGCGCTGTTTGAGCTGGCTCGCCGCCCAGACGATGCGCACCACCATCAGTACCAGCAGCACCGCGCCAAGGGAAACATGCCAGGGCACCAGGGTCTGCCCGACCCAGTGCTCGCCTTCGGCGATGCGGTCGCCCAGCTTGAGAAACTGCCAGACGATCAGCAGTGCCATCAGCCAGTGGAATGTTCGCGAAACCGTGCCATAGCGACTTCTGGAGTCGACCGCCGTGTTCGCGTTCGCAGCGGCTCCGGGCGGCTGGCCCGCTTCGGATTGCCAGTCGATCTGCAGGCGCTCTTCTCCCGCCATGCGCGCCAGGTGATCGGCCACAACCTTCTGCAACTGCTGCGTCTTGTCCTGATCGGCTGATTCCAGGTGCGCGTTCAGGTATCCCTCAACGGCGCGCAGATCGCAGCGGCCGATCGGCAGCTCGATGACCCCGCCCTGCTCGTCCAGCTGTACGGGAAACTTGTGCCGCCAGTGGTTGCAAAGCCGCTTGATCAGCCGCTGCGGGTTCTCGGCCGCGATACGGGCATGTGATCGATACATCGCTTGTTCTCCTGTAGAAATTTGCCCTGTCAGCCGAAGCGATAGGCGGACAGCATGGTGTGCATGACGCGGTCACTGAAGACCTTGCGTCCGATGGAGTCTCCACCCGCGCCGGCCGCCACCAGCAGCGGAAGCAGATGTTCCTCGGCGCGCGGCGGATGGCAGAGGCGTGCCGACGGCGCCTGTTCCCAGCGTTGCAGCGCGAGATCGCGTTGCTCGGGCGCGGATTCGACCGCGGCGCTCAGCCAGCGATCGAACTCGTCGGAGATCGGTGCAAAACGCGGGTCGCCGTAGCCGCGCATGTTGTGAAAGCTCATGCCGCTGCCGACGATCAGCACCCCGTCCTTGCGCAAGCCCTGCAAGGCACGACCGGCCTCGATATGTGCCTGCGGGTCGAGGTCGCTGCGCAGCGAAAGCTGCACCACCGGGATATCCGCGTCGGGAAACATCAGCTTCAGCGGGATGAACATGCCGTGGTCGAAGCCGCGCTGTGCGTCCTCATGGCCACCGAGCGAAGCGTCTTCGAGCAGACCGGCGATACGCGCAGCCAGCCACGGCTCACCTGCAGCCGGATAGCGCAGCTCATAGGTGTGCGGCGGAAAGCCGTGATAGTCGTAGACCAACGCCGGCCGCGCAGCGCTGGTGACGCTGAACGTCGGCTGCAGCCAGTGCCCGGAAATCAGCACGATGGCCGTCGGTTTCACCGGCAGTGTCGCCGCGATGCCCCTGAGGAAATCAGCCATGGCGTTCCAGGCGGTCGGCGGGTTCCACTCCATGAAGAAGCAAGGCCCGGCGCCATGCGGCACGAACAGCGTCGGCATGGTTCGATCAGTTGCAGGATCACTGGCAATCATCAGCGGACTCCGTGAAGGACGTGCGACCAAGCATGACCTACACTCGGCGGTGAGAGAACCTGCTAAAAAGAACACACAGTTTTAACCAGGAGTAGGAACCGCGATGCTCGACAGAATCACTGGCATGCGCGTATTCGCCCGCGCTGCCACGGCTGGCAGCCTCTCGGCGGCGGCGCGCCATCTGGAAATGTCGCCAGCGATGGCCAGCAAGCATGTCGATGCGCTGGAGGCCCGTCTCGGGGTCAAGTTGTTCCACCGCAGCACCCGTCGCCTGAGCCTGACCGAGGCCGGCAGCAACTATCTGGAGGCCTGCCAGCGCATCCTCCCGGAGATAGAGGAAGCCGAGGCCAGCGTTGCGTCGCAGCGGATCGAGGCCACCGGGCTGTTGCGCATGAATGTGCCGCTGACGTTCGGCACGCAATTCATCGCCCCGCTCATTCCGGAGTTCAGCCGTCGCCATCCCGCGGTGAAAGTGGAACTCGGCCTGACCGACAGCCGGATCGACCTGATCGATGGCGGCTGGGACATGGCCGTTCGCATTGGCAGGCTGCAGGACAGTCCCATGCAGGCCCGCCAGCTTGCCGATTCCCCATTGCTGGTCTGTGCCGCGCCGCGCTATCTGGATGAGCGAGGCGTGCCGCGCAGCGTCGCCGACCTGGGGCAGCACAACTGTCTCGGCTACAGCCTGGCGAGCCTCGCCGCGGGCAAGGTCTGGCCGTTCGGTCGCAATTCCGAAGTGCGGATCGCAGTCAACGGCGACCTGGTCGCCAACAACGGTGAAGCCCTGGTGGCCGCCGCGGTCGGTGGACAGGGTGTGATCTACCAGCCGCAGTTCATTGTCGCCAAAGCGTTGCGCAGCGGTGAACTGGTCGCCCTCGAGCTGGATCAGCCGTGCGTCGAGCTTGGTGGAATTCACGTGGTCTACCCGCCCGATCGACGTCCTCCGGCCAAGGTCCGGGTGATGATCGATTATCTGGTCGACGCATTTTCCGCTGACCTGCCGTGGAGCCTGTCGCCGGACTGAATCCGCTCTACTTCAGCCGCAAGACCACGGTCCAGAGCGCAGCCCGCACGCTAAAACTGCCACCACCGCGATAGAAAAGGTGAACCGCTACTGCGCGCAAAAGTCGGAACAGATGTGCGTATCGGCGATTGCGCACCTGTCTGGGCGAATTGGAGTGGTTATGAAAGCGGTCAACCCCATTACCGGTGCAACGCCCTGCGTAGCAGCTACCGCCGCCAGTAATCCGGCACGCGCCTCGTCTGTCCTGATTGCACGGTAGGGCCGGCCCATGGCGAACATTCATATCGGCATATCCGGCTGGCGTTACGCGCCCTGGCGTGGCGATTTCTACCCCAAGGGGCTGACGCAGAAGAAGGAACTGCAGTTCGCCTCGCGCGCGTTGAGCAGCATCGAGATCAATGGCTCGTTCTATTCGCTGCAGACCCCGGAGCGCTATGCCGACTGGTACGCCGATACGCCAAAGGGCTTCGTTTTCAGCATCAAGGGGCCGCGCTACATCACCCACGTACGCCGTCTTAACGACGTGGAGAAACCGATCGCCAACTTCTTCGCTTCGGGAATCTTCCAGCTCAAGGAAAAACTCGGGCCGATCCTCTGGCAGTTCCCGCCTTCGTTCAAATTCGATGCGGAACTGTTCGAGACTTTCCTTCGCCAGCTGCCCCACGACACCGAAGCCGCGCTGGCCATCGCCAAAGGATGCGAGCCCCGCATGGAGGGGCGCAGCTACCTGTCCATCGACCGCAAGCGGCCGATGCGGCACGCGGTGGAAATCCGCAACGCCAGTTTCGCCGAGCCCGAATTCATCGACCTGCTGCGCAAGTACCGGGTCGCGCTGGTGGTGGCAGACACCGCCGGCAAGTGGCCGCACCTAGAAGACCTCACCAGCGACTTCGTCTACATCCGCCTGCATGGCGCCGAGGAGCTCTATACCAGCGGTTACACCGATGCCGCGCTGGACCACTGGTGTCAACGCATCCAGCGCTGGAGCGACGGCGACCAGCCCGATGACGCGCGACTGACCAGCCCGCGCAAGCCGCGGCCGCGCAAATCCCGCGCGGTGTACTGCTATTTCGACAACGACGTGAAGGTTCGCGCGCCCTATGACGCGCGGCAACTGCTGCGCCGGCTCGGCCTGGATAAACACCTGCAGGCCACGCCTGGCCAACTGGAAGGAGCAATGGTTTGACTCTGGACAAAAATCACCCGATCGAAAGCGCCGACCTCGATGCCCACATGGCGACAGCGGTCAATTCGATCCGCATTCTCACGGTCAATACGCACAAGGGCTTCACCGCACTCAACCGTCGCTTCATCCTCCCCGAGCTGCGTGAAGCGGTGCGCAGCGTCTCGGCGGATGTGGTGTTCCTGCAGGAAGTTCTTGGCACCCACGACAAGCACGCGTTGCGCTTTCACAACTGGCCGTCCACGCCACAGTACGAGTTTCTGGCCGACAGCATCTGGACCGATTTCGCCTACGGCCGCAACGCGGTCTACCCGGACGGCGACCATGGCAACGCCGTGCTGTCGAAGTTTCCGATCATCCGCTACGAGAACCTCGACATTTCCATCGCCGGCCCGGAACGCCGCGGCCTATTGCATAGCGTGCTGCAGGTGCCGGGGCACGACGAGTTTCACGCGATCTGCGTACACCTTGGGCTGCGCGAGTCGCACCGTCAGCAGCAGCTGGAACTGCTCTGCAACCTGCTCGACTCGCTGCCCGAAGGTGCGCCGGTGGTGGTCGCGGGAGACTTCAACGACTGGCGACTCAAGGCCACCAGGACCCTGGACCGCTGTGCTGGCCTGTATGAGGTCTTCGCCGTTTCCCAGGGTCAGGTGGCGAAAACCTTCCCGGCACGCTGGCCGATGCTGCGCCTGGACCGCATCTATGTGCGCAATGCCAGCAGCCACGATGCGCGAATCCTCGGTAACAAACCCTGGACGCACTTGTCCGATCATCTGCCCCTAGCGGTGGAGATACATCTATGAGTTACCACTGGAGAGACGGGAATCGCCTTCAGTTACTGGAAAACGGCGAAGAGTTCTTTCCTCGAGTGTTCGAGGTCATCGCCCAGGCCAAGAAAGAAGTGCTGCTGGAAACCTTCATCCTGTTCCAGGACAAGGTAGGCGCAGAGCTGCAGAAAGCGCTGATCGCCGCCGCGGAAAACGGCGCCAGCGTCGATGTGACCGTGGACGGCTACGGCTCGGCGGACCTGTGCGGTGATTTCGTCACCGCCATGACCCGCGTCGGCGTGCGTATTCACATGTTCGATCCCGGCAAGCGCCTACTCGGCCGCCGGCTCAACGTGTTCCGGCGCATGCATCGCAAGATCGTCGTGGTCGATGGCGAGGTCGCCTTCATCGGCGGCATCAATTTCTCCGCCGATCACCTGGGTGACTTCGGCCCGGCCGCCAAGCAGGACTATGCCCTGCAGGTGGAAGGTCCCGTGGTGCGTGATATCCACCACTTCGCACTGGCGCAGATCGCACCGGACAAGCCGACCCATCGCTGGTGGCGGCGGCGCATGCGGCATCAGACGCCGGGTTACGGTGGCGTCAGCCGTGGCGAGGCGCGGGCGTTGTTCGTCATCCGCGACAACGACCAGCACCGCAACGACATCGAGCAGCACTACCTGCAAGCGATTCGAGATGCTCGCTCCAGGTTGTTGATTGCAAACGCCTATTTCTTCCCCGGTTATCGTGTGTTGCGGGAAATCCGCAACGCCGCGCGGCGCGGGGTGCGGGTGCGGCTGATCCTCCAGGGCGAGCCGGACATGCCCATCGCCAAGTTCGGCGCGCGCATGCTCTACAACTACCTGATGCGCGACGGCGTGGAGATCCACGAGTACTGTCGCCGCCCGCTGCATGGCAAGGTCGCGCTGGCCGACTACGAGTGGTCCACTGTCGGCTCGAGCAACCTCGATCCGCTGAGTCTGTCGCTCAATCTGGAGGCCAACCTGATCATTCGTGATCATGTGTTCAACCGCCACCTGCACGAGCGCCTCGATCACCTGCTGCAGACCGACTGCCGGCGTATTCCGCTGGAGCGGATCGTCCGCGGTTTCTGGTGGCGTGCGCCGCTGGCCTTCCTGATCTTCCACTTCCTGCGGCACTTCCCGGGGCTGGTCAGCCTGTTCCCCGAGCACAAGCCACGCCTGGAGCTGATCGATCCGGACACCACCCGCCCACTCGATCCCGTCCCTTCTCCCCTGCAGCGAGACCACCAATGAGCCAGACCAATCAGGCCGAGGCAAAGAGCGGCTGGCGCCGACGCTGGCCGCTGATCAAGAAGATCCTCACCTATGTGTTCTTCGCACTTGTCGTCGGCCTGCTAGTCGGTCTCGCGCGCAACCTCGATTGGGGTGAGGTCTACAAGACCCTGCGCAACTACCAGGCACAGACGCTGTGGATGGCTGGCGCTGCCGCTTTTGGCAGCTACCTCGTGTACTGCTTCTTCGATGTGCTGGGCAAAGGCTACGCACGGCATGACCTGCCGATCCGACAGATCCTGCCGGTCACCTTCGTCTGCTACGCCTTCAACCTCAACCTGAGCGCCTGGGTCGGCGGCATCGCCCTGCGTTTCCGTCTGTACTCGCGCCTGGGGCTGAAACCCTCGCAGATCACCCGGGTGTTCACCATGAGCATCCTCACCAACTGGCTGGGCTACATGTGGCTGGCCGGAATGATCTTCGCCATGGGCTGGATTCAGCCGCCGGCCAGCTGGGAAATCGGCTTCACCGCCCTGCGGGTGCTTGGCGTCGGCCTGCTGGTCGCGTGTGTGGTGTATCTGTGGCTGTGCGGCTTCTCCAAGCGTCGCTCGTGGACCATTCGCGGCCACGAGATTCAACTGCCTTCGCTGCGCCTGGCGCTGATCCAGCTGGTGCTGGGCGCCGCCAACTGGTCGCTGATGGCGCTGGTGGTGTACTTCATGCTTTCCCAGAAGGCCGCCTATCCCGAAGTGCTGGGTATCCTGATGATCAGCAGCATCGCCGGCGTGGTCACCCACATCCCGGCCGGGCTCGGCGTCATCGAGGCGGTATTCGTGGCAATGCTCGCCGACGAGATGAGCAAAGGCGCCATCGTCGGCGGTCTGATCGGCTACCGGGTCATCTACTTCCTGATCCCCCTGCTGTTCGCCACCCTCGTCTATGTGGTGCTCGAAGCCCGGGCGAAGAAGCTGCGCAGCAGCAACCAGGCCGGCGACCAGCAGACTGTCTCTCAGGAAACGAGCTGAAGGTCAGCGAGGGCGATCTCCGAAAGACCGCGATTCGAGATGTGCTCCGTTCGCGGCCAGGGTCGCAGCCATAAATGCGGATACCTGAACGGAGCCAAGGGGAACAGCCTCACCGGTCGGTTCTGTCAGCAGCTCTATCCACGAAAGGCTCGAACGCAGCGTCCGTGGCAGTGGCAGTGGCAGTGGCAGTGGCAGTGGGCTTGACCGCTAGTTGGAATCCGCAACTCGTCCTCCAAGGCCACACACTCAATGAGTGCTAGACCGTGACCATCGCGGTGCAGCCTAGCCGCATCGCTCTGCAAGTGCCTTAGAGCGCACAAGCCGCGATAAAGCGGATTGTCCTACCCGCAAAAAAACGCCGCTCAGGTTGCCCCGAGCGGCGCTCTTCAGTGCGGCAGCCTTACACCTGCGGCCGCAGTACCAGGACGCCGAGCGGCGGCAGGGTCAGTGACAGCGAGACCTTCTCGCCGTGGCTCTCGATCGGCTCGGCGAGCATGCCGCCGCCGTTTCCGGTGTTCGAGCCGCCGTAGCAGGCCGCGTCGCTGTTGAAGACCTCCAGCCACTTGGCCTCTACCGGAACGCCGATGCGGTAGGCCTCACGTACCACCGGCGTGAAGTTGGCGACCACCAGCAGCGGGTGCCCGGTCGAACTCTTGCGCAGCCAGGCGAACACGCTGTTGGCGCGGTCATCGCCGATCAGCCACTGGAAACCCTGCGGGTCGCTGTCCAGTTCGTGCAACGCCGGCTCCTGGCTGTACAGTCGGTTCAGATCACGCACCAGGTTCTGCACGCCACGGTGATCGGCCTCTTCGAGCAGATGCCAGTCCAGCTCGCGGTCATGGTTCCACTCGCGCCACTGGCCGAACTCGCTGCCCATGAACAGCAGCTTCTTGCCCGGGTGCGTCCACATGAACGACAAGTAGGCGCGCAGGTTGGCGAACTTCTGCCAGCGATCCCCGGGCATCTTGTCGACCAACGAGCCTTTGCCGTGGACCACTTCGTCGTGGGAAATCGGCAGGACGAAGTGCTCGGAATAGGCGTAGACCATGCTGAAGGTCATCTTGTCGTGGTGGTACTGCCGATTGATCGGGTCTTCCTGGATGTACTTCAGCGAGTCGTGCATCCAGCCCATGTTCCACTTGTAGGAAAAGCCGAGGCCACCTTCGCTGGTGGGCTTGCTGACCCCCGGAAAGGCTGTCGATTCCTCGGCGATCACCAGCGCGCCAGGGGTTTCCGTAGCCACCACGTCGTTCAGATGGCGGAGGAAGTCGATCGCCTCGAGGTTCTCGCGCCCGCCGTGGCGGTTGGGAATCCACTCGCCGTCCTTGCGCGAATAGTCGCGATAGAGCATCGAAGCCACCGCATCGACACGCAGGGCATCGACGTGGAATTCGCGCAGCCAGTGCAGCGCCGAAGCGAGCATGAAACCGTGCACCTCGGTGCGGCCGAGGTTGTAGATGTAGGTATCCCAGTCCTGATGGAAGCCTTCGAAGGGGTGTGCGTATTCGTACAGCGCGGTGCCGTCGAATTCGCCCAGGCCATGGGCGTCGGTGGGAAAGTGCGCCGGCACCCAGTCGAGGATCACACCGATGCCGGCGTTATGGCAGGCGTCGACGAACTCGGCGAAATCATGGGCGTTGCCGTAGCGCGCGCTCGGCGCGAACTGCGAGAGCAGCTGGTAGCCCCATGAGCCACCGAAGGGATGCTCCATGATCGGCATCAGCTCGATGTGGGTGAAGCCCATGTCCACCACGTAGGGAATCAGCCGCTCGGCCAGCTCGTGCCAGTCGTACAGGCGGCCATCGTCACCACCGTCACGTCGCCAGGAGCCCGCATGCAGCTCGTAGATGCTCATCGGCGCCTTGACCGACTGGCGCGCGGCGCGCTGCTGCAACCAGCCATGGTCCTTCCACTGGTAGTCCAGCGGCCGGGCGATGACCGAAGCGGTGCCCGGCGGGTGCTCGGTTGCCAGGGCGATCGGGTCGGCCTTGAGCGGCAGGATGCCGTTCGGCCCGAGAATCTCGTACTTGTAGGTATCGCCCGGCTGCAGGCGCGGGATGAACAACTCCCACACGCCGGACGGAAAGCGCAGCCGCATCGGGTGACGGCGACCGTCCCAGCCATTGAAGCTGCCGACGATCGACACTCGGCGCGCGTTGGGCGCCCACACGGCGAAGCGCACGCCCTGCACACCGTCGACTTCCAGCACCTGCGAGCCGAATACCCGGCCGATCTGCCGGTGATTGCCTTCCGAGAATAGGTGCATGTCCAGCTCGCCCAGTTGCGGGCCGAAGCTGTAGGGGTCTTCGGTGATCTGCTCGCCGCCGGCCCAGCGAATCTTCAGCAGGTAGGGTTGCTGATGTGGCAGGCGGATAAAGAAGAATCCGGGCACCTGCCCCTGCTCCATCACGGCAAGCAGTTGCTCATCGCGATCGAGCACTTCGGCACCCAGGGCATTGGGCAGGTAGGCGCGAATCACGATTCCCTCGCCGTCAGGATGTGGCCCGAGAATGGAAAACGGGTTGCCATGCTCGGCTCGCACCAGTGCGTCTACATCGGCGTCGCTGGGCATCAGGGTTTCCCCTGGCATGGTCAGAACCGGACGATCAGTCATTGGAGCCTCCATCGAAAAGCTGTTGTGCCAGGGCCAGCAATCCCTGTAGCGGGACGGGCAACCAGGTTGGTCGGTTCTCCGCTTCGTAAACGATCTCGTAAGCGCATTTTTCCAGGCTGAACAGCAGCAGTGCAGCATTCGCGCCATCCGCGTCGCGCCAGTCGTGCGGCAACTCGGCGGTGGCCTCGCGGTAGGCTTCGAGGAAGGCCGCCTGCGCACTGCTCTGGTAACTCGCCGCGATACGCTGCCGCGCCTGATCGGCCTCGGGCGTACTGTCGCTGATCTGCGCCCCGCGGATGGTCATGGCCGCGGCGTACTCGAACGAACGCAGCAGGCCTGAGACATCCTTGAACGGACTATGTTTGGCGCGGCGCTCATCCAGCGAGCGGGCCGGCTCCCCTTCGAAGTCGATGAAGTAGGCATCACCCTGCACCACCAGCACCTGGCCGAGGTGCAGGTCGCCGTGGACACGGGTCCGCACGCCACCAACGGTTCTAGCAGCCAGACGTTGCACTTGTTCGAGCAGCTTGTCGCGCCGCGCCAGCAGTTGGCCGAGCGCGGTAGCCTCCTTGCGATCGAAGCTCGAGCGATGTTCCTCGAGGCGCTGCAGAGCTTGCTCCAGCTGCGCGCTGACGCTCTGCTCCCACTGCTTGGTGTCGGCTGTGCTGGTGCTTTCGTAGGCGAAGGCCGGATCTTCGGTCTGCGTGGCCAGCGCCATGTGCATCTCGCCGAGCCGCTGACCGAGCAGGCGATTGAAGGCCTGCAGTTCGTCGAGGGCGCTGAACTGGTTCTCGTGCATCGACACGCCGCCCGCGATTTCGTCACGCACCGCGCGGTCGAGGTTGTTCAGCGTCCACACCCAGGCATCGCCCTGGCTGTCGAGGAAGTGCTGGATCACCATCAGGGCAACCGGCTCGCCCTGCTTGTTGATGCGGCTGACCTGACCGAGCATGCCGGAGATATGAGCGAAGCCGCGTTCAGTGAGGAAACCGCCCATTTCCAGTTCAGGGTGGACGCCCGGTGCCACGCGACGGAGCAATTTGATCATCACCTTGTTGTCGATGATCGCCGAGCTGTTCGACTGCTCCGCAGAGATGAAGCGCACCTCGGGATGCGCCGGCAATTGCAGGTCGGCCAGTTGCGGCATCGACACGAAGCGGATCTCACCGTCGTTGCAAGGCAGCACCAGCTCGTCGCGCAGGCCCTGAATGACCGCGGCGCTGAACTGCTCGAGGGCGAAGGCATCGGTCATCAGGCCGACCTGCGGCCCGCGGCGTACCCGCGCCAGGGCCAGTTGCTGCGGCAATGCGACCTCGAATTCGGTCTCGGCCAGAAAACCCAGCGGCAGCTGGTACAGATCGCTGCGCCCGGCGGATTCCACGCAAAGCTCGCTGAGCAGAACCGGGCGATTCGGGTCGCCGAATGGCACGCAGTAGCTGATGCGGACCAACTCGATCGCCACGTCCTTGGCGGCAAACCAGCGCCGTTTCGGCAGATAGGCTGGTAGCGCTTCGGTTTCCAGAATGCGCCGGTTGGCGGCGGTCAGGGTATCCAGGCGCTTGAGTACCAGCGTCTGGAAGTCCGGCATGGTATCCACCGGCTCCTGGTGCCAGCTCGGCATCTGGTTGGTCAGCGCGAGCTGGAACCAGTAGAAGCCGTATGGCGGCAAGGTCAGCAGATACGGCAGCTGACCGATGGGCGGGAAGGCACTGCCGCCGACCATCTCCACCGGCACCATGCCGGCGTACTGCGACATTTCCAGTTCTGCGGCCTGGGCCGAGCGCGAGACGTTGGCGACGCAGAAAATGATCTCGGTTTCGCCGTTCGCTCCGGTGAACTCGCGCATGTAGGCGAGGATGCGGCGGTTGCTCGGCGCGAGCATCTTCAGGGTGCCGCGGCCGAAGGCCTTGAACTGCTTGCGGATGGTCAGCATCCGCCGCGTCCAGTTGAGCAGCGAATGCGGATCGCGCTGCTGGGCCTCGACGTTGATCGTGTAGTAGCCGTAAAGCGGGTCCATCACCGGTGGCAGCACCAGGTTCGGTGGGTCGGCGCGGGAGAAACCGCCGTTGCGGTCCACCGACCACTGCATCGGCGTGCGTACGCCGTCGCGGTCGCCGAGGAAGATGTTGTCGCCCATGCCGATCTCGTCGCCGTAGTAGATCACCGGAGTGCCGGGCATGGAGAGCAGCAGGCTGTTGAGTAACTCGATCCGCCGGCGATCACGCTCCAGCAACGGCGCCAGGCGCCGGCGTATGCCCAGGTTGATCCGTGCACGCTTGTCCGAGGCGTAGTAGTTCCACAGGTAGTCGCGCTCCTTGTCGGTCACCATCTCCAGCGTCAGCTCATCGTGGTTGCGCAGGAAGATCGCCCACTGGCAGTTCTCCGGGATGTCCGGGGTCTGGCGCAGGATGTCGGTGATCGGGAAGCGGTCCTCCTGAGCGATGGCCATGTACATGCGCGGCATCAGCGGGAAGTGGAAGGCCATGTGGCATTCGTCACCCGGGCCGCCGTCTTCGCCGCCGAAATACAGCTGGGTGTCTTCCGGCCATTGGTTGGCTTCGGCCAGCAGCATGCGGTCGGGATAGTTGGCGTCGATCTCGGCGCGGATCGCCTTGAGCACCGCGTGGGTTTCCGGCAGGTTCTCGTTGTTGGTGCCGTCGCGCTCGACCAGATAGGGAATCGCGTCAAGGCGCAGACCGTCGATGCCCATGTCCAGCCAGTAGCGCATCACCGCCAGCACGGCCTTCATCACCTGCGGGTTGTCGAAATTGAGGTCCGGCTGGTGCGAATAGAAGCGGTGCCAAAAGTACTGCTTGGCCACCGGATCCCACGTCCAGTTGGATTTCTCGGTGTCGAGAAAGATGATCCGTGTGCCGTCGTACTTCTTGTCGGTATCCGACCAGACGTAGAAATCCCGCGCTGCCGAGCCCTTCTTCGCCTTGCGCGCACGCTGGAACCAGGGGTGCTGGTCGGACGTGTGGTTGATGACCAGTTCGGTGATCACCCGCAACCCGCGCTTGTGTGCCTCGGCGATGAAGCGCCGGGCGTCGGCCATGCTGCCGTATTCCGGATGCACGCCGCGGTAATCGGCGATGTCGTAACCATCGTCACGCCGCGGCGACGGATAGAACGGCAGCAGCCAGATGGTGTTCACCCCAAGGTCGGCGATGTAATCCAGCTTCTCGATCAGGCCGGGGAAGTCACCGACGCCGTCGTTGTTCGAGTCGTAGAAGGACTTCAGGTGCACCTGATACACCACCGCGTCCTTGTACCAGAGCGGGTCCTTGATGAAAGCGGCGGGTTTGCGCGGTTTTGCCATGTTCTTCATTCCTGTCGCGGTGTGAAGGCCCAGGCCGGATCGGCGCATTAGGCAACGGCAGAGCAACAGCTGAATTCACATCAACAAAGCGTTATAAACGTATGATTCAAATGAATTAACAGCTGCGCCCGAGAAATTACTTGAGGTCCGGGTCCGGCTCCTGTGCGGTCAGGCGCCAGATGCCGAACGGCAGATGCCAGGGTTCGATCCGCATCCACTGGGTCTTGCCGTACCAGCTCCAGCGATGGCCATTCATCAGGTCCTCGCCCTGGGTATGGGCGTCATCCGGCAGGCCGAGCTCCCACAGCGGCAACTCGAAATTCGCTTCCTGGGCGTTGTGCGGATCGAGACTGATGGCCACCAGAATGAAGTTCGACAGGTCTGGTGTGCGCTTGCCGAAGTAGAGGATGTTGTCGTTCCAGGCCATGTAGGCCTTGAAGCCCAGGTGCGTCTGCAGTGCCGGGTTCTGCCGTCGGATGCGGTTGAGCTGGGCGATCTCGGCGATGATGTTGCCCGGTGCGTGGTAGTCGCGGACGCGAATCTGGTACTTCTCCGAGTCCAGATACTCTTCCTTGCCCGGAATCGCCGCCGACTCGCATAGCTCGAAGCCCGAGTACATGCCCCACAGCCCCGAGCCCATGGTCGCCAGCGCGGCGCGGATCAGGAACCCGGCGCGGCCGGAGTCCTGCAGGAAGAACGGATTGATGTCCGGCGTGTTGACGAAGAAGTTGGGCCGATAGCAGTCTCGCAGCGGGGGCTCGTTCAGTTCGGTGAGGTACTCGCTCAGTTCCGCCTTGGTGTTGCGCCAGGTGAAGTAGGTGTAGCTCTGGCTGTAACCGATCTTGCCCAGACGCGCCATCATGCCGGGGCGAGTGAAGGCCTCGGAGAGGAACATCACGTCGCGGTCGCGCTCGCGGATATCGGCGATCAGCCACTCCCAGAACGGCAGCGGCTTGGTGTGCGGGTTGTCGACCCGGAACACCTTCACGCCCTGCTCCACCCAGTGCCAGACCACGTCACGCAGTGCCAGCCAGAGGTCTGGCATGGCATCTTCGGCATAGAAGTCGACGTTGACGATGTCCTGATACTTCTTCGGCGGGTTCTCGGCGTATTTGATCGTGCCGTCCGGGCGCCAGGAGAACCAGCCCGGGTGCTCTTTCAGCCAGGGGTGGTCCTGCGAGCACTGGATGGCGAAATCCAGGGCGATCTCAAGGCCATGCTCGCGAGCCGCTGCGACCAGCTCGCGGAAATCATCCAGCGTGCCCAGCTCGGGATGGATGGCGTCGTGGCCGCCCTCTTCGCTGCCGATGGCATAGGGACTGCCCGGATCGTTCGGCCCGGCGTGCAGGCTGTTGTTCGGACCCTTGCGGTGCTGGCGACCGATCGGGTGGATCGGCGGGAAATACAGCACGTCGAAGCCCATGTCGCGAATTGCCGGCAGACGCTTATGCACATCACGGAAGGTGCCGTGGCGATTGGGATCGTCGGTCTCCGAGCGCGGGAACAGTTCGTACCAGCTGGCGAACTGCGCCAACGGGCGTTCCACGTCCAGCGGATACACACGGCTGCGGCTGCAGTGCTCGCGTGGGTCTGCGGCAGCCATCGCCACGGCCGTCTCCGGTGCGAGCAGCAGTGACACGCGCTCGTCATCGGTATGCGCCATGCCGAGGCGGTGCATCAGATCGTCAAGCACCGCGCGGTTCTCGCCCTGGGCGCGGGCGGTGGCCTTCTCCAGCAGCAGACGCCCTTCTTCCAGCTCCAGATGCACCGGCACGCCGGCCGTGTGCTTCTTCGACAGCTCGTAGCGGTAGCTCTCGAACACATCCCACCAAGCTTCGATGACGAACTCATGCTCGGCGACCTGGGTGGGCGTGAACTGGCCTTGCCAGGCGTCGTTGCCGAGCAACTTCAGTCGTGCCCGCCGCCAGCTGGTTTCGCCTTTTTCACGCCAGCACACGGCGGCGGCCAGCTGGTCGTGGCCGTCGGCGAAAATCTTGCTGGTCACGACCACTGGCTGGCCGATGACCGCCTTGGCGGCAAAGCGCCCCTCATCCAGCACCGGCAAGGTGGATTCGATGGCGATGCGCGGCATCTGCAGGGCTTCTTCGAGTCGAGGGTGAATCGTCGCGGTAGGCTGTGCATCGCTCATCGAACGGGCTCCTGGGGCGCATGGGTTCGGGTTGCCCGAGCCGCCTCTGGACGCGTCATCGTGCGGTTCGGGAGGCGACCGGTACGGTTTTCGTCGGCTCTTTCTTCCGAGCCAAGTGACCCTGGAAAGTTCAGCCCCGGGCGGCCGTTAGCCAGCCCGTCCGGCGACCGGTCGAGCCTGGTGGAGCGCAATACGGCAGCTGCCGGTTTTAAGCCCCCCGTGAGTGTGTGCCGAACCCGACCACGCCGACGGTCGCCAGCGCCGCGAGCAGCGACGATTGGCCGGAACCTCGCCTACGTGGGCCGATCAATGCAGAACGGCCGCCAAGGCTGAGCGGGCGAACACCAGGAGAACGACGATGACTCACGTGCGACCCGATGTGCCGCAACCCGACCCGATCGTGCATGACAAGCCGGGCGATGTGCCGCAGGTGCCTTGTGCCGAGGAGCTGGACGAACACAAGCCCGGAGCGCCATATGGAAACCAGACCGTGGCGGATACCGACGATCCCCAGACGACCTGATCGTTCGCCGCCACACTGATGTCTCAACCTTTCTCCAGGCGCTTGAGCAGTGCCTGCGTCAGCCCCTGTCGAACGGCGCCGTAGCGGGCCCACGGGTCGCTGCGTAATGCCCGCAAACGCTCATCCAGGTTGCCGATGTTCCAGCGATCGGCTCTCTCCAGCTGCGCCAGCTCCTCACGCTCGACAGGCACGGATACCGCCAGCCCCGGACGCGCTCTGACCGAATAGGCGGCAACGGTGCTCGCCCCGCGCTGGTTGCGCAGGTAGTCCACGAAAATTCGCCCGACCCGATTCTGCGGGCCCATCTTGTCGACGAGCAGCGTTGGCGCCTCGCGCGCCAGCCGCTCGGTGACCGAGCGAGCGAACTGCCGGGCCAGGTCCCAGTCGTGCCGACGGTCGATCGGCACCACGACATGCATACCGCGGCCTCCGCTGGTCTTGAGAAAGGCCTGCAGCCCCAGGTCGTCCAGCAGCCGCAGCGTCAGCTCGGTCGCCTCCACCATGCTCGACCAGGGTAATGCGGGATCGGGGTCGAGATCGAAAATGACTCGATCGGGCCGCTCGACGCGATCACTGCGCGCGTTCCAGGTGTGGAACTCGACGGTACCCATCTGCACGGCCTCGATGACCGCGGTGATGTTGTCCGCCTGGATCAGCCGCGCATGCTCGGGATCGAGGTTTTTTGGCAGTGCGCGCATGTGCGGCATCTTCAGCCGACCGCAATGGCGTTGGAAAAAGCTTTCGCCGTCGACGCCTTCAGGTGCACGAACGATGGACAGTGGCCTGCCAGCCAATTGCGGCACCAATCGGTCGGCGACCGCCAGGTAGTACTCGGCCAGCGCAAGCTTGGTCGCGCCGCTGGCCTTGTCGATCACTCGCTGTGGATTACTGATGCCGACGCCGCCCACCAGCGGGCGGCCGGCGCTCTTGCGCTGCTCTGGCATGGGCTACCCCGATCAGCTCGCCTTTTTGCTGGATTTGCTGCCCGCCGCTGGCGCCTTGCGCGTGCGCGAAGCCGCCGAGGAAGATTTGCTAGTTTTGGCCTTGCTCGCAGTCTTGGGCTTGGCCGGCGCCTTTTCCTCCTCCTCGTGGTCGTCCTCTTTGCTGGCCTTGCCCGGCTTGGCAGCGAGGCTGCGCTTGAGCAGTTCGGTAAGGTCGATGACATCCGCCGAACGACGATCCACCGCTTCCTCCGGCCCGCCGACCGCTTCCAGCTTGCCTTCGCGGGCCTTCTTCTCCACCAGCTCCATGATCTGGTCCTGGAAGGTGTCCTTGTACTGTTCCGGCTTCCACTTCTCGGTCATGTCCTCGACCAGGCGCTTGGCCATGTCCAGCTCACGCTCGGCCAGGTCCGGATCGAGCGCTTCGTCCTTCAGCTCCAGGTATTCGACCCCGCGCACCTCGTCGGCCCAGCGCAGGGTGTTCATCACCAGCGCCTTACCCAGCGGCATTACCACCGCCAGGTGCTGCTTGTTGCGCAGCACCACATTGGCGATACCGACCTTGCCGGTCTGGATCAGCGTCTCGCGCAGCAAGGCGTAGACCTTTTCCCCGCGGCGGTCCGGCGTCAGGTAGTACGGCGTGTCGATGTAGAGAAAGGAAATGTCCTTGGCATCGACGAAAGCGACGATATCCACGGTCTGGGTCGCCTTGGGGTGCGCGCCTTTGATCTCGTCATCGCTGATCACGACGTAGTGGCCCTTCTCGTACTCCACGCCCTTGACGATGTTCTCGCTGTCAATGTCTTCGCCGGTGGTCTTGTTGATGCGCTTGTAGCCGACCCGGTCCATGCTGCGTTTGTCCAGCCAGTCGAAATCGATGCCCTGGCGGGTGGTGGCCGGTACCAGCGCCACCGGGATGTGTACCAGTCCGAAACTGACTGCGCCTTTCCAGATCGTGCGTGGCATGGTCGTTCTCCAAGCGTTGATGTGGCCGAGCCATTCGTTGGCCCGGCAATGGGTCAGCCGTTGACCACGGTGCCGCCGTTGACGTGGATCACCTGGCCGCTGACGTAGGCTGCATCGCTGCTGGCCAGGTAGACATACGCTGGCGCCACTTCAGCGGGCTGGCCGGGGCGCTTCATCGGCGTGTTGGAGCCGAATTCGGCGACCTCGTCGGCATCGAAGGTCGACGGAATCAGCGGCGTCCAGATCGGTCCCGGCGCGACGCCGTTGACGCGGATGCCACGCTCGGCGAGGTTCATCGACAGCGAACGGGTGAAGGCCGTGATCGCGCCCTTGGTGGCCGAATAGTCCAGCAGCTGCGGGCTGCCCTTGTAGGCGGTAACCGATGTGGTGTTGATGATCGAAGCGCCCTTGCCGAGATGCGGTAGCGCCGCCTTGGTCATCTGAAACATACCGAAGATGTTGGTGCGGAAGGTCTTCTCCCACTGCTCTTCGCTGATGTCTTCGAGCTTTTCCTGCGGGTGCTGCTCGGCGGCGTTGTTGACCAGGATGTCGAGCTTGCCGAACGCGGCGAGGGTTTCGTCGATGACCTTGCGGCAGACCTCGCGATCGGCCACGTCACCGGCGAAGGTCAGGCAGCGACGGCCGTACTGTTCGACCACGGTGCGGGTTTCCTCAGCGTCCTGATGCTGGTCGAGGTAGAGAATTGCCACGTCGGCGCCCTCACGGGCGTAGAGCACGGCCACCGAGCGCCCGATGCCGCTGTCACCACCGGTGATGATCGCCACCTTGCCTTCGAGCTTGCCCGCCGCCTTGTAGTCTTCGCCGCGGTATTCCGGGCGCGGGTTCATCAGCCCTTCCTTGCCGGGCTCGGGCTGCTCCTGCGGCGGTAGGGTCTGATTGTCTTCAGCCATGGAAAATCCTCCGTCAAGGTTATGAGCCTGTCTTCGGAGGACTTGAACGGCGCGAGAAAAGTTTCTGCGGGGCGATGAGAGGGCCCTGTACAGGGCCCTAGAAGGGTCAGTTCAGCGTCAGCACGACGCGCCCGCGTGGCACGCCGCTTTCGACATACTGGTGGGCTTCGACTGCCTGCTCGAACGGGAACTGGCGGTCGAGCTGCGGCCAGATCAGCCGGTCCACGGTGAGCTGGTTGATATGCTGCAGCGCACGCTCCACGGCTTCACGGTTCTGCTCGATGCCCAGCTCCGGCTGCCCGGTGAAGTCGCACAGGCAGTGCAGGAAGAACTTGAAGTTCTTCTTGAAGGCCGCACACACCGGCAGGGCCGTTTCGTTGCCGCCGTTCATGCCATAGAGGATCAGCTTGCCCAGCGGCGCCATGACGTCGCCGAGCAGTTTCATCTGCGAACCGCCACAGGCATCCAGCACCACGTCGACGCCGCGGCCTTCGGTCACCTTCTGCAGGCGGCCGACCAGGTCTTCCTCTTCGGTGACGATCACCGTCTCCGCGCCCAGCTCGCGCAGGTAGTCGCGGTCCTCGCTGGTGTCGCAGGTGGCGATCACCCGGCCGCCCAGCGCGTTGGCCAGCTGTACGGCTGCCGGCCCAGTGCAATGAGCCGCCTGGTTGATCAGCACGTACTGGCCGGGTTCCAGCTGAGCCAGTTCGACCAGCGCGAAATAGCTGACCAACATCGGCGTGTAGTGGATCGCCGCCTCACTGGCGCTGAGCATGTCCGGGTAACGCACCAGCGCCTGCTGCGGCAACAGCGCATGCTCGGCGTAGAGCGGATACTGATTGAGATCGTGGGCCGGGAAGCCGGCAACATGATCGCCGACACTGAAGCCCTGAACGCCCTCACCCACCGCCAGCACCTCGCCCGCCACCTCGCTGCCGACCCCGGCAGGCAGACGCGCGTGTCGTGGCGCGAGGTCCTGGCGCCAAAGCACGTCATTCCAGCTGACGCCGATGGCGCGCACGCCAATCAGCACCTCGCCTGGGCCGGCAACCGGCATCGCGCGTTCCTCGTGGCGCAACACGTCGGCCGGGCCGAACTGATGAAAACGGATGATGCGGGACATTTCGACCCCTCACTTACTACTGTGCGAACGGACTCTATCGTCAGTATCGTCACAACTCCAGTGAACGGCGTGGATTCCCATCGATAGTTCCCATGCGCAGTAATGATGGAACTACGTATGTATGCTTGCCGGCGCATTGCAGCTTTGTGCATTTCGAAAGCGGGATCGGGCATGCCGTTGGTAGCCGAAGCTGTCTAGAATGCAGACCACCCTCCAGAGCCGGACGCCTCCTGGTCCGGCTGCAGGCTCGACGTGAACCAGGTATGAATCGCAACGACCTTCGCCGTGTTGACCTCAATCTGCTGATCGTCTTCGAAACGCTGATGCACGAGCGCAGCGTGACCCGCGCAGCGGAAAAGCTGTTTCTCGGCCAGCCGGCGATCAGTGCCGCCCTGGCACGACTGCGCACGCTGTTCGACGATCCGCTCTTCATCCGTACTGGCCGCAGCATGGAGCCGACCGCCCGCGCGCTGGAGATCGCCCAGCTGCTTTCACCGGCGCTGGACTCGATCTCCACCGCCGTTAGCCGCGCCTCGACCTTCGACCCGGCAACCAGTAGCCAGGTGTTTCGCATCGGCCTGACCGATGAAGTCGAGTTCGCCCTGCTACCGCCGCTGCTGCGCCGCCTGCGCGCCGAAGCGCCGGACGTGGTGCTGGTGGTGCGCCGCGCCAACTATCTGTTGATGCCCGGCCTGCTGGCGTCCGGTGAGATATCGGTGGGCGTCTGCTACACCGAGGAGCTGCCGGCCAACGCCAAGCGCAAGGTACTGCGCCGGCCCAAGCCGATGCTGCTGCGTGCCGACAGCATTCCCGGCCGGCTGAGCATGGAGGACTACTGCAGCCGTCCGCATGCGATGGTCTCCTTTGCCGGCGACCTCAGCGGCTATATCGACGAGGAACTGGCGCTGCACGGCTGCAAGCGCAAGGTGGTCCTGGCGGTGCCGCAGTTCAACGGCCTTGCCAGCCTGCTTGCCGGCACCGACATCATCGCCACCGTCCCGGACTACGCCGCCGCGGCGCTGGCGGCCAACGGCGGCGTGCGCGCCGAACCGCTGCCGTTTCAGACCAGCCAGGATTTCGAGCTGTCCATGGCCTGGCGCGGCGCCCAGGACAACGACCCCGCCGAGCGCTGGCTGCGCTCGCGCATCCAGATGTTCGTCGGCGATCCGGATAGTCTCTGACAGGCCCGACGCCTGGGGCTTCGCGGCGCGTGCCGGGTAGCCAGGCCTGCTCACGCCAGTGATGCGCTGACCGGTTTTTCGTGGCTTCCAGCGTGGTCGCTGGGGAATGCCGCTCCGAGGCTTCGGCGGCGGCAGGGTTCATTCGCGGCCAATACTGCTCCCACGCATAGGTGAGCAATATCCTCGCGCTGCGCTGATAACGAATGCGCAACCATCACCGCCAATGATATTCACCTTTGCCTCGTTCGATTTTTGCTGAACGGCTTGACCACGCAGACTCCTGCCATCAACAAATCCGACTTGCGGAGTCAAGCATGGAACGTTCGTTCAACGCCTTGCGTTTTCCCCTTATCGCCCTGACGGTGCTGATCACCGCCGCTTGTGGCAAGGCACCGGAGGCCACCCAGTCGGGCATGCCGCCGCCCGCCGTCAGCGTCGCGGAAGTCATCGAGCAGCAGGTGACCGAGTGGGATGAACTCACTGGTCGCCTGGAAGCGCCGGAGTCGGTGGAGATTCGCCCGCGCGTGTCCGGTTTCATCGACAAGGTGGCCTTCGAGGAAGGCGCGCTGGTGAAGAAAGGCGACCTCTTGTTCCAGATCGACCCGCGCCCGTTCCAGGCTGAGGTCAAGCGCCTGCAGGCGCAACTGCAACAGGCTCGCGCCAACCAGCAACGCACCGTCGCCGAAGCCGAACGCGGCGAGCGCCTGCGCAAGAAGAACGCGATTTCCGACGAGCTCGCCGACGCCCGCGTCAGTGCCGCCAGCGAAGCCCGCTCGGCAACCGCGGCGATTCAGGCGCAACTGGACCGCGCGCAGCTGGATCTCTCCTTCACCCGCGTGACCGCACCCATTGACGGCCGCGTCGGCCGGGCGCTGATCACCGCCGGCAACCTGGTCAACGCCGGCGAGGCGCTGCTGACCACGCTGGTCTCCACCGACAAGGTCTATGCCTATTTCGAGGCTGATGAGCGTACCTACCTCAAGTACCGCGAGCTGGCGCGCAACGGCGACCGTGGCGAGGCGACCCCGGTCTACCTCGGCCTGTCCAGCGAGGACGGTCACCCGCACCTGGGCCACATGGACTTCGTCGACAACCAGGTCGACCCGCGCACCGGCACCATCCGCGGTCGCGCCGTGTTCGACAACCGTGACGGCAGCTTCACCCCCGGCCTGTATGCACGCCTGAAGCTGGTCGGCAGCGCGACCTACGACGCCGTGCTGATCAAGGACGTCGCCGTCGGTACGGATCTGGGCAAGAAGTTCGTCCTGGTACTGGCCGAAGACGGCACTGTCGCCTACCGCCCGGTCGAGCTCGGTCCCAAGCTGGAAGGGTTGCGCATCGTCCGCAGCGGCCTGGCCAAGGGCGAAAGCATCGTGGTGAACGGTCTGCAGCGGGTGCGCCCGGGCAGCCCGGTGCAGCCGGATTCGGTGCCGATGGCCGACGCCGAAACGCTGGCCACCCTGCGCCAGCAGAACCGCGCGATCAGCGAGGCGATGAAACCGCAGGTCGTCGAGCGCAGCCTGGCTCAGCGTCCTAGCAGCTGAGCACCTCCCGCAACTGACCTGAACTCCGGCGCGCCTGCCGCGCCAATCCGATCGATCCGCCAGGGCGCCAGACGCGCGCCCTACCCCGGAGTGCGCCATGAATTTCTCGCAATTCTTCATCAAACGGCCGATTTTCGCCGCCGTGCTGTCGCTGGTGATCCTCATCGGCGGGGCCATCTCGCTGTTCCAGCTGCCGATCAGCGAATACCCCGAAGTCGTCCCGCCCACCGTGGTGGTGCGTGCCAACTTCCCCGGCGCCAACCCCAAGGTGATTGGCGAAACCGTCGCCTCGCCGCTGGAACAGGCCATCACCGGCGTCGAGGGCATGCTCTACATGTCGTCCCAGGCGACCGCCGACGGCAAGCTGACCCTGACCATCACCTTTGGCCTGGGCACTGATCTGGACAACGCCCAGGTGCAGGTGCAGAACCGCGTCACGCGCACCATGCCGACCTTGCCCACCGAGGTGCAGCGCCTCGGCGTGACCGTGGACAAGGCGTCACCGGACCTGACCATGGTGGTGCACCTGACCTCGCCGGATCAGCGCTACGACATGCTCTACCTGTCCAACTACGCCGCACTCAACGTCAAGGACGAGCTGGCGCGACTGGATGGCATCGGCGATGTGCAGCTGTTCGGCATGGGCGATTACTCCCTGCGCGTCTGGCTCGACCCGGAAAAAGTCGCCTCGCGCAACCTCACCGCATCGGACGTGGTCAATGCGATTCGCGAGCAGAATCGCCAGGTTGCTGCAGGTTCTCTGGGCGCACCGCCGGCACCGGGCGCGACGGACTTCCAGCTGTCGATCAACACCCAGGGCCGTCTGGTCACCGAGGAAGAATTCGAGAACATCATCATCCGCGCCGGCGAAGACGGTTCGATCACCCGCCTGCGGGACATCGCCCGTGTCGAACTGGGCTCCAGCCAGTACGCGCTGCGTTCGCTGCTGAACAACCAGCCCGCCGTCGCCATTCCGGTATTCCAGCGCCCGGGTTCGAACGCCATCGAGATCTCCGACTCGGTGCGCGCACGCATGGCCGAGCTGAAACGCGACTTCCCGGAAGGCGTGGACTACGAGATCGTCTACGACCCGACCATCTTCGTGCGCGGCTCCATCGAGGCAGTGGTGCATACGCTGCTCGAGGCCATCGTGCTGGTGGTGCTGGTGGTGATCCTGTTCCTGCAGACCTGGCGCGCCTCGATCATTCCACTGGCCGCGGTGCCGGTGTCGCTGATCGGCACCTTCGCGGTCATGCACCTGCTCGGTTTCTCGCTCAACGCGCTGTCGCTGTTCGGCCTGGTGTTGGCCATCGGCATCGTGGTGGACGACGCCATCGTCGTGGTGGAAAACGTCGAGCGCAACATCGGCCTCGGCAAGTCGCCTGAGGAAGCGACCCGTCAGGCCATGAAGGAAGTGACCGGGCCGATCATCGCCACGGCGCTGGTGCTCTGCGCGGTGTTTATCCCGACGGCGTTCATTTCCGGCCTCACCGGGCAGTTCTACCAGCAGTTCGCGCTGACGATCGCCATTTCCACGGTGATCTCGGCGTTCAACTCCCTGACCCTGTCGCCGGCACTGGCCGCCGCACTCCTCAGGTCGCACGACGCACCAAAGGACGGCTTCTCGCGTCTGCTCGATCGGATTTTTGGCGGCTGGCTGTTCGCCCCATTCAACCGCATGTTCGACCGCGCCAGCCACGGCTACGTCGGCCTGGTGCGGCGCATCCTGCGCGGCAGCGGCATTGCGCTGGTGGTCTATGTCGGACTGGTCGGCCTCGGTTACATGGGCTTCGCCAGCACGCCGACCGGTTTCGTGCCACCGCAGGACAAGCAGTACCTGGTCGCCTTCGCCCAGTTGCCGGACGCCGCCACCCTGGACCGCACCGAGGACGTGATCAAGCGCATGTCGGAAATCGCCGGCAAGCACCCGGGCGTGGAGAACACCGTGGCCTTCCCGGGCTTGTCGATCAACGGCTTCACCAACAGCCCGAACAGCGGCATCGTCTTTACTCCGCTCAAGCCCTTCGATGAGCGCAAGGATCCGTCACTCTCGGCCAATGCCATCGCGGCAGATCTGAACGGCCAGTTCGCGCAGATCCAGGACGCCTTTATCGCTATCTTCCCGCCGCCGCCCGTGCAGGGCCTGGGCACCATCGGCGGCTTCCGCGTGCAGGTGCAGGACCGCGGCAACCTCGGCTATGAGGAGCTGTACAGCCAGGTGCAGAACGTCATCGCCAAGAGCGCGGACTATCCGGAGCTGGCCGGCCTGTTCACCAGCTATCAGGTCAACGTGCCGCAGGTGGATGCCGACATCGACCGGGAGAAGGCCAAGACCCACGGCGTGCCGATCGACGAGATCTTCGACACCATGCAGGTCTATCTGGGCTCGCTGTACGCCAACGACTTCAACCGCTTCGGCCGTACCTATCAGGTCAACGTCCAGGCCGACCAGAAGTTCCGCCTGGCACCGGAGCAGATCGGTCAGCTGAAGGTGCGCAACAACCGCGGAGAGATGGTCCCGCTGTCGACCTTCGTCAACGTCACGGACAGCGCCGGCCCGGATCGGGTGATGCACTACAACGGCTTCCTCACCGCCGAGATCAACGGCGCGGCCGCGCCGGGCTACAGCTCCGGTCAGGCCGAGGCGGCCATGGAGCGTCTGCTCAAGGCTGAGTTGCCGAATGGCATGAGCTACGAATGGACCGAGCTGACCTACCAGCAGATCCTCGCCGGCAACACCGCGATATTCGTCTTCCCGCTCTGCGTGCTACTGGCCTTCCTGGTGCTGGCAGCGCAATACGAGAGCTGGAGCCTGCCGCTGGCGGTGATCCTGATCGTGCCGATGACGCTGCTCTCGGCGATCACCGGGGTGATCCTCGCCGGTAGCGACAACAACGTGTTCACCCAGATCGGCCTGATCGTGCTGGTGGGCCTGGCATGCAAGAACGCCATCCTCATCGTCGAGTTCGCCAAGGACAAGCAGGAGGAAGGCATGGACCGGCTGGCCGCAATCCTCGAAGCCTGCCGCCTGCGTCTGCGGCCGATCCTGATGACCAGCTTCGCCTTCATCATGGGCGTGGTGCCGCTGGTGCTTTCCAGCGGGGCCGGTGCCGAGATGCGTCATGCCATGGGCGTCGCGGTGTTCAGCGGCATGCTCGGCGTCACCTTCTTCGGCCTGCTGCTGACCCCGGTGTTCTATCTGGTGATTCGTGCCTTCGTCGAGAAACGCGAAGCCCGCAAAGCGGTTTACAAGGAGGCCCGCGCATGAAGTTCTTCGCCCTTTCCCTGCTCACTCTGGCACTGAGCGCCTGTGCGGTAGGCCCCGATTACCGGGCACCGCAGCCGGAACCGGCGCGTATCGATAGCGCTTCGGCTGGCGAATACGACCACTCACGCTTCGAAGCGGCCTGGTGGCAGCAGTTCGACGACCCGACGCTGGACGCCCTGGTCGGCGAAGCCCTGGCCGAGAACCGCGAACTGCGCATCGCCTATGCCCGCCTACGGGCGGCACGGGCTATTCGCGATGACGTCAGCAATGATCGTCTGCCCACTGTCACTGCCGGCGCCAGCGCCGATATCGGCAAGGCCCAGCAACCCGGCGTGACCGAACAGCGCGTGAATGCCGAGCGCTACGACCTCGGGCTGGACATGGCCTGGGAGCTGGACCTGTTCGGCCGCATCCAGCGCCGCCTGGAATCCAGCGAGGCGCAGGCTGATGCCGTCGAGGCCGAGCTCTACCAGCTGCAGGTCAGCCTGATTGCCGAGCTGGTGGATGCCTACGGTCAGCTGCGCGGTGCCCAGCTGCGTGAGCGCATCGCCCGCGACAACCTGGCCAACCAGCGCAATTCCCATGAACTGACCGAACAGCTGCGCGAAGCGGGCGTCGGCAGCGAGCTCGACGTTCTACGCGCCGATGCCCGTCTGGCGGCCACCGAGGCCAGCCTGCCACAGCTCAGGGCGCAGCAGGCGCGTGCGCGCAACCGCATCGCCACCCTGCTCGGCCAGCGCGCCGATCAGCTCAGCGTCGACCTCTCGCCCCGCGAGCTGCCGGCAATCGCCAAGCCGCTACCGATTGGCGATCCCGGCGAGCTGCTGCGCCGGCGCCCGGACATTCGTGCAGCCGAGCGTCAGCTGGCTGCGGCCACTGCCGATGTCGGCGTGGCGACGGCCGACCTGTTTCCGCGCGTGAGTCTGTCGGGCTTTCTCGGCTTCGTTGCCGGGCGCGGCTCGCAGATCGGTTCCAGCGCGGCGCGGGCCTGGGGCGTGGCGCCGAGCATCAGCTGGGCAGCATTCGACCTGGGCAGCGTGCGGGCCCGCCTGCGTGGTGCCGAAGCCGACGCCGATGCGGCGCTGGCCAGCTATGAGCAACAGGTATTGCTGGCACTGGAAGAGTCAGAGAACGCCTTCAGCGACTACGCCAACGCCCAGCAGCGCCTGCTTTCTTTGGTCCGCCAGTCGACAGCCAGCCGCGCAGCCGCGCAGCAGGCGGAGATCCGCTATCGCGAAGGCACTGCCGATTTCCTCGTGCTGCTAGATGCCGAGCGCGAGCGCCTGACGGCCGAAGACGCTCAGGCGCAAGCCGAAGTGGAGCTCTATCGCGGGGTGGTGGCGCTGTACAAGGCCCTTGGCGGTGGCTGGGAAGTCCCCGAGCAGACGCCGCGAACGGCCGCGGCAGAGCAGTTGCAGTCCGAGGGAGGTCGCGCAGAAATGTGACACGGTGCCGCTCCCGCCGGGTTGGTTGGGGAAAGCGCTTTCAGTCGTCACCTATCTTTGGCATAAGGAGCGGCTGAAAGCCTAGAAGCGTCCTCGCGGTCGGTCCGCCTGGATGCACTGCCAACCAACCAGAATAAAGAGTCTTTCATGAAGCCGATCATTACCCTTGCCGGGCTTGTGCTGGCGGTCACCAGCGCATTCGCCCAGGCGGAGCCCATCGTCATCAAGTTTTCTCACGTAGTGGCCGAAGACACGCCCAAGGGCAAGGGTGCGCTGATGTTCAAACGCCTGGCCGAAGAGCGCCTGCCCGGCCAGGTAAGCGTCGAGGTCTACCCGAATTCGACGCTGTTCGGTGATGCCACGGAGCTGGAGGCATTGCGCAACAACGAAGTGCAGCTGCTGGCACCGTCACTGGCGAAGTTCGAGCAATACACCAAGCAGCTGCAGGTATTCGACCTGCCCTTCCTGTTCGACGATATCGACGCGGTAAACCGCTTCCAGAAGCGCACCAAGGGCAAGCAGCTGCTGCGCTCTATGGAAGACCAGAACATCACCGGCCTGGCCTACTGGCACAACGGCATGAAGCAGCTCTCGGCGACCCGCATGCTACGCCAGCCGAGCGATGCCTCGGGGCTGAGCTTCCGCATTCAACCGTCGGCCGTGCTCGAGGCGCAGTTCGGTGCTGTCGGCGCATCGACCCAGAAGATCGCCTTCGCCGATGTCTACGACGCCCTGCGTACCGGCACCGTACAGGGGGCGGAGAATCCCTGGTCGAACATCTACAGCAAGAAGATGCATACCGTGCAGCCCTACATCATCGAGAGCGACCACGGTGTGCTCGATTACATGGTGGTCAGCAACACCCGTTTCTGGATGGGCATGCCGCACAAGATCCGTTTCGAGCTGGAAGCCATCCTCGACGAGGTGAGCTACATGGTGAACCGCGAGGCCGAGGAGCTTAATCAGGCCGACCGCGAGCGCATTCGCCAGGCGGGAACGACCGAGATCGTCAGCCTGACCCCGGAAGAGCGCGAACGCTGGCGCGAAGCGATGCGTCCGGTTTGGCAGCAGTTCGAGCCGGTGATCGGCGCGGACATCATCAAGGCAGCCCAGACCGTCAATCGCAAGCAGCGCAATTGACCGCCGAAAGCGACGCCGCATAAGACGCAAAAGCCCCGCCGATCCGGCGGGGCTTTTTTTTTGGTGCCGGCTTCGCGGCCGGAATCAGGGCGCGTCCGGCGAGGTCGCAGCCGTCGGTGGCTGGTCCAGCTGCTGGCTATCCCAGCCACCGCCCAGCGCGGCGATCAGCAGCACACTGGCGGTCAGCCGATCGCCCAGCAGGGTCAGGTTGGTGCGCTCGTTGTTCAGCGCTGTGGTCTGCACCGTGGCAACGCTGAGGAAATCGACGGTGCCTGCCCGGTACTGGTTCTCGATCAGACGCAGGGACTCCTGTGCCGCCTCCAGCGCCTCGCGCTGCACCACCGCCTCCTCTTCCAGCACCCGCAGCTGCACCAGGTAATCCTCCACCTCGCGGAAGCTATCGAGCACGGTCTGCCGGTAAGTGGCCACGGTCTGGTCGTAACTGGCTTCGGCACGCTCCAGTTCGGCGCGCCGGCTGCCGAAGTCCAACAGTGTCAGCGCGAGTTGCGGGCCGAGCGACCAGAAACGGTTGGGCACACTGAACAGGTCGCTGAAGCTGCTGTTGCGGTAACCACCGCTCGCCGAAAGCGTCAGGTCCGGGTACCAGGCCGCTTCGGCAACGCCGATGTTGGCATTAGCCGCCATGACCTGGCGCTCGGCGGCGGCGATATCGGGGCGGCGTTCCAGCAGCTGTGACGGCACGGCCAGCGGCACGCCTGGCAACCCGGGGATGTCCTCGCGCACTGCAATATCCAGCTCCGAGGGCGCAACGCCGATGAGCACGGCGATCGCATGTTCCATCTGCGCCCGCTGCCAGCGCAGGTCGATGGCCTGGGCCTGGGTGCTCTTGAGCTGCGTCTGCGCCTGGGCGACGTCGGATTTCGGCACGATGCCGGCCCGATACTGGTTCTCGGTCAGGCGCAGCGAGCGTGCGTAAGCCGCGACGGTCTGGTCGAGCAGGCGTTGATGTTCGTCGATCACCCGCAGCTGCAGGTAGGTCTGCACCAGCTCGGCCTGCAGGCTCAGCCGCACTGCGGCCAAGTCTGCGGCGCTGGCCTGCATGCTGGCGCGGTTCGCTTCCAGATTGCGCCGCAGCCGGCCCCAGATATCCGCCTCCCAGGACGCACTCAGGCCCGCTTCGTAGCTTTCGCTGACGCCACTGCCGAACGAGCCGCCGCTGGTGTCAGAGCTGCCGCTGCCCTGCGCCGAACGGGTCACGCCGGCGCTGCCGGAAAGGATCGGGAACAGCTGAGAGCGTGCACCGCGTACCAGTGCCCGGGCCTGACGGAACTGGGCCTCGGCCGCGGCCAGGTTCTGATTGTCGACATTCAGTCGGGCGACCAGGGCGTCCAGCTCGGCATCGCCATAAAGCCGCCACCACTCGCCACGCTCCAGCACATCGGCCGGCGCCGCGGCTTTCCAGCCTTCGGCCTGTTTGAATTCGGTAGCCACGGGCAGCTCTGGACGTTGATAGTCCGGCCCCAGGGTACAGGCGCCCAACGACAGGGCCAGCACGGCAGCAGCGAGGGGCCGCAGGGCATGCTTCAGCGATGAGGGGTTCAGCGACGACGGATTCATAGCGGGTTTTCCAGGGCGGCATCGGTGCGAATACCGCGCCAGCTGTTGAAACGATGACGCAGGCGGTCCAGGTACAGATAGACCACCGGCGTGGTGTAGAGGGTCAGGATCTGGCTCAGCAGCAGGCCGCCGATGATGGTCAGACCCAGCGGCTGGCGCATCTCGGCGCCCTCCGCGCCGCCGAGCAGCAGCGGCAGCGCGCCGAGAATGGCAGCCATGGTGGTCATCAGGATCGGCCGGAAACGCAGCAGGCAGGCGCGATGGATCGAATCGGCGGGCGACAGCCTGTCGTTGCGCTCGAACTGCAGGGCCAGGTCGATCATCAGGATCGCGTTCTTCTTCACCACGCCGATCAGCAGGAACAGCCCGAGCAGCGAGATCAGGCTGAACTGGTCGCCGGTAAGGATGATCGCCAGCAGCGCGCCGACCCCGGCCGATGGCAGTGTCGAGAGAATGGTCAGCGGATGGATGTAGCTCTCGTAGAGGATGCCCAGCACGATATAGACCAGCAGCAAGGCGCCGAGAATCATCAGTGGCTGGCCTTGCTGGGTGCTCTCGAAGGCGCTGCCGGTGCCGCCGAGGCGGCCCTGTACCTCACTCGGCATGCCGATGGCGGCTACCGCGCGCTCGATGGCCAGGGTCGCCTGATCGAGGCTGACGTCAGGCGCGAGGTCGAAATCGATGTTCTCCGCAGCGAACTGCCCGTCGTGGCTGACTCGATCCTCCTCCAGGCTGCGTTCGTAGCGGGCGAACGCGGCGAGCGGCACGCGTCGGCCATCCTCGGTGATGATGTGGATCTGCTCCAGTACCTCGGGGTACTGCGCGTAGCTGGGGTCGATCTCCATCACCACCTGGTACTGGTTGAGCGATTCGTAGATGGTGGAAATCTGCCGCTGGCTGAAGGCGTTGTTGAGCAGCGTGGTCACCGTGCTCATGTCGATGCCCAGACGCTTGGCCGCATCGCGATCGATCTTCAGGCTGATCTGCTGCGCGCCCTCGCCGTCATTGGCGTCGATGCTGGTCAGTTCCGGCAGCGCCGACAGTGCCTGGGTGACCCGCGGCACCCAGGTGCGCAGGTCGTTCAGGTCGCTCGCCAACAACGTGTAGGAATAGGCCGAGCTGCTCTGCCGGCCACCGCCGAACTGCAGGTCCTGATCGGCCATGAGGAACATGCGCCCGCCAGGCACCTTGGGCTGGTTCTTGCGGATGCGCTCGATGACCTTCTGCGCCGAGATCTTCCGCTCGCTCAGCGGTTTGAGGCGCACGATCATGAAGGCGTTGTTGATACCGCCCTGCCCGCCGATGAAGCCCGCCACGCTCTCCACCGCCGGATCCGCCAGCACCGCCTTGCGGAAGACTTCCATCTTCGGCTGCATGACCTGGAAGGACAGGCCGTCATCACCGCGGATAAAGCCGGTCAGCTGGCCGGTGTCCTGCTGCGGCAGGAAGGTCTTTGGCACCTGCACGTAGAGCACAACGTTCAGCGCGATGGTCGCCAGCAGGCTCAGCAGCGTGATGCGACGGTGCCGCAGTGCCCAGCTCAGCGACCGGTCGTAGTGACGCAGCAACCACTGATGGGCCTGGTGGCTCCAGCGCTGCAGGCGCCCTTCCTGCGCGGGCTGATGCGGTTTGAGCCAGCGCGCGCAGAGCATCGGTGTCAGCGTCAGCGAAACCAGCAGCGAGACCAGGATCGCCGCCGCCAGGGTGATGGAAAACTCGCGGAACAGCCGCTCGACGATGCCGCCCATGTAGAGGATGGAGACGAATACCACCACCAGTGAGAGGTTCATCGACAGCAACGTGAAACCGACTTCGCGGGTGCCGACGTAGGCGGCCTTCAACGGCGACATGCCGTCGTCGATATGCCGGGCGATGTTCTCCAGCACCACAATGGCGTCGTCCACCACCAGGCCCGCGGCCAGGATCAGCGCCATCAGCGAGAGGATGTTCAGCGAGAAGCCGAACAGGTACATCACGGCAAAGGTACCGACCAGCGACACCGGCACCGCCAGCGCCGGGATCAATGCAGTACGCAGGCTGCCGAGGAACAGGAACACCAGCACGATGACCAGCGCCACCGCGATCAGCAGCGTGCGTTCGGCCTCGTGCAGCGTGGCGCGGATCACCGGCGAGCGGTCCATGGCGATGTTCAGATCGACGCTGCCGGGCATGATCGCCTGCAGCGCCGGCAGTTCGCGGCGGATGCCCTCGATGGTTTCGATGATGTTGGCGCCGGCCTGGCGATTGACGATCAGCAGCACCGCCTGCTCGTTGTTGAAGAAGCCGCTGTTGTAGCGGTCCTCCACCGAATCGCGCACCTTTGCGACATCGCCCAGGCGCAGCGCTGCACCGTCCTGGTAGCGGATGATCAGCGGTGTGTAGTCGGCCGCCTCGTGCAGCTGATCGTTGGCGCGAACCTGCCAGTGGCGGTCCGCGTCCTCGACCATGCCCTTGGGTCGGCGCACGTTGCCGTTGGCGATGGTCTGGCGCACTTCGTCCAGCGACACGCCGTACTGCTCCAGCTGCTGCGGCTGCAGCTCGATGCGCACGGCGGGCAGCGAGCTGCCGCCGACCTGGATTTCGCCGACGCCGGACACCTGCGACAGCTTCTGCGCCAGGATGGTCGAGCCGATGTCGTACAGCTCGGCCTTGTCCAGCACGTCCGAGGTCAGCGAGAGCACCATGATCGGTGCCTGGGACGGATTGATCTTGCGGTAGGTGGGCATGCTGCGCATGCCGCTGGGCAGCAGGTTGCGCGCGGCGTTGATGGCCGCCTGCACGTCGCGGGCGGCGCCATTGATCTCGCGGTCCAGGTCGAACTGGATGATGATCCGCGTCGAGCCCTGGCTGCTGCGACTGGTCATCTGGCTGACGCCGGCGATGCTGCCCAGCGAGCGCTCCAGTGGCGTGGCCACGCTGGAGGCCATGATCTCCGGGCTGGCGCCGGGTAGGCTGGCCTGCACGGTGATTACCGGGAAATCCATGTTCGGCAGCGGCGATACCGGCAGCAGGCCGAAGCTGACACCACCCAGCAACAGGATCGCCAGACTGAGCAACATGGTCGCCACGGGACGGGCGATAAAGGGTGCGGAAAGGTTCATACCCGCCCCCGCACGATCGCAGGCCGGCTCACGCTTGAGCCTCCGCCAGCGGCTCGCGGCGACGCCCAAAGCGCTGGCCGAGGCGGTCGAAGAACAGGTAGATCACCGGTGTGGTGAACAGCGTCAGCAGCTGGCTGAGCAGCAGACCGCCGACCAGCACCAGGCCGAGCGGCTGGCGCAACTCGGCACCGGAGCCGGATGCCAGCATCAGTGGAATCGCACCGAACAGCGCCGCCAGCGTGGTCATCAGGATCGGCCGGAAACGCAGCAGCGCCGCGCGATAGATCGCGTCCTGCGGACTCATGCCCTGCTGCCGTTCGGCCTCCAGGGCGAAGTCGATCATCATGATCGCGTTCTTCTTGACGATGCCGATCAAGAGGATGATGCCGATGATCGCGATCAGCCCGAGGTCGTTACCGGTCAGCAACAAGGCTAGCAAGGCACCGACCGCCGCCGAGGGCAGGGTGGAGAGGATGGTGATCGGGTGGATATAGCTCTCGTAGAGCACGCCGAGCACGATGTACATGGTCACCACCGCGGCGAGGATCAGCAGCAGCGTGCTCGACAGCGAGGCGCGGAACGCCTCGGCCGCACCCTGGAAGCGCGTCTGGATACCGGCCGGCAGGCCGATCTCCTGCTCCACCGCTTCGATCACTTCCACCGCCTTGCCGAGCGACACGCCGCTAGCCAGGTTGAACGACAGGGTCACCGCCGGGAACTGGCCGATATGGTTGATCAGCAAGGGCGCGTTGCGTTGTTCCAGCGTCGCCAGGCTGGACAGCCGCACCGGCGTGCCACCTTCGCTCTGCACGAATAGTTGCTCCAGCGCCTGCGGGCCGAGGCGGTTGCCCGCCTCTGCCTCCAGCACCACGCGGTACTGACTGGCCTGGGTGAAGATGGTGGAAATCTGCCGTTGGCCGAAGGCGTCGTACAGCGCATCGGTGATATCCGCAACCTGGATGCCCAGGCGCGCCGCGGCGTCGCGGTCGATGTCCAGATAGATCTGCAGACCGCTGCTTTGCAGGTCGCTGGCCACATCGGTCAGCTCCGGCCGCTCGCGCAGCGCCTCGACCAGCCGCGGCGTCCACTCCTGCAACAGCTCGCCGTCCGGCGTTTCGAGGCTGAACTGGAATTGCGTGCGGCTGATCCGGTCCTCGATGGACAGATCCTGCACCGGCTGCAGGTACAGCTCGATACCTGGCACCTTGGCCAGCTCCGGTCGCAGCCGGTCGATGATCTGGCTGGCAGTCAGGTCTCGCTCGCCGTGGGGCTTGAGATTGATCAGCAGGCGGCCGCTGTTGAGCGTGACGTTGTCGCCATCCACGCCGATGTAGGACGACAAGCTGTCCACCGCCGGATCGGCAAGAATCACCCGCGCCAGTGCCTGCTGGCGCTCGCTCATGGCGCGGAAGGAGATCGACTGCGGCGCCTCGCTGATGCCCTGGATCACACCGGTGTCCTGCACCGGGAAGAAGCCCTTGGGCACGGCGAGATAGAGCACGACGGTAAGGCCAAGCGTCGCAACTGCGACCAGAAGGGTCAGCGTCTGGTGGCGCAATACCCAGGTCAGCCAGCGCGAGTAACCGCCGATCAGGCGCTCGACCCAGTCAGGCTTGGCGTCGGCGGCCGTCTGCGGCTTGAGCAGCTTGGCGCACATCATCGGCGTCAGCGTCAGCGACACCACCAGCGAGATCAGAATCGCCACCGCCAGGGTGATGGCGAACTCGCGAAACAGCCGGCCGACGACGTCCTGCATGAACAGCAGCGGGATCAGCACGGCGATCAGCGAGAAGGTCAGCGAGATCAGCGTAAAACCGATCTGCCGTGCGCCCTTGAGCGCGGCGTTGAGCGGTGTCTCGCCCTCCTCCAGGTGCCGCGCGATGTTCTCCAGCATGACGATGGCATCGTCCACCACGAAGCCGGTGGCAATCGTCAGCGCCATCAAGGTCAGGTTGTTCAGGGAGAAACCGCAGACGTACATCACCGCGAAGGTGCCGACCAGTGACAGCGGCACGGCAATTGACGGGATCACCGTGGCCGAGAGCTTCTTGAGAAAGACGAAGGTGACCATCACCACCAGGAAGGTGGCGAGCATCAGCTCATGCTGCACATCGGTGACGGCGGCGCGGATGGTCTGGGTACGGTCGGTGAGCACCACCACATCCAGGCCGGCCGGCATGCTGGCCGTCACTTCCGGCAGCAGCGCCTGGATGCGTTCGACCACGTCGATGACATTGGCACCGGGCTGGCGCTGGACGTTGAGCAGCACCGCCTGGCTCTCGTTGGCCCAGGCCGCGAGGCGCTCGTTCTCGGCGCCGTCGATGATGTCGGCGACATCCTTAAGCCGCAGCGCGGCGCCATCCTCATAGGTGAGGATCAGCTCGGCATATTCCTCAGGCGTTTTCAGCTGGTCGTTGGCGTCGAGCATCGACACCCGGGTCGGGCCGTCGAAGTTGCCTTTGGGCTGGTTGACGTTGGAGCTGGTGATCAGCGAGCGCACGTCGGCCAGCGAAAGGCCGTACGCGGCAAGTGCTTCCGGGTTGGTGCGGATACGCACCGCCGGGCGCTGGCCACCAGCGATACTGACCATGCCGACGCCGTTGATCTGCGCCAGTTTCTGCGCCATGCGCGTGTCGACCAGATCATGCAGTTTGGGCAGCGGCAGCGATTCGGACGTCACGGCCAGGGTCAGCACCGGCGTGTCGGCCGGGTTGACCTTGTTGTACACCGGCGGCGCCGGCAGATCGTTGGGCAGCAAATTGTTCGCCGCGTTGATCGCGGCCTGCACTTCCTGCTCGGCCACATCCAGCGCCACGTCCAGCGAGAAACGCAGGGTAATCACCGAAGCGCCGCCGGAGCTGGTGGATGACAGCTGCTCGAGCCCCGGCATCTGCCCGAACTGGCGCTCCAGCGGTGCGGTAACGGCGCTGGTCATGACTTCGGGGCTGGCCCCGGGATACAGCGTCATCACACGGATCGTCGGGTAGTCCACCTGTGGCAATGCCGCCACTGGCAACAGCTTGTAGGCGATCAGTCCTGCCAGCAGGATTGCGATCATGCTCAGCGTGGTAGCAACCGGTCGCAGGATGAACAACCGCGAGATGTTCATCGCTCTTCGCGCTCCGCAGCCTCACCGCCCCCGAGCACCGGATTTTCCGCAGCCTGCTCGGCCATGCGCTGGCTGCCGACGACCTCCACTTCAGCGCCATCGCGCAGTCGGTCGGTGCCTTCCATCACCACCCGCTCGCCCACCTTCAAGCCGTCGAGCACCACCGTGGTCGCGCCGTTGGTAGGCCCGGCCTGCAACGTCCGTAGCTCCACCTTGTTGTCGTCGCCGACGACATAGGCGAAGGTGCCGCGCGAACCGAACTGCAGCGCCGCAGACGGAATCAACACGGCGTCACGCAGGGTCTCCACCCGCAGGCGCACGTTGACGAACTGGTTGGGGATCAGCAGCTCCGCTTCATTGTCGAAACGCGCCTTCAGTCGCAGCGTGCCGGTAGTCGCATCAATCTGGTTATCGATGCTCTCCAGCACGCCCTCGCCAAACTGGATCTTTTCACCGCGATCCCAGATCTGCACTGCAAGCTCATCGCCCTGGCGATAGCGCGTCAGCACCGGCAGCAACTCGCCTTCGGGCAGGGTGAAGCTGATGGACATCGGCTGGGTCTGGGTGATCACCACCAGCGGCGTGGTGTCGTTGGCAGCGACCAGATTGCCCACATCGAGCTGGCGCAGGCCGACCCGACCATCGATGGGCGAGCGAATCTGGGTGAACTCGAGATTCAGGCGCGCCTCGTTGACCGACGCCTGATTGGCGGCCAGCGTGCCCTGGTACTGGCTGACCAGCGCTTCCTGGGTATCCAGGGTCTGCTTGGCGATGCTGTCATCGGCGTAGAGACCGCGATAGCGCTCGAAATCCACCTGCGCGTTCTTCAGCTGCGCGCGGTTCTGCTGCAAGGTGCCCTCTGCCTGCTGCAGCGCGACCTTGTATGGGCGTGGGTCGATCACCGCCAGCAGATCGCCCTTCTTGACACGCTGCCCCTCCTCGAAACGCAGCTCGACCAGCTCGCCACCGACCCGGCTGCGCAGATTGACGGTATTCAACGGCGTCACGCTGCCGAGCGCCTTGTTGAAGACCTCGAATTCACCCTGCTCCACCTTGGCCACGCGCACGGGCACAGGCCCGCCAAACGCGCCGAAGCCCGGACGCCCGCCCGGCCGCTGAGGGGTTTCCTGAGGTGCAGGCCACAGCCACCAGACCAGCAGCCCGATGGCAGCTACGGCGAGGATGATGAGCAGCCAACGAAGGCTGGAACGCGCGGAAGAAGGATGAGCCACGGTCATGAACGGGGTTCGCTTGAAAAGGAGCGTGAACCATAAGCAGTCGCGAACCGCTCGCAAAGTGCCTTTACGGCATTTTTACGTATCGGCATGTATGAAGAGCCCCAGACAGGCCGGTGCGCGTCGGAACCATGTGCCGGGTCTTAAGTCTATTTAGCGTTCTTCTCGGGCACCGAGCTGCGAGGGGAAGAGCTGTAAGCAGGCCGTGTGGTCTGCCAGCACGTCGAATCGGACATTGTCGTGTCGCTAACGGGCCATCATCGATGGCCAGCAAGGATCAAGGAATGAATGTATCGCTGGTCATTCTGGCGTTGACCGTCGCCAGTTTTCTTCTCGGGTTTCTTCGCGATCTGTTCATCGCCCGCTCCTTCGGCCTCAGCTGGGAAGCGGACCTCATCTTCGTCGCCCTGATCCTGCCGCTGTTCTTCGAGAACTTCCTCGGCCTCGCCTTGCGCGACGCCATGATCCCTTACCTGCAGAAGCTGCGCAGCCAGTCGCAATCGCTATTCGAGGCGGTCGCGCGCTGGCTTTACTGGCGCATCATGCTGCTCGGTGGCGCGGCCTGCCTGCTGATACTGCTGACCAGCTACTGGGTGCTGAACGCCCTGGCACCGGGCTGGACACCGGAACAGGTCGCCAACGGACAACTGGTTTTCTGCGTCGGCGCGCTGCTGATCGGCGTACAGGCCGCGCTGTACTGCCAGGGCGCGTTGCTCAACATGGACAACGTGTTCGTCATGCCGATGACACGAACCCTGCTGCTCAATGCCGGGGCCATCATCGGGATTCTGCTGTTCGAACCCAGCGGCATGGTGATCTTTCTCGGCATGCTTTTGCCGCAGTTGGCCCTGATCGTCGTGCAGCACCGCCGTATTCATTACCTGCGGGGAGAGGCGCAACCGCTGGAAAAAGGTCACGGCAGTCAGTTCGGCCTGGCATTCGCCCCGGTACTGATGGCCGCTGGCGCCCAGCAGGCGTGCATTTTGGCCGAGCGGATGTTCGCCTCATTCCTTGAGGAAGGCAGCATCACCATGCTGTCGTTCGCCTTCCGCATCGTCACCATCCCGCTGACGCTGTACGCGATGTCCGTGCTTTCCGTGCTCTTTCCGCAGTTCTCCTCCAGCTGGAACGAGCAGGATCACAGCGCTCATGCCGCGGTGATTCGCAAGGGGCTGCTGGCGACGTTGCTGTTCCTCGTGCCGGCCACCGTCGTGCTTTGCTCCTTCCCGGAAGCGGTGGTCGCGGTACTGCTCGAGCGCGGCGAGTTCGGCGCCACGCAAACCCAGGCAACCGCCTCGCTGATGGTCATCTACGCGCTTGGTCTGCCGTCGATGGGGCTCGCCCTGCTCTGGGGCCGCGCCCTGCTCGCCCAGCACCAGGTTCGCCTGTTTCTGGTGATCACGCTGATCAGCTCGGCCATGACCATCGCCCTGGATGCCGCGCTTTACAAGCACTATGGCGCCGCAGGCCTGGCACTGGCCTTCTCCAGCGGTGTCACGCTGCAGGCGCTGTTCATGGGGTTGTTCGTCTATCGCGCCTCGCCCAAGGGCGCCGGTGTGGCTGTGCTCGCGCGCTGGGCCGCGACAGCAGCGGTACTGGCCGCCGCGCTGCACTTCGTGCCCCAGCCACAAGGCTTTATCGAACTCTGCGTCTATATCGGCCTGGTGCTGATCGGTTTCGCCGCCGGCGTGACCTTGCTCGGCGAGCGCGACCTGTTCAAGCCACGCTACTGGTCCATGCGCAAGGCCTGACGGCAACGCGGCGGTCCTGCATCGCCGCTCTTTCGATCATCACCGACAACAGAAACAAAAAGGCCGCTGACGTCAGACAGCGGCCTTTTTGTTTGAGCGTCGTTCAACCACCGAAGGCGAGCATTCCCATGGTGCTGATGCCTGGTGCGGTCGACCCTTTGCTCTCGACCTGGGTCATGCGCGGCTTGCGCTGCTCCAGCACGATATCCAGCGCGCGACTCGGCAAAATGTCGATGTCGTCGAAGGTGATGATCTGGCCAGGCTCGACGGCGCGTTTGAGCGCAGTCTTGCGCAGCAGACCGATCGGCACGTGATCCGGGTGCTCGGCCAGCTTGATCGCCTCGCCACGGAACTGGAAACCGCCGATGCCGCGCTCGATCAGCTCACCCGGCTTCATGGCGCGCTTGGCGATGGCCGCAACGCCGAGGGTCGGCTCGGTCGAGTTGTTGAGCAGCACACCACCGCCATTCAGCACGCGGCGCACGGTCTTGCCCACTTCCAGCGAGCAGAGGTGGAACGGACGCACCAGCGTGTAGAACGGCCCGCGGCCCAGCTTGAAGTACTCGATTGCCTGCGCCTGATCCTCGTCGTGCCTGCCCACCAGGAACACGCCGCCGGCCGGGTAGCCGGAAGGTATGACGTAGTCGACGATTGGCTGCCCTGCTCGCTCGGCCATCATGCCGAGCAGGCTGGCGCTGTCGTCCAGGTTGGTCGAGGCCAGCCCCTCCATGCCCCGACGGGTAATGGTGGCGCCCAGGCCGTTACCGATGATCACCTGCTCGATCTGCACCTTGGTGCCGTCGGTGAAGGACGTGGTCTGATCGACGCTGATCCCCTGTCGATTGGCCCAGTAGGCCATGTCTTCCGGTGACGGATCATGGTTCAGATAGCCCTTCATGTTGCCGTACACCAGCGGCTGAAAGCCCATCTGCAGCGCGTCTTCATGCAGGGCCGCAAGCGAACCTGGCTGGTCGCCCTCGGCTTCGGTGAGGAAACCCCTGCCAGCCAGGAAGGAGCCCGTGGTCACCTGCAGTTCGGCGTTGACCGTCACCACCTGTAAGCCCGCTTCGAAAGCGCGTTCGATAACTGAAGTCCCATGGAACACGTCACCGCTGCACTCGACAATCAGATCGGAATGATCGATCAGCTCGTCCAGCGAATTGGTGAGGACGTCTGCCAACGGGAAGTCAGCCATCGTTGAGAGCGGTCGGCGTGTCAGGACGCGCGAGATTTCCATGTCCGGATAGTGTTTCTTGATTAACCGCACAAAGCCGTGGGCGATCATTCCGGTTCCGGAAACACCGATTTTCTTGATCTCTGAGGTAGGCATAAACTGAATCCATTCAATGGGCATCAGCGCTATGACAGCAGCTGAGCGAAAAGATTTTTGAAAAGCTGCCTATTTGCCACTTTTGCAGACTTCTCCACACCCGCGACGCTGAAGCCGGGCGGCATGCCTGAAAGTAGTTGTCTCGGAGGGTTCACGCTAATTGACGACGACGGGCGGTTTCGCACCAACCGATGGATTTCTGTCGCCAGAAAACGAAACGGCGAGTGCTATTGAAAGCCACTCGCCGTTTCGTCGTAGCAAGGCAGATCAGCCAAGCGAGGCGATGGCTGCCTCGTAGTTCGGTTCACTGCCGATCTCGTTGACCAGCTCGCTGTGCAGGACGCGATTCTGTTCGTCGAGCACGACTACCGCGCGAGCCGCGACCCCTGCCAGCGGGCCGCTGGCAATCGCTACGCCGTAATCCTTGAGGAACTCGGCACCGCGCATGGTGGACAGGTTGATGACATTCTCCAGCCCCTCGGCGCCGCAGAAGCGCTTCTGCGCGAACGGCAGGTCGGCGGAGATGCACAGCACCACGGTGTTTTCCAGGGCATTGGCCTGAGCATTGAACTTGCGCACCGAGGTGGCGCAGGTCGGTGTATCGATGCTCGGGAAGATGTTGAGAATCTTGCGCTTGCCGGCAAGGCTCGACAGCTCGACATCGGAAAGGTCAGCGCCCACCAGGCGGAACGCCTTGGCCTGCTGGCCGGCCTGGGGAAAGTCACCGGCCACTTGGATCGGTGTGCCTTTCAGGGTGATTTCAGTCATTTGCTTCGCTCCTCGATATGAATAGGCATAAAAAAGGTCGTGGAACGCGCAGCTCCACGACCTGGGTGGTCGACACGGGCTCGTTCCAGTTGCACGACCGATGCAGCGCTGGCTGGCCTGCACCGGTCGCTATCGGACATCAGCTACGTGCGAAATATTCCTTGGTCAGCTTGACCACTACCGGACTCAGCAGCAACAGCGAAACCAGGTTGGGGATCGCCATCAGGCCGTTGAGGGTATCGGCCAACAGCCAGGCGAAGTCGAGCTGGGCGATGGCGCCGAACGGCACTGCCAGAACCCAGATCACGCGGAACGGCCAGATGGCTCGCGTGCCGACCAGGAACTCCCAGCACTTCTCGCCGAAATAGCTCCAGCCAAGGATTGTGGTAAAGGCGAAAACCACCAGCGCGATAGTCAGGATGATGCCACCGATGCCCGGCATGGCCGACTCGAAGGCTGCCGCGGACAAAGCTGCGCCGCTTTCGCCGCTGGTCCAGACCCCGGTGCAGATGATCGCCAGGCCGGTCATCGAGCAGACGATGATGGTGTCGATGAATGTACCCAGCATGCCGATCATGCCCGAGCGCACCGAGCTGGTGGTGGTTCCGGCCGCCTGAGCGATACCAGCGGTACCAAGGCCCGCCTCGTTGGAGAAGATGCCGCGAGCAACACCGAAGCGAATCGCCGCCATGACCGCTGCGCCGGCGAAGCCACCGGTTGCGGCGATCGGCGTGAAGGCGTGGGTGAAGATCAGGTCGAATGCCGCCGGAATGGCCGAGGCATTGACTACCAGCACCACGGCAGCGGCGATCAGGTACGCCAGGCACATGAACGGTACGAGCGACGCGGCGACCACACCGATGCGGCGAATACCGCCGAGAATCACCAGGCCGACGATCACCATTGTGATCAGGCCGGTCGCCCACAGCGGTACCGAGAAAGTGGTTTCCAACGCGTGGGCCATGCTGTTGACCTGCACCATGTTGCCGATGCCGAAGCCGGCCAGGCCACCGAAAATGGCGAAGGCGGTACCCAGCCAGATCCACTTCTTGCCCAGACCGTTCTTGATCGCGTACATCGGGCCGCCAACGTGCTCGCCGCGGTCGTCCTTCTCACGGTAGTGGACCGCCAGTACGACTTCGCAGTACTTGGTGGCCATACCCACCAGCGCGGTGCACCACATCCAGAACAGCGCACCCGGCCCGCCGAGGAAGATGGCCGTGGCCACGCCTGCGATGTTGCCGGTACCCACGGTCGCCGCCAGCGAGGTCATCAGCGCCTGGAAAGGGCTGATTTCGCCAGTAGCTTCGTCACCCTTGGTGCGTCCGCGCCACATCAGCGCAAAGCCGGTCGGGATGCGGGTCAACGGCATGAACTTGAGGAAGATCATCAGGAACAGACCGGTACCAAGGATCAGCACCAGCATGGGTGGGCCCCAGACGAGGCCGTTGACGCTATTGACGAGGTTATTCAGAAATTCCATTCGAGCACCTTATTTCTTATAGGCGAGTTCCCTCGCGTTAGGGTCGCGCTACCGTGGAGCCGTTGAAAAACATGACGCTTGTGGCGGTGGTTTTTCAGCGACCAGGTAACGGCGATTCCGATACGCCTCTGGAGCTTGCGCTGCGCTGAGGTCCGCGAGCGCTTTGCAAGACTCGTGCTAGAGCGTTGCGCGGTTATGACCGCGACGTTCGGAAGCGTGGATGCTACCACTGCATTCGCCCATTGGGCTCGGGGCAATCGCGCCAGATTCGATGATCGAATCGACGCGAAAACCAGACCGAACGGTCAGACCCCGACAGCTCGACTCAGTCGAGCCAGGAATGGCATGGAAAGCGAAATCAGCGTAGCCCAGTCTGGTGCGCCCGCCAGTGTGGATTGATGCAGTTTGGTGCGCCCGGCCGATGACAGCGCGAATGCTTCATCATGCCTCTGCGCCTCCTCGATCATGGCGCACCAGCGGTGTTCCGGCGCCGCGCAATCGATCAGAAGTCGCGGCGATAGAACAGGTCCAACGAGCTGGCCAATCCGCTGGCGGCTTCGAGGAAGATTCGCCGCGTCAGCTGATAGCGCAGCGCAATGGTATTCGACGGCTCGAACACGCCGACGCCATAGCGCAATGCCAGCCGTTCCGTCAGCCGCCCGGTAGCGACCACGCTGGTGCCAACGCCGGTGCCTTCGGTGTCCAGCTGGAAGTCCTGTATACCCAGGCGCTGCGCCAGGCCACCGGTGATCGACGAGCTACCCGCCAGGCCAAGGCCCAGCGCCGCCTGTGCCAGCAGGTTGCTGTCCCCGGTATCGGCACCCAGCGGCCGCCCCAGTACCAGATACGCCAGTGCCTGCTCCTGACTCATGGCAGGCTCGGAAAACACGTCGATGCGTGGCTGCTCGGCGCTGCCGGTGATGCGCAGGCCGGCGATCACATTCTCCGCATCGATACGGCGAATCGCCTCGATGTTGAGGAACGGCTGGCTGATCACGCCAGTGAACAGCAACTCGGCGCGGCGGATGGTCAGTCGCTGGCCGTAGGCTCGGTATCGGCCGTTCTTCAGCTGCAGCTCGCCACGTGCATCCAGGTTGTCGCCAATGTGCAGATAGCCGGCGAGATCGGCGGTCAGGCCGAAGCCGGAGAAGCGCAGGCGGTCCTGGCCCACCTCGACATCAATGTCCATCTTCACTGCCAGCGGGGTCGCCGGCTCCTCGGCTTCGCGGCCGATGATCACCGTGTCCTCGGAGACCTTGACCGTCGCCGGCGGTAACTCGCGAACCGTGATAGCTCCTCGCGGCACTTCGACCCGACCGCTGACCGCCAGGTCCTGCCCGCTAAGCACGATGCGCAGGTCGGGCTCGACTTCCAGGTCGGCGTAAGGCTCGACCACCACTGGCAGGCGACTGCCCTTGATCGCCAGATCCAGATCCAGTTCGTTCCGCCAGTCCAGCGAGCCGGCCAGACTGCCACGCCCCTGCTCACCGGCACGCCAATTGCCGTCGATGTTCAGCCGCTCACCCTCGATCAGCATGCGCACCCGCAGGTCTTCGAACGTCGTCGGCAACTCGCTGCCGGCGATTTCACCTTCACTCAACAGCAGCTGACCGTTGAGTGACGGCTGCCGCAGGGTGCCGGCCAGCTGGCCACTGCCATTCAGTTCGCCGCGCAAACGCTCGACCATCGGCACGAATGGGCGCGCCACCGACAGATCGAGACCACTCAGGCGAAACTCGCCATCGATCGGCTTGGCCGCGGGCCGCGGATCGATCTTCAGCTGCACGTCAAGCTCGCCCAGCTCGCCGCCCAGAAAGCGCAGCTGGCTGTCGATCCGCTCCGGCAGCAGTCGGCTGTTCAGCACCAGGGTCTGATAGGGGAAGTCGTGCCACTCGTCCACATCGCGAATGCGCAGCACGCCGGGGCCGGCGTCGACCCGAACCCGGCCATTGGGCCCGCCAGCGGGAAGATCCAGTTCGATATCGGCATTCAGTTCGCCCTGCCAGCGGAAATCTTCGGGCAGATACTCGGCCAGGGTCTGCAGTGAGAAATCGCGCAGGCGATAGCGAATCTGCGGCTCCGGCAGCAGACGCTGGTTCTCCGCGCAGAGGCTGGCGGGCCCGGAGCGCCAGCAATGCGCACCGAATTCCAGTCGGCCATCGGCGAAACGCTGCAGTGTGGCCGGCCGTTGCAGGGCCCAGTCTTGCTGCTGTGCGCTGAGCTCGCCGCGCGTCAGCCGGCCAAGCCAATCCTCACCGCGCAATCCACCATCGAAAGCCAGCGCCAGGTCGACCAAGGGACCTTGCAGCTGCAGCTCGGCCTGATGCCGTTCCGCCGTGCCTTCGGCATTGATCCGCAGTGCGCCGAGGTCCGTCTCGCCTGTGCGGACTCGCTCGGCGTTCAGCGCAAGCCGACCACGTTCCCCATCGGATAGCTGACCCTGCACGTTGAGGCGACGCAGCCGATTGTCCTGATAAGCGAGGTTGCGACCGTTCAGCTCGAGCTGCGCGCTCGGCGCCGCTGCGGTTCCCGCCAGCGTGACCTCACCGTTCACTCGCCCCCTGAGACCGGGCCACAGCTGCGCCAGGCGGCCCAGTTCCAGTTGCAGTCGACCATCCAGCGTCTGTGCCCAGGTGCCGTTGCCCTGTACGCGGTTATCGCCCATGCGCAGGTCGATGACCGGCAGATCCCAGCGCTCGCCCTCGCCGTTGGCTTGCAGCTGCAGACGAGTGTTCTGACCGCGCAGGCGCCCGGCGAGGTCGAGGCTCGCCTCGGCCTGCAGCTGCTCGTCACGCAAGGCGCCCTGGCTTTTCAGCGAACCGCCGAGATTGCCCGGCAGTTCGGCCAGCCAGTACGCCGGATCGAGTTCGCTCAGCGTCAGGTCGGCTTTCCAGTCGATGCCCGCGGCGAAGCCGACGCTCAACGAACCCGTCGCACTGCCCTGCCCGGCTTGGAGCTGCAGTTGCGGCAGATGCACCGCTTCGAGATTGCCGCTGACCGGGCTGTTCAGTGTGAAATCCCCGGCCGGGCCGGTCATGGCCGATTCGAAATTGCCGAGATAGCTGCCGTCGTCGTACTGAATCTGCGCCTTGAGCTCGCGCAGCGTCACCGGCGGCTCTTCGATCGCCGGGTAGAGCAGTCGCCAGGGAAAATAGCGCCAGAGCAGATCGGCATTCGCGGTCAGACCGTCCTGCCAGTCGACATCGCCACTCAGCCGCACATCGCGCTGCTGCCCCGCATCCAGCTCGAGCATCTCGATCTGCGCTCCGCTCGGACTGACGACGCCCTCCAGCGCCAGCCGCACTGCGCCGCCCTCGCCCGGCAGTTCGGTGGTACCGAGCAGCCGGTAGCCGTCCTGCAGGTTGCCACTCGCTGTCAGCTCCAGATCGTTCAGACGCAGGGTGTCTGGCAGATCGGGCAGCGGCTTGAACCCGTCGGCATTCAGCCGGAGCGTCGCCGGCAATTGCTCATCGAGGGCCCGCAGCTGCCCGCTGAGGGTGCCGTCGAGATAGCCCTGGCTTTGCACCTGCAACTGCAGCTGCTCGCGCAGGGCGCCATCCACGGCGATCATCAGCGCCCACGGCTGTTCGTCCGGCGACTGCAACGCGGCCTGCCCGTCCAGCGTCAACGGCCAATCACCGCTGGGCTGCAGTCGACCAGTCACTGACAGGTCCACATCCGCCCTGCGCAGGTCGAGGCGCTGGATATCCAGGCCATCCGCACGCCAATTTGCCTGCAGATGCAGATTTCGCACCTGCTCGCTTTCATTGAGCGTCACCCGGCCGATTTCGATGCGTTCGACTTGCAGCGCCAGCGGCAGATCGAGCTCAGGCAAGCTGAAGGGCTCCGCCGCCGGGTCAGGCTCGCTGGGCGGGAAGCTGAGGTCGATGTCGCCAGTGACCAGCTCGTCGATGCACAGCGTGCGCTTGAGCAGGCATACCGGCGACCAGGCAAGACGGGGCTGTTGCACTTCGACACGGCTGCCGTTCTGCTCCCAGATCAGCCGCTCGGCCTGCCAGCGCTGGCCGAGTCGGCCCTCGAACGCTTCGACCGTCAGCCCCGGCACTTGCCCCAGCAGCCAGCGGCTGCCGCTAGCGGTGCCGAGCAGCACGGCGGTGACGATGAGCACGAGCAGTATCAGCCCAAGCAGCGTCCAGCCAAGCCCACGCAGTACCCGCATCACAGCTCCGGCCCCATGGAGAAATGCAGGCGGACGCCACCGTCGCCGTCCAGCGGATGAGCGACATCGACGCGAATCGGGCCAACCGGCGATACCCAGCGCACACCGACGCCAACGGCACTTTTCAGCGTGGGAATTTCCAGCGAGTTGAAGGCGTTGCCCTGATCGACGAAGGTCGCGACACGCCATTTCTCGGCGATCGAATACTGATACTCGGCGCTGACCGCGAACTGATAGCGGCCGCCGATCTTGTCGCCATCGGAGTTGGTCGGTGACAGGCTCTGGTAATCGTAGCCACGCACGCTCTGATCACCACCGGCGAAATAGCGCAGTGATGGCGGCACGTTGACGTATTCATCGGTCCAGTTGCCGCCAAGCTGCACGCGACCGAGAAAACGATGCCGCTGGGCCAGGGTGGTCAGCCCCCGCAGCTGCACGTTGGCGTGGACCAGGTCGGCGTCGGAAAGCACCCCGGCCTTCGCTGCGGCCACTTCGAACTGCAGGCGATAGCCGCGGCTCGGATCGATACGGTTGTCGCTACGCAGGTAGCTGTAGGCGACGCCGGGCATGAGCAAGGTGCTGGTTCCGGAATCGTCCCCGAGGCGATATTCCTCGTGCTGCCACTTCAGCGACAGCACGCGCAACCAGCCGCTGGGCAGCTGGCTGTGCCATTCCGGCCCGACCTTGAGCAGGCGGCTGAGGCTGTCGGTGCCGGCGATCTCTTCATACTGGTAGCCGCCGACGAAGCGCAGCTTGTCGGTCAGTGGCGGGTCCAGCGGGATGTCGTACCAGAACCCGACGTTCTGCCGCGGCGCCGACAGTTCCGCCTCGGCCCCGTAGCTATGGCCTTGCGGGTTGACCCAGTGGCGCGTCCAGTCCAGCCGGACCCGCGGGCCGACATCGGTGGAATAACCTAGACCGAAGCCAAAGGTGCGCGGCTTGCGCGTGGTGAGCGCGACCGAAACCGGGATGCGCTGCTGGTTGGCGCCACTCGGGTTGGCATCGACGCGCACGCCCTCGAAATAGCCGCTCGACTGCAGCGCCTGGCTGAGTTCGGCGATCAGTTCGGAGTCGTACGGGGTATCCGTCTCGAACGGCACCATGCGCGCGAGCAGGTCGTCATCGAATGGCGAATCCCCCTCGAAGCGCACGTCGCCCAGGCGGTAGCGCGGCCCGCTGTCGAACACCAGCTCGACGTCGGCGACGTTCTCCCGCGGATCGACCGCCAGCCGCTGCTGGGTGAAGCCGCCACCGAAATAGCCGAAGCGCGAGGCCTGGTTGAGAAACTGCTGCTTCACCTCTTCGTACCGTCCGTGGTTCAGCACATCGCCCTGACGCAGGGTGCGTTCGGCGACGCGAAAGCCGGAGAACTCAGCGGCAGGCCCGTCCAGGCGGACGGTGACGTTGCGCAGCTTCACCGGCTCACCGGTTCGCACACGCAACACCAGCGCCGGTTCCTCGCCCTCACGCACATCGGTGCGGATGCGGCTGCGGTAGTAACCCAGCGCTTGCAACGCCTTTTCCGCCTGACTCTGCGCGACCCGGCTATAGCGCAGCAGCTCGCGCGCGTCACGGTCGCCCAGGTCGCCAATGTAGTTCTCGATATTTTCCCGGAGCGCCCGGTTCTCGGGCTCGATGCGAACGTCGAGTTCAGCGGCGCTGGCATGGATGCCGCTCAACATCACGAGTGCGGCTACCAGCGGGCCGATTCGGTTCGATTTGCACATGGCCAGCGATGCTAGCACGTGTTTCCGAGCAAGCCCGAACGTGCGGGCTAGACAGTGTGTAAGGCGATCTTGCGGCGGGGCGGGCATCGGCTGACATCGCGTGGCTTCAGACCAGTCAGACTGGCCCGCCCGGATAAAATTCGGCCACACCTAACGCGCCGCTTCCATCCGCCTGGGCGCCGGATGAAAGAAGATGTGTTCGACCACCGGGCCGACGGCGATCTGGCCGATCTCCTCGTAGCCCTGCCGCTGGTAGAAATTCAGGTAGCGTGGGTTGCCGGTATCGATAACCAGACCCTGGGAGGTTTCATCCTCGGCGCACCACTCGTGCACCGCCTGCAGCAGCTGCTCACCATATTGCTGCCCCTGAAACTGCGGATGCACACCGAGCAACGGCAGCAGATGCACTGCGCCGGTCGGCAGACACGCCAGTACCGCCGCGTGGTAGTCCAGATAGCGCCTGGTGCAGCGGAACCCGGCGGTCAGCAGCATGCGCGCGCGCCAGGCCCAGCTTTCGGTGACATCCAGCCGCCGTTGCGGCGGCGCAATCAGCGCGACGGCTATCAGCCGGTCGTCCAGCAACAGCCCGAGTGCTGGTTGCTGCTGCAGAAAATGCTGGTTTACCAGCTCCCGTACGGTCGCGCGCACGCGCTGCTGATAGCCGGGCCGGTCCGCCTCGAACAGGTAGGCAAAGGTCGGTTCGTGACGGTATGCGTGATACAGCAGCGAACGGGTTTCGCGGTCATAACCACCATCGAGCGTGCGAACCTCGGCAGACATCGGCATGGCAACTCTCGGCTTTTTCCAGAGGGATGCTTGCAACTTAGCAGCGCTTCGCCCGCCCCGCCACGCCGCCGGAGCACCTGCCGTTCACGCTGTTCCAAAGACAATGCCGTTGCTGTCCGTTTCAGCGCGAAACTTGGTAAGCACGGCGCCGCGGCTCTAGAATCGGCATTCTTTGCCCACGACAGATCGGCATCGGCAGCGCCGCGCCGGGTGTCCTTCCCCCTTGAGCCTCTGCCAGCCTTCACGGAATCCCATGAAAATCGTTTCCTTCAATATCAATGGATTACGCGCAAGACCTCACCAGCTTTCTGCGATCATCGAAAAGCACCAGCCGGACGTCATCGGCCTTCAGGAAACCAAGGTTTCTGACGAACAGTTTCCCCAGGCGGAGATCGAAGCACTCGGCTACCACGTCCACTACCACGGGCAGAAAGGCCACTACGGCGTCGCCCTGCTCTCGCGCCAGGCACCACTGGAGATCCACAAGGGCTTTCCCAGCGATGGCGAGGAGTCGCAGAAGCGCTTTATCTGGGGCCGGTTCGCCGACGCGAATGGCGAGCCTGTTACCGTGATGAACGGCTACTTCCCCCAGGGTGAAAGCCGCGCCCATCCGGTGAAGTTTCCCGCCAAGACCAAGTTCTACGCCGACCTGCAGGCGTTGCTCGAACAGCAGTTCCGCCCTGAGGAATCGCTCGCGCTGATGGGCGACTTCAATATCTCCCCGCAGGACTGCGACATCGGCATCGGCGACGTGAACGCCAAGCGCTGGCTGCGCACCGGCAAATGCAGCTTTCTCCCCGAGGAGCGCGAGTGGCTCGAGCGCCTGAAGGGCTGGGGACTGCAGGACAGCTTCCGCACCCTCAACCCGGAAGTCGTCGATCGCTTCAGCTGGTTCGACTATCGCAGCCGCGGTTTCGAGGACGACCCGCGCCGCGGCCTGCGCATTGACTACATCCTGACCACCGCAGCGCTGCACCAGCGCGTGATCGATTGCGGCGTCGACTACGACATCCGCGCGATGGAGAAGCCTTCCGACCACTGCCCGGTGTGGATCGAGCTGCGCTGACGACCGCTGCGCAATTCCGGCAGCGCCGCCCGCGCTGTCATTTATTGGTAACCGAACCGTCTTAATCTCGCGGCCTTCTACAAGGAGGTCGCGAGATGACGTCACGTGTGTTTGGACGGTTCTGGAATCGGGCACTGCCCCTGCTGCTGGTCACGCTGGGCAGCGCCTCCGGCAACAGCCTCGCCGCCCCGCCCACCCCGCCAGACGGATCGGCCCTGCTGCGCGTCCACGGCTCCAATACCGTGGGTGCCAAGCTGGCACCGATGCTGGTGGCCGGCCTGTTCGAGGCCAAGGGCCTGCAGTCGGTCCGCATCGCCCCGGCCGGCAAGGAAAACGAGCAGCGCATCACTGCCCTCGACGAGCGCGGTCGGACCGTGCAGGCACTGGTCGCCGCGCATGGCACCGGTACCGGATTCGCTGGGCTGAAAGACGGTACTGCCGATCTCGCCGCTGCTTCGCGACCGATCAAACAGAGCGAAGCGCAGAGCCTCGCCGCCCTGGGCGACATGCGTAGCGCCGGGAGCGAACAGGTCATCGCCATCGATGGCTTGGCGGTGATCATCCATCCCGACAACCCGGTGCAGTCCCTCAGCGTGGAGCAGGTGGCGCACCTGTTCGCTGGGCAGATCGCCAACTGGCGGGAACTGGGCGGCGCGGACGTTGCCGTCGAGCTGCACGCGCGTGATGACCAGTCCGGCACCTACGACACCTTCAAGGAGCTGGTGCTGAACAGTCAGGGGCAGGCATTGGCCACCAGCGCCGTGCGCTATGAATCCAACGACGCCCTGTCCCAGGCGGTCAGCCGCCGTAGCGGCGCCATCGGCTTCGTCGGTCTCGCCTCCGTCGGCAAGTCGAAAGCGCTGGCAATCACCGACGGCGATTCCCAGCCCATGCCGCCGAGCCAGGCGCTGGTCGCCACCGAAGACTACCCGCTGTCGCGCCGGCTGTTCCTCTACGCCGATCCCCAGAAGCAGTCCGCATGGACCCGCGAGTTCCTGAGCTTTGTGCACAGCCCGGAAGGACAGGCCATCGTCGAGAAATCCGGGTACGTGGCCCAGGCCATTGCGCCGATCAGACTGCCGCTACAGACGACGATGCCCGAGGCCTATCAGCAGCTGGCCAAGGAGGCACAGCGACTGACCGTCAACTTCCGCTTCGCCGAAGGCAGCGCGCAACTGGACAACAAGGCCCAACGCGATGTGCAGCGTTTGATCGACTATCTCAACAGGCACGACAAGCAGATGAACGCTGCGGTGCTGGTCGGCTTCGGCGACGCCCGCAACGATCCCGCGCGGACTGCATTGCTGTCCAAACTGCGCGCCATGGCGGTGCGTCGCGAACTGGCGCGTGGCGGCATCCTTGTAAAGGAAATCAATGGCTTGGGCGATCAACTTCCAGTGGCATCTAACAGCGAAGCGGGTCGCATCAAGAATCGCCGCGTCGAAGTCTGGGTGTACTGAAACGAGTGCAAGATCGTATCGGCCGCCAGCCGCGGGCGTACTGTCCCGGTGCAGGCGGCGGGTTTAAGCTCGGGCGATTTCCGCCAGCAGGAATCGTCCATGTACCTCGTCTGTGGTGAAGCGCTTTTCGATGTATTCGCGGCCTCGACCGACAGCCGCAGTCGCCTGCATCTGGAAGCCGTTGCAGGTGGCTCGCCGTTCAACGTTGCCGTCGGGCTGGCCCGGTTGGGCGCGCAGGCCGCGCTGCTCGGTGGGCTATCCCGCGATCATTTCGGTCAGCGCCTGCTAGCGCTGCTGCAGGAAGAAGGCGTTGCCACCGAGCATCTCGCCATCTTCGATGCGCCGACCACCCTGGCGATGGTCGCCATCGGCGCCGATGGCAGTCCGGTCTACAGCTTTCGCGGCGAAGGCTGTGCCGATCGCCTGTTGCATACCGAACAGCTGCAGCCGCTGCCTGCTGGCATTCGCGGCATCCATTTCGGTTCCTATTCGCTGGTGACGCCGCCGATTGCCGATACGCTGCTGGCGTTGCTGCATCGAGAGCATGCCCAGCGCCTGATTTCACTCGATCCGAACATTCGCCTCAACGTCGAACCCAGCCTCGAACGTTGGCGCGAGCGGGTCGAGGCATTCGCCGAACGCGCACATCTGATCAAGGTCAGCGACGAGGACCTGGCCCTGCTCTATCCGGGCGTTGCGCCAGCGAGCATCGCCCAGCGCTGGCTGGACCATCACGCAGAGCTGGTGGTGCTCACCCGCGGTGCCGACGACGCACACCTCTTCAGTCGCAAGCACGGCCAGCTTCACGTGGCAGCGCATGCGGTGACGGTGCGTGACACCGTGGGAGCCGGCGACACATTCCAGGCCGCGTTGCTCGCCTACCTGGCCGAACAGCAGCTTGACTCGCCGCACGGGCTCGCACAGATGGGACCTGCGCAACTGCAGGCCATGCTCGCCTTCGCCAGCAGCGCCGCCGCCATTACCTGTTCCCGGCGTGGTCCGGACCTGCCCTACCGATACGAAATTGTCTGACCGGTTTGGCCGTTGCGCCCTCAGCAGCTATAACCCTTCGTGGCCTTTCACGACAACGGACCCTGCATGAGAGCGTTAAAGATTACCGACCCGTCCTACGAGCTGATGGACGACCACCACGGCAACTCGCTGATCTATCGCGAGCACGGGTTCCCCTGCCCGCTGGTGCGCTGGCACAACCACAAGGAGTACGAGCTGCATCTGATCGTCGCCAGCTCCGGCAAGGTGTTCGTCGGCGACTACGTAGGTAATTTCGGCCCGGACAGCCTGTTCCTCACCGGCCCGCACCTGCCGCACAACTGGATCAGCCAGGTCGAGGACGGCGAGGTCGTGGCCAAACGCGACATGCTGGTCAACTTCACGGACGAGATGCTCGAAGCGGGCCACGCTGTCTTCTCCGAGCTGCGGACCTTCACGCCGATGCTCGAGCGCTCGCGCTACGGAATCGAGTTTCGCTGTCCGCAGACCATCGCCCAGGCACGCCAGCTGATGCAGCAGATCGCCGACAGCCGCGGCGCCACCCGCCTCGGCTATTTCCTGATCATGCTCGAGCTGCTTGCCAGGTGCGACGACTACCAGCTGCTCTCCGGCGCCACCTCGGCACAGTTGAGCGACGAGCAGCAGGCCGACCGGACCAACATGGCGGTCAATTACATCTTCGAACACTACATGCGCGAGCTGCCCCTGGAGGAAGTCGCCAGCCATCTCGGCATGAAACCCACCTACTTCTCGCGCTTCTTCAAGCGCGCCACCGGGCGCTGCTACGTCGAGTTCGTCAACAGCCTGCGCATCAGCAAATCCTGCGAACTGCTGCTCGATCAGGACAAGCCGGTCACGGATGTCTGCTTCGAATCGGGTTTCAACAACCTGTCCAATTTCAATCGCCGCTTCCAGCAGCTCAAGGGCATGACCCCATCGTGCTATCGACGCCTCGTCGAACAACGCCTGACCGAGCAGAACCTGCCCAGCTGATACGCTTCCGGCCGGCCGGCTCCAGCGCCCTGTTCCTCGCCCGCTGCTCCACTCGCGTCTTTATGATCGTGGCAAAGCCCCGCTCTTGAGCCCCTGCGACAGGTCTGGACGGTGCCGCTGCGGGCAGCCCAACGCGGTCAAGCGAGTGCAAAAAAGTATCGAAGCGAGTGCAGTCACGGCTTTGTCGCGCGGCCACTGCCGGCGTTGTAATGCCTGCCAGACGCTCGTAGCGCAGTACGCGGGTAACAACAAAAACAATAAGTGCTTCCAGGCCCTGATCTGGAAGAGGAGTCCACGAATGAAAGCATTCAACTTGCTGCTCGGTACCGCCTGCATGGCCTCGATTGCGCTGGCCCAGGCCGCCGAAACCCTCACCGTTGCCACCGTCAATAACGCGGACATGATCCGCATGCAGCGCCTCTCCAAGACCTTCGAGCAGCAGAATCCCGATATCAAGCTCAACTGGGTGGTGCTCGAAGAGAACGTGCTGCGCCAACGCCTGACCACCGATATCGCCACCCAGGGCGGCCAGTTCGACGTGCTGACCATTGGCATGTATGAGGCCTCGCTCTGGGGCGACAAGGGCTGGCTGGCGCCAATGAAAGATCTGCCAGAAGGCTACGATCTGGACGACGTATTTCCTTCAGTCCGCGAAGGCCTGTCGGTAGATGGAACGCTGTTCGCCCTGCCGTTCTATGCCGAAAGCTCCATGACCTATTACCGCACCGATCTGTTCGAGCAGGCCGGTCTGGACATGCCCGAACATCCCACCTGGACGCAAATGGCCGGGTTCGCTGAAAAGCTGCACAAGCCCGGCGAAGACCAATACGGTATGTGCCTGCGCGGCAAGGCCGGCTGGGGCGAGAACATGGCGCTGGTCACGACGGTCGCCAATTCCTTCGGCGCGCGCTGGTTCGATGAGAAGTGGCAACCCGAATTCGACGGCCCCGAGTGGACCAAGGCAGCCAATTTCTATGTGGATCTGTTGAGCAAATACGGGCCGCCGGGGGCATCGAGCAACGGCTTCAACGAAAACCTGGCCCTGTTCAACAGCGGCAAGTGCGCCATGTGGGTCGATGCAACGGTAGCGGGCTCGTTCGTCACTGATACATCGCAAAGCAAGGTCGCCGACAAGGTGGGCTTCACCTTTGCCCCGCAGGAAGACACCGACAAGGGCTCTGCCTGGCTTTACTCCTGGGCGTTGGCAATCCCGACCAGTTCGCAACAAAAGGACGCCGCCAAGCTGTTCGCCGCCTGGGCGACCTCCAAGGACTACGCCAAGCTGGTTGCTGAAACCGATGGCGTCACCAACGTGCCGCCAGGTACTCGCGAATCTACCTACAACGACGAGTACATGGCCGCAGCGCCGTTCGCCAAGATCACCCTCGAGTCGTTGAAGCAGGCTGATCCCGCCTCGCCATCGGCCAAGCCGGTTCCTTATGTCGGCATCCAGCTGGTTACCATTCCGGAGTTCCAGGCCATCGGTACCCAGGTCGGCAAGATGTTCTCCGCGGCGCTTACCGGGCAGATGCCGGTCGAGCAGATGCTGACTGCAGTGCAGCAATCCACCACGCGGGAAATGAAGCGCGCCGGCTATCCCAAGTGAGCATCCCAAAGTAGGTAACCCCTTCAACCGAAGGTGAACACCGGACAGGGCTCGCCCGAGCCCTTAAGGCCTTCTTACAGCCGGAGCACCCCCATGGCCACCTCATCCGCAGCCTTGCCCAAGGCACCTGTCACCGAAACGGCAAGCGAGCCGAGCGAGCGTAAGCCACGCCGCTTCGGCCCCAGCTGGTTCCTCGTCAGCCCGTCCGTTGCACTGTTGCTGCTGTGGATGCTGGTTCCGCTGTCGATGACCGTCTACTTTTCGGTGATCCGCTACAACCTGCTCTATCCCGGCGACAATGATTTCGTCGGGCTGGAGAACTTTCACTACTTTCTGACCGACGCCGGCTTCATGCCTGGCATGACCAACACGCTGATCCTGGTGGGCAGCGTGTTGCTGATCAGCGTCGTACTTGGCGTACTGATTTCCGCGCTGCTTGAGGCGGCGGACTTCACCGGGCGCGGGATCGTCCGCGTCATGCTGATCTCGCCGTTCTTTATCATGCCGACGGTCAGCGCGCTGGTCTGGAAGAACCTGATCTATCACCCCGTATCCGGCATTCTCGCCGCGGTCTGGAAATTCTTCGGTGCCCAGCCGATCGACTGGCTTGCCCAGCACCCGCTCGCCTCGATCGTGATCATCGTGTCCTGGCAATGGTTGCCCTTTGCGATCCTGATCCTGATGACCGCCATGCAGTCCCTCGACCAGGAACAGAAGGAAGCCGCCCGCCTCGATGGCGCTGGGCCCATCGCGATCTTTTGGCACCTGACCCTGCCGCATCTGGCACGCCCGATCGCCGTGGTGGTGATGATCGAAACCATCTTCCTGCTTTCGGTATTCGCCGAAATCTTCACCACTACCAGCGGCGGTCCCGGCTATGCCTCAACCAACCTTGCTTACCTGATCTATACCCAGGCACTGCTCCAGTTCGACGTCGGGATGGCATCGGCCGGCGGGTTGATCGCGGTGGTCATCGCCAATATCGCGGCGATCATCCTGGTGCGGATGCTCGGCAAGAATCTCACCGAAAAATACTGAGGACAGACCGATGCTGACGCTCAAACAAAGTCGCCGCCTCAATACCCTGGTAGTCGGGCTGTTCGCCTGGGCCGTGGCGCTGCTGCTGTTCTTCCCGATCTTCTGGATGCTGATGACCAGCCTGAAGACCGAGATCGACGCTTTCGCTACTCCGCCGCAGTTCATCTTCACGCCGACGCTGGAAAACTACCTGCAGATCCAGGACCGCAGCGGCTACTTCAAGTACGCCTGGAACTCGGTGATCATCTCCTTCGGTGCCACAGCCCTAGGCATGCTGATTGCGATTCCTGCGGCCTACTCGATGGCCTTCTACGAGACCAAGCGCACCAAGGGCACGCTGTTGTGGATGCTCTCGACCAAGATGCTGCCGCCGGTGGGCGTACTGGTGCCGATCTACCTGCTGGCCAAACAGTTCGGCATGCTGGACAGCCGCGCAGTGCTGATCATCATCTACACGCTGATCAACCTGCCGATTCTGGTGTGGATGATCTACACCTACTTCAAGGACATCCCGCGCGACATCCTCGAAGCGGCGCGTATGGACGGCGCAACCTTGATGCAGGAAATGGTTCGCGTGCTGCTGCCAATCAGCAAGGGCGGGCTGGCCTCGACCATGCTGCTGTCGCTGATCCTGTGCTGGAACGAGGCATTCTGGTCACTGAACCTGACGTCCTCCAATGCTGCCCCGCTGACCGCCTTGATCGCGTCCTACTCCAGCCCTGAAGGGCTGTTCTGGGCGAAGCTTTCGGCCGTATCTACCCTCGCCTGCGCCCCCATTCTGATATTCGGCTGGATCAGCCAGAAGCAGCTGGTCCGCGGCCTGTCGTTCGGCGCCGTGAAATAACGCCGCTGAGCTGAGAAGAACAATAGAGGATTCCGAACATGGCAGACCTGAAAGTCCACAACCTGAAGAAAAGCTTCGACGGCAACGACATCATCAAGGGCATCGATCTGGACATTCGCGATCGCGAATTCGTGGTCTTCGTCGGCCCATCCGGCTGCGGTAAGTCCACCCTGCTGCGCCTGATCGCCGGCCTCGAGGAGGTCAGCAGCGGCCGGATCGAACTGGATGGACGCGACATCACCGATGTCAGCCCGGCCAAGCGCGACCTGGCCATGGTGTTCCAGACCTACGCGCTGTATCCGCACATGACGGTACGCAAGAACATGTCCTTCGCCCTGGATCTCGCCGGCGCGGACAAACAGGAAGTAGCGCGCAAGATCGAGGCAGCCGCCCGCACCCTGGAGCTGGAACCACTGCTCGAGCGCAAACCACGCCAGCTCTCCGGGGGCCAGCGTCAGCGTGTCGCCATTGGCCGCGCCATTGTGCGCAACCCCAAGGTCTTCCTGTTCGACGAGCCCCTGTCCAACCTCGATGCCGCCTTGCGCGTGCAGATGCGCCTGGAGCTGTCGCGCCTGCATCAGGAGCTGCAGGCAACCATGATCTACGTGACTCACGATCAGGTCGAAGCCATGACCCTTGCGGACAAAGTGGTGGTACTCAACGGCGGACGCATCGAGCAGGTGGGTTCACCCATGGAGCTCTATCACAATCCCGCCAACCTCTTCGTCGCAGGCTTTCTCGGCACACCGAAGATGGGCTTTCTCAAGGGCCGCGCAAGCCGTGTCGAAGCCAGCGGCTGCGAAGTCGAGCTCGACGCCGGTTGTCGTCTATTCCTGCCGGTGAGCGGCGCCACGCTGAAGGCGGGCGATCCGGTCACCCTCGGCATCCGCCCGGAACACCTCAACCGTGGCAGCGAAGGCAACTGCCAGTTGACCGTGAAGGCCGACGTCAGCGAGCGGCTGGGCAGCGACACCTACTGCCACGTGGTCACCGGCAACGGCGAGCAGCTGACCATGCGCATCCGCGGCGACTTCACCCCGCGCTATGGCGAGTCGCTGTCGCTGACATTGGAAGCCAACCATTGCCACCTCTTCGACAGCAATGGCGTCGCAGTCGGCCAGTCGCTGCAACAGGCGGCCTGACCGACCCATAGCCACCCGAGCCCTGACTTACCGACAGATCGCTGCGCCCGCAATGGCAGCGATCCCGCCCCCGGCTTTTCCACATTCAAGCCCAGCGAGGCCCGAGATGAAGTTGAACGAAGCGAATCTGCCACAGCTGCCGGGCCCTATCGCGCGCCCCGACTACCGCCTGGCCGAGGTCACCACCGGCATCGCCCATATTGGCGTGGGCGGTTTTCACCGTGCCCATCAGGCAGCCTACACCGATGCGCTGATGAACACCGGCGAGGGGCTGGAGTGGGGCATCTGCGGCATCGGCACACGCGCCGAGGAGCGCGCGATGCGCGATGCACTGACCGCGCAGGACTACCTCTACACCCTGGTCGAGCTCGATGACCGGCCCGATACCGAGGTCCGCGTGATCGGCAGCATTCGCGACATGCTGCTGGTGGGCGAGGATGGTTCCGAGGCGGTGGTTGCCCGCCTGGCCGATCCGGCGATTCGCATCGTCTCGCTGACCATCACCGAGGGTGGCTATTGCATGGATGACAGCACCGGCGAATTCAACGCCAAGCTGCCGCATATCCAGCACGACCTAGAGAATCCTCGAACCCCGATTAGCGTCTTCGGCCTGCTGTGCGCAGCGTTGGCCAAACGCCGCGGACAGGGCCTACCGGCATTCACGGTGATGTCCTGCGACAACCTCCCCCACAACGGCGACGTGACCCGCAAGGCCACACTGGCCTTCGCCGGCCTGGTCGATGCCGACCTGGCCGGCTGGATCGAGCGCAACGTCAGCTTCCCCAACGCCATGGTCGACCGCATCACGCCCATGACCAGCGCGGCCCATCGCCAGGATCTGGAGCGTCAGCACGGCCTCGATGACGCCTGGCCGGTGGTCTGCGAACCCTTCGTGCAATGGGTGCTGGAAGACCGCTTCGTCGCCGGCCGTCCGGCCTGGGAAAAGGTCGGCGTGCAGTTCACCGATGACGTTTCGCCCTACGAGGAGATGAAGATCAAGCTGCTCAACGGCAGCCACCTCGCGCTGACCTACCTCGGCTTCCTGCGCGGTTATCGCTTCGTCCACGAAACCATGGCCGATCCGCTGTTCGTCGAGTACATCCGCCGCTACATGGACGAGGACGTCACCCCACAACTGGCACCCGTGCCCGGCATCGATCTCGCTCGCTACAAGCAGACGCTGATCGAGCGCTTCTCCAACCGTGCCATCGCCGATCAGCTGGAACGGGTGTGCTCCGATGGCTCGTCGAAGTTTCCCAAGTTCACCGTGCCGACCATCGACCGCCTGATCGCCGATAACGCCGCCCTGGACCGCGCCGCCCTGGTGGTCGCCGCCTGGGCGCTGTATCTGCGGGGCGCAGATGAAAACGGCGTGCCGTACCACATCCCCGATCCGCGCGCGGATTTCTGCCAGTCCCTTGTTGCGGAGGACGACGGCCTCGCCGAACGTCTGCTCGGGCGCGAGGAGATCTTCGGCACGCAGATTCCCCGTTCGCTCGCCTTCCGCGAAGCCTTCGAGCGCAACCTGCTGCGGCTGCGCACGTTGGGGGTCAGCGGCACCCTTGATCTGTTGCTGACGCAGTGACGGGGTGCGGCATGTTTCTCGGGATCGATTGCGGCACCCAGGGCACCAAGGCGCTGTTGCTCGACGCCAGCAACGGGCGCGTGCTCGGCCAGGGCTCGGCCGGCCACGATTTGATCAGCGGACCCAATGGCCGGCGCGAGCAGGACACCGAGCAGTGGACCGCCGCCTTCGCTAGCGCCACCGCCGCGGCACTCGCCGAGGCCGGAGTCGACGGCGATGCCGTGCTGGGCATTGGTGTATCCGGGCAGCAGCATGGCTTGGTTACGCTCGATGCCGCGGGCCGCGTGTTGCGCCCGGCCAAGCTCTGGTGCGACACGGAGTCGGCTACGGAGAATCAGCGCCTGCTCGACTGGCTGGGCGGTGAACAGGGTTCGCTGCAACGCCTCGGTATCGTCATCGCACCGGGCTACACGGTATCCAAGCTGCTGTGGATGAAGGAGCAGCACCCCGCGCTGTTCGCTCGCATCGCCCATATCCTGCTACCCCACGACTACCTCAATTACTGGCTGACCGGGCGTTGCGTAAGCGAATACGGCGACGCCTCCGGCACCGGCTATCTCGATGTGCGCACCCGGCAGTGGGCGTTCGACATCCTGCGGTATGTCGATCCCAGCGGCCGTCTGGAGGCGGCGCTGCCGGAGCTGATCGAACCCCATCAGCCGGTCGGCCGGCTACGCCCCGAACTTGCCGTCCGGCTGGGCCTGAACTCCCAGGCCATCGTGGCGAGCGGCGGTGGTGACAACATGATGGGCGCCATCGGCACCGACAACATCCGCCCCGGCGCGATCACCATGAGCCTGGGAACCTCCGGCACGCTCTACGCGTTCTCCGGGGAACCTCGAATCAGTCGACAGCCATCAGTTGCGACGTTCTGCTCGTCCAGCGGGGGCTGGCTGCCGCTGATATGCACCATGAACCTGACCAACGCCAACGCGGCGATACGCGAACTGCTGGAGCTGGACCTCGATGCGTTCAACGCGCTGGTGGCGCAGGCGCCGATCGGCTGCGAAGGCGTCACGATGCTGCCGTTTCTCAACGGCGAGCGCGTCCCCGCCCTGCCCCAGGCCAGCGCCAGCCTGCACGGCCTGACCGCCGACAACCTGAGCCGCGCCAACCTCTGCCGCGCCGTGCTCGAAGGCGTGACCTTCGGCCTGCGCTATGGGCTGGATCTGCTACGCGAAAGCGGCATTCGCAGCGAAAGAATCCAGCTGATCGGTGGCGGAGCGAAGAATCCGTTGTGGCGGCAGATCGTCGCCGACATGATGGCGACGCCTGTGGTCTGCACGTTCCATAGTGAGGCTGCGGCTCTGGGCGGGGCGATACAGGCCGCGTGGTGTCATGCCAGACAGCGCGATCCCGCGGCGAGCCTCGCCGAGCTGTGCCAGCGCTGTGTCAGCCTTGACGAGACCACGGCGGTCGCGCCTGACACCGCCGCGGTTCTGGCCTACGAGCAGGCCTATCGGCGCTATCGACAACTGGTGGCCAGCATCTACGGTCAGCAGACGCCACCGGACCTGACGCCGGTCGCCTCCTGAGGCGCAGCGCTCGGTTGGCAGGCAAATAGCTCATAAAAAAAGGCAAAGCCACGGCGTGTGGCTTTGCCTTTGGTCCTGCGCGCCTGGGACGACGCCTCAGCGGCTGCGCAGCGCCTCGCGCGGCACATACTTGCCCAGCTCGTGACGGGCGATGGCCACCCGATGCACCTCGTCCGGGCCATCGGCCAGGCGCAGCGTGCGCTGCATCGCCCACCAGTGCGCCAGCGGGAAGTCCTCGGAAACACCGGCGCCGCCGTGAATCTGGATGGCGCGATCGATGACCTTCAACGCAACATTGGGTGCGACCACCTTGATCTGGGCGATCTCGCTGGCGGCAATCTTGTTGCCTACGGTATCCATCATGTACGCCGCGTTCAGCGTCAGCAGGCGCGCCATGTTGATCTCGATGCGGCACTCGGCGATGTAATCGAAGTTGGCACCCAGCCGGGCCAGCGGCTTGCCGAAGGCGGTGCGGCTGACGGCGCGTTCGCACATCAGCTTCAGTGCACGTTCAGCAACGCCGATAGAGCGCATGCAGTGGTGGATGCGGCCTGGGCCAAGACGGCCCTGGGCGATCTCGAAGCCGCGCCCTTCACCGAGAATGACGTTCTCGTAGGGCACTCGCACGTTCTCCAGCAGCACCTCAGCGTGGCCATGCGGGGCATCGTCGTAGCCGAACACCGGCAGCGGGCGCAGCACCTTGACGCCGGGGGTGTCCATCGGCACCAGGATCATCGAGTGCTGGGCATGGCGCGGCGCGTCCGGGTTGGTCAGGCCCATGAAGATCATGATCTTGCAGCGCGGGTCGCAGGCACCGGAGGTCCACCACTTGCGACCGTTGATGACCCACTCGTCGCCCTCGCGCACCGCGCGGGCTTCCATGTTGGTGGCGTCGGACGAAGCCACGCCCGGCTCGGTCATGCCGAAGGCCGAACGGATTTCGCCGCGCAGCAACGGTTCCAGCCACTCGCGCTTCTGCGCCTCGCTGCCGTAGCGCACCAGCACTTCCATGTTGCCGGTATCCGGCGCCGAGCAGTTGAACGCCTCCGGGCCAAGCCCCGAGCTACCCATGATTTCCGCCAGCGGCGCGTATTCGGTGTTGGTCAGGCCGGCGCCCAGTTCCGATTCCGGCAGAAACAGGTTCCACAGCCCTTCTGCCTTGGCCTTGGCCTTGAGCTCCTCGACGATAGCGGTCGGCTGCCAGCGGTCACCTTCGGCGACCTGCTGGTAGAACACCTTTTCGGCGGGATAGACGTGAGCATCCATGAACGCTTGCACGCGCTCTCTCAGCTCTTGAACCTTCGGGGAGTAGGCGAAATTCATGGGCGACAACCTTCTGGCAGGTAATGTTTTGTAGTTTTGAATGCTAGAGGAGGCCTGGTGATTTATCTAAGCTATTTTCCTCGTGTATAAACATTCATCACCGATATATGATCGGCGAATTCCGATACACGCCGGAGAGCACAACAATGAACCTGAACAAGGTCGATCTGAATCTATTCATCGTCTTCGATGCCATCTACACCGAAGCGAACCTGACACGCGCCGGGCAGATCGTCGGCATCACCCAGCCCGCCGTTTCCAACGCCCTCGCCCGCCTGCGCGAAACCTTCAACGACCCGCTGTTCGTGCGCACCGCCCAGGGCATGGTGCCGACGCCAATGGCGCAGAACATCATCGGCCCGGTGCGCAATGCGCTGCAGCTGCTGCGGGTGTCGGTGCAGGAAAGCCGGACCTTCAGCCCGGCGCAGGCGAACAAGACCTTCCGCATCAGCATGACCGACCTCACCGAGGCGGTGATGCTGCCGCCGCTGTTCCAGCGCCTGCGCCGTCTGGCACCGAACGTGAAGATCGAGAGCATGCTGGCCAAGCGTCGCGAGACGACCAAGGAACTGGCTGCCGGCCGCCTGGATTTCGCCATGGATGCACCGCTCAATACCGACCCGCAGGTGCGCCACGTCAAGCTGCTGGAAGATCGCTACATCTGCGCCATGCGCCGTGGCCACCCGCTGGCCAAGGACAAGCTGACCCTGGAGCAGTACCTGTCGCTGTCGCACATCCATATTTCCAGCCGCCGCAGCGGGCTCGGTCTGGTGGATCTGGCGTTGGGCAAGATGGGTCTGCAGCGCAAGATCGCCCTGCGCTCACAGCACTATCTGATGGCGACCCAGGTGATCGACCAGACCGACATGGCGGTGACCGTTCCCGAGCGTTTCGCCCGGCGCCACAACCTGCACCAGGTCGATCTGCCGGTGGACATCATGCCGCTGGAAACCCACATCTATTGGCATGAAAGCACCGATCAGGACCCGGCCAACCGCTGGATGCGCGAGCAGATGATCGAGATCGCCCAGCAGGTCACCGCGCAGCAGGATCTTTGACGCGCTGGCGGGTGAAAGCCCGCCTCAGGCGCTATCGCGCATCACCACTTCGAAACCCACATCGATACAACGCTCGGCAGGCTGCTGACCTCGCATCAGGCTCAGCAGCATCTGCGCCGCCAGCTCGCCGATCTCGCCGCGGCGGGTGCGCACGGTGCTCAGCGCCGGATGCATCCATGCCGCCGCCGGCAGGTCGTTGAAACCGGCAATCGCCAGCCGCCCCGGCACGTCGAGCCCCAGCTGATGGGCGCGAAACAGCGCCCCGAGGGCCAGGTCGTCGTTGTTGAAGAACACTGCGTCGATCTGCGGATGCTGCGCCAGCAGCCGATCCAGCAACTCGGCACCAAGGCCGATGGACGACAGCTGCGGCGTCAGCAGTTCCAGGGTCGGCTCATGGCGCCCGGCCTCGCGCATCGCCTGGCGATAGCCTTCGGCCCGCTGCAGGGTCCGCGGGTCCAGCTGCGCCGCGGCGAAGGCGACGTGACGGTAGCCGCGCTCGAGCAGAGTACGGGTCATGGCCACGCCGGCTTCCAGCTGCGAGAAGCCTACGCAGTAGTCGTCCGGCCGCTCGCTCAGCTCCATCAGGGTGACCATCGGAGCCGTGTAGTTGGCCAGCACCGCACGGGCAGCTTCGCTGCGCTCGAACCCGGTGATCAGCAACCCGGCCGGTTGGTGCGCCAGATAGGCGCGTAGCAAACGCTCGTCCTCTTCGGGCCGATAGTGGCTGACGCCGATCATCATTTCGTAGCCCGCGGGCATCAGCACGCGCTGGATGGCCTCGACGGTGTCGACGAACACCGCGTTGGACAACGAAGGAATGATCACCGCCACGAGATTGGAACGCGAACTGGCCAGACTGCGCGCCGCCGGGTGCGGCACGTAGCCAAGCGCCTTGACCGCCTGCTCGACACGCTCGCGCAGAGCGTCGGATACCAGCTCCGGTTGCGACAGCGCGCGGGACGCCGACATCAGCGAGCAGCCAGCGCTGCGTGCGACATCGGACAGGGTGACCCGCTCGGCGGAGCGGCGACGGCGTGTGGTCATGCGTGATCCATTGGTTGAATGCGGCGAATTCTAGCAGCGGGCAGGCGCAGGTCACGCCCTAATGCGCAGCCTTCTCCACCTCGGCCTGCACCTGGTCGAACAGCTCCTGGCCGACCGCGTCGATCACCGTCTGGATCGCCGGTTGCGCCTGCTCGCGCATGCGCTGGATCTGTTCCGGGCTGACCTCGTTGATCTGCATGCCCCGCTCCTTCAGCGCCGCCAGGGCCTGGCTGGCCTCGTGCCGAGTATCCTCGCGTTCGGCATCACGGGCCTTTTCCGCGGCGTTCATGAGGATGCCCTGCTCGGTCGCCGATAGCCCGTCCCACCAGCGCTTGGAAACCGTGACGATCCACGGGCTGTAGACGTGATTGGTCACGCTCAGGTACTTCTGCACCTCATAGAACTTGGAGGACAGGATGGTGTTGTAGGGGTTCTCCTGGCCGTCGACCGCCTTGGTTTCCAGCGCGGTGAACAGCTCGGAGAACGGCAGCGGCACCGCGTTGGCGCCCATGCGCTTGAAGGTGTCGATGAACACCGGATTGGGCATCACGCGCAGCTTGATGCCATCGAAGTCCTCGAGCTTCTCGATCGGTCGCGCACTGTTGGTCACGTTACGAAAACCGTTCTCCCAGTACACCAGCCCGACCAGGCCCTTATCTTCGAGCTTGTCCATCACCTGCCGGCCTACCGGGCCGTCCAGTACCTGATCGGCCTGGCGCGGATCGGTGAACAGGAACGGCGTATCCCACACCGCCATTTCCTTGCTGATGCCGACCAGCGTCGCGGTCGAGCCGACCATCATCTCCTGCGCGCCGCCGATCAGTGCGTTCTGCATCTGGTCGTCGGAACCGAGGCTGGCGGAGGCGAAGGTGCGCACCTTCAGCTTGCCGCCCGAGGCCTTGGCCACTTCATCGGCCAGCAGCTTGGCCGCCCTGCCCTGATTGCTGTCTTCGTTGAGCCCGTAGCCGAAGCGGATCATGCGTGGGCGGATGTCGTCCGCGGCCTGCGCGTAACCGAGGCTGAGCGTGCTGCCGAGCAAGGCGGCAGCCAGGGTGCTGATGAGGAGTCGTTTCATGTCGGGATACCTTCTTGTTGTTGGATGTTGGGTTGTTGAACGCTGGGATTGCACGACCGGCGTTACCGCAGCCAGGCCAGCGGTACGGTGATGATCGAGGGCACGGCGATGAGCAGCCCGACGATGACCAGATAGATAAGGAAGAACGGCATCACGCCACGCACCAGGGTCTCCATGCGCAGCCGGCCGATGCCGCCGACCACATTGAGCACGGTGCCCACCGGCGGCGTGATCAGCCCGATGGAGCCGATCAGCACGAACATCACGCCGAAATACACCGGATCGATGCCGGCCTTGATCGCGATCGGCGCCAGCACCGGACCGAGGATCAGGATGGTCGGGGTCAGGTCCAGCACCATGCCGACGGCGATCATCAGCAGCATGATGGCGATCATCAGCAGTTTCGGGTCCTGCGCCAGCGGGCCGAGCATTGCAGCGATCTCGTCGGGCAGCTGCGCCAGGGTGATCATGTACGCCGACACCGTCGCGGCGGCGCAGAGGAACATCACCGAGGCGGTGGTGCGACTGGCACGGGTCAGTACCTCGACCAACCCGGCCCAGTTCAGCTCGCGGTAGAGCAACATCGAAACGGCCAGGGCATAGACCGCGGCGACCACCGCCGCTTCGGTCGGGGTGAACAGGCCGCCACGCAGCCCGCCGACTATGATCACCGGCAGCATCAGCGCGGCGGCGCCATCGACCAACACACGACGGCGCTCTGCAGCGCTGGCCTTTTCCTGCTTCGGTTCGTCGATCCGCCGGGCGATCAGCGTCCAGGCAACGATCAGGCCCATGCCCATGATCAGCCCCGGCACCATGCCGGCGAGAAACAGCTGGCTGATCGAAGTACCGGTGACCACGCCGTAGATCACGAACGGCATGGAGGGCGGGATGATCGGCGCGATGATCCCGCCCGCCGCCACCAGACCCGATGACGAACTCAACGGGTAGCCGCGCTCGCGCATCATCGGCAGCAGCAGCGTCGCCAGCGCGGCGGTATCGGCCAACGCCGAGCCGGACATGCTGGCCAGCAGCACCGAAGCGGCAATAGCCACGTAACCCAGGCCGCCACGCTTGTGACCGAAATAGGCCTGCGCCATGGCGATGATGCGCCGCGAGATGCCGCCGGCATTCATCAGTTCGCCAGCAAGGATGAAGAACGGCACCGCCAGCAGCGGGAAGCTGTCAGCACCGGCCTGAAGATTCTGCGCCAGCAGCTGCACGTCCCAGAAATCCAGATACCACATCAGCACCGAGCCAGTGAGCAGCAGAGCGAAGGCGATGGGCATGCCAAGCGTCATGAAACCCAGCAGCGATGAAAGGAAGACGACGACGGTCATGAAAGGTCCTCGGTTGGGCAGTGCCCGTATTGTTCTGAATGCGGCATCGCTTCAGTCCGCGGTGACATTCGCAGCGGCGGTGGCCGATGGCTGATCGCGCCGCCAGACATTGACCAGCTGCACCAGCGCCAATACCGCCAGCGCGACCATGCTGGCAGCCACGGGCAACATCGCCAGGCCCAGCGGGTAGCCGACTACCGGGCTGTTGATGGTCCAGCCGAACTGCATCTGATTCCAACCGCCCCAGGCCGCCAGGCAGCTCGCAGCTGCCACCAGCAGCCAGCTGAGAGAGTCGACGACGCGGCGGAACAGCCGCGGGAAGCGGTCGCGCAGCATGGAAAAGCTCATCAGCTCGCCGCGGCGCATGCTCGAAGCGACACCGACGAACACCAGCCAGACGAACGCCAGCCGCGACAGCTCCTCAGCGCCGGTCCAGCCAGTGCCGAAGGCATAGCGCAGCACCACGCTGGAAAACACCACGATGACCATGAACGCCATCAACGCGGCCATCAGCCAGTCGGTCAGGCGGTCGAAGTGCTGGGCGACCGTGCCGCTGTAGATCGGCTCGTTGGTCAAAGGTGGCGCCGTGGTAGCGCTATCAAACGGACGCGAGGAAAGATCGGCCCGGGTTTCAATAAGCTCATCCAGACCGGCGCCCTGCATCCAATCGACGATGTGGCGCAGAACGTCTTCGCGGGGCTGGCTGGCATCCACGGTCAATACGCCGGGTTCGCCCTCGGGTGATTCGAGGGTGGCGAACTGGCTGTCGACCAGGGAAATAGGCATGAAATGTCCCGGCCTGCCGCCGACGCGCTGCACGGCGGTTTCGTAATCGATGGCCAGATGGGCGAAACGCAGCTCCGGAACCGCACTGCGCAGCAACTCCCGGTAGCTGCGCTTGAGCGCCGAGCAAGCCAGCACGAAGCCGCTGCCTGCCGCTAAAGTGCGCTGCATTTCAGCGATCAGCGCGTGCAGCCACTCCACGCGGTCGGCATCGGACAGCGGCGTGCCGGCACGCATGCGCGCCACGTTCTCTGCCGGGTGAAAGTTGTCCGCTTCGATGTGCGGCAGACCGAGCGCATTGGCTACGGCGTGGCTGGTGTCCGTCTTGCCGGAACCGCTGACGCCCATGACGACCAGCACCGGAAGCGCGGAAGCCTTTGAGGTATGCACTGAAGGCATGCGAGAAATCCATTGTTTTGCTTGTTTGGCCGAATGTTAGCGCTATCACGCGGAGCGATAAAACTACCACTCGTCGACCGATCAGTCACAAATCGGCTGCATCGAAGCGGTATCCGGGTCGACATTCGCGGCGGCACGACTACAATCGCGCCCCTGTGCAATCGAGGACACCGAGCATGCCCAAAGCCATGTGCCGCCACATTCTGGTCAAGACTGAGGCCGAAGCCGCGCAGCTGAAAAAGCGCATCGCAAATGGCGAGGCATTCGACGTGCTGGCGCGCAAATACTCGACCTGCCCGTCCGGCAAGAAAGGTGGCGACCTCGGCGAAGTGCGCCCGGGGCAGATGGTGCGCAGCATTGATCAGGTGATTTTCAAGAAGCCGCTGCGCGAAGTGCACGGCCCGGTAAAGAGCCAGTTCGGCTACCACCTGGTGCAGGTGTTCTACCGCGACTGAGCCAGCGCTCAGCCAAAGCGCTGCAGCTGCATCTCCCGCAGACGGCTGAGCGTGCGGCGGAACGGGAATGCCAGATAGCCCTCGGTATACAGCTCGTCCAGTGCCACCTCGGCTTCGATATAGAGAGGAATCCGCCGGTCGTAGCACTCGTCCACCAGCGCGATGAAGCGGCGCACGGCATCATCCCGCGCGGCGAGCCTGGGCAACTGGCGATCACCCGCCGCCACCCGCGCGGCTCCATCCTCGGTGCCGCGGGCAATGCGCCCATCGCGCTGCGTGCCGCCGAGCCTAGGCACCTCACCAATCAGGATCGCTGCGAAGCGGTCGCACAGTTCAATGAAATCCAGAGCCGAGAACGGCTGCTCGCAGAGATCGGCGAAGCGGCACCAGAGCACCGATTCGCTGCGCCGCACGACGTCGAGCTGGCGACGGCTGAGGACCAGTGGCTCGATGCTGAACGCTCCATCGATCAGCGCCTCGAACGTCGCGACCAGTGCGCTGCCACTGTCGGACGGGGCGATCCAGTAGCGCTGCAGCGCAGCGCCAGGACGCAGGCGGTGATCGGCGCCACCATCCACATTCAGCACATGCATGTGCTCCACGATGGCATCGATGGCCGGCAGAAAACGCTCGCGATTGAAGCCGTCTGCGTACAGCTGCTCCGGCGGCTGGTTGGAGGTAGCAACGATCACCACGCCGTGCTCGAAGAGCACCTGGAACAGGCGTCCCAGAATGATCGCGTCGCCGATGTCACCGACGAACAGCTCGTCGAAGCAAAGCACGCGAATTTCTTCCGAAAGCTCTTTGGCCAGGGCCTTTAACGGATCAGCCGTGCCGTTGAGCTGGAACAGCCGGATATGCACCCAGCGCATGAAGTGATGGAAATGCTGCCGCCGCGACGGAACCGTCAGGCTTGCGTGAAACAGGTCCATCAGCCAGGTCTTGCCACGCCCGACCGGCCCCCATAGGTAGACGCCAAGCGGCAGATCCGCACCTGAAATCAGCGCCTCATGACAGGCCTGAAGTCCTGCAACGGCGCGCTGCTGAGCCGCGTCGGGCAAGAAACCGTCTTGCACGATGGCCTGCTGATAACGTTCAAGGGGCGAGTCGGCGTGCATGATCGTCCGGCGCAAAAGCCGCCATGGTAGCGCGCGACTGCTCAGTTGTGCCTATCCTGCAGCAGTCGCTCAACCTGGGCGCCGAGCTGCTCGAGCAGCATCGCCTGCGCCGGCAGCAGCTGCTCGTGAACACGGGTCAACGCATAGACCGGCACGCTGATGGCCGGCTCGAGCAGACGGGCCTGCACCTCGCCGCCAGTGGCGGCCAGCGCGGTGAACGGATCGACCAGCGCCACGCCCTGCCCCGCGGACACCAGCTGTCGCGCCAGCTGATAGGTCTGCACCCAGGTAACGACGCGCGGCGGCGGATCCAGCTCCTCGATGTGGCCGCGCAACAGGCTGCCCAGCGCATCGCGGGCGTCGATGCCGATCAGCGCTTTACCCGCCAAGGCCTGCAGCCGCAGCGGGCTGTGCAGTTCATCCAGCGGCCACCAGCCAGGCGGCGCGATCACGCGCATGCGTCCCTCGGCCAATAACTGACTGCTCAGTCCCGGATGCTCCACCGCCTGTGACGTCAGCCCGAGATCGGCTTCACGCAGCAACAGGGCTTCGACGATTTCCGCCGTGTGCTGCGTGGCGAGCTGACAGACCGTCCGTGGAAATCGCTCGCGCCAGGCGCGCAACGCCTGTGGCAGCAGCGCCTGAGCCAGCGCCGGCGTGCAGATCAGGCGCAGTGCGCACTCCTCGCCCCGGCCGAGGCTGTCTGCAAGCCGCCGCAGATTCTGCAGGTCGATGGCCAGGCGTTCGGTCTGCTGCTGCAACACCCGCGCCTCGGCGGTGGGCTGCAGCTTGCCGCGCACCCGGTCGAACAGCGCAAAGCCAAGTTGCTGCTCGGCATGCTTGAGAATCTTGCTCGCCGCCGGCTGGGAGATATGCAGCAGCTCGGCCGCGGCCGTCAGGCTGCCGGTTTGCAGGATCGCCTGGAACAGTTCGATATGACGCAGCCGCATGCATGTCCCCTCTTCAGTCGACCGAGCATAACCGCAGGTTATGGGCACGCTCCATCCTTTCATTGGCCGCCTCGCGGGCCCGCGGCCTAGGCTGCGCTGATCGACTCGGAGGAGCAGTTGCATGCGGGTAGCAGTCATCGGCGCAGGCGTCATCGGGCTTGCCACCGCCTATTCACTGGTGCGCCAGGGGCACAGCGTGGTGCTGATCGAACGGCGCGACGATGTCGCCCTGGAAACCAGCTTCGCCAATGGCGGGCAGCTCAGCTATCGCTACGTTTCGCCCCTGGCCGATGCCGGCGTGCCGCTGCAGGCGATTGGCTGGATGCTGCGCGGAGCCGATGCCCCGCTGCGCTTCCGGCCGCAGGCGAGCCTGCATCAGTGGCGCTGGTGTCTGCAGTTCCTGCTGGCGTGCCGGCGTTCGGTCAACCGGCGCAACGCGGCTCACTTGCTGCGGCTCGCCCTGCACAGCCAGCAGATCCTGCGCAGCTGGCGCGAGCAGGACCAGCTGGACGGCTTCGCCTGGCGCGCCAACGGCAAACTGGTGATCTATCGCGATCAACACAGCCTGCACAAGGGCGCAGCGGCCATCGACGACGAATCAGGGCAGCGGCTGCTGGACGCCGCGCAATGCGTCGACGTCGAGCCGGCGCTGACGCCGTTGGCGGCATCGCTGCACGGCGGCATCTATTCGCCCGGCGACGAGGTTGCCGATTGCCATCTGTTCTGCACCGAGCTGCTGCAGCGACTACGCGCATCACCTCGGTTTCGTCTGCATACCGGGCAATCGGTAAGCGCATTGCGCACCGAAGGCAAGCGCGTCCGCGCGGTCGTGCTCGGACACGATGAAGTCGCCGTCGACCATCTGGTAGTCGCGGCCGGCACCGGCAGCGTCGGGCTGCTTAGGCCACTGGGTATCGACCTGCCGATTTACCCGCTCAAGGGCTACAGCCTGACCGTTGGGCTGGCCGACCAGGACCGCGTGCCGCAAACCAACGTCACCGACTACGACAACAAGGTCGTCTACGCCCGCCTCGATGACCAGCTGCGCGTCGCGGCGATGGTGGATATCGCCGGCTGGGATGCCGGGCTCGACCAGCAGCGCATCGCCACCCTGCAACGTCTGGCCGGTGCGGCCTTCCCCGGCGCCGGCGACTACCAACGCGCGCGGCAATGGGCAGGCCTGCGCCCGGCGACGCCCCAAGGTACGCCGCTGATCGGCCGCAGCGGATTCGACAATCTCTGGCTCAACGTCGGCCACGGCAGCCTCGGCTTCACCCTGGCCTGTGGCAGCGCCGACCTGCTCGCCAGCGTAATCGGCGGATCACCACCCGCTGTCTCCCTGGACGGCTTGAGCCTGCCCGCCTGACCACTCAAAGAGGAAACCGATATGCCCGTTCAACGCATCGAGAGCAATCCGCGAATGTCCGCCGCAGTCGTTCATGCAGACCTTGTGTTCCTCGCCGGCCAGGTGCCGGACGACCGCAGCCTGGATGCCGCAGGACAGAGCCGCGAGGTGCTGGCGAAGATCGACCGGCTGCTGGCCGCCGCCGGCTCCAGTCGCGAAAACCTGCTCAGCGCGCAGATCTGGCTGAAGGACATCGACGCCGACTTCGCCGCCATGAACGAGGTCTGGAGCGACTGGCTGCCAGCAGGCTGCGCACCGGCACGGGCGACGGTACAGGCGCGCCTGGCCTCCCCCGAGGTGCTGGTCGAGATCATGGTGATCGCTGCGCGCGCCTGACCACAGCGGTCTATCGTTCCTGCGCCGGCCAACCACAGTTGCAACCACCCACAATACAAACAAGAGGGAACCGCAATGAACCACCAGATCCGTAACGGCCTGTTCGGCATCACCCTGGCCGGCGTGCTCGCCAGCGCCTTGGCCAGCACCAGCGTGCTGGCGCAGGAGCGCTTCGTCACCATCGGCACCGGAGGGCAGACCGGCGTGTATTACACCGCCGGCCAGTCGGTGTGCCGCTTCCTCAATCGTGCCGAGGTGAAGCCCGCCATCAAATGCAACGCACCCTCGACCGCGGGCAGCGTGACCAACATCGTGTCGTTGCACAAAGGCGAGTACGACTTCGGCTTCATCCAGTCCGACCATCAGCACAAGGCGCTGCAGGGCCTGGCGCCCTTCGACAAGGAGGGCGCCGTCGAACTGCGCGCGGTGTTCTCACTTCAGTCGGAGATTCTCACCGTGGTCGTTCGCAACGACAGCGGCATCACCGACCTGGCCGGACTCGAAGGCAAGCGGGTAAACATCGGCGTGCCCGGCTCGGGCAGTCGCGACACTTTCGAGGAGGTCATGCAGGCCAAGGGTTGGACGAACGCGAGCTTCTCCCTGGCCGCGGAACTCAAACCGGCGGAAATGGCCTCGGCGCTGGGGGACAACAACCTGGACGCCATCACCTATGTGGTCGGCCATCCAAGCGGTGCGATCCAGGAAGCCTTGACCAATGTAAAGGCCAGGATCATTCCGGTGCAGGGCGCCGAGATCGACAACCTGCTGGCCAAGGCCGATTACTACAGCGCCGTGGAAATCCCCGCCGGGCTCTACCCGGGCGTGGACGGCGCCATTCCGTCGATTGGCGGCAAGGCCGTGCTGGCGACCACCAGCAGGACCGATCCGGAGGTCGTCTATCAGCTGGTCAAGTCGGTGTTCGACAACCTCGACAGGTTCAAGCGCCTGCATCCGGCATTTGCCGATCTAAAGGCCGAAGACATGATTCGCGTCGGACTGACTGCGCCACTGCACGAGGGCGCCGAGCGTTATTACAAGGAGAAAGGTTGGCTGTAGGACGCCCACATCAGCGGGCGACAGCGCCCGCTGATGCACAGACTCAGAGCTCCACGGAGAGGCTAACGCTCAGGTTGCGCGGCTCACCCGGCATGACCCAGACATTGCTGTAGGAGCGCTCGTAGTAGGTCCGGTCGAAGGCGTTGTTCAGGTTCACGCCGAGGGTCAGCTTTTGCGTCGCCTTGTAGCGCGCCAGCAGGTCCACGGTCGTGTACGACGGCAACTCGAAGTCGCTATCGGCCTGCCCTGCCCGATCACCCACGTAGTTCACCGCGCCGCCAAGGGAGAGCCCGCTGAGATCGCCATCGAGGAATTCGTAGGTAGTCAGCAGGCTGCCGCTGTGGCGTGGCACGTTGAGCAGCCGGCTGCCACTGGCCAGGGTGTTATCGCGAGTCACCTCGGCATCCACGTAGGCATAGCCACCGATCACGCGAATCGCGTCGGTCAGCTGCCCGGCCAGCTGCAGGTCAATCCCGCGGCTGCGCACCTCGCCGGCGGCAATCTGAAAACCGTCGTTCGCCGGATCGCTGGTCAGGACGTTTTCCTTGGTTAGATGGAACGCTGCGGCGGTGAGCCCCAAACGGCCGTCGAACAGGTCGAGTTTGACCCCTGCCTCATAACCCACGCCTTCTTCCGGATCGAAAGTGGCGCCGCTGACGTCCGCACCGTTGTTCGGTTTGAATGACTGCGAGGCGTTGGCGAACAGCCCGACCTCCGGCATCAGCTGATAGAGCGCACCAACACGCGGCGTGACCTTTTCGTGGGTCTGCTCGGTGCGCCGGCCAGCAACCTCATTGTCCAGGCCTTGTTCGTAATGATCATAGCGGGCGCCGATGACGCCAAAGAGCTTGTCGGTAAAGCGAATCTGGTCCTGCAGATTCAGTGCGCGGCTATGCACCAGCTCATTGCGGTTAACCGTACGCGCGGGATTGAACGCCGGACGCGACGCACCGTAGACCGGGTTGTAGAGATCGATGTTGCGCAGATTGTTGGAGCGCAGCATGAATTCGCTCAAGGCGTAACGCTCGTACTCGGTGCCGATCAACAGCTGATGCTCGATCGAGCCGGTATCGAAACGCCCGCGCAGCTCCAGCTGGGTGATCGCGTCCTGCCAGTCGTAGTCGCGATAGCGCAGGTTGCGGGTCAGCGTGCGGCCGTCTGCTGCGACCTCTGCCGCTTCGGTGGCGTAGCCATCCATCCGGCCCTGCTTGTAGTGGCTGGCCAGGCGCAGCGTCCAGACTTCGTTGAGGTCGTGTTCGAGTTCGGCCTGCAGCGTTTCGTTGTCGTTGCTGATCGGCCCATCCGAGGGTTCGCCATAGAACGCTGAGCGGGACACCTTGCCCAGGTCGCCGCCGGGTGCAACCACGCCGCGATCGAAGATCTGGCGGTTGCGCACCACTTCTGCCTGCACCAGCAGCCGCGTATCAGGGCTCAGCTCCCAGCTGAAGGACGGCGCGACGAACTGGCGCTCAGCCTCGCGGTGGTCGCGAAAACTGTTGTTGTCTTCGATGGCGATGTTCATGCGATAGAGCATGTTGCCGTCTTCATCGAGCGGCGTGTTCACGTCCAGCGCAGTGCGATAACGGTCCCAGCGACCGGCGCTAAGATCGAGACGGGCAAAGCTGTCCAGCTGCGGGCGCTTGCTGACGATATTGATCGTGCCGCCCGGATCACCGCGTCCGTAAAGGCTGGCCGAAGGCCCCTTGAGCACTTCGACCCGCTCGATGTTGGAGGCGTCGGGCGGGTTCATGAAGCCGCGGTTGACGCTGAAACCGTCCTTGTAGAATTCTCCGGTGGTCAGCCCGCGCACGCTGTATTCGTACATGGTCAGGCCGCCGAAATCGTTCTGCCTGGCGACGCCGCCGGCGAAGTCCAGCGCCTTCTCGACGCGCGGGCTGTCCAGATCCTGCAGCACGGATGCTGGAACGACGCTGATCGACTGGGGTATTTCCTCGATGGATGTGTCGGTTTTCGTCGCGCTGCGCGAGCGTTTGGCTCGATAGCCCTGAACCGGTCCATCGGCGCGCTCCTGGTCAGCCGTGATCACGACCGAATCCAGTACCGCCGCGTCCTCTGCCACAGCCAGCGGCGCACCAGCCAGGATCAACGCCGCTCCGCAACCCGCCCATTTCACTACCGCACTTGCGTTATTCATGCTTTAACTCAGATACCTATGTTATATCGTAACAATGCTCTCTATTTGGCATCCGGGTGTCAATGAAACGATTCGCATCCGCTCAAGCTCGACGACCGCTACCGCGCGATTCCTGTTTGCCTTGTTAGCCCGTCCTTACGTCGGCGAGTGCAGCTATGCGACAATGCGCGGCTGAAGTTCGGTAGCCACCCCGCATTCATCCGGCAGCAGGCGCAAACGCCCACCGTTGTCATTCACCTCAAGAATCGCTGGATCGACCAGCTCCCTTTCGGAGCGAGCTGGACCGCTGAGTATTGGTATCGGATCGGTATCAGCCTGATTCACGCAGCCACACGTCATTGATAGGTACGCCCTTGATCTCCACCGCCAACATCACCATGCAGTTCGGTGCTAAGCCGCTGTTCGAAAACGTTTCCGTCAAATTCGGCGGTGGCAACCGCTACGGCCTGATCGGCGCCAATGGCTGCGGCAAGTCGACCTTCATGAAGATTCTCGGTGGCGATCTGGAACCGTCCGCCGGCCAGGTGATGCTCGAGCCGAACGTGCGCCTGGGCAAGCTGCGCCAGGATCAGTTCGCCTACGAAGAATTCAACGTGATCGACACGGTGATCATGGGCCATGAGGAACTGTGGAAGGTTAAGGCTGAGCGCGACCGCATCTATTCGCTACCGGAAATGAGCGAAGAGGATGGTATGAAAGTCGGCGAACTCGAAGGTGAGTTCGCCGAAATGGACGGCTACACCGCAGAATCCCGTGCCGGAGAACTGCTGCTTGGCCTGGGTATTCCGCTGGAGCAGCATTTCGGCCCGATGAGCGAAGTCGCTCCCGGCTGGAAGCTGCGTGTGCTGCTGGCCCAGGCGCTGTTTTCCGATCCGGATGTGCTGCTGCTGGATGAACCGACCAACCACCTGGACATCAATACCATCCGCTGGCTGGAAACGATCCTCACGGCGCGTAACAGCACCATGATCATCATTTCCCACGACCGCCACTTCCTGAACTCGGTCTGCACCCACATGGCGGACCTGGATTACGGCGAGCTGCGCCTGTTCCCGGGCAACTACGACGAGTACATGACCGCGGCGACCCAGTCGCGCGAGCAGCTGCTGTCGGACAACGCCAAGAAGAAGGCGCAGATCGCCGAACTGCAGACCTTCGTCAGCCGCTTCTCGGCCAACGCCTCCAAGGCCAAGCAGGCTACCAGCCGCGCCAAGCAGATCGACAAGATCCAGCTGGCGGAGGTCAAGCCGTCCAGTCGTATCAGCCCGTTCATTCGCTTCGAGCAGACCAAGAAGCTGCACCGCCAGGCAGTGACCGTCGAGCGCCTGTCCAAGGGCTTCGACGACAAGGAACTGTTCAAGAACTTCAGCTTCACCGTCGAGGCCGGCGAGCGCGTGGCGATCATCGGTCCGAACGGCATCGGCAAGACCACCCTGCTGCGCACCCTGGTTGGTGAACTGACCCCGGACAGCGGCAGCGTCAAATGGACCGAAAGCGCCGACTACGGCTATTACGCCCAGGACCATGCCCATGACTTCGAGGATGACGTCAGTCTGTTCGACTGGATGAGCCAGTGGACTCAGGGCGGCGAGCAGCTGGTGCGCGGCACCCTCGGCCGCATGCTGTTCTCCAACGACGAGATCCTCAAGTCGGTCAAGGTCATCTCGGGTGGCGAACAGGGCCGCATGCTGTTCGGCAAGCTGATCCTGCAGAAGCCCAACGTGCTGGTGATGGACGAACCGACCAACCACCTCGACATGGAATCCATCGAGGCACTGAACCTGGCGCTGGAGAACTACCCGGGCACGCTGATCTTCGTCAGCCACGACCGTGAATTCGTCAGCTCGCTGGCGACCCGCATCATCGAGCTGTCGGAGAACGGCGTGACCGACTTCAGCGGCAGCTACGACGACTACCTGCGCAGCCAGGGCGTAATCGTCTGATCCTCACCCTGCCCGCGTATCGCAGCGCCTCTTTCTTCGGAGACGGCGCTGCAGACTCATAGACAACGTCTCAGCACTGCGCCGTGCCACGCATCAGCTGGCAAAGCGGCGGGCAAGGAAGTCCAGTAGCAGCGTATTCACCCTCCCCGCCTGTTCGTTCTGAATCCAGTGACCACACGGCGCCAGTTCGTGCCGTTCCAGATCCGGCACCCATTCCGGCATCTTCTTCAGCGTATAGGCCTCGAGCTCACCAACTGGGTCATGGTCGCCGATCAGAAAAATGGTCGGCTGCGTGATCTTGCGCCCCTGCAGCGGCTCGGTAACCTGCCAGTTGCGTTCGAAGTTGCGATACCAGTTCAGCGCACCGCGAAAACCGTGCTCGGCGAACGTCTGCCGATACACCGCCAGATCGTCTTCTGAGCACCAGTCGGGCAACGGCCCCGGCTGCATGTCGTCCTCGAACAAGGTGCCGTCGGCAGGCTTGTTCTGCAGCAACAGGTTCCTTTCCTGGTAATACATCAACAGGCGCAGGGTACGATCAATGTCGGCATCCAGTTCACGCTCGGCGCGACCGGGCTGCTGGAAATAGAGGATGTAGTTGAATCGATCACCGCTGGCTTCGCGCATGATTTCGGTCGCAGGCCGCCGCGGTCTTCCGGCGAAGGGCACCGACATGGTCACCAGCGCGGTGACCCGCTCCGGCTCCAGCAACGCGAGATACCAGGCGACCATTGCGCCCCAGTCGTGCCCGATTAGCGCCACCTGCCGGTGACCGAAATGATCCATGGCCGCACGAACGTCCCCACACAGCGTCAGCACATCGTAGGCCGAGACGTCCACTGGCGCGCCGCTGAGCCCGTAGCCACGCATCTCGGGAACGAACACGCGATAACCAGCCGCCACCAGTGAATCGATCTGATTGCGCCAGGAATACCAACACTCGGGGAAGCCATGCAGCAGCCAAACAGGCCTGCCCTCTTCCGGGCCGGCGCTATAAAGGCTGAGGGATATACCGTTCAGGTCGAGCTGGAAATGGTCTGCAGTACTGTTCATGAGGCCTCCTGACTGGAGGCCTCACTATGGCAAAGCCAGGCGCGCGTGTGCGCTGTATCAGTAGGGCGAAGGCCGCGACATCCCGCCGATGGATCAGCCCTGGGCGCTGGCCCAGTCGATCAGCCCGAACTGCCAGGTAGCCAGAATCAGCAGGCCGAAGCCGATCCGGTACCAGGCGAACGCCGCGTAGCTGTGATTGCCGATGAACTTGAGCAGCGCCCGCACTGCAAGCATCGCGAAGATGAACGAGGTGACGAATCCGACCGCGAACACGGCGAAATCGCCCGGCTGAAAGAGCTCGCGGTACTTGTAGCCGGAGTACACCGCCGCGCCGACCATGGTCGGCATGGCCAGAAAGAACGAGAACTCGGTAGCCGCCTTGCGCGACAGGCCGAACAGCAGGCCGCCAATGATGGTCGACCCCGACCGCGAGGTGCCGGGCACCAGTGCCAGGCACTGGGCGAAGCCGACTTTCAGTGCCAGTGCCCAGTTCATGTCGTCGACGGTTTCGGCACGAATGATGTGATCACGCCGTTCGGCCCAGAGCATGACGACACCGCCGATCACCAGCGCGGTGGCTACGGTGATGGGGTTGAACAGGTATTCGTGGATCAGGTCGGCAAAAGCGACACCGAGGACAACTGCAGGCATGAAAGCGATCAGCAGGTTCAAGGTGAACTTCTGCGCCTGAGACTCCTTGGGCAGGCCAATCACCACGTCCAGGATCTTGCGCCGATACTCCCAGATCACCGCGAGAATTGCCCCGAGCTGAATGATGATGTTGAAGGCCAGCGCCCGCTCGCCACCAAAACCGATCAGGTCCGCAACAATGATCTGGTGACCGGTACTGGATACCGGCAGAAACTCGGTTACACCCTCGACCACGCCCAGAATCAACGCCTGAATCGCAACCCAAAGATCCATCTATTCCCCTAAAGCGATGCAGCCCATCGCGACTCAATGCAACCAAGGTATATGTCAGAAAGCCATCTGGCCGGCTGTTCTGACTCGTTCGAGAGAACTAAATTCCTCTGCAAACGAAACGGGGCTCATTTTTAGCCACGGGCGGCCGAAAAGCTATACAGGGTGCCGCGAAACGACCGCATTCAGAAGGTCGACAGCGGCGCGACAGCCCCACCGATCAGCCAGAACAAAACGATAAGAAAGTCCATCAGGAGCCCTATTCATGAATCTGCTGCGCAACGTTCCCATTAGCAAGCGCCTCTGGCTGATCCCCGTGGTCGCCGTCGTCATGCTGTTCATCCTCGGCATGCTGATGATTCAGCAGGTCCGCTCCGACTTGTATCGTGGCAAGCAGGAGGCAACTCGGAACATAGTCGAGGCTGCATCCGGCGTGCTCGAGTACTACCGGGCACAGGAGACCAGTGGCGCCATGACCACGAGCGAAGCACAGAAGGCGGCCATGGAGCAGATCCGCCTGCTGCGCTACGACGGTCAGGACTATTACTGGATCAACGACCTCGGCCCGACCATGATCATGCATCCGATGCAGCCGAAGCTGGACGGCCAGGATCTGTCGAAGATCAAGGATCCGGAAGGCAAGGAACTGTTCAACGAGATGGTCAAGATCGCCCAGCGCGAAGGTGCTGGCCTGGTCGACTACATGTGGGCCAAGCCAGGCGAAGCAGATCCGGTACCGAAGATCTCCTACGTGCAGTTGTTCAAGCCCTGGGGCTGGATCATCGGCTCGGGCATCTACGTGGACGATGTCGAACAGGAATTCTGGAACTATCTGACTCGTTTCTCCCTGATCGGCCTGTTTATCTCGGCAATCATGGCCGTGCTGGTGGCGATCCTGATCCGCAGCATCGTGCGTCCCCTGCGCCACACCATGTCGGCGATGGCGAATATCGCCAGTGGCGAAGCCGATCTGACGCGTACTCTGGACGTATCCGGCAACGACGAGCTGAGCACCCTTGGTCGTGACTTCAACCGCTTCACCCAGAAACTGCGTACCGTGGTCGGTCAGCTGTTCGAGACAGCCGGCGCGCTGGATCAATCCTCCCGTTCGCTGAGCCAGCTTTCCGGTCAGGCCCATGAGCAGAGCCAGCAGCAGATGCTGCAAATGGAGCAGGTCGCCACCGCCGTCAACGAAGTCACCTACGCCGTACAGGAAGTCGCGAAGAACGCCGAGCATGCCTCCAGCGAAGTCGGCAACGCCGAAAATCAGGCGGGCCAGGGTCAGCGCAATATCGAAACGAGCCTGCAGCAGATCGACGAGCTTTCCGCGACCATCGGCCAGGCCGTCGACGTGATTCAGTCACTGGCTGATGAAACCACCAAGATCGGTTCGGTACTGGAAGTGATCGGCTCGATCGCCGAGCAGACCAACCTGCTCGCGCTCAATGCCGCGATCGAAGCTGCCCGAGCCGGTGAACAGGGCCGCGGTTTCGCCGTGGTGGCCGACGAAGTTCGTCTGCTGGCGCAGCGTACGCAGCAATCGACTGCCGAGATACATAGCATGATCGAACGCCTGCAGAAGAACTCCGGCGCTGCGGTAAACGTGATCATGGAAAGCAACCGCGCCTCCCAGCTCACCGTAGAGCAAGCCAGCCAGGCCGGCGAGAGCCTTGGCGAAATTGCCCAGGCGCTGCGCAACCTCTCAGGCCTGAACGCATCCATCGCCAGTGCCACGCTGCAACAGTCCCACGTGGTCGAGGACATCAACCAGAACGTGACCCAGGCGGCCGGGCTGGCGCAGGAAAGCACCCTGGCTGCCGAGCAGTCCAGTGAAGCTGGTAAGCGCCTTGGCGAACTCGCCGATCAGCTGAATCGTCTGCTGAGCCAGTTCAAGGTCTGATAAACCCTTTGCCTGCGGCCCGCCAGATGAGCAAGCCGCAGGCACTTCGACGAAGCAGGCGCCCCGCCCCACGCTCCATCGCGGAGCACGCCCTGAGAGATTCGATACATTTCCCGTCGCGACAGGTTGTCGCACGGGATTTTTTTTGCGTCCCGTGCCGATTCCCTCACGCTGTGCATGGCGTTGCGAAGTTTTTCAATATTTACAGGGAGTTAGCTCAAACGTACTAAGCCGACTCGGCCAGGCGTCAACGTTATACTTTTGGCTAATTGCAAAGCCCTTCAAATTTTTTCGAACTCGCATGTGACTCGTCAGTCCTCTGGGTACATCAACTGCAATGTAAGGCCAACGCCAACGAGCTTGGCTGCAGGTATTTTGGGTATCACACAGAGAGACATGCCCCATGCACACCCCGCTGCGTATCAATGAAGCCCTTTTGATCACCGACCGCGCGTTCAAGCCCTTCCAGTGCGTTGCCTGGACGCTGCCCGAAGGCAACGGTGAAGTCAGCATCACCGTCGTCGACCGCGACGAGGCCCGTCTGCTAGGCCGCTGCAAGATGTCCAGCAGCGTGTTCACCGATCCCGTGAAGCTCGGCGAAACCCTGGAACAGACTCGCGCGCAGCTGAGCCGCGACGGCGCGCATCTGTCGCCCTGGCACATGCCAGAGTAACCATGGCTTACAACGAACAAAGGCCTGCGGCGGTGCCCCAGGCCTTTTTTCATGTCCCGAATTCGGCTACGCCAACTGCTCTACTGATCCATTCGCGTGTTTGACGGTCTTAACAGCAACACGTGAAACAGGAGAAGCTCATGAAAGGTGCAGAAGCGTACGTCAACGATCAATGGCAAAGCTGCGGCCTCGCAGACCTTCCGCAAGACCCCGGCGCCCATACCGTGATACTGCACTTCATCGTGCCGCGAGATGCCCAGATGCCGGGCCTGATAACGCATATAGGCGAAATCGCACAGCGACACCTGAGCGATTTCTATGACGGTCGAGCCGTCTGTCACAAGCCCGCAACCGGCTCGGTGGTGGGCGACGGCAGCGGTGACGGAATCAACCTAGAATTCGAGATAGCAGCCGCGCGCTGACCGTGGTGGACGTCGGCGTCAGCTAAAGCCGAGCTTGAAGAAATCGCACCGAGCGCCTGGAAGGACGATTCAAGATGACCCCCTTTGACATGCAGCGCATGCTTCTGCACGAATTTCCCTTGATGTTCGTCGCCGAAGTGGCGTTGCGGGCATTGCTGGCCTTCGTCGCCGTGTTCGTCTTTCTCAAGGTCAGCGGCCGTCGCGGCATTCGCCAGCTTTCGGTGTTCGAGCTGGTGATCATCCTGACCCTCGGCTCCGCCGCGGGCGACGTTTCATTCTACGAAGATGTGCCGTTGCTGCCGGTCGCAGCGGTGTTCGCCACCCTGCTGGCGCTGTACCGCCTCACCGTGTTCTTCATGAATCGCAGCCCGCGATTCGAAGCCTGGCTCGAAGGCCATCCAGTCACCATTATTCGCGATGGCATCTATGAGCTGCGCAGCCTCGACAGCCTGAACATTTCTGCCGATGAATTCTTCATGGAGCTGCGCCAGCAAGGGGTCGAGCATCTTGGCCAGGTCAGGCTCGGCATTCTCGAGAACGATGGCAACGTCAGCCTGTTCTTCCATGAGGACCACGCGGTACGCCCTGGATTGTCCGTCCTCCCGCCGGAATACCGACCGGTCTTCCGCCAGGTTCCGGCGGCCGGCATGTACGCCTGCAGCCGCTGCGGTTTTCCCCAGGCGCTGGAGAGCCAGCAAAGCCAACAATGCCCGCGGTGTTCCAATCCAACCTGGTCGAAGGCGCTTTCCACACAGAGATCGCGCTGATACACGGTCAGAACCGCCATCCTGCTGGCCGGTCAGTTGTTAGAGGCGCCGGAATTCGCTTCCTGGATACGCCTTCTCTACTCACTGCAGCAGGAGCACACCATGCTTGGCGACTATTCATCGATCAACGATCACCTCGACACCGCGCGCAAACATGCCGATCAGGCTGAAACCGAAGCCAAACCCGAGCTCTATCGCGAAGCCATCGACGAGCTGGTCGCAGCCATTCGATTGCTGATGCGCAACAGCAACGAAAAGGACAGTTGAGCCCATCCAAAAGCCTCGCCGGTAGCTACCCCGGCGAGGCCATAGCGGGAACGGTCATACATGCGCAACGACACTCTGATGGACGACCCGGTGCCCCTGGCCGAGGGCACTCGCCCTGTTCCTGCCGATGAGACCGGCGACACCGGTACGCTACTGTGTCCAACACTGCCGCCGGACCTGCATTACGTCGATGATTCCCAGCCGGGCATCCGCCGCAGGCGACTGCGCGGCAAGTTCGTCTACTTCGAGCCGAACGGCGAGCGCATTCGCGACGAGGAGGAAATTCGTCGCATCAACAAGCTGGCGATCCCACCCGCTTATCGTGACGTATGGATATGCCCGGATGCTCAAGGGCATCTTCAGGCGACCGGGCGCGACGCCCGTGGACGGAAGCAATACCGCTATCACACGCGCTGGCGAGAGATTCGCGACAGCGACAAGTACGAACGAATGCTCGAGTTCGGTGAAGCCTTGCCGAAACTGCGCCGCGATCTGGAAAAACACCTGGCTAGACCCGGCATGGCGCGTGAGAAGGTCATGGCCCTGGTGGTGATGTTGCTGGAGTCGACCCTGATCCGGATCGGCAACTCGCGCTATGCGAGGGACAACCGATCCTACGGGCTGACGACCCTGCGTACGCGTCACGTGGATGTCAAAGGAACATCGATCCGCTTCCACTTTCGAGGCAAGAGCGGCGTGGAGCACGAAGTCACCCTGCGCGACCGTCGGTTGGCCAGGCTGATGCGCAGCTGCATGGAGCTGCCGGGCCAGCAGCTGTTTCAGTACCTGGATGAAGATGGTCAGCGCCGCGCGGTCAGCTCCAACGACGTGAACCTATATCTTCGCGAAATGACCGGTCGCGACTTCACCGCCAAGGACTATCGCACCTGGGCCGGAAGCGCGCTGGCACTGGAACGGCTACGCAAGCTGGACGCATCCACGGAAGCCGTCGCCAAGCAAAATCTGGTCGAGACGGTGAAGCAGGTCGCCAGCCAGCTGGGCAACACCCCTGCGGTCTGCCGCCAGTGCTACATCCACCCGGCGATTCTGCAAGCCTTCAGCGCAGGCGAGCTGGCTGATGTGCGCGCCGCGCGCAAACGCAAGTGGCTCAGCGCCGAAGAGGTTGCGTTGCTGGCTTTTCTCCGCAAAGCGGCGGGCTGAAGCGCTAGTGCTGATGCAGGGTGACGCGATTGCGACCGGCCGCCTTCGAGGCATAGAGCGCCGAATCGGCCCATTCGATCAGTTGCGCATGACTGTGGGTGGGGACGCTGAGGTCCGCAACACCCAGACTGATGGTGAAGCGAATGCGGTGCTGCTCGTGCTGAACCTCGCGGCTCTCCACCGCATGCCGCAAACGCTCTGCAAAGGTCATTGCACCCTGTTTGTCGGTATCCGGTAGCAGTACCACGAACTCTTCACCGCCGTAGCGGCCAGCCACGTCCGAATCGCGCAAATTCTCGCGAATCAGCTCCGCGACCTGCTGAATCACGGTATCGCCTACCTGATGTCCATAGGTATCGTTGATCGCCTTGAAGTGGTCGATATCGAACATGACCAAAGCCGCCTGGCTGTCATAGCGGCGATGACGAGCGTAATCCAGGCGGAGCATCTCTTCCCAGTGCCCGCGGTTGTAGAGCCCGGTCAACCGGTCAGTGCTGGACAGGCGCTGCAACTCGGCATTCGCCGCCTGCAACTGGCGGCGGTTCACGGCGACATCGGTGACGTCATAGATGATCAGGCACACCTGGTCGATGCTGCCGTTGACGCCCTTGAGAGGCAGCAGCGTGGTGTTCTGGTACATGAAGTCTTCCAGCCCGGTGATCGGCTGGTAGTTCTTGAAGCGCAGCAGATAAGGGCGCTGCTCCCAGATGGTGAAAGATGGCGTACCGAGGGTCATCACGCTTTCCACCTTGCGGCGGAACCAGTCTTCATCGACTTCGGGAAACAGCGTGAAGAACGACCGATTGCGCGCATTCTCCGGCTGCAAACCGGAACGGTTTTCCATGAAAGTGTTCCAGACCTCGACACGGTAGTCGCGGTCCAGCACGACGACGCCCACGTCGATGCTCTGGACGATCGCCAGCAACCAGTGAAGCTCGTTCAACTCGGCAGAATTGCTCATGCTCAATCCATCAGGTGGGCAAGCTTGCGGGTCAGCAGCTCGACCGAATCTTCCGTGAACAACAGCAGCAGGTCAAAGTGGATATCGTGCCCTTCCAGGCTGTAGCTGATCTCGACCGCCAGGGTCTTCTTCCATCGGGCGCTATTGAGCCGGATCAGCTCGTCGATCGAAGCGTGCTGCCCCAGCACCTGCGGGTGCCCCTGGGAAAAAACCACTTCGATCTGCTCGGCGATTCCGCTGAGGCATGCGCTGATCAGCAGGCTCGACAGATCCAGGAGCATCTCCATCTCCAGGTAGTCCTGCCGCCGCATCAGCCGCGCCATGTCGGCCACTTCGGAGTCATGGAACAGCAGCAGCGCCTCGCCTGCGATACCGCCGCCGATGTAGCCCTGGCAGACGGCGGTCAACTTCTCGCCGCGCGCGGCATCGGCCAGCGCCATATGCAGCTCGCCGACTTCGAGAATATTTACATTGGGAATCGGCAACTGGATGAACACACCCAGCACCCGCGCCAGGAGTGCCGCAGCCCGCCCCATGGCGATGTTGACCACCTCACGAAAGGTATCGCGAAAACCGATCTTTTCCCCGGCGACCCTAGCGATCAGAGGCGAGACATCATCCAGCAGGCCAAGGCTCGCCAGCGTCTGATGCAGGTGCACCGAATCGGCGGGCTTCTTGATGAAAGCCAGCGCGCCGAGGGCCAGGACACGGCGCACGGCCTCATCCTGAATGTCGGCGGATATCACTATCGTCTTGCACTGCAGCCGTTCTTCGCGCAGCTGCGCGAGGACCTGATAACCATCCAGCTCGGGCATGGTGAGGTCGAGCAAGAGGACGTCGACGCCACCCTCGCGAACTTGCTCCAACGCTTCGAGGCCGGTGGCCGCCTGACTGACGTCGACCGGCCAACCGGCAGGCAGCGCTTGCAGAAGCTGCTTGCGCGCCAGCGCGGAGTCATCGCAGATCAACAGGGAAATGGCAGACATGTGGTGCGAGCTCTCGTTGCCCGATTAACCTTGGCACGAGAGCTTATCGCAGGAAAGGCGCGCTGTGCGCACCATGAAGGCAAAATAGTGGCATTTCACCTTAAAAACTGCCGAGCGGCCCGGCGGTGCTACTCCGACGGGCTGTTTCGCATCAGTAATAGGCGTTCTCGCGGTTGGTGTGATCGGTCACGTCGCGCACGCCCTTGAGCTCTGGAATCCGAGCCAGCAGGGTCTTCTCGATACCTTCCTTGAGGGTGACGTCCGCCTGTCCGCAGCCCTGACAACCACCGCCGAACTGCAGCACTGCGATGCCTTCCTCGACCACATCGATCAGCGTGACCTGCCCGCCATGGCTGGCCAGGCCCGGATTGATCTCGGTCTGCAGGTAATAGTTGATGCGCTCGTTCATCGGGCTGTCTTCATTGACCATCGGCACCTTGGCATTCGGCGCCTTGATGGTCAGCTGGCCACCCATCCGGTCAGTCGCGTAGTCGACCAGTGCATCCTCGAGGAAGGGTTCGCTGGTGCCATCGATCCAGGCCGTGAAGCTCTTCAGCGCCAGTGCAATGTCGTCAGGCTTCTCCTCGCCCGGCTTGCAGTAGGCGATGCAGGTTTCAGCATACGGGGTGCCCGGCTGGGTAATGAAGATGCGAATGCCGATGCCGGTGGTGTTCTGCTTCTCGAGCAGGTCGGCCAGATAATCGTGTGCAGCTTCGGTAATGGTGATCGCGCTCATGGGAACTCCTCGCAGACATGCGCCGCAGTGTACGCCAAACCACTGCCGCGGTTAAGTCCTAGTATTTTAGTCGGGTTAAACGTGGTCGAGTTCCGGCCGCAGTCGCCGCTCGCGGCGAATCAGAGATTTTCGTAGCGATTCATATCCAGTACGCCCGCTTCCAGTGGCTCGGTTTCTTCGAGATAGCGGGTCAAATCGTTGAAGTAATCCCAGAAACGCGGATGGCTGCGCCGCACGCCCCAGCGGTCGACCAGGCGCTCCAGCTGATCACTCCCCCTGACCTTCTCCAGGGCTGCGACAAATGCCGGCACCTCGGCAGCAGGCACATTGAAGAGGAAATTCGGATAGCTGCTGAGTACCCCTGGATACACCGTCAGGGTGTCCAACCTTGGCTGCCAGCGCAGCGACTCGCCGTACATGAAGGCGACGTTGCTGTGGGCGCGGTTGCGCAGCAGGCTGTATATCTCACGCCGATCGCCGTCGTACTCGATACGCAGCAGCGTGGCCTCCGGCAGATACTGGATCGCCGGCAAGCCTCCGGCGAGTCGGTTGGTCAGACGACTGAGCGCCTGCTCGGCCCCTTGCAGGCTCGCTGGCTGCCCTGCGCGGTAGCACTGGGTACCCTGGCAACGATTGATCGGATCGGGGGCTGCGTTGATGCCGGCGTACATTGCCAGCATCTCTCGAGCGAACGCGCGCTTCGGATCAGCCCTGTTCAGCGTCAGCAGCGAGGGTGTGGAATCGTCGATGGAGGTGTAGGCCAAGAGCAGCTTCAGCTGCCCACCCTGCTCGTACCAGCCATCGAGGATGGCCTGGCGTGAGGCGGCCGGTAGCAGCCGAAGGAAGTTCAGCTCCGCGCCGTTGCGAATCAGGTCGAAGTAAAGCCGTGTCTGGCCCTGATGGGAGACGTTGCCGAACACGTCGAAATTGACCACGAGTTGGTAGTAGGTGCGCTCGAGCAGCGGATAGTCCATCCACCAGAGCGTCTGCGGAATCTCGCCGATCAGCCCTTTGCGCACCGAGGCGCTGTCATGCTGGCGGAAGATGCTCAGCAAGGCATTGTCATTGCCGGACCAGATCTGCTTCCACTGCGCGGGCTTGCCCGCATAGGCATTCATGCGCAGCTGTTCGTACTGATTGCGCTTGACCCGGTAGCTCTTCCAGAACGCAAGCAGGTCGCCCATTTCATCGAACTGCCCGGGCATCGCCAGCAGCGGCGTGGTCTGTTCGCGATAGCGCCGGTCGGTAATGTACAGATCGTGCTGCGGGTCCTGGAAGAACACCCAGAAGTTGTCGCGAATCACGTCCGTGGCGATCTGCCCGCGGCACACCGGCCCGCGGATAAAGGTGCGGACGAAATACTCGGCGTTATCCAGCATGAACTGGTACCGCGCCTCGGCAGGAATAGCCTGGAAAGTCTTGAACGGATTGGCTCTGTGATCTGCGCCGTAACCTGGGATGGCATCCACCGTCGAGTCACCGCTGAAGAACAGCGAACGGACCCGCGCCAGCTTCGCAGCGCTGAGTGGATAGGTGATGTGCGTCTTATGCACGATCACGTCGGTAATCGGTCGCAGGCGATAGCTGAACCGGGTACCCGGATCATCGTTCGGCCGTCGCGTCGCAATGGCGTCGACCGGCTCGCCACTGGGCGTGCGCGAACGCACCAGCTGATAGAAGCGACCGCCTCCCTCCCCTTCGAAGTACAGATGCGCGATGAAAAGGTGCTCATACAACCAGCGGCCAACCAGATTGCCGCGTGCACCGGGAGTGTTGAGCAAGCGTTCCCATTCGTCGATCTGCACGGACTCGGTTGCCGAAGGCTCGGGCGGCGAACTCGCCTCGACTGACGCTCCCTGCTCCAGCCAACGCTGCAGGAGTGCGTACTCGGTATCGCTCAGCCCGGTTACGGCGAAAGGCATGCCGCCATGCATGTTGCGTCGGGCGTAGCGGTCGAATTCATCCGGCAGCGGGCAGGTGTTTTCCCGGCCGATGCCGATCTCCAGCGCCGACGGCAGCTTGGCATTGGGCGTCAGCGGCTGGCTGCGACCGAGCTCGAGCATTCGTGCCATCAGCGCAGCCTGGTTGCCCTCGCTATCGAGTACCGAATTGAAGCCCTTGCGCCGCCACGCGGCGTCGTGATCGGCGTCCAGAAACAGGCGCGTGGGCTCCTGGGCCTTTACCCGTACGCCGTTGTAGACCGGCAGCTTGTTCGCGCCGCGGGATACACCCTCACCGCTGCCGAGATTGAGCTGGCAAGGCGAGTCATAACAGGCATGGCAAGCGACGCACTTGGCGGTGAATATCGGCTGGATGTCACGCTGATAAGAGAGGGCTTCGGCGCGCGCAGCGGTGAACGAGAGGAATAGAAGGCAAGCGAGCCAGAAACGAAATGACATGCATCGAACGCCTTGAGATGAGTGCGCATTCTATTCGCCTCTGCCGGGTCACGGCCAACGCCTGCCAACCTGAATAATCTTCATGCAAAAGCGCGAAGGCTAAAAAAGCATGCAGCTTTGCTATCATTCGCGCTCTTTTGTCCCAGCTTTTCAGGTAGTCCCCATGTCCACTCGCAGCTCCCGTCTTCAGGCCCTTCAGCAAGCGCTCAAAGAGCGCATCCTGATTCTCGACGGCGGCATGGGAACCATGATCCAGAGCTACAAGCTGGAAGAGGAAGACTACCGCGGCGCGCGCTTCGCCGACTGGCCGCAAGACGTCAAAGGCAACAATGACCTCTTGCTGCTGAGCCGCCCCGATATCATCCAGGCCATTGAAAAGGCCTACCTCGACGCCGGCGCCGACATCCTCGAAACCAACACCTTCAACGCTACCCAGGTTTCTCAGGCCGACTACGGCATGGAATCGCTGGTGTATGAGCTGAACGTCGAAGGCGCACGCCTGGCGCGTGAAATGGCCGACGCCAAGACCGCCGAAACGCCGGACCGTCCGCGCTTCGTCGCAGGCGTACTCGGCCCGACCAGCCGCACCTGCTCGATCTCCCCGGACGTCAACAACCCCGGCTATCGCAACGTCACCTTCGATCTGCTGGTGGAGAACTACGTCGAGGCCACGCGCGGCCTGATCGAGGGCGGCGCCGATCTGATCCTGATCGAAACGATCTTCGACACGCTCAATGCCAAGGCGGCCATCTTCGCCGTGCAGCAGGTGTTCGAAGACGAAGGTGTCGAACTGCCGATCATGATCTCCGGCACCATCACCGATGCCTCCGGCCGCACCCTGTCCGGGCAGACCACCGAGGCATTCTGGAACTCGGTGCGCCACGCCAAGCCGATCTCCGTGGGCCTGAACTGCGCTCTGGGCGCCAAGGACCTGCGCCCATACCTGGAAGAGCTCTCCAGCAAGGCCGAAACCTTCGTTTCCGCGCATCCCAACGCCGGCCTGCCGAACGCCTTCGGCGAATACGATGAAAGCCCCGCAGAGATGGCCGCGGTGGTCGAGGAATTCGCCTCCTCCGGCTTTCTCAACATCATCGGCGGCTGCTGCGGTACCACGCCTGCTCACATCCAGGCGATTGCCGAGGCTGTCAGCAAGTACCCGCCGCGCGCCATTCCAGACATCCCCAAGGCCTGCCGCCTGTCCGGCCTGGAGCCGTTCACCATCGACCGCAGCTCGCTGTTCGTCAACGTCGGCGAGCGCACCAACATCACCGGCTCCGCCAAGTTCGCCCGCCTGATCCGCGAGGAGAACTACACTGAGGCCCTGGAAGTCGCCCTGCAGCAGGTCGAAGCCGGCGCCCAGGTGATCGACATCAACATGGACGAGGGCATGCTGGACTCGAAGGCGGCCATGGTCACCTTCCTCAACCTGATCGCCGGCGAACCGGACATCTCCCGCGTGCCGATCATGATCGACTCCTCCAAGTGGGAAGTGATCGAGGCGGGTCTGAAGTGCATTCAGGGCAAGGGCATCGTCAACTCGATCTCCATGAAGGAAGGCGTCGAGCAGTTCAAGCACCACGCCCACCTGTGCAAGCGCTATGGCGCCGCCGTGGTGGTCATGGCCTTCGACGAGGCCGGCCAGGCCGATACCGCCGCACGCAAGCGCGAGATCTGCCAGCGCAGCTACGACATTCTGGTCAACGACGTCGGCTTTCCGCCAGAAGACATCATCTTCGACCCGAACATCTTTGCCATCGCCACCGGCATCGAGGAACACAACAACTACGCAGTCGACTTCATCGAGGCCTGCGCTTTCATTCGCGACAACCTGCCCTACGCGCTGACCTCCGGCGGCGTATCCAACGTGTCGTTCTCCTTCCGCGGCAACAACCCGGTGCGCGAAGCGATCCACTCGGTATTCCTGTTCCATGCGATCAAGGCGGGCCTGACCATGGGCATCGTCAACGCTGGTCAGCTGGAGATCTACGACGAGATTCCCAAGGAGCTGCGCGACGCGGTCGAGGACGTGGTACTCAACCGCAGCGCCAACGGCACCGAAGGCTTGCTGGAGCTTGCTGACAAATACAAGGGCGACGGCTCCGTGAAGGAGGCCGAAACCGAAGAGTGGCGCAGCCTACCGGTGGACAAGCGCCTCGAGCATGCACTGGTCAAGGGCATCACCGCCTTTATCGTCGAAGACACCGAGGAATGCCGCCAGCAGTGCAAGCGACCCATCGAGGTGATCGAAGGCCCGCTGATGAGCGGTATGAACGTGGTTGGCGACCTGTTCGGCGCCGGCAAGATGTTCCTGCCACAGGTGGTCAAATCCGCCCGTGTGATGAAGCAGGCCGTCGCCCATCTGATTCCCTTCATCGAAGCGGAAAAAGGCGACAAGCCGGAAGCCAAGGGCAAGATCCTCATGGCCACAGTGAAAGGCGACGTGCACGACATCGGCAAGAACATCGTCGGCGTGGTGCTCGGCTGTAACGGTTACGACGTGGTCGACATGGGCGTGATGGTGCCGGCGGAGAAGATTCTGCAGACCGCCATCGCCGAGAAGTGCGACATCATCGGCCTCTCCGGCCTGATCACCCCGTCGCTGGACGAGATGGTCCACGTCGCCAAGGAAATGCAGCGTCAGGGCTTCAGCCTGCCGCTGATGATCGGTGGCGCCACCACGTCCAAGGCGCATACCGCGGTGAAGATCGACCCGCAGTACCACAACGATGCCGTGGTCTACGTCACCGACGCCTCGCGTGCGGTGGGCGTTGCCACGACCCTGCTGTCGAAAGAACTGAAGCCGGCCTTCGTCGAAAAAACTCGCGAAGAGTACGCCATGATCCGCGAGCGCACGGCCAACCGTAGCGCGCGCACCGAACGGCTGAGCTACGCCCAGGCGGTTGCCAACAAGCCGCAGTTCGACTGGGCCGGCTATACGCCGGTCAAGCCTAGCTTCACTGGCCGCCAGTTGCTGGAGGACATCGACCTGCGCACGCTGGCCGAGTACATCGACTGGACGCCCTTCTTCATCGCCTGGGACCTGGCCGGTAAGTACCCGCGCATCCTTGAGGACGAAGTGGTCGGCGAAGCGGCTACCTCGCTGTTCAGCGATGCCCAAGCGATGCTGAACAAGCTGATCGACGAGAAGCTGATCCGCGCCCGTGCGGTGTTCGGCTTCTGGCCGGCCAATCAGGTGCAGGACGACGATCTTGAAGTGTATGGCGACAACGGCGAGAAGCTGGCCACCCTGCACCACCTGCGCCAGCAGATCATCAAGCCGGACGCCAAGCCGAACCTTTCCCTAGCCGACTTCGTCGCGCCGAAGGACAGCGGCATCACCGACTATGTAGGCGGCTTTATCTGCACCGCGGGCATCGGTGCCGAGGAGCTGGCCAAGGCCTATCAGGACAAAGGCGACGACTACAACTCGATCATGGTCAAGGCGCTCGCCGACCGCCTCGCCGAAGCCTGCGCCGAGTGGCTGCATCAACAGGTGCGCAAGCAGTACTGGGGCTACGCTCAGGATGAGCAGCTGAGCAACGAGGAGCTGATCCGCGAACAGTACAAGGGCATCCGCCCTGCCCCCGGCTATCCGGCCTGCCCGGACCATACCGAGAAAGGCACGCTGTTCCAGTTGCTGGATGCCGACGGCATCAGCCAGGTCACCCTCACCGAGCACTACGCCATGCTGCCGACCGCAGCGGTCAGCGGCTGGTATTTCGCCCATCCCGAGGCGCAGTATTTCGCCGTCGGCAAGATCGACAAGGATCAGGTGGGAAGCTACAGCCAGCGCAAGGGCGAAGACATCGCCGTCAGCGAACGCTGGCTGATGCCGAACCTGGGTTACGACAACTGATCCCGCGGCGGGCGCCGCGAGCGCTCGCCGTCGTTCCGCTCAATGGAGCTTGCACCATGTCATCCGAAACACCGCTGCTGATCGACGAACTCGAAACCGCCGACATGCTGATCATCGACGACCTGCATGCCTGGCAGTTCGCACTGAACGAGGCGCTGCTCGATGATGCCGACGCCGCGGCCGAGGCCAATCAGCCATTCGCCAGTGACGACATCCTGTTGACCGTCGATCTGCTCGATGGCCGCACGCGTCGCCAGTGGCAGTTCAGCTACAACCAGATCATGGAAGCCCAGCGCCAACCCGATGACGAAAGCTGGCTACTGGAAGGCCCGCATCGACTGCAGTGCCTCAATGCAATCGGCGGCGAGGACGAGTAACGCACCTCTAGCCGCCTCGCCCTGCGCGGGCGCGACGGCTATTGAACTCGCAGTCGTCCCTTCTTCGGCGGCTGCCACTGACTTCGCGCCCTCCATCAACGGCCGTTCGATATAGCGAGCACCATCAGGATCGCCAGCCCACGGAGAAATTGAATATTGCGATCCTTGCCGTGCTGCGCCCCGGCATCACTCATAAGCAGTCCGATATTCGCAAGCCACCGCGACTACCAGCCATTGCCTGGGTCATTCAGATTGATTCCCTTACCTCGGGGCTTTGTTCAACACCTGGCCAGCCTCCCGCTGCGCCCTCGCCTCAACCATGAGCAGCCGATACCAGCGTCGTTCAATCCTGGCGCGCCTCACAACATGCAGCCATTGGCGGAGACGTCCGCTATGATCGCGCCCCTCATCTGCAAGCCCGGTTGCACACCATGTCGTCTCTCGAACTGATCGCCGCGCTGCTTGGCGTAATCGCCGTATGGCTGACGGTGCGCCAGAACCCATGGTGCTGGCCGATCGGGCTGGGCATGGTGTCGCTGTACGCCTGGTTTTTCCTCGACGCCGGGCTGTATTCACAGGTGTTGCTGCATAGTGTTTTCGCCGCAATGCAGCTCTACGGCTGGTGGGCCTGGACGCGAGGTGCCGCAGGCGAACACGGTAGGCCCGTGACCCTCGCCAGCCCGCGGGAGTTAGCGACAGGCATTGCCTGCGCAGTGCTCGGCAGCCTACTGCTCGGCAGTGCCATGGCGAGCTTCACCGAGGCCGCTTTTCCCTGGGTCGACGCCACCCTCACTGCATTCAGCCTGCTCGCACAACTGTGGATGGCCCTCAAGCGCCTGCAGTGCTGGGCTTTATGGATCGTCGTGGATGTGCTGTTCGTTGCCTTCTTCAGCTATCAAGGCTACTGGCTAACCGCCGGCCTCTACGCGCTGTTCACCGGACTTGCGGTCATGGGGCTACGGGAATGGCGCATGGCACGGGTGGCGACGCGATGAAGGTGCTGGTGCTCACCGGTCCGGAGTCCACCGGCAAAAGCTGGCTTGCACAGCGGCTGCTGCGCACATTCGGCGGAGTGATGGTGGGCGAATACGTTCGCCATTACATCGAGCAGACGCAACGCGACACGACGCTTGCCGACATTCCTGCGATTGCCCGTGGCCAGCTGGACTGGGAAGACGCCGCGAGAATTCAGGCACCGCATCTGCTGATTCTCGACACCCATCTGCTGAGCAACATGCTCTGGAGTCATACGCTCTTCGGCGATTGCCCCGCCTGGCTCGAGGACGAGCTGCTGGCGCGGGATTACCACCAGCACCTGCTGCTCTCGCCCGAGGGTGTCGAGTGGCATGCCGACGGCCAGCGCTGCCAGCCGGATATCAGCGAAAGACTGGAGTTCTTCGAGGCATGTCGCAGCTGGCTGGTGCAGCGGGATCGGCCCTTCGTCGAGCTCGGTGGCAGCTGGACCGAGCGCGAGTGGCAGGCGATCGCTCACACCCGTGCTCTGCTAGGCGAATGACTGGCCGCAAGCCCTATGGCTGGCGGTCGCGACGCAACAACAGGCCGATGGCAAGCACGACCAACAGGCTACCCGGCAACCAGTGCACACCCATGCGCGCCGGCTGATCAAAGAACAGCAGCAGCATCGAAACGAAGGGCACCAGGTAGCTGTAGGCCGTGACCGCACCGGGCGTGAGAACGGACGTCGCTCGCTGCTGCAGGAAAAAGGTCATGGCGCTGGAGAAAACGCCGAGGTAGGCCACCAGAAGCAGATCCAGCAGGTTCATGCGCAGCAGCGACGCCGGTTGCTCCCAGATAAAGCCCATCAGGCCGATCAGCAGCGCGCCGGCGATCAGGCTCCAGAAGGTGCGCAAACCCGCCTGCCGCGGCAAAGTGCCGTTCGCCAACCCCCATTTGCTGAGCACCGGGTACAACGCCGACGCGACACAACCGAAGAAGAAGCCCAGCTCGCCCAGGCCGAGCTGCATGCCGGAGAAATCGCCACCGTTCTCGGCCCAGGCCAGCCCAAGCGCCCCGCTCGCGCCAAGCGCCAAGATAGCCAACAGACGGCCGGCTGGCTGCTCGACACCAAGCCCGCGGCCCAGGCAATAAGCCAGTAGCGGTACGCTGACGAACAGCGTCGCCATCGACAACGCACTGACCCGATGGGCCGCCCAGAACATGGTGCCGAAAAAGCCCGCCAGGCATAGCCCCATGGCGGCGTATAGCAACAGCGTGCGCCAACTCGGTCGCCCTTCGCTCTGGCTCCAGGCCAGCGGCGCCAGGACCAATGCCGCAATGCTGAAGCGCATGGCTGTCAGCAGCAGTGGCGGCAACCCGTCAGTGAGCAAACCCACCGCGGGGAACGACAACCCGACAAATAGCGCCCAGAGCAGCATGCCCAGATGCGCGCGGGTGGTTCCGCCACGGCTATCGCTCATGCGCGCCTCCGGCGTGTGGTTGCCAAGGCTGGTGTTGATGGCGTGCGTATGGTGGCTGCGGTTCAAAAGCTCGCTCCCTGTGAATTGCCTCGCAGCCCATGGGACGATTACAGACGCGAGGGGGACCGTCGAATGACCCTGATCGAGTGACTGAGGTTCGGTTTGCGCGTCACGCTGATGGGGCGCCGGGTGACCGTATCGATGGTGATGTTCCAGAAGCCGGTACTCGGCACCACGATTTTCGCCGGGAATTTATCGAACGCCCCACCATGGTAGGTGTGCCGACCGCCGTTCTTGAAACTGCGGAAATTGGCATCGTTCATCAGGCGGATGTTGCAGGTCTGCGAGCATTCGATGACGACGATATCGTCCTCGTTGAGGTGCTCGCGCTGGTGTATGAACTTCATCGACTGCTCCGACAGCGCACGTGGCGGCAAAGCGGCCAACGATAGCATGCGCACCCGTCGAATCGGACCGGTTGTGAACCACGCGGGAGGCGCACCATCGTGCCAGGCCTGCGCGCGGGTTGTTCAGTAGCGCGGGTTGTGTATCCTCTGTGCACCTATCCAACTGCTACCCTCCTTCCATGTCCAGCACGTCACTCCCCTGCTCTTCAAGCCTGCCCGCGGGAAGCCGACTGCTGTTTCTCTTCGATACCGGATTGCTGGCCCTGTGGTGAAACGCGGCTCGCCGCGCACTTAACCCATCGCCAACCCAGTTCATCGAGGAATGCCGCCCATGCTTGCGGTCCGTAATACCGTTCAGATCGACGCACCTATCGTGCGCAACGCAACCCGTTGCGGTTTCTTCATGGCCGGCTTCGGCCTGTCCGTCTGGGCGCCGCTGGTGCCCTATGTACGCGAACGCATAGAAATGACAGATGCAGTGTTCGGCCTTTTGCTGCTCTGCATCGGCGTCGGCTCGCTGACCTGGATGCCACTGTCCGGCGTGCTGGTAAGCCGCTGGGGCATCCGCCCGGTGCAGCTGTGCAGCGTCGTGCTTCTGGCGTTGTCGCTGGCCGGCATGGCCCTGACCGACTCGATGCTGTTGCTGGCTCTGGCGCTGTTCTGCTTCGGCGGCAGCCTGGGCGTCATCGACGTGATCATGAACATTCAGGCGGTGCTGGTGGAGACTGCGGTCGGCCGTCGACTGATGTCGAACTTCCACGGCATGTACAGCCTTGGCGCCATCAGCGGCGCACTGATGCTCACCGGCCTGCTGACCCTCGGCCTGGCGCCGGAGATCGGCAGCTTTCTGATGATCGGGCTGATCGTTGCGGCGAACCTCGGCCTGGCCCGCGGCTTTCTGCCGAATCGTGCGCCGGGCGGCGGCTTTGCCTTCGTGCGGCCCACAGGCGTGGTGCTGCTCGTAGGCCTGATGTGCTTTGTCGTCTATCTGGCCGAAGGCGCCGTGCTGGACTGGAGCGCGCTTTACCTGACCGGTGAGAAAGGCCTCGAAGTGGCCAAGGGCGGCCTGGGTTACGCAGCCTTCGCCCTCATGGTGACCATCGCGCGCTTCGCTGGCGGCCCGCTGGTAAATGCACTCGGCACGGCCCGCGTCATCGCCTTTGGCGGGTTGCTCGCTGCGTTCGGCATCGGCCTGAGCCTGGCCGCCGAACACTGGGCTGTGGCGCTGATCGGCTACGGATTGTGCGGGTTGGGCTGCGCGAACGTCTCGCCGGTGCTGATTTCGTCCCTGAGCCGGCAGGACGGCATGCCGGTGCAACTGGCCGTCACCGTGGCGACCACCATCGGTTTCGCCGGAGTCCTCGCGGGCCCGGCCATGATGGGCGTGGTCGCGCATTTCAGCTCACTGGGCATGGCCTTCGCGCTGCTCGCCGTCCTGCTGGTCGGCATCGTGCCGTTCTGCCGTCGCTTCACCGCGTGACCCCGGATAGAATGCGCGCCCTATGCGAATCCCAGACCTGCAGCAACGCCTCGCCGATATCGGCGCCAAGCCCCGTCATATCGGGCGAATGACACGTGCCTGGCTCAGGGGCCTGCCGCTCAATGTCGGCCGGCGCCAACAACAGGCCGAGGACTTCCTGCCGCTGAGCGTGCGCGCAGGGCTGCCGGCGCTGAGCGCCGAGATCGACGGTCTGGCGCGGCTGCGTTCCGAACATCCGGCGGCCGACGGTTCGGCGCGCCTGCTGGTGGAGCTGACCGATGGGCAGATGGTGGAAAGCGTCCTGCTGCCGCGCGACGGGCTGTGCGTGTCCAGCCAGGTCGGCTGCGCGGTGGGCTGCGTGTTCTGCATGACCGGCAAGAGCGGACTGCTGCGCCAGCTGGGCAGTGCCGAAATCGTCGCCCAGGTTGCCCTCGCCCGACGCTTCCGCCCGGTGAAGAAGGTAGTGTTCATGGGCATGGGCGAGCCCGCGCACAATCTCGAAAACGTCCTCGAGGCCATCGACCTGCTTGGCACGGACGGCGGCATCGGCCACAAGAACCTGGTGTTCTCCACCGTCGGCGACATGCGCGTGTTCGAGCGCCTGCCGCAGCAGCGGGTCAAGCCGGCGCTGGCCCTGTCCCTGCACAGCACCGATGCGGCGCTACGTCAGGCCCTGCTGCCGCGGGCGCCACAGATCGCACCCGACGAACTGGTCGACCTCGGCGAGGCCTACGCCCGCGCGACCGGATTCCCGATCCAGTACCAGTGGACACTGCTCAAGGGCATCAACGACAACCAGGATGAGATGGATGGCATCCTGCGCCTGCTCAAGGGCAAGTACGCGGTGATGAATCTGATCCCCTACAACAGTCTGGAAGATGATGAATATCAGCGTCCCGATGGCGAGCGCATCGTGCAGATCGTGCGTTACCTGCACAGCCGCGGCGTGTTGACCAAGGTACGCAACTCGGCCGGCCAGGACATCGATGGCGGTTGCGGCCAGCTCCGCGCCCGGGCCGAGCAGGTGCTCGATCGCAAGCGACGCGTTGATCGCGGGGCCTGAACCCGCAAGCCGCAGTCACTGTCCCAGCGCAATACGATTGATGGCCCGCCCGGCCTCATACAGCAAGGAAAGCGCAAGCCGCATGCACACATTGGAACAACTGGAACGTGGTGAACTGACAGGAATCCGCCGTCTCGATCTCTCGGCCAACCTGCAGCATTTTCCCGAGGCGATCTTCGCTCTCGCCGATACGCTGGAAGTACTGAATCTCTCCGGTAACCGACTCAACAGCCTGCCGTCCGACCTGTCCCGCTTGCGCAAGCTGCGCATTCTATTCTGCTCGGACAACCTCTTCACCGAGGTGCCGGACTGCCTCGGCGACTGCGAGGAGCTGGAGATGATCGGCTTCAAGGCCAACCAGATCCGCCATCTGCCTGGCGCCGCGTTGCCGCCGGCGTTGCGCTGGCTGATCCTCACCGACAACCAGCTGCAAGCGTTGCCTGACGAGATTGGCAATTGCCGCCACTTGCAGAAACTGATGCTCGCTGGCAACCAGCTGTCTTCGTTGCCGGATACGCTGGCCAATTGCGTCAACCTGGAATTGCTGCGTATCGCCGCCAACCGCCTGCCAGCGCTGCCCGACTGGCTGCTGACACTGCCTCGACTCAGCTGGCTGGCCGCTGCCGGCAACCCCTTCAGCGACACCAGCGAAGCGATGAGCCTCGCTCGTCATTCGCTACCGGCGATCCCGCGCGAACAGGTCGTCCTGCACGAGCAGCTGGGCCAAGGTGCGTCGGGCATCATCTACCGTGCCGCATGGCAGCCGAGCGGACAGTCGCCCAAGCTAATGGCCGCCAAGCTGTTCAAGGGCCATGTCACCAGCGACGGCCTGCCCCACAGTGAGATGGCAGCCTGCGTATCCGCTGGCGCCCATCGGAACCTTATAGACGTTGCCGGGCCGCTGGCCGATCAGCCGGGCCAAACGCCGGGTCTGCTGATGGATCTGGTCGAGCCGGCCTTCCAGCCACTGGCTGGTCCGCCGTCGCTGGTCAGTTGCACACGCGATTGCTACGCCGAGGATCGAACCTTCACCGTGGAGCAGGCGCTGCGCATCGCCCGCGGCACCGCCTCGGCGGTCGCTCACCTGCATCAGCGCGGCATCCTGCATGGCGATCTGTACGCCCATAATCTGCTGGTCGACCCAACGGGCGAATGCCTGCTCAGCGATTTCGGCGCTGCCTCGTTCTTCGAGCCGGACAGTGCCACTGGCCAAGCGCTGCAACGCATCGAATCGCGCGCTTTCGGTTGTCTGCTGGAAGAGTTGCTGCAACGCTGCCCAGACCTCGAAAACGATTCGCATCGGCACACTCTGTACGAGCTACAGAATCAGTGCATGTCAGAGCAGCCAGAAGGCCGTCCAAACTTCAGTAAGCTGCACACCACTCTCGCCGCGCTCTGACGCGCTTTCCGGAGCGATCCCGCAATGAATTCACCCAAAGCAGACGAAGAACATACGCCCTACCCTAAACCCTACTCGGATGCGGCGGTTGACCAGGACCCATTCATCCGTGGTTTGAAACAGCGCCTGCCCGAGCACTTGCGTGAGTCCTTCAGCGAAGAGCAGCTCGATGCCCTGCGTGGGGTGTTCGGCGCACGGTCATGGGTCAAGCACCGTGTCGATCTGCGCGGTACGGTGAAGGTGTGGCGCGACCGCTATTACTTCGCGATCGTCGCCGGCCGCAACAAGCGAAACCTGACACGTCCCCAGCAAAATCTCTCGCTGATGGCCAAGGCTGCATTGGCAACCTTGTTCCTGCTGTTTTCTGCATTGGTAGGGCTGTTGATCCTGTACGTATTCAAGTCAGCGCTGGGGATCAACCTTTTCCCAGGCTTCTCGCTAGGGCTTTGGGACTGGCTGAAGGAGAGCATCTGAGCGTCTCAAAAACGCTCCATCTGACCGTGCGCAGACCACAGCCCTGCACTACTCTAAATGACGCACAGATAGTGGGGTATTGGTTGATCCGCTTCAATCCGCAGTCCTGCAGCTGGCAGAGCAAAGTCTTGCTTTGAACTTCCCTAGCTAATGAGGAGCTTGCGAAATGAACGATGCTTCGAAAAAGCCTTCAGTCAGTACGAACGAGAAAAACATGCCTTCGGCGTCTCAGGAGCCCTGGCGTCCCTTCGACACCCTGCGCCGACAGGTGGATCGCCTCTTCGACGACTTTGAACGTCCCTGGCATCTGCCCTTCAGCCGCCATGGTCTGGAAACCCCGCCCCTGTGGCAGGGTGGCCCCAATCGGATGCCGGCGATGGACGTTGTAGAGAAGGAAAACTCGTTCGAGATCACAGCCGAACTGCCCGGACTGGATGAGAAGGATGTGGAGGTAAAGCTGGCTGGCAACAGCCTGATCATCAAGGGTGAAAAACGCCAGGATGATAAGGAGGAACGCGACGGCTACCACCTATCCGAAAGATCCTACGGCAGCTTCCAACGCAGTTTCGCGCTGCCCGAAGGCGTAGACCGCGACAAGATCGAAGCCACGTTCGGCAAGGGTGTATTGCGCCTGTCATTGCCCAAGCAGCCGGGCACCGCCGACAACACGAAGAAAATCTCCATCAAGGCAGAGTAATGCGACGGACCGGTTTGTAGTACAGCCGGTCCTGTATTTCAAAAATAGCCTGTGCGCTCGCCTCGCTCGGCTCTCTTTACCGCATCAAGTCTTTGCGCTGGCAATGCCTTTGTACGACTAGACTCCGGAGAAACCGCGATTGGAGGCAGTCATGTCCGAGACACCAATGAAAGACGATCAGGAAAAGACTCTGACGCTTCGCGAAATGCTGAGCAGCGTTCTGGCTGCGGCACTGGGCGTACAGAGCGGCAAGAACAGGGCCCGGGATTTCAGCCATGGAAAACCCAGCCACTTCATCATTCTCGGCGTGGGTTTCACCGTTCTGTTCGTGCTGGTGATCCTGGGGTTGGTGAAACTGGTGCTCTATCTGGTTGGGAGCTGAGCTTTTACTACTGATGGCTGACCCAGAAGATCGCGGTGCCCACCGCGAGCATGATCAGACTGAAGATAGCCGCGGCGTCCACCACACTGTCGCGCTGTTCGTTTCTCACGGAAGTTCTCCTCTAGCGGTTCGATGATATCGACAGCTTCTTTGAGGCAGTTAAGACCACTGTTGTGCGTTGCTCAAGGGCAGCGGGTTATAAGTCCATTTGGCTTGGTTTGGTTCTAAACATATTCCCAAACATCACTTTTGCGTATAACCACGAGCTGGTATCGTGCCGCCCTCCCTTAATGGGTGCGCGGCCGTGCGCGCGAATGCTGTAGACAGCCTGAAAACAGGACATTTATGTACGTTTACGATCAGTACGACCAACACATCATCGAGGATCGGGTCCGGCAGTTCCGCGACCAGACTCGCCGCTTCCTGGCTGGCGAACTCGCAGATGAAGAATTCCGCCCGCTGCGTCTGCAGAATGGCCTGTACATCCAACGTTACGCGCCGATGCTGCGCGTAGCCGTGCCTTACGGGCTACTGTCCTCCACCCAGGTACGTAAGCTGGCCGAGATCGCACGTCATTACGACAAGGGCTACGCACACATCAGTACCCGGACCAACGTGCAGTTCAATTGGCCCGAGCTGGAAGACGTGCCGGAAATTCTTGCCGAGCTGGCCACCGTGCAGATGCACGCCATCCAGACCAGCGGCAACTGCATCCGCAACACCACCACCGACCAGTTCGCTGGTGTCGCCAAGGACGAGCTGATCGATCCCCGCCCGTGGTGCGAGATCATTCGCCAGTGGTCGACCTTCCACCCCGAATTCGCCTTCCTGCCGCGCAAGTTCAAGATCGCCGTCAACGGCGCGGTCAGCGACCGAGCCGCCATCGAGGTGCACGATATCGGCCTGGAAGCGGTGAAGAACGAGGCCGGCGACCTGGGCTTCCGTGTTTCGGTCGGCGGCGGCCTCGGGCGGACCCCCATCGTCGGCAGCTTCATCAACGAATTTCTGCCTTGGCAGCACCTGTTGAGCTATCTCGACGCCATCCTGCGGGTCTATAACCGCTATGGACGTCGTGACAACAAGTTCAAGGCACGCATCAAGATTCTGGTCAAGGCGCTCACGCCAGAAGTGTTTGCCGAGCGCGTCGATGCCGAATGGGCGCACCTCAAGGACGGCCCGACGACGCTGACCGAAGCTGAAGTTCAGCGTGTCAGCAAGTTTTTCGTCGATCCGGAGTACAAAGCCCTGGAAGACCAGAGCGCTGCGCTCGCCCAGCTGGACGCAGAGCATCCGGGCTTTGCCCGCTGGCGCCAGCGCAACGTGGTCGCACACAAGAAGCCCGGCTACGCGGCAGTCACCCTCTCGCTGAAGAGCACTGGCGTGGCGCCCGGCGACGTCACCGACAAGCAGCTCGATGCCATCGCCGATCTGGCCGATCGCTACAGCTTCGGCGAGGTGCGCAACTCCCACGAGCAGAACATGATTCTGGCCGATGTCGAGCAGGCCAAGCTGTTCGAGCTCTGGCATGAACTGCGCGAATTAGGTCTGGCCACGCCTAACATCGGCCTGCTGACCGACATCATCTGCTGCCCTGGCGGCGACTTCTGCTCGCTGGCCAACGCCAAGTCGATCCCAATCGCCGAATCCATCCAGCGTCGCTTCGATAACCTCGACTACCTGTTCGACCTGGGCAACATCGACCTGAACATCTCAGGCTGCATGAACGCCTGCGGTCACCACCATGTCGGCCATATTGGCATTCTGGGCGTGGACAAAAAGGGCGCGGAGTTCTACCAGGTTTCGCTGGGCGGCAGTTCCGGCCGTGACGCGAGCCTCGGCCAGATCCTCGGCCCATCCTTCGCCCAGGACTCGATGCCAGATGTGATCGAAAAGATCATCAACGTTTACGTGGAGCAGCGTACCGAAGATGAACAGTTCATCGACACTTACCGCCGCATCGGCATTGATCCCTTCAAGGAGCGCGTCTATGCAGCGAATCATTAAGAACGATCAACTGGTCGACGAGACCTGGCACCTGCTGCCCAAGGAACAGACGCTCGACGACCTGTGCAATAGCGACGATCTGATCGTGCCGTTGCATCTCTGGCTGGACCATGCCCATGCGCTGAAAGCCCGCGACGGCGGCCTCGGGGTCTGGCTCGATGCCAACGAGCAGGTCGAGGACATCGCAGACGACCTGGCGCACTTCCAGGTCATCGCGCTGAATTTCCCCAGCTTCACCGACGGCCGCCACTACTCCAGTGCCCGCCTTTTGCGCGAGCGCTACGGCTACAAAGGCGAGATCCGTGCCATCGGTGACGTACTGCGGGACCAGCTGTTCTACATGCGTCGCTGCGGTTTCGACGCATTCGCCATTCGCGCCGATCGGGATCCGGTCGACGCGCTGGAAGGCTTGAAGGACTTTTCGGTGACCTATCAGGCCGCGGCCGACGATGAGCGCCCGCTGTTCCGCCGTCGCCAGGGTTGATACCAGCCCGGTCGATTGCGACAAATGAAAAGCCCGCCTATTGGCGGGCTTTTCATTGCTTCATTGATACATCCAGAAGTTGGGGTGTTCGACCGGCGTGGTGACTACATCGGCCTTTTTTCCGGCAGCGATCTGTTTGATCTTTTCGGCGAGCTTCTTCATGAAACATTTCCTCGGTTGCGATCAGGAGTGGCGCTAGATTCCGCCAATTACCGCTGCCGAGGAAATTCATTGCCACTATCGCGGCGATAAGCCAGCACGTGTGGAATTCAGTCCACGCGGACCAGCACTCGACCCACCTGGCCGCCGGCCAGAATGCGCTCGATCGCCGTCGGCAACTCCTCCAGCCCGACCTCCTGCGAGAGGTCGTCCAGATTGGCCAGCTTCCACTGCAGCGATAGTTTGTCCCACATGGAAGCCTTGACCACCAGCGGGATCTCCACCGAATCCACGCCCAGCAGATTCACGCCGCGAAGAATGAACGGAAGCACGCTGGCCTGGAAATGCGTCCCGGCGGTAAGGCCGCAACAGGCCACGCTGGCACCGCGCTGTAGCGACTTCACCACGTTGAACAGGATGTCTCCGCCAACGGTGTCCACCGCCCCGCCCCATTGTTCCTTGAGCAACGCTTTCTCCACACCAGCCTGCAGTGCGGCGCGCTCGACGATCTGGCTAGCCCCCAGGCGAGTAAGGAAGTCCGCCTGATCAGCCTTGCCCGTGACCGCCGCAACCTTGTAGCCAAGACTGGCCAATAGCGCCACCGCTATGCTGCCAACGCCACCCGTCGCGCCGGTGACCAGCACGGACGCTTCGCCTGGCTCAAGACCCGCCTGTTCCAGCTTGTCGACGCAGAGGGCCGCGGTCAGCCCGGCCGTGCCGAGGATCATAGCCTCGCGCAACGAAAGCCCCTGCGGGCGCTTGATCACCCAGGCCGCCGGAACGCGGATGTACTGGCCGAAGCCACCGGCGGTGTTCATGCCCAGGTCGTAGCCCGTGACAATCACCTCATCGCCTTCGGCGAACTCACCGACGCTGGACGAAGCCACGACACCCGCGGCGTCGATGCCTGGCGTATGGGGAAATGAGCGGGTCACGCCGCGATTGCCGCTCGCCGATAGCGCATCCTTGAAGTTCAGCGAGGAGTAATGCACCCGAATGAGTACCTCACCGGCTGGCAGCTCGTCGGTAGTACGTTCGACGATACGGGTTTCGAAACGACCCTCGGTCGTCTCGCTGACTTGTAGTGCCTTGAAGCTGCTCATGCGGTTCCCCTTGTCATTGCCAAAAACGTTGTTCGTTCAGCCGGCTCCAGCCTTTCAGCAGGCCGTGCTCCATAACCGTACTGGCCGCCATGCCGAAGCGCTCGGGCAGGCTTTTCTTCTGTATGTAATGCAACTGGAACAGTTCCGCTTCCTGAGCGCGCTCGGCGAGATACTGATCGCTGGTCTTGAGTTCGTCCGCCAGATGCTTGCCCAACGCGGCAATGCCCAGCCACACCTCTCCCGTCGCCACGTCATCTATCGACAGGTTCTGCCGGTAACGCGCGACGAAGTTCTTAAACAGCTCGTGGGTCGTCTCCAGGTCTTCCTGGAACTTCTCGCGGCCCTTCTCGGTGTTCTCGCCGAACACGGTCAACGTGCGCTTGTACTCGCCAGCGGTCAGCACTTCGAAATCGACATCGTGCTTCTTCAGCAGTCGATGCACATTCGGCAGCTGTGCCACCACGCCAATGGAACCGAGGATGGCGAACGGTGCGGTGAGAATGCGATTGCCGATACAGGCCATCATGTAGCCGCCGCTGGCTGCGACCTTGTCGACACAGACGGTCAGAGGCACGCCGGCATCTCGAATGCGCACCAGCTGCGAGGCAGCCAGGCCATAGCCATGGACCATGCCGCCACCACTTTCCAGGCGCAACACCACCTCATCCTGCGGCGTCGCCATGGTCAGCAGCGCGGTGATCTCGTGGCGCAGGTTGTCTACTGCAGACGCGCGAATATCGCCATCGAAATCGAGAACGAAGACTCGAGCTGGAGACTCGGCCTTCCTGTTCTGCTTGGCCGCCTTCGCTTCGCGCTTGCGCGATGCCTTGAACGCGTCCTTCTCCATTACGGCCTGCTCCAGGCGCTCACGCATGGATTTGTAGAATTCGTTGAGCTTGTGCACCTCGAGGTGCCCACCACTCTGTTTGCTGCGTCCCCGCCGCATCGAAGCGAGCGCGATGAGCACGATCACGATCGCCACGACCAACGTGACGGTCTTTGCCAGGAAGCTGGCATAGTCGACAAGAAATTCCACGTATCCCCCTCGATGAGTTCCGGTCGCCGACAAACTACCTTCGGCGGCATGCCGCCAGCATACCGGCGGGCCTGTGGCGGAGCCAGCGCGAGCGATTCAAACAAACGTTCGAATTATCGTTGACACTCCTGAACGATGTCCCTACCCTCGCGAAAAACAGTGCCGGCCGGAGCAGCAGCATGGGCAGTATCTACCTGATCAGGCATGGTCAGGCGTCTTTCGGCGCAGAAAACTACGACGTGCTATCCCCGCTGGGATATCGCCAGTCCGAAGCCTTGGGTGACTACCTGGCGCAACTCGATGTGTCTTTCGATAGATGCCTGAGCGGCGAGCTGGAACGCCAGCAGGATACCGCCCGCGCCACGCTGGCGAGGCTAGGCGCTCAGCCTGAGCTTGAAGTCGATGCTGCCTTCAATGAGTTTCACGCCGATGCGGTTATCCGCGCGCATCTTCCCGACCTGCTCCAGGTGGAGCCGAATGCGATGCACATCCTGCGCAACGCCGCCGATCATCGTGCCGACTTTCAGCGCCTGTTCACCCATGTAGTGCATCGCTGGATATCCGGTGAGCATGAGAAGGACGAACTGGAGAGCTGGCAGCACTTTCTCGACCGTGTACGTGGTGGCCTGGAGCGCGTTCTCGATCAAGCCGGCAAGCGCGACCGTATCGCCATCTTCACCTCCGGTGGAACTATCACCGCGCTGCTGCAACTGATCATAGGCGTGCCGCCGATCAAGGCGTTCGAGATGAACTGGCAGATCGTCAACACCTCGCTCAGCCTGTTGAAATTTCGTGATCGGGATGTCGCACTGGCTTCGTTCAACAGCCATGCGCACCTGCAACTCCTGAAGAATCCGGAGCTCGTCACCCATAGATGAGCCCAGCCCCAAGCGGCCAAAAGCTGCGTGTACCCATAACGACCAAAAAGGAAACCCTCATGAGCAACGTCGCCGAGACTTTCAAAGGCATGCAGTCGAAGTTCAACCCCAGCGCCGCTGCCGGCCTGGATCTGGTCTTCCAGTTCAACATCACTGATGCCGAAAACTACTACCTGGTGGTCAAGGATGGCACCTGCGATCTGCAGCAGGGCGATTCCAGCGACGCCAACGTCACTCTGATCATGGACAGCGAAACCATGCAGGGCATCGTCAGCGGCGAAACCGACGGCATGCAGGCTTTCATGGCCGGCAAGCTGCGCGCCGAAGGCGACATGATGCTGGCCATGAAGCTCAGCGAACTGTTCCCAGCCTGAGGCGAAAGCTGATTGCTGAGATGCAAAGGAACCGAAGTCTCAGACTTCGGTTTTTTTATGCCAGCGATTCATACGCGGACGAATCAGGGAGCTTGATTAACCAGCAACACTCCGGCCAATAACAGCGCGCATCGCTTGGTCTACGCAACCTCGAGCATTAGATTACTGAATCATCTTGGGCACCGAACATAAGTAGAAGGGATAACAATGGCGCTTACAGATCAAACCACCCGCGTCCGTGCAGGCGAGGAATTGCCGGTCGATATCATCGACCAATACTTGAAGGCGCATATCCCTGGCCTGAACGGTACACCGCAGATTTCCCAGTTTCCCGGCGGCGCATCGAATCTGACCTACCTGCTGCAGTACCCCGATCGCGATCTGGTCTTGCGCCGCCCTCCCTTCGGACACAAAGCTAAATCAGCCCACGACATGGGCCGCGAATTTCGCATTCTCAATCAGCTCAACGAAGGCTTTCCCTACTGCCCGAAGGCGTACGTGTACTGCACCGATGATTCAGTGATAGGCGCGGAGTTCTACGTGATGGAGCGCGTCAACGGCATCATCCTGCGCTCGGAGCTGCCGCCGGAACTGAGCCTCGATGAAGGCCAGACCCGTGCCCTCTGCGAGAGCTTCATCGACAAGTTCGTCGACTTGCACAATGTCGACTATCAGGCCTGCGGCCTCGGCGACCTGGGCAAGCCGGAAGGCTACGTGAAGCGCCAGATCGAGGGTTGGAGCGAGCGCTACGAACGCGCCATCACTCCCGATGCGCCCGCCTGGGAGGCGGTGAAGGCCTGGCTGAAGGACAAGATGCCGGCGGATCACCCTAAGCCGGGAATCATTCACAACGACTACCGTTTCGACAACGTCATCCTCAACCCGGATAACCCGATGGAGATCATCGGCGTACTGGACTGGGAAATGACCACTATCGGCGATCCGCTGATGGATCTGGGCAATACGCTGGCCTACTGGATCGAAGCCGCTGATCCCCAGCCAATGCAGGCAATGCGTCGCCAACCGAGTCATCTACCCGGCATGCATACCCGGCAGGGCTTCGTCGATTACTACGCGCAACGAGCCGGGATCGAGATTCCCTGCATCGATTTCTACTACACCTATGGCCTGTTTCGCCTGGCTGGAATCGTTCAGCAGATCTACTACCGCTTCTATCACGGTCAGACCCAGGACCAGCGTTTCGCCTCATTCATCCACATGAACAAGTTGCTCGAACACAAGGCGCTGCAAGTGATCGGGCAATCGACGCTCTGAAGCTATCCAAACCCTGTGGCACGCCACAGGACCGAACAAGAAAAGAGGAACGACCATGTCCAAGACAACCCTGTTCGACCTAGACGGCAAAATCGCCTTCGTTTCCGGCGCCAGCCGCGGTATCGGCGAAGCCATCGCCAAACTGCTCGCGCAGCAAGGCGCCCATGTGATCGTATCCAGCCGCAAGATCGAAGGCTGCCAGGCGGTAGCCGACGCGATCATCGCTGAAGGCGGCAAGGCCACCCCGGTCGCCTGTCACATCGGCGAGATGGAACAGATCCAGTCAGTGTTTGCCCAGATCCGCGAACAGTTCGGCCGCCTCGATATTCTGGTCAACAATGCGGCGACCAATCCCCAGTTCTGCCACGTGCTGGATACCGATGTTTCGGCCTTCCAGAAAACCGTCGACGTGAATATCCGCGGCTACTTCTACATGTCCATCGAAGCCGGCAAGCTGATGCGCGAACACGGCGGCGGCAGCATCATCAACGTCGCTTCCATCAACGGGGTAACGCCCGGCAACTTCCAGGGCATCTACTCGATCACCAAGGGCGCCGTGATAAACATGACCAAGGCCTTCGCCAAGGAATGCGCGCAGTTTGGTATTCGCTGCAATGCGCTGCTGCCAGGCCTGACCGATACCAAATTCGCCTCAGCGCTGGTCAAGAACGAGTCCATCCTGGAGATGGCACTGCAGCACATCCCGTTGAGCAGGGTTGCCCAGCCGAGCGAAATGGCCGGTGCGGTGCTCTACCTGGCCAGCGACGCGTCCAGCTACACCACCGGTGTGTCACTGAACGTCGACGGTGGTTATCTGGCCTGATCGTTCCCGCCGCACAAAAAAGGGAGCCAAGCGGCTCCCTTTTTTTGTTTGCCCTCGCTCACCAGTTCTTCAGTGCCTCGGTCGCAGCGGCATTCACCGGTTTCGCCAGTAGCCCCGTAGGCGTCAGTTCCACGGCATAGACGGCCCCATCGGCGATTGGCATGTACTCGACACGCAGCACTTGCGGTTCTAGGAAGTGCAGATCGCGGCGTTCGAGCTGCAGCGCGTCCCATATATCCACGCCCAGAGGGTTCTCGCTCAGTACAACGCGACCATGGCGGGCGATGTTCTGTTGCTCCACGGCGAGATATCGTCCGGAAAGCCGCTCCAGTCGATACCCTGACTCCAGACCTATCAGCTCAGCCAGGCTCTTCCAGCGAAGCAGATGGAGATCGAGCTGCCATAGATCACCTTCCAGCATCACCGTTCGCGTCTCGTTGCCCTGTTCCAGGCTGACTTCGTAACGCTGCGGACCCTGGGCGTGGAAACTCACAGTGACCAGCGGCTTCTTGTCAGGCAGCGCAGCGTAGGTGCTGACGTCGTAGCCAATCAGGCCAATCAATCCGGCGAACAACAGGACCAAAAAGCCGCAAGTCCCGCGCAACCATCCCATCAGCCAGTGCCCCCCCAGTAGCAAGCGCAGCGCGACCAGCAATACGATCACAGCCAGCAGTGCGATCACGATCGCAAGCCCGAGATATTGCATAACCAAGCGTCCTTTCAATTGGGTGCGACATTATCCGCAGGAGCAATCAGAGCAGCCAGCATCTGCATGGGACAGCCATCACGCGCTGACACTCTTGTCTATCAGGACGTGGATCTCGGTCATACGAGCAAGCTCTTTCGCCGACGTGGCCAGTCGCATTATCCTCCGCTGCCGTTCTGCCTATTGAGGCCCGCATGCCCTTCGCACTTGAGCTCGCGCTCGATCCTGCCACGTTGGTGATACTGTTCGCCGTAGCTTTCACTGCCGGGTTCATCGACGCCATCGCCGGGGGCGGCGGGTTGTTGACCATTCCTGCCCTGCTGACTGCCGGCCTACCACCGCATCTCGTGCTGGGCACCAACAAGCTGTGCGCCACATTCGGCTCGGCCACAGCCAGCTACACCTTCTATCGCCGCCGACTATTCGAGCCGGGCCTGTGGCGACGAGCGCTCACAGGCACGGCGATCGGCGCCGCAGTTGGCGCAGTAGTCGCGCAGTTCATGCCGGCAAGCTGGCTTAACCAGCTATTGCCGCTGGTGGTTTCTGCCTGCGGGATCTATCTGCTCTTCAGCCATATGCCGGCCAAATCAGCCAGCGATGCAGTGCTCATCGGCCGCAGACGCCAATGGCCACAGAGCCTTTCACTGGGCTTTTACGACGGCGTAGCCGGCCCGGGAACCGGCGCCTTCTGGACGGTCAGCAGCATGCTGCTCTACCCGCTCGACCTGCTGAGAGCGAGCGGCGTGGCGCGGACGATGAATTTCGTCAGCAATGCCATGGCGCTTGCAGTATTCATAATCGGCGGTCACGTCGCCTGGGTGCTGGGCATTGGGATGGGGCTGGCCTTGATGGCAGGCGCCTACTTCGGCGCGCGCACGGCGATCCGCGGTGGCTCGCGGTTCATCCGTCCGGTATTCATTCTGGTAGTACTGGCGATGAGTCTGCGGCTAGCCTGGCAACACTGGTTCGGGGTGGCCTAGCCGACGGGCCAGATAAAGCTCGATCAGATAGCGGGCGATGGATTGGCGCGCGGGCAACGCCGGCAGGTTGTCGATGGCGAACCAACGGGCATCCTCGATTTCCTCGGGCTGCAGCACGATATCGCCACCGGCATATTCCGCGTGGAACCCGAGCATGAGGGAATGGGGAAACGGCCAGCCCTGGCTGGCGATGTACTGCGGCGCATGAATGGCCACACCGACTTCTTCTCTTACCTCGCGTGCGACGCACTGCTCCACCGACTCACCCGGCTCAACATAACCGGCCAGCGTGCTGTAGACACCAGGCGCGAAACGCGGTGAGCGCGCCAGCAACAATTCGTCTCCACGGGTGACCAGGACGATCATGCTCGGTGAAAGCCGCGGGTAGTGCTGAACTCCACAGGCTGGACAGTACATGGCACGCTCACCGGCTCGCGCCTGCATGGGCGAGCCACAGCTGCCACAGAAACGATGCTGGCTGACCCAGGTACCGATCTGCGTGGCATAGCCGAGGAGCCGGAACAGATCGCGATCGTCCTCCTGCATGAACTGGCGCAGGCCCTGCCAGCGCGCGCCTGGTACATCGGCCGGAAAGTCCAGTTCGAAAAGAAACACCGGCTCTCCGTCGAAGTGCCCCAGACCCTGTTCGCTGAGCAGCGGCAGATCCAGGCGCTTGAGCCAGTCCCGCGGAAAGAGCGCACCGTTGCCATCGAGCAGAAACTGCTGCCGGCAGTGCACCACCGCCCAGCCTCCTGCCATCGAGGGATCGAGCAGCGCCGCCTGCCAGCGCAAGCTCATCAGGCGGCTACCGGCATGCCCAGCGCGCGCACGCTCTCGCTGGCCAGATCAAGCACGCTCACGCGAGAGTCGTCACGTCGCAATACCGCACCACCTTCAAGGTAGTACTCCAGGCTGGTCAGCGCATCGGCCAGAGTTTCCAGCAGTTGCTCGGGGGGCATCTGGTTCGATTCGAGCATGTGCTTTTGAATGAAATCAGCGCAGGCGCCGATCAGGTCCGCCGCGCGCTCCTGCTCAAGAAAACGCAGACCGCCGCGCACGGCCTGCAGGCTGAACGGCACGTTGGCCAGGTGCAATTTCTCCCCGTTGGACTCGAGATAAGCGGTGATTGCCCGCTTGGCCAGCGCCAGGCCTGCGGTCGCCTCATCGATTACCACGATGCACGCTTCGGTGAGCTGGTGATTGGCAAAGGCTTCCGCTTCCATTCCGGGTCGGGCGACCTGAGGCTTGCTATCGCGTCGATCGCCGCGCTCAAGGCTGGCGACCATGCTCTCGACATACAGCACGGCATCGGCGAGACGCTGGATGACATGCGGTTCCGGCGCATGCTCCAGGCTCCAGCCAGACACGTCGCCCAGCTGCGCCTGCAGCGTGCTGGCCGCAGATGAAAGGCCAACCATGCCGAGGGTCTTGGCCATCTTCCCGAGCAGGTTATGCAGGTTCGAGTAGGCTTCCGCCTGGGCGGTGCCTCGCTCGATCAGATCCAGCAGATCCTTCAGGCTCGCCAGTTCCTCACGGATCGCCGAGGACAGCGAACGCATGACGGCCTGGCCCGGGCCGGCCAGGCGCTGGGATTCATCTTCCAGCAGGTGGTCGGTGAACGGCAGCGAACCCAGCGAGAACACCTGACGGACCTGGCTGGCGATAGGCCCATGGGTGTCCGCCAGCGCGACGACGTATAGCAGCTCCTTGAGCAGGCTGCGTGGCGCCTCGTATGCAGGGTTGCCAATGACCTGCTTGAGTTCCCGGTCCAGACGGGAAAACAGCTGCTTGCGCGACTTGCGCGGCAATAGCTGGCCGTCCAGTTGCGATTCGACAGCGGCGCTGCCGATCCAGCACAGCCGACCTCCTGGCGACTCGACGAAGAGATGATCCAGCCGCGTCAAAGCGCGGCCCATGAGTTTCAGGCTGGCTGGCAGATTCTCTTCACGAATGAAGCCAAGCAACCCGACCTGATACATCTGACGCAGCCGCCGGGCCTCGGCAACTGGCGCGACTCCCGAACGAACCGGCACGTCCAACGCAGGACGGGCATGGTCGAGCCGGACGCTGAAAAAGAAACTTTCCGGCAACGGCGGCTGCGCGCACGCCTGGCGCAGCGCGTTGATGGCTGGAAGCAGCAGCTCGGGGATTTCCTGGCGGCTGGCATCGACGCTTTCCAGATAACGCCGCAGCACATAGAGCGCGTTGCTCAGCGCGGCGAGTTGCACGTCACGGTCCTCACCAGCGCCGACCGGGATGTCGGTAGCCAGCTGCAATATCTCCTGCGCCAGCAACTCGGCGCCGGTCAGCTCGATGAGGTTGAGCGTGCCGCGTACCTGCTTGAGGTTTTCCACCGCCTGCTGCAACAGGCCGCCGTTGTTGTGATCGATGATGAAATGCTCGAGGCTCTGCTCGGCTTCTTCCATGGTGGCGAACAGTTCGTCACGTACCAGACCGAGTGAAGTAGCTCCAGTAACCATGCCTAGTGCGCCTCCCGCGCAAACGTGTGGTGACGCATCAGTCGGCAAAGTCCGGCTTCTGTTTGCTCATATGAGCGGCGATGGCGACCTTGATGTCGGCCGACTGCAGCATGGCCGCATTCCAGGTGGCGATGTACTCGAGGCCATCGTCGACCCGGTGATCGCGCATGTAACGGATCATCTCCTTGGTGCCGCGAATGGCGAGCGGTGATTTGCTGGCGATGTCACGGGCCAGCTCCAGCACGGCGTCCATCAGCATCTGCTGATCGGCATAGGTGCGATTGACCAGCCCGATGCTGCGAGCTTCCTCGCCGCTGATGGTGCGGCCGGTAAAGGCCAGTTCGCGCATCATGCCATCGCCGATGATGCGAGGCAGGCGCTGCAAGGTGCCGACATCGGCCGCCATGCCCATGTCGATTTCCTTGATCGAGAATTTCGCGTCCGCCGTGCTGTAACGCATGTCGCAAGCGGAGATCAGATCGATGGCGCCGCCCAGACAGTAACCCTGGATCGCGGCGATGACCGGCTTGCGGCAGTTGTCAACGGCATTGAACGATGCCTGCAGAGAGAGGATCTTGCGCCGCAGCTGCTCTGCATTGCGGCCGACGTCGTTGCCAAGCTGGCTGCCGACCGAAGCGAGCATCTGCAGGTCTATACCGGAAGAGAAGTGGTCACCGGCGCCACTGAGGACGACTACGCGCACTTCGTCGGTTGCATCGATCCAGTTGAAGATATCGATGATTTCCGACCAGAACGCAGCGTCCATCGCATTGATCTTTTCAGGCCGATTGATCACGACGCGGGCAATCTTGTCTGCCAACTCTACGCGGAAGGCTTTGTATTCGGTCACGCTATCATCCTCGACAGCAAGGGCGCATGGGGAGCGCCGTGGCGGGCAAACCCGTACGACGGCGGGCAACTATAACAACTGCCACCACGACGAGTGAATGTCGATGCAGACGATGTGATACAGACCACGCCGCCAGACGACCTGTTCATGCCGTTGTAGACGGTGGCGAGCATCGACGCATCATTCTTCGCGGATACAGTCGACGGTGTACACACATCCATCCGCGCCTGCCTCATGTTGCAGGCCATGAACGTCGGCATCGAACCCGGGGAAACGCTCGGCGAAATCACGGGCGAAACGAAGGTAATCGAGAATCGAGCGAGTCTCTTCGGTAAAGCGCTCGCCCGGCATGATCAACGGGATACCCGGCGGATACGGCACCAGCATGACCGCCGCGATCCGGCCCTGCAGTGCCTCGATCGGCACCGCTTCGACCTCGCCGCGAACCAGCTTGTCATAGGCTTGGGCCGGAGTCATCGCAGGCTCCGGCAACGCCGTGTACATCCTGCGCATGGCCCGCGCCGTGGCGTTTTCGCAATAACAGGCATGCAGCGCATCGCAGAGATCACGCAGCCCCATACCCGCATAGGCCGCTGCACCGGCGCGCGCAATTGATGGCAGGGCCTCGACCAGCGGGATATTGGCGTCGTAGTGACGCTTGAACTCCAGCAACTCGGTCAGCAGGGTGCTCCACTTGCCCTTGGTGATGCCCATGGAGAAAAGCACCAGCATCGAATAAAGCCCGGTTTTTTCCACCACCAGACCACGTTCCCAGAGAAACTTGCTGACCACCGCCGCCGGTATGCCACTTTCACCCAGTGCGCCGGATGCGGTAAGGCCCGGAGTGACGAGCGTGACCTTGATTGGGTCGAGCAGCACGTAATCGTCGGCGATATCGCCGAAGCCATGCCAGTCAGCCGTTGGCTCGAGAAGCCAGTCCGGGGTCACCAGCGCGTCGGCGCCGTCGACCAGTGGTGGCTGCCAGATGCTGAACCACCAGTCGTCGGCATCGATGTGCTGGCGCAGGTTGGCCAGCGCCCGACGGAAGCTCAGCGCCTCATCGAACGTCTCTTGAATCAACGAGCGTCCCGCCGGGCCTTCCATCATGGCCGACGCCACGTCCAGCGATGCGAGGATGCCGTACTGCGGCGAGGTGGAGATGTGCATCATGAAGGCTTCGTTAAAGCGATCGCGGTCGAGCTGCCGTGTCTGGCTGTCGAGCACATGGATCATCGAGGCCTGGCTGAAAGCTGCCAGCAGCTTGTGGGTTGAATGGGTGGTGAACACCAGCGGGCCCTGCTCCCGCGTATCCATGCCGTAGCGGCCGTCATAGAACTCGTGGAATGCCGCGTAGGCGTACCAGGCCTCGTCGAAGTGCAGCACTTCTACGTTGTCAGCAAGGGTGCGCTTGACCAGGTTGGCGTTGTAGCAGAGCCCGTCGTAGGTCGAGTTCGTCACCACCGCCAGCTTGACCTTCGGCGGCCGGCCACGCGCCAGCGGGTTGGCGGCGATCTTCGCCTGGATGGACTCGCGGGTGAATTCTTCCAGCGGAATCGGGCCGATGATGCCCAGCTCGTTGCGCGTCGGGCTCATGTACAGCGGTATCGCGCCAGTCATGATGATGGCGTGCAGAATCGATTTGTGGCAGTTGCGATCCACCAGCACCAGATCGTCTCGTGCGACCATCGAATGCCAGACGATCTTGTTCGCCGTCGAAGTGCCATTGATCACGAAGAACGTGTGATCAGCGCCGAAGTTGCGTGCGGCGCGGGCTTCCGCCGCCGCTACCGGCCCGGTGTGATCGAGCAACGAGCCAAGCTCGGGTACCGAAACCGACAGGTCCGAGCGCAAGGTGTTTTCACCGAAGAACTGGTGGAACGCCTGGCCGACCGGACTCTTGCGGTAGGCCACGCCCCCACCGTGTCCCGGCGTATGCCAGGAATAGTTCGACTCGCCGGTATGGCGTACCAGCGCGCTGAAAAACGGTGGCAGCAGATCCTCTAGATAACCGCGTGCGGCCCGGGCGACCTGGCGCGCCAGAAACGGCACGGTGTCTTCGTACAGGTAAAGCAGGCCACGCAACTCGTTGAGATCGGCCATTGCCTCGGCAGGCGCATTCTCGATGGTGATCTGCTCGCCCAGTGCAAAGATCGGCAGACGCGGCGCGCGGCGACGAGCGACGCGGATCAGTTCCACCACGTCGTGCAGCAGGCGCTGATTGTCACCGGCGCCTTCTGCCGCAACCAGGATGCAGGCCAGCCCATGGTGCGTGGAGGCGACGATTCGTCCCTCGTTGGAGCTTGCTGTAGGCAGGATATTGAAGCCGTCGCGCTCCAGTTCGGAAGCGATGCCACGCACTCGCTCACCGGCAACGGTATCGGCCTTTATGTCACGGTGAACGATGAGGATGGGGAATTTCAGGTCTTTGTACATGCGCACTCTCTGCGAACGATCCACCTACAGGGTAGAAGCGTCCGCAGCAAAGGAACAGCGCATTGAAACGAGCGGTTGTGAGGCAGCGTCGCAAGTAGGCGGCAATGCCGAGCCATTCAGACTTCGAGCTGAGCCCAGAGCGGAGCTGCCCCGGCGGCTTTCTCGATCGCGGCCATTCGAGCCATGTGCGCGGCAACCTCTTCTTCGGTAGCGCGCAGCACCGCAGTGCGCGGCCGATCGGCCGGTAGCCGGCGGATCGGCGTGGGCTGGGGGCGACCGCCGTCGGAACTTTCACCATCACCTGCGAGGGACAGATTGGTCTGCCCGCCGGTCATGGTCAGCCAGACGTCGGCGAGAATCTCGGCATCGAGCAGAGCGCCGTGCAGATCGCGGCCCGAGTTGTCCACGCCGTAGCGTTTGCACAAGGCATCGAGGCTGTTGCGCTGGCCCGGGTGACGCTCCCGAGCCATCAGCAGGGTATCGAGCACCGAGCAGTGGTCGGTGATCTCGGCACGCTCCTGCTGACCGAGCAGCGCGAACTCGTTATTGATGAAGCCAAGGTCGAACGCGGCGTTGTGGATGACCAGCTGCGCGTCCTTGATGAACTCGAAGAACTCGTCGGCGATATCGCGGAACCGCGGCTTGTCGACAAGAAACTCGTTGGTGATGCCGTGAACGGCGATCGCGCCCTCGTCCACTTCACGATCAGGTTGCAGATAGACGTGGTAGTGCCGCCCGGTCAGGCGGCGGCCGATGACTTCGACACAGCCAATCTCGATGATCCGGTGGCCATCGGTCACCGGCATGCCCGTCGTTTCGGTATCCAGCACTACCACCCTGTCAGTATTCGATTTGTAAATCGTCATAGCGCACTTGCCCCAAAGTAGTCACAAACACTGGCATCCAGCTCAAAATTGCTCGCGATGCCCAACGCAAAGATGTAAACCAAAAATCGTCTTCCACTCAACTGCGCAAAAATGTAAACATGCCCTACACAATCAAAACCTTCATGACAAGGTCCGGCGAGCGGTTTTCCCAGCTTTACGACACAGAGACGCCAGGCCTCCCTTTATTCTACCCGACAGCCTTTGTCGCTCGCTTCCTCCGCTCAGCCACTCACGAGACGCAGAAAGTCTATCTGGCCGTGATCAAGCGCATCTGCGAATGGGAATTTACCAAACAGGTGGACCTCGCCAACTGTTTCCATAGAAGTAAGTTTCTCACCTGTGCCCAGATTGATGACCTTGCTAACCATCTAAGAGCCAGCAAGCTCGGAGGAAAAGGCGAAGTCATCGGAAGCCCGAAGTACAACACCTATGTCGCCTATGCAACAGAGTATCTTCGCTGGCTTGCCCAAGAGGTTATTACGGACTGGAACACAGTAAACGTAAGAGCATCAATCGAAGCTCAAAGCGATATGCTCTTAAAAAAGAAAATCCGAAAAAGCGGTTCAAAATCCTCGCAAAACCGTCGTGTAGTTACCAAAAGCCTGACCACTGCCTCCAGCGGCAAATTATTGAGCCTGTTCGAGCAACCATTCGAAGGCATAACGCGCACTCAAGATCTAGGATCCAGGATACGGAATATCGTAATGCTCCGTATTCTCTACGAAACTGGCATGCGCGTCGGCGAGCTACTAGGCCTCAAGCTAAAAAACTTTAGCAATGCAACTGGCGAGGATAGTGCCACCTTAGAGATCACCCGCAATCACCATGATGAATTCGATTCAAGACTGAACCAGCCAGTTGCTAAAACACTCGGCCGTACGCTTCCAATATCGGAAAGCCTCGAGGCACAACTTGATGAATACTGCAACAACTGGCGAGCTGAAGTCGAAGGTGTCGGTTTCTCTGACGAAGACTTCATTTTTGTAATCCATCGAGCCGGGCGAACCCTAGGCCAAGCACTCCCTAAAAGTTCTTTCGACTCCGGACTTTCTAACCTCAAAAAATCCTTTCCGGCACTAACACCGATTCACCCGCACCTTTTACGCCACGATTGGAACTATCGATTCTCAATGAAAGTAGATGCGATCGGCATGTCATTTGAAGAAGAAC
>NZ_DAMCPO010000008.1:163390-178684 GCF_032106285.1 Stutzerimonas kunmingensis
CTGGGCCCCCGGCTCAGCCATGTCAAACCGCTACAACTATCGACATGTGCAAGAAAAATCGCTCGAAGTCGGCTTATCCATTGCATCTGACTCAGCGAGGGGCCTACAGTGAATAGCACGCCAACACATGCAAACATCTCAACAGAGCTTGACATCGATCTACAACGCACGGATCGCCCTGAGCCTCATGGAGATTTGTTTTATTGGGATAATGACACTTTAGTTAGAACAGGTCAAAAACGGATCGACATGACCCATGGCCTGTCGCGATTACTCTCATCAATCAAGACCTCCTTCAAACTTCACCTAATCTCCTTCAGCAAACAGGGAACTTATTCAGCCACCTCCTGCACGACTTTCTTCATGAACTTCAGGGCAGCATTGAACTCCAACCCTCCTGAAGAATTCAACGCAGGCTGGATAGCGCATTCCATTGCCAGACCGGGATTCCATGGCGCGAAAAGAGTCGCCATCGAATTTTTCCTGCACTGGAAGGAGCGTTACGATTCAGCCATTAAGATAGACGCATTGCACTTGCTGCAAGAAACAGCTGCTCGCCCTAACGGCCCACGTAACGTGCTCTCAGACGACCCTGAGAAGAGCTGGCTAACCGAGGATGAATACGAGTCCTTGTTGATGTCCACTTGGAACAACTACGACACAGGAGTCTCTGACACCCAAGTAACACTAATTAAAATCTTGTCTATGCAATACGCGCGAAGGCCAAATCAAATCGCGCTACTAAAAGCTGGCGATATAAGGGGCTTTGATGAATCAAAAGAAATCGGACTAACGGGCCGAATCATCGATTTCCCAGGAATCAAAGACCAAGCAGCCGAGACTGGCTTTCGAGACAGCAAATTCGAACCACACCCACTGGCAGATCACGTATGGGGGCTTTGCCAAATTCAGCGCCAAGAAGTCAGAGAACTTTATGAGCATACTCTCGGCCTCTCTCTCACGGACGACCAACTAAATCTACTACCTTTCTTCTGCAGTGAAGAACGCATTAAAGAAGCCCGCAGCCTGATTGAAACCCACCTCAAACTAGAGCTTCTTGACAGCCTAGACTCTCCTCATTTCCATCTTGAACGGCATTCAATTACTGAGATATTAAGATGGAAGAGAAACACCCCGTCCTGCGCATATGGCGCAGCTAAGGGTCAGTACTCTAAATGCCCGAAGGCACCAATCAGCCCCCGCACCAGTCGGGTAATGATTATTAATGCGACCCGAATGCGTCATACACGAGCACGTCAACTTGCGCGAAAGGGCGTACCAAAAAATTTGCTTTCGCACTGGCTGGGCCACACAACAGAAAGAGCACTCGAAGCCTATTATAACGACCCAGCGGAACAGGCCCGTGTCATAGACGAGGCCATGGGTCCGGCCTTGGCACCGCTAGCAATGGCTTTTGCTGGAGCTTTGATCGATTCAGATGAGCAGGCCACAAGAGCCACCGATCCGACTAGCAAACTCGAGTTCTCACGCCCTGGAGAGCTACTTAGCGTCGGACGCTGTGGCAAGCACAGCTTCTGCGCTACGACCTCGGTTCCTATACCCTGCTACCGCTGCAAGCATTTCGAACCTCTCGTACATGCGCCACACCATGAAGTACTAGATGCTCTGCTACAGAGGCAGTCTGAGGAGAATCAAGCGTTAAGAATTGGCGGGCAGCGAAATCTACTTATTCCCATTGATCTCTCTGCCGACATTCTTGCAGTAAAAAATTGCATTACCCGCTGCAACAACCGAATTGTCGAACTGGGGCTAACTCAATGACCCAGATTATCCAATTTATTCCAAAGCACGAAATATCAGCCAATCAGAACCTAGACGACTTCATCAATTTTGCTCATAACGAATTAACGCTTTGGTCCGACCTGCGCGGCTTTACTTGGACAGCTGATAGGTGGCAAACAACGCACACGGGCATCCGTTTTATAAACTTTGAAAATAAAGACCTACCACCCAAGTCCCGAAGCCAGCCAATCCATTTGATGCATCCATCCTTTATCGAATTCGCCAAGGCATTTCTCCGATACAAACACACCCTGCACCCAACCAAGGGAATAAGCAGAGACATCGCTGCATTACGACTGATCGAATTTTCGTTGCGCCAAAACATGGCAACACCCGACATCACTAAATTTGACCAGCGGCATTGGGAAATAATCGTCTGCACTTTGGAGTCAAGCACTATACGGCAATCGCTCTGCAACATAGTGCTTTCCATTCTAAAATCGTTATCAGATCTCTTCATAATACAGGTCGACCCGCGTTTTTGGAGGCACCCTTACCTAGGTGCGCGCAGTTACGATTACTTAAATGGTTCTCAAGCACCTGCTGAAGTAAAGGCTCAGAAAGCTCCTGATCAGGATGCGCTACTTGCGATTGCAGAGGTATTCTCACGTGGCGCCTATGAAGTGCAGATTGATAATGACGTTATGGTCACTTGCATTACCGCTTTACTACTAAGTGCACCCATGCGTATAGGTGAGACCCTGCGCTTTCGCATTGATTGCTTGCGAGACGATCACGACAAAAACGGGGAGATTCAATACTATTTAGTCTACTGGGTCCCAAAGACCAAAGAGTTTGCACGCAAACCAATTCCGAAAACACTAATAAATATCACTACAGACGCAATAAATCGGCTAGTAAAAATCACTGACGAAGGCCGCTCCTTGGCCCGTTACATGGAAACCAACCCATCGAGATTCTACCGCCACGCCAATTGCCCTAATGTTCAAGACAACGAGCCACTCTCGGTAAAGCAAGTAATGCAGGCTCTAGGTTTTACCGATCGAACCTGCTGCCAATCCCTTATCCATAGACTAACCGGTAGTTGGTCATTGTCCGGATTTACTCTAGACTCGCTTTGGAAACTTATACTAATAGAGCACAAAGCCACCAACCCATATTTCCCCTACCAGGAGCCACACCAGGGATCTACCAATCCTCCATTGAAAATGTCTGAGTCACTGCTATGCCTTCGTCGCAACCAATTGCGCTTGCGGAGCACTGCAAGTCCCGTTCTGTTAGCGCCATTTGATCCTAGTTTTTATGGGAAGCGCCTGGACACTGGAAACGCCGCGGCCGAGTCCATTAACTTTTTCGCCTATCACGGATACAAGGCATTTAAGTTAAAGTCACACAGCATTCGCCACCTAATTAATAGACTCGCTCGCAGCAGCGGCATTTCATTGGATCTGATCACGGAGTGGAGCAGTCGCGCCACCAGTCGGCAGACGCGCACATATTTGAATGATGACCCGCTCACGTTCGTCGCCAAAGGAGCAGACATACTAGGTACGGTCCAGAAAAATGAGCCACTTCAACCGGTTACTGAAGAACATGCAGAAAAATATGGCCATGGTCCATTCCATCGCAGCCGCTACGGTATTTGTCGTCGTAGCTGGCGAGCTGGCCCTTGCAACAAATTCGCAGACTGTCTTAATTGCTCTGAGCTATTGATGTGTAAAGGAGATAGGCTGGCCACTGATACGATTCAACATGATCTAGATAGCCTTAGACAGACGTACGATGCCGCACAGCAGGCGATATCAGATGGAGAAAGGTCGGCGTCGCGCTGGACGCTTGTTACGGCCGCACAAATTAAGCAAATCACTAATTTGCTTTCAATTTTGAATGATATATCGATCCCGGATGGGAGTCCCATCGAAATAGAGGGCAGGGACTTCAGCCATGAACAGACAATTGTTTCCGAAAAAGCCGAAGCAGCCGCGATCAGGCTGCCTGACAAACAAATGCTTGGAATAACTTATGGCGATGACCTTCTAGCTTGCCTAGAACTTCTCCGGAGCACCGACAATGCCTAAGATCATCTCTGACAAGAATGAAAGGCAGATCGCGCAACTTGTTAGAAACTGGCCGACTGATCATTCACTGAACTGGAACAGCATCTGCCTTGGTGCTCAAGAAATTTTAGGCTGGGGAGCCCCACCAACTCGTCAAGCACTCAATAAAAAACTGCTGATTAAAAGCGCCTACAAAGCAAAGAAAGGTCAACTCAAGTCCGTCGAAACAAAACTCGATGGGATGTCGAAACCAAGAAGCACACTAGATGCGATGAAAAAAATTTCCCGACTTCAAGCTGAGAATGACGCTCTGAAGGCACAACTTTCCACAATGGCTGAACTCGCCAACCGACTTATCTATAACGCATCTATAGCAGGACTTTCACGAGAGAGACTCATGACCCCGCTCCCTACAGTCCATGAGCCAAAGAAAAAGCTCAAGCCCAGAAAATAGCCTGCATGCCTCACCAGTCCGACCAGCCAAGCTAGTTCTTGACTGCTCGCAATTGGCCGATAGCTGCGTGTCACTAGCGTCCGCCACCGGCCAAAAGCTGCCTGTCGTTGAGTGCAATTTTTGACTCATGGCTGCCAGCAACGGCAGCAGTTAAAATGCTCAGAGACGATCACTCAACGAGCAATAGACCTAGTTTGTTCGACCGAGCTAGATTAGTAAAAGCTCTTTCACTTTTTGCTTGATTTCAGCAGGGCTTTCTTCAAATCCGTATTTACCGGCATTATCTTTAGAAGAGTTATATCCCAAGAAATAACCATTGTATTGAAAGTAGTTAGTGTCAATTTTTCGCCTGCTTGGCTTGCCTTTTTCCAGCATATCCAGAAGCGTTTTTAAGTGTGAGCGTGTTAGCCAGAATTTTAGAAGTAATCCGCTCCCTAGCACTTCAGTGCCGATCATTGGAGCTGCTTGAAAGCCCAAGGCCTAGCTCAGGGCTAGTCGTCTACACCAGTTCCGCTATGTATGCTGAAGGGGGCCCAACCACTCTACCTGACCAGCAACCTCAAGCGCTTCGGCGAATTCAACCTCAAGCTAAACCGGCCACCGGAGCCCTGGATCAAGGACTCGGTGTTCCAACAAGCTGCCGGCTCGCTGCGGGTGATCAGACCTAGCCAGCTAGATACCGAGAAAACGCCATGATCAACATTCCTCCCGCATCCTTCCGCCTTACACCGTACGGCGAAGTGGACGCCGTGGCGTTGGAAAACCTGCGCGACAGCTTCGACACCTCTCAACTGCTCCGGCTGGTTGATCGCTTGGACGTCTGCTTGGTGGAACTGGGTGGAATCACCTCCATTCGCGACGAGCTACTGAGATTGCATGCGATGGCTCTGACGATAGTTGAGGGCATCGCTCTTACGGTGCCTGCCGAGAGTGCTTGTATCTGGACAGAAGCCCAATCTCTACAGATGGATCTTGAGGCACTGGTTTCTTGGGCGCGCTCCGCTCAGCTCATCATTGCGCCGCTGATCAATCTTGCTCCACAGCACGAGGCATGAGCGCTCTCGCCGATTTCGACGAGGCTCAACTGTTTCTGACCATGGCTGGAATCGCCCGTAAGTAGATCAATTCACCAATCAGTTCTACGAGTGTCTGAGTAATCACAGCCGCCGCGGCCAGCGCGCGAATGGACTCCGGGAGCGCTAGGGCCAGGGGAAGCACTACAAGCGAGTTGCGAGTGCCTGAGCTAAAGGCCACTGCCCGTGCGGCAGAAGCCTCCAAGCCAAATAGCCGGGAGCTGAGTACGCCGAGGGCCGGAGCGAGTAGTAGAAACGCTCCGTATACCGGAAGCAACGGCGCCAGGATGTCGAGTTGGTACACGACAGCCGCGATCTGCGAACCCACCACCACGATTAGAACCAGGGCCATTGCAGGCACTGGCAGCCAGGCCCAACCTGCGCTCCATGCGCGAAGCAGCAGAGATCGGCGTCCGCCAAATTCGGTGAGCACAGCCGCTACCAAGGGTAGGACGATCAGTAACAGGAAGGCTTCTGCGAAGGGCCACAGCTCGATCACTGTGCCGGCTTCGGGGCCAAGGATTAGCCGCAAGTAGAGGGGCAGCAGCAGAAGCTGGAGCAACAGCAGCAATGGCGTCGCCGCGAGCACCAGACGAGAGTCCCCTTTGCCCAGGTGGGTGAAGACCACCACGTAATCGATACAAGGCGTCAGCAGGACAAGCAGCGCGCCGACCAACAAGGCCTTGTTCGATGAGAGCGGCCACGTCACCAGCCACACCATCAATGGCACCAATAGGAAGTTGGCCAGCAACAAGGCACCGACGAAGCGGCGGTTGGCAAAAGCTTCTCGCAGCTCCAAAAAAGGAATCTGCAGAAACATGGCATACATCAGCACGGCAATCGCCGGTGTGATGGCCATGGCCGTCAGTCCGGTGAATTGCGCAGAGCTCAGGCCTGCAATGGCAGCGGCCACCACCGCCGCGAAATAAAATGCTATCTGGTGTTCTTCCAGCCAGTCCCGCGACATCTGATATCTTCCCTTGTTGCGCAAGGGCGACATTCTCCCACTGGCATCGGATTTAACCCAGCGTTGAGGCTGGTTGCTTTTCGCTTTGCCGTTGGGCGAAGTCCGCAACGGTCCTAACAAGTCCTGCCGATAAGAGGATGCATGATGTTTCGAAATAACTGGATGGCGGGTCTGAGGCAAGTGCTCGCCATCGCCAGGAGTTAACCGCAATGAATCCTCAACCTTCAGGCATGCCCTGGAACCTGCTGCTGCTAACCTGGCTGGTCGCACTGGTATCGACCCTGTCCGCGCTGTTCATTGGTGAGGTGATGGGCCAGGCACCCTGCGTGTTGTGCTGGTTCCAGCGTGCCTTCATGTTTCCGCTGGCGGTGATCCTGGCCATCGCCTGCTACCGCTCGGATTTCACCGTCTGGCACTATGCCCTGCCGCTGACCGCTATCGGTGCGGCACTGGCATTTGTTCACACGCTGCTCTATGCAGGGCTGATTCCACAGCCGATCCAGCCCTGCACGGCCACTGGTCCATCCTGCTCAGGCGCCGGAATGACCCTCTTCGGCGTGGTGCCCCTGCCGGCACTCGCCTTGTTCGCTTTTATCCTTATCGCCATCCTGCTCATAATCATCCGTCGGAGAACCACCCCATGAATCGCCGTTCCGTGGTCCTGATCGTCAGTGTCGTGATCCTGGCCGTCTTTGCTGCCGCCGCATTCTTCTATTCCCCCTCGCAATCGCCTCAACAGGCCCAGGCTCCCGGTTCGACAACCCAAGAGACCGCGACACAACCCAAACAGAACGGCGGCCAGTTGGTTCGCTTCCACTCACCAGTGTTCGGCCCGGCGCAAGCGCCAGTGACCATCGTCGAATTCTTTGACCCTTCCTGCGAGGCATGCCGCGCCTTCCACCCCTATGTGAAGCAGATCCTCGCCGAGAACCCGGAAGACGTGCGTTTGGTGCTGCGCTATGTACTGTTCCATCAAGGCTCCGAAGAGGTGGCGCGAATGCTGGAGGCGGCGCGTAAGCAAAATCTCCATGAACAAGTGTTGGGGGCTGTGCTGGAAGCCCAACCCGGTTGGCACGACGACCCCAAGGTAACGCAGGCATGGGCTGCTGCAGAGCGCGTCGGTTTGAACTTGGAACAGGCCCGCCAGGACATGCATACGCCTGGCGTCAACGCCGTGCTGGAAACGGACATGCAGGACGTTAAAGCCGTTGGGGTTCGTGGCACGCCGACTTTTTTTGTCAATGGTCGTGCGCTCAGCGAGTTTGGCCCGGAGCCGCTGCGCCAGTTGGTGAACAGCGAAGTGGCCAAGGCACGAGAATGACACTATGAGCGCGCTGGAAAACCGCGTGCCACCGCTGCTCGTGGCCGGCCTGATCGCTGTGCTGATGGGTTTGTCGGGAACCAAATTGCCGGGTTTCGAACTGGCATGGACCGCGCGCCTGACCTTCGCTTTGCCAATACTGCTCCTGGGGCTCGGCGTGTGCCTCGCCGGCGTCCTGTCGTTTCGCCGCGCGCGTACTACGGTTAATCCATTGCAGCCGCAGCAGGCTTCTGCATTAGTGGAGGCTGGCATCTACCGGTACAGCCGCAACCCCATGTACTTAGGCTTTGCCATTATCCTGGCGGCTTGGGCGCTGGTCTTGGCCTCGCCTCTAACCCTGCTTGGCGTAGTTGCTTTCGTGCTGTACATGAACCGTTTCCAGATCCCAGCCGAAGAGTGGGCGCTGGAAACATTGTTCGGCGAATCATTTGCCCGCTACCGTGCACGAGTCCGCCGCTGGCTCTGAGCGTCCGCGGCGGTAGCGACTGGCGGGGCTTGCTCGTCGCGGCAGCCTGCCGAAGGTGCCACGACCTAGCCTGATCTCCTCGTGACGAGCTGCTTTGGCCACATGCCGCTAGCATGTCTCTGGTCGAAGACATAGCGCCAACGAGTGATGTCGCAAGTTCACTCCGTTGATATCGAGATAACTGTCTAGCAACAGCGTTGAGCGCAAAGCAGGCTTATGCTTCGCTGCGATGACTGTCGGCCTGCCTGGTGTCGATACAAACACTGCCGTCTAGCTCCATTTCAAGTGTCGAGTGGCTGACTTTGAATTGCTCATGAAGTACTCGTTTTAAATCAGTCTTTACTCGTTCAATATCGGGCAGGCTAGCCTTCTTGATGACAACATGTGCTTCCAGTGCGATTGTATGCTCAGCGATTTCCCATACGTGTACGTGGTGAACACTCACAACGTCGTTTACATGTTCCATGATATTGATTATGTCGGCGATGGAAACTCCTTCTGGCGCGCCCTCCATCAACAAGTGAATGGTTTTAGGTAGCATGCTAAAGCCCTGCCATAGCACGTAACCAGCAATCATCAGCGTCAGGACAGTATCTGTCCAATACCAGCCATACAGGAGGATCAATGTTCCGGCAATAATAACGCCGACGGAGGCCAACGCATCCGACACGTTGTGCAAGAATGCCGCCTTTATATTCATGCTATTCTTAGACATTGTGTAGGTGAGCAAGGCCGTAGCGATATCTACAATCAAGGCTATTCCCGCCACCACGACCACTGTCCATCCTTCAATGGGCTGTGGGGAAAAAAACCGACCTATAGCTTCGTAGATGAGGTAGAGACCAACGATAATCAGCGTGACCAAGTTAATCAAAGCCGCTATGGTTTCACTGCGTCGGTAGCCAAAGGTTTTAAAAGCATCTGGCGGTTTGCGGCCGATCTTACGTGCGATGAGCGCAATAACCAGTGATGCAGCATCGCTCAAGTTGTGTAGTGCATCCGCTATGAGCGATAAGCTCCCAGAAAGTATCCCGCCAACAACTTGTGCCAGAGTTAGTGCAGTATTAACGCCAATAGCTGCGATTAAACGCTTATCACCCATGGCTTCGGTGTTATGGTTATGTTCGTGAGCCATATTTTTACCGCTCCTTAAAAACTAGCGTAAGAAAAATAGGGGAGCCAAACGACCGCCCATAAGAGATAATAAAAATACTAGCGCCTATACCATCTGGCCCTCCAAGCCACACTGACAGAAAATGCGACCACCCTCGAGCGAGTTCGTGCGTTATCGTCTTTAACTCGCCGACAACAGGTCGATCTCTCTCAAACGATAAACGACGTTGCTCGCTAATGATATGGATTATGCGGTGCCATGATCTGAAGATGACAAAAATGTAATCTTCCAATCAATTTTGTCGTAGGCTCAAGCCCCTTGCAGATTGGTGCGCCTTGTTGCTGCAATGACGAAGCAAGGCGCTCATGTCACTCCACAATGGAAGCATTACATTTCAATAATGTAATGCTTGGCTCATGCTGCTGTTAGCTTCAGTCAGGCAAAATTCATTCGAACCTGTAGAGCTCACCGAGAAAGCTCAGCAAGCCACCTTTGAATTTAGCGAGGACTGCCCTATGAATCTGTTGAAAGCTATTGTTGTTGGTTTGGTAATTTTCGGCTCCGCATCGTCTTATGCAGGAGATGGATACGACCGTTCAATGAAATTTAATGAAAAATTCCGAGCAGATCAAAAGCGAATTCACGGAACCGAATCCGCCGAAAAAAAAGCAAACGAGTTGAAGGTTAATGATATTCGCCAAGATCAGAACAACACGGAAATTAAGAAAGAAACCAAAGCTGACTAACCGCTTAATATCTGAACGATATCCGCCGCCGGCAGCTTCCAAGCACCGTTGGAAGCAGTTGTACTCTAAGCGCCCTTCGGGGCGCTTTTTTGTGTCCATCACTTGCCCGCAACATCGCTACCAGCGAATCGCCCCGGCCTTTATAGGCCGTTTCGTTAAGTCAGGCCGCTATCGCCTGATCTGTCTGTTATTAGCGTTCGCAAGAGCATATCCGATTGAGCTGAACAGACGCTGGTGGCGTACAACGCATCCACGTCAGGGTCGCCATCTCAACGGCCTCGCGGTTCGTCCATGATTGAAGGTGTCAGCTCGGCCTTGTAAAGCCCGCTGATCGTTCCAGCCAGGGCGTTTTCGTAGCTATCGCCCGTGCTGCCGCCCGGGGCAGGTCAGCCGCTGCTTGCATAATCTTTCGTCAGCTCACCGTGGGTGAAAGCCATCAGCCGAGGAGGCGTATGTAGCGCGGAGTCATACGCACTAAGCGCTGAGCACCCTTTCTATTCACCGTTTAGATGCATTAGACCTACGCTATAAAGGCTTTGCTGCCCGCTGCGCCGCCGCTGAATCTTAGCACTCCGAAACCAACACGCCCCGTTCTCGCGAGCTAGCAAGAACGGGGCGTTGTGTGCCGCCATCCAATCTCTAGCTTGTTCTGTCAGCGGCCAACGCGATTTCTTGCTCCTCCAATTCGTCTTCGCGCCGATGAGCCAGCTGGTAGAGCAACGGCAGTACCAATAGCGTTAGCACCGTTGAGGAGAGAATCCCCCCGATCACCACCGTCGCAAGGGGGCGCTGTACCTCTGCACCGGTACCCACATTCAAGGCCATCGGAACGAACCCGAGTGAAGCCACCAAGGCTGTCATCAATACCGGCCGTAGCCGGGTCAGAGCGCCCTCGCGGATCGCGGTGCCCAGAGGTAAACCTTGCTCCCGTAGGCTACGGATGAAGGAGATCATTACCAGGCCATTTAGAACGGCGACGCCCGACAGAGCAATAAAGCCAACTCCTGCTGAAATGGACAATGGGATATCTCTCAGCCACAGCGCAACAATGCCTCCGGTGAGCGCAAATGGAATCCCTGTAAACACCAACAAGCCGTCTTTGACATTGTTGAACATCATGAAAAGCAGAATGAACACCAGGAGCAGCGCCACAGGGACGACAATCTGCAGCCGCTTCGTTGCAGATTCAAGCTGCTCAAAGGTACCGCCCCAGTCGATCCAATAACCTGACGGGATATCTACCTGGGCCTGGATTTTCTGTTCTGCCTCAGATACGAATGATCCAATGTCCCGACCACGGACGTTTGCACTAACGACAATTCGCCGTTTCCCTTCCTCTCTACTGATCTGATTCGGACCGGGGGCCAAATCCAGAGTGGCCACCTCGCCGAGGGGGATATAACTTATGGCGCTGTTTAATTCCCTTGGAAGGGCAATTGGGAGCCTCTCAATTGCGGCGAGATCGCTTCGTATCTCGTCCGGTAAACGAACTACGATATCGAAACGCCGGTCTCCTTGAAACAAGGTGCCTACCTCTCGGCCCCCGATGGCTACTGCAACCGCTTGCTGTACAGTATCTAAACTCAGGCCGTATCGTGCGATTTGATCGCGATCGATATCAATCGTGAGCATAGGAAGGCCAGTCGTTTGCTCGACCGTAACCTCGGAGGCGCCTGGTACTTGTCCTAGCACCTCGGACACTTCCGCCGCCGTGCTGTTAAGAACCTCCATGTCATCACCATAGATTTTCACGGCTACAGCGGCACGAACACCGGAAATCAACTCGTTGAAACGCAGCTGAATAGGCTGGGAAAACTCGTAGTTATTGCCCGGTAACTCAGCGGCGGATGCTTGGACCTCGCTTAAGAGTTCGTCGCGCGACTTGCCTGGATCCGGCCACTGCTCTTGTGGCTTCAGCATGACGTACCCGTCAGAGATGTTTGGAGGCATGGCATCGGATGCCACCTCCGCAGTGCCTGTGCGCGCAAAAATCCGCTCGATCTCCGGAAACTCATCCATGAGCTTTCGCTCCAGCTGCTGCTGCATCTCGACAGACTGACTAAGGCTGGTAGCCGGTACACGAAGGGCTTGGATAGCGAAGTCCCCCTCGTTGAGGCTAGGCACGAATTCACTGCCCATACGTGCCCCTACGAGGCCGGAAAGTACAACTGCAACAACGGCAAAGGTGAGCACTACTGGCTTGTTGGACATCACCGCATCGAATGCAGGTGCGTAGGCCCGTTTAGCATTGCGGATTAGAAAGTTTTCCTTCTCTGTAACACGCTTGCCGATAAAGAGCGCAACGGCTGCCGGGACGAACGTCACCGAGAGAATCATCGCCCCGAATAGCGCTGTCACTACGGTAAACGCCATGGGCGTGAACATCTTACCTTCTACCCCTGTAAGGGCGAATATCGGCAGATATACGATCATAATGATCAGCTGCCCATAGAGTAGAGGCCGACGCACTTCCTTTGCCGCAGCGAACACTTCATGAAGCCGTTCGGACAGCGTTAATGCCCGCCCGTGATGGGACTGAGCGTGAGCAAGTCGACGCACGCAGTTCTCAACAATCACCACGGCACCATCGATAATGATGCCGAAATCCAATGCGCCTAAGCTCATCAGGTTGGCGCTGACCTCGTTGGCTACCATGCCGGTGAACGTAAAGAGCATCGCCAGCGGTATAACAAGTGCGGTTAGGATCGCCGCACGGATATTGCCCAAGAAGAGAAAAAGTATAACCACAACAAGAATGGCACCCTCAGTGAGGTTCTTCTTAACGGTGGATATAGCTTTGTCTACGAGTACAGTTCGATCGTAGACAGTAATCGCCTTTACGCCCTCTGGAAGCGAAAGGTTTATCTCTTTCATCTTGTCATCGACAGCCCTAGAAACTACCCGGCTATTTTCACCGATAAGCATGAAAGCCGTACCTAGAACCACTTCGCGGCCATTCTCGGTGGCTGCGCCAGTACGGAGCTCCTTTCCAACCTCTACCGTCGCAACGTCGCGGATACGTACTGGGGTACCGTCAACGTTGCTAATAAGGGTATTGCGGATGTCCTCTACTGATTGCATTTGTCCTGGAGCACGAACAAGATACTGCTCGCCGCGTTTTTCAATATATCCGGCACCTAGATTGTTATTGTTTTGCTCAACCGCCTCGATCAAATCTTGTAGTGTTAGTCCAAACGACCGCAAAGTGTCTGGGTTGGGGGCGATCTGATATTCCTTTGCATATCCTCCGATCGTATTGATCTCAGTTACGCCTGGTACATTGCGGACTTGCGGTTTGATGATCCAATCTTGAATCTCACGCAAGTCAGCAGAGGTATAAGGCGTACCGTCCGATTTGGTGGCACCGTCCTCAGCTTCAACCGTCCAAAAATAGATTTCGCCAAGCCCAGTGGAAATAGGGCCAAGTGTTGGAGTGACGCCTTCCGGAAGCTGATCTTTGGCCCCTCCCAAGCGCTCATTCACAAGTTGGCGGGCAAAATAGATGTCAGTGCCTTCCTCAAAAATAACTGTGATCTGAGAAAGTCCATATCGAGACAAGGAACGGGTCTGCTCGAGCTTGGGCAGCCCAGCCATTACCGTCTCGAGCGGGTAGGTAATACGCTGCTCCACTTCCAGCGGGGAATAACCTGGCGCCGCAGTGTTGATTTGCACCTGTACGTTGGTGATATCCGGGACAGCATCGATAGGCAGCTTTTGGTAGCTGTAAGCTCCTAACGCTGCCATGCCAAGCACGGCTAGCATAACCAACCAGCGATGCTCGATAGAAAAACGAATGATACGTTCGAACACGATTCTATAACTCCGTATCAGTGAGCATGCGAGGCGCTGGCTTTGCCAAGCTCGGACTTGATGATGAAGCTGTTATCCAAGGCATAGCGCGCTCCGGCCTGGAGGCCTTCCTTGATTTCGACCGCTTCACTATCGCTGCGACCAGTCACGATTGGCTGAGCAGCAAAGCCATGGTCGGTCCGTACAAACACCACCGGATTATCTTCCAACGTGTGGATCGCATCGGGCTTGACTGCAACCGGCACGGACACTCCGCCAGAGCCTACCCGCACTTTGACGAACAGGCCGGGACGCCAAACACCTTCCGGGTTCGGAAGCGTGACCCGGGCGGTAGCGGCGCGGCTTTGCTGACCAACAAGTGAGCCGACATAAGAAACGGTTCCATTGGCACTGGACTCGAATGCTGTGGCCTCGATAACGGCATTGCTGCCGACTCGTACCGCGCTGAGTGCATTGGCAGGAACGCTGATATCTGCCCAAACGGTAGAGAGATCGGAAATGATGAATATCTGGTCGTCGGTATTGACTGACTCGCCGAGCGTGATGTCCTTCTCAACGATCATCCCATCGAACGGCGCCCTGAGTTCGTAGCGGCTCAATGCGTCTGGCTTGCCAGCATCACTGCCAAGCGCTTGTAGCTGTGCTTTTGCATTCGCAACAGTCAGCTCTGCTTCCCGTAGAGCCTGTTGTGCCTGTAAATAATCCTGTTCTGCAGAAATACGCTCTTCCCATAGCTCCTTTTCGCGTCGATAGGTTTTCTGAGCCAATGCAAGACGTTTTTGTGCCGCGTAGAACTCGCTTCTACGTTCCGACAGGTCGGTACTCGCGATCACAGCAAGCACTTGCCCCTGTTTGACCTGTTCGCCCAAATCGACTTTGACCGCTTCAACGACACCTGAGAGACGAGGCACAACTTGCGCTGTGCGGTCTTGGTTGAATGTAATTTCGCCAGGCAGCTCGATTGCGCTTTTTATCTGCGCAGGCTGAGCGGTTGCTAGCGAGATGCCCGCGGCTAGGATTTGGGTCTCAGAGAGTTCAACCTCTGCTGCTTCAGCGTGCGCCGCTCCCTCAGGGCCATCGTCATGCTCATCTTTCTCTGCCGCACCGACCTCGTGATCGCTATCGGCGCCTTCTTCATCATGGCCATGACCTCCTTCGGCTTCGGTATTCTCATCCGAATGCCCTTCATCTTCATGCTCCGAAGCGCCACCATGCTCGCCATGCGCGTCGCTCGCATTGGGCACGGCAGGACTACTGCTAAGAAGTAATCCACCAAGCACCAGTGCCACGCCTAATATGACGACGATCCAAAAAATCTGTTTTTTGTGAACAGCCAAGGAAGATGTGTTCGATTTACTTGTCATATGGATTCCTTATGGCTGAGTGGCCGAGGTGATAACGGCCGACCCATCGCCGACAATTCGCGAGATTTCTGCCGCCGCCTGGTTAGCTTGTGATAGCGCAGACAGATACTGAGATCGGGCTTGGAAAAGCGTGCGTTGAGCATCCAGTACGTCAAGGA
>NZ_DAMCPO010000008.1:178694-180554 GCF_032106285.1 Stutzerimonas kunmingensis
CCATGCGCCAACGGCAAACAGCAGCGCGCCGAGTACGTCAAGGAACGTGAACTTTCCAAGTTCGAACCCCTTGTTGGCAGCTTCATAAGCGCTTTGGGCACTGGGGAGCATGTCGTTGCGCAACAGTTCAAACTGCTGGCGGGCAGTGCGCAGCCGCATGTGCGCTTGGGAAAGTTCGCTTTTCAGGCGTATATGGACGGCGTTGAGCTCGTCCTGCGCCTGGTAGGCCCGTTCCTGCGCTGCTCCGATGTTGCCTTGGTTTCGATCAAACAACGGCAGGGGCATCGAGATACTCACCAGTCCCAGCGTGCCGTTATATTCATCTGAGCGTTGGGCACCTACGCTAACCGTCACGTTAGAAAAGCGATTCGTCCTTTCCAGCTCCAACGCAGCCCGACGTCTTTCTGCTTCCCGACGCGCGCGGGTTAGTTGAGCGGAATCGCTCAAGCGGCTATAAAGCTCAGCTAGTTCGGGAAGCGGAGGTACTGCCTCTGCCGGCTCTAGTACTCGCTCAAAGCGTGGCTGTGGGTTTCCCCAGTTGGCCGCCAGACGAGTGCGCGCAGCTTCGAGTTCAGCTGTGGCCTGGGCAAGCTCCACTTGCACTCCAGTAGCCGCAACCCGCGCCCGGGTTTCCTCTACGGGAGAAACCATGCCGGCCCTCACACGCCGATTGGCCACGTTCACTGCTTGCTTCGCAAGCTTTGAAGCAGCCTGAGCGAGCTCCAGCCGTTCTTGAGCAGTAAGCACATCGTAGTATGCGCCCATCACTGCCCCCCTCAGTCGAGCTTGAGCGTCCTGTAGGTCGGCGGCCGCTACGTCCATGGCGCGTTGCGCTGCCTCAATACGAGCCGAACGTTTACCACCCAGCTCTATTTCTTGGCTCAGCTCAAGCGTCGTCTCGGGGGCATCACCTCGGATTCCCTCCTGGCTAGCGGACAATATTGGATTCGGACGCGCTCCGGCTTGGCTAATCAATGCGCGAGAAGCAGCCAGCTCACGTCTTGCAGCAGCCAGTTCAGGGCTTGCAGAGCTAGCGAGTTCCAAGGCGCGTACAAAGCTTATGGAGTCGACAGACTCAACGGGGAAGGTATTTGACACACTGACAGGTAAGGTCTGTGTGAAGGTCGGCAACTCTAAGGGTTGCGCAAAGGCGAGATTGCACGACAACATCGACAACCCCAGCGGTAAAAGAACTTTTCGCACCGAAATCTCCTAGAAAAGGGAAGGTTCGGTGAGACGTCAGATACAGATAAATGGCGTCCTACTGGTTAATCTGGCGTCTCACCGGCTTTGCACCGATGCGCCAATTAGGTTTCTCAGGACGCCCCGCTTCAGCCGATGCGTAGCTAGCAGAAGAAAACGGTTTCAAGCTTATTGATAATACCGAACCGGGAGAAATCCCTTTCCTTATAAGCGGCTTGATATGGTCGCCATGAAAGACACAGTCTCCATCCAGACTGATTTTTTTTGCGGCTTTTGACGATCCTTCCTCGTCAGCACCCAGAGACTCGTGCGAATGTTCGTGATGTCCAAGATGATTTGCTGCCGAACCATCCTCATGTCTGCAGCTCGTGCTAACAACTGCCCATGATGATTGCAATGGGAACAGGGCTAGCAACAACAGCAGAACTATTTTTCTCATCCAAGGCAAAACGATGACTTCCTGGTTTAGATGTCGAATCCAATCATAGAGCTACCCCCGCCAAGACGCGGAACACAGCGCCGCTACTGCGACAGTGATTCGTCCTGGGTTTAGGACACAATACACGAAAGCGTTGGCGGCGGCAAAAACTGAGTGCAACACCTGACCTTTCCGGTACGGTGCTGCCCCTATGTCTTATACCGAACTCAGCGTTGAAG
>NZ_DAMCPO010000009.1:0-172893 GCF_032106285.1 Stutzerimonas kunmingensis
CGCAGAATCGGCCGACTGCCTGCTCGTTTGAAGATGGAGTTTATGGAGCGCTTACGATACGAATGGCCTGACCCCCGTAGCGCAGCTCGCCGGTGTGGCAGGCCGCGCAGGTCACATCCAGATAGGCGCGACCGGTCTCATCATCCTCGTGGCGGGCAAAGCCCACCGGCAGGTTGCCGGGGTTCAGCGCGGTGGCTTTTTGCGCGGGATCGACCAGAAAGCCGAAGCGCGCGAGGTAGTCGGGCGTGGCGAACCTGTCCCGGCTGAAGGGCAGCTCCAGCGCACGGAACCAGTCGTACTCCAGTCCCTTAACCTGGGTGCCTTGCGGCGTGTAGTAATAGGTCTGCCGCTGCGTGGTGTCCCACTGCTCCAGATAATGCAGCGCTTCGGGCGCTTCGTACTCTGGAAGGTTCGGGTAGGCCACGAAATACAGCCCGACACCCACGGCCAGCACAGCCAACAACAAGACAGCCCCCAGGGCTCGGCGCAGCAATCGCATCGGTACATCCTTGTAGCGTCATGGCGAGTGCGCTTTTATGGCAGGGTTGTGGGGTGATGGCAATAAGATGTCGTATGTTTTGCACCACAGGCAACAAGTGGTCGCCGCTTTAGGTAATTATTCAACGTCAAGCAGGTTTCCGCGCACGGAGGCTGGAATGCATGAGGTATAAGTTAAGTATTTTGAATTTTTCTTAACTAGTATTCCGTGCTCGGGTATTTGAACATCAGCTACTCTGTTAATTCTGGATATCACTGTATGCGAGTAGGCTCCATTGGTGAACGTGATGGAGTTGCTCAGTTCGCTGCCAGTTGCGTTACCTATTAATATGTCAACCTCATCCACTAATCTATTTAATTCAAGCTCGGGTGTGCGACCCGGATACCCAAATTTATAGCTGATCGTATTGTTCTGTTTATATAACTCTAGGGTTTTATCGGATTTCGATTTGCAGTAAAAAAATGGTGGTAGACGTTCCGTTGCTGCTGTAAGTGGAACAGTCAGCACCACGATAATAGTATAGGTGATGGCGTGTATAAATCTAAGCATGAATATTGGGTGGGGTGCATCAGATGGTGAGAAAGTTCAGTTTTTCTTAATAGCTTGCAATAGCTCTGTAGCTGTCAGGCGCTTCAATGAATGTGCTATAGGGTCCGTTTCCACATCCAGAGCTGATGCTGTAGCACCATCGACGTCATACACCAAATAAGCGTTACCGATGGTCACTACATAAGTTTTCCCGGCTACTGACGCTATGGTTTTCGGAGTAGCAGACATTAGATCTTCGATCGAGTCGTAGCGCAGCGCAACAAGCACATTGCCTAGCTTGCCGAGGGATGTTACAGCGGCTTCAGCAGGCTCGGCCATAACAGATTGTAGGGACGCTCTATTAGATTCCTCAATCCAGGCGTCTGTGTAACGGAAAGCTGTATCCTGGTAATCGCTCGATAATATTTTTTTAAGGCAAACAGCTTTTCGAATGGAGGCACCATTCTGCCCGTTGCGAATATTGCTGTATATGCAGTCGATAAGAGGGATATTATCTTTGACTTTTAGGGTATAAAAGACTTCGAAATGTATATTCGATCCAGAGTTTTCATAGCTCAGTGCGGGCCCGCCATTGAACCGCACCAAAGTTCTGGCTGTCTGCCCTGCGTAGCCAACAATGTCGGCGATAATTGTCGTTTTCGTTCCCTGCTTGATCGTCAGAGTGCCCGCGTCCATGTCTGCTGTATAGATTTCCGCCACCCCGTCATCATTTAATGAAATGGTGTAAGCGCTTGCGTGTGCGCTGATGGTCAGCGTTAGTGAGATAAGCAGAGCTAAAAACCGTACGTGTTTCATGGAGCGAAGACTTCCTTTGCCGAGGACGTTTTTCTTAGATGGATTCAAACTTTCTTGCATAGCCGGCTATAAGTTGCTGCTGATCAGAGCCGTTGATTATTCTGCGAGCCTCTACATAATCTACCTCAACAGAATTAATATAGTCGCTTAGTTTTTTCCGGTAAAAATTACCTTCTTTCATATCCCGGATCATAATCGGACAGAATGTTCGGGCTCGGCTGCTTTATCCGGTTGGCTTACGAAATTGACATCGGCTTGTAGAGTGCGGGCGGATCGTAAGGTTGATACTCATCATTTGATTCAGCAGCCCCGGCGGGTTGATCTTGAACCTTCAGTCATTACTTGGCGCGCCGTGGGCATGGTTAGCGATAGCGGGCTACAGATGGTCCCCTTCGATTGCAATCAATTGAAGAACTAGAAGATTGATCGTTATGTTCTCCGTCCACCAATCCTTGTTCTGCTTTTTTGAAGATGGAGTACCTATAAGCCATCAGCTCCCATGGGAGTAAGATATTTTCGCTCGAAGTATTTCTGGCTTATTAATCTAGTTGTGGTTGTATTTGTTTTGAAATCAGTTACGCGTTCAACCCCTGTAAGCTTCTCATACTCGAATTCGGCAGAGTGCTTTTCGTGGCCCGCTGATTTGGAGGCGATGTAACGACAACAGCCATCTCGAGATAAGGATAGTATCGCCCTTTCGCTATGCAGGACCTTAGGGCTCGACAGTATTGACATTTCCTCAGAGTATTCAAATGCTTTTTTGCTTGGCTCGTAAGTCCATGCAATGTAAGTTGTATTGGAGCCAGTGCTGCTCTCGAGTACTCTCAAGTCAGGGAAGCCGTCGAAGTTGTAGTCCTCGAACACGATCGATGTGGTATCCGTTAGGGTCTCTATTTCAAAATTTTGGGCTCTGCCGTCTATAAATTTAATTGCTATATTAGTGTTTGGGTGATTTTTTGAAATGTCTATTCCGTTAATGAGATTTTTGTAGCTTTTGCTGAGGGCGCTGGCATGAATACTGTGGCTAATCCTGTCACCTTTCCAGGTGCCCTTCATCAATTGATTGTCAAGCTCGGCACTTATCTTTGCCTCGCCTAAGGTGGACTTTTCTATCAATATTATATGGTTGTTTTCAATTGAGCCTCGCAGCGGTATGGCTGTGCCATATTTTTTATAATGGTAGCCTCCTACAATATCGCCGTTAGTTTCCGATAGCGTCATAAAAATTTCGCTTCCAGCGACCTTGCCTTCATAGGCTATTATCTCTGTTACAGATGCAGTTTCAGCATGGCATACGTGCAGATAAGCTAATGAAAGAACTGCAGTGATAACTCTCTTCATAGAATTCCCAAAGCTCGCTTTGCTCGTTCCAGCATTTGCGCGCGGTGATGCATGTTGTTAGGTTCTTTGCTTCTGTTTGGGTAGAATGGACTTTCCTGCCTTGCCCATCCATTCACGTAGACTGATACCCAGTATAAGTCATCGCTATCAGCGGCTGCATTTAAGTTAGGTTTCAGCTTAGCCCAGTAGTAGCCGGATGCGAGTGCTGCTAGCTTTGGATTGTACGCCAGCTGCTCTGCGCGCTCAGTGGAACTTGTAATATCGAGGTTTTCGAATTCTTTTATGTTTTTTAGAAAGGCTTCGCAGGCTTCGTAATTGCTTCGCCCAGTTATTTGCAAGAGTCCGCGCCCCTTAAATTTTTGCCCGTCGCCTGCTTGGGTGTTGCCTAGGTCTGAACGACCTTCGTATTGTTTGCCAGAGCTGAGTTCCGCAGAGTACCGTAGCTCTCCGGTTTCATGCCCTATTTGAGACAAAAAATGTGCTATACGAAGAGGTGTATTTATTTCAAATGCTTCAAGCGTATTGTTGATCGGAAGAAGGTACTTATCGAGTATCTCGTCGGAAGCTGAGTTCATGATATACGCAAGCGTTGCTCTAGAAACCAGAAGAGCCCTGTTGGCGAAGCTTGATAAGAAACCGTTTGGTGAAATATTCCAAATTATTCCGCTTGTAGGAATCCCATGTCTCCCAGCCAGATCGTTCCACCAACTTAACTTCTCGATTCGCTGCTTTTCCACTTCCCAAACGAGGTTCGGCTTTCCGGACTCTTCCGCTAACAATGGATCGAGTTCATCCCACTTGTCCTTGTTCCAGAACCACTCGCTTTCATATTTGGCGACCAGTTGGCCAAGCACTTGAGCGTGCCAAGGCCTGGTCAGCGCTGCTTGGATTTCAGCGCTGGTCAATACGCCATCCTTGTCGGTATCGGCGATATCGTAGAGTCGAGCGAGCGTTACGATTGGGCCGCCATCGGCTTTGCTGATCTGCGCCCGGTAGTTGTGCTCTTCGTCTGTGCTTAGCAGGCCTCTGGCATTGAAGGCGTAGGTGAGCTTTTCGACGGGCGTTCCGGTTTCCTCGATGCACTGGAAGCCTTCCCACTCCCACGGACTGTGACGAGTAGTGATCAGCTCCTGCTCGGCGAGCCAGCCGTCGATGGGGTTACCGTTAGCGTCGGCGAACAGGCCGTCCAGCCGCCACCAGTGCATGGTGTTGTCAGCGCCATCCTTGACCTGGATTTTTCTCGAAGCGGAGAGTCCATCCAACAAGGACTGCGGAATGATCAGGTCGACGCCGATCTGCGTGCCATCGTCGTCCAATTTGGGCGGGTTCTCGGCATTGATGTCGTCCCGGTGCGGAATCAGCTTGCTTGCGCCTTTATAGACCTTGAGCAGGGTCTTCTGGTCGTCGGGCAAGCGGCTCGCCCAGGCGCGGCTCCGGGCGATGAATGCAGGCACATCGTCGCAGCTGAATAGTTCTACATGGACCATGTGCTGAGCGGCGCTGTCGTGGTTCTGGTACAGACCGGGATGGCCAATAAGTTCACCCGCCTTGATCGACACTCCGCTGTCGAGAACGACTACCTTGTCGTATTCCGCTGGCTCGCTGTGCGGTTTGAGCAAGCTGGTGGATACATAGCCGGGTAGGTGCCCCTCGTCGTCAGCTGATAGGGCGGGTTGTGCCGTCCCGCTGATCAGACTGACCAGCTTGCTGAATTCGCCCTCCGCTCTGTCGATGGTGATCTCGGCACCCTTGGACAGCTCCGACAGCTTAGTGGTGTTCTTGCTCGGCCCGGAGCGGACGCTCAGCCCATCCTGCTGCGTATTCACGGTGTAGCGTTTGGTTTCCCAAAAGGTGGGGCGCGGCAGGTCCGGTTGCGCTTGGTAGCCCGCCCAATCCAGCAGGTGCATGTACAGGCTGTAGAGAGTGAGGCTTGGAGGAGTTTGCCCTTCGACGATGCTGCCGTCAGCGTTCTTCAGTGGCGGCGGCTGCAGGCTGTGCTTGACCAGAACGAACCCCGTGGAAAAGGGTGCACGTTTGACCAAGGGGATGTCGTCTGTGAATTCGCTGACTGGGTAGCGCTCGTCGATGCGGTAGGCAATCACCTCTCCGTCGGCGATACAGCGCACGCTCGACTGGTCGAATGCAGCGGCCGTGCCTTCGTCGAAGTGGACGCCGCCATGCCATAAGCCGTTCTCGCCGGTGGGGTAGAACCCGCCCTTGGCCTGGGCCATATGTGTAAGCAGCTGCAGCGGATTGTTGCTGCTGTCCTTGCCAGGAAACGGGTATGCCCAGCTGATCGGGTTGGATTGGTTCATGTTCGATGCATCCTTGCGTTCGAGCCGGCGGGGCAGCCGGCTCTGTCCTTTTCTTAGCCTGAAAAATTGAGCGAGCGCTTGCGTTTGCTGAGCAGACTTTCCGCCTCACCTGGCATTGCCTGCTCCAGTAGGCTTCCGGCCTTGTCGCTATCGGCCATTCCCGGCAGCACCGGTGATTTGATCTTGATCCCCGAGCCCTTGCCCGGCGTGCCGCCGGCGTTTATTCGTGCCAGCGGGCCGGAGACGGTGATGCCGCCTGGGTCGAGCTTGATGAAGCTGCCGCCGGCCTTGAGGGTCAGTTCGATGCCGGCTTCGATGACCATTTTCTGCCCGGCCTTGAGGTGGATCTCGCGGCCGGCCTTGGTCAGATGGGCAGTGCCGAGCTTGATGTGCTGGGTATGGGCGACAGTGAGGTGGTCGTCGGGTTTGACTTCGACCTTGCGGTCGCCGGCAACGGCCAGGTGCTCCTCGGCGCGGAATTCGCTGTAGCTGTTGGCCTCCACCGTGTCGTGACGCTCGTGGCCGACGCGGATCTTCTGGTCGTGCTCGATGTTCTCGTCCCAGTCGCGCTGGGCGTGGAGGTAGATCTGTTCGGCGCCCTTGCGGTCTTCGATGCGCAGCTCGTTGTAGCCGCCACCGCCCGGGCTGCTCAGGGTCTTGAACACCGTGCGGGTCTTGTTCGCCGGCAGGTCGTAGGGAACCTGGTGTTCCTTGTGGTACAGGCAGCCGGTCACCAGCGGTTGATCGGGGTCGCCTTCGAGGAAGGTCACCAGCACTTCCATGCCAACACGCGGGATGGCGATGCCGCCGTAGCGGTCGCCGGCCCAGCTGGAGCTGACGCGCAGCCAGCAGCTGGTCTTGTCATCGGCCTGGCCTTCACGATCCCAGTGAAATTGAACGCGCACGCGGCCGTATTCATCGCAGTGGATTTCTTCGCCCGCCGGCCCGGTGACGACGGCGGTCTGGCTGCCGAGCACCTTCGGCTTCGGATGGTTCAATGGCGGACGGAAAGGAATGTCCCAGGGCGTGGCGCTGAAACGGTTGCGGTAGCCCTGGGCAAAGCCGTCACCGGTATCGACATGATTAGTGATCGACTCTTCCAACACCTGCGGCTGCTTGCCTTCATGCAGCACCTCAGTGAGCAGCCAGAGGTCGTTCCATTCCCGGCGTGGATGGTCGGATATCTCCAGCAGATGACCGCTGACCAGGCTGGGCTGATCGCTGCTGCCCTTGGCGAGGCGGCAATCGCTGCGATGGCGCTCCAGAGCGCGTTGCGACAGGTGCTTGCCACGGGCGCGCTCGGTGAAGCGACCCGGATAGTCGTAGTCTTCGAGGTCTGGTTGCGAGTTGGAGGCCTGTGCTGGCTCGGCGCGATAGGCCGCTTCCATCAGTAATCTGGGCTGTTCGAAATCATAGTCACGACGGCTGACGCGGCTGGTGCGTGTCGCGACACGCACGGCGAAGCGCTTGATCACCGGCTCGTCGGCCGTCATGCCGTTGTCCTGCAGATAGGCGGTCGGCTGACCGAGTCTGGCGAAGCTGGTCTGGTCATCGCCGAAAACCAGCACATGACCTCTGGTGCTGTGCTCGAAGTGGTAATGGATACCTTCTTCCTCACACAGGCGCTGGATGAAGTGCAGGTCGGTTTCGTCGTACTGCACGCAATATTCGCGCGGCGGGTAGATCACCGGGCCGAGCTGGAAGCGGTAGGCGTTGGCCTGGATGCCGTGCTCCTCGAGCACCTGGGCGACGATCTGCGGCACGCTGAGGTGCTGAAAGATGCGCTGGTTAGTGCGATGGGCGAGGTAGGCCAGTTGCGGAACGAGCGTAAGGCGATAGCGGGTCAAGCGTTTGCCCGATTCACCCTGGGCGATGCGGTGGACCAGGCCGTGGATGCCCATGGCGGCGGGGTCGAAAGCGAGAAAGGCGGGTTTATGCAGCAGCGCCTGCAGATCCAGATCAGGCAGCTCGCTGACCAGCTCGAGGTCGAAGCGATACGGTTGGCTGATGGCTTCCCGACCACTGAAGGCGAGGACCTGCAGGTCGTGCTCCACGCCCTCGAGCGTCAGGCTGAAGTGGGTTTCATTGGCCGCGTTGAACATGGGGCTTTCCTTGTCCTGATGTCATCCATGGGAGTGACCGAACCAGCGCTGCAAGCGGCTCGGTGCGGGGCGGCTGAAGGCGTGCAACAGACCTGCCGCATCGATGCTGCGCTGCGCTTCGTCGAATGCCAGCGCCAGACGCAGTGCCGGCCAGCAATGCGCGGGCAGCTGCGGTGGCCGCTGCAGCGCGCGGTCCAGTTCCATTGCCTTGGCCTGGCGGGCGCTGAGCCGACGATATGGGTGGCTGCCGCTGGCCAGCTCGTAGAGCACGCAAGCCAGCGCATAGATATCGGCGCTGGCGGTCAGCTCGCCGCCATCGAGCAACTCCAGTGCCGCATAACGCGGCGTCCAGGCTGCAAAACGCGTGCGGCACAGGCGCGGCAGACCGGGCAACAGGCCTTCCAGCGGTTGGCCAAGGCCGTAGTCGAACAGGCGCAGGCCGTCATCGGCGAGCATCACGTTGCTCGGTTTCAGGTCGCCATGCAGCACGCCCAAGCTGTGGGAGTAGGTCAGCGCTTCCAGCAGCGGTAACGCGATGCCCTGCAGTTCGCTCCAGGCCATGCCTTGCGGGCGTTCGCACAGCAACTGATCGAGGGTCGGCCCCTTGAGTAGCTCCAGCGTGATGAAGGCACGCTGGCTGGCCGGGTCGATATCGAAGTTGTACAGGCGCACCACGTGCCGATGGCTGAGGCGGGTGGTCAGCGCGTACTCGCTGTAGAGCAGCGCGCTGGCGTCGGGGTATTCGGCGAAATCCTCGCTGAGGGTCTTCAGCGCCACGTATGGTTCCGGATCACCAAACTGTTCGCGCAGCAGATCGCGCGCACGATAGACCGCACCCATGCCGCCGACGCCGAGCAGGCGCTCGATCCGGTAGCGGCCACCGAGCACGTCCGGCAGCTCGCCAGGGGCTGTCTTCGGTTTGACCGCTGCTGGCGTGGCCGCGGTGGACGCCAGGGCAAAGTAGGTGAGGTCGCTGGCCTGCAGTTGCGGTGCGTTCATCGGCGGATCACCACGGCGCTAAGGTTGTCCCGCGCCGGCCCCTTCAATGCCTGACGAAACAGCCTTTCGAGTGCCAGGTGAGTGGATGGCAGGCTGAGTGCAGCACCGAGGGCATCGGCGGACATGCTTTGATGAAGCCCATCGCTGCACAGCAGCAGCGTGTCACCGGGAAACACGTCGAACTCGAGGATATCCAGCTCCAGCTCTTCACGGGCCCCGATGGCGCGGGTCAGCGCATGGGCCGCAGGATGCCTGGCTGCTTGTTCGGGGGTCAGTTGTTGCTCGTCGAGCAGCTGCTGCAACAGCGAATGATCCCGCGATAGCTGATAGAGCCGCCCACTGCGCCACAGATAACAGCGGCTGTCGCCCGCCCAGATGCATGCCGCGCGGTCATCCTCCACGAGCAGGGCGACCACGGTGCTGCCGATCACCGGGTCCGGGCGTTCGGCGGTGACCGTAAGTTCCTGGCTGAGCCGACGATTCAGCTCGTGCAGACAGCGCCGCAACGCCAGCACCCGCTCCGGCAGGTCGCCCGTAGAGGACAGATCGGCCAGCTGCTCGACGATCAGGCGACTCGCCAGCGCGCCGTTCTGGTGTCCGCCCATGCCGTCGGCCACGGCCCAGAGGCCGGCCTGCGGGAGGTCGAGGAAGGCATCTTCGTTGCGCGCCCGCACCTTGCCAGTGTCGGTGCGCGCCGCGCTGCGCCAGCTACACGCCGTCGCGCTCATCACAGCGTCGCCGGCAGCTTGAAGCCGCGCAGCAGCGCGAGGTCGAAAGGATTCGGCGAGCGCTGCGCGTGCAGCAGGTAGTTAGCGCGCAGGCCGCCGAGATCGGCCTTGAGCATCAGCACGTCGCGGCCGCTGTGGTAGTCGACCTGCATCAGGTCGATCAGGCGGAACAGCGACCAAGGGCCGGTGTTCTTCTCGATGCCGACGCGACGCCCGCCGAGTTCTTCCACCACCAGGCTGGTGCGCCCGTCGTCGGCCTCGGCTGGCCAGCGGAATGCGGTCTGCACGATCGGACCGTGGCGATACTCCATCTGCTGGTTGCCGAAGCGGAAGTCGGCACGACCGAGGCTCGAATCCAGCGAATAGGGCTCCAGCTTGAACAGGATCAGCGGCTCGTTGGGGTTCTCGGCGAAGAAGCTGCGGCGAATGGTCTGCGCCCGGCTCATCTGCGCGAGGAACTGCTCGGACAGTGGCATGCCGCGACCGTCGACCCGGCGCAGTTGGTACTGACCGGCGCTGCCGCTGACGAAGGGTTTGAGGTAGCGCTCGAAGAAGCTGTCTGCCAGACCCTGGGCCTTGAAGAACTCGCGGAAGTCAGCGAGGGCGACGTCGCTGGCGCTGTGTGCGCTGAACGGATAACGCTCGCGCAGCGAACCGCGGTAGCTGGCGTAGAGCTCGTTGCGATAGCGCTGGTTGAGGTAGTGATAGGCGTCGCTGAGCACCAGCGACCAGCTGTCCTCGGCCAGCAGACCAAGCCACTTGCCGACTGGTTGCGGGAGCCGTGAAGCACTGCTGCGCAGCTGGTTGATGGCGTCGCGCTGACCACCCATGCGCGCCTTGGCCATCTCGAATGCGGCCTGTTCCGGTGCGCTGGCGTGGGCCAGTGAGGCCAGCTGCAATTGCAGGGCGTCGAGCGCCTGCAGGCTTGCCGTCAGCTCCGGCCCAGCCGCGCCGTTTTCGTCGAGCAGCTGGTGCAGCGGCGCGAAGCGGCGTTCGAGGGTCTTGCGTGCGGTGTCCGGTACGTTCTTCAGCAATGCAGCCTGTGCCTGCTCCGCCGCGGCGGTGGCAAGCTTGGCCGCCTTGCCAAGCTTGCCGCCAGCGTTCTGGGCGGCATCGGCCAGTTCGCCGGCCTCCGCAGTCGCTTCCGCGAGACCGGCGAAGCGGGTGTTGTCGCGCACCGCCAGCAGTAGTTGCAGCAGCGGCGAGTTGGCTGCGGTGAGCCCGGCGAGCTGCGCGGCACCCTGCGCCGCACTACCGGCCGGGAGGACGTTCAGCTGGGCGATTGCTTCGCTCCAGTGCGTGGCGTAGTCACGGAAGTAAAGCTGCTCCATTTCCACCAGCAGGCGGCCGAGGTCCTTGGCACTGAGGCTGTCACCTTCGCCCAGCACCCAGTTGTCGCGCAGGATTTCGCTGACCAGCTCGGCGCCTTGGGCGGCGAACAGCTTCTGATAGCCACGCTGGGTATAGAAGCCGGGAATCGCATAGTTGCCGCCGACGAACAGTGACGCCTGCGGGCCGAGCTGCGTGTTCAGACGGTAGTCGGGAAGGTTGCGCGCCTGATCGCGCAGCATGCGGTAGACCACTGCTGCCAACGATTCGCTGCGCAGCTGGGCGCGGGCCTTGGCCACCAGATTGTCGTTCAGCTGATAGGGCGCGAACGACTCCTCCAGCAGACGAGCAAAATGGGTGTTCAGGCCTTGCTGGGCAACTGCGTTGCCGCTATGGCGCAGCGACCAGTCGGCGGCCAGCCAGTCCTTGAGAAACGCCGCATCACGGCGCTCGGCCAGGTTCAACATGAGGTACGCGCGCAGGCTGCCGAGCAGCTGTTCGCGGTCGTTCAGGTTGGCGCGAATCTGCGCTTCCAGCTGCCGACCGACCCGTGGCAGCAGCAGCGTTTCCAGATTGCGACGGTAGGCGTCGTGCAATGTCGGGTCGACTGCCTCGCCTTGGTACAGGCCGCCACGGCGTAGCCAGGACACATCGTCCCTGGGCGGAAATATCTGGGTCGCCACGTAGCTCGCGTCCAGCGCCTTGAGGGTGCGCAGTGCCTCGTCTTCCGCTTCGATGGTCTTGCGTTCGCCACCCAGCGTCTGGGCGATGCCGCGCAGCTGTTCGAGGCGCTCGTGGTTGCTGGAGAAGTTCAGTGCCCAGGCGCCGCCGAACAGCACCAGGCAACCGAAGGCGCCTGCATAAAGCGCGCGCTGGCCCCAGTCGATGCGGCGAACCTCGCGCTGATCGAGGCCCGCCAGTTCGGCTTCGGGAAAGATCACCCGGCTGAGCAGTTGATTGATGAAGCGTGCACGGCCGCTGCGGAAGGTCGGCAGTGCGCTGCTGGCCAGGCCGAGCTGGCGGCCGATGCCGGCAGTGAGCGGGTCGAGACCTTCGCGTAGCTGCGGCGCGCTGGTCAGGTAGAAGCCACGTAGCTGGCTGGCACGCTGATAGCGGTTGCCGGCAAACGCGAGTTCGATGAACAGGCTCAGGCGCTCGCCGATCTGCCCCAGCTGATGGGGAAAGTCGAGGATGCGGCCGCGGCGCTGGGTGTCACGTTCCTGGTGCATGCGCATGATCACCTGGCTGTTCAGCCGGCGCAGGAGTTCCTCGAACTCCTCGCGCACCACCTGCGCATCGCTGCCATTCTGCTCCTTACGGAAGCTTGCACCGAGCACCTGATCGCTTTCCTCGCGGGACAGCTGATCGAAGAACTCGTCGAAACCGAGAATCCGATCGGCCTTGCTCAGCACCAGATAGACGGGTGCATCGACGCCCAGGCGCTGGTGGATTTCATGCAGGCGCTGGCGGGCCTGACGGGCAAGGTTCTCCAGCTCCAGTTCATTGCCGCCTAGCAGCTGATCCACCGGCAGGTTGACCAGCACGCCGTTGAGCGGTCGGGCACGGCGCTTGCGCAGCAAGCCGAGCAGGGTGTCCCAGGCGCTACCGTCGACGACGGCGTCGGACTGCGTCAGATAGCGGCCGGCGGTGTCGATTAGCACGGCATGATCGGCGAAGTACCAGTCGGCGTAGCGGGTACCGGAAACGTCCTTGGTCAGGCGCTGCTGTTCGCTGCGGTTGAGCGGGAAATCCAGGCCGGAGAAGTCCAGCAAGCTGGTCTTACCGCTGCCCTGCGGGCCGATCAGCAGGTACCAGGGCAGCTCGCTGCGCCATTTCTCGCTGCGCCCGCGGTAGAGGCTGGAGGTTTTCAGGGTGCGCAGCGCCTGCTTGAAGCGATGGCGCAGTTCCTGTTGCTCCTCGCCGATCAGACCGTCGCGGCGCAGCTGCTCCTGAATGTCCTGGTCCTCGGCGTCGCGCTTCTTGCGTGCGCTGGCGCGCCAGCTGGCGAAGACCATGGCCAGGCCCCAGCCGAGGAACAGCACGCTGATGCTCAGCAGACGGCTGCTGGATGACTCCCAGAAGCGGTGGTCATTCACCGCCAGCAGCGGCCCGACGAACCACACCAGAACCGCAAGCAGCAGGACCAGCAGCAGGCTCCAGACCCAGGTTCGGCGCAGCACGGCGCCGAGTTTGCCGAAGAACGTCTTCATCTCATTTCATCCCTGAAAAGGTGGAGCCGCCGGCGTCCATGTCCAGCGAGCGATAGGGTTGCAGCACGCTCTCGCGTTGTTCGCCGAGCACCCAGGCGAAACCGCCGTAGATCACCCCGAGGCACATCAGGGTGAACAGCGCGACCATCCACCAGGGCACGATGCGCACCAGGCGCCGACGGGTATCCTTCAGGCCCTCCCAGTGCGGCGACAGCTCGCGCGGTATGTCGCCACGCATCTGCCGGATCTGCCGGTAGAGGCTGTCGCGCACCGCTTCCAGTTCGAGCATGCCGCGCGGCAGCACGCGGTACTTGCCCTCGAAGCCGAGGGACAGGCACAGGTACATCAGTTCGAGCATCGGCAGGTGCTTGACCGGGTTGCGCGACAGCCGCTCGAGCAGCTGGAAGAACTTCTCGCCGCCGAAGGTCTCGTTGTGGAAGCTCGACAGCAGGCTCATCTGCGACCACTCGCTTTCGTTGCCCCAGGGCGTGGTCACCACGGCCTCATCGAGAGTGGTGCAGAGCACGTAGCGCGCTGCCATCACCTGGCTGCTCTCGGCACCATCGTGCAGGGCTCGGTGCTCGAACAGCTTGATCGCGCTGCTCAATTGCCGGTGCAGTGCCTGCAGGTCTTCGCTGTCCAGGCTGTGCTTGAGCCGTACCACTTCCGAGAGCAGCGGCGAGGCGGCAGCCACCAGCGGATTGAGGCTGATGTTGAACGTCTCCGCCGGGCGCAGGCGGGCGGCGTAGATCATCCGCTCCTCCAGCTGCTCGAAGCGCGGCGGGGTGTCGAAGTCGGTCAACGTGCTCTGTGCCGGGGCCTCGCCGGCGCGGTTGACGATGACCGTGTGGTCGTTCTGTCCGTAATCCATTTCCTTGATCATGTCGCTCAGTCCCTGACCGCCCAGAATTTCAGTTCGAGCCCGGCGAAGTCACCGGACACATGGAAGGCAAAGCCGCCGGAGCGCTCCAGCTGCGCCTGGTCCTCGGAACTGAGCTCCAGGGCGAAATAGGTTTTGCCGGCATGGAAGGGGATCTGCCGCGGCGCCACTGGCAGCGGCTTGAGGCGGATGCCCGGCAGATGCAGGTTGACCAGCTGGCGAATGCGCTCCACCGGGCCGATCTTCAGGTGCGCGGGCAAGCGGGTGCGCAGGGTTTCCGAATCGCACTGGGCGCTGGCGGCGAGCACGAAGGACGCCGTGCCGAGCAGCTTGTGATCGTGCAGTGGCGATACCTGGATGCCGTACTGGCGCTGCTGCAGCAGCAACTCGATGGCGTGCTGCTCGAGCACCATCGACAACACCTGGCGGATCGCGTCCATCAGCTTGCGGAAGCTCGCGCCCTGGTCACTGTGCTGGTAACGACCATCCAGGGCTGGGCGCTTGCTCTCGCTGGAGAAGGTCGCCAGCTCGCCGAGCAGGCCAAGCAGGTCGCGGTAGATCTGCTCCGGGTGCACCTGCTCCACGCCCAGGTAGTGGCGCAGCACCGGTTCGTGACGGTTGATTAGCTGCAGCATCATGAAGTCGCCGACCTCGGCGCCACCGACCTTGCCGGTGGCGCTGATGCGCTCGGCGAGGGTATCGCCGCGGTGGGCGAGCATGCTGATCACTTCCTTCAGGCAGGACAGCAGATAGCCTGAGGCCTGGAAGTTGACGTAGGTCGGAATGAACTCGGGGTCGAGGCTGATGACCCCGTCCGGCGTGGTGTCGAGCACCTCGCACAGCTGCAGTTTCACGTAGGCCTGGTCGCTCTGCTGCTCGCCCAGCAGCAGACGGAAATCCGGCAGCCCGGTGCTGACCTGGCTGGTGCTGCTGTCGCCGGAATTGGAGTCGGCGACATCCAGTTCATGGGCGGTGTAGCGCGCCAGCACGTCCTTCTGTTCGGGACGACGCGTTTCGATGTGGTTACCGGTAACCAGTGGCAGCGCGAGGTAGACCGGTGTACTGCCGGTGTTCGGCGGAATGTCCAGCGCCAGTGGCTCGCGCTCGCTGCCCAGCTCGAACAGCGTGCCATCCGGCAGGACGCCGCTGGCCTGGCTGAGCACCAGCTTGCCCATGTTGAGGAACTGACGGTCGATCTCCAGGTTGAAGAAACCCCAGGCGTAGTTGCCCAGCTTCTGGGTGCGCGCCTTGAGTTGGTGATCGTAGTAGCGATCGTTCTGCTGGAAGTGCTGCGGACGCAGCAGCATGCCTTCCTGCCAGACAACCTTGTGCAGGCTCATGCTTATTTTCCTTCTTCGGCGAGCGGGTCGAACAGCGCGATGCCGCGCTCATCCAGGCTCAGCGCGACGTGGGTGCGCTCTTGCGATGGCACGGCGATGACGTAGCGCCAGCTGGCTTCCGGCAGGTCGCGGTAGGCGGCCAACACGCCGACATAGCGGCTGCCCTCCTGCACCGATAGCTTCAGCTCGCGGCTTTCGCCGGGACGCAGTTCCAGTTCCTCGGAGGTCACCAGGTCTGGCGCCAGGGCTTCCTTGGGCCGCTGGTAGAGGGCGAAGAAGTCGCCGTTTTCGAACGCCACCGGATGCTTGAGCTCCAGCAGGCGCAGCACGATCGGCGATGGCCGGCCGTTGAGGTCGGGATTGAGACGGTCGCTGCCGTGCAGTTCGAGGTCGAGCTTGGTCAGCTTGGAGTACGGCGACAGCGCCGAGCAGCCGCCCAGCACGAGCAGCGAGGCCAGCATGGCCAGGGTGATGCGACGAGGCATGGGATCATCCTTGATGGGTTGAATCGAGCGTGGCGATCAGACGCACCTGCTCCTCATAGGTCTTGGCGAAGTCGCGGGCGAACAGCCGTTCGCTCCAGTCGGCGTCCTGGCCGAGGCTGTGATGTAAACGGCGATAGGCGCGCCAGCGGCTGCCGGCGGTAGCGATCAGCGGCTTGCGGCCCTCGCGTTCGAAACGCAGCGCCAGCTGTTCTGGCGCCAGCTGCTCGAACATGGCGTGGACGGCTGCGCGGCTGGCAGCCAGCAGTGCCACCTGATGCGCCTGCAGGTCGCGAAAGGCGCGGCCGATGGCCTGTTCGGCCGGCAGCTGGCCAGGCTTGCCGCCGCGCAGCAGGGCGGACATTGCCTCGCCCGCATCGGGGCTGTGCTTGAGTGGGTTGTTGCCGGCGCTCTGCACAGTGGTCAACGCCAGGCGCAGCTCGTTCTTCAGCTCGCTGCGGGTGCGCAGGCTCTGCTGCAGGCCGCCGACGCTCTGCTTGAGCAGGCGGGCGGCATTCAGCGCCAAGGCCTGGCGCTGTTCCTCGTCGAGATCGTCGAGATCGATGCCCAGCGCCTCGCCAAAACGCGCCCAGAATCCCTGCGGCAGTCGTTCGGGCTCGGCTTCGCGCTTGGCTTCCGGCGCTGCCTGCGGCATGACCAGCTCCGGCAACGGCAGGCTTTCCATATCGATGCGCGCGTAGTCGCGCTGTTGCGCCTGGCGCTGTGGCGCAGCCAGGGCGAGGTCGAGGTCGTCGACCTCGGCATAGACGCGCTCTTGCTGTTCCATTGCGACCAGCGGATCGAGATCGAGAAAAGCATCGTCGGGAATGATGCTGCCGGCCGGCTGCGGTCGGCCGATGTCGCCTTCGAACAGCGCTGGGTCCTGGATCAGTCGCGCGCGGATCTCGAAGTCGCCGAGACAATAGACGCTGCCATGCTCGATGCGCTGCGGCTGGCCCTTGACCAGGCTGGCGCCACTGTCCTTGAGCTGGATGCCGTTGCTGCTGGTGTCGGTGAGAAAGAAGGCTCCGTCGCGGTAGCTGATCACCGCGTGACGCCCGGAGAGGACGCGCTTGCGATCCGGGATCACCCAATCGCAGCCTTCGGCCCGGCCGATCAAGCCGCCGGCCTGCTTGAAGGTTTTGGTGGTCAGCAGACCCGGCACGAATTGCTGGGCGCCCACCATATCGAAGACCAGTTCCATGGTCGTGTTGCTCCTTGCGGTCACTGGCCGCGATTCAAAGCCTGCGGGTCGCCCAGCGGACGATATTGGTCATCGTTGAATTTGTAGTTGCCGGTGCAGCCGGTGAGCAGGGCCGCGGCGAAGAGCGAAACGAGGGCGTAATAGCGCACGGGCACGCGATTTCCTCCTTGAAGTCGTGTGTGGGGGCAAGGTGCGCATGGCGCGACCTGGTCGGCGCATTGAAGTTCAGTTGTCCTGCAGGCTCGGTGATCGGGTTCACAGAACACCCGTTGGATGCGTCTAAAACGAGCGTGAGGTCAGGTTGGCGCAGGCCGATGGCGCCGCATGGCAGGTTTCCCTTGCATCAGCTTCCCGATGCAGGCAGGGCGGCCTGCACTTGCCTGTGTTGGCTTTTGGCCGATCGAGGGCAACGGTCTGAAGATGGTGCGCAGAAACGACAAAGCCCGCAGTGAGCGGGCTTTGTCGGAGCGTTTCGAGCGGGACTCGAAACGACTATCTATATGGCGCATCCGGCGGGATTCGAACCCACGACCCCTGCCTTCGGAGGGCAGTACTCTATCCAGCTGAGCTACGGATGCGTTGCGGGGCGCAATCATACGCATGTCGTTGACGGGCGTCCATGCTGGTGCGGCCGGACGGATACGGTCCAGGTGCGGCTTTTTCGCAGCTGCCCGAGGCTGGTCCGGCTGGTACCCTTGCGTGTCGCGGCCGGGGGTCGTGGTTGTTCGAATGGCGAGGGGATGGAGATGTCGGGCCATATCAAACTCTGGGATGCGCCGCTGCGGCTGTTTCACTGGTTGTTCGCCGGGACGGTGATCGCGGCCGTCGTCACCGGCTGGGTGGGCGGCAATCTGATGCCCTGGCATGGCCGGCTCGGTCTGCTGGTGCTGGGGCTGCTGGTATTTCGTCTGGTGTGGGGCTTCGTCGGGTCGACCTACGCACGCTGGTCGCGGATCTTCGCGGCAACCGTCGGTGTGAAGGACTATCTGCAGGGCAACTGGCGCGAGGCCGGGCACAACCCGCTCGGTGCTTTTTCGGTGCTGGCCATGCTGCTGCTGGTGAGCTTTCAGGTGACCAGCGGCTTGATGGCAACCGATGACATCGCCTTCCAGGGCCCGCTTTATGCGTTGGTCAGCAGCGAAACCGGCAGCGCGCTGAGCGGCCTGCATCGGCAGGCAAAGTGGCTGCTGCTGGTGCTGATCGGCATGCACATCGGAGCCATCATCTATTACACGCTGGTGATGCGCCGTCCGCTGGTGCGCGCGATGATTGCAGGAAGAACGCAGCGCGAGCACCCGACCCAGCAGGATGCCCGCGGTGGTTCGCTGTTTGCGGCGGTCCTGGCGATTGCGCTGGGTGCGGCCTGCGTATGGGGTGTGCAAGCGGTAGGGGATTGGCTGGAGCCGGAACCCGCCGCGGTCGCACCGAGCCTGGACTGGTAAGCCAGCCGACGGGTTGGTGTCGCTGGCTGCGACGGGTCAGTCGGCGCGGAACTTGTCGTGGCAGGACTTGCAGCTGCCGCCGACGTCGCCGAAGGCTTTCTTGATGGCGGCCTGATCACCTTCCGCTGCAACCTTGGCGAGCTGGTTGGCGGCGGCGGTGAACTTGCGGCCGATCTGCCCGGCTTCGTCGAGGTTCTGGAAGAACTCAGGCTTCAGGCGGGTGGCCTTGCCCAGTTGCTCGGTGGTGGTATCCGGGCTGTACAGGCTGCCCATGCCGGAATTGGCGATGGCGGCGATGGCATTGGCGGCGGCGGCGACCTTGGCCTGGTCGTAGGGCTCCTTACCGTCGACCACCTGGGCCTTGATCTTGCCCATGTTCCAGGACATGAACTGGTAGCCGGCCTGGCGGGTTTCGACCATCTCTTCCGGCTTCATCTGCGCCTGGACGGCAGTGCTGGCCAGCAGGGCGGCGGCCACGGCGCCTGTCATCAATGCTTTCACGGTAACTCCTTATCGATCCTTGGTTATCGGCGGCCGAGGCCGCTCGCGCGCAACTATACCCCGGCCAGTAGTAGGGTTTGGGTAACAAGGCGTGACAGGCCGTGCGATGTATCAGGCTGGTCAATGGCGCGACAACGTCATGCGTCATGAGCTTGCCGGGCCAGTGGCTGCGGTCCTAGCATGGCCGTTCGCAGTGCAATGCGGCGACAGGAACCGGGCGGCGAAGGACGGTTCAGATGATCGTCGTATCAGCCAAACTTTCCGCAGCGGGCCTGCCGCTACGATGCCCGAGGAGACTGCCATGCAACTCAAAGACACCGCTCTGTTCCGTCAGCAGGCCTATATCGATGGCGCCTGGGTCGATGCCGACAGCGGCCAGACCATCAGCGTGAACAACCCGGCCACCGGCGAAACGCTTGGCACGGTGCCGAAGATGGGCGCCGCGGAAACCTGTCGCGCCGTCGATGCCGCCGAGCGTGCGTTGCCGGCCTGGCGTGATCTGACCGCCAAGGAGCGTTCGCAGAAGCTGCGCCGCTGGTTCGAGCTTTTGATGGAGAACCAGGACGACCTTGGCCGCCTGATGACCCTGGAGCAGGGCAAGCCGCTGGCCGAGGCCAAGGGCGAGATCGCCTACGCCGCCTCCTTCATCGAGTGGTTCGCCGAGGAAGCCAAGCGCATCTACGGCGATACCATTCCCGGCCATCAGAAAGACAAACGCATCATCGTCATCAAGCAGCCGATCGGCGTGACCGCGGCGATCACCCCGTGGAATTTCCCGGCAGCAATGATCACCCGCAAGGCCGGCCCGGCACTCGCAGCTGGCTGCACCATGGTGATCAAACCCGCTTCGCAGACGCCGTTCTCGGCACTGGCGATGGTCGAGCTGGCCGAACGCGCCGGGATTCCCAAGGGCGTGCTCAGCGTGGTCACCGGCTCGGCCGGCGACATCGGCAACGAGCTGACCGCCAACCCCAAGGTCCGCAAGATTTCCTTCACCGGCTCCACCGAAGTGGGTGCCAAGCTTATGGAGCAGTGCGCGCCGGGGATCAAGAAGGTGTCCCTCGAGCTGGGCGGCAATGCGCCATTCATCGTCTTCGACGACGCCGATCTGGACGAGGCGGTGAAGGGTGCCGTGCAGTCCAAGTATCGCAATGCCGGGCAGACCTGTGTCTGCGTCAATCGCATCTATGTGCAGGATGGCGTGTATGACGCCTTCGCCGAGAAGTTTCAGGCGGCGGTGGCCAGGCTGCGGGTCGGTAATGGCCTGGAGGAGGGCACGGATCTCGGCCCGCTGATCGATGATCGCGCTGCCGCCAAGGTCCGCGAGCATATCGAGGATGCCGTCGCCCAGGGCGCGCGACTGGTGGCGGGCGGCCAGGCCCATGCGCTTGGCGGCAGTTATTTCGAACCGACCGTGCTGGTCGACGTGCCGGACAGCGCCAAGGTGGCCAAGGAAGAGACCTTCGGCCCGTTGGCGCCGCTGTTCCGCTTCAAGGACGAGGCCGATGCGATCGCCAAGGCCAACGACACCGAGTTCGGCCTGGCCTCCTACTTCTACGCGCGCGATCTGGGCCGGGTGTTCCGCGTCGCCGAGGCGCTGGAGTACGGCATGGTCGGCATCAATACCGGGCTGATCTCTACTGAAGTGGCGCCGTTCGGCGGCGTGAAGTCCTCCGGTCTCGGCCGCGAGGGCTCGAAGTACGGCATTGAGGATTACCTAGAGATCAAGTATCTCTGCATGGGCATCTGAGCCACCTGCGACAGCTGGCCTCAGGGGCCGAGGCTGGCTGTTTGCTATAGGTCAGTGCAGAATCGCGCCCCCACTGGCGCGACCCCCTCAAGGATCTTTCGCCATCTACCTACACCGTCGCTAGGCTGTGGTGACATCTCCAGCGAGCAGTGCAGTGAGCATCTCCGCCCAAGTTTCATTCGTTCTGGTTGCCTACAACGAGCCCTGGCGCGCGGATCAGCTTTGTCAGCTGGTGCGCGAACTGCGCCCCGGTATGCGCGTGCAGCCAGCGGCCGATGGGCATGCCGCGCTGGAACTGTGCAAGCGTCAGGTGCCCAGCCTGTTGATTGTCGATGGTGAGCTGGATGGCCTTGATGGCCGCCAACTGCTGCGCGAACTGCGTCGCCACGGTCCGACCCAGCGCCTGCCCTGCGTGCTGATCAGCGCGCGCACCGATACCGCCAGCGTACGCACCGTGCTGCCGTTGGCACCCGCCGCCTACCTGGGCAAACCCTATGATCTCGACGACTTGCGCCAGCGCCTGGACAAACTGTTGCCGCGTTCGGCCGGTCGTGCAGGGATAACGACGCCCGCATCGACAGACAGCGTGGACAGTTTTCTTGAGCGCATGCGCCCGCATAACCGCGGCGCGCCGCTGCAGGAGGGGGTGCTGGTGGCACTGCAGCGTCTGCAGAGCGGCGATCAGGATTTCGCCGAGCTCGAAGAGCTCTTGGCCCGCGACCCGCAGGTGACCGCGCGGCTGATCAGCATCGCCAGCAGCGGTACGCAACAGGCCGCACCATGCCTCAGCCTGGGCGAGGCACAGCGCCGACTCGGCGCTGCGCGCAGTCTCCAGCTGGTGACCGAGCTGGCGCTGCAGCACAACGCCCGGCTGATCGAGCCACGTCTGGCCGAACTGGGTGCGCAGCTTGGCGCGCAGGCGCTGCGCACCGCACGCCTGGCCAGCTGGTTGGCGCGGCAGCTGAAGCTGGACAGAGAGCTCTGCTTCAGCGCCGGCCTGCTGAGGAACATCGGTGAACTGGCGCTATTACGCAGCCTGCAGGACTGGCTCGACAGTGGCGGTGAGCTGGATGAGTCGAGTCTTCAGCGCTGCCTGCGGGAACGGGCCGCAGGCTTTGGCTCGGCGTTGCGCGCGCAATGGGCGCTGCCGCTGGAGTTACGCCAGGTGATCGCGGCCTACTACGCACTGGGCGCCGGCGCACTCAGCCGCGAAGCGCTGGTGCTCAACCTGACGCGCCTGCTGATCGATCTGCCGGAAGGCGGCGAGCCCGCCTCCCTTTCCGGCGAGCGGACGGTGCGTTTGCTGCGTATCGACCCCGACCTGCTCGCTCGCGCCCCGCGGCATGCCGTTTCCAGCTGAAACCGCCGCGCCCGTTTGGCGGCGACATTCCTCTGACTGATAGTGCTGTCCGACGCCGGTCCGGCTGCCGGCAATATCAAGCGCTGACGCGCATTACGCGCCTTTTCCCCGCCTGATTGCGGGCCATTCCGGCCTATCGACATGCATAACGTGACTCCTTTATTCTGCTGTGCGAAACATGATTCCGTGAAATTACAATTCCAATCAGCATTTCACTCAGCGGAGGCCAGTCATGACAGATGTCGTACGGCTCGAAATTCAGGGCGATATCGCGCTGATCACGGTCAACAATCCACCAGTCAATGCCCTCTGCCAGGCGGTGCGTGAGGGGCTGCAGAAGGCCTTTCAGCTCGCCGAAGCGGACCAGCAGGTCCGTGCCGTGGCGTTGGTGTGCGAGGGCAGTACTTTTATTGCCGGCGCTGACATCAAGGAATTCGGCAAGCCCCCGCAAGCGCCGAGCCTGCCGGAGGTGATCGAGGTTATCGAAGGCTGCAGCAAGCCGAGCGTCGCCGTCATTCATGGCACCGCGCTCGGTGGGGGCCTGGAAGTCGCGTTGGGCTGTCATTACCGGATCGCCCGCAAGGACGCCAAGGTCGGCCTGCCCGAAGTGAAGTTGGGTCTGTTACCCGGTGCCGGTGGTACCCAGCGATTGCCGCGTTTGGCAGGCGTCGAGAAGGCGCTGGACATGATTGTCAGCGGCACGCCGATCAGCGCTGCCGAGGCTGTCGAGCACAGCATCGTCGACGAGCTCTTCGAGGGTGATTTGGTGGACGCTGGCCTGGCCTACGCCCGTCGTATGGTCGAGGAAGGCCGCGCCCCGCGACGCACTGGCGAGCAGTCTCAAGGCCTTGAGGGCGCCGACAACGAGGCGCTGATCCGCGCCAAGCACGCCGAGGTGGCCAAGCGCATGCCTGGGCTGTTCTCGCCGCTGCGCTGCATTGCGGCGGTCGAGGCCGCGACAAAGCTGCCGCTGACCGAGGGCCTCAAGCGTGAGCGTGAGCTGTTCGCCGAGTGCCTGAACTCGCCGCAGCGGGGTGCCTTGGTCCATTCGTTCTTCGCCGAACGCCAGGCGGGCAAGATCAACGATCTGCCCTCCGATGTGAAACCGCGGCCGATCAACTCCGCCGCGGTTATCGGCGGAGGCACCATGGGTGTTGGTATCGCCTTGAGCTTCGCCAATGCCGGTGTTCCGGTGAAGCTGCTTGAAATCAATGACGAAGCGCTGCAACGCGGCCTGCAGCGTGCCCGCGACACCTATGCGGCGAGCGTCAAGCGCGGCAGCCTGACTGAAGAGGCGATGGAAAAGCGCCTCGCGCTGGTCGAAGGCGTCACCGAGTACGCCGCGCTGGCCGATGCCGATGTAGTGGTCGAAGCGGTCTTCGAGGAAATGGGCGTCAAGCAGCAGGTCTTCGAACAGCTGGATGCCGTGTGCAAGCCCGGTGCGATCCTCGCCTCGAACACGTCATCGCTGGATCTGGACGCCATCGCCGCCTTCACCAAACGGCCGGAAGACGTGGTCGGCCTGCACTTTTTCAGCCCGGCCAATGTCATGCGCCTGCTGGAAGTGGTACGCGGCGCGAAGACCAGCAATGAGGTGCTTGCCACCGCCATGGCCATCGGCAAGCAGCTGAAGAAGGTCTCGGTGGTGGTCGGTGTCTGCGACGGCTTCGTCGGCAACCGCATGGTCTTCCAGTACGGCCGCGAAGCGGAGTTCCTCTTGGAGGAGGGCGCCACGCCGCAGCAGGTCGACGCTGCGCTGCGCAATTTCGGTATGGCCATGGGGCCGTTCGCCATGCGTGACCTGTCCGGCCTCGACATCGGTCAGGCGATCCGCAAGCGCCAACGCGCAACCCTGCCGCCTCACCTGGATTTCCCCACCGTCTCCGACAAGCTCTGCGCCGCCGGCATGCTCGGGCAGAAGACCGGCGCCGGCTACTACCGCTACGAACCGGGCAACCGCACCGCGCAGGAGAACCCCGACCTTGCGCCTATGCTGGAAGCAGCGTCGCAAGAGAAAGGCATCGAGCGCCAGGCGCTCGACGAGCAGTACATCGTCGAGCGCTGCATCTTCGCGCTGGTCAACGAGGGCGCGAAGATTCTCGAAGAGGGTATCGCCCAGCGTTCCAGCGATATCGACGTCATCTACCTGAACGGCTACGGCTTCCCGGCCTTCCGTGGTGGCCCGATGTTCTATGCCGACAGCGTCGGCCTGGACTGGGTGCTGGCGCGGGTCAAGGAACTGCACGCACGTTGCGGCGACTGGTGGAAGCCAGCGCCGCTGCTGGAAAAACTGGCCGCCGAAGGCCGCACCTTTACCGACTGGCAGGCCGGGCAATGAGTGCCGCCCGCCTGCAAACCGAACGCAGCATGAGGACTTTCCCATGAACGTCAACTACACGGCCGAAGAGCTCGCCTTTCGCGATGAAGTGCGCGCCTTCCTGAAAAGCGAGCTGCCGGCGGACATCGCCGCCAAGGTCAAGCTCGGCAAGCACATGTCCAAGCAGGATCACGAGCGCTGGCAGCAGATTCTGGTCAAGCGCGGCTGGTACGCGCCGGGCTGGCCGGTGGAACTGGGCGGCACCACCTGGGGCCCGGTTGAGAAGCACATCTTCGACGAGGAATGCTCGGCCTTCGGCGCGCCGCGTACCGTGCCCTTTGGCGTCAACATGGTCGCCCCGGTGATCATCAAGTTCGGCACCCAGCAGCAGATCGACCATTACCTGCCGCGCATTCTTTCTGGCGAGGACTGGTGGTGCCAGGGCTATTCCGAGCCGGGTGCCGGCTCTGACCTGGCGAGCTTGAAGACCCGCGCCGTGCGCGCCGGCGACCACTACGTGGTCAACGGCCAGAAGACCTGGACCACCCTCGGCCAGCACGCCAACATGATCTTCTGTCTGGTGCGCACCGACCCCGAAGCCCAGCAGCAGCGCGGCATCAGCTTCCTCCTGATCGACATGAAGAGCCCGGGCATCAGCGTGCGGCCGATCATCACTCTGGACGGCGACCACGAGGTCAACGAAGTCTTCTTCGACAACGTCCGCGTGCCGGTGGAAAACCTCGTCGGCGAGGAAAACCAGGGCTGGACATGCGCCAAGTATCTGCTGACCCACGAGCGTACGGGCCTGGCCGGCATCGGCTCGTCCAAGGCGGTGTTGGCGCATCTGAAGCGCATCGCGATGAAGGAAGTCTGCGACGGCAAGCCGATGCTCGAAGACCCGCTGTTCCGCGCCCAGGTCGCGGAAGTGGAAATGCAGCTGATGGCCATCGAGATGAGCACCCTGCGCATCCTCGCCGCGGCGAAGGAGGGCGGCGTGCCCGGCGCGGAGTCCTCGATCCTCAAGGTCAAGGGCACCGAGATTCGCCAGGCGATTACTCACCTCTTGCGCAAGGTCATCGGCCCCTACGCGTTGCCGTTCCTCGAAGAGGAGATGCAGCTGGACTACGACGGCGATCTGTTGCACGCCGACTACAGCGCGTCGCTGGCCGGTGACTACTTCAACATGCGCAAGCTGTCGATCTTCGGCGGCTCCAACGAAATCCAGAAGAACATCGTCTCGAAGATGATTCTCGAGCTGTAAGGGGGCACCGCAATGGACTTCAAACTGACTGAAGAGCAGCAAATGCTGCAAGACACCGCGGCGCGTCTGGTGCGCGACGCCTACCCGTTCGAGCAGCGCGAGAAATTCAGCGAGTCGGAACTGGGCTTTTCCGCCGAGTTCTGGTCGCAGCTGGGTGAGCTGGGCCTGACAGCCGTGCCGTTCGACGAGGAGATCGGCGGCTTCGGCGGCGGCGGCGTGGAAACCATGCTGGTGATGACCGAGCTTGGTCGCGGCCTGACCCTGGAGCCCTACCTGCAATCGGTGATCTTCGCTGGCGGGCTGCTCACCCAGCTGGGCAGTGACGCACAGAAGGAGGAGCTGCTGCCGCAGGTGGCGGCCGGTTCGCTGCAGCTGGCGGTGGCGCTGGACGAGCCGCAGAGCCACTACAACCTCAACGACGTGCAGACCAAAGCCGAGGCGGTCGACGGCGGTTATCGCCTGTCCGGACGCAAGGCAGTCGTCATAGGTGGACACAGCGCCGGGCAGATCATCGTCTCCGCGCGCACCGCCGGCGACAGTCGCGACGAAGCCGGCATCAGCCTGTTCTTGGTCGATCCGAACGCTCAGGGCGTCAGCCGTCGCGTGTACCCGACCATCGACGGGCGCAAGGGCTGCGAGCTGTTCCTCGACAACGTGCAAGTCGGCGCCGACGCGCTGCTCGGCGAAGTCGGCAATGCGCTCTCTGCGCTGCGTTACCAGCAGGGCCGCGCCATCGCCGCGCAGTGCGCCGACGCGCTGGGCAGCATGGACGAAGCCTGCAAGCTGACCCTCGACTATCTGAAGACGCGCAAGCAGTTCGGCGTGCCGATCGGCAAGTTCCAGGTCCTGCAGCACCGCATGGTGGACATGCAGACCGAGCTGGAGCAGGCCACCAGCATGGCGATCCTCGCCGCCACCTTTGCCGATGGCGAAGACAACGACGACCGCAGCCGTATCATCGCCGCCGCCAAATACATCTGCGCCCGCGCCGCGCGCAAGGTGGCCGAGGAAGCGATACAGCTGCACGGCGGCATCGGCATGACCTGGGAATACAACCTCGCCCACCACGCCAAGCGCTTGGTGATGATCGCCCACCAGTTCGGTGACGATGACCATCATCTGAAGGCTTATGCGAAGTTGATGCAGGTGGCATAACGCACCAACCGCCACACCACGACCGGGCCTCATGGCCCGGTTTTGCTTTGCGGAGATAGGGTCAGATGCTTAGCCGACTGCGGGCAGGTGTGGCGACGCATCGTCTTCATTATCGTGGTGGGCGTTCCGCTTCAGCTCGCCGCCAGCACACAAACGTTGGGCTGAAGCCCACCATACGGCGCTGCGCGCAAGGCGGCAGCCTGGTAGGGTGGACGTCGCCTTTACATCCACGCGAAGCAACTTGGGTCGCGTCTCGGTGGTTTATCCAGTGGGCGGTTATCGCTCCGGCAGTGAGTCATTTGATCCGGACATAAAAAAGCCGGGCAAATGCCCGGCTTTTTTTGCGACGCGATCAGATGCTGTCGAGTTGCGGATTCAAGCGGTCCAGCAGACGCTTGCTGCGGCGGCCGTCCTGCAGGTCGCCCAGATCTGTCAGGCGCACTCGATCCTTCGGCTCGACCTTCAATTCCACGCCGTTGACCTTGCCGAGCAGAGCCTTGCTGAGCAGTTCGCAGCCGTCTTTCATGCCCTTTGGCAGGTTCTTGAATTCACGGCTGCAGCTCTTTTCGGCTTGTTCAACGACCTTCTCGTAATGTGCCTTGCGCTGTTTTTCGGCGCTGCCTTCGGTGGGGTTCATCGGGGTGTTGTAGCGCTGATACAGAGCAATGCTGCGCTCGGCCATGCCGCGATCCTTGACGCTGAACGAGGCGCTTTGCAATTCGGCGCGCTCGACGCTCGATGCCAACTCGCCTAGCTCGCTCATGAATGCCCGCTGCCCCCGGTCGTCGCCACCGAAGCTTTCGCTCAGGCGCTGCAGCTTGCGATTCAAATCCCGCAGGTTGCTCAGCCGGTAGCTGACACGCGAATCGAACAGTTCTGGCAGGTCGACAGCCAGCTCGGTTTCCAGGGTGCCGGCATCGTCATCGATATCCACGTAGATTTCGACGTCGAAGGGCTTGAGTTCGGCCAGCCCGCTGATCAGCGCTGGCTCGAAGCCATGAGCGGCGGCCATACCCCGGCCGAAGCCGCCGCCTGCCATCGCGCCTAGGCTGCTCAGGCCGCCGAGGGCGCGGCTATCGGCCTCGACACCGTTGAAGCGCAGGCGCAAGCGGGTCCGCTCGTCGTTTATGGAGCGGTCGCTGATGATCAGTTCGGCCACTTGCAGGCTTGGCTCGCGTCCACCGGCTTCCACTTGCAGCTCGGAGATCGTCACGCGGCCGCCGAATGGGCTGGACGACACCGACTTCCAGCGCATGGTGTCTTCAAGCTCATGCTCGTAGACCCAGTCTTCGATCAGCTTCTCCGCTTGGCTGCTGCTGTAGGCGCTCAGGCCAAAGTAGCCGGCCACCAGTACGGCAACGGCAGCGCCGGCGATCAGGGGTAGGCGCTTGCTCATTCGTCATCTCCTTGGAGCTCGGCACGCTCGGGCCAGGCTTGTTGTATCAGCGATTTGGCCTCTTCCGGCGTCCAGTCCGGGTCACCGATTTCATGTCGTGCAAGTTTCAGCGGGTCGCGCAAGTCGGCGCAGCCCTTCTCGCTGCAGGCCTGCAACGTGGTGGCGCTGATCAGCGTCAGTGGCAGGTTTTGCTCATCCTTGCGCGATGCGTCCAGCCGCGCCTCGCCCTTGACCAGGAACCAGCCCTTGTCGGCATTTTGCTCACTGTCTTTGGTTTCCAATACAGCAGGGTACGGGTAGTCCACCTCCCAGCCGTCATCGGTTTTGCCATCGATATGCACGATCTGGCTGTAGCCCTGCGCGCGGCCTTGCATCATCGCCGCATAGCCGCCGCCACTGAACGGCGTGTAGCTGGCATCGCTGAGGATGCGTCCGTAGAGCTCTTCGGGTTTGCGGGTTTCACGGCGCAGCTGGCGATACAGTTGCAGCTGTTGCTCTGCCTGGCGAGCAAGCAGTTCGCGCTGACGCTGGGCTTCACGCTCGCGCTCCAGCTCGGCTCGGCGCTGCAGTTCAGCTTCCTTGCGCTCGTACGCGAACAGGTGGTTATCGGCCCGAGCCGGGTCATATTCCCATTTCTGCGTGCGGTAATGACGTGACAGCGATATGTCGTAAAGCCAGAAATCTCTATCGCCTTCGTGCAGCCCTTTTTCCAGATCACGCATGCCGTAGAAATGGATGGCTCTGATCTTCGGCGCGCTCTTGTCCAGGTGTGCAGTGGCGAGGTCGATTGTCCGGCGAATGCTTTCCAGATCGCGGAACAGCTCACGGTTTTCGGTCAGTGCGATCAGCGTGACGCTGCCGGCATTCCAGTGGCCGTTATAGCTATGGCCCATGCGCAGCAGGTAATGCACCTTGCTGGCAGGTTCGCTATGCAGCAGCAGCAGCAGATTCTTGCGTTGGTCGATGCCTACTACCGGAAGCCGCGGCGCCTCGTCGTAGATTTCCAGGCCATCGAGGAAGCTGCCTTTGAACTGATGCAGACGCACGCCATCGCGGCGGTTGAGCGTCAGCGAGCCGGAGCCCTGCGCGTAACCATCCGGGCCGCATGTCACGCCGCTGGATGTCGCGGAGATGTTCGCTATGTCGTCCTCGGGCTTGAAACCCAGGCGGAAGCGGCAGCCGTTCTGATCAGCGATCTCTGTGATGAAATCGGCCTTGGCAAAAACGTCCCGTGCCAGCGGCGGTTGCCAGCCACCAACGCTGAACTCTTTGGCGACAACGGGGGCGGCGGCCACGGCCTGCGCAGCCGGAACTGGCGTTTCTGCCGGCTCAGCGGGTTGGGCATCGGCCACAGGCGCTGGTGATGCGGCTTGGGGCTGTGGTGCTTCAGCCTGGGCTTGCGTCGGCTTGGCCGGTTCCGGCTCCGCGGTGGCCGGAGCTGTCTCGCGCGCAGCAGGTGCGGCGGAAGCGGGGGCTTCAGCAGGCGCTTGGGCGACGGTGGGCGCAGGGGCTTGCTCGGCGGCTGGTTGCGGGGCTGCGGGGGCAGTACTCGCCGCTTGTGCCACCCAGCCGGTGGCCTGGCTGGCATTACCGCTCGCTTGCGTCTTGCCTGTGCTGTTTACACTGGCCCAGCTCAGTTGCGTGGCGCTCGCGCACTGGCTCGCAAACAGGCCACCAAGTTTTGGTAGCAGACGATCAATGGCGTCCTGATCGGCCTCACCGGCAAAGGCGAAACGCAGCTTCAGATTCTCGCTGCACCAAGGCTGGCCATCGGCATGGTCGACGAACACCTCGACGTTTTCCGCCTTGGAGTAGGCCAGGCGGTGGCTGGCAGCCTGGGCCGATGCCGCTACGGCCAGGCCGAGTGCCAGCAGGGAAATATTGCGTACATTCATCAGATCAGCTCCCAGGCACCGTCGGCTGCCTGGCAAGCCTTGGCAGTCTGCTGCTCGTTGCTGCCTTGAGCGGTCACGTCATATTTGATCGTTCGGCAGGTGGTCTGGGCGGTCATGGCCTGCTCGACCGGGACAGCATCCAGGTCGATTGCGTCAAGGTCGATGCCCTTGGAGGCTGCGCTGGCGACATCAAGGCTGTCGAGATCGGTAGCCGTATCGGCAGCAGCGGTCTGGGCCGACCGGGCAGGCTTTTTAACCTGAGCCACCAACGGCGCGTAGACATAGCCGATGGTTACGCCGCGGCGGCCCACCATGATCCAGTCATTGTCGGTACGGCCAATCGCGGAAAAGGTGGTGCCGGCTGGCAACCCTGCAACCTTTTCGGCCTTGAGGTCGGGCGCATTGCGTACGTTCGCCGATTTAACCGCCTGGTAGGGCTGGTTGATCAGCGTCATGTTCGCTACCGGCTGCACCTTGGGCGTGCGTTTGACGGCGACTTCACGCTGCACGGTTTCGGTCTTGATCGGGGTGATGGTGGCTTTGGCATCGCTGTGGCTCGACGACCACTGGGTGGCCTGGCCATCCTGAGTGTGCTGCAGCGCCTGTTGAGTCTGCAGTGCCAGCGCCTCGCGATCCCGCACATCCAGCTTCGCGCCGATGGTCTTGCCAAGGTAACCACCGGCCAGCGCGCCTGCGATCATCGCCGCGGTACGACCGCTACCGTTTCCGACCTGGCTGCCGATGAGAATGCCTGCTGCGGTGCCGACCAGGGTGCCGATGTTCTCTTTGTTCGCCCACTCGTTTTCGGCCATGTTGGCGCAACCGGCGCTGAACACGATGGCACTGCTGAGCAACAGCACGCTGGTTTTTTTCGCGAAGCCCATGAGGTAGTCCTTATCTGAATGGCTGGCAGGGAGCATTCAGGACTGACTCGACGGCCGATGCCGTACCAACGGGGCTGCCGTTTCAATCCATGAAATGGCCGGCAATTACACACAAATATGGCCTGCATCACAAACCTAAATCGGTCTAGATCGGCAACTTCAGCGCGAACGGTACTGCCTGAGGCCCGCATGCCTACGGCACCATAGGCTGCACTTCGAAGGTCTGAAACGCCACGGTAGCGAGATGTCGCTCCATACGGCTCATCGTGTGAATGAGATCAGGAGTAGGCAGGCGGCCAGTGCGTGGTTTAGATGCACCGGCCGCTATGCGGCGATTCGTCACGCAGGGGCCGGTGTGGCGCCACCCTGAGGCTTCCATTCCTGCAGCCGGTCCAGGCTGCCGCGGTAATGCTTGAGCCCCATGCCGAGCAGGACTATCGCGCCGACCAGCGCAACGCCGGTGACGATCAGCAGCGAGTAGCGCAGGGCGTTGTCGTCGCCAAAGACGAAGTCGGTGCCCAGCGCCACGGCGGTCGGGCCGATGCCGAGGCCGACCATGGTGATGACGAACAGGTACACCGCCGAGGCCTGGCCGCGCATGGAGTTGGGCATGATCTCCTGGATCGCCGCTGGGCCGACGCCGAAGGGCATGGCGATGGTGAATACGTGCAGGGCGATCAGCGCCAGCGCCAGTTCACCGGTGCCGGCCAGGTAGGCGAGATTGAGCGGCAGGGTCAGCGCGGCGGAGATGATGCCGACGCGCAGCGGTGCGTCGCGATAACCGCGGCGATGCAGCAGGTCCGACAGCCGTCCGCCGGCGATGATGCCGATCGAGCCGGCCACCGCTACTACGGATCCGTAGAGCACGCCGACGTCGCTGGCCGACCAGCCGTAGGTGCGGATGAAGAATGTCGGAATCCACGCCGAACTGCCGTAGGCGGCGAACGCCAGGCAGGCGAAGCCGAAGTTGTGGCAGAGCACGGTGCGGCGGTTCTGGCGAATGTAGCCGGCCACTTCGCTGAGTGGCACTTCGACGCCGGCGCCAACGCCCTTGCGCGACGGCTCGCGGATCAGCAGGAGCACGGCGGTGAACAGCACGCCGGCTGCACCGAGTACGAGGAAGATCAACTGCCAGGGGCGGACCATGCCGAGCACCGGCAGCTCCACGTCGCCCTGTGCCGAGGCGAACTTGACCACCAGCCCGCCGAGCAGAAAGGCCAGGCCGGAGCCGATGTAGATGCCCATCGAATAGACGCTCATCGCGGTGCCGCGCAGCTTGGGCGGGAAGCTGTCGGCGATCAGCGAGTAGGCCGAGGGCGATAGCGCGGCCTCGCCGACACCGACTCCGATGCGGAACGCGAGAAACTGCCAGAAGGTTCGCGCGGTGCCGCACAGCGCGGTCATCAGGCTCCACACCAGCACGCCGATGGCGATGATGCCGCGGCGGCTCTTGCGGTCGGCCAGGCGCCCGATGGGCACGCCGCAGATGGTGTAGAACACCGCGAAGGAGAAGCCCATGAGCAGGCTCATGTGGGTGTCGGTGATGTCCAGATCTCGGCGGATCGGTTCGACCAGCAGGTTGAGGATCTGCCGATCGACGAAGGACAGCACATAGGCGAGCATGAGGATGGCGACCGTGGCCCAGGCGCGGGTTTGCGAGGGGTAGCCGTTATTGTTGTTGTGCATGGCAAGGCTCCATTGGCGAGGAGGGCTGTAACCAGCCCATCCTCACTTTTGTCGGAGATCAGCCATCCGGCAAGGTGAATAACCCCTGCATATGTTTCGAAATATGCTAGCAATGTTCCGCTCTGCGAAATTAACGATTATGGGTCACGCCACCGTTTGTTGTTGGCCTGGCATCAGCTCTGGCAACAGATGTGGCGCCCAGAGGTTGTCGGCGAAACTGCGACGGAAGAAGCCGAAGTGGCCGATCCGCGTGGCGCCGATTTCCGCGGGCGCGATGCGCTGCATGGTTTTCGGTGCCGAGCTGTAGAAGCCATGCAGGGATTCAGTGTTGCGCGCCGACATCATTTCGTCGTCGCTGAAGGACAGCGAGGTCAGGGGTGTGCGCACCGCCGCGAAGGCCTGGCGCACGGGCTCGCCTTCAACACCGACCAGGTAGTCCGGATGCAGGCACCAGCGCCGCCACTGGCGAATCACCCCGGCGGGCAGGTCGCCGACCGCCCCGATACGACCGCCCGGGAAGTAACCCGCGACCGCGGTCAGCACCGGGGCCAGGCCATGCCAGAGCAGCCAGGCCTTGTTGCGGATCTGCGGGCTGTTCTCGCGCCAGTAGCCGCTGCCGGCGGCAATGGTGACGATGCGGGTCAGGCGCTCATGGCCTTTGACCAGTGGCAGGATCTGCGCGCCGACACTGTGGCCGATCCAGTACAGCGGCAGCTCACCGGCAACCTCGGCCGCCGCGGCGAGCACCGAGCTGCAGTCGTGGCGCGCCCAGTCGAGGATGTCCACGTTCAACTGGCGAAGCGGCATTCGCCGCGAGCGGCCCATGCCCAGGTAATCGAAGGTCACCACCTGATAGCCGCGCTCGGCGAGCCAGTTGGCGAAGTCGGTGTAGAAGCGCTGCGGCACGCCCATCGCCGGCGCGATCAGCACGACGCCGCATGGCAGGCTGCTCGGCTGATACCAGTAGCTGGACAGGGCATGGCCGTTGCCGTTGTCGATGGAGCGTTCTTCAACCTGTATCGTCGCCATCTTGTTGTTCTCCGCGCTTCTGCGATTGCTGCGATCGGTGCAGTATACGAAGGGTAGAAGATAATTCTAGAAAAATATTCTAGTCAGATTGGAGGCCGGATGGCCCGTAGTAGCCGCAAGCAGGAAATCCTTCAGGCCGCACTCGCCTGTTTCACCGAGTTCGGCGTGGAGGCGGCCACCATCGAGATGATTCGTGATCGCTCCGGCGCCAGCATCGGCAGCCTCTATCACCACTTCGGCAATCGTGAGCGGATCATCGCCGCGCTGTATCTGGAAGGCATCGGTGAGTACGCCGCGCTGCTCGAAGCCGGGCTGATCGAGACGCTGGACGCGGAAGCCTGCGTCCGGCTGTTCGTCACCAGTTACATCGACTGGGTAGTGGCGAACCCGGACTGGGCGCGCTTCGTTCTGCACAACCGCGGGCGGGTCGAGGCCGGGGAGATGGGCGAACGGCTGCGCGAGGTCAATCGCGCCCACGGCGAGCGGGTCGGAGCGATTCTGCGGCGCCATCGGGAAAGCGGAGCCTTTCGGCGGATGCCCGGCGACTGCTTTCTCGCGGTGGTGATCGGACCCTGCCATGACATGGCGCGTAATTGGCTGGCGGGCCGTTCCCGCACCGCGCTGGCCGACTGCCGCGAGCTGCTCGCGGACATCGCCTGGGCCAGCGTCAGGGCCTGACGATCAGACGCCGAGGCTTTCGATATCCCGAGCGAGCATTTCCAGCTGGTGGGCCAGCGAGTTCTTCAGGGTTTCCTCGCTGAGCTGGAATGACGGCGCGCCGCAGGTCAGCGCCATGATGCTGCCATCGGCCAGGTGCAGCGGCACACCGGCGGCCATCACGTTGCGGTCCCAGTCGCCGAGCGACAGGCAGAAGCCGTGCTGCACGAACTCCTCGAACGAGGCGTGCAGTGAAGCCTCGATGGCGGCCCAGTCATCACCGTACTTGCTGGCCAGAGCGGCCATCAGATGCTCGCGTTCCTTCTCCGGGGTGGCGGCGAGAAAGGCGCGGCCAGCGGCGGTGGTGGCCAGCGGCAGACGCACGCCGGCGTCCATGCGCAGGGTGGTGACCTCGGCCGGGCGGCAATTCTCCACGTAGATCATCGACAGCCGGTCGCGGCAGGTCAGGCCCACGGTGGTGTTGGTGCGGCGGGCGAACTCGTCCATGTACGGCTTGGCCAGCTGGCGCACGCGCAGGTTGGAAACGTAGGCATAACCGAGCGCCAGCACGCCGGAATCGAGTTGGTACTTCTCCAGCTGCTGCGAATAGCTGAGGTAGCCGAGCTTGGTCAGCGTGTAGGTCATGCGCGACACGGTGGGCTTTGGCAGCCCGGTGATGCGTGCGATGTCCTGATTACCCATCACCACCGAGCCATGGGTGAAGGCACGCAGCACGTCCAGCCCGCGGGCGAGGGCCTCGACGAACTTGCGATCCTTGGGTGTGCCGGTGTCTTCGATGTCGTCGCTCATGGTCTCGGTCTGTCTGGCTAGTGGGCAGCGGTGGCGAACGATAGCAGATCGCCCGACGCGGGGCAGTGCGGCCATTGGCGATCATTGCGACGGAAAAAGCGATCTACTACTATCGGATTCGACATCCAGTTTCGCACAGTAAAACAATAATTCATTTTGGAGAATGTCGATGTCCGCTTCCGTGCAAGGCTACGTGGCTAACGAACTCGCCCGTGGCGGCTACCAGAACGTCCATGACCTGCTGGCTCAGGCCTGCGCGAAGCATCCGCAGCGCGCGGCATTTTCCTGTGGCGACGACCAGCTCACCTACGCCGAGCTGGGCAGTCTTGCCGACGCGTTCGCGCGCTACCTGCGGCATCACGCCGGGCTGCAACCCGGTGACCGGCTGGCGCTGCAGCTGCCCAATTCGTTGCAATATCCCATCGCCGTGTTTGGCGCACTCAAGGCCGGGCTGGTGATCGTCAATACCAATCCGCAGTACACGGCCGTCGAAGCCCGCCATCAGTTCCGCGATTCCGGCGCCAGGGCGATCCTTGTGCTCGATCGGCTGCTGCCGCTGGTACGCGCGGTGCAGGCGGACACCGAGCTGGAGCACGTAATGCTCACCAGCGTCGATGATCTGCAGAGGCCGATTCACGAAGGCAGCGAGGCGGGAACGCAGCGCTTCATGCAGGCCCTGCGGCTGGGGGCGGAAAGCCCGCCGCTGGAGCGCGAAGCAGGCCTCGACCGGCTGGCGTTGTTGCAGTACACCGGCGGTACGACCGGTGTGTCCAAGGGCGCGATGCTCAGTCACCGCAATCTGCTAGCCAATGTGCTGCAGACCATCGAGCTGTTCGACAAGCCGGGTCTGCTGGAGCCTGAAAAGGACGTGCGCATCGCGCCGCTGCCGCTGTATCACATCATGGCGTTTGCCACGAACTGCCTGAGTTCGGTGGGTATGGGCCTGCACACCGTATTCATCCGGGACGGGCGCAATCTGGACGAAACCATCGGTGCCATGCAGCGCTATCCGTTCAGCCTGCTCAGCGGCATCAACACGCTGTTCGTCGGGCTGATGAATCACCCGGAGTTTCGCAGCATCGATTTCTCCCATCTGAAGTGGGCGACGTCCGGCGGCGCGCCGCTCAACAGTGAAGTCGGGCGTCGCTGGCAGGAACTGACCGGGGCGCCGATCCGCGAAGGTTTCGGCCTGACCGAGGCCTCGCCTGTTGTGGCGACCGGTACACAGCTGAGCCCTTACCGCGAGGGCTACATCGGCCAGGCGCTGATCGAGACCGAGCTGCGCACCGTGGATGACGAGGGCAACGACGTGCCGCCGGAAACGCCGGGCAAACTGTGGCTGCGTGGCCCGCAGGTCATGCAGGGCTACTGGCAACGTGCGGACGAGACGGCCAAGGTGCTCACGCCCGATGGCTGGCTGAAGACCGGCGATATCGCGCTGCTGGATGCCGATGGCTTCGTGAAGATCGTCGACCGCAAGAAGGACATGATCCTGGTGTCCGGCTTCAACGTGTTCCCCAACGAGATCGAGGATGTGCTGATGCAGCATCCATCCGTGCGTGAATGCGTGGCGGTGGGCGTGCCGGATGCGCGCAAGGGCGAGGCGGTGAAGGTCTTCGTCAGCCTCAAGGACGATACGGTTGATGAGCGGGCCTTGCTCGAACATTGCCGGCAATACCTCACCGGCTACAAGACGCCGAGCTTTCTCGAGCTGCGCGACGAGCTGCCGAAGACAGCCGTGGGCAAGTTGCTGGCGTCGTCAGCTGCGCGACGAGGCGCGGGGCAGCGCAGGTTGATTGCGACCTATATATAGGTGGTGAGCTGACGAGCGGGCTGCAGTGCTCAGGCCCCGGTCGGCATCGGGCAGCAACTCTCGAAGGCACGGCAGTCGGGCGGAAATTTCAATCCGCGCTTGTTGCCCTAGGGGGTTTCTGATATAAAGCAGCGCTCTTTTCTAGGGGCCCGGTATCTTCGTTCGCAACGTGGCCGGTAAGACCCCCATGAAACGTGGCGCTGAGCGCCGAACTGACAAGTGAATTCAAGCGGCCAACCCATGCCGGGTTGGGCATGTGGTTTTAGAGGGCTGAGGCATGTCGAGAGTCTGTCAAGTTACCGGTAAGGGTCCGGTAACCGGGAACAACGTTTCCCACGCAATGAACAAAACCCGTCGTCGTTTCCTGCCGAACCTGCAGCATCATCGCTTCTGGGTCGAGTCGGAGAACCGCTTCGTTCGTCTGCGCCTGAGTGCCAAAGGCATGCGCATCATCGACAAGCGCGGCATTGACGTCGTTCTGTCCGAGCTGCGCGCCCGCGGCGAAAAGGTTTAAGGAGAGCAATCATGCGTGACCTGATCCGTTTGGTGTCCAGCGCCGGTACCGGCCACTTCTACACCACCGACAAGAACAAGCGCACCACCCCCGACAAGATCGAAATCAAGAAATTCGATCCGGTCGTACGCAAGCACGTGATCTACAAGGAAGCCAAGATCAAGTAATTGATCGGCCCTTGAAGAAAGAACCCGCCTCTCGGCGGGTTTTTTCGTTTCTGGCGAACGCTTGGTGTCGATGCCTGACACCAGTCGTCGTTCGCGTTGCCTAGTTTGATATGCATCATGTACGGCGCCTGTCGAATTCGCCTATCGTGCGAGCCTTCTTTTCCCACTTTCGGCACGAGGATGCGCAGCGCATGGCGAAGACGGACGGGCCCATCGCGGCAGACAGCAAGAGCACTTCCAGCATCGCCCTACAGGCGGCTTCCGAAGATATCTGGGCACAGAAATACCGTCTGACCAGCAAGGACGGCACGCCGATCGATGACAGCGTCGACGCCACCTGGCAGCGCGTCGCCCGCGCCCTGGCTGACGTCGAGCCGGCCAAGCAGCGCGAGCACTGGCACGAGCGTTTCCTCTGGGCGCTGCGCAACGGCGCCATCCCGGCCGGACGGATCATCTCCAACGCCGGCGCGCAGGATTACAAGCCGGCTACCTCGACCATCAACTGCACTGTTTCGGGTTCGATCACCGACTCGATGGATGACATCCTCGGCAAGGTCCACGAGGCCGGTCTGACGCTCAAGGCCGGTTGCGGCATCGGCTACGAGTTCAGCACCCTGCGTCCGCGCGGCTCCTTCGTCTCGGGTGCCGGTGCGCACACCAGCGGCCCGCTGTCGTTCATGGATATCTTCGACAAGATGTGCTTCACCGTGAGTTCGGCCGGCGGCCGCCGCGGCGCGCAAATGGGCACCTTTGATGTCGGCCATCCGGATGTGCGCGAGTTCATCCGCGCCAAGCGCGAAGACGGCCGACTGCGCCAGTTCAACCTCAGCCTGTTGATCACCGATGAATTCATGCAGGCGGTGGAGGTCGACGGCGAGTGGCCGCTGATCTTCCCGGTGCACGCCAAGGAAGCCGCCGAGCTTGACCTGGCGGACGCCGAGCATGTGCTCTGGCGCGAATGGCCTGTGCATGACGGCTATATCGTGCGCGACGATGGGCTGGTTGCCTGCAAGATCTACGGGCGGGTCAAGGCGCGGCATCTGTGGGACATGATCATGGTCTCCACCTATGACTACGCCGAGCCGGGCTTCATCCTCATCGACCGCGTCAACCAGCTGAACAACAACTGGTGGTGCGAAGCGATCCGTGCGACCAACCCCTGTGGTGAGCAGCCGCTGCCGCCGTACGGGTCGTGTCTACTGGGCTCGATCAACCTGACCAACTTCGTGATCGACCCGTTCGGTGCGGACGCGCGCTTCGACTGGAACAAGTACCGCGAAGTCGTACGCGTCTTCACCCGCATGCTCGATAACGTAGTGGAGATCAACGGCCTGCCACTGGAGCAGCAGCGCCACGAGATCGAAAGCAAGCGTCGCCATGGCATGGGCTTCCTCGGCCTCGGCTCGACGCTGACGCTGCTCAAGATGCGCTATGGCAGCCCGGAAGCCTGCGTGTTCACCGAGGAAGTCGCGCGCGAAATGGCACTGGTCGGCTGGGAGCAGGCGCTGGAGCTGTCCAAGGAGAAGGGCCCGGCGCCGTTGCTGAGTCAGACCTTCGAAGTCACCGCCGAGATGCTGCGTAAGCGTCCGGAAATGGCGAAAGACGGCTACAAGGTCGGCGATCAGATCGCCGGTCGCGTGCTGCACGCCAAGTATTCGCGTTACATGCAGAAGGTCGCCGAGTACGCGCCCGAGCTGATCGAGGCGCTGGCCGAGCAGGGCGCGCGCTTCACCCACCACAGCTCGATCGCGCCTACCGGCACCATCAGCCTGAGCCTGGCCAACAACGCTTCCAACGGCATCGAGCCGAGCTTCGCCCATCACTACTCGCGCAACCTGATCCGTCCGGGCCGCAAGGCCAAGGAGAAGATCGAGGTGTTCAGCTACGAGCTGCTGGCCTATCGCACGCTGATCAACGAGCGCGCCAAGCCGGGCTCCGACGAGCCGGGCGAGAAGCTGCCGGACTACTTCATCACCGCCGATGACGTCAGTCCGACCCAGCACGTGGATATCCAGGCCGCCGCGCAGCGCTGGGTCGATTCGTCTATCTCCAAGACCGCCAACGTGCCGACCGATTATCCATTCGAGGCGTTCAAGGACATCTACCGCTACGCCTGGCGCCAGGGCCTCAAGGGCTGCACCACCTTCCGCTTCAATCCGGCGGCCTTCCAGGGCGTGCTGGTCAAGGAAGCCGATCTGGAAAAGACCCTGTACCGCTTCACTTTGGAGGACGGCAGCGTGGTCGAGCTCAAGGGCAACCAGGAGGTCGAGTACGACGGCGAGGTGAACACCGCCGCCAACCTGTTCGACGCCCTCAAAGAAGGCTATTACGGCAAGTACTGAACCGAACTGCCAATCGTATAAGCGCCGGGCCATCGCTGCGCCCGGCAGGAGAATCTGCACAATGACCGTAAAGATCACCCAGCGCATCAAGGGCTTCAAGGTCGTCGACGAGGCCCTCGAACGCCCCGCGGCCGCTGCCGCCAGCACCGATAACAAGGCGAGCAAGGCCGTCAATGTGGTGGAAATGGACGAGAGCCTGCAGCGTCCGGAAACCCTAATCGGCATGACCTACAAGATCAAGTCGCCGCTGTTCGAACACGCGCTGTACGTCACCGTGAACGACATTGTGCTCAACGCCGGCACCCCGCACGAGCAGCGCCGGCCGTTCGAGATATTCATCAATTCGAAGAACATGGACCACTTCCAGTGGATCGTGGCGCTGACCCGCATCATGTCTGCGGTGTTCCGCAAGGGTGGCGACTGCACCTTCCTGGTCGAGGAGCTGAAGGCGGTGTTCGATCCGCGCGGCGGCTACCTGAAGAAGGGCGGCGTCTACATGCCGTCGATCGTGGCCGAGATCGGTGCGGTGCTGGAGCGCCATCTGATCGCCATCGGCATGCTCGAAGGTCATGCGCTGGACGAAACCCAGCTCAAGTACCTGGCCGAGAAGCGCGCCGCCTACGAAGCCAGCCAGGGCGCGGTGGCGGTCGAGCCGGGCGAAGGTTTCCCGGCCGGCGCGCAGCTGTGCAACAAGTGCAATACCCAGGCCGTGGTGCAGATGGACGGCTGCGCCACCTGCCTGAACTGCGGCAACTCCAAGTGCGGCTAAACGGCTTGCGCTGATTTCGCCTGCCGTGACGCTCGTCAGGCTCGCTTTACCCGGCGGGCCTGGCTCTGCTAGTTTTCGTTCTCCATACCGCCGTCCGGCCGTTGACCCAATGTCTTCCACTGCTCACAGCCTGTTACCCATGAAGCCAGCCGATCTCGGCGCGGCCCGGCTGTGCGCAATCGCTCCACCTCCCTCTGTCGTTGCCGATCTGGCAATCGCGCCACCACCTCCACAGGCGGTTGCGCTGGGCTGATCCGCCCACATTTCGCAGCTCCGGTTTTCGCTTCCGATCCTTCCGGGTCGGTGCGCGCACGCTTTCGGCGTTCGCTGGAGCCTGTTTCGCTTCGACAGGTAATCACTGATGACTTTCAACAAATCGTTGTGGACGTCCTATGGCGTCATGACTGTGTTCGTATTGCTGTGGGGCAGTGCGGCCATCTTCACCCGCTGGGGACTGGACCACGCTACCCCCTTCGCCCTGCTGATCGTGCGCTTTGCTCTGGCGCTGACTGCAGTTCTGCTTATCGGCCTCTACCGTAGGCGCTGGCGGCCAGCGCTTGGCGCTGCTTGGCAGACGGCGGCGACCGGGCTGCTGATGATCGGCTGTTATTCGATCTGCTATTTCCAGGCCATGGCCCATGGCGTGACGCCGGGTGTGATCGCGACGCTGCTTGGCGTGCAGCCAATTCTCACCCTGTTGCTCCTCGAACGACGCTTCTCGCCGCTGCGTCTGCTGGGATTACTGGTGGCACTGGCCGGGTTGGCCGCGGTGGTATTTCAGAGTCTGGTGCTGGCGCGCTTCTCGCTCGCCGGGATGCTCTTCGCCCTCGGCGCGCTGCTGTGCATGACAGTGGGCGCGATTCTGCAGCAGCGCGTTCGCCAGAGCCCGGTGGAGGTGCTGCCGACCCAGTACGGGGTCAGCCTGCTGCTGTGCCTTGCGTTCGTGCCGTTCCAGCCGATCCGCCTGGGAGCGGTGACGGGCTTCATCATTCCGGTGCTGTGGTTGGGTCTGGTGATCTCGGTGGCGGCGCAGCTGCTGCTGTACCGCATGATCCAGACCGGCAATCTGGTGAACGTCACCAGTCTGTTCTACCTGGTGCCGGTGGTGACCGTGGGGATGGATTACCTGTTCCTCGGCAATCAGCTGTCGCGCACCGGCTTGCTGGGAATGGCGGCCATTCTGCTGGGGTTGGCGCTGGTGTTCAGGGCCGCACCGCAGCCGCATCGCGGATGAAAAAAGGCCGGGCGGTTGCCGCCCGGCCTTTCGGCAGCTTCAGCTGACCACGCGGTAGCACGGCGTGTAGGGCACGCCGCCGGGCAGCTTCATGCGGTGCTGCTCGACGAAGGCCTGCAGCAGCTTGTCCAGCGGTTGCATGATCGCCGTGTCGCCGTGGATCTCGTAACGGCCGTATTGCTCGATGCGGCGGATGCCCTTGTCCTTGACGTTGCCGGCGACGATGCCGGAAAACGCGCGGCGCAGGTTGGCGGCCAGCTCGTGGGGCGGCAGGTCGCGGCGCAGCGGCAGGCTGGCCATGGCCTCGTGGGTCGGATCGAAGGGTCGCTGGAAACCTTCCTCGATCTTCAGCAGCCAGTTGAAGTGGAAGGCATCGTTGCGCTCGCGGCGGAACCGTCGTACTTCGCGCAGGCCCTCGGTCATCTGCCGGGCCACTTCGGTAGGGTCGTTGAAGACGATCTGGTAGCGCTTCTGGGCTTCCTCACCAAGGGTCGCGCCGACGAAATCGTGCAGCTGCTGCAGATAATCCGCCGCATCGCTAGGCCCAGTGAGAATGACCGGGAACGGCACTTCACGATTGGCCGGGTGCAACAGAATGCCGAGCAGGTAGAGGAACTCCTCGGCCGTGCCGACGCCGCCGGGGAAGATGATGATGCCGTGACCGACGCGGACGAAGGCCTCCAGACGTTTCTCGATGTCCGGCAGGATCACCAGCTCGTTGACGATCGGGTTCGGTGCCTCGGCGGCGATGATGCCCGGCTCGGTCAGCCCCAGGTAGCGGCTGCCAACGCGGCGCTGTTTGGCGTGGGCAATGGTGGCACCCTTCATCGGCCCCTTCATCACGCCCGGACCGCAGCCGGTGCAGACATCCAGGCTGCGCAGGCCCAGCTCATGGCCGACGCGCTTGCTGTACTTGTACTCTTCGGTGCTGATCGAGTGGCCACCCCAGCACACCACCATGTTCGGCTCGATGCCCGGGCGCAGCGTGCGGGCGTTGCGCAGCAGATGAAAGACGTAGTCGGTAATGCCCTGGGAAGTGCTCAGATCGATGCGAGCGCTGCTCAGTTCGCTCTCGGTATAGACGATGTCCCGCAGCGCGCTGAAGAGCATCTCGCGGGTGCTGGCGATCATCTCGCCATCGACGAAGGCATCGGCCGGCGCATTGAACAGCTCGAGGCGTACGCCGCGATCCTGCTGCAGGATGCGCACCTCGAAGTCCTCATAGGCTTCGAGGATGGTCTTGGCGTTATCGATGCGCGTGCCGGTGTTGAGGATTGCCAGGGCGCACTGGCGGAACAGCTTGTGCGTGCTGCCGGAACCGACTTCGCTCAGCTGCTGTACTTCGCGTTGCGACAGGGTTTCCAGGCTGCCTTTGGGGGTAACCGAGGCGTTGATTACGTTGCGTTGGTTCATTGGTGATTCCTGAATTCGATGGCGACACCATCGCGGAGCTGGTGCACCGAAACGGCGGCTGCGTGCCGCCATCTTAACGCGGTGGCGCAGCGGCGGTGGGCGATCCGTTCGGTAGGCGAGAGGCAAATCGCTCCGAGAGCCGTGGCAGGTTCGACCCTCGGGGCAATCGGCGGTTCGCCGGGCAGCGCAAGTGCCGGGCTGGTCAGGTCCAGCCGTAGCGCACCAGGTGGAAGAAGATCGGCGCGGCGAAGCAGACCGAATCGAGCCGGTCGAGCATGCCGCCATGGCCCTCGATCATGTGCCCCCAGTCCTTGACGCCACGGTCGCGTTTGATCGCCGACATCACCAGGCCGCCGAAGAAGCCCAGCAGGTTCAGCAGCAGCGCCATCAGCGCCGCCTGCCACCAGGCGAACGGGGTGATCCAGAACAGCGCCGCGCCGATCAGTGTTGCGAGGAAGATCCCGCCGACGAAGCCTTCGACGGTTTTGGACGGCGACAGGCGCGGGGCGATCTTGCGCTTGCCGGCCAACTTGCCGCACACGTACTGCAACACGTCGGAGAGCTGCACGACGATGATCAGCCAGGCGATCAGCAGCAGGTTGCGACCTTCGTAGCCGGCAATTTCCAGGGTGAGCAGGGCAGGGACGTGGGAGACGCAGAAGACTGCGATCATCAGGCCCCATTGCACCTTCGAGGCACGTTCGAGAAAACGCGTGGTGTCGCCGCCCAGCGACGCCAGGATCGGCAGCAACAGGAAGACGTAGACGGGAATGAAGATGGCGAACAGGCCGTACCAGCCGACCGCCACCAGCAGATACTGCAGCGGCAGCACCAGGTAGAACGCCGCGACCAGCGCCGGATAGTCGCTGCTGCATGTCGGCGTCAGTGTCATGAATTCGCGTAACGCGAAGAACGACACCAGGTAGAAGAGGATCACCACGGCGGTGTGGCCGAGCCAGAAGGCGATGCCAATCAGCGCGACCATCACCCACCAGGCATTGATGCGGGCGTTGAGGTTGTCGATCACCGGACTCTCGCCGCCGCTGCGACGCTTGAGGACGAAGCCGATCAGCGAGGCCAGGGCGAGCAGGGCGCCGATACCGGCGAACAGCAGCAGGGTATTGCGATCCATGTCAGTCTTCCTTCGGGGCCAGTTCTAGCAAAGCCAGGCGAGCGCGCTGCAGAAACGCGTCCTTGTCCTCGTCCTTTTCGATGCACATGGGCGCGCCGAAGCTGACGCTGCACAGCAGGGGCAGCGGCAGGCTGCTGCCCTTGGGCATCACCCGATTGAGGTTGGCGATCCACACCGGCACCAGCTCCACGTCCGGACACGCCAGGCCCAGGCGATACAGCCCGCTCTTGAACAGCAGCAGGCCTTCTTCCAGATTGCGCGTGCCCTCGGGGAAGAGGATCAGTGAATCGCCGCCGGCCAAGGCGTCGAGCATCGGTTGTAGCGGATTCGACTCCGGGCCGCTGCGCTCGCGATCCACCAGCACACCGTTGAACAGGCGATGGATGACGAAGCGGCGCAGCGCGCTGCTCTGCCAGTAATCGGCGCCGGCGACGGGCCGGGTCCTGCGCCGCAGGTCAGGCGGCAGCGATGCCCAGAGCAGCACGAAATCACCGTGGCTGCTGTGGTTGGCGAAATAGATGCGTTGCCGGTTGAGCGGCGCGCAGCCGATCCAGAGGCTGCGTGTACCGGTCAGCAGGCGTGCAACGGAAGTGATCGCGAAGGCGAGCAGGGCGCCGAACATGGGATGTTCCTCGGTATCGGGCGGAAAGTCGGTGGTGCGGGCGGGTGGCGGTTCAGTCCGCTTCGGCTGGCGCCGCTGCGGTTTCCGCCAGGCCTTGTCTGACCCGGTTGCTCAGCGTGAGGATCGACAGCCCGGCGATCAGCAGCAACAAGCCGTTGATCCAGGCGGCTGGCAACAGGCCCAGGGCGACGCCGGTGGCCAGCACGCCGAAGGCGAAGGCCCTGTCGCTCTTGCCCATCGGGCCGTCGTAACGGCGTGAGGCGCCCACCATTGGACCGAGTACACCGGCGTACTCGGTCAGCGCTGCGAGCACCACCACCAGCACCACGGCAGCTGGCCAGACGCCGGTCACCAGCGCGAGCGGCAGGTAGAGCGCCGCATCGGCGGCCACATCGCAGAGTTCGTTGAGGTAGGCGCCGAGCTTCGATTGCTGGCCGAATTCTCGCGCCAGCATGCCGTCGATGGCGTTCAGTGCCATGCGCAGCAGCATCCACAGTGGGATCAGCAGGAAGATCCAGAGGTGCTCGATCAGCAGCGCGACCGCCGCTGCGACTGCCAGCGACACGACCAGCGCTGCCAGCGTGACCTGATTGGCCGTGATGCCGCTGTCATGGAGGCGCTGGACCAGTGGGCGCAGTAGTGCCTGAAAACGGGGTTTGAGCTGATAGATGGAGGGCATGCATCGATTCCTTTCGATGATCGGCGAGTCGCGCGTTTCGGCTAACGCCAGCGCGCATCCTGTGCGCCCGGCACTTTGGGGTAAAGCCCCGGCGGTCGCAAGCTGCTCTGGAAAATTTGCGAGGTGTTGAACGCTTTCGCGCGGGGTTTGTGTCTGGGATTCGATTTAGAAAGCGAAAGGCAGCGCGCTGGACGGATGCTGGCGCGCCTTCAGCAGGCGGTGAAACTCATCGGGATCTTTCACCTGCACGTCCGTCTTGCCTTCGTGACGCTGCGCCGCGATCAGTCGCGATAGCCAGAAACGCACGCAGGCCACGCGCAGCATCGGCTGCCAGAGCTCGGCTTCGGCCGGGGTGAAGCGGCGCAGTGCGGAGTAGGCCGCCAGCAAGGGTTCGCTGCGTTCACCGTCGATCTCGCCATTGGGGTGCGAGCACCAGTCGTTCACGGCGATGGCCAGGTCGTAGAGCATCGGCCCGGAGCAGGCGTTGTAGAAGTCGATCACACCGGTCAGGTGGCTGCCTTCGAACAGCACGTTGTCGCGGAACAGATCGGCGTGCAGGTTGGCGCGCGGCAGGGCGAGGAGTTTCGGCCGCAGCTCGGCGATCTCTGCCAGGCCTTCGCGCAACAGCGGCAGCTGGTCCTCGGACAGGCTCAGCGCCAGGCTTGGCCCCTGTTCCTGCATCCACTCCAGGCCGCGGTCGCTGGTGCGTTCGAGGATGTGCTCGCGAGTGGCCAGATGTAGCCGCGCCAGCAGCCGGCCGACCTCGGCGCAATGGTGCGGATTGGGCGCCATCACATGCTTGCCGGGCAGGCGCGGCTGCAGCAGCGCGGGCTTCTCCGCCAGCTTGCGCAGCGCCTCGCCCTGCTCGCTGCGCAGCGCATAGGGCACCGGCAGGCCGGCGCGGTGCAGCACGTCGAGCAGCTCAATGAAGAACGGCAGGTCCTGGGTCGGACCACGCTCGATCAGCGTCAGGACGTATTCGCCCTGTTCGAGGCTGACGAAGAAATTGCTGTTCTCGCTGCCTGCGACGATGCCCTGGAAGTCGCGCAACCGGCCGAGCCGGTACGGCGCCAGAAAGGCTTCCAGTTCATCGCGTTGCAGGGGCGTGAATACCGACATGCTGTGCTCCCGGCGGTTGATGGGTTACCAGCTGAAGATCTTCCAGGAGGGGATTAGCATGTCCGGCTGGTCGGAACGGACGAAGTTGCCGTCGTTGCCGTCTGCACGCACCAGAAAGTACGGTTTGCCATGCTTGGGCGTGACTTTCACGGCATAGAGGAAGCCATTGACGCGGTATTCCTCGACGGTACGGTCGCCTTCCTGACGGATGGTTACGTCGGGCTCGCCGTCGACCGACTCCTGGGCAAAACCGGCCAGGGGAGCGCACGCCAGCAGGCTGGCCAGCATCAGGTGTTTGAGAGCGCGCATGGTAACCTTGTCCCTTTGTCGATAAGTGGTCCTTGGCATTCTAGCTCCGGGCCCGCCGAAAAGGTTGATTCCGCTCATGAGCCAAGCTCCCCTCATCCTGGTGGACGGTTCGTCCTACCTCTATCGCGCCTTCCATGCCCTGCCTCCTCTGGCCACCTCCACCGGAAAGCCGACCGGCGCGGTCAAGGGCGTGCTGAACATGTTGCTCAGCCTGCGCCGGCAGTATCCGGACAGTCCGTTCGCGGTGGTTTTCGATGCCAAGGGGCCAACCTTCCGCGACGCGCTGTTCGAGAACTACAAGTCGCACCGCCCGCCGATGCCGGATGATCTGCGCTCGCAGGTCGAGCCGCTGCATGCCAGCGTCCGCGCCCTCGGCATGCCGCTGCTGTGCGTGGAAGGCGTGGAGGCCGACGACGTCATCGGCACCCTGGCGCGCCAGTGCGCGGCGCTCGCCCGCGACGTGATCATCTCCACCGGCGACAAGGACATGGCGCAGCTGGTCTGTCCGCACGTCACGCTGGTCAACACCATGACCGGCAGCGTTTATGACATCGAAGGCGTGAAGAACAAGTTCGGCGTTGGCCCGGAGCTGATTATCGACTTCCTCGCGCTGATGGGCGACAAGGTCGACAATATTCCTGGCGTGCCAGGCGTCGGTGAAAAGACTGCGTGCGGCTTGCTCAACGGTATTCCCGGCGGGCTCAAGGGGCTTTACGACAACCTCGACCAGGTCGCCGGCCTGCCGATCCGTGGTGCCAAGTCATTGGGCGCCAAGCTCGCCGAACACCGCGACGCCGCCTTCATGTCCTATGAGCTGGCGACCATCAAGCTCGACGTGCCGCTGGACGTCGAGGTCGCCGACCTGATGCCCGGCGAGCCGCACCGCGAGGCGCTGATCGCGCTGTACCGCGAGCTGGAATTCAAGAACTGGCTGGACGACCTGCTGCGCGAGGCCAAGGCCGCGGGCGAGAACTGCGAGGTGCAGCCAGAAGGCTGCTCGATCCAGGCCGAAGCCGAGTACACCACGATCCTTGATCCGGCCGAGTTCGATGCCTGGCTCGAGCGCCTGAAGAACGCCGAGTGCTTCGCCTTCGATACCGAAACCACCAGCATCGATGCTCAGCGCGCCGAGCTGGTCGGCGTGTCGTTCGCCGTCGAGCCGGGCCAGGCGGCCTACGTGCCGCTGCGTCATTCCTATATGGGTGTGCCGCAGCAGCTCGAGCTTGATGCCGTGCTTGGCGCGCTCAAGCCGCTGCTGGAGGATCCGGCGAAGACCAAGATCTGCCAGCACGGCAAGTACGACATGAACGTGCTGATGCACTACGGCATCGAGATGCGCGGCATGACCTTCGACACCATGCTCGAATCCTACGTGCTCGACGCCACCGCCACCCGCCACGACATGGACAGCCTGGCGCTCAAGTACCTCGGCCGCGGCACCATCCGTTTCGAGGACATCGCCGGCAAGGGCGCCAAGCAGCTGACCTTCGACCAGATCGCCATCGAGCAGGCCGGCCCCTACGCCGCCGAGGACGCCGATGTCACCCTGCGCCTGCACCAGACCCTGCTCGGCAAGCTGGAACAGACGCCATCGCTGCTCAAGGTGCTGAGCGAGATCGAGATGCCGCTGGTGCCGGTGCTGGCGCGCATAGAGCGCAACGGGGCGCTGGTCGATGCGCAGCTGCTCGGCCAGCAGAGCGTCGAGCTGGGCGACAAGCTGGTTAGGCTGGAACGCGAGGCCTTCGACATCGCCGGCGAGGAGTTCAACCTCGGCTCGCCCAAGCAGCTGGGCGCGATTCTCTACGACAAGCTCGGTTGTCCGGTGATCTCCAAGACCGCCGGCGGCCAGCCGTCCACCGCGGAAAGCGTGCTCGCCGAACTCGCCGAGCAGGATTACCCGCTGCCCAAGGTGATCATGCAGCACCGCTCCTTGAGCAAGCTCAAGGGCACCTACACCGACAAGCTGCCGCAGCAGATCAACCCCCGCACCGGGCGCATCCACACCAGCTACCACCAGGCGGTGACCGCCACCGGCCGGCTGTCCTCCAGCGACCCGAACCTGCAGAACATCCCGATCCGCACCGCCGAGGGGCGACGGATCCGCCAGGCCTTTGTTGCGGCGCCGGGGTACAAACTGCTGGCGGCGGACTACTCGCAGATCGAGCTGCGCATCATGGCTCACCTGGCGCAGGATGCCGGCCTCTTGCACGCCTTCCAGAACGACCTGGACGTGCACCGCGCCACGGCGGCCGAGGTGTTCGGTGTACCGCTGGAGCAGGTCAGCAACGACCAGCGCCGCAGCGCCAAGGCCATCAACTTCGGCCTGATCTACGGCATGAGCGCCTTCGGCCTGGCCAAGCAGATCGACGTCGGCCGCAAGGAAGCGCAGGAGTACATCGACCGCTATTTCGCCCGCTACCCCGGCGTGCTCGCCTACATGGAGCGCACCCGCACCCAGGCCGCGGAGCAGGGCTACGTCGAGACGCTGTTCGGTCGGCGGCTGTACCTGCCGGAGATCAATTCGAAGAACGGCGTCATGCGCAAGGGCGCCGAGCGCACCGCGATCAACGCGCCGATGCAGGGCACCGCGGCGGACATCATCAAGCGCGCCATGATCGCCGTAGACGGCTGGCTGCAGCAGAGCGGGCTGGATGCGCGGGTGATCCTGCAGGTCCACGATGAATTGGTGCTGGAAGTGCGCGAAGACCTGGTCGAGCAGGTCCGCCAGCAGATCTGTCCGTTGATGAGCGAGGCGGCCCAGCTGGACGTACCGCTGCTGGTCGAAGCGGGCGTTGGCAACAACTGGGACGAGGCGCACTGACCGGGCTGCCGAAAAATGTCGGTAGTCGACGAAATTTTTTTCGTCCGCATTGAACTTCCGCTGCAACCATCCGGTCAGAGCATGCGAAGGGTGTAAAAGCCCTTCGATGCTCCTTGTTGTGTTAAGTGTTGGCAGATCTCTGGACCCCGCCCTAGCGGTCCGGATTTAGACCTCGAACTTCCCCCTCCCCCAATGAAGTTCGAGGTTTTTTTTGCCTGCAGAAAAGTGGATGAGGCCTCACCAGGGGCAATGGCTTGCGCAATTTCTTGCGCAGCATTCTGTGGATAAGTTTGTGGGTAAGCTGTTCGCAGTGCGATGAGTCGCGAGCTTGGTGGGCGTTGCGCAACTTGTTGCCATGTCTGCGCAGGAACTTGCGCAGCTTTCTGTGTCGGGCATCACTTCTGCTATTCGGTTTGAGTGGTGTAAATTAAATATCTTTTTGATAAATAAGCATTTTTTTATTTTTGGTACGGCGCTTGTTGTTACGAAATGGCCATTTGGCACTCATTTCAGACAAGGAGAGCACCCATGCCAACACCCGCGTATCTGTCCCTCGAAGGCACCAAGCAAGGCCTGATCACCGCCGGCACCTTCACCGAGGACTCGGTTGGCAACATCTTCCAGGAAGGCCATGAGGACCAGATCCTGGTGCAGGCCTTCCAGCATCAGGTCATCATCCCGCGTGACCCGCAGTCCGGCCAGCCGACAGGCCAGCGCGTACACAAGCCGCTGATGATCACCAAGGTATTCGATAAGTCGTCGCCGCTGATCTTCAACGCTCTGACTTCCGGCGAGCGCCTGAACAAGTGCCGTCTGGAGTGGTACCGCACCTCGTCCACCGGCACCCAGGAACACTACTTCACCATCGAACTGGAAGATGCGGTGATCGTCGACGTGCAGTCGCGCATGCCCAACTGCCAGGACCCGAACATGTCCCATTTCACTCATCTGGAAGATGTGTACTTCACCTACCGCAAGATCGTCTGGACCCACGAGGTTTCCGGCACCTCCGGCTCCGACGACTGGCGCACCCCGATCGCTGGCTGATTCGCCGCGGTCCCGCTTCGGCCAGGCTCGCCTGGCCGAACGCTTTTTGCGAAGCACTGAACAGATTCCGCCATCGTCGTTCTGGAATGCGCGAACCATGCATTCTAGAGCGGCCGGCCTGTGTTACACGGGGCTCCGCAAGCGCCCATGCGCTGATACATGGACTGAACAGGAGGAACATGGATGTTCGCCCCAGCCAACCAGGCCCATTTCACGCTTTCCCTCGAGGGCATCGAGCACGACTTCAAGGTGCTCGAATTCCAGGGCCGCGAGGCGATCAGTCAGCCCTATCGTTTCGACCTGGAACTGGTCAGCGAACACCCCGACCTGGATCTGGAACGCCTGCTGCATCGCCCGGCCTTCCTCGCCTTGGCGCCGGACGGCAGCGGCATCCACGGGCTGGTACATCAGGCTGCGCAGAGTGAGTCCGGCCAGCGCCTGACCCGCTATCGGCTCACGCTTGTGCCGCAGCTGGCCTATCTCGCGCATCGCATCAACCAGCGCATCTTCCAGCACCTCAGCGTGCCGCAGATCATCGCCCAGCTACTCGAGGAGCATGGCATCCAGGCCGATGCCTACCGCTTCCAGCTCGGCCCGGTGATTTACCCGCCGCGCGAATACTGCGTGCAGTACGACGAAACCGACCTGCACTTCATCCAGCGCCTGTGCGAGGAAGAAGGCATTCACTATCACTTCCAGCACAGCGCGGCCGGTCATGCCCTGGTCTTCGGCGATGACCAGACCGTCTTCCCCAGGCTCGCTGCCACCGCCTATCAGCAGGACAGCGGCCTGGTCGCCGACCAGCCGGTGATCAAGCGCTTCGGCCTTCGTCTGGAAACCCGCACCAGCCGCGTCACGCGCCGCGATTACGATTTCGAGAAGCCACGTCTGACTATGGAAGCCGCGTTTCATAGCGACTTCCAGCCCGACCTTGAAGACTACGATTACCCCGGTCGCTTCACCGAGCGCGCCCGCGGCAAGCACCTGTCGCAACGCGCCCTGGAGCGCCACCGCCACGACTACGAACTGGCCGAAGGCGAAAGCGACCAGCCGCAACTGGCGAGCGGGCACTTCCTCCCGCTCGGCGAACACCCCCGCAGCGACTGGAACCAGCTCTGGCTGCTGACCGAAGTGCTGCATGAAGGTAAGCAGCCACAGGTGCTGGAGGAATCAATTACCAATGTCCCGGCTCACGACGAACTGGCCTTCTCTCCCCTATGGGGAGAGGGCAGGGGTGAGGGGGCTCTTGCCAGCCTCGACTTCCAACAAGGCTACCGCAACCACTTCACTGCCACCCCCTGGGACATCCCCTTCCGCCCGGCTATGAAGCATCCGAAGTCGAAGGTGCTCGGCAGCCAGACCGCCGTGGTCACCGGCCCGGCCGGCGAAGAAATCCACTGCGATGAATACGGCCGCGTGCGCGTCCAGTTCCACTGGGACCGCGAAGGCCAGGCCGACGACAAGACCAGCTGCTGGCTGCGCGTCAGCTCCAGCTGGGCCGGCGACCGCTACGGCGGCATCGCCATCCCGCGTGTTGGCATGGAAGTGCTGGTGACCTTCCTCGAAGGCGACCCCGATCAACCGCTGGTGACCGGCTGCCTGTACCACAAGGAACACCAGGTTCCCTACGACCTGCCGGCGAACAAGACCCGCACGGTGTTCAAGACCCTGAGCAGCCCGGGCGGTGGCGGCTACAACGAGCTGCGCATCGAAGACCGCAAGGGCGCCGAACAGATCTACCTCCACGCCCAGCGCGACTGGGACGAGAACATCGAGCACGACCAGAAGATCCGCGTCGGCCACGAACGTCACGACACCGTGGAGGCCAACAGCTACAGCGAATTCCGCGCCGAAGAACACCGCACCACCCACGCCGACCGCAAAACCGAAATCCGCGCCAACGACCACCTCACCGTGGGCAATACCCAGCACCTGAAGATCGGCACTGGGCAATTCATCGAGGCGGGCAATGAAATCCACCTCTCCAGCGGCCTCAAGGTCGTGCTCGAAGCGGGCAGCGAACTGACCTTCAAGGCTGGTGGCAGTTTTATCAAACTCGATGCCAGTTGCATCACCATGGTCGGGCCTTTGATCAGGATGAACTCGGGTGGAAGTCCGGGAAAGGGATCGGCCGCGGCGCCGGTATTGCCGGGGAAGGTGAAGGCGGCGGATGCGGATATGCCGGGGGCGGTGCTTGAGCATCGACTTAAGCAAGCGAGATTCAGCCATACACCGCTAATCGAATTGTGTCAGAAGCCTCGGGGCGGTACGCCAATGCAATGCCCGCTGACCAACTGTCCTTGTCGTCATGCCGCCCAGTTAGGGAGCTGATTGATGTCTGTACAGATACTCGCAGGGCTTCCCAATCTTTCTACCCCACTCTTCATGCTGCTCGAATTGGATGAGCCGTTGCTGCGGCGGATTTACCAGCTAGAGCCTGATCCACGACCGGAAGCTCTGTTTGCTGATACCGAGCTGGGCGCTCATGTCGAACTAGGACCTTGGCTGATACAACTGACGCCGGATAGCGCCTGGTTGACTGCGTATCGCCAAGCACCAGAGCAATGGCCTGGCGTGTTATTGAGTTCCGGGCGGCCAGTTGATGAGCTGTTGGCCCATCTGCGCGCAATGCTGGTCGTGCAGTTTGACGGTGAGCGCAAGGGGATACTGCGCTATTACGACCCACATGTGGCCAGTTACCTTTTCGCGGCGACCGAGGCCGTTATCACTTGGCTAGGCCCCATCGAGCAATTGTTCTGGCATGGCGCCACCTGGGCAGACCGCAGCGAGAACATCAGCCATTGGCGCAGCCTACGGAGCGAGTCGAACAATCATGGGGCGCCACCGAAAGGCAGGCTGATACTCGACAGAGTGCAGATCGCTGCTCTCGAACGGCAGCAACTAGAGGCATTCGCCTATGAGTGCTGGCAGGAGCATTCACAGGCTGAGTTCAACCAGATATTGGGCTATCTGCAGCAGGGTCTTGCCTCTGGGTTCGACGACGAGAAGAGCCTGGGCGCATACCTCGAAGCCCGGCTCACCTATCCCCAGCACCTAAGCCATCCCCAAATCGCATCGGGCCAGGTGCAGTTTCGTCTGCAGCAACTGCAATCCTGGCTGGAAGCCACACCAGCCACCACGGAGAGTCAAGGATGAATGCCAAAGTAGGGAGCCTGTCCGGCAGTCCGGCCTGTGAAGCTGGCAAGCTGATCGTCGAAGTGATTGGCAAGGATCATCCGCCGCAACAACGAGTGGTGGTCTATGACGCAACCGATCATGAGCTGCAGGAGTGGCTAACACAGCAGGCCAAACAAGAGCTTGTAGCCGATTCTCAGCGGAGCAGTACGCTGCATATCTGGGACTGGGAACAGCAACCGAAGCGCCATCTCTGGCTGGAGATCGAAGCAGAGCGCGGCAGCCCCATCCGCGTACCGCTGATGGATGACACACGCATTACCCCGCGCCAGCGTGAGCGGCAGTGGAACTGCATCGTCCCTGTAGTGCCCATGAGCACCATGCTCGGTATCAGCGCCAACCACCAGCATCGTGAATACCCCGTGCATGTGCGCCCCGGCTTCATCTACCTGTTCTATCGCGGCAAAGTGTGGCGTGAACTGGAGATTCGTCAGGCTGAGGGGCAGGTGACTTATCACGACGTACGCCTGAGTGACTTTCGCAATGGCGACCGCTTTCGAGATGGCGCCCGCACGGCCAGTGGCAAAGGGCTGAGTGAGATTTGGCTGCCAGCCAGATGGAACAACCGCGCGGCCCCGGATATCGAGGTAGCTTATGCCGAGGTGCAATGGCCTGCCGTTCGCCTGAACGCCATGGAGCGCAATGCTCGCCTGCGTCGCGCTCGCTGCAATCGCTTGGGCCTGGCCGTGGCCGAACGCAGCTTCGGTAATACCACTTACAGGGCCCCAAGCCAGCAGCAAGCCTTCTACCTGCAAAATGTCCCCGCTCACCGCCTACGTGATCCCGCCCGCGAATGGTTGTTCGATCAGCCGCTCAAGTATCTGCACGATCTGAGCGGCCAGTACCCGGTGCAGAGCCAGCAGTATGCTCAGCAGGTTCATCAACGTCACGAGCGCGGTGAGTCCACCCCAGGGCCAACGCATCCACAGCAGACGCAGGATGACCTACGCCCGGAGACCGGCGCATGGGCTGTAGAGCTGGGCGACACGCTACAGAACCTCCAGCATGTCTGCAGCGCGACAAACGAACGTGAACACTGGCAGGCCGCTGCGGCTGAAACCGACATGCTGGCCACGGTCAAAAAACGCCAGATCGCCGGTGTACTGGTGGAAGATGGCCTCTGCCGCATGCGCCACCTGCTGGCGCGTACCAACCAGGCCCAAGCGGTGCTGCAGCTCTGCGCGCAACGGGCCACCTTCCATAGCCATCACGCCTCGGCACTGTTGATTCAGCGCATGATGGTTCCACCGCATATCGGCGGGCAGAGCAACCCGCTGCACCGCTTCATCGGCCAGGTCAGCCAAGAGGGTCGTCAACAGATCGACCTGTGTTCGGGCCAGCATGCTCGCCAGTTGGCCATGACCTGCCTCAAGGCCGCACAAGATAACCTTGCCGCCTGGCTGGAACAGGCAGCCAACCAGCATGCGCTGGGCGACCATTTTTGCCTGGAGGGGCTCGACTACGCCGGCGCCTTCCAGCTTTGCAGTCAGCTATTCGTCTGCCTGGCGCGCACGGCCGAACAACAGGATCCATTCCTGGCGGCAGGCGATGCCTCACGCACAAGCGCAGGCAGGAGACTGCTATGCAAGATTGCGCAGAGCGCCAGCCAGCCTCTGCACCGGATGTTGTGGCCAGAGGCGGACGACGACACCCTGCTCAAGCCCTATCAAGCGTTGCAAACACCGAACAACGGCGAAGGCCATTATCGTGCCGATGCGTTAAATCAGGTGGCGCAGCTCAATGCACCGCCCAGCGAAGAGCCGGCGACCCTGGAAGGCAACACGCTCGCAGGCTTGATGCAACAGCCGGACTTTCTGCTCCTGCCTTCCGCCAAAAGCGGCGCCGCAGCGCTGTTAACCGTATGGGAGAACCTGAGCAGCGCCCTGCAAGAGGCACAGAAAAGCCTCGCCAGCGCAACGGCCGAGAACAGCCAGGCGACCACCGAGAGCCGACGCAGCCGGGTTGAGGTGAACCAGCGCGAAGGCGAGCTAAGCCGCGAACAAGAGCAGATTTCCCGGCAAAGAGAAGCGTTGGGTAACGAGGCATTTCCTGCAAAATATCGGATGTATACCAAGGACCTACAACTGCTGCGCAGCATGCTGCAACAGGACTTCGGTGACATGGTGTTCATTCGCCGCACGACCGCTAACCAGAAGAACTACTACTTCTTCGGTTTGACTGACCTCCCAGCAGCACCGCAAAACGCGCGTCGGATCTTTGGTGAACTGCTGGATATGGAGGGTCAGTTACTGGCCAGCAGCAATGGTCGCACAGCCAATCGGGCCAGCATCGACCAGCAGGCACAAGAACTCTTGTTACTGGCCATCCCCAAGAACCACCGCACCGCCCGTCTGATCAGTGAGCTGAACCGGCAGATGGCCGAAGAGCTGCGTATCCACAACGACCTCCAGCAGGCACGAGAGCGCCGGGAAGCCGCGCGTGGTCGCATGAGCGAAGCCAACAATGCCCTGAAACAGGCGCAAGAGCGGCTGGCCCAACAAGAACGCGGCTGGCGCCGAAGCGCACGCGGTGTGCTCGGTTCCAAGGCCTTCCCGGCTGGCGTGTTGATTCTGGAGTTGTTTAATGTGCAGGCGGAAGCTGAAGCGGCAACTGCCAACATGAGGAATAAAGGTCTTGGCAGGGTGTTCTTTGGGTCGTTGAGCGCAGGCGTTGATTTAGTGTTAGCTGTAGAGTTCCTCGCTAATAAGGTCGCGCACAATCACCCACGAGTTCAAACATTTCAAAAGCGGATAGTTGATCGGGTGCTCTTTAACCCTGGGCCAGGCCTGCAAAAACTCTTTGGCGGTCGACTGGTGAGCTTGACCGGCAAACTGGCCTTCCAAACCTTTGCCGGTACGCTCTTCGTGGGTATCAGCATTTACGATGCCTTGCACGAAGCCAGCCTAGGTGACGACGCCGCCTGGGGCTATGGCCTGATGGCCGTGGGTGGCCTGGTGGGGGTGATTGGCGGCTTCTTTACCGCCAGTGGTGCGGCATTCCTGGGCATGGGCCCTGTTGCCTGGGCCACTCTGCTTCTGATTCTGGCGGGGGCGGCGCTGGTCTGGTGGCTGGACGACAGCCCCATCGAGGAGTGGCTGGCCAACGGCCTCTTCGGCAGCAACCGCAGCGCCAAGGTGCCCCACCTCTGGAACGACCCGCAGGAGGCCTTCTACCGACTGGTCAGCCTATTTGCCGGCATCCGTGTCAGTATCGGCACCAACCCGGAACAGACTCGCTTCAGCGGCGCCATGGGCCTGCTTGACCCTGCCGAATACCACTCGATGCGCCGCGCCAATACCCGAGTGCGTATTGAAAGCAACCTGCCCGGGTTGGCCACCACCCTGGGTAGTGCCAATATCCGCGCCCATAGCCAGCTGCGTAGCAGCAGTCATCACCTTAGCCATAGAGACATGGCGACTATTAGCAGCCATAGCCTAAGTCCCATCCAGCCCCTGGCCCAGCGCCTGTCCCCCGACGCCCTTGAACTGTTTTATGAGGTGCCCCTTTCCCAGAGCATGCCGCGCACGTCCCCGCATCGATGGCAGACTTACGCCCTGACCGTACGAGCACAGGTGATCCTGCAGGGAGAGGATCAAACGTGGGTGTTCCCGGCGCCAGCGCCAACTGATGTCCTGCGTTACAACCCCAATCGGCATGGCGAACCCGTTTTCAGCCAAACTAAGCAACCCTTCTGGGCCGATGAACAGACCCACCCGGACAGCCAGCCGTAAGGATGCCCCATGACTGCCCACTACAGCCCCAGCGCCTACCAGCCGGCGCGCATTCCCGATCAGCCGGCAGCGGTCAAGCGCAGTTGGTTGTTCCGTTTTGGCAGCTCGCGCCTGCCCTGGGGCCATACCGAAGAAATCGTGCCCCATAGCATGCTGAGCCAGCCATCACCTGCTGGTCTGCGAGATGTTGAACGCCATGAGCACGCGCTGGCAACGGGGGCGAAAAAGCGCCAGGCATACGAACTTCTGGATTACCACCAGATCATCGATCACGAACGCTATCGACATGCGCCACTCTCCAAACGCAGCCTGTTCTGGTTTTATCTATGGGGGGGGGGGGCGCTTTGTTTTTTGGGTTATGGCGCTTTTATCTCCAGTTATCTGGGCGTGGCTATCTTGGGTTCTTGATGGCGAATACACGACCAACTTATGGATGTTCGCCAAAGAAACAACATGGTATCTGACGGTTCCTCTCGCCTGCTGGGCCATAGGTTCCCTAGTCGTTCACAAGCTCACCAACTGGGTCGTTCGCCCTTCCAAAGGTCCGCTGTGGGAGTTCAACCGCCGCACCGGCATGGTCACGATCTTCGATTACGCCAATATGGGCGAGTACAAACGCAGCGGCACCATCGGTGAGTTCACCTACCCCTTCTATGAGTTCGATGCCTATATCAGCAGCGGCCCAGACCGCCAGGGGCTGATCTGGCATCAGTTGCATCTGGTGCATCGCTATCACGACCTGGCCATCGACCTCAGCCCCATCGTGTCCAAGGACTCCAGCATGGCCCCGCATTTCGCCGCCTGGGATTTTCTGCAGAACTACATGGACACCAGCCGCCCGCTGCCGGATATCCCGCTGTTCGAGCAGCACCGCGCGAACGATCCGGTAACCGCCGAACATGACCGCCGCACGGGCCGCCCCGAGCGCTACTGGCGTGATATGGACGATGAGACCTGGGAGGCGCAACTGAAGCAGAACCTGGGCCGCGTCAACGCCTATGACATCACCGGCCGCCTCAACCTCATGGACCGTCATGTGCGGTATATCGATTGACGGCGGATGGACGGGGGGCTCACGTTCCCGCCGTATTCTTTCCCGGTAGGCATATCGGAACCAGGATCTAAGGCAACTCCAACCCACCCCCAGCCTTGTGTAACCCACGCAGATGCTCGCCGATCTGGGCCAGGTTCACTTCGATCGCTTCGAGCTCCTCCCGCCGCTCGTCCCCCAGCAGCACCCGGACTTCCTGGTCCAGTTCTTCGCTCAGCTGATTCAGGCGCAGTTGGCGTTGTTCGCTCTCGCGTTCGAGGCGGGTCCATTCGCTGGGCTGTGGCAGGCCGTAGCCTTGGCCGTCGAGCAGTTCGGCGGGGCGGCTGAGGTAGCCGCTGCTGGCCAGGATTTCCTGCAGGGCGCCGTCGGCCTTGTTCAGGCTGGCGTCGCGCCCGCGGCCGCCGAGGTAGCGGTTCTTCAGCTCGTCCTGGGCGAGGAGCAGCTGGCGGCGCAGGGCGGCCTGTTCGACCAGCAGCAGGGCGGCGGAGGCGCGTAGATCGGCGCGGTCGATCCATGGCTGGCGTTCAGCGGCACTGAGTTCCAGCCACTGTTCGACGCTGTCCTGCGGTAGACCGAGGCGGTCCTTGAGGATGGTGAACATGGCCTGGTAGCGATCGCGGTAGGAGTCGAAGCGATAGCCCAGGCGCAGCGCCTCGCGGGGGTCGTCGAGCACGCTGGCGTCGGCCAGGTCGCGGTGGATCAGCACCTCCAGCAGCCCGTTGGGCATGATGCTGTCCAGGGCGACGAGTTCGTCGCGTGTGGTTCCGCTGCGTAGCAGCTTGAGGGTTTCCACCGCGCAGTTGTTGGACAGGAAGTAGTAGTCGCCGTCGTAGCTCCAGTGCAGCTCGGCGCTACGCTCGACCAGTGCGCGAATCTCTTCGTGCTGCAGCTTCAGCGGCACCGAGGCCAGCCCGCGCAGCTCCACCTTGGTGTATTCGTCGATCACCTGGCCCAAGGGCAGGATGAACAGCCGCGAGGGGTAGACGCCGGTGAGGCCGTCCCAGCTGGACAGCTGCACATCGTCGACGAAGGCGCGGAAGGACAGTACCAGGTGGTGATCCAGATCCAGCCGGCAATCGGGACCGGGCTCGCGGCCGGGCGCGCAGATCACCAGGCGCAGCATGCTGTGGCCCCAGCGGCTGACCCAGGCCTCGTTGGCTTCGGCGAACAGGTAGTCGACCTCGTAGACGCGCGACGGATCGAGGCTCAGCAGTGGCGTGCGGCCGAATTCGCGGCCCGCGTTCAGAAATGGGTAGTCATCGGCGCAACCGGCAGCGTTTGCTGGCGCCCAACCGAAGTGTTCACGCAGGTAACGGTGCAGCGAAGGGCGCCGGCAGGCGTAGCTGGGGTCGAGCAGGAAGTACTCAAGGTTCACCGCGACGAATTCCAGCGGGCTGGTCAGCTCGTACGGATCTGGGCTGCGCGCCAGCTGCGCGTTTTCCTGTTCGCGCAGGCCGCGCTTGCCGACGCGTTGTGGCCAGCCGGCCAGATCGAGCAGGCGGGGATCGTCGCTGAGGGTGAAGCGGCGGTCGATCTGTCCCCGGCAGTGATCCGGCAGGCCGACCTGCCCGAGGTGGCTGGCGCGCTGACGGCACTGGCCCTGCAACAGGTGCTCACTGGGCGACCACAGTCGCGCGCGGTCATAGAGATGCGCCACTTCGTGAGTGACGGTGGCGAGCAGCTCGCGGCGCACCGTCCCGTGGGGGCGATTGGTCTTCTCGCTGGCAGCGCTGCCATCGGTCAGTGTCGGCAGTAGACGGCGATTGAGCTGAAGACGGTTACCGCCGGCGCGGCCATAGGCCTGTTCCGGCAGATCATCGCGCCACTGCACGCGCACTTCGCGATCGAGGCTCTGCACCAGGCGGGGTGGCAGTGCGGCCATGGCTTCGTCCAGCAGCGCCTGGCTGGCGGCGCGTTGCTCGGCGTCCAGTGTGCGTGAGTCGAGAACCAGGCGCAGGTCGGCCTGGGCTACACCTGCAGCAAGGCTCAGGCAGCCTGCCAGCAGCCAGGCGCCGAGGCGTATCACAGGGCGAGGATGGCTTCGGCCAGTTGAAGGTCGCTGGCATTGCGCGCTGCAGGGAGTTCGCTGCGCAGGGTGCCGATCGCGGCTTCCAGATGCGCACCGCGGATCTCGCCGGCGCTGGCGACGAAGCTGGCGGCGTCTTCACGGGCTTCGACGACGACTTTCATGTCACTGATGCGACTGGTCACATCGGAGGTGAAATTGATGCTGCGGTCCAGGGCACGCACGACGATGTTGCTGGTGGCGACGAGGGTCTGCGCCTGGGCTGTGCCCGCGGCGACGGCCAGCGCCAGCGGGGCGGCGAGCAATAGCTTGTTCATCGGTTGGAATCTCTCACGGTCGGGGCACCGGCAGGCGGTGCGGTTATTGGACGAGGATCGCTTCGGCCAGTTCCAGGTCGCTGGCGGCAAGCTCCGGGTGTTCCTGGCGCAGCCGCGCCATGGCCGCTTGCAGGCGAGCCGCGGCGAGCTGGCCTTCGCTGGCGACGAAGCCGGCCGCGTCTTCGCGGGCCTCGGCGATCAGCTTGTTGTCGAAGGGAGCACTGGTCAGCTGGCTGCTGACATAGCTGGTCTGCACGACACCTGCGGTGGTGACATCGAAAGCCTGGGCGGCGCCAGCTGTGAGGCTGAGAAATAAGAGAACGATTGAATACGAACGCATGCGGAACCTGTTGCCGGGAAAAACGGCGCCAAGGCTAGCGAAACGCCGGCTGTAGAGCCAGCGCCCGGTTGCTTCCGCAGGTTGCAGCAGCGCTCATGCGCTGCTGCACGCATCAGAGCGCCAGGATCGCCTGAGCCAGTTGCAGATCGCTGGCGCCCAGTTCTGGCTGCTGGCTACGAATGTGGCGCAGCGCCGCTTCGAGGTGGGCGCCGCGCAGATCGCCCTGGCTGGCAACGAAACGCGCCGCATCGTCGCGAGCATCGAGCACCAGTTTGTCGTCGCGCAGCGACGAGGTCAGGTCCGAGGTTGCGTCCACGGTATTGATCAGGCCGCCGACCACCATGTCGGTGGTAGCGGTGAAGCTGGCAGCGGACGCGCCGCCGCTCAGCAGCAAGCCGGCAGCGAAGAAGGGGAGCAGGATTCGGGACATGGCAGATCTCCAGTGGTGAGGCTCTAGACCGCGCCATGGGTGCGACGTTCCCGTTGCTGCGGCCTTGTAGCACGCAGCATAGGCTCGAATCGGTGGGCGCGGAATGCCTCAGCGCCAGAACGGCTTGTCCAGCTCTGCCGAGCGGTCGCTATGGCTGATGCCGACATCGGCCAGCTGGCGGTCGTCAAGCTGCGCCAGTTGCTGGCGGGTACGGTAGTTGCGTTGCCAGCGCTGCAATACTTGCAGCAGCTGTAGCCAGTTGCGGCGGGCGCGGGTGGCGACATACGGACGAGACAGCGTGCGATCCATGCTGCGCTCCTTCCCGGTGTGACCGGGTACGGGTTATGGGAGAACAGGATCGCGCGCGTCAGCCAAGTGCAACAGCCACAGGGATTCTCGATTGTGCCGGTGCAGTTCCAGAAATGGATGCAACTGTATTGGTCGCGAACGAGCCAACTGTTTTCGCTGCGCTGCTTATCGGTCCGGTGTGCGTGCCAGAGCGCCTGGTGTGGTGCCGAACTGTTGGCCGAACGCGGCGATAAACGCCGAGGTGGATTCGTAGCCGCAGGCCAGCGCGACATCGGTAACCGGCTGGCCCTGCTCCAGCAGAGGGAGCGCGCTGAGCAGGCGCAGACGCTGGCGCCAGGCGCGGAAGCTGAGGCCGGTGTCACGCTGGAACTGGCGGGTCAGGGTTTTCTCCGAGACCTGCAGGCGCTCGCTCCATTGCTTCAGGCTGAGTGAAAGATCGGGCTGCTCATAGAGCGCTTCGCACAGCTGACGAAGCCGGGCATCCCCGGGCCAGGGCAGGGAATAGCCGATTGCCGGCGCCGCCCGCAGCTGGTCCAGCAGCACCGCTGCCAGGCGGCCTTCGGCACCTTGCTCGTCATACTCCGCCGGCAGCGCGCCAAAGGCGCGGATCAGCTCGCGCAGCAGTGGGCTGACCGCAAGCACCTGGCAATGCTCGGGCGCCCAGGCCACGGCGCGCTGGTCGATGTACAGGCTGCGCATCTCGGTATGCGGCGAGCTGATCACCTCGTGCAGCAGGCCCGGCGGAATAAGGATGGCGCGCTGCGGCGGAGCGAGAAAGCGCCCGCGCTCGGTATGCACGCGCAGCACGCCGCTGATGGCGTAGGACAGCTGTGCCCAGGGATGGCTGTGGCGTGGCGTGGTGGTGCGTTCAGCCAGGGATTCACTGCGGGCGAAGAGCGGGCGCGGCAGTGCATCCATGGCTGGGATGCTGCGTTGCACGAGGCTGCTTTGTCCTTTTCTCGACATTTGTCTGACTTATGGCGTTAGTCGGATATGCAGCGCGACAGTAGACTCGCTGGCAACCTGCCGCAAGCCACACAATCAGGAGCGCCCATGGCCAGACCTCGCCTGTTACCGGACAACTTCACTCTGGCCCTGCTCGGTGCGGTGGCCATCGCCACGCTGCTGCCAGCGCGGGGGCAGGGCGTGGCGGTATTCGAGTGGATCACCAACCTGGCCATCGGCCTGCTGTTCTTCATGCACGGCGCCAAGCTCTCGGGCAGTGCGATCCTCGCCGGCATGGGCCATTGGCGCCTGCATCTCCTGGTGTTCAGCTGCACCTTCGTGCTGTTCCCGCTTCTCGGCCTGGCGCTGCGCCCGCTGCTGACGCCGATGATCGGCGCCGAGCTGTACCTGGGCATGCTCTACCTCTGTGCCTTGCCGGCCACGGTGCAGTCGGCCATCGCCTTCACCTCGTTGGCGCGCGGCAACATCCCAGCGGCGGTATGCAGCGCGGCGGCTTCCAGCCTGATCGGCATCTTCCTCACGCCGCTGCTGGTACTGCTGCTGATGGGCGCGCAGGGCGAAGGCGGCTCGACGCTGGATGCCATCGGCAAGATCGTCGTGCAGCTGCTGCTGCCGTTCATCGCCGGGCAGATCGCGCGGCGCTGGATTGGCGACTGGGTGGCGCGCAACAAGGGCTGGCTAAAGAACGTCGACCAGAGCTCTATCCTGCTGGTGGTCTACACCGCGTTCAGCCATGCGGTGGTCGAGGGCATCTGGCAGCAGGTGCCGCTGCCGCAGCTGCTGGGTCTGGTGCTGGCCTGCTGTCTGCTGCTGGCGCTGGCCCTGCTGATTACCTGGCTGGCGGCGCGCTGGCTGGACTTCGATCTGGAGGACCGCATCACCATTCTCTTCGCCGGCTCGAAGAAGAGCCTGGCCACCGGCATCCCCATGGCGCAGGTGCTGTTCGCCGGCGGTGCGCTGGGCACGCTGATCCTGCCATTGATGCTGTTTCACCAGATTCAGCTGATGGTCTGCGCGGTACTGGCGCAGCGCTATGCGTCGCGACCAGAAACAACAGCGGTCGCAAAAGCGGGCTGAATCGGAGCCAATCAGCGGCGGATTCGTGACTGCAGCGCAAAGATCATTTGCCCGTTACGGTCTGGGAGCGGTGCGCAGGGGTGGCTAAGCTGCGCGCCATTCTGTTGCTGAGGCATTCCCATGAAGAAGATTCTGCTACTCAACGGCGGCAAGGCCTTCGCCCACTCGGCCGGCCAGTACAACGCCACGCTGCATCAGGCAGCCATCGAAACCCTGACCGCGGCCGGCTTCGAGGTCCGCACCACCGAGATCGATGCCGGCTACGACGTGCAGCAGGAAGTCGAGAAGATTCTCTGGGCGGATGCGCTGATCTATCAGATGCCCGGCTGGTGGATGGGCGCACCCTGGACGGTGAAGAAATACCTGGACGAGGTGTTCACCGCCGGCCACGGCAGCCTCTACGCCAACGACGGCCGCACCCGCTCCGATGCCTCGCAGAAGTACGGTAGCGGCGGTCTGTTACAGGGCAAGCGCTACATGATTTCCGCGACCTGGAACGCGCCACAGCAGGCCTTCGACGACCCCAGCGATTTCTTCGCCGGCAAGGGCGTGGATGCCGTCTACCTGCCGTTTCACAAGGCCCACGAGTTTCTCGGCCTGCAGGGCCTGCCGACCTTCCTCTGCGTCGATGTGATGAAGCGGCCGCAGATCGAGGCGGATGTCGAGCGCTATCGGCGGCACCTGGGCGAGGTGTTCGGCTTCAGCGTCTGACCTTCGACAGGCAAAGAAAAACCCCTCGCGGTTTGGCTGGGAGGGGTTTTTCGTTTCAGCGCGAGGCGATCATTCCACGGCCTTGACCATATCCTCGACCACCTTCTTGGCGTCGCCGAAGACCATCATCGTCTTGTCCATGTAGAACAGTTCGTTGTCCAGACCGGCATAGCCGCTGGCCATGGAGCGCTTGTTGACGATGACTGTCTTGGCCTTGTACGCCTCGAGGATCGGCATGCCGGCGATGGGCGACTTTGGATCGTTCTTCGCCGCCGGGTTGACCACGTCGTTGGCGCCAAGTACCAGCACCACGTCGGCCTGGCCGAACTCGGAGTTGATGTCCTCCATCTCGAAGACCTGCTCGTAGGGCACCTCGGCTTCGGCCAGCAGCACGTTCATGTGCCCCGGCATGCGGCCGGCGACCGGGTGGATCGCGTACTTCACGGTCACGCCCATGTGCGTCAGCTTCTCGGCCAGCTCCATCAGCGCGTGCTGCGCGCGGGCCACCGCCAGGCCGTAGCCGGGAACGATGATCACGGTGTCGGCGTTGGTCAGCAGGAAGGCGGCGTCGTCGGCCGAACCGGACTTCACGTTGCGCTCCAGCTGCGCGCCCGCCGGGCCGCCGGCATCGGCGTCGGCACCGAAGCCGCCGAGGATCACGTTGAAGAACGAGCGGTTCATCGCCTTGCACATGATGTACGAGAGGATCGCGCCGGAAGAGCCCACCAGCGAGCCGGCGATGATCAGCATCGAGTTGTTCAGCGAGAAGCCGATACCGGCGGCCGCCCAGCCCGAATACGAATTGAGCATCGACACCACCACCGGCATGTCCGCGCCGCCGATGGGGATGATGATCAGCACGCCGATCACGAACGCCAGCGCCACCAGGATGGCGAAGGCGGTCAGGTTGCCGGTGAAGGTGTAGACCAGGCCCAGGCCGACGATCGCAAGGCCCACGGCCAGGTTGACCATGTGCTGGCCCTTGAATACCACCGGGGCGCCCTGGAACAGGCGGAACTTGTACTTGCCCGAGAGCTTGCCGAAGGCGATCACCGAACCGGAGAAGGTGATGGCACCGATGGCCGCGCCGAGGAACAGCTCCAGGCGGTTACCCACCGGAATCGCGTAGCCGATCTGCTCGACGATGCCCAGCGACTGCGGCTCGACCACCGCGGCGATGGCGATGAATACCGCGGCCAGGCCGATCATGCTGTGCATGAAGGCGACCAGCTCGGGCATCTTGGTCATCTCGACGCGCTTGGCCATGACGGTGCCGACGCTGCCGCCGATCAGCAGGCCGACGATCACGTAGCCGATGCCGGCGGTGGCCAGCTCGCTGCCGAGCTTGAAGATCAGGCCGACCGTGGTGAGCACGGCGAGGCCCATGCCGATCATGCCGAACAGGTTGCCGCGTCTTGAGGTGGTGGGGTGGGAAAGGCCCTTCAGTGCCTGGATAAAGCACACCGAGGCGACCAGATAGAGCAGGGTGATCAGGTTCATGCTCATGGCTTACTTGCCCTCCGCCTTGGCCGCGCTGCGGTCCTTCTTCTTGAACATTTCCAGCATGCGACGAGTGACCAGGAAGCCCCCGAACACGTTGACCGCGGCCAGCGCCACGGCGAGGGTGCCCATGGCCTTGCCCAGCGGGGTGACGGTGAGCGCGGCGGCCAGCATGGCGCCGACGATGACGATCGCCGAAATCGCGTTGGTGACTGCCATCAGCGGGGTGTGCAGGGCCGGGGTGACGTTCCAGACCACGTGGTAGCCGACGTAGATCGCCAGCACGAAGATGATCAGGTTGTAGATGCCGTCCGAAATCAGATCCATGTTCGCGTCTCCCTTAACCGTTGGTCCGCACGACCTGGCCGTCGCGGCACATCAGGCATGCGGCGACGATGTCGTCTTCGAGGTTGAGCTGGAACTGGCCGTCCTTGTCGATGACCAGCTTGAGAAAATCCAGCAGGTTGCGGGCGTACAGCGCCGAGGCGTCGGCCGCGACCAGCGTCGCCAGGTTGGCGTGTCCGACGATGGTCACACCGTGGCGCACCACCACCTGGTCGATCTCGGTCAGCGGGCAGTTGCCGCCGTGGCCGGCTGCCAGGTCGACGATCACCGAGCCGGGCTTCATCTGCTCGACGGTGGCTTCCTGCAGCAGCGTCGGCGCCTTGCGGCCCGGGATCAGCGCGGTGGTGATGACGATGTCCGACTGCAGCGCACGGTCGTGCACGGCCTGTGCCTGACGCGCCATCCATGAGGCCGGCATCGGCCGCGCATAGCCGCCGACGCCTTCGGCGCATTCGCGCTCCTCGTCGGTCTCAAGCGGCACGTCGACGAACTTGGCGCCGAGCGATTCGATCTGCTCCTTCACCGCCGGACGCACGTCCGAAGCCTCGACCACTGCACCCAGGCGCTTGGCTGTGGCGATGGCCTGCAGCCCGGCGACACCGGCACCGAGGATCAGCACGCGTGCGGCCTTCACCGTACCGGCGGCGGTCATCAGCATCGGCATGAAGCGCGGGTAGTGATGGGCACCGACCAGCACCGCCTTGTAGCCGGCGATGTTGGCCTGCGACGAGAGCACGTCCAGGCTCTGTGCACGGGACGTACGCGGCGCCGCCTCGAGGGCGAAGGCGGCGACGCCGCGGGCAGCCATGCGCGCGATGCAGTCATTGTCGAACGGGTTGAGCATGCCCAGCAGCACGCTGCCGGACTGCATCTGCGCCAGTTCGGCATCGTCCGGCGCATTGACCTTCAGCACCAGCTCGGCGGCAAAGGCCGCGGCGGCATCGCCGATGGTTGCGCCGACCGCCTCATAGGCGCTGTCCGGCACGCTGGAAAGCAACCCGGCGCCGCTTTGCAGCGTCACCCGGTGCCCTTGGCCGATCAGTTTCTTGACGGTTTCCGGGGTTGCGGCGACGCGCGTTTCCCCGGAGTGGGTTTCGAGAGGAACACCGATGTGCATTGTTGTTGTTCTCCTGCGTGATCATGACCGGTGCTGCGGCGAACCGCGCACCGACGTGCTTTTCACCCGCCCGCTGCTCTGGCGAACGGGGTATGGAACAGGTGAAGCCAGCCGGGCGATGCGCAAAAACGGATCGCCCGGCGCGGCATTCTGCAAGCCTTGAAAAAATCAAACAACTGTTTCAATCAAACGATTGTATTTGACGCGCCGGTCGCAGGATGACTGCCTGTTTTCCGTGCTTCGCTGCAGATTGCGTCCTGTTTGGCTCTGCGTACGACCAGTTCGTCCGCGCCAGGCACACGACACGGCCGCATCATGAATGACGCGCCATTGACAGGGTATTCGTCAGCGGTGCCAAGCATCTCCGACCTTGGTGTCGGGTTAAGTCGGGTATGCATGAAAAACGCGCGCACGTTGAAATGTCATTCAATCCTTGTAGTCCAACTAGGCTGGTTGGACCCGATTGGAGTGTTTCGAACGCAGTGACGTCGGGTCGCTGCGTATCGCTGGTGGAGCTGGACGATGCCCGAACTCGATGTAAACGAAGTCACCACGCTGCTCGAACAGCCGGCCCAGCGCCGCCTGCCGTTCGCCTTTGCGCGTCGGCACGGCGTGATCCTGCTGGAGCGTGGCGGCGAGCTGCACCTCGGCCTGCGCGAGGGCGCCGCGCTGACCGCAGTGCAGGAGGCGCAGCGGGTCGTTGGCATGCGGCTGCCGATGCAGTGGCTGGCCCAGGCGGATTTCGATCAGGCGCTCGGTGCCGCCTACCAGCACGACTCCTCGGCGGCGATGCTGATGGTCGAGGGGCTGGGCAACGACCTCGACCTGGCCAGCCTGGCTGATCAGATCCAGGAAACCGAGGACCTGCTGGAGCAGGAGGACGACGCGCCGATCATCCGCCTGATCAACGCGATCCTCGGCGAGGCGATTGCCGAGAACGCCTCGGATATCCATATCGAAACCTTCGAGAAGCGCCTGGTGATCCGCTTTCGCGTCGATGGCATCCTCCGTGAAGTGGTGCAGCCCAAGCGCGAGCTGGCGGCGCTGCTGGTGTCGCGGATCAAGGTCATGGCCAAGCTGGACATCGCCGAGAAGCGCATCCCGCAGGACGGGCGCATCTCGCTGCGCGTCGGCGGCCGCGAGGTCGACATCCGTGTCTCCACGCTGCCCTCGGCCAATGGCGAGCGGGTGGTGTTGCGTCTCCTGGACAAGCAGGCCGGTCGCCTGACCCTGCGCCATCTGGGCATGAACGAGCAGGATCGCGAACACCTGGAGCGGGCGGTGAAGAAACCGCACGGCATCATTCTGGTCACCGGCCCCACCGGGTCGGGCAAGACCACCACGCTCTACGCCGCGCTGACCACGTTGAATGACCGCACGCGCAACATCCTCACCGTCGAGGACCCCATCGAATACCACCTCGAAGGCATCGGCCAGACCCAGGTCAACACCAAGGTCGACATGACGTTCGCCCGCGGCCTGCGCGCCATCCTGCGCCAGGACCCGGACGTTGTGATGGTCGGTGAGATCCGCGACCAGGAAACCGCCGACATGGCGGTGCAGGCCTCGCTCACCGGCCACCTGGTGCTTTCCACGCTGCACACCAACAGCGCCATCGGCGCCGTCACACGGCTGGTGGACATGGGCGTCGAGCCGTTCCTGATCTCCTCCTCGCTGCTCGGCGTACTGGCCCAGCGCCTCGTGCGGGTGTTGTGCAATGACTGCAAGCGCGCCTACGTCGCCGATGCCGCCGAGTGCGAGCTGCTCGGGGCCAGCCTGGCCGAGGCGCCGACGCTGTATCACGCCGAAGGCTGCGAGCAGTGCCGGGCCCTCGGTTACCGCGGGCGTACCGGCATCTATGAGCTGGTGCTGTTCGACGACGCCCTGCGCACCATGGTGCACACCCGCGCCAGCGAGCAGGACATGCTGCGTCACGCTCGGGTACTGGGGCCGAGCATCCGCGACGACGGCCTGCGCAAGGTGCGCGAGGGCGTGACCACCATCGAGGAAGTGCTGCGGGTGACGCGTGAGGAGTGAGGGGATGGGGTTGTTTCCGGCTCGCCTGGAGAGGCATCTGCAGCCTGACCGACGCTGCACGGTGACGCCATTCGCGGCCAAGGCGGCTCCCATGGCTTTGCGGTGCCTGCGTGGGAGCGCTCTTGACCGCCAATCGCCCCTGTTGGAGACCGCCTGATGGCTGCCTTCGAATACCTTGCCCTCGACCCGCGTGGCCGTGAGCAGAAGGGCCTGATCGAAGCTGACAGCCCGCGTCAGGCGCGCCAGCTGCTGCGCGAGAAGCAGTGGGCACCGCTGGAGGTGAAGCAGGCCAAGTCCAAGGAAGACGTCAGCCGCGGCGGTTTCAGCTTCGGTCGTGGCCTGTCAGCGCGCGATCTGGCATTGGTCACCCGGCAGCTGGCGACGCTGGTGCAGGCTGCGCTGCCGATCGAGGAAGCCTTGCGCGCGGCAGCGGCGCAGTCCACCTCGGCGAAGATCAAATCGATGCTGCTGGCCGTGCGTGCGCGGGTGATGGAAGGCCACAGCCTGGCTGCGGCCTTGCGCGAATATCCGTCGGCGTTTCCCGAGCTCTATCGCGCCACCGTGGCGGCGGGGGAGCATGCCGGCCATCTCGGGCTGGTGCTCGATCAGCTCGCCGACTACACGGATCAGCGTCAGCAGTCGCGGCAGAAGATCCAGCTGGCGCTGCTCTATCCGGTGATCCTGATGGTCGCCTCGCTGGCCATCGTCGTGCTCCTGCTCGGCTACGTGGTGCCGGACGTGGTCAAGGTATTCGTCAACACCGGTCAGGAACTGCCGGCGCTGACCCGCGGGCTGATCGCCACCAGCGACGTGGTGAAGAACTGGGGCTGGCTGATCGTGCTCGGAATTATCGCCGCCTTGATGGCCATGCGTGCGGCCTTGCGCGACCCGGCGCTGCGCCTGCGCTGGCATGCGTTCATTCTGCGGATACCGCTGATCGGTCGGCTGAGCCGGGCGACCAATACCGCGCGCTTCGCCTCGACCCTGGCGATCCTCACCAAGAGCGGCGTGCCGCTGGTGGAAGCGCTGTCCATCGCCGCCGCGGTGATCGCCAATCTGCGCATCCGCGAGCGGGTGGTGGAGGCGGCGCAGAAGGTGCGCGAAGGCAGCAGCCTGACCCGCGCGCTGGATGCCACCGGCGAATTCCCGCCGATGATGCTGCACATGATCGCCAGCGGCGAGAAATCCGGTGAACTGGATCAGATGCTGGCGCGAACCGCGCGTAATCAGGAGAACGACCTCGCCGCTCAGGTGTCTCTGCTGGTCGGCCTGTTCGAACCGTTCATGCTGGTGTTCATGGGGGCTGTGGTGCTGGTCATCGTGCTGGCGATCCTGATGCCGATCCTCTCTCTCAACCAACTGGTGGGGTAACGACAATGAAGTTGCAACGACGCACGCAAGGGGGCTTCACCCTCATCGAAATCATGGTGGTGGTGGTCATCCTCGGCATCCTCGCCGCGCTGGTGGTGCCGCAGGTGATGAGCCGCCCGGATCAGGCCAAGGTCACCGTGGCCAAGGGCGACATCAAGGCCGTCGCCGCCGCGCTGGACATGTACAAGCTGGACAACTTCGCCTACCCGAGCACCCAGCAGGGGCTGGAGGCGCTGGTGAATAAGCCTTCCGGCAACCCGCAGCCGAAGAACTGGAACCGCGACGGTTACCTCAAGCGCCTGCCCAAGGACCCGTGGGGCAACGACTACCAGTACCTCTCGCCAGGTACCCAGGGCCAGTTCGACCTCTACTCCTTCGGCGCCGACGGCAAGCCCGGCGGCAGCGACCTCAACGCCGACATCGGTAACTGGGACCTCTAATCGATGCGGCAGCGCGCCCGCGCCTTCACGCTGATCGAACTGCTGGTGGTGATCGTCCTGTTGGGCATTCTGGTCAGCGTGGCGGTGCTCAGCGTCGGCGGTTCGAGCACCTCGCGCGAGCTGCGTGACGAGGCGCGACGACTGGCTGCGCTGATCGGCGTGCTCAGCGACGAGGCGGTACTCGACAGTCGCGAATACGGCCTGCTGGTCAACAGCGAGGGTTACCGGGTGCTGCGCTACGACGAGGCGGCCACGCGCTGGCTGGAAGTCGAGCGACGCAAGGTGCACAAGGTGCCGAAGTGGATGCGCCTGGATCTGGAACTGGACGGCACGCCGCTGGAACTGGTGGCCCCAACCCAGCGCGAGGACGACCGCGCCGGGCTGCCGCGCGAAGGCGAGCGAACCGAACGTCGTGCGCCGCGGCTGGAGCCGCAGTTGCTGATCCTGTCCAGCGGCGAGCTGTCGCCGTTCAGCCTGCGCCTGTCCGAACGCAAGCCGCGCGGCGGTGGCTGGCTGGTCACCAGCGACGGCTTTCGTCTGCCTGAGGCAAAAGTCATCGAGGACAGGCGATGAGCGGGCGCTCGGCCAGGGCCGGCCGCGGTTTCACCCTGCTGGAAGTGCTGGTGGCACTGGCGATCTTCGCCAGCGTGTCGGCCGTGGTGCTCACCGCGGCCGGGCGCAGCCTGAGCAACGCCGGGCGGCTGGAGGAACTGACCCTGGCCGGCTGGATCGCCGACAACCGCATCAGCGAACTGCAGTTGCAGCAGACCCCGCCTGCCATCGGCCGCGAAACCCAGGCGCTGGAATACGGCGGCCGCCAGTGGCAGACCCTCAGCGAAATCGAGGCCAGCGCCGATCCGGGCCTGCTGCGGGTGACCGTCTGGGTTGCGCTGCAGACATCGCGTGGCCGCAGCGATCCGGTACCCGAGCGCGCGGTCACCAGCCTCACCGGATTCATCGGTGTCGGCCCGGGAGCCGCGCGCCAATGAACGCTCATGCGCGCACCAGCGCCGGGTTCACCCTGCTCGAGCTGTTGATTGCCATCGCCCTGTTCGCGCTGCTTGGCCTCGGCACCTATCGCATGCTCGAAGCGGTGCTGCAAAGCGATGAGGCGGTGCGTGCCCAGGAGCTGCAGCTGCGCGAGCTGGGCCGCGCGGTGTGGGCCTTCGAACGTGACCTGCAGCAGGTGATCGGGCGGCCGATCCGCGATGAGTTCGGCGACGAGCGCAATGCCTTCATCGGGCAGCTCGATGGCGAAGATGGCGCGCCGGTGCTGGAGCTGACCCGTGCCGGCTGGCGCAATCCCACCGGGCTGCGTCGCGCCAATCTGCAGCGGGTGCGCTGGCGCCTGGCTGGCGACAACCTCGAGCGCGTCTACTGGGTGGTGCTGGACCGTGACCTCGACAGCGAGCCGCGCGTGCAGCGGGTACTGGAAGACGTGCAGGGCCTGCAGTTGCGCTACCTGGACGAAGAGGCGGTGTGGCACGAGGAGTGGCCGCCGTTCGATTTCGGCCGCGGCAGCCCGGAGAATGCCGCCGAGCGCCTACCGATCGCCCTGGAATTGAATATCGAGCACGCCCGCTACGGCCGTATCACCCGTCTGCTGCGCCTGCCCGACGCCGTCGAGCAGACGACGCAGCAGGCATTGCCCGGCGCCGAAGGCGTGCCCGAGCCGTTCGAAGGGGAGCTGCCGCAATGAGGTGCCAGCGCGGCGTTGCCCTGATTACCGTGCTGCTGGTGGTGGCCATCGTCACCGTGGTCAGCGCGGCGATGGTCGCGCGCCAGCAGCTCAGCATTCGTGCCAGCAGCAACCAGCTGCAGGCACGCCAGGCCTGGCACTACGCGCTGGGCGGCGAAGCGCTGGCCCAGGCCATGCTCGCTCGCGATCTGCGGGCTGGCGCGACGGGCGAGACAGGCGCCAATGGTGAGGCCGCGGCCGTCGATCATCTGCTCGAGCCCTGGGCGCAGCCGCTGCCGGCATTCGAGATCGATCAGGGCGAGATCCTCGTGCGTATCGAGGATCTCGCCGGACGCTTCAACCTCAACGACCTGCTGCGCGACCAGCAGCCCAACCCCGCCGCGGTTGAGCAGTTCCGCCGGCTGCTGCTGCGCCTGCAGATCAGCGCGCCCTATGCCGAGCGCCTGCTCGACTGGATCGATCCCGACCAGCAGCCGAGCGGCGAGCTGGGTGCCGAAGACAACGCCTATCTCGGCCTCGATACGCCCTATCGCAGCGCCGGTCGCCGGCTCCACGACCTGTCCGAGCTGCGCCTGCTGCTGGACATGCGCGAAGAGGATTTTCAGCGCCTGGCGCCCTATGTCGTAGTGTTGCCGCCCAACGTGCCGCTGAACGTCAACACGGCGAGCGCGATGGTGCTTTCCAGCCTGAGCGACAACATCAGCCTTGGCGCGGCCGAGTCGCTGGTCGAGCTGCGCCGCGCCGCGCCGTTTCGCAACAGCGCGGCGTTCCTCGCGCAGCCGGCGCTGGCCGGGACTACGCTGCAGGGCACTGCGCTGGCGGTTGGCAGTCAATTCTTCCAGGCCACCAGTGAAGTGCGCCTGGGCGACCGCCGGCTGGCGCTGGTCAGCCTGTTGCAACGTGAGCAGGACGGCAGCGTCCGCGTGCTCGCGCGAAATCTCGGTCAGCCGGCCCGGCAGACCCTCCCATCCGACGGAGAACGTTAGACCATGGATTGCCTGTTTCTGCCCGCCGACTGCCCGGCCCGGCTCGATGCCGAGACCCGCGTCTACTGGCTGCCAAAGGACGAACCCGGCCGCTGGCAGCCACTGGGCGAATGCGCCGCAGGCAATGGCGCGATCAGCCTGATCCTGCCGGCGGAAGTCTGCAGCTTTTTCGCCGTCACCCTGCCGACGCGCAAGGCGCGCTGGATGCAGCAGGCGCTGGCCTACGCCGCCGAGGAACTGCTGGCGGAAAACGTCGACGATCTGCATCTGGCCCTCGGCGAAGCACTGCCGGACGGCCGCCTGCGGGTCGTAGCGATCCGCCGCCAGCTTCTGGATGACTGGCTTGGCCAGTTGCGCGAGCTGGGCCTGCTGATCGTGGCGATTCATGTCGACGCCGATCTGCTGCCGCGGGACGGCACGCAGCTGTTGTTCATCGGTGAGCGTGGCCTGCTCGGCGGCGTCGGCGAAACGCGCTTGGCATTCGCCACCGAGGATTGGCCGCAGCTGTCCGGCCTCTGCCCGGCGCCCTGGCATGCGCAGGGCAGCGAAAGCGAGCCGCCGCTGGCGCTCGACGACTACCGGCAGGTGGACGATCCCTATGCGCTTCTCGGTTCGCAGCGCGCGGCAGCGATCAACCTTGCCCAGGGTGACTTCGCCGTGGAGGTTGGCAATACCGGCCTCGGTTACTGGAAACCGCTATTCGCCGTGGCCGGCCTGATCCTGCTGGTGCAGCTGGGCTTCAACCTGAGTCAGGCCTGGTATTTCCAGCGCCAGGGCGATGCCTACGCCGAGGCCAGTCTGGCGCTGTATCGCGAGCTGTTTCCCGAAGACATCCGCATCGTCAACATGCGCGCGCAGTTCGATGATCATCTGGTCCGCGGCAGCGGTGGCCAGACGGGCTTTCTGCGCCTGCTCGACCACGCCGCCGCGGCACTGGAGGACGGCATTCCGGTGACCATCGGCCAGCTCGACTACAACCAGGATCGCGGCGATCTGGCGCTGCAGGTGCAGGCCATGGACTTTCCCACGCTGGAAACATTGCGCCAACGCCTGGGTGACACCGGTCAGAGCGTGCAGCTGGGCTCGGCCAGTCGAGAAGGCGATGGCGTCAGCGCGCGCGTGGTGATCGGAGGCTGATGATGAATCTCAAGCAACAACTGGCCGTGCGCCTCGCCGATTCGCCGCTGTGGCAGCGCTGGCAGCGCCTGGCGCCCCGTGAGCGCACCTCGCTGAGCCTGCTCGGCGCCTTTCTGCTCGCCGTGCTGTTCTATCTCTGGCTGTGGCTGCCGGCGCAACGCCAGGCCGCCGACGCTCGCGAGTATTACCAGGCGCAGCGCGAACTGCATGCCTACATGGAGCAGAACACCGATCTGGCGCGCCAGATGGAGCGCAGCAACCAGGTCGAGCTGGCGCCGGAGCAGCTGCAGGGGGTGATCACCGAAAGCGCGCAGCAGGGCAACCTGCGAATCGAGAGCTTCGACAATGGCAGCGACGGCAGCGTGCAGGTGAGCCTGCCGGGGGCATCGTACGCATTGCTGTTGCGCTGGTTCGACACCCTGCAGGGGCAGGGCGTGAGCATTGCTGACGTCAGCCTGGAGCGCGCCGGTGAAGGGCTGGTGAATGCGCGGGTGAGCTTTCGCGCGGGGAGTTGATGGCGCCCTGATCCATCGCCGGGCCTGCGCGAGGCACAGACCCGGCGGCGCGAGCTGTCAGTGTGGTGAGTTGAACTGCATCGCCAGGGCGCGCAAGGCGGCTTCAGCGGCGAGTACCTTGGCAATCGCGTCGTTGGCCTTCTCGCGGGTGATACCCAGGCGATCGAACAGCTGCTGCGGCACCTCGGCATCCGGCCCGCTGCCGATGCCGCGGTTGCGCAGCATGCGTACCGCCAGGCAGACCAGGTTCGGATAGGCCGCATCTTCGCCGTCATAGCCGGGGTCGTTCTGGAAACGCAAGGCGGCCGCCAATTCCTCGGGCATGCCCCACAGACGCATCAGCCAGGCACCGATCTGCTCGCGGGTGATACCCAGCAGATGCTGCTCGACGTGACTGTGCGACAGGTGCGGGTTGGCTTCCAGGTGCCGGCAGATCAGCGAAAAATGCGGTGGAAAGACGTGCGCCAGTACCAGATAGCCGAAGTTGTGCAGCAGTCCGGCGAGGTAGCTCAGGCCGGGTTCCGGGCGCTGTTCGCGGGGGATCGCACGGGTCAGCCCCTCGATGACCGCGGCTGTGTAGATCGCCTGTTGCCAGTAGGGCGTGGCGTCCTGTGGCTTGTCGTCCGGCAGGCTGATGGTCTTGCCCAGCGCTAGACCAAGGGCCAGGTTGATCACCAGGTCGAAGCCGAGCACGCGGACGATGGCGTCTTCCACCGAGCGGATGCGCCCGGGAGCGGCGTAGTAGGGTGAGGCCGCCCAGCTGATCACCTGCGCCGCCAATGCCGGGTCGGTTTCCACCACGCCGGTGATGTCGTCGACCGTGGCGTCGGGGTTGACCCGCAGCTTGATGATTTTCTGCGCCGTATGCGGCAGCGGCGGAATCTCGATGGTTTCTTCCAGACGCTTCTGGATGCGTCGCGCGGTGAAACTCTGCACCGCCTGACTGATCTCGGCGCGGTCGTCGTCCGGGCGGTCCAGGTTCGGCCGGATGCTGCTCAGCGGTACGGCGAAGCTACCGGCCGTGGCCTTGCTCAGCAGACGCTTGAAGTCGCCACTGCTGACCTCCACCAGCAGGCCAGGCTGGCCGGATTCAACCAGTAGCCGTGGCTGCTGCATCAGGCACTCTTCGTACAGGCAGGGCGAGCTGGTCAGTGGCGGCAGGCCGGGCAGGCGGCTCAACTCGTGCTTGGCGAGCATGCGCGCCAGCCGCTCCGGCTTGACCGCGGCCAGCTCGCGGCCGGTGAGTTCGGCCAGGCGTGCAAGGTCGAGCAGATGATCCTGCGGGAAGAGCACCAGCATCGCGCCGATGCTGTCGTCCAGCAGCACCGCCTGCACCCGCTGCGCAGCGGGAATGTTGGGGCGATCGCGCTGGATCTGGTAGCTCACACCGAGGTCTTTCAACAGCTTGGTGATCAGGAGGGGCAGTTCGGAGCAGCTTTCGGTGTCGACAGCAGAATTCATGAGCGGACCCGTTGTAGTGACCTGCCGGAGTATAGCGAAGCCGTCAGCCACGGATGATGTGGCGACGGATGGTTGTCATACCTGGCCGTATTCCTGGCCATGACGCAGCCAACGCTCGAGCAGCGGGCTGACGTGCTGCGGCCAGCGCGCCAGCAATTCCTGGGCGGCATCGCGCACCGCCGGGAGCAGCTCGGCATCGCGCATCAGATCGGCGACCTTGAACTGCAAGAGGCCGGTCTGGCGGGTGCCGAGCATCTCGCCGGGGCCGCGCAGTTCCAGGTCTTTCTCGGCGATCAGGAAGCCGTCACAGGTCTCGCGCATGATCGCCAGCCGCTCGCGGCCGAGCTGCGACAGCGGCGGATGGTACAGCAGCACGCAATGACTTGCCGCACTGCCACGGCCGACCCGCCCGCGCAGCTGGTGCAGCTGGGCCAGGCCCAGGCGCTCCGGGTTTTCGATGATCATCAGGCTGGCGTTAGGCACGTCGACGCCCACTTCGATGACGGTGGTGGCGACCAGCAGTTGCAGCTCGCCACGCTTGAACTGCTCCATCACCGCGGCCTTCTCGGCCGGTTTCATGCGCCCGTGGATCAGCCCGACGCGCAGCCCGACCAGCGCCGCCGAGAGGTCTTCGAAGGTGGTTTCCGCGGCTTGGCAGGTCAGCTCTTCGGATTCCTCGATCAGGGTGCACACCCAGTACGCCTGGCGCCCCTCGTTGCAGGCGATGCGCACCCGCTCGATCACCTCCAGGCGCCGACTATCTGCGATTACCAGGGTGTTCACCGGCGTACGCCCTGGCGGCAGTTCGTCGAGGATCGAGGTATCGAGATCGGCGTAGGCACTCATCGCCAGGGTGCGAGGGATTGGCGTGGCGGTCATGATCAGCTGGTGCGGGCAGAGTCGACCGTCGATGCCTTTCTGGCGCAGGGCCAGGCGCTGCTGCACGCCGAAGCGGTGCTGCTCGTCGATGATCACCAGCGCCAGGCGCTTGAACACCACCTCGTCCTGAAACAGCGCGTGGGTGCCGACCACCATCGGGCAGCCACCGGCGATCTGTTCCAGCGATGCGGCGCGGGCCTTGCCCTTGAGCTTGCCGGCGAGCCAGGCGACCTCGATGCCGAGCGGTTCGAGCCACTTGCTGAAGTTGAGAAAATGCTGCTCGGCGAGGATTTCTGTCGGCGCCATCAGCGCCACCTGGTAGCCGGCTTCCAGCGCCTGCAAGGCAGCGAGGGCGGCGACCACCGTCTTGCCAGCGCCAACATCACCCTGCACCAGGCGCAGCATGGGCTCGTCCTGCGCCAGGTCATAGGCGATCTCGGCACCGACGCGCTGCTGCGCGCCGGTTGGAGCGAAGCCGAGGTTGGCGAGAAAGCGCTGTGGCAAGCTTTTCGCTGCTGGCAGCGCCGGTGCCTGCTGGGCGCGAACCCGCTCGCGCAGGCGCTGCAGCGACAGCTGATGGGTCAGCAGTTCCTCGAAGGCCAGGCGGTGCTGGGCCCAGTGGCGGCCTTCGGCGAGTTCTTCCAGATTGGCGTCGGCGGGTGGCCGGTGCAGGTAGCGCAACGCCTGATCCAGCGGGCCGAGCCGATAATCACGGGCCAGCTCGGCGGGCAGCCAGTCCGGCAGGCTGTGCGGGCCGAGCCGCGCCAGCGCCTGCTCGCTGAGGTTGCGCAGGCGCTGCTGGGTCAGGCCTTCGGTGGTCGGGTAGATCGGCGTCAGGGTCTGTTCCACCGGTGCCGGCTCGCCGGTCAGTGCGCGGTATTCCGGGTGATAGATCTCCAGCCCCGAGGCACCGGGACGCGCCTCGCCGTAGCAGCGCAGCTGGGTGCCGCGCTTCATGGCTTCCTTCTGCGCCTGGCTGAAATGGTAGAAGCGCAGGCTCAGGGTGCCACTGCCGTCCTGCAGGCGCACCAGCAGGCTGCGGCGGCGACCCATGACGATATCGGCGCCGGACACCACGCCTTCGATCACCGCGTCCTGCCCCGGGCGCAGGGCTCCGATGGGCACCACGCGGGTGCGGTCCTGGTAACGCAGCGGCAGGTGGAAGAGCACGTCCTGCAGGGTTTCCAGGCCGACCCTGGCGAGCTTCTCGGCCAGTGCGGCGCCGACGCCCTTGAGTGCGGTGACCGGAACGGTCGCCAGTTCGCTCATGGCCTCAGGCTTTCGCCGATGGCGGCTTGCCTACCGAACACAGGCGGATCGAGTCAGCGAGGATCTCGATGGCCTTGGGCCGCGGAAAGCTGGCGCGCCAGGCAATCGCCACGGTGCGGAACGGCACTGGCGGCGTCAGGGGGCGGGTCTCCAGCACACCGGGGGAGTAGTGGTGGCTCTCCACCGCCGACAGCGGCAGGATCGACACGCCCAGGCCCGAGGCGACCATGTGGCGGATGGTTTCCAGCGAGCTGGATTCCACCGTGGTGTGGCTCGGCGCCTCGCCCTTGCGGGTGGTCGGACAGGCTTCGAGCACCTGATCGCGGAAGCAGTGGCCTTCACCGAGCAGCAGCAGGCTCTTGTCGTTGAGCATCTCGGCGTCGATGGTTTCCTTTGCCGTCCACGGATGGTCGGCCGGCATCAGTACGTAGAACGGCTCGTCGTAGAGCGGCTTGGTCAGCACGTCGGCTTCCTGGAACGGCAGCGCAACGATGATCGCGTCCAGCTCGCCGGTGCGCAGCTTGTCGCGCAGGATGTGGGTGAAGTTCTCTTCGATGTACAGCGGCATGTCCGGCGCCACACGATGCAGCTGCGGAATCAGGTGCGGGAACATGTAAGGGCCGACGGTGTAGATGGCGCCGACCTTCAGCGGTGCGGCCAGCTGATTCTTGCCGACCTGGGCCAGCTCGCGAATGCTCTGTGCCTGCTCCAGCACCTTCTGCGCCTGGGTGACGATGCCTTCGCCGACCGGCGTGAGGCGCACTGCGCTCTTGGTCCGCTCGAAGATCAGCACACCGAGCTCGTCCTCGAGCTTCTTCACACCGACCGAAAGGGTCGGCTGACTGACGTGGCAGCGTTCAGCGGCGCGGCCGAAGTGCTGTTCCTGGGCAAGGGTCACGATGTAGCGCAATTCGGTCAGAGTCATAGTCAGCATCCATCAATGTGCCGGCAAGCATAGCCTTTTGCGCAGCGCAGAACCAACCGGTCGGCCAGGCTTCGAAAGTCGGTACACTCGGGTTTCGTGCGGCCCGCGCGGCGGGTTACAACTGAGGGAGCAGAACATGGGCAAGCGCCTAAGCGTATTGATCGCAGGCTGTGGCGACCTTGGCAGTCGTCTCGGTCTGCAACTGAGTCGGGACGGCTGGACGGTGTATGGCCTGCGGCGCAACGCCGCCCAGCTGGCAGTGCCGATCCTGCCGGTCAACGGCGACCTTTCCGAACCGACCTGTCCGCGCTGCTGGCCCAACGGCTCGCTGGACTATCTGGTCTATGCCGCATCCGCCACCGAACATGACGAAGCCGGCTATCGCCAGGCCTATGTCGAAGGCCTGCGCAATGTGCTCGGTTGGTTACAGCAGCGCGGCCAGCGCCCTCGGCGGCTGCTGTTCGTTTCCAGCACCGGTGTATATGCCCAGCGCGACGGCGAGTGGATCGACGAGGACTCGGCCACCGAGCCCGGCGGCTTCACCGGTCGGGTGATGCTCGAGGCCGAACAGCTGGCGCTCGACTGCGGCCTGCCGGTAACGCGGGTGCGTCTGGGTGGGCTGTACGACCCGAAGCGCCCCTGGCTGCAGAATCAGGTACGCGCCGGTTTGCGTGTCGAGCGCGATCCGCCGCAGTACAGCAACCGCATCCATCGCGACGACGCCGCCGGGCTGTTGGCGTTTCTGCTGCAGAGCGACGCCAGTGGTGCTGCCCTGGAAGATTGCTATCTCGGCGTCGACGATGACCCGGCGGCGCTGCACGAGGTGGTCGACTGGCTGCGCGAGCGTCTGGGCGTCACTCACTGGGCCGAGCAGAGCATGACCCGCCGCGCCGGCAGCAAGCGCTGCAGCAATGCCCGCGCCCGTGCGCTGGGCTGGAAACCCAGGTACCCCAGCTATCGCGACGGTTACGCTTCGCTGGATCGCAATCGGCATTAGTGCAGCCCGTCGGTAATCGGGCAACTCTGGTGCGGCGCTGCTTACTAAAACCCTGACAGCACGCCGCACCGGCTACAGAGGAGCTACGAGGCAGCAAAGGAGAATCACCGAGACGGCGTTTCCGAAACCCGACAGGAGATTGTCCATGAGAGCCCTCCGCTGGCACGGCAAGCACGACATCCGCTGCGACGACCACGTCCCCGATCCCTCCATCGAAGACCCTCGCGACGCCATCATCAAGGTGTCGTCCTGCGCCATCTGCGGCTCCGACCTGCACCTGTACGACGGCTTCATGCCCGGCATGCAGCACGGCGACATCATGGGCCACGAGTTCATGGGCGAGGTGATGGAGGTCGGCTCGGCGAACAAGAAGCTCAAGGTTGGCGACCGCGTGGTGGTGCCCTTCACCATTGTCTGCGGCGAGTGCGACCAGTGCCGGCGCGGCAATTTCTCGGTGTGCGAGCGAACCAACCGCAACAAGGACGTAGCTGACAAAGTCTTCGGCCACACCACCGCCGGCCTCTATGGCTACACCCACCTCACCGGCGGTTATGCCGGTGGTCAGGCTGAATACGTCCGCGTGCCCTACGCCGATGTCGGTCCCGTGGTGATCCCCAATGGTCTGACTGACGAGCAGGTATTGTTCCTCGGCGACATCCTGCCCACCGGCTGGCAGGCCGCGGCGCAATGCGACATCCAGCCCACCGACACCGTGGCAGTCTGGGGGGCCGGGCCGGTCGGCCAGTTCGCCGTCCGCAGCGCGGTGATGATGGGCGCCGAGCAGGTCATCTGTATCGACAACGTGCCCGAGCGCCTGTCCATGGCCCGCGCCGGCGGCGCCATCACCATCAACTTCGATGAGGAAAGCGTGCTCGAACGCCTCAAGGAGCTGACCCGCGGCAAAGGCCCGGAGAAGTGCATCGACTCGGTGGGCATGGAGGCGCACGCGGCGCGTTCGATCGATTCGATGTACGACCGCGCCAAGCAGGCGCTGATGCTCGAGAGCGACCGCCCGCACGTGCTGCGCGAGATGATCTACGTCTGCCGCCCGGCCGGCATCATTTCGATTCCTGGCGTCTACGGCGGGCTGATCGACAAGATCCCGTTCGGCGCGGCGATGAACAAGGGCCTGACCTTCCGCATGGGCCAGACCCACGTCAATCGCTGGACCGACGACCTGCTGCGGCGCATTCAGGAAGGCGAGATCGATCCGAGCTTCGTCATTACCCACAGCGTCAGCCTCGAGCAGGGTCCGGAGATGTACAAGACCTTCCGCGACAAGCATGACGGCTGCATCAAGGTCGTTCTGAAACCCTGAAGCCTGCAGATCGCCGATCCCTAAAGTAGGGATCAGCCGAGCCACGTTATCGAGCGAGGAGTCTTCATGAGCATTCCACGTCAAGTCACCCGGCCCAACCATTCCGCGCGCACGCTGGCGCGGGGGCTGGGCTGGTTCAGTATCGGTCTGGGCGTCGTCCAGTTGGTGGCGCCGCGGCAGGTCGCTCGCTTTATCGGCATGTCCGGCAGCGAAGGGGTGGTCCGTGCCTGCGGGCTGCGCGAGATCGCCACGGGTGTCGGCATCCTGCTGGCGGATGATCCGAAACCCTGGATCTACGGCCGTATCGGCGGCGATGCGCTGGATCTGGCCGGTCTCGGCTGGAGCATCGAGCACGGCAGCGAGCCGGCCAATGCCGCCATCGCCGCCGGCGCGGTGGCCGGTATCACCGCGCTGGACCTGAGCTGCGCCAAGGGTCTGGATGCCGAGCAGGTGCCGGTGGTCGAATGGGACTACAGCGACCGCAGCGGTTTCCCCGGCGGCACTGCGCAAATGCGTGGCAGCGTCGAGACCGAGTTCGCCGCCGCGCGGGCCGAGCCCAACGGCTATTCGCCGGCGCTTCATTGAGCTGAAACCCAGGGTCGGCTGGGTAGTGCCTGGTCGACTCTGAGCGCGACGATCCGCCGCATTTGCTATGGTGGCCGGCCGTTTCGGTCGTGGCCCTGCGCCGCGCCGCCAGCTTGCAGATGAGAGTCCATGTCTTCGGTCGTCAATGTCGTCCTGCCCGTCTTTGCGCTGATCCTGCTCGGTTACCTGTGCCGCCGTAGCGGGCGGATGGGGCCAACCGGCGCTTCCGAACTCAATCGGTTCGTGGTCTGGCTGGGCCTGCCGGCGCTGCTGTTCAGCGTGGTTGCCACCTCGACCTGGGATCAGCTCTGGCAACCCGGCTTTATCGCCGCCTTTGCCATCGGCTGCCTCGGCGTGTTCGCCTTCACTCTTGCGTATCGCATGTTGCAGAAGCAGCCGCTGGTCGACGCCAGCCTGGACGCGCTGGGTGCGTCCTACGCCAACACCGGCTATGTCGGGATTCCGCTGTGCATGCTGGTGCTGGGCGACGAGGCGCTGCAGCCGGCGATGGTCGCCTCGATCGTGGTGGTCTGTGTGCTGTTCGCCATCGCCCTGGCCTGCGTCGAGACCGGCCTGCATGCCGGGCAGGGCGTGTTGCGCACGCTGGGCAAAGTCAGTAGTGCGCTGGTACGCAATCCACTGGTGATCGCGCCGCTGCTCGGTGCGCTGTGGGCGGCGACTAGCCTGCAATTGCCGGTGCCGCTGGCGACATTGCTCAAGCTGCTGGGGGCGGCCGCAGCGCCTTGTGCGCTGGTTTCGCTGGGGCTGTTCCTCGCCCAGCCACAGCCGGGAGCCAGGGTGCAGGGCGTGTGGCCGCTGGTGGGGCTGAAGCTGGTGGTGCAGCCGCTGATTACCTGGTATCTGGCTTTTCAGGTATTCGAGCTGCCGACGCTGTGGGCCTATTCGGCGCTGCTGCTCAGCGCGTTACCCACCGGGACCGGGCCGTACATGCTCGCGGAATTTTATGGACGCGAGGGCTCGCGGGTGTCGCGGGTGGTGCTGCTGTCGACGCTGGGCTCGTTGATCAGCCTGTCGCTGATTCTGGTGTTGTTGCCGGTCTGATATGCGCGCTCACTTGCGCGTGGATAAGCCTGCGGCGTTATCCACCCTACGCCTGGCCAGTCGTAGGGTGGATAACCGCGAAGCGTTTTCCACACGGGAACGTTCAGCTCGTCGCCCGCGTCACTTCCAGCACCACGGCAGCGATGCGATCGCACTGGGTATAGGCCCCGCCAAGCAGCTCCTCGCCAAACACGTCCGGGTCGATCTCACGGTAGCCCCACTGCAGGTCGGTACGCTCCAGGCGCTGGCGCACCTCGTCCAGGAAGGGGTCCTGGTTGTCGATCATGGCGACCCCGGTATACAGCAGTAGCGTGCCGCCCGGCGCCAGGCGGCCGAGCGCAGCATCCAGAATCGCCAGCGACAGCCCGGCACCGAGCGGCCCGCCGCCGTGGCGATAGGCGCGCTGGTCGGTATCGACCAGATAAGGAGGATTGGCCAGCACCAGATCGAACTCGCCCTGCGCGTTGCTCAGCAGGTCGCTGCGTTCGGCGCGCAGGTTGCTCGCCCCAGCCAGCGCTGCGTTGATACGCGTCAAGCGCAGCGCTTCCGGATTGATATCCACCGCCAGCACTTCGGCTTGCGGTCGCGCCAGGGCAGTGAGAATGGCGCCGGCGCCCGAGCCACAGCCGATGTCCACCACGCGGCGGATCTCGCCGGCATGCTGGTTGAGATGGCAGCAGATGGCGCTGGCGAAACGGTAGGTGTCCGGGCCGAAGAACACCGCGTCGGTGGCTTCGGTGGGAAAGGCCGAATGCAGGAACAGCTGCCCGTCGAGGCTGGACAGGCGCACCTTGGAGCGCCAGCGCGAGCCGTAGGGTTCCAGCACGTCAGCCTGATCCATCAGGCTGAACAGCGGTGGTGGCAGCAGTTCGTGCTGAAACGGGCGGCTCCAGCCGAAAACCCCGGGCAGGTCATCGGCGAGCGCATTTTCCGGACGCTGATTGACTCGTTCATGGGTCAGCGGTGTGGGCGTGATGAAGTGATAGCCGCGATCCCGCAGGGCCTGGCCCAGGTGCAGCAGCGCGCGGTCCTGCGCATTGTCCATGATCATCGTCGCGTTCCTTGGTGTGCCTTCAGTTGAACAGTCCGTTGAACAGCCGCGTGGCCAGCAGGCCGGCGGCGGTGTGGTGTCGTTGCGGAGCGAGCAGCGGCAGCAGCAGGCGCATGCACGCGGCGCGATCGGGCAGGCGCGCCACCTGCTGCTCGAGCAGCTGCAGTTCCTCGTCGAAATCGTTGCCGCTGACGCTTTCCGCCGGTTGCGGTGCGCTCGGCTCCTGTGGCGCGCGGCGCGCGTTGAACAGCGCCTGCCGCTGCAGCAAAGCACCGCGCGGGCTGCGCTTGCTGTCGGCCTGCCAGTCGCCAGCGATCCAGTCATGGATCATCTGCTGTTCATAGGCGCTGAAGACGCCGAACATCGGCGCCTGTTCGCCGGCGATCAGCTGCCAGAAGCGGCTTTCCTGCGGGTCATGGCCGCGCTTGATCCAGCCGCGCTTGTCCAGCACTGCGAGAAACTGTTCGACGTCTTCGGCCAGCCACTGATTGACCGTGCGGCCTTCGAAACGGCAGTAGTCGGAGTGCACGAACTGGCCGACCGCCGCCTTCTTCTCGAGGATGCGCTGCACCTCCCGGGACAGATCGAAGTCGCCGATCACCGAGACGGTGCTGGCGCCGAGGTCGTTGAGCCGGTAGCCGTTGCGCACCCGTCGATAGAACTCCGCGCTGTCGCCGACCTGCGGCAAGGCATCCAGCACGCCCTGCACGGCTTTCTTGGCGTGGCCGTTGTCGGCGTTGTCGACGGTGACATGCAGGGTGAAGTAGTAGGGGTCGATGCCCAGCTCGGTCAGCTCGTAGGAGGTGATCAGCAGGTGCAGCGGTAACTGTTCGTAGCCCAGGTTGAAGCCGATCACTTCCGGCAGGAACTGCTCGGCATGCTCGGCCAGTGCCAGCTGGATGGCGCCCTGGACGAAGTGCTCGTCGTCCAGCTCCTGCCAGTCATCGCAGCCCTGGCTGGCCAGCAGCTTGCGGTAGAGCACCACATGGTTCTTCTCCGGCAGGCCTTCGCCGAGCTCTTCCAGATAGGTCTGGATCAGTGCGGTGAAGCGCGCATCGTCCCAGCGCTGCAGCAGGCCATAGAGCCAGGCGCCATCGACCAGCTTGGTCGGCGCCACCCCGCGGAGGAAATGCAGTGCATGGGCCTTGCTGGTGAAATAGCGGCGCGGACCGCCGGCACGGCGCTGGTCCAGGTAAGCCTGATACTGGCGTCCGACCACTTCGGTGCGCCGCATGACCCAGGCTTCCAGGCTGGCCGGGTCCTCCGGCAGGTCGGACGGCAGCGCAGCCGCGGCCTCGAGCTGCGCACGCAGGTACTCCGCAGCGCTGTCGCGCGATTGCGCGTCGACCTCGCGGGCAAGGGCGAAGTACAGCGCCCGTGAGGGCTGATCCTGCGCTGGGTGAAGGGCAGGAGTGATCGGCAGGCTGCGAGAAGTCAGTTGCATGATTCTGTTCTATGGCAGTTCTAGTCCAGTTTTGGCTGCCGGGCCTGTGGTTTAGTTCAGCTGCACCGCTGAGCGGCCATCGGTCCAGAAAAGCGCCTTTACGTTGCAACTTCCGCCACCACGTCTCCTCCCAATCGATAGAGCCACCCGGACGGGCCGGGCATGGCTACAGATACGCGAGGAGCAGCTGATGAGTCAGAACGACCAGGGTCGCGAGAGCATCGAGTCAATCGACCAGAGCGGCGATGCCCACGAGCAGAATCCGGAAACCACGTCCACCCAGGGCGAGGTCGCCGGTGGTGACGAAGCCGACGTACCCGGCGGCGCCTACAATGTGCCGCCGGGCCTGGCCGAGGAGGTGAGCGAAGAGGACGCCTCGCGCGAGTCGCAACGCAAGCCTTGATTGTGAGCGCCGATGTCAGGCTCAGCCGGCACGCGGTCCGGCTGGCCTGCTGCTAATACCGCTGCTCGGCGTCAGGGTTTGGCAAGGAACTTGATATCCGACGGGCGCTCGACCGGCAGGGTCTGCAGCGTCTCGCCGAGCTTTCCGCTGTCTGGGTCGCGCCCGATCACCACCACGTCATCGCTCAGCTGATTGGCGATCAGCAGGAAACGGCCGTCTGGGGCGATGGCGAACTCTCGTGGTTCGCGGCCTTCAGTGGGGCGGCGCTGGATTTCCCGCAGGGCGCCGTCGCTGTCGATGGCGAAGACGATGATGTGGTTGTAGTCGCCGCGGTCGCTGACATAGAGGAAACGGCCATCGGCCGAGGTGTGGATCGCCCCCGGTGAATGACGCACCTCGCTAGCGGCATCTTTCAGGTCCAGCAGTTGCCGACGGATCAGGGTGCCGTTCGTGTAGTCGAAGCTCGCCACCTGGGCGCTCAGCTCGAGGGCGAGATAGGCGTGCTTGCCATTGGGGTGGAAGACCAGATGGCGCGGGCCGCTGCCCGCTGGCAGCTCGATGCTGGCGGGTTCGTCGGGTTGCAGGGGACGTTCGGCATTGCGCGGGTCGTAGCGGTAGACGAATACATGATCGGCGCCCAGGTCGCTGACCAGCAGGCGCTTGTCGTCCGGGCTCGGTACGGCGGAGTGCACATGCGCCGCCTGCTGCCTCTCGGGGTGCACGCCGCTCGACTGATGCGCGAGAAGCTGCGTGACCGGCAGTGGCCGGCCATCCTCGGCCAGCGGCATCACCGCCAGGCTGCCGCCCGGGTTCGGTCGCGCCCCGTAATTGCTGATGAACAGGTAGCGCCCGTCATGGCTGAGGCTGGCATGGGTCGGTTCGTCGCCCAGGCTGATGTTCTGCCCGATCAGCTGGTGCTCGCCGCTGCTGTCGAGTTGCCAGGCGCTGACACGACCGACCGGGTCGGCGTGCGTTGGGCTGTTCTCGTTGGTGGCATAGAGGCGCCCGCGCTGCTCGTCCAGCACCAGCCAGGAGGGATTGTGGCTGGCGAGGGTCTGCAGCGGTTGCGGGTCGATCCAACCTTTCGCCGGATCGAAGCGCAGGCGCAGAACGCCCGGGCTGTGGCTGTCGTGCGTGTAGCTGCCGATCAGGATGTGCATGTCGTCGGTCTCGGCTCGCGCGCCGGCAGACAGGGTCGCGCCGATCAGCAGAGCGAGAGCGAGGCGAAGCAGTACGGGGCGTTTGCGCGCGGTCATTGATGTCATGCCACTATGACCACCGTGGGCGCCCAACGCTCCCTAAGACGTTGTTCGAACAATACCCGACTGTCAGGGTCTGATATGCACCTGGGCGGACGCCAGCCACCCGCGAATTCAGGAAGATTCATGGACCACTTGCTACCCGTTCAGCTCGTCGAATTGCAAAACGTCACCGCCGATCTGGCTGAAACCGTCATTGCGCCGCTGGCGGCCGAGGTTGATGCCGACTGCCGCTGGCCCGCCCATTCGCTGCGAGCACTTGGCGACGCCGGGCTGCTCGGGCTGCAGGTGCCGAGCGAACTGGGCGGCCTGGGGCAGGGGCTGCTGGGCTTGTGCGTGATTACCGAAACCATCGCCCGCGCCTGCCCGTCGTCGGCGCTGTGCTACGGCATGCATTGCGTGGCGACCGCGGTGATCGCGGCCAAGGCCACCGAGCATCAGCGCGAACACTACCTGCGGGAGATCGCCGCGGGACAGCACATCACCACGCTGGCGCTCTCCGAGCGGGGCACCGGCGCGCATTTCTACCTGCCGGAAACCCATCTGGATGCCGACGGCGAAGATTTCCTGGTCGACGGTACCAAGCAGTTCGTCACCAACGGCGACCATGCTGACTCCTACGTCGTGTCCACCGTCGCGGCGGGCGCCGAGGCGGGGGATTTCAGCTGCCTGATCGTCGATCAGGGCAGTGCCGGCATGAACTGGCTCGAGCCCTGGGCCGGCTTTGGCATGCGTGGCAATTCCTCGCGGCCGTTGCAGCTCGATCGCGTCCGGGTACCGGCGCGCAACCTGCTCGGCGAGCCGGGCGATCAGGTCTGGTACGTGTTCGAGGTGGTCGCGCCGTTCTTCCTCATGGCCATGGCCGGCACCTATCTGGGCGTTGCCCAGGCGGCGCTGGACGAGGCGAGCCTGCATCTGCGCTCGCGGCATTACAGCCATTCCGGCGAGTCGCTGCGGGATGTGGAAAGCCTGCAGATCCGCTATGGCGAACTCTGGACCGAGCTGGTCAAGACCCGCGCGCTGGTGCGCGAAGCCGCACGCCGGGGCGATGGCGCCCACCCCGAAGCGTTGTCGTTCATCCTGGCGTGCAAGGCCGATGCGGCGGAGACCGCAGTGCGTCTGGCCAACGAGGCGATGACCCTCTGCGGCGGCGCGGCCTATCGCGAGAACAGTCGTGTCGCCCGTCTGCTGCGTGACGCGCGGGCCGCGCACGTGATGACCCCCACCACCGGCCTGCTCAAGCTCTGGACCGGTCGCAGCCTGCTGGGGCTGCCGCTGCTATGAGCGAGTTGCTGCTCGATCAGATCGCGCTGCTGGAGGCAGGCGATGCCACGTTGCGCGAGCAGATCGACAGCTGGGCGACAGCCCACGGTCTGCAGGTGCGCAGCCTTGATCCAGGCGCGTTGCTGCCCGACGAGAACGAGCCGGCGCTGGTGCTGCTGGCGCCCGGTCTGCAACGCCCGGTGGCGCAGGCCCGGCAGCTGCGCAGTCGCTGGAAGGCCACCCAGTTGCTGTTCCTCAGCGATGAGGCGGGCGTCGACTCGCTGCACCGCGAGCTGGGCCCGGCGCCGTTGCTCGGGCCTCACTGGTCGATCGTCACCCTCGGCGCCAGCGCGCTGGCGCAGCTTGATCAGGCCTTGGCCAGCGTGCGGCGGCGGGCGCGCCTGCGCACCACGTTGGCGCAGGCCAACGCGATGGTCGATGGCGGGCAGTTGAGCAAGCGTTCGTCACCCACGGCAGAGCTCTATCTGCATCATTTTATCGACGCGGCACGCGACGCCATCGTCGGTCTCGACCGCGCCGGGGCGGTGCTCTACTGGAGCGCCGGTGCCGCCGAGCTGTTCGGCCTGGGCCGTGGCGAGGTGCTACGCCGTGCGGCGAGCGGGCTGCCGTTCTGGAGCGACGAGCTGGGCCAGGCCCTGGCGCAGGTCCAGGATTGCGACACGACGCTGACCCTGCAGCATGAAGACGCGGCTAACGGGCGAACGCTGGAGATCGTCGTCGCCGCCGTGTGTTCTGCGGATGGCGCGGTGGTGGGTGCGGCGCTGACCTTGCGCGATGTCTCGGCGCTGGTCGCGGAGCGTCGCGCCAACGAGTTGCATGGTCGTCAGCTCAGCGAGGAGCGCGCCCACCTGCAACGGCTGTTCGACCAGGCGCCGGGCTTCATCGCCATCACCGAAGGGCCGCAGCACGAGCTGAAGATCGCCAATCGCGCCTTCCACCAGCTGGTCGGCGCCCGCGAGCTGCTCGGGCGTCCGGCGCTCAAGGCGTTTCCGCAACTGGAAAGCCGCGCGCTCTCTGACTTGCTACAGCAGGTCTATGTCACCGGGCGGCCCTATATCGGCCGCGACATCGCCGTGCGCGTGCGCCCGCAGGCCGGCGGTAAGGCCGAGCGTCACTATGTGAATTTCATTTTCCAGCCGGTGTTCAGTGAGGACGAGCAGGTCAGCGGCATCTTTTGCCAGGGCCATGATGTCACCGCCCAGGTGCTGGCGCAGCAGGCGCTGCAGCGCTCCAGCGAGCAGCTGCAGGAGCTGGTCGAGGAGCGCACCCGCGAGCTGGAACTCAGCCGCCAGGCGCTGTATCAGTCGCAGAAGCTCGAGGCCATCGGCAAGCTCACCGGCGGCGTGGCACACGACTTCAACAACGTGCTGCAGGTGATCGCCGGCAATCTGCAATTGCTGCAGCCGCTGGTGGAGGCCAACCGTGGCGCGGCGAAGCGGGTCGATGCGGCCAGCTCCGCCGTCGAGCGCGGTGCCAAGCTGGCGCGGCAACTGCTGGCCTTCGCCCGTCGGCAGCCGCTGCGCCCGCAGCCGACCAACCTTAGCCGGCTTTTGCGCGACCTCGACGAGCTGCTGCGCCAGGCGTTGGGCGAGCGCATCGAAATCGAAACCGTGGTGGCGGGCGGGCTGTGGACGACGATGGTCGACCCGAACCAGCTCGAACAGGTGGTGCTGAACCTGGCGATCAATGCCCGCGATGCCATGCCTGATGGGGGCAAGCTCACCCTGGAGCTGGGCAACGCCATGCTCGACGAGCACTACACCGGTACCCAGATCGACGTCGCGCCAGGGCAATACGTGTTGCTGGCGGTGTCGGACACAGGCGTTGGCATGCCCGCCAACATTATCGAACAGGCCTTCGAACCGTTCTTCACCACCAAGCCAGAAGGGCAGGGCACCGGGCTGGGGCTGAGCATGGCCTACGGCTTCGCCAAGCAGAGCGGCGGGCATATCCGCCTGTACAGCGAACCGGGGGCCGGCACGAGCGTGAAGCTCTACCTGCCGCGCACCGAGCAACCCGAGGTACAGGCGCAGCCATCCACCGTCGGGCCGGTGGTGGGCGGCAGCGAAACCATCCTGGTGGTCGAGGACGATCTGCCGGTGCAGGCCACGGTGATCGAGCTGCTCACCGGCCTCGGCTATTCGGTGCTGCGCGCCAACGATGCGCAGAGCGCCCTGAGCATCCTGCAGAGCGGCCTTTCCATCGACCTGCTGTTCACCGATGTGGTCATGCCGGGGCCGCTCAGCAGCACCGAACTGGCGCGCCAGGCTCGCGTGTTGCTGCCGGATATCGCCGTGCTGTTCACCTCCGGCTACACGCGCAATGCCATCGTGCATGGCGGGCGTCTCGATCCGGGCGTGGAGCTGCTGAGCAAGCCCTATCGGCAGGAAGACCTGGCGCGCAAGGTGCGCCAGTTGCTGGGCACGCAGCACAGCGACGACAAACCCGTCGAGCAGCAGTGGGTGATGGTGGTGGAGGACCAGCCGCAACTGCTGGTGCTGGCCTGTGAGATGGTCGAGGAGCTGGGCTACCGCGCCTGCGGCTATCCGAATGCTGAAGCGGCCGCGCAGGGGCTGCACGAACAGCGCTTCGATCACCTGTTGCTGGACGTCAATCTGCCGGGCCGATCAGGCCCCGACTTCGCCGCCGAGGCCTTGCGAACCCAGCCATGGTTGCGGCTGGTATTCGTCTCCGGTGAAGGGCGTATCGAAAGCAACCTGCCGGCGCGCTCGCTGCCCAAGCCGTTCAGCTTCGACCAGCTCGCCGAGATCCTGCAGGGGTAAGGGCCTCGCCGCGTGCCTGGGGGCGGGCGCCGCTGCGCGACAAGCCATGCAGGCCGATGGCGACGGGCGCCGCCAGGGCCAGCCAGCTCAGCCAATCGCCCGCGCCTTCGGACACCAGCCCGGCGATCAGCCCGAGCATGGACAGCACGCCGATCAGCACCGGCCACAACCAGATGCGCATCATGAGCGCATCTCCGTCGTGCCGCGCTTGAGCCACAGGTACAGGCCGCTGCCCAGCACGACGATGGTGAGGATATCCAGCAGCCCCCATAGAATCTTCAGCGGCAGGCCGCCGTAGTCACCGAAGTGCAACGGTTCTGAGAGCTGCAGCGCGGTGACGTACCAGGGCCGGGCGCCGGCTTCGAGCACTTCGCCATTGACCGGGTCGACCAGCAGCGCCTGGGTCAAGCGGGAAGTCAGCGGCGTGTCGCCGCGCAGGATCACCGCGACGTGCTCCGGTGTGGCGCGCAGTGTGCCGGGGTAGGCAATCATCGACACCGCCATGTCCGGCGCTGCAGCCAGCACGCGATCGACCGCAGTCTGCAAGGAGCCATCAGCGGCAGGCGCATCACTGGCATCGGTGGCCAGCAGTACCCGCGTTTCACCGGCTTGCAGTGCGGCGACCTGTTCGGCCTGCCAGGCCTGGAAGATCAGGTCCGCCCAGGTATTGATCACTCCGGTGAAGCCCACCGCCAGGGCCCACACCAGGGTGACGATGCCGAGCAGGTTGTGCAGGTCCAGCCAGCGGGTGCGCGGCGTGCGTTCCTGGCGCACCTCGCCGAAGCGCAGCTTGCGCATGAAGGGCGCGTAAAGCACCACGCCGGAGACGATCGCCACCATCAGCAGCAGGCCCATGAAGCCGAGAAACAGCTTGCCGGCCAGCCCCGCGTAGAGGTCCACGTGCAGGCGGTACATCACGCTCATAAAGCCTTCGTCGAAGTTCGGCGCGCCGAGCACCTCGGCCGTGCGGGCATCGGAGAGGATCAGGGTCGATTCGCTTTCATCGGTGTCGACCCGGGTATCGAGCTTGACGTACCAGACATCCGGCGCGTCTTCCTCGGCGAAAAAGTACAACGGCACGAGGCCCGGATAGGCCTTCACAGCTTCGGCCGCAACCCGGTCGACCGCAGCGCGCGGCGTGCCCTCGGGCATCGCCGGCGCCTCGATCTCGTTGCCGGTGAGGTGATCGATCTCGTGGGAGAAGATCAGCGGCAAGCCGGTCAGGCACAGCATCAGGATGAACAGCGTAGAGACGAGGCTGGACCACTTGTGGACCCAGCCCCACCGCCGCAGGGTGATTGCCTGCATCAGAAGTCGACCGTAGCGCTGACCGAGAGCGTGCGTGGGACGCCGAGGACGAGGTAGTTAGCGCCCGGATAGCCACCGGCGGAGGCCCAGTAATCTCTGCCCGTGGCGTTGTCCAGACGGGCTCGCAGAGTCACGTCGCGGTCGTCGATCGTCATTCGATAGCGAGCGCCGAGGTCCAAGCGGGTCCAGGACGGCAAACGGAGGTCATTGCTGGCGCTGGCGTACTGCTTGCCGGTATGTACCACCAGACTGGTCAGCGTCAGCCCCCCCACACCGGGCACGTCCCATTCGCCGCCGAGGTTGGCCTGCACCTTGGGAACGCCGATGGCATTGTTGCCATCGTTTGCGCCGTTCAGCGTCTTCCTCTGTTCGGCATCCAGCAGCGTTAGTCCCCCCAGCAAGCGCGTCCCGTAGATGGGCTCGCCGAAAACCGACAGCTCTATACCGCGATTGCGTTGCTCGCCTCCCTCGCGAAACACCTGATTTTCAACAATGCCGAAGGGTCGCTCGGTACTGAAAACCGCAATGCTGCCACCCAGATTGCCGCCATCGTACTTAAGACCGATTTCTGTCTGTTTTGCGACATATGGCGCCAGCGAGGTTCCGGCATTGAGTACGGGCAGGTTATTGGCCGTCGCCGTTGCGGTATCGCCCTTGGTCAGCCCCTCAATGTAGTTGGCATAGACCGACAGTTCGTTGTTCAGCTGGTAAACGATGCCGGCCACCGGAGTGGTTTCATAGGCGTCGTAACGATCGACGCGATTGCCCGTAGCGGCCGCGTAGCTCCTGGTTTCGATGCCTTGTCGGCGGGCGCCCAGCGTGACCCGCAGGCGATCATCGAGAAAGCCCAGTGTGTCGGCAATCGCCAGACTCTGCGTACTGACCTGTTCAGTGCGTTTTGGATCAGAAAGATCGCCTCCGGGGAAGGTCACCGTCGTTGGTAGCGGCGCAGCGAACGGATCGTAGATATTGCCGATCACAGGACCGAAGAAGGTGAAGGCATTCTTCTCCTCGAAGTCGTGCATTGCGGCCGAGGTCACGATCTCATGTGAGACCGTCCCGGTTTGCACACGGAAGCGCATGCCGATTTCACCTGTGTAAACGCGGTCTTTGCGGTGATTGTCGAACCTCGACGCCGTAGTTGAGCCCTCGGAGGTAGCTCTAGGGTTGGAGAGCCGATTCTGTTCTTCTCCGTCACGCACGCCAGCGGCCGCCCAGCCGGTGATCGAGTCGGCGAAATCGTATTCGGCGCGGAAGGTGCCGAAGGTCTGCTTCTCTTTCGAATAGGTCCAGGGCTGTGCGAAGTTGTCGTCGGCGTCCGGAGCGCTGGGAATTCCGCCATTTGGCGTCACGCTCGGCCGAGGATTGTCGAGGAAGTGATACTGATGGCCGATGTCTGCCGACAAGCGCAGACGGTCACCTTGGTAGTCCAAGCCCAAGGCGAACATGTCCAGCGTCTGGTCCTCGTCCTCAACGCCTGTTTCGCCGGCGCGCTTGGCGGCGTTGAGGCGAACGCCAAACTGGTTCTGCTCACCAAAGCGGCGACCCAGGTCAGCGGCAACCGTGCCCTGACCGCCGGAACTGGCGCCAAATGTCATGCGAGTCAGGGGCTCGTTCGGTGCACGCTTGGGCAGCAGGTTGATAGCGCCGCCAAGACCCGTACCACCCGGTGCGGCGCCATTGAGAAAGGCGCTTGCACCACGGAATACCTCCGCGCGCTCGATGAACTCCGCGGCCACATACTGGCGCGGCAGCAGACCGTAGAGTCCGTTATAGGAAATATCATCGGAATACAGCGGGAAGCCGCGCACGACATACAGCTCCTGCATGTTGCCGAAGCCACGCGCCACGCGCACCGAAGGATCGTTCTGCACGATGTCTGACACGCTACGTGCCTGCTGATCCTGAATCAGCTGCGAGGTATAGGAGGTCGAGGTAAACGGCGTTTCCATGTAGTCGCGGTTGCCGAGAATACCAACGCGCCCGCCGCGGGCTACCTGTTCGCCAGCATACGGCTGGGTCAGGCCATCGGCCGAGGCGTCGGCGCTGGCGGTGATCTCTACCGATTGCAGTTCGACCGGCTCGGCAGCACTGCCTTGAGACTGATCTTCGAGTTGCTCCTGAGCCATGAGCGGCGAGCCAGCGAAGCTGGCGGCAAGGCAAACGGGCAGCAGTGCGGTTTTACGCGGGAAGCGAAGAGTGGGCATACGGACCTGACCGGACGTTGAGCTGTGAGGGTGTCGGATGATGGCGCGATGGGCAGTTGAGAGTCTGTGCCATCTGAGAGCCACTATCATATTTCAATGCTAATAATTCGCAACCGTATTCCGTCCGATGGAGCCGTGGCATGCTCGCGCGCCGCCGGCGCAGGGCGTCTGGCATGCGGGCCGCGCCTGCGTAGAAAAAAATGATTGGGTCTGTCGATTCGGGAATACACCAGACGACTAGCTGGTGAACCCGTTCATCCGATCAGAGGAAAAGGACATGAATAGCCAGAACAGCCAGGTCGAGAGCGCCATTCGCCAGCTGCACGAAACGTTCGAACAGGCCACCAAGGCCAAGGATCTCGACCGGATCATGGCGCAGTACGCCGACGACGTAGTCGCCTTCGATGCGGTTGGCGCGCTGCAAATCAAGGGCGTTGACGAGTACCGGGCGCATTGGCAGCGCTGCTTCGAGTTCTGCCAGGGCGAAGGCTTTTTCGAGAGCCATGAGCTGCATGTGGATGTTGGCGGCGAGCTGGCCTGCAGCCGCATGCTTACCCATTGTGGCGGACCCAATGCCGAAGGCGAGATGCAAACGGCCTGGATGCGCGGCACGCGGGTCTGGGCGCGGCGCAACGGTGAGTGGAAGGTGATCCACGAGCACTTTTCGATGCCCTTCGACATGCAGACCGGCCAGGTATGCATGGATCAGACACCGTCGCAGCAACATACCGGTTGAGGCTGGCCCGCGGTCTTCGTCGCGCGATCGGGCGAGGTCGCTCAATGGCTGCTAGCTTTGCTGCGTTGCCGGCAGACGGAGCCCCGCCATGAACTACCTGTGCCTGATTTATTACGATGAACAGCGTGTGGATGCGATGACCGACGAGCAGTGGCATGCGCTAGTCGCGCGTTGCCTGAGTTGCGGCGAGGAGCTGCGCGCCAGTGGCCACATGCTCGCCGGCGAACCGCTGCAGTCGGTGCGCACCGCGCGCACGGTGCGCGTGCGTGATGGCGTCACCTCGGTGGTCGACGGCCCCTTCGCCGAAACCCGCGAGCAGCTGGCGGGCTTCTACCTGATCGAGGCGGCGGACCAACAGGAGGCCGAGGCCATCGCGGCGAAGATTCCGCCGGCCAGCCTTGGCTGCGTTGAGGTCCGGCCGTTGCGCCAGCTGCCGCAGCGCTGAGCATGCCGCTGACCGGACATTTCACGGCGGCGCGGGTCGAGGCGGTCTATCGCAGCGAGTCGCGGCGCGTGTTGGCCACGCTGATCCGTCTGCTGGGCGACTTCGATCGCGCCGAAGAGGCCTTGCATGACGCCTTTGCCGCGGCCCTGCAGCAGTGGCCGCGCGATGGGATGCCGGACAACCCGCGTGCCTGGCTGGTTTCCGCCGGCCGCTTCAAGGCCATCGATGCCCTGCGCCGCCGTGCGCGCTTCGATGCCTCGCTGCGGCTGCTGGCCGAACAACTGGAAGACGCGGCGCAGGCAGTGGAGGTCGATGAGATGGAAGACGACCGTCTGCGGCTGATCTTCACCTGCTGCCACCCGGCCCTGCCGGCCGATGGCCGCGTGGCGCTGACCCTGCGTGAAGTCTGCGACCTAACCACCGAGGAGATCGCCCGCGCCTTTCTCGCTCCACCGGCCACCATTGCCCAGCGCATCGTGCGCGCCAAGGCGAAGATCCGTGACGCCCGGTTGCCGTATCGGGTGCCCGAGCGTGACGAGCTGCCGGCGCGGCTGGAGAGCGTGCTGCGGGTGGTCTATCTGGTGTTCAACGAAGGCTACACCGCATCGGCCGGCGCCGAGCTGACCCGCGCCGACCTCTGTGCCGAGGCGATTCGCCTGGGCCGACTGCTCCTCGAACTGCTGCCCAACGCCGAGGTGATGGGGCTGCTGGCGCTGATGCTGCTGCACGATGCCCGCCGGGCTGCGCGTACCGATGCTACCGGTGAGCTGGTGCGGCTGGATGAGCAGGACCGCAGCCTGTGGAGCCGCCAGCAGATTGCCGAAGGATCGCAGCTGGTGCAGCTGGCGTTGACCAGTCGCGCGTTCGGCCCCTATTCGTTGCAGGCCGCCATCGTCGCGGTGCATGCCGAGGCGCCGAGCGCCGCGCAGACCGACTGGCCGCAGATCGTGCGGCTCTACGATGTGCTGCTGCAGTTGAGCCCGTCGCCGGTGGTGGAACTGAACCGCGCGGTGGCCGTGGCCATGCGCGACGGGCCCGAGGCCGGCCTGCTGTTGGTGGATGAACTCCTCGGGCGCGGCGATCTGCAGGACTACCACCTCAGCCACGCCACCCGCGCCGATTTGTTGCGCCGGCTGGCGCGTATCGACGAGGCTCGCGAGGCCTATCGCAGCGCGCTGCGCCTGGTGCAGCTGGAGCCCGAAAGGCGTTTCCTGCAGCGGCAGCTGGATGAGTTGGGCGACTGACCGTACCCAGAAACCTTTTGTGGGAGCGGTCTCGACCGCGAAAGGCGACCGGTGCGCTGATCCCATGCTCTAGCCCGCCGGGCGGCGGCACAAAAGCTTCGCGGCCAAGGTTGCCCTGAGGTTTGTTCGGGGTGCGAGCTGGATGCTGATGTTCAATGCCGCTAAGCCTTGAATGGCCTGGCGACAAAGCCTGCGGGTCAGCTGCGGTGCGGCGTTCGACGTTGCGCGGGGACCTCTGCCGGAAGTTCTGCAGCTCGGCTAACTGCTCAGCTATCCGTGCTGCCCGCCGGCAAATAGTCGCTGCGGCTCAGGCCGTGACGCTGCATCTTCTCGTTGAGGGTGCGGCGCGGCAGCTGCAGCTGGGTCATGACCTCGGTGATGTTGCCTTTGCATTGCTGCAGGGCGTTGTGCAGGCATTGCGCCTCGAAGGCTTCCATCTGCTCGGCCAGCGACTGGCCGCCGCTGCTCGCCGGGGCCGGCGCGCTGAGGCCGAGGGCGTGGCGTTCGGCGGCGTTGATCAGCTCGCGCACGTTGCCCGGCCAGTCATGGGCGAGCAGTTGCGTCAGCTCGCCGGGCGTCATCGGTGGTGCGGCGCGGCCGTGGCGCTGGGCGGCCTGGCTGGCGAAGTGTTCGAACAGCAGCGGAATGTCCTCGCGACGCTCGCGCAGTGGCGGGATATGCAGTTCGGCGACGTTCAGCCGGTACAGCAGATCCTCGCGGAAGCGCCCGCCGCGCACCTCTTCGAGCAGGTCCGGCTTGGCCGCGCTGATCACCCGCAGGTCGACCTCGATGCTGCGGTTCGAGCCCAGCCGTTCCAGAGTCTTTTCCTGCAGCACGCGCAGCAGCTTGACCTGCTGGGCCAGCGGCATGCTTTCGATCTCGTCGAGGAACAGCGTGCCGCCGGCGGCGTGTTCGATGCGGCCGATGCGCTTGCCCTGGGCGCCGGTGAAGGCGCCGCTCTCGTGACCGAACAGCTCGCTTTCGAAGATGGTTTCCGGGATCGCTGCGCAGTTCAGCGCCACGAACGGCCCGCCGGCGCGCGGGCTGAAGTCATGCAGGCAGCGCGCGACCTGTTCCTTGCCGCTGCCGGTCTCGCCGCGGATCAGCACGTTGACGTCGGTCCCGGCCAGCTCCAGCACCTGTCGCCGCAGGTTATCCATGGCGCGGGATACGCCCAGCAGCTGCGATTCGATGCGGCCCTTGCGGGCGAACTGCTCGCGCAGCTGGCGGTTCTCGCAGACCAGCCGGCGCTTGTCCATCGCGCGGCGCACGCTGTCGAGCAGGCGTTCCGGGGTGAAGGGTTTTTCGATGAAGTCGTAGGCGCCCTGGCGCAGCGCCTGCACCGCCATGGGCACGTCGCCGTGGCCGGTGACCATGATCACCGGCAGGTCGGCGTCCAGCGCCACCAGCTGTTCGAGCAGGCCGAGGCCGTCGAGATCGGGCATGCGCACGTCGCTGATCAGCACCCCGGGAAAGTCGCGATCCAGCGCCGCCAGCGCCTCGCGCGCGCGTGAGAAGGTGCGCACCTGGAAGCCGGACAGCTCCAGCCACTGCTGCACGGCCTGGCGGATCGCCGCCTCGTCGTCGATGAAGATTACCTGCCCGCTCATTGCCTGCTCCCCGCGGTCGCGTCGCGGCAGTTTACTCGGCGGCGTGCCCTTCGGGGCAGCTGGTAAAAGATCGACGAGACCGACAGCGCAAGGCAAAAGCAGGGGGGAAAGCGCAGTTCACGAGGTGTAAACCAGCATGTCGAGTCTGCATTCAACGCGGCGTTGACAGCGTAGATGGTTGCTAACGCTGCTCCTCGGCAGCCGGCAGCGTCAGGGTGAACACCGCGCCGTGCTCGTCGTTGCTGACTTCCAGCGCGCCGCCCATCTCACGCACGATGCCGTAGGACACCGCCAGCCCAAGGCCGAGGCCCTGGCCGACCGGTTTGGTGGTGAAGAAGGGCTCGAACACCTGATCCAGATGTTCGCTGGCAATACCGCCGCCGTTGTCGCCCACGCTGAGCTGCCAGCGGTCACCGTTGAGCTGGCAGAGGATGCGCAGGCGCCGCTGCGGGCGCTCGGCCATGGCATCCAGCGCGTTGTGCAGCAGATTGATCAGCACCTGCTCGAGGCGGATGGCGTCGCCGCTGACCGCGGCCTCGGCCGGTACCTGGCGGAACACCTCGACCTGCTCGCTGCGAATGCGCGGCGAGAGCAGCTGCAGGGCCTGCTCCAGCACCTCGGCCAGGCTCAGACGCTGGCGCAGCCCGGCCGGACTCTTGCGAGCGAAGGTCTTCAGGTGGCCGGTCAGCGCCGCCATGCGTTCGAGCAGGCCTTCGACATGCCCGAGGCCTTCGCGCACCTCGCCGTCGCGGCCGCTGTCGAGCAGCAGGCGCAGGCTGGCGAGCTGCATGCGCAATGCGGTCAGCGGCTGGTTGATCTCGTGGGCGAGGGCGGCGGACATCTGCCCGAGGGCGGCCATGCGCGCCGCATGCACCAGTTCGTCCTGGGCGGTGTGTAGCTCACGGGTGCGCTCGTGCACCAGGCGCTCCAGCTCGCTGCGGCTGCGCTGTTCGACGCGGCGGGTCTTGCCGCGTTGCGCCAGGTAGAGCAGCAGAAAGGCCAGGGTCATCCACACGCCAGCCGCGGCCAGGCGATAGCTGCGCACGCTGGCGACCACCATCTGTGGGTCGTGCAGCAGGTGCAGGGTCCAGTCGTCTTCCGGCAGCGCCAGGCGTTGCCAGAGGTATTCGCGGCGGCCGTCCGGGCCATCCACCAGGCGTCGCTCGCTGCCCTCGGCGAGTTGCTGCACGCGGCTGCTCGGCAGCGGCTGCAGCGTCTGTTCGGCATAGCGTCGGGCATCGATCAGGCGGCTGCGCACCTCGTCGCTCAGCGGGCGCAGATAGCGGAAGCGCCAGGCCGGGCGGTTGGTGAGGATGACGATATCCAGCGAGTCGGCGATCAGCAGGATGCCCGGCTGGCCGACCCAGTCGCGCTGCATCTCTTCCAGCTCGAGCTTGACCACCAGCACGCCGAGCACCTCGCCGGCGGCATTCTTCACCGAGCTGGAGAGGAAGTAGCCGGGAATGCCGGTGGTGACGCCGACGGCGAAATAGCGGCCGCTGTCGTTGCTCACCGCATCGCGGAAATACGGGCGGAAGGCGTAGTTGTTGCCGACGAAGCTGCTCCAGTCGCGCCAGTTGCTGGCGGCGATGGTCTCGCCGTCGCGGTCGAGCAGGTACAGCACCGAGGAGCCGGCTGCGTGGTTCTGCTGTTCCAGGCGCTGGTTGAGCTGGCGGCGCAGCGCGCGGTTGCCCGGTTCGGCGAGCAGCGCCTGGATGTCGCTGTCTAGCGCCAGTAGGGCCGGCACCGAGCGGAAGCGTTCGACCTGGGTGTGGATCGCCTGGGCATAGAGTTCCAGCTGCCCCTGCGCTTCCTGGGCACGCTCGGCCCAGGCGCGCTGCTCGGCCAGGCGCCCGGCCCAGTACATGCTCAGCAGCAGGCCGATGAGGATCAGCGCAACGATCAGGGTTACCCGCAGGCGGTTGGACAGTGCTGGCATGACGACGCTCGCGACAGGACCCGACGATGGTAAGCGATAGTCGGCAGCGGTGGCGCATCGCCGAGCCTTGGCATAGCACCAAAGTCTTGATCTACCCCAATAGAGGCATAGTGACATCATCGCTATACTGCGGGGAGTTACTTTCAGCTTCAGCAGGGATCGCTAGTACGGAACGGCCAGCCGCTCCAGTCGAGGTCCGCCTTGCTCAGAAAAATCCTTGTCAGCCAACTCCGCTTCGGCATGTACGTCCATGGGCTGGACGGCAGCTGGTTCGATCATTCCTTCTGGCGCAGCAAATTCTTGCTCACAGACCCCGCCGACCTGCAGGCGCTGCGCAGCAGCGGCGTCAAGGCGCTGTGGATCGATACGGGCAAGGGCGTCGATGTCGAAACGGCAACGCCCCCGGCCGCCGAGTCTCCACAGCTGGTCTCCGACGCCGTGCCGGTTGCGCCTCGGCCGACCGCCACGTCGGCCCAGCAATGCAGCGTTCAGGAAGAAATGCAGCGCGCCGCGCAGGTGCTCAAGCGTTCCAAGCAGCAGGTGACCTCGCTGTTCAACGAGGCGCGGCTGGGCAAGGCCGTCGACCCGCAGCAGTGCCTGCCACTGGTCGAGCAGATTTCCGCATCCCTGGCGCGCAACGGCTCGGCATTGCTCAGCCTGGCGCGGCTGAAGACCAAGGACGAGTACACCTACATGCATTCGGTGGCGGTCTGCGCGCTGATGGTCGCGCTGGGCCGGCAGCTGGGCCTGAGCGAACAGTAAGTCCAGGAAGCCGGCTTTGCCGGGCTGCTGCACGACATCGGCAAGATGGCCATGCCGCTGGATGTGCTGAACAAGCCGGGCAAGCTCAGCGACGACGAATACGCCGTCATGCGCAGCCACCCCGAGCGTGGTCACGCGATCCTGCTCGGCGCAGGAGCGGCCGTGTCCGAGGCGGTCCTGGATGTCTGCCTGCATCATCACGAGAAGATGGACGGCACCGGCTATCCGCACCGGCTGGCCGGCGAGCAGATCAGCCGGCTGGCGCGCATGGGCGCGATCTGCGACGTGTATGACGCCATCACCTCGGATCGTCCGTACAAAACCGCCTGGGATGCTTCGGGCTCGCTGGCGCGCATGGCGCAGTGGCAGGGGCACTTCGATACCCAGATCCTGCATGCCTTCGTGCGCACGGTGGGTATCTACCCGCTGGGCTCGTTGGTACGGCTGCAGTCCGGGCGGCTCGGCGTGGTCATCGAACACAACGCGCAGCAGCTGACGGCGCCGCGCCTGAAACTGTTCTATTCCACCCGCGCCCGCGCGACGATCGTGCCGGTGGAGCTGGACCTCTCCAGCCCGCAATGCAGCGACCGCATCGTCGGCCGCGAAGACCCCGCCGCCTGGGGCTTCAGCAATCTGGATGCGCTCTGGACCTAGATTGGCGGTCGTAAACGGGGGGCGATGCGACTAGAATGTCGCCCCCCGAATGCGATCCGCCCGGCGAGTCGCTCAGAGAAGAGCTTGTAATGCCCATGACCTGGCTGCCTAGTCCGCCATAGCGCTGCGCCCCCTCGCGTCACTTTGCGACTGCCTGTCATGGGGTGGTCGTGCGCTGCTGTCCGTGCGTTTCGTCGACTGACAGCCGAATCAATCACACCAAAAATCTCGTCTTGTATCGCTGCCGGCCGTCCGCGGTCTGCATGGTGGTGCTTTTGCTCTGGATAGTCCGATGCTGCAATCGATCAAACAAAACTGGTTCTCCAACGTCCGTGGCGATGTGCTGTCCGGCCTCGTCGTCGCGCTGGCGCTGATTCCCGAAGCCATCGCCTTCTCCATCATCGCCGGGGTCGATCCGCGGGTCGGCCTGTATGCCTCCTTCTGTATCGCCGTGGTGATCGCCTTCGTCGGCGGCCGCCCGGGGATGATCTCTGCCGCCACCGGCGCCATGGCGCTGCTGATGGTGACGCTGGTGCGCGAGCACGGCCTGCAGTACCTGCTCGCAGCGACGCTGCTCTGCGGCCTGTTGCAGATCGGCGCCGGCTACCTGCGCCTGGGTTCGCTGATGCGCTTTGTCTCGCGTTCGGTGGTTACCGGTTTCGTCAACGCGCTGGCCATCCTGATCTTCATGGCCCAGCTGCCGGAACTGACGAACGTCACCTGGCACGTCTACGCCATGACCGCCGCGGGCCTCGGCATCATCTACCTGTTCCCCTATGTGCCGAAGCTCGGCAAGGTCATCCCGTCGCCACTGGTGTGCATTCTCAGCCTGACCGCCGTGGCCATGTACTTGGGCCTGGATATCCGCACCGTCGCCGACATGGGTGACCTGCCCGACACCCTGCCGGTCTTCCTCTGGCCGGAAGTGCCGCTGACCTTCGAAACCCTGGCGATCATCTTCATGGTCGTCACCGTGGTGGTGGTGGTCTTCACCCACAACCTGGCCTACGGTGTTCTGGCGGGCGTGCTGCTAGCGGCGATGTTCTTCGCCAACAAGGTCGGCCACTACCTGCACATCGGTTCGGAGCTGGATGCCGCCGGCCATCAGCGCACCTACAGGGTGGTCGGGCAGGTATTCTTCAGCTCATCGGACAAATTCACCGGTGCGTTCGATTTCAAGGAAGCGCTCGGCAAGGTCACCATCGACCTGTCCCGCGCACATTTCTGGGACATCACCGCCGTGGCGGCGCTGGACAAGGTGGTCATCAAGTTCCGCCGCGAAGGCACCGAGGTCGAGGTGCTGGGTCTGAACCAAGCCAGCGCGACCATCGTTGACCGCTTCGGTGTGCATGACAAACCCGAGGCCATCGACAAGCTCATGAGCCACTGACCAGGAGAACGACAATGACCCACGTAATGGCTTGTATCGACGGATCACCGCAGGCCGCGGCGGTTTGCGACTGTTCGGCCTGGGCCAGCAAGCGCCTGGATGCGCCCCTGACGCTGCTGCATGTGCTCGACCGCCAGCAGTATCCGGTGTCGGGCGACCTGAGCGGCATCATCGGCCTCGGCAGCCGCGAATTCCTCCTGCAGGAGCTGGCCACGCTGGACGAGAAACGCGCCAAGCTGGCGCTGGAGGAGGGCCGCATGATGCTCGATTCGGCACGTCAGCGGGCGATCTCCGCCGGCGTCGCCCAGCCCGAGTGCCGGCAGCGCCACGGTGATCTGGTCGAGTCCCTGCGTGATCTGCAGGACGAAACGCGCCTGCTGGTCATCGGTCGTCAGGGCGAGGACAGCGGCGATGCCATCCAGCACATCGGCAGCCAGCTGGAAAACGTCATCCGCACCATGCAGCGGCCGATCCTGGTCGCCCCCAACGATTTCAGCGCACCGCAAAGCGTGATGCTCGCCTTCGACGGTAGCGCCACCAGCCGCAAGGGCGTGGAAATGCTCGCCGGCAGCCCGCTGTTCAAGGGCATGCCGATTCATCTGGTAATGGTCGCGGCCGACACCGCCGACAATCAGGCCCAGCTGGAAAATGCCCGCGGCGTGCTGACCGCCGCTGGTTTCAACGTGGAAATCGCCATCCGCGCCGGTGAAGTCGAGCCGACCCTGCATGCCTATCAGGCCGAGCACGGCATCGACCTGCTGGTGATGGGCGCCTACGGCCACTCGCGCATTCGCCAGTTCTTCGTCGGCAGCACCACCACCAACATGATCCGCACCACTTCCACGCCGCTGCTGTTGCTGCGCTGATCACCATCCGCTGCGCGCCCGTCTCGGGCGCGGCAGCCGTCAGCTGTAAAGGTCGGCCCGGCTCCAGGGCAGCTCGTGTGAGCCATCCGCCAGCGGCTTGCTGGCGAGGATTTGGTGCAGGTTGATCCAGTTGTGACGGAAGCCGTAGGCGCAACCGGCCAGATAGAGGCGCCAGATGCGCAACGCGCGTTCGGGAACCATCCGTTTTGCCTGCTCCAGCTGCGCTTCCAGCCGCTCACTCCAGAATTCCAGCGTACGCGCGTAGTGCAGGCGCAGGCTTTCCACGTCGACGATTTCCAGCCCTGCATCGCTGATGCAGCTGCTGATGTTCACCAGGTGCGGTAGCTCGCCGTGGGGGAATACGTAGCGGTTGATGAACTCGCCGGCGCCATGTCCGACCGGGCGGCCATCGATGTGTCGGGCGGTGATGCCATGGTTCATCACCAGCCCGCCGGGGCGCACGGCGTCGAACAGCCGCTGGCAGTAAAGCGGCAGGTTGGCGTGGCCTACATGCTCGAACATGCCGACGCTGACGACCTTGTCGAAGCGGCCATCCTGCGGCAGATCGCGGTAGTCCATCAGCTCCAGAGTGATCTGCTTCGCTAGGCCTTCCTCGACCACCCGTTCGCGAGCCAGTTCGAGCTGCTCGCGGCTCAAGGTGATGCCGAACACCTTCGCGCCGAACTCGCGTGCGGCATAGCGAGCCAGACCACCCCAGCCGCAGCCGACATCCAGCAGGCGCTCGCCAGGCTTGAGCCGCAATTTGCGGCATAGGTGGCGCAGCTTGGCCTGCTGCGCCTGTTCCAGATCCTCGCTGCCGGTTTCGAAATAGGCGCAGGAATAGACCATGTCCCTATCCAGCCAGAGCCGATAGAAATCGTTGGACAGGTCGTAGTGATAGGAAATGGCTTCGGCGTCGGTCGCCTTGTCATGCGCCTCGCGCGAAGGCAGCGGAAAATCGTCCTGGCCCAGCGCCCTTGTGATCACATCGCCGATCCGAATGACCTCACCCACTGGCCCAAGCAGGTCGATCTGCCCCTCGACGTAGGCCGCGCCTAGTACGTCCAGGCTCGGCTGCCTCAGCCGGGTAACCAGGCTGGGATCCTTGATCACCAGCGTGACGCAGGGAGTTGGGCCGATCTCGATCTCGTTGCCATCCCATAGCTGCAGCTTCAACGGCAGGGCGAGTTCTTTAAGGGCCGGTAGCAAGGTTGCCAACATGCTCGATCTCCTTTTCTTTTCAGTGCACGAAGAAAATCCTAGACCATCAAACGGCAACCGGTAGGCTATGGTTATGATAGTTTCGCGCTATGGTTCGAACGGCGGCGAACGTGCATTTGACGGCTTAACTCGCCGGGCTACCGCATGAGGGCTTATGAAACACAACGATTCACAACGCGTACTGATTCTGGTCGCCAGCGGCCCCAGTACCCCGGCGCGCTGCGCCGCGCCTTTTCATATCGCCACGCTGCTGGCCTGCATGGATGCCGAGGTAACCCTCTACCTCACCGGTGAAGGCACGCAGTTGGCGCGCCGCGAGGTGGCCGAATCGCTGCGCGCGGTGGAAGGTGGCGAGCCGCTGCTGCACTTCATCTGCAACGCCAAGCAGGCTGGCGCGCGCTTGCTGATGTGCCGCCAGCCCGGGGTTCAGCTCGACCCCGCCACGCTGATCGCCGAGCTCGATGAAATCTCCAGCGGCGGTGAACTGGCGCAGATGATCCTCGAATACGAACGGGTGCTGACCCTATGAATGTGCACGGCCTGGAATTCCCCGACTCGCTGCGCTACGCCCCGGAGCACAGCCTGTGGCTGCGCGAGGAGGCCGACGGCAGCCTGACCATCGGCCTGACCGCCTACGGCTGCGCACTGTACGGCCAGATATTCGCCTTCACCCCCAAGCGCGTCGGCGCACGTATCGAGCGCGAGCGCAGCTTTGGCGTGGTCGAGTTCGCCAAGGCTGCCTCGTCGGCGCGCAGCCCGGTGAGCGGTGAACTGCTGGCGGTGAACGAAGCACTGCTCGAGCGTCCGGCGCTGATCAATCAGGATTGTTATGGGGAGGGCTGGATGGTCCGCCTGCAACCCGCGGATTGGGTCACCGTGCGCGACCGATTCCCACTGGGCGAAGCCGCCGAAGCCGCCATCGCCGAACGCATGCGGCTGGACAACTTCGACCCCGCCAACGCCCATGTGCAGGCGTTGCAGTGGAAATAGTGGGTGCTTGAGGTGGGTTAGGAGCGGAGGCTTTCAGCCAGCCGCCCCGACGCTATGCCAGGGCGCAATGCTGGCAATTGCCGCGGGATAGGAGCTCAGGGCTCGTCCGGCGTGGACAGGTCGAGCACCTTCACACAGCTCGCCTTGATCGCATGGTCCAGCTGGCGGATGCAGATATCGATCGCCATATTGCGCGTGCGCTTGTTCGTCCACTCCAGCTCGGCCAGCGTCTCGATCAGATCCTGATGGCCGCTCTCGTTGACCAGCATGCCGTGCTGCACTGTCAGCGTCCGGCCCTGAAAGCTCAGCTGCACCGGGTCGCGCCCGACGAGGGATGCACCTTCAGCCAGCAGACAATCGATATGGTCACGCAGCGCGTGTAATGCACGGCGCTCATCTGGCGGGTTACCCACGACACCTCTCCTATCCCTGGAAAGAAAAACCGCGATTGTGACGCGCTTCGCGCTAGAGCGCGATGGCTTTTTGATATTGCCAAGTGGGGCGGGCTGTCGCAGGGTGATGAGGAGGGTAGAGGGAAGTGTAGATGGCGGAAGGCAGTGAGAGTCGAACTCACCCGGGAGCGGCTGCCGCCCCCAACCGGGTTTGAAGCCCGGCCGCACCACCGGGTGCGATTGCCTTCCTTATGTGGTCCAGAAGCGAAAAGGAAGCGGCGACCAGCCTACCCCAGGCCTGACTGGATCGCCAAGGCGCTGTCCTGGCGGACTTTGCGTTCGTTGCCGAAGCGGCGTGTGAGGCCGATGCGGTCGAAGTGTTCGAGCAGCTGGATGCTGCGTTTGCGGCCGAGCTGGATGCGGTCGCGGAAGGCGGCGGCGCGGATCACGCCGCTTTGCGCTTCCAGTTGCAGTAAATGCCCCGCGAGTTGGCGAATGGTGAACTCGGGGTAGAACAAATCTTTCACCACCTGTTGCAACAGGCCGAGGCGGGCGAGCTTGCGCAGCAGGTTGCGCATCTGCGTTTCGTCGACACCGAGGTCGCGGGCCAGGTCGCGGACCCAGGGCGGGTCGAACTGGCCGGCTTCGAGCAGCGGCCACAGGCGTTCCTTCAAACCTTCTTCCGTATCGCTCAGGCGCACCCGGTGATCGGGGCGGTGCAGCCAGGGGCCGCTGGTTTCGATGCTGCGGGCGGCCAGTGCCTGCTCCAGCAGGGCAATGAACACCGGCCGTTCCAGTTGCGGCAGCGCATAGCGGCGCAGGCGGTCGCGATCGGGGCCGAGTTCGTCGGGTTGTTCTTCGTGAAAACGCTGCAGGGCGGCGAGCAGGGTGGCTTCGAGTTCGCTCCAGCGGGCCTGATCGAATAGCCGTGGCCCAAGCCGAGTGCCAATCTCCAGTACGCCTTGCGGCAGCTGCCAACCTTGGCGCGGGCGGTTGAATTGGCGTTCCAGGCTTTGCGGATCGATGCCATTGGTGGCGCTGGCGAGCAGTGGCGGCAATGCATGCTCCAGGCTTGGCTGGTTCAGCGCTCGCAATTGCTCCAGTCGCGCGACGCGGCGGCGATTGCGCGGTGGTGCGTACGGGTCGAGCACTCGGCCGCCGCCAAGGGTGCGCTGGGCGGATTGATCGCGCAGGACGATGCGATCGCCATGCACGGCGTGGCTCGGTGCGTTCAGCAGGAGCTGCGCAAAGGCGTGTTCGCCCGGCACCAGGCTCGCATCTTCGAGCAGGGCGACGCGCGCGGTGACGTCCTGGGCGCCGAGATGCACGTGCACCGGCGCCCAGTGCTTGAGCTCGTGGGCTTCGCCGGGCAGCAGCTTGAAGTCGATATCGATGCGTTGCGTCGGCGCGTGCAGCAAGGGGTGCAGTAGCCAGTCGCCGCGATGGATCTGTTCGACGGCCAAACGCTCACCGGCAAGATTCAGCGCCACGCGCTGGCCGGCATGGGCTTCGGCCGTTTCACGGTTCTGCGCGTGCAGGCCGCGGACGCGCACGCGTTTGCCGGCGGAGCCGAGCAGCAGTTCGTCGCCGATTCGCACTCGCCCGGCAAAGGCGGTGCCGGTGACCACCACACCGGCGCCGGTGACGCTAAAGGCGCGGTCGATGGCCAGGCGGAAGTGGCCGCTGTCGCCGCGTGCGGCGGTGCGTGCGACTTCTTCGATCAGCGCGGCGCGCAGGGCGTCGATGCCATCGCCGCGGATGCTGGAAACCGGGAAGATCGGCGCGCCGGCCAGTGGTCCGGCGGCCAGCAGGGCTTCGATCTGCTGCTGAACTTCTGTGATGCGCACCGGCTCGACGCGGTCGATCTTGGTCAGCGCTACCAGCGCGCGACGGATGCCGAGCAGCTCGACGATGGCCAGGTGTTCGCGGGTCTGCGGCATCACGCCGTCATCGGCAGCCACCACCAGCAGCACGCAGTCGATGCCGCTGGCGCCGGCCAGCATGTTGTGTACGAAACGCTCGTGGCCCGGCACGTCGATAAAGCCGGTGAGGCTGCCTTCACCGAGGTCGGCGTAGACGTAGCCGAGGTCGATGGTGATGCCGCGTTCGCGCTCTTCGCGGCGGCGGTCGCCCTGTTGCCCGGTGAGGGCTTGCAGTAGCGCGGTCTTGCCATGGTCGATATGGCCGGCGGTACCGACGATCAACGGGCGAGCTCCTCTTGCAGGTGCGTCAGTTGCTGGAGGAAGGCCGGTTCGTCGTCGAGCTGGCGCAGGTCGAGCCAGAGGGCGTCGTCGTCGATGCGCCCGAGTACCGGAATCGGCAGGCAGCGCAGGGCTTCTTCCAGCTGGCGCAGGCTGCGGCCGCGCAGGCGCTTGGGCTGCTGCGGGCGGATGCACAGCGCTGCGCTGGGTAGGCGTGCCACCGGCTGCGCGCCGCTGCCGATCATGCCCAGGGCATCGGTTACTGCGACTTGCCAGGTTTCGCCGAGCACGGCGGCCAGTGCCGGGGCGATGCGTTCGGCCTGGATGCGAATCTCGGCCTGCGGGCGGCTGAGCAGGCGCAGGCTGGTGAGGCGTTCGGCCAGGCGGTCGGGATCGCGATAGAGGTTAAGCACCGCTTCCAGCGCGGCAAGGGTCAGCTTGTCGACGCGCAGGGCGCGCTTGAGCGGGTTCTTCTTGATCTTCTGGATCAGCGCCTTGCTGCCGACGATCAGCCCGGCTTGCGGGCCGCCGAGCAGCTTGTCGCCGCTGAAAGTGACGATATCGGCGCCGTCGCGTAGCGCTTCCTGCACCGTGGGTTCCTTTGGCAGGCCCCAGCGCGAGAGGTCGAGCAGGCTGCCGCTGCCGAGGTCTTCCAGCAGCGGCAGATCGTGGGTATGGGCGATGCGCGCCAGTTCGGTGGTGGCGACGCTGGCGGTGAAGCCCTGCACGCTGTAATTGCTGGTGTGCACACGCATCAACAGGCCCGAGCGCGGGTTGATCGCCGCTTCGTAATCCTTGGCGTGGGTGCGGTTGGTGGTGCCGACTTCATGCAGCTTCACGCCGGCGCGGGCCATGATGTCGGGGATGCGAAAGGCGCCGCCGATCTCGATCAGCTCGCCGCGGGAAATGATGCCTTCCTTGCGTGCGCCGAGACTGTTCAAGGCCAGCAGCACGGCGGCGGCGTTGTTGTTGACCACGGTGACGGCCTCGGCGCCGGTCAGTTCGCGGATCAGCCCTTCGATGAGGTCGTCGCGGTCGCCGCGCTTGCCAGTGGCGAGATCGAATTCCAGATTGAGCGGGTAACGTGCGGCGAGGGTGATCGCCTCGATGGCTTCATCCGGCAACAGGGCGCGGCCGAGGTTGGTGTGCAGCACCGTGCCGGTGAGGTTGAATACCCGGCGTACGCGGCTCTTGTGCTGGTTGGCCAGGCGTTCGCCGGCGCGCCCGGCGAGCACCGCTTCGGACAGTTCCAGCGCGGCCAGCTGGCCGTGGCGGGCCGGTTCTCGCAGTTCATCGAGCAGATCGCGCAGGGTGCTCAGCAATGCCTGGCGGCCGTAACGCTGCTGCAGCGGCTGACAGGCTGGGTCGCGCAGCAGCTTGTCGACCGAGGGCAGGTGGCTGCTGCTCATGCATCGCCTCCCGGCGCCAGCAGCAGGTTGGGGGCCTGGCGCTGAAAGCCCTGCTCGGACAGCAGCATGTCCAGGTCGAGGGTGGCGAGGTCGGCGGAGAGGCTTTCGCCATCCGGCGCCAGGTCCAGGTAGAGCTGCTTGAGGTAGCCATTGCACTCAGGGCAGACCTCGGCCTTGACGCCTTGCGGCGAGCCTTCGAAGTGCAGGTAGTCGAGTTTCTTGGTGCTGCGGCAGAGGCTGCATTTGACGCGCACGTAATGCCACTCGCAGGCGCACAGCGAGCAGACCAGATAACGCAAGCCGTTGAGCTGGCCGCGATGGCGGATGATGCCTGCCATCGGTGGCGCACCGCAGCAGGGGCAGTGGGTCTGGTCTTCGCGCTCGCGCATGTCGGAGAGGTCGAGCTGCAGCAGCCAGTGGCTCCAGGCCAGCTGCAGGGCGGCGCCGAGGAAGGGCACCAGTGCTGGCGGCAGGCTGTCGTACTGGCCACTGACCAGTGCCACGGCCCATGCCTTGCGCTGGCCGCTTTCGGCCTCGCGCAGTTGCTCGATGGCAGCCACTACCGCGGGGCTTTCCGGCGCCACGAAGGCATCCAGCCAGGCATCCAGCATCGTCAGCCAGGCATCGTCGCGCACCAGAGTATCGGCAGCCAGCGGCGGCAGGTTGTGCCTGAGACTTTCGCGGGTGCGGTGTTCGTCCAGCGGCGCGATTGTCGGCGGGTTGTCCAGCACCTGCTGTTGCGCCTGGCACACCGCTGCCAGCAGGCGCAGGTAGTCGGCGAACGGATGGCCTTCGGCGAGCTTGGTCAGGCGCTCGCTGCGCAGGGCGAACAGGTTGCGCGGCGGCAGGTTGAGGAAGGGTGGTTTGCTGGCAGCGGCTTCGATCTGCCCAGGTTCGAGAATGGTGCCTGCCACGCAGGACTCCTTATTCTTGGGGTTGTGCCGAACAGCATAGTCCGTCACCGGCTGTCGCTCGGCTTTCGATGATGCGCGAGGCCGAAGATTCCCGCGCGTGTGCGGGGAATCTTCGGCTTACAGCGGTGTGCTTATTTGCGCTCGGTGATCTCCCGATACCAGGCCGGATGGTGCTTGCGCGCCCAGGCGCGGCTGACAGTGCCGTAGAGCATGGCGCCCATCGAGCCCTTGAGCCAGATGGCGGCGTAGATGTGCACGATGATGCTGACGATCAGCACAAAGGCGGCGATGGCATGCAGCAGGCTCGCCCAGCGCAGCGAGACGATGCCGAAGAAGCTGCTGAAGTACTCGCGCCAGATGACGATGCCGCTGAGCAGCAACACCAGCATGCTGACGATCAGCACCCAGAACAGCACCTTTTGCCCGGCGTTGTAGCGGCCGACTTCCGGCAGTTTTTCCTCGCGGTTGTGCACCACGTCGTTGATCTGCCTGAGCCACTGGCGGTCGCGTGCTTCGATGCGGTTATGCCCGGCGAAGCGGATCGCCAGCCAGAGGAAGAAGACGAACATCGCGACCCCGATGAAGGGGTGCAGGATGCGCGTCCAGGTGCCGCCGCCGAACAGCCCGGAGAGGCCGAACAGCGCCGGATGGAACAGCGCCAGGCCGGACAGCGCGGCGAGTACGAAGAGGATGGCAACGATCCAGTGATTGGTCCGCTGCGAGGGGTTGTAGCGTTCGATGTCGTTGTTATTCATCGTTGGCTCCTTGAGCGATCGACTCCGAGGATGGCCCCGCGAGCGGGGCCGCCGGGATCAGGGGCGCGGTTCCTTGGGGTCGACCACATGCACCGAAGGATCGACCTGGTGCACCACGGGCTCGCTGAGTTCGGCCTTGTCATCCTCTTCCTCGACGCGGATCGGCCCGACTCGTGTGTAGTGGAAGAAGCCGGCCAGCACCGCCGCGCCCATGCCCAGCAAGGCGAGGGGCTTGGTCACGCCTTTCCACAGGCCGACCAGTGGACTGATGGTCGGCTCGTTCGGTAGGTCGTTGTACAGCGAGGGCTGATCGGCATGGTGCAGCACGTACATCACGTGCGTACCGCCGACACCATCGGGGTCGTACAGGCCGGCCTGGTCGAAACCGCGTTCCTTCAGATCGGCGATACGCCCGGCCGCGTGATCCTTCATATCGTCCTTGCTGCCGAAGACAATTGCCCCGGTGGGGCAGGTCTTCACGCAGGCCGGCTCGAGCCCGACCGACACGCGGTCGGAACAGAGCGTGCACTTGTAGGCCTTCTTGTCCTTCTCGGAGATACGCGGGATGTCGAACGGGCAACCGGTGATGCAGTAGCCGCAGCCGATGCAGTGGTCCTGGTTGAAGTCGACGATGCCGTTGGCGTACTTCACGATGGCCCCCGGCGCCGGGCAGGCCTTGAGGCAGCCCGGGTCGGCGCAGTGCATGCAGCCGTCCTTGCGGATCAGCCACTCGAGGTTGCCGCTGCCGGGGTTCTCGTACTCGGCGAACTTCATCACCGTCCAGGATTCGGCGGTGAGGTCGATCGGGTTGTCGTAGGTCCCGTTGCTGGTGCCGACTTCATCACGCAGGTCGTTCCATTCCGAACACGCCACCTGGCAGGCCTTGCAGCCGATGCACTTGGAGACGTCGATCAGTTTCGCCACATCGCCGATCTCGCGGATCGACGGCCGCTCGGTAGTCGTGGCGGAGCGGGCAATCACGTCTTGAGTAGCCATCATGCCTTCTCCACGTTAACCAGGAACGACTTGAACTCCGGCGTCTGGGTGTTGGCGTCACCGACGAACGGCGTCAGCGTGTTGGTCAGGTAACCGTTGCGCGCCACCCCGGCGAAGCCCCAGTGCAGCGGGATGCCGATGTGATGCACGGTCTGGCCGTCCACCGTCAGCGGCTTGATGCGCTTGGTCACCACCGCCACCGCCTTGATGTAGCCGCGGTTGGACGACACCTTGACCCGCTCGCCGGCCTTGATGCCCAGCTCGTTGGCCAGCACTTCGCCGATCTCGACGAACTGCTCGGGCTGGGTGATCGCGTTGAGCCGGCAATGTTTGGTCCAGAAGTGGAAGTGCTCCGTCAGCCGGTAGGTGGTGGCCGCATAGGGGAAGTCCTCCGCGGTGCCGAACAGCTCCATGTCGTTCTTGAACACCCGCGCGGCCGGATTGCTTATGGCCTGGACGTTATCCGGGTGCATGGGATTGCGGCCAATGGGCGTCTCGAACGGCTCGTAATGCTCGGGGAATGGCCCCTCGTTCATCTTGTCCACGGCGAACAGCCGCGCCACCCCTTCGGGGTTCATGATGAACGGGTTCATGCCTTCCTCTGGGCGCGAATCGACCTTGAAGTCCGGCACGTCGGTGCCGCCCCACTTGGTGCCGTCCCACCACACCAGGCGTTTCTTCTGCGGGTCCCACGGGTCGCCGGCCGGGTCGGCCGAAGCGCGGTTGTAGAGGATGCGCCGGTTGGCTGGCCAGGCCCAGGCCCAGCCCAGCGTTTGGCCCATGCCGTAGGGGTCGGCATTGTCGCGTCGGGCCATCTGGTTGCCGGCCTGGGTCCAGGAGCCACACCAGATCCAGCAGCCGCTGGAGGTGGTGCCGTCGGCACGCAGCAGACCGAAGCCTGGCAGCAGCTCGCCGGCCTTGGCCACCTGCGCTCCGGTCTGCAGGTCGAACACATCGCTCAGGGCCTTTCCGTTGTACTCCTGGGCGATTTCCTCGGCAGTCGGTTCTTCCGGCTGGCGATAGCCCCAGTCGATGTTGAGCAGCGGCTCGGCATAGGCGCCGCCCTCCTTGCGATACAGCTCACGCAGGCGATGGAACAGCCCGCCCATGATCACCACGTCGGTCTGCGCCTGGCCCGGCGGCTCGGCGGCTTTCCAGTGCCATTGCAGCCAGCGGCCGCTGTTGACCAGCGAGCCGTCCTCCTCGGCGAAGCAGGTGGTCGGCAGGCGGAACACCGTGGTCTGGATGCTGGCGGTGTCGACGTCGTTGTACTCGCCGGCGTTGCGCCAGAACTCCGAGGTCTCGGTGGCCAGCGGGTCCATGATCACCAGGTACTTGAGCTTGGCCAGCGCGGCGCTGACCTTGGCCTTGTTGGGGAACGAGGCGATGGGGTTGAAGCCCTGGCAGAAATAGCCGTTGACCTGCCCCTGGTACATCATGTCGAAGACCTTGAGCACGTCGTAGCCGGGGATATCCAGCTTCGGCAGCCAGTCGTAGCCCCAGTTGTTCTCCGCCGTGGCGTTCTTGCCGTACCAGGCCTTCATCAGGCTGACGTGGAATTTCTCGTAGTGCTGCCAGTAGGACAGCTGCCCCGGGCGCAGCGGCTTGGCGGTGCGCTTGGCGATGTAGGCCGCGTAGTCCTGCTCGGCTTCCAGCGGCAGGGTCATGTAGCCCGGCAGCAGGTTGGAGAGCAGGCCAAGATCGGTCAGGCCCTGGATGTTGGAGTGCCCGCGCAGCGCGTTCATCCCGCCGCCGGGCATGCCGATGTTGCCGAGCAGCAGCTGCACCATGGCGCCGGTGCGGATCATCTGCGAACCGGTCGAATGCTGCGTCCAGCCCAGGGCGTACATGATGGTCATGACCTTGCCCGGGGCCGAGGTTTCGGCGATGGTCTCCCACACCTGCAGCATCTTGTCCTGCGGTGTGCCGCAGATGTTGCTGACCACTTCCGGCGTGTAACGGCTGTAGTGCTGCTTGAGCAGATTGAACACGCAGCGTGGGTGGGTCAGGCTCTTGTCGACGCGGGCGAAGCCGTCTTCGTCCAGCTCGTAGCTCCAACTAGCCTTGTCCGTATAGGTACGCCGATCGCCGTCGTAGCCGTTGAACAGACCATTCTCGAAGCCGAAGCCTTCCTTCACGATGAACGAGACGTCAGTGTAGTTGACCACGTACTCGTGCTGGATCTTGTCGTTTTCCAGCAGGTAGTTGATCAGCCCGCCGAGGAAGGCGATGTCGGTGCCGGTGCGGATCGGCGCATACATGTCGGCCACCGAGGCCGAACGGGTGAAGCGCGGATCGACGACCACCAGCCGCGCCTTGTTGCGCGCCTTGGCCTCGGTGACCCATTTGAAGCCGCACGGGTGCGCTTCGGCGGCGTTACCGCCCATGATCAGGATCAGGTCAGCGTTCTGGATATCGGACCAGTGATTGGTCATGGCTCCACGGCCAAACGTCGGGGCAAGACTTGCCACCGTCGGGCCGTGTCAGACACGTGCCTGGTTATCGAATCCCAGAATGCCGAGTGAACGAACCACCTTGTGGGTGATGTAGCCAGCCTCGTTGGAGGATGCCGAGGCGGCGAGGAAACCTGTGCTTAGCCAGCGGTTGACCGTCTGACCCTGTTCGTTGCGTTCGATGAAATTGGCATCGCGGTCGTCCTTCATAAGCCGGGCGATGCGGTCGAGGGCGTCGCTCCACTCGATGCGCTTCCACTCGTTGCTGCCGGCTTCGCGGACCTCCGGATGGGTCAGGCGGTTGGGGCTATGGACGAAGTCGAGCAAGCCCGCGCCCTTCGGGCAGAGAGTGCCGCGGTTGACCGGGTGATCGGAGTCGCCTTCGATGTGGATGATGTTCTGCGCGACGTTCTTGCCGCCGCTGCCCTGGCTGTAGATGATCAGCCCGCAACCGACGGAGCAGTAGGGGCAGGTGTTGCGGGTTTCGCGCGTGTTGGTCAGTTTGAAATGCCGGATCGACTCGGCATACGCCGTCGGTGGGGCCATACCCAATGCCGCCATGCTCGACGCCCCAAGGCCCACACCGCAGACCTTGAAGAACTGTCGACGGTTCATATCCATCGGAGGTTCTCCTTCTTATCAGGCTGGTACGCCGATGCTTTGCCGGCGTCTGCTAAGCAGCTTAGTCAACAATCGGCAAAGTGAAGGACTAATTCCACGTTCCGCTGTGTCTGGCTGCACCGATGAAGGCGCCAGGGTCGAGGCAGGCATTCAGGCATTCAGGCATCGGCGGCCATGGCCAGCTGCTTTTTCCACTCCCGAGGCGAATGCCCGGCGTGCGCCTTGAACGCCCGGGAGAACGCGGCTTCGCTGCCGTAGCCCACTTCGAACGCGATCATTTTGATCGGCCGTCCGCGACGCAGGGCCTTCTGCGCCAGTCGGACGCGCCAGCCCTGCAGATACAGGCCCGGCGTGGTGCCGACGGTCTCGCGGAAGGCCGTGGCGAACACGCTGCGCGACATCCCGGCAACGCTGGCCAGCTCCTCGAGCGTCCAGTCCTGCGCTGGCGCCTCGTGCATCGCCACCAGAGCATTGCGCAGGCGCGGGTGCGCCAGCCCGGACAGCAGCCCACCATTCACCTCGTCGCTTTCCATCAGCTGGCGCAGGACCTGGATCATCACCACTTCGAGCAGCCGCTCGACCAATGCCACGCGCCCACAGCGTTGCTCGAAGGCCTCCTCGAACAGCAGCGAGAGGATCGGCTCGGCGCCCCAGACCTGATCCAGCGGCAGGCAGACCACATCGGCCAGCGCCGAGGCGATCGGGTTGCTGGTGCCGCCTTCGAACGACAGGTTTGCGCAGACCATATCGGCGTTCTGCCCGGGGGCGATGATGAAACGGTGCGTCAGCGGTCGCGGAAACAGTAACAGGCTGGGGCGCTCGACCTGCAGCGATTCCCTGCCATGGCGCACCTCCAGCGTGCCGCTGCGCACCAGGTGCAGCTGCCCGTGCACGCCATCGCTTTGCAGGGTGTTGATGCCGCACAGGGGGCCGGTATTGAACACCTGTGCGCTCATCGGGAAGTGGGTCATCAGCGCAGCGAGCCGGTCGGCCATCTTCGTACTCCTGATCATGTTTTCCGGATTATACGTCTCCAATAGTTTTTTCTGGTGAGCAGAATAGCTCTCACCGGGCAACAACGCCCTGGCCTACCAGCAGAACAGGAACCGTAGCCATGACCCTCGAAAAGATTCTCTACACCGCCACTGCAACCGCCACCGGCGGCCGTGAAGGTCGCGCCAGCTCCTCCGATCAGGCGCTCGACGTGCAGCTGTCCACGCCGCGTGAACTGGGCGGCGCCGGCGGCCCCGGCACCAACCCCGAGCAGCTGTTCGCTGCCGGCTACTCGGCCTGCTTTCTCGGCGCGCTGAAATTCGTCGCCGGCAAGCAGAAGGTCGCCCTGCCGGCCGACACCCGCATCACCGGCAAGGTCGGCATCGGCCAGATCCCCACTGGCTTCGGCATCGAAGCCGAGCTGACCATCAGCGCGCCCGGCATTGCCCGCGACGTGTTGCAGGAGCTGGTCAACCAGGCCCACGTGGTCTGCCCGTACTCCAATGCCACCCGCGGCAACATCGACGTAACCCTGATCCTCGCCGACTGATTCAGCCCACCGTACCTAACTAACAGGAGACACACGCCATGAATGCCATCATCCGCACCTTCACCCTCCCGCTGCTGGCCATCGCGATGCAGCCAGTTTTCGCCGCGCAGCCGGAGCAGATCACGCAACCGACATCCAGTATCGCCAGCGCTCGCACCGCCAGTACCATCACCACGGCCGATGGCGTGCAGCTGTACTACAAGGACTGGGGCCCGAAGGACGGTCCGGTGGTCACCTTCAGCCATGGCTGGCCGCTCAACTCGGATAGCTGGGAATCACAGATGCTGTTTCTCGCATCCGAGGGCTACCGAGTGGTCGCCCATGACCGCCGCGGTCATGGCCGCTCCAGCCAGACGTGGGAAGGCAACGACATGGATCACTATGCCGACGACCTGGCCGCGGTGATCGAGGCGCTGGACCTGAAGGACGTGACCCTGGTGGGCTTTTCCACCGGTGGCGGCGAGGTGGCGCGCTACATCGGTCGCCACGGCACCGAACGGGTGAAGAAGGCCGTGCTGGTCAGCGCCGTGCCGCCGATGATGCTGAAAACCGCGGATAACCCGGGTGGGCTGCCGCTGGAAGTCTTCGACGGCATCCGCAAGGCATCACTGGAGGACCGCGCGCAGCTGTACCTCGACCTCGCCTCCGGCCCGTTCTATGGCTTCAATCGTCCGGGGGCGAAGGTCTCCCAGGGCCTGATCGACAACTGGCGCGCCCAGGGGCTGCAGGCCGGGCACAAGAACACCTACGACTCCATCGCCGCCTTCTCGGCCACCGATTTCCGTGGTGACCTGAAGAAGTTCGACGTGCCGACGTTGGTGATCCACGGCGACGATGACCAGATCGTGCCGCTGGACAGCTCCGGCAAGGCGTCCGCTGCATTGGTCAAGGGTGCGAAGCTGATCGTCTATCCCGGTGCTCCGCACGGCCTGACCGACACCCACAAGGAGCGCTTCAACAACGATCTGCTGGCCTTTCTCAAGGAGTGATGCGCCGGGGCTCTATCGAGCGGCTCGCAGCACCGCGTCACTTGCCGCTCAGAAACGACAAACCCCGCCAGATGGCGGGGTTTGTCTGTGGACTGCGCTAAGGCAGACCAGATTTTCTACACGACGCCGATCAGGCGTTCTGGCGGATACCAGCCACGAGCCAAGGCTGGTTCTCGCCCTGGGCACGTTCCATGCGCCAGCTTTCGCTGAACGGCTCGCCCTGGTCGAAGCGCGAAGTTTTCGCGGTGCCGGTGAAGGTCAGGGTCGCGGTGGTCTTCTCGGCATCGTCGTCGACGCCGTCGAGCTGGATTTGCAGATCGTCGATGTAGGTCGACTGATAGGCATCACCGATCTCGGCGCGCTCCTGCTTGAGGAAGCCCAGCAGCTGTGGGGTGACGAACTCGGAGATCTTGTCCATCTCGTTGGCGTCCCAGTGCTGCTGCAGCGAGAGGAAGTGCTCGCGGGCTGCGGCGACGAAGCTCTGCTCGTTGAACCAGGCCGGGGCATTGATCACCGGAGCGGCGGCGACCGGGGCGGCGCTGCCACCGAAGATGGAGGTCGACGGCTGCTGCGGCATGTCACGCTGCATCGGCGCATGGCCGGCCATGGCAGGCTGCTGCTGGCGACGGCGTGCGGCGAGGAAGCGGAACAGCAGGAACGCGATCAGGCCGAAGATCAGGATATCCATGAACTGGATGCCCTCGAAGCCGTCGCCCATGAACATCGAGGCGAGCAGGCCACCGGCGGCCAGACCGGCCAGCGGGCCGAGCCAGCGCGAGGCACCGCTGGCGGCAGCGGGCGTCTGACGGCCAGCCAGATTCGGTGCGGCCTGGGTCTGCTGGGGCGCCTGGCGGGTCTGGTGGCTGGGCGCCGAGCCGAAGCTCTTGCCGCCGCCGAAACGCTTGGCGTGGGCGTCGAGCGCGAAGGTCAGGCTGATACACAGCGCCATGAAGATGCTAAGCACACGTTGCATTGAGTGTTCCCGCTAAAAAGAGTGGAGTACGCGCGCCATCCTGCCGAGGCAGGCAGGGGTTGGCCAGGGGCAGTATGTTACCGGCTTTTGCTTGCGACCGTTGGTCGCGCCAGGTCAGCGCTGGGCAAGATGCGAAAACGGAGCCTGACGGCTCCGTTCTGTGCTGCAGCGGGTTTAGCGCCAGTTGTACAGCTCCTTCTCGGAGATCTCGTGCATCGGCTTGACCTGTTCCTGGAAGGCTTTCATCGAGGCCCAGATGCGGCCGTTCAGCTCGCTCTGTTCGGCCAGCTCGCCGAGCACCAGCTCCGACTGCTCCTGCATGGCGCCGAGCACTTCGTCGGGGAAGCGCTTGAGCTCCACGCCTTGCTGCTTGAGCTGGTCCAGCGCCAGGGCGTTGTTGTAGACGTAGTCATCCATCATGTCGCGGCTGGCCGCGCGGGTCGCCTCGGTGAGGATCGCCTGCAGGTCCTCGGGCAGGGTGTCCATCGCCTTCTGGTTCACCAGCAACTCCAGCACCGCCTGCGGCTCCTGCCAGCCTGGGTAGTAGTAATACTTGGCGGCCTTGTGCAGACCGAAGGCCAGGTCGTTGTACGGGCTGACCCAGTCGGTGGCGTCGATGGCACCGGTCTGCAGCGCCGTAAACACTTCGCCGCCGGGCAGATTCACGGTGGTTGCGCCGAGACGCGCCAGCACTTCGCCGCCGAGGCCCGGCATGCGGATCTTCAGCCCGCGCAGGTCGTCCAGCGAACTGATTTCCTTGTTGTACCAGCCGCCCATCTGCATGCCGGTGTTGCCGACCACCATCGGCTTCACGCCGAAAGGTGCATAGGCCTCTTCCCAGAACTTCTGGCCTTCGCCCTTGCTCAGCCAGGCGTTCATCTCGATGGCCGACAGGCCGAACGGTACCGAGGTGAAGAACTGCGCGGTGGGCACCTTGCCTTTCCAGTAGTAGGCGGCGCCGTGGCCCAGTTCGGCGGTGCTGCGGGAAACGGCATCGAACACTTCCAGCGCCGGGACCAGTTCGCCGGCCGCATAGACCTTGATGGTCAGGCGGCCGTCGCTCATCACCTTGACGCGATCGGCCAGGCGTTCGGCGGCGGTGCCCAGGCCCGGGTAGTTCTTCGGCCAGGCGGTGACCATCTTCCAGGCGTAGGTCTTGGCGGGTTCGCTGGCGGCCTGCTGGCCTGTGGTTTCGACTTTCTTGTCGTCGTTGCAGCCGGCGAGGCCGAGGGTGGCAAGCAAGGCAGCGGCAGCACCGAACAGATGGCGGCGTTTCATGGGTCGGTATCCTTGGAAGACTCTTCTTATAGGAATGGCTTGTTGGTATGACGGGTTGACGTTAGCGTCAACCTCACAGGGCTTCAAGTTTCGCGTAGCTGAGCATCAGCCATTTGCTGCCCTCGTCCTCGAAATTCACCTGCACCCGTGCCTGAGCGCCGGCGCCTTCGAAGTTGAGGATGGTGCCTTCGCCGAACAGCGAATGGCGCACGCGCTGGCCAAGGTTGAACGGTGTTTCCGGCACGCCGGCGCCGTCGAACAGCGACGAGCCGCTCATGCTCTTGCCGCTGAACGAGCGCGTCACCGTGTTGTTCAGGCGCACTTCCTGCACCAGCGCTGGCGGAATCTCACGGACGAAGCGCGAGACCTTGTTGTAGGTCTCGCTGCCGTACAGCCGGCGGGTCTCGGCATAGGTGATCACCAGCTGCTGCATGGCGCGGGTGATGCCGACGTAGGCGAGGCGGCGCTCCTCTTCCAGGCGGCCGGATTCCTCCAGGCTCATCTTGTGCGGGAACAGGCCTTCTTCCATGCCGACCAGGAACACCAGCGGGAACTCCAGACCCTTGGCGCTGTGCAGGGTCATCAGCTGCACGCTGTCCTCGTGATCGCCGGCCTGCTGCTCGCCGGCCTCCAGCGAGGCGTGGTCGAGGAAGGCGGCCAGCGGCGACTGGACGTCGTCGTCCTCTTCGCTGTAGTTGTCGAAGGCGCGCGCGGCGGAGACCAGTTCCTCAAGGTTTTCCACCCGCGCCTGGGCCTTCTCGCCCTTCTCGTCGCGGTGGTAGGCGAGTAGCCCGGATTCCTCGATGACCAGCTGCGCCATGCTGTGCAGCGGCAGTTTCTCGACCTTCAGCGCCAGGGTGTCGACCAGCTCGACGAAGCCGTTCAGCGCGCTGGCGGCACGCCCGGACACCGCCTTGGTGCCGACCGCCTGGTGCAGCGCGGCCCACATCGACAGGCCCTGCTCACGCGCCAGCTGGCGCAGGCATTCAACAGTCTTCTCGCCGATGCCGCGGGCCGGCACGTTGATCACCCGTTCCAGCGCCGCGTCGTTGTCGCGGGTCTGGATCAGGCGCAGGTAGGCCATGGCGTTCTTGATCTCGGCACGCTCGAAGAAGCGCTGGCCGCCGTAGATGCGGTAGGGAATCTTCTCGCGCAGCAGCGCCTCTTCCAGTACCCGCGACTGGGCGTTGGAGCGGTAGAGGATGGCGATCTCGCTGCGGCTCATGCCGTCGCGGATGGCTTTCTCGATGCTCTCGACCACGTAACGCGCTTCGTCGTGCTCGTTGAACGCGGCGTACAGGCTGATCGGCTCGCCCTCGCAGCCGGAAGTCCAGAGCTCCTTGCCGAGACGACCCTGGTTGTTGGCGATCAGCGCGTTGGCGGCCTTGAGGATGCAGGCGGTGGAGCGGTAGTTCTGTTCCAGGCGGATGGTTTCGGCGTCCGGGAAGTCGGCGCTGAACTGGTGCAGGTTCTCGATGCGCGCGCCGCGCCAGCCATAGATCGACTGGTCGTCGTCGCCGACCACCATCAGGCTCTCGCCGCCCTTGGCCAGCAATCGCAGCCAGGCGTACTGCACGGCGTTGGTGTCCTGGAACTCGTCCACCAGCACGTGGCGGAAGCGCCGCTGGTAGTGATCGAGCAGGCCCGGATGGTCGCGCCACAGGTCCAGGGCGCGCAGCAGCAGCTCGGAGAAGTCGATCACCCCGGCGCGGGCGCAGGCCTCTTCATAGGCTTCGTAGATCTTCAGCTGGGTGGCGAGGAACAGGTCACCGCCTGCCTGGATGTTGCGCGGACGCAAGCCTTCGTCCTTCTGCGCGTTGATCCACCACTGCGCCTGGCGCGCCGGCCAGCGTTGCTCGTCGAGGCCGAGTTCGCGGATCACCCGCTTGACCAGCCGCTGCTGGTCGTCGGAATCGAGGATCTGGAAGTTCTGCGCCAGCTTGGCCTCCTGCCAGTGCGCGCGCAGCAGGCGGTGGGCCAGGCCGTGAAAGGTGCCCACCCACATGCCCTGCGGGTTCACGTGCAGCAGCTGCTCGATGCGCTGGCGCATCTCGGCGGCAGCCTTGTTGGTGAAGGTCACCGACAGGATCGAGTGCAGCGAGGCGCGTTCGACCTGGTGCAGCCACGCGATACGGTGCACCAGAACGCGGGTCTTGCCCGAGCCGGCGCCAGCCAATACCAGCTGGCGGCCAAGCGGCGCGGCCACGGCCTGGCGCTGAGCATCGTTGAGGGAATTCAGGAGGAGAGAGAGATCGTCATGCATCGCGGCATTCTATTGGAAATGCCTGCGCTGCGCTCGCCCTGTGGTCCGTTTGGCCGAGCGCCATGCCTCGCGGCGGGAGTCTGCTTCGCCTTATGGCTTATGCCGGAACTCCGTTGGTCGGTGAGCACGGCCCACAGACCAATTTCCGATGCAGCATGTATGACGCGAGACTAGCAACGTGCCATTATCGGCCGTGTTTTGGTTCCGAGAGAGCCTGATTCGGGTGCAGTTATTACTAGAACAACAGACATGACCGATTCCATTCGAACCGCCTTCCCGGGGGCTGCGACCGCTGTTGCAGATGGGATGGCGCCCTCCGACCACATTGCCGAACGCACACGTTTGCTCTATCTGGGGTCGCGCGTCCCGGCGCTGTTGCTATTGCTCTCGACGCTGATCTGCGGCGTGGTGCTATGGGAGGACAACGGCGGCATCGAACTCGGTGGCTGGATCGGCTGGATGCTCGCGCTGGGCCTGCTGTGGCTGCAGCAGGTCATGGCGTTCGGCAAGGCTAGCCCCGAGGGGCAGGCCGATGCGCACTGGCGCTGGCGGTTCTTTCTCGGCAGCAGCATATGTGCGGTCAGCCTGAGCTATGCAATGGTCGCGCTGATACCCGCCGATGCTTTCGCCACGCAGGCGCTGCTGTACGGTTTGATCGGTTCGGTCGTCGTCGCCGCCAGCGTCGCCTATGGCGTCTGCCTTCCTGCTTTTTTCTGTTTCGCCGTGCCCAGCCTGCTGCCGACCGGTTTGCTGTTGATGACCAGCGGTCATCCGCTGCAGCAGGGTTGGGGGCTGCTGGCGATGATCGTGCTGGCGACCTTGAGCCTGACCGCCTGGCAGATCAGCCGGCTGGTGAACGACGGGCTCGAACAGCGGCTGCACAAGCAGCAGCTGATCGAGCGGCTGGAAACCGCCGGCCGCGAAGCCGACCAGCTCAATCGACGTCTGGCCTCGGAGGTGGAGCAACGCCGCCATGCCGAAAAGCAGCTGCGCAGTGCCTACGATGGCCTCGAGCAGCGCGTCGCCGAGCGCACCGCGGAACTCGCGCAGCTCGCCGAAGAGCTGGGGGAAAGCGAGGCGCGGTTGAATCTGGCGCTGGATGCCAGTGGCCTCGGGCTGTGGGACTGGGATCTGCAGAACAACCATGTTCACCATTCCCGTCTGGAAGTGGTCTTCGGCATCGGCCGGCAGCACCGCTACGACGAGGATGGCTCGCCGTTGCCGGACATCCATCCCAAGGATCTGGAAGGCGTGCGCGCCATCCTGATCGCGCACCTGAAGGGCGAAACCGAGCAGTTTGCCGTCGAGTACCGTGCGTTGCGCGCCGACGGCAGCGAAATATGGCTCGAGGATCGCGGCCGGGTGATCCAGCGCGACGCCGCTGGCCGTGCCCTGCGCATGATCGGCACCCGTCGCGACATCAGCGAGCTGCGCCGCCAGGCCGAACAGCAGCGCCTGGCAGCGACGGTGTTCGAGGCGGCCAGCGAAGGCATGGTGATCATGAACGATCACTACCGCGTGCTGGCGGTCAACGACGCCTGCTGCGCGCTGTCCGGCTACAGCCGCGAGGAATTGCTCGGGCACAGCGTGGCGCGCATCGCCGGTTCGCCGGAGAGTCAGCGCCAGTACCAGACCATGCGTGAAGCGCTGGAACTGCACGGTCACTGGCAGGGCGAGCTGATCGAAACCCGCAAGAGCGGCGAGGTCTACCCGCAGTGGGTACAGCTGCGCGAAGTGCGCGATGCCAACGACAGCGTCACCCATGTGGTCGCGTTCATCTCCGACATCAGCGTGCGGCGCAAGATCGAAGAGCGTCTGCGCTACCTGACCCATTACGACGACCTCACCGGGCTGGCCAACCGTGGCCTGCTCAAGGAGCGTCTGCACGAGGCCTGCCAGCGGGTGCGCCGCAACGGCCGCAACATGGCGGTGCTCTACATCGACCTGGACCGCTTCAAGCTGCTCAACGAAAGCCTCGGGCACGAGGCCGCCGACGCATTGCTGCGCGAGATGTCGCGGCGCATCACCCAGACCCTGGCAGATGCTGACACCATCGCGCGGCTGTCCGGCGACGAGTTCGTCGTGCTGTTCGACGCCTACGGCAGCCTCAGCAGCCTCGCGCATCTGGGCAGCCGGCTGCTGCAGCGAATCCGCAAGCCGCTGATCATCGATGAGCAGGAGCTGGTCATCAGCGCCTCCATCGGCGTCAGCCTGATGCCGGACAACAGCCGTGACGCGGAAGTGCTGCTACGCCAGGCGAACATGGCCATGCAGCAGGCCAAGCATCTGGGCGGCAACACGCTGCAGTTCTTCACCGACCGGCCGCAGGCGTCGAGCATGCAGTACCTGCAGCTGGAGAATCAGCTGCGCAAGGCGCTGGAAGTCGGCCAGCTGGAAGTCTTCTATCAACCACGTCTGAGCTTGGCTGACGATGCCCTGGAGGCCGCCGAAGCGCTGGTGCGCTGGCGTCATCCGCAGCGCGGGCTGGTCGCGCCGGCGCACTTCATTCCGCTGGCGGAAGAAACCGGTTTGATCATTCCGCTCGGTGAGTTCGTCCTGCGCGAGGCCTGCCGCCAAGCACGCCAGTGGCTGCAGGACGGGCTGGCGGAGATTCGCGTGTCGGTGAACCTCTCGGTCAAGCAGCTGCGCCAGGGCAACTTCGTCAGCCTGGTGCGCCAGGTGCTCGAGGAAACCGGCCTGCCGGCGACCATGCTGGAGCTGGAGCTGACCGAGAGCCAGTTGCTGGACGATATCGACAATGCCATCAGCATCAGCGAGCAACTTCGCGCGCTAGGGGTCAGGCTGGCGATCGACGACTTCGGCACCGGCTTCTCGTCGCTGAGTTACCTCAAGCGCTTCCCGGTGGACTACGTGAAGATCGACCGCTCGTTCATCAGTGAGCTGGAGCATTCCAGTCAGGATGCGGCGATTACCCGGGCGATCATCGCCATGGTCCACAGCCTGGAGCGCAAGGTGGTGGCCGAGGGGGTGGAAACCCAGGCGCAGATGGATTTCCTCAAGGCCAACCAGTGCGACGAGATTCAGGGCTACCTGCTCAGCCCGCCGGTGCCGGCCGAGCAGTTCGCCGAGCTGCTGCGCTAACCGCGAGTGGTGCTGCCGTCGAGTTCGCGCATCAGCAGGGCGTAGCGCAGATCGACGTCTTCCGGCACCGGCAGGTAGACCGTGTGACCGTCGCCCGGAGCCACCTCGATGGCTTCGCCGCGCTTGTTCTCCAGCTGCTCCAGGCGCAGGTTGAGGTTGCCCTGCGGCGTCATTAGCTCCAGCCGGTCACCGACCGCGAAGCGGTTCTTTACCTTCACCTCGGCCAGGCCGTTGCGCCGCTCGCCGGTCAGCTCGCCGACGAACTGCTGACGCTCGGAGAGCGAGAAGCCGCGTTCGTAATTCTGGTATTCGTCGTGCACATGGCGGCGCAGGAAGCCTTCGGTGTAGCCGCGGTGGGCCAGCGATTCGAGGGTGTCCATCAGAGACTTGTCGAACGGCCGCCCGGCGAGGGCGTCGTCGATGGCCTTGCGGTAGACCTGCGCAGTGCGCGCCACGTAGTAGTGGCTCTTGGTGCGGCCTTCGATCTTCAGCGAGTGCACGCCCATCTGCACCAGGCGTTCGACGTGCTGCACGGCGCGCAGGTCCTTTGAGTTCATGATGTAGGTGCCGTGCTCGTCCTCGAAGGCGGACATGAATTCGCCCGGACGGCTGCTGTCTTCGAGCAGGAATACCTTGTCGGTGGGAGCCCCGACGCCCAGGGTCGGGTCGTCCTGCGCCGCGACCTGCTGTACGGCAATGGGCTCGTAGAGGTGAACCGAGTTGCCCAGTTCGTTCTCCTTCGCCTCATGGGTCTTGTACTCCCAGCGGCAGGCGTTGGTGCAGCTGCCCTGGTTGGGGTCGCGCTTGTTGATATAGCCGGACAGCAGGCAGCGGCCGGAATAGGCCATGCACAGCGCGCCGTGGACGAACACTTCCAGCTCCATGCCCGGCACCTGTTCGCGGATCTCGCCAATCTCCTCCAGCGACAGCTCGCGGGAGAGGATCACGCGGCTGACGCCCTGGCTCTCCCAGAACTTCACCGTCGCCCAGTTCACCGCATTGGCCTGCACCGAGAGGTGGATGGTCTGCTGCGGGAAGTGCTGGCGCACCAGCATGATCAGCCCGGGGTCGGACATGATCAGCGCATCCGGTCCCATCGCCACCACCGGCTCCAGATCCTTGATGAAGGTCTTCAGCTTGGCGTTGTGCGGGGCGATGTTGACCACCACGTAGAACTGCTTGCCCAGTGCATGTGCTTCGTCGATGCCAAGCTTGAGGTTGGCATGGTCGAACTCGTTGTTGCGCACGCGCAGGCTGTAGCGCGGCTGCCCGGCATACACCGCATCGGCGCCGTAGGCGAAGGCATAGCGCATGGATTTCAGCGTGCCGGCAGGCGACAGCAGCTCGGTGCGGTAGGGGGTGCTCATGGCGCGGGACTCGCAGGGGTATCGAAAGCGCGGCATTTTACTGCGCTTGCCCGGCGATTGCGCGTCGTCTTCGATGGTTGCAGAGCGTGACGGCGCCCCGCGGGGCAGGGCGCCGGGCCGTCAGGCCGCGGATGCTTCCTTGAGCATCTCGTAGAGACGGTCCTTGAGCTGCAGCTTCTGCTTCTTCAGATTCTCCACCTCGCTGTCGGTACCTGGCACGATGTGCGCTTCGATGTTCTTTACGTGCTGGTCGAGCTCGTTGTGCTCGTCGAACAGACGGGCAAAGGTCTTGTTTTCCGCCTTGAGACGAGTGATCAGGTCGCGGTACTCGGGAAACATGGCAACTCCTGCGTTGTGGATGAGCGGGCGAGCCGGTCAGGCGTAAGCCGTGACCGGCCTCTTGTCTCCATAGTCATCCTGCGCGGTGCCGGCGGTATTGATCGGTGTCATGCGTCCAGACAGCAAAACGCCGGGACGAGCCCGGCGTTTCGGTCCTGCACCTGGATCAGGCCGCGGCGATCACGTCGCCGTGGTTTTCCGGCTCGATCAATGCGCGGTGCAGCGCAGCGATCGCGGCATCGTAGTCCTCTTCGTTGACCACGCACTGCATCTCCACCTGGCGGATCGACTGGTGGATCGCCTGGATGCTGATGCCCGCTCCAGCCAGAGCCGCTACGGTCTTCGCCAGGATGCCCTTGACCTTGAGGTCCGAACCGATCGCCGAGACGATGGCCAGGTTGTGCACCGTGACCTCGGCGGCCGGGTACTTCTCCTCGATCAGCTTGGCCGCGCGGTTGATCAGCTTGCGCGAGCCGGAGGCGTAGTAGGTGATGCTGTTGGCATCGGAGTCCTTGTTCACCACGTAGAGCTTTAGCTGCTTGAGCAGCTTGCTGATCTCCATGTCATGGCTGATGTCGCCGAGCATGTCCTGGTCGAACACCTCGATGCCGAAGACGTCCTTGCGCCCGGCGATGATTTCCACGCAGGGCTTCTCGGACTTGTAGTCCTGGCTGATCAGCGTACCGCCGTGCTCGGGCTCGAAGGCGTTCTTGATGCGCAGCTCGACGCCGGCGCGACGCAAGGTCTTGGCCGCGCGCGGATGGATCGCCTCCATGCCGAGGTTCGACAGCTGGTCGGCGACGTCGTAGTTGGTGCGCCCGATGGTCACCACCTTGTCGGCACCGACCAGGTTCGGGTCGGCGGAGGAGAGGTGGAATTCCTTGTGGATGATCGCCTCGTGGGCACCGGTGGCGGCGGCGATCTGGGCGAAGGTGATCTCGCTGTAGCCGCGGTCGTAGGTGTTCATCAGGCCTTCGGCGCAATGCGTGTAGCCGGTGGCGACCACCAATTCACGGTTCAGGTCGAAGCCGGCGAAGTGGCTGGCGATCATCTCCTCGAACGGCAGCGGCGCTTCCTGCTGCCAGCCGGTGAGGTCGGCCAGGCGCGCGTTGACGCCGCGCTGCTTGAGCGCCAGCACCGAGTTGAAGGCGCTGTGCGCTTCACCGAGGGAGGCGAGCATCTCGCGCACCTTCATCAGGTGCTCGGAGAGCTGGAAGTGCCCGTAGGCACAGAGCTTCTGCAGGCTGTGCATGCACTCGCTGGCATCGTCGATGCGCGAGTTGATGAACTGGTTGGCGGCGTGCAGCTCGTACTCGGAGCTGAACAGCTCGGCGTTCTTGCTCAGCATGCGCTGGCGCACGTGCTCCAGCGCCTCGCGCCAGGCGCCTTCGCTCTGGGCGTCGGCGAAGCGCTGATAGACGCCGGGTTCGCCGGTTTTCTTGTGTTCCAGCAGCAGGTTGGTCATGCCGCTGTAAGCCGAGACGACGAAGATGCGCTGGTACAGCGCTGCGCCTTCCCGGCGGCCGATGAAGATATTGTCGAGGACTTCCTCGAAGCGGCTCATCGACGTGCCGCCGATCTTTTCTACGGTATGCATCTTTTTATTGCGTCCGAATCTGGCAGGCCGTTGACGGGCCCGGCGCGGCTGGCGCACCTGTCGATCAACGAGCTGGAAGTGAGTTCATCCCTGGGCCAATAAGCGATCGGCCAAGCCGGGGGATCGGGCCCGTCATCAGACGCGCCCGATCGCCTCAGAGATACTGTTGCGGCTGAATGTCCAGCGGCTTGAAGTTCTCACGCTCGGCGACGAAGGCCGGGCGGGGTTTCTGCTCGCAGAACGGCGGCTGCACGGCATTATCCACGTGGTTGTAGACGTAGAACAGATTGCTCCGCGCGCTGGGTGTGATGTTGCCGTTGGAGCCGTGCATGGTGTTGCAATCGAAGAACACCACGCTGCCGGCCGGGCCGGTGGCGCAGTCGATGCCGAAGCGGCTGGCCAGCTCGCTCAGGCTGTTCTGGTCGGGCACACCGAACTCCTGCTTGCGCAGTGACTTCTCGTAGTGGTTCTCCGGCGTGGCGCCGACGCAGCGCACGTAGTGCTTGTGCGAGCCGGGCATGAGCATCAGCGGGCCGTTGTGCGGCTCGTTGTCGGTCAGCAGGATCGAGCAGGACAGGCAGCGCATGCGCGGCATGCCGTCCTCGACGTGCCAGGTCTCGAAGTCCGAGTGCCAGTAGAACTCCTTGCCGGTGAAGCCGGGCTTGAAGTTCATCCGCGACTGATGCACGTACAGATCACCGCCGAGAATGTAACGGGCGATGCCGGCGGTGCGCTCATCGGCGGCCACGCGGGCGAACAGTTCGTTGTCGCTGTGAATGTCGAACACCGAGCGGACGGCGCCGCTGTCGGGTTCCTTGATGGTCTTGCCGGAGCCGGCGACGGCCGGGTCCTGGCGCATGCGCTCGAGTTCGGCGCGGAATACCGCCACTTCGTCAGCGCTGAACAGGTTGGGGATGACCAGGTAGCCGTCGCGCTCGAAACGCTCGATCAGCTCCGCCGCTATCGGCGCATTCTCCAGGTCGCTGCGGTAGACGACCGGATCCAGGCGTTCCTGCCAGCTGGGCTGGTCTTCCTGGCGCGAGGGATACAGGTCGGCTTGCATAGGGTTCACGCTTACCTCCTTTTCTTGTGATGGTGGGGCGGCTTCATGGCCGCCCCGGTAAACCGGTATCAGACGGTTTCGGCCTCCAGCGGATAGACGCCGCTCTCGTCATGTACTTCCTTGCCGTTGAGCGGCGGGTTGAAGACGCAGGCCATCTTCATGTCCTCGCTACCGCCCCGCAGCAGGTGCTCGTCGTGCTTGTCGAGGATGTACAGCGTGCCGGGTTCGATCTTGTAGATCTTGCCGTCGGCGATGGTCTCGATCTCGCCGTTGCCGCTCATGCAGTACACCGACTCCAGGTGGTTCTGGTAGTGGATGTGCGTCTCGGTGCCGGCGTAGATGGTGGTTATGTGGAACGAGAAACCCATATTGTCGTCTTTGAGCAACAGACGGGTGCTGTCCCAGGTGCCGGTCTTGCTGTGTACCTTGCGGTTGGTCTGCTCGCACTCGGCGAGGGTTCTGACGATCATTGCAAATACCTCAGGAAGCTTGGTTTTCGGCCTGCTCGCTCATCACGGCAGCGAAGGCCTTGTCGAGGATGGCGAGTGCGCGGTCGATCTGCTCGTCGCTGATGATCAGCGGGCAGAGACACTTGACCACTTCGCTGTGGGCGCCGCTGGTTTCGATCACCAGGCCGTTCTCGAAGGCGTGACGGCAGACGGCGGAGGCGATATCGCCATCCGGGCAGCTGATGCCGATCATCATCCCGCGGCCCTTGAGGAACAGCGAATCCGGGCCGTGGCGGCGGACGATGCGCTGCATGCCGTCGGCGATGCGCTTGCCCTTGGCCTTCACGCTGTTGGCGAACTCGTCGTTCTGCCAGAAGTGCTCGACGGCTGCGGCAGCAGTGACGAACGCATGGTTGTTGCCGCGGAAAGTGCCGTTGTGCTCGCCCGGCTTCCACTGGTCCAGCTCGGGGCGCAGCAGCACCATGGCGAATGGCAGGCCATAGCCGGACAGCGACTTGGACAGGGTCACGATGTCCGGATGGATGCCCATTTCCTCGAAGCTGAAGAAGGTCCCGGTGCGGCCGCAACCGGCCTGGATGTCATCGACGATCAGCAGCATCTCGTGCTTGCGGCAGAGCTTCTCGAGCTTGCGCATCCACTCGGTCGACGCAGTGTTCAGTCCGCCTTCGCCCTGCACCACCTCGACGATCACCGCAGCCGGCTTGTCGATGCCGCTGGAGGGGTCGGAGAGCAGCTTGTCCATCATGCCGATGGTGTTGGTCTTGTCGCCGAAGTAGTTGGCGTACGGCATGCGGCTGACATCGGTGAGGCTGATGCCGGAGCCGCCGCGGTGATGCTGGTTGCCGGTCGCGGCCAGCGCGCCGATGCTGCAGCCGTGGAAGCCGTTGGTGAAGCTGATGATGTTGTTGCGCCCGGTGACCTTGCGCGCCAGCTTCATCGCCGCTTCGACCGCGTTGGTGCCGGTCGGGCCGGTGAACTGCATGCGGTAGTCGCCCATGCCGCGCGGTTCGAGGATCAGGCGGTTGAAGGTTTCGAGGAAACGCTCCTTGGCCGCGGTGTACATGTCCAGGCCATGGGTGATGCCGTCGTTCTGGATGTACTCGAGCAGCGCCTGCTTGAGTACCGGGTGGTTGTGCCCGTAGTTGAGCGTGCCGGCACCGGCGAGGAAGTCGATGTAGCGCTTGCCGTCCCTGGTGACCAGTTCGGCACCCTGGGCCTGGTTGAAGACCACGGGGAAGGAACGGCAGTAGCTACGAACCTTGGATTCGTTCAGTTCAAAAGTTTTCATGCGTGCTCCTTGAGCTCTTCTTCTAGATGGGAAACGGTGAACGGGCCGGCGCGGTAGAGCACCTCGTCCTCGTGCTGACCGCCAAAGTGCGCGGCGCGGGAGAACAGCGTGCGCGTGGTGCAGTCGGCACCCAGCCGATCGAATGTCCGCTTGAACAGTGCCTGCGACGCCGCGTTGTCCGGGGAAATGGTGGTTTCCATGAAGCGCACGTCGTGCTCACGGGCCACACGGGCCGTCAGCGCCAGCAGCATGCGCAGGGCCAGGCCCTGACCGCGCATCGAACTATCGACGGCGACCTGCCAGACGAACAGGGTGTCCGGGCGGGCAGGGGGGCGGTAACCCGAGATGAAACCAACCAGTTCGCCCTGGGCGTTCTCTGCGGCGATGGCGGTGTCGGCGAAATCGGAGCACTGCAGCAGGTTGCAGTAGACCGAATTGGTATCGAGGGGCTGGCAGCGCGCCACCAGCTGATGCAGGTTGTAACCGTCGCCGTCGGTTGGGCGACGGAGCACTACGGTAGGGAAACTCAAAACAATGCCTTTGGGGTTGTTGATTGAATTCCTTTTTAGGGTAGGCATATCCGGAGAAGTTTCTCAACCCGAACTTCTGAATATGCGAAGTTAAGAGCGCTGCATATATCGCTCGATCCCGCGTAATTACGGCGATTGCGCCGTGGATGTTTCAGTCTGTTTCATTTCGCCAAGCTGGCGGTGAAGGCTGATAGTTGCGGGGAAGTTTCGGGAGTGCCGCAGGAAGTTCGATGGCAGTGATGCACAGAAGTTCGCCTTGAGTGGCCATGACGTAGCTGAAAGCTGCATGAATGCTGGATTTGCGGTGGTTGAGCGGTGCCCGAGTCGTTCGCCATGCACGCGCTGTTGGGCATGGGGTGCTGCGGATAAGTGTGCAGGGAAGAATCAGGCTGAGAATCGACGCGGAAATAGCACTAAATGGCGGCGTGAACTACCGATGATATTCCGCTGATGTGACGTCTGTATGTCGGCGCGATATGGCCACGGCCGAGCTAGTTGCTCGGCGTAGTTGTGGTGGTCGCGATCGATGATTTCGGAAAGTCTACCGATCCGCTCTATCTCGCGTTATACGGGGGCTGTGGCGAAGTTGTCGGAAGTTGTGCCAGACAACTTCATTGCCACCAGCGATGACCCTGGCGTTCGATGAATTGATGGGCCTGTTCCGGGCCGTCCTCGCCGGCCGGATAGGGGCGCGGCTTGCGGTAGTAGCTGTGCCAGCCGCGCAGGATGGGATCGACCCAGTTCCAGGCCGCCTCGACCTCGTCACGGCGCATGAACAGCGTGGAGTCGCCTTCGATCACATCCAGCAGCAGCCGCTCGTAGGCTTCCCAGCGACGGGTGCTGCTGAAAGCGTGCGCCAGGTTCAGATCCAGCTCCACCGGTTCCAGCTGCATGCCCTTGCCGGGTGCCTTGGCCATCAGCTGCAGACTGATGCTTTCTTCCGGCTGCAGGCTGATCACCAGGCGGTTCACTTCACCCTTGCTGAACAGCAGGTGCGGCACCTGTTTGAAGGTGATGATGATCTCCGAGCGCTTGCGCGCCATGCGCTTGCCGGTGCGCAGGTAGAAGGGCACGCCAGCCCAGCGCCAGTTGTCGATTTCGGCCTTCACCGCGACGAAGGTTTCGGTGTCGCTGTCGTTGTCGATGTTCGGCTCGAAGTAGTAGGCCTGCACGTCGTGGCCACCGATGCGGCCGGCGCCGTACTGGCCGCGCACGGTCTTGTCCAGCACGTCGTTGCCCGTGATCGGCTTCAGCGCCTCGAGCACCTTCACCTTCTCGCCGCGGATGTGCTTGGCATCGAAACGCACCGGCGCCTCCATTGCCACCAGGCAGAGCAGCTGCAGGAGGTGGTTCTGCAGCATGTCGCGCATCGCGCCAGCGTTGTCGTAGTAGCCGCCGCGGTTCTCCACGCCGAGGGTTTCGGCGACGGTGATCTGCACGTGGTCGATATGCCCGGAGCGCCAGATCGGCTCGAACAGCGCGTTGGCGAAGCGCAGCGCCATGAGGTTCTGCACCGTTTCCTTGCCCAGGTAGTGATCGATCCGGTAGATCCGCGACTCGGGGAACACGGCGCCGATCGATTCGTTGATTTCCAGCGCCGAGTCCAGCGAATGGCCGATCGGCTTTTCCAGCACGATGCGCGCATCGTCACCGGCCAGCCCGGCGCTTTCGAGATTGGCGGCGATGGGTTCGAACAGATCCGGCGCGGTCGCCAGGTAGTACACCCGCACACGGCCGTCGGCCTGGCCAAGGTGATGGGCAAGGCGCACGTAATCGCCGCGCTGGTTGGCGTCCATGGCGAAATAGTCCAGGCGCTGGGCAAAGGCCTGCCAGGTGTCAGGGCTGAAGTCGCTGCGGGCGACCTGCGCGCGGCAATGCCGCTCGGCCAGGGCCAGGTAGCCGTCGCGGTCGAGCTTTTTGCGCGCCAGGGCGAGTATCCGTACGTCGGCGTGCAGGCGTCCGTCACGGTGCAGGTGGTAGAGCGCCGGAAGCAGTTTGTGCAGCGTCAGGTCACCGGTCCCGCCGAACACGAGCATGTCACAGGATATCGACATCGATTCTCTCCCAGGGCCAAAAAATGGGCGTCGTGGCGAGGCTTGTAGTATAACTACCGCCCCACTACAACCCGTTGACGGCTGAGTGGCGCCGATCGCGCCCGAGCAAAGCCATCAGACGAGAGCATAGCGAGTCCGGAACGTGAATCTGCTGCAGCACATCGCCCAATCCAGAAGCCTGCTACGGAAGTCGGAGCTGAAAGTGGCCGACCATGTCCTGCTCGATCCGGCGTCGGTGATGCACAGTTCCATGGCCGACCTGGCTCACGTGGTCGGTGTCAGCGAACCCACCATCGTGCGCTTCTGCCGCGCCATCGGTTGCCTGGGTTTTCAGGATCTCAAGCTCAAACTGGCGCAGAGCCTGGCGGCTGGCGCCAGCTTCGGTCAGTTCGCCATCAGCGAGAACGATTCGGTGGCCGACTTCGCCTTGAAGATCTTCGACACTACGCTGCACACGCTGATGGAAGTGCGCGAGCGGCTCGACCCCGAAGCGCTGCAGCGCGCCATCGCTGCCATGGCCAAGGCCGAGCGCGTGGAGTTCTACGGTTTCGGCGCATCCGGCGCGGTGGCCACCGACGCTCAGCACAAGTTCTTCCGTCTGCTGCTGTCAGCTGCCGCCTATTCCGATCCGCACATGCAGGCCATGTCGGCGGTGACGCTCAAGCCTACCGACGTGGCGATCTGCATCTCGCAGTCCGGTCGCTCGAAGGATCTGCTGATCACCGCCAACGTGGTGCGTGAATCCGGCGCGACGCTCATCACCCTGTGCCCGAGCCAGACGCCGCTGGCCGAGCTGGCCACCATCAACCTGGCAATCGACGTACAGGAAGACACCGAGATCTACACCCCGCTGACCTCGCGTATCGCTCACCTGGTAGTGATCGACGTGTTGGCGATGGGTGTTGCCATGGCGCGTGGACCGAGTCTGGTCAATCACCTCAAGAGCGTGAAGCGCAGCCTGCGCAGCCTTCGTCTGTCGCCGCAGAAGGTCAAGACGCACGACGACTGAGGCGCCGCTGCACCTTCACGGTCGCGTAATCGCCCTGACTTCAGTTTGTCATCCATGACGTCGATGCTGATCTCTCCTTACCTGTTCTGGGAGATCGCCTCATGCTCCGGCACACCGACGACAGCAGCCAGCTCGACAGCAAGTCCCGTCGCAAACAGCAGGATGAGCGGCGCATGCGTTTCCGCCGCGCCATCGAAAGCTATACCGAGCAGCGTCAGCTGCATGCCGAGTTGAACGACTACGCCGATGCGCTGGTGATCAGCTCGCTGCGCTCGTCGTCGGCGAGCCGGCGAAGCGCTCCGCCAGCGCACTGATCTGCGCGCGCTCTTCACGGAGGAAGGCGAAGAACGCCTGGGCCACCGGACTCAGGCGCTTGCCGCGCGAATGCACCACGCACCAGCTGCGATACAGCGGCAATTCCTCGACCGGCAGCTCGCGTAGCAGCCCGTTGGCCAGCTCCAGATGCACCGCATGGCGCGGCAGCAGCGCCAGGCCGAGCCCCGCCACCACGCATTCGCGCAGCGCATCCAGCGAGGCGACCTGAATGGTCTGGGCGAAATGCGCGCGCTTCTGGCGCAGGTAGTCCTCGCCGGCCCGTCGGGTGCCCGAGCCGGGCTCCCGCACCAGCAGGGGATAGTCCGTGAGGTCCTGCAGGGACAGTGTGGCGGCGTTGCACAGCGGATGGTCAGGTGGCGCCACGGCGATGATCGGGTTGTTCAGGAAGGGCATGAACTCCAGGTCCATGTCGGTAGGCACCTGAGACATGATCAGCAGGTCGTCACGGCTCACCGACAGGCGCTTGACCGCCTGGGCATGGTTGACCACCACCAGTTGCAGGCTCACCTCAGGGTGCAGGCGCTTGAATGCGGCGAACAGGTGCGGCGTGACGTACTTGGCGCTGGATTCAACCGCCAGGTTGAGCTGGCCCTGCAACGAGCCCTGCAGATCCGAGAGCTGCATGTCGAGGCTGTCCAGGCGACCGAAGATGTCGGTACTGGCGCGCTGCAGCGCTTCGGCCGCATCGGTCAGGTAGAGCTTCTTGCCGAGGTACTCGAAAAGCGGTTGACCGACCAGTTCCTCGAGCTGCCGAATCTGCAAACTGACGGCGGGCTGGGTCAGTGCCATTTCCTCGGCGGCACGGCTGTAAGAGTGCGTTTCGCACACGGCGCGAAATACCTGAAGCTGGCGCAATGTCATGCGCATCAGCGATTTTCGCATCACGTTCTCCGCAATATTATTGAAGCGCAGCCCCGTTGCACCGTTGTCGGCGGCGCTGACCGTTCGGCCAGATTAATGCTGCTCAGGGTGTATCTATAAGTAATTGCTTATTCTCAAGCAAACAATTATTCATTTTCAGTAATCACCCCAGCGGGCGTAGGGTGAAACGGCTCGTTGCAAATGCGAGTGATCATGACCCGCACACGGGTCGCCTGCTCAACGATCCGAGGGAAGACAGCGTGATCAAGAAGCTGCTGATCGCCAACCGCGGGGAAATCGCGGTGCGCATCGTCCGCGCCTGTGCCGAAATGGGTGTCCGCTCGGTGGCGGTATTCTCCGAAGCCGACCGCCACGCGCTGCACGTCAAGCGCGCCGACGAGGCGCATTTCATTGGCGAAGACCCGCTGGCCGGCTACCTGAACCCGCGCAAGCTGGTGAACCTGGCTGTGGAAACCGGCTGCGATGCGCTGCATCCAGGCTATGGATTTCTTTCTGAGAATGCCGAACTGGCGGAGATCTGCGCCGAACGTGGCATCCGCTTCGTAGGCCCCAGCGCCGAAGTCATCCGCCGCATGGGCGACAAGACCGAAGCGCGGCGCAGCATGATCAAGGCCGGCGTGCCGGTCACGCCGGGCACCGAGGGCAACGTCGCCGATCTTGCCGAGGCGCTGCGCGAAGCCGAGCGTATCGGCTATCCGGTGATGCTCAAGGCCACCTCCGGTGGTGGCGGTCGTGGCATTCGCCGCTGCAACTCGCAGGCAGAGCTGGAATCGGCCTTTCCGCGAGTGATTTCCGAGGCGACCAAGGCCTTCGGCAGCGCTGAAGTCTTCCTGGAAAAGTGCATCGTCGAACCCAAGCATATCGAGGCGCAGATCCTCGCCGATTCGTTCGGCAACACCGTGCACCTGTTCGAGCGCGACTGCTCGATCCAGCGCCGCAACCAGAAGCTCATTGAGATCGCCCCGAGCCCGCAGCTCACCCCCGAGCAGCGCGCCTATATCGGCGACCTGGCCGTGCGTGCGGCCAAGGCGGTGGGTTACGAGAACGCCGGCACCGTGGAGTTCCTGCTCGCCGATGGCGAGGTGTACTTCATGGAAATGAACACCCGGGTGCAGGTGGAACACACCATCACCGAGGAAATCACCGGGATCGATATCGTCCGCGAGCAGATCCGCATCGCCTCCGGCCAGCCACTGTCGGTCAAGCAGGAGGACATCCAGTATCGCGGCTTCGCCCTGCAGTTCCGCATCAACGCCGAGGAGCCGCGCAACGACTTCCTGCCCTGCTTCGGCAAGATCACCCGTTATTACGCGCCGGGTGGCCCCGGTGTGCGCACCGACACGGCGATCTATACCGGCTACACCATTCCGCCGTATTACGACTCCATGTGCCTGAAGCTGATCGTCTGGGCGCTGACCTGGGAAGAGGCGCTGGCCCGCGGTTCGCGTGCACTGGACGACATGCGCGTGCAGGGCGTGAAGACCACCGCCACCTATTACCAGCAGATTCTCGCCAGTCCGGATTTTCGTAGCGGCCAGTTCAACACCAGCTTCGTCGAGAACCATCCGGAACTGCTGAACTACTCGATCAAACGCAAGCCGGGCGAGCTGGCCCTGGCCATCGCTGCCGCCATCGCCGCCCACGCAGGACTGTGAGGAACGAACCATGACTGCTCAGAAGAAAATCACCGTTACCGACACCATCCTGCGTGACGCCCATCAGTCGCTGCTGGCCACCCGCATGCGCACTGAAGACATGCTGCCGATCTGCGAAAAGCTCGACCGTGTCGGCTACTGGTCGCTGGAAGTCTGGGGCGGCGCCACGTTCGACGCCTGCGTACGCTTCCTCAAGGAAGACCCCTGGGAGCGCCTGCGCCAGCTCAAGGCGGCGCTGCCCAACACCCGACTACAGATGCTGCTGCGCGGGCAGAACCTGCTCGGCTACCGCCATTACAGCGATGATGTGGTCGAAGCGTTCTGCGCCAAGGCGGCGCAGAACGGCATCGACGTGTTCCGCATCTTCGACGCTATGAACGACGTGCGAAACCTGGAAACCGCGATCAAGGCCGTGAAGAAGACCGGCAAGCACGCCCAGGGCACCATCGCCTACACCACCAGCCCGGTGCATACCGTCGAGTTGTTCGTCGAGCAGGGTCGGGCGATGCGCGACATGGGCGTCGACTCCATCGCCATCAAGGATATGGCAGGCCTGCTCACGCCGTTCGCCACCGGCGAGCTGGTGCGCGCGCTGAAGGCCGAGATCGACCTGCCGGTGTTCATTCACTCCCACGACACGGCTGGCGTCGCCAGCATGTGCCAGCTGAAAGCCATCGAGAACGGCGCCGACCACATCGACACCGCCATTTCCTCCATGGCCTGGGGCACCAGTCATCCCGGCACCGAATCCATGGTCGCTGCGCTGCGTGGCACGCCCTATGACACCGGCCTCGATCTGGAGCTGCTGCAGGAGATCGGCCTGTACTTCTACGCGGTGCGCAAGAAGTACCACCAGTTCGAAAGCGAATTCACCGGCGTCGATACCCGTGTGCAGGTCAACCAGGTGCCGGGCGGGATGATTTCCAACCTGGCCAACCAGCTGAAGGAGCAGGGTGCGCTCAACCGCATGGATGAAGTGCTCGCCGAGATTCCGCGCGTGCGCAAGGACCTCGGCTACCCGCCGCTGGTAACCCCGACCTCGCAGATCGTCGGCACCCAGGCGTTCTTCAACGTGCTCGCCGGCGAACGCTACAAGACCATTACCAACGAGGTGAAGCTCTACCTGCAGGGCCGCTACGGCAAGGCGCCGGGCACCATCGACGCCAAGCTGCAGCGCCAGGCCATCGGCGGTGAAGAGATCATCGACGTGCGCCCGGCCGACCTGATCAAGCCGGAGCTGGACAAGCTGCGCCAGGAAGTCGGTGCGCTGGCCAAATCCGAAGAAGACGTGCTGACCTACGCCATGTTCCCCGACATCGGCCGCAAGTTCCTCGAGGAGCGTGAGGCCGGTACGCTGGTACCGGAAACACTGCTGCCGATCCCTGACGGCAGCACCGCGACCGCTGCAGGCGGGCAGGGCGTGCCGACCGAGTTCGTCATCGACGTGCATGGCGAAACCTACCGCGTGGATATCACCGGTGTCGGCGTCAAGGGCGAAGGCAAGCGGCACTTCTTCCTTTCCATCGACGGCATGCCGGAAGAGGTGGTGTTCGAGCCATTGAACAACTTCGTCGGCGGCAGCGGCGGCAGCCAGCGCAAGCAGGCCAGCGGTCCGGGCGACGTCAGCACCAGCATGCCGGGCAACGTGGTCGACGTGCTGGTCAAGGAAGGCGACGTGGTCAAGGCTGGCCAGGCCGTACTGATCAGCGAAGCGATGAAGATGGAAACCGAGATTCAGGCGCCCATGAGCGGAACGGTCAAGGCCGTGCATGTCGCCAAAGGTGACCGGGTGAACCCGGGCGATGTCTTGATAGAGATCGAGGGCTGAGTGAAGGGTGGCGTGGCGGTCTGATCACGCCACGCCAGCGTCGTTTCGACTGTTTTGGCCGCGCTGCGCAAGCATGCGCGGCAGTCAGCGGAACGGACGGCGCGGGCAGTGTGTCCCCTTTGGGAGCCCTTGCGGCTCCTTTTTTTCGAGCCAATGTCTGCCAGGGATCGGTCCATTGTCCAAGCTGTGGAGACTGTAGATGGGTATCGACCCAGTAGTGCTGTTCTTCGTGTTCGGCCTGTTTGCGGGCCTGGTGAAGAGCGAGTTGAAGCTGCCGCCGGCGCTCTACGAGACGCTGTCGATCATCCTGCTGCTGGCGATCGGTCTGCACGGTGGTGTGGAACTGGCCGAACAGGCCAGTGCGGCGCTTCTGGGGCAGTCGCTGCTGGTGCTGGGGCTGGGCGTGTTGCTGCCGATCCTGGCCTTCATCCTGCTGCGCGGGTTGCGCTTCGACCGGGTCAACGCGGCGGCGGTGGCGGCGCACTACGGTTCGGTGAGCGCCGGTACCTTCGCCGTCGTGGTGGCCTATCTGGCGGCGCGGGAAATCTTCTTCGAAAGTTACATGCCGCTGTTCGTGGCGATTCTCGAAATCCCGGCGATCCTGGTCGGCATTCTGCTGGCCAAGGGCGTGTCGCGCGATACCGACTGGAAGGAACTGGGCCGCGAGATCTTCCTTGGCAAGAGCATCATGCTGCTGCTCGGTGGCCTGCTGATCGGTGCGATCGCCGGCAAGGAGGCCATCAAACCGCTCGAACCGCTGTACACCAGCATGTTCAAACCGGTGCTGGCGTTCTTCCTGCTGGAGATGGGCCTGATCGCCTCCGGCCAGCTCGGCTCGCTCAAGCGCTACGGCTTCAAGCTCGCTGCCTTTGCGCTGCTGATGCCGCTGATCGGTGCGCTGATCGGCGCGCTGCTGGCGCGCTTCATGGGCCTGTCGCTGGGCGGTACGGCAATGCTCGCCACGCTGGCGGCGAGTGCTTCGTACATCGCGGTGCCGGCGGCGATGCGCCTGGCGGTGCCAGAAGCCAATCCGTCGCTGTCGCTGACTGCGTCGCTGGGCATCACCTTTCCGTTCAACATCCTGATCGGCATTCCGCTCTACCTGGCCCTGGCCGAGCGGCTGATCGCCTGGGGGTTCTGAGATGAACGCGCACAATCGTACGCTGCTGACCGTGATCTGCGAGGCAGCGCTGGAACACAAGCTGGAAGCCGACCTGAAAAACCTGGGCGCTCCGGGCTGGACCCTGTCGGACGCCCGTGGCAGCGGCAGCCGCGGGGTGCGCAGCGCCGGCTGGGATACCGACGGCAATATCCGCCTGGAGGTGATCTGCAGCCGCGAGATCGCCGAGCGTATCGCCGAGCACCTGCAGGCGCGCTACTACGAGAACTTCGCCATGGTCTGCTACCTGGCCGAGGTGGAAGTGCTGCGGCCCGAGAAGTTCTGACCGCGTGCTGTGATGCCCCTCGGCCGGCGGGCGTCCACCCTGGACTCAGGACCGATGGAGCCTTCGATGCACGCCCTGCTGCAGGAAATTCTCGACGATGTACGCCCGCTGCTCGGGCAAGGTCGCGTGGCCAGTTACATCCCGGCGCTGGCCGACGTGCCGCCCAACCAGTTGGGTATTGCCGTGTGCAGTGCCGAGGGCGAGATTTTCGAAGCCGGCGACGCGCAGACGCCGTTCTCGATCCAGAGCATTTCGAAAGTGTTCAGCCTGGTGCAGGCCATCGCCCATCGCGGCGAGTCGTTGTGGGAACGGCTGGGCCACGAGCCTTCGGGGCAGCCGTTCAATTCACTGGTGCAGCTCGAGTTCGAGCGCGGCCGCCCGCGCAATCCGTTCATCAACGCCGGGGCACTGGTGATCTGCGACGTCAACCAGTCGCGCTTCGCCACCCCGGAGCTGTCGATGCGCGATTTCGTCCGGCACCTGTCCGGCAACCGGCAGATCGTCTCCGACACCCGCGTCGCCGAATCCGAATATCAGCACCGCGCGCGCAATGCGGCCATGGCCTATCTGATGCAGGCCTTCGGCAACTTCCACAACGATGTCGAAGCGGTATTGCGCAGCTATTTTCATCACTGTGCGCTGCGCATGAACTGCGTCGACCTGGCCCGCGCGTTCGCCTTTCTCGCCCGCGATGGTGCCTGCCCGCAAAGCGGCGAGACGGTGCTGGCGCCGCGCCAGGCCAAGCAGGTCAACGCGATCATGGCCACCAGCGGCCTGTACGACGAGGCGGGCAACTTCGCCTATCGCGTCGGCCTGCCCGGCAAGAGCGGGGTGGGCGGCGGCATCGTCGCGGTGGTGCCGGGCCGCTTCACCGTCTGCGTCTGGTCGCCGGAGCTCAACGCCGCGGGCAATTCGCTGATCGGCATGGCCGCCCTCGAAGCGCTGTCGCAGCGTATCGGCTGGTCCATCTTCTGACGCGCCGTCACGGCGGCGCCTACCCTTCGAATTCCTCTGGAGAGAACCAAGCATGAATGACGGCAAGAAGAGCGAAACCGCCCAGGAGGCCCTCGAACACATCGTCTCGGGCGTCAAGCGCTTCCGCGAAGAGGTCTATCCCGAGCAGCGCGAGCTGTTCGAGAAGCTCGCCTACGAGCAGACCCCGCGGGCGATGTTCATCACCTGTGCCGATTCGCGAATCATCCCCGAGCTGATCACCCAGAGCTCGCCCGGCGACCTGTTCGTCACCCGCAACGTCGGCAACGTGGTGCCGCCCTACGGGCAGATGAACGGTGGCGTGTCGACCGCCATCGAGTTCGCCGTGATGGCGCTTGGCGTGCAGCACATCATCGTCTGCGGCCACTCCGACTGCGGCGCGATGAAGGCGGTGCTCAACCCGGCTCAGCTGGAACGCATGCCGACGGTCAAGGGCTGGCTGCGGCATGCCGAGGTGGCGAAGATCGTCGTCGAGCAGAACTGTGGCTGCGCCGACCACAACACCCTCGGCATCCTTACCGAGGAGAACGTGGTGGCCCAGCTCGACCACCTGCGCACGCATCCCTCGGTGGCAGCGCGGCTGGCCAGCGGTCAACTGTTCATCCACGGCTGGGTGTACAACATCGGGACCAGCGAAATCCGCGCCTACGATGCCGAGAAGGGCGAGTTCCGCCTGGTCGGCGACGGCCCGCTGCCGATGGCCACGCCGCGGGCGCGCTATCAGGTGAGCTGAAGCGCTTCCGGGCGGTTTCGGTCTGCTGACGAGGCGCGGGGTCAGCGACCGCCGGCCAGCGTCGTGCCGCGCTCCTGAATCAGATAGCACAGGTCAGGGGTCTTGCTGCAGCCGGCGTAGCCTTCGGCGATCACGTCCTCGAGCGCCTTCTGCAGGCGATTGACCACTTCGTCCGGCGTATCAGGGCTCAGTGCCAGATACAGCGGTTCGCTGCGATAGCTCAGCGCTATGCGCAGCTGGCTCTCGTCGACGCCCTGCAGCCGCGCGTAATGACGCCACACTGGGTCGGCCACCGCCCACAGGTCGATGCGCCCGGTCAGTAGTTTGCGCAGGTTTTCAGCGTCGTTGAGGCTGTTGCTGGTGCGGATGCCCTGGCTTTCCAGGAACAGGCTGACACTGCCGTTGGCGTGGCCGCCGATCTGGTAGCCCTGCGCCTGCTCCAGGCTGTCGAACTTCAGGCCACTATTGGCCGGCGCCAGCAGCACGCTGGCGTGATGGGCCAGCGGCCCGACCCACTTGAACTGTCCGGCGTTCTGCGGCGTGCGCGCCACCGAGAACAGCCCGTGGGCGGGCTGCTGCCGGGTCTGCTCGTAGAGCCGGCTCCAGGGGCCGCGCAGGGTCAGGTTGTAGGCGATGCCGGCGCGGCGAAAGATGTCGCGCACGGTATCGGCATCGATGCCCTGCACATCGTCGCCGCGGGCGAAGCCCTTGCTGTTGGGGCCCATGTTGAATGGCGGGAAGCTGTCGGTTTGCAGGGTGATCTGATAGTTGGCAGGCAGTTCGGCCTGGGCGGCGCATGCAGCGCTGATGAGCAGGGCGAACAGCGCCCCGGCAGTTCGGGATCTGGCCATGGCATCGGCTCCTTGACGCTTTTCTTGTTGTTGGCGTGAGCAAGGGTAGCGGTGCTGCAGGTACATCGCCAGCCGGCCGCGCTGCCCTGCGGGACAGCGCGCATTTTTGCCGGTGTCGTTTTCAGTCGGCCATTTCGCCGCAGAGGTCGCGGCAAAACCAGTGTTCCACCTCGGCGTGGTCGAGCCCGGCGGCGAGCAGGGCGAACAACTTGCCCAGCGCTGCTTCACGGGTCATACCGCCGCCGGAGACCAGACCGGCATCGCGCAAGCCGCTGCCGGTGGCATAGACGTCGAAATCGACATGGCCGCCCGGGCACTGGCTGATCGCCGCCAGCACCACGCCCTGTCGATGCGCCTGGCGCAGCGCTTCGATGAACGGGACGTCGTCCGCCGGGCCGGTGCCGCTGCCATAGCACTCGAGCAGTAGCGCCTGAGCGCCGCTGGCGACCAGTGCCCGGACCTGCGCGGCGCCGACGCCGGGGTACAACGGCAGCACCACGACCTGCGCCGGTCGCTGCGGCAACAGCGCCGGCGGACGTTCGCTGGCCGCTGCGGCGAGGCGCTTGCGCGGCGCCTCGGCAAAGGCGTCGAAGGCGTCGCTGCGCAGTTTGCTGACCCGCGCGCCGTGCAGCAGCACGCCGTTGAAGAACAGTTGCACGCCGTGCACCTGCCCGGCCTGCAGGGCGCGCATGGCGCCGAACAGGTTGGGCCAGGCATCGCTGCCCGGGCTTCCCGCCGGCAGCATGGCGCCGGTGAGCAGCACGGGGATCTCAAGATCCAGCAGCAGGAAGGACAACGCAGCGGCGCTGTAGGCCAGGGTATCGGTGCCGTGCAGCAACAGCACCGCATCGCAGTCGCCCTGCGCCACGGCATCGCGGACGGCGGACGCCATCTGCAGCCAGTGGGTCGGCTGCATGTTGGCGCTGTCCAGCAGCGGTTGCAGTTCGCGGAAGGTCCAGCTCGGCAGCGGCCCGGCTTCCAGCGCCTGCTGCGCGCGCAGGCGAGCTTCGAAGCCGGAGGCTGGCATCAACCCGGCGGCGCTCTGTTGCATGCCGATGGTGCCGCCGGTGTAGAGCACCAGCAGGCGTTCGATTGATTGATTCACACGCGCTCCTCGCTCGTTCGGCGCAGACCATCAGAAATACAGGCGGATGGGGCCAGCCCCGTGCGCGGTTGCGCAGAGGGCTGGCCGGTCGCGTCGGAGCGCTTAGCGGCGCTCGGTGGTGTCGGGTGTGGCGGGCATGTTCGCCTTCCACACCGCCGGGTCGAGATCCAGGTCGGCGAAGTCCTTCGGATCGAGCACGGGTTGCTCGATGCCGGCGCGGATCTGGCGATCGTAGTCGCGCATCAGGCGCAGGCCGACCTTGAACAGCAGGGCCACGGCGATCAGGTTGGCGATGGCCAACAGACCCATGGTCACGTCGGCGAAGGCGAACACGGTGCCCAGGTCCTGCACCGAACCCCAGAGCACAAGGATGACCACCAGGATGCGGTAGATCACCACCGGCAAGCGCTTCTCGGTGAAGAAGCCCAGCGCGTTTTCACCCAGATAGTAGTTGTAGATCAGCGTGGTGAAGACGAACAGCAGCAGCGCGATGCTGATGAATACCCGACCCCACTCGCCAACCACGGCCGCCATGGCGGTCTGGGTCAGCACCACACCGGCCTGGTCCATACCCGGCTCGTAGACGCCCGAGAGCAGGATGATCAGCGCCGTGCAGCTGCACAGAATGATGGTGTCGATGAACACCGAGAGCGACTGCACGATGCCCTGCGCCACCGGGTGCTTGACCTCGGCGACCGCGGCGACGTTCGGCGCACTGCCCAGGCCGGCCTCGTTGGAGAACAGGCCACGCTTGACGCCCATCAGGATCGCCGCGCCAATGCCGCCGGCGAAGGCCTGCTCCAGGCCGAAGGCGCTGCGGAAGATCAGGCCGAAGGTTTCCGGCACGGCACCGAAGTTGCTGCCGATGACGAACAGCGCCATGCCCAGGTAGGAGAAGGCCATGACCGGAACCAGTACGTCGGCCCACTTGGCGATACGGCGGATGCCGCCGAAGATGATGCCGGCAATGACCAGCGTCAGCGCGATGCCGCTGGCCACGGTCGGCACGCCAAAGGTGTCATGCAGCGAGCTGGCGACGGTGAACGACTGCACGGCGTTGAAACCGAAGCCGAAGGTCATCAGCAGCAGGATCGAGACGACGATGCCCAGCCAGCGCTGGCCGAGTCCGTGCTGGATGTAGAAGGCCGGGCCGCCGCGGTAGGTGCCGTCCGGCTCGCGACGCTTGTACAGCTGCGCCAGCGAGCACTCGAAGTAGCTGGTCGCCATGCCCACCAGCGCCACCACCCACATCCAGAAGATCGCGCCCGGGCCGCCGAGCATGATTGCCACCGAGACGCCGGCGATGTTGCCGGCGCCGACGCGGCCGGCGACCGAGAGCATCAGGGCCTGGAAGGAAGAGAGCTGTCCCGGCTGACGCTCGAAGGCGTGGCCGAAGATGCTGAACATGTTGCCGAAATAACGGAACTGGACGAAGCCGGAGCGAATCGTGAAGAGCAGACCGAGGCCGATCAGCATGACGATCAGCAGCTTGCTCCAAATGAGGTCATTCAGAAGGTCGAGCATGGCAATGTTCACCTTGTTGTCGTTGTTAGGGTGCCGGCGCGCGCCGCTGCGCCGTGCAAGCGGGGGATGTTTCAACAGTAGCGACGACAGGACAATTTCGCGGGTGGCCGCGATGTGACGCGACCTGATGCTAGAATGGCGACACTCGCGCCAACCGTCAGGGCATCCCATGACCTCCCACCTCGCCGAAAACCTGAAGTTGCTCTGCAGTCACTACCGCTCGATTGCCGAGGTGTGCCGCAAGCTGGCGATCAATCGGGCGCAGTTCAACAAGTACCTGGGCGGGCAGAGCCGTCCCACGCCGTTCAACCTCAAACGCATCGGCGACTTCTTCGGGGTCGAGGGCTACGAGCTGGAAATGCCGCCCGAGCAGTTCGCCCGGCTGGTCGGGGCGCGCCATCCGGAAGCCCAGGCGCTGCCGCGGACCGATCCGCTGCTGGCCCTGCTGCAGCCGTTGCGCGAGCACGCCGCGAGTCTGTCGCGCTATTGCGGCTACTACTTCGAATACGCCAACTGCATGTCGGTGCCGGGCAGCATCCTGATCTCGCTGGTGCATCTGCGCGAGGAAAACGGCCTCTACCTGTTCGAGCGTCAGGAGCGCCAGGAACGCGCCAGCCCTACCCTCGGCCACGCCGAGGACTGGGTACGCTGCCGCTACCTCGGCGCGGCGTTCGGCCTGCAGGACCGACTGTTCCTGATCGACTACGAGTCGCTGACGCTCAACGAGATGAGCCAGACTATCCTCATTCCCAGCTTCAAGAGCCGCATCACCCGTCTTAACGGAATGAAGACCGGCGTCTCTTCGGGCGACCGCCGCACGCCAGCGTGCACCTCGGTTGTGTGGGAATACCTGGGCCGCGAGATCAACCGTGTCAGCGCCTATCGCCAGGTGATGCTCTACAGCCCGGACGACCCGCGCATCGACCTGGACATCCGCGAGCGCCTGGCGACGCCGCATGTGGAGAACGGGCTATTCGGCATCGAGTGAAGGCTCAGAAGATCTTGCGGTACTGGATGAAGCCCGAGCGTTCGGCGATGCGGTCGTAGAGGATGCGCCCCGTATAGTTGGTCTCCTGGGTCAGCCAGTGGACGCGCGAGGCGTCAGCGGCTGCGGCCTGGGCGTAAACGTGCTCGATCAGCGCCCGACCGATGCCTTTGCCGCGGGTGCCCTCGGCCACGTAGAGATCCTGCAGGTAGCAGTAGTCACCGCGGGTCCAGCAGCTGCGATGGAAGATCCAGTGCACCAGGCCGATGGCGTGGCCGTCATGCCAGGCCAACGCGGCATGCATCGGCTCGGCTGGATCGAGGAAGCGCTGCCAGGTGAGGTCGCTGGTCTGCTCCGCAATCGCAGCGGCGTAGAAGCGTTGGTAGTTCTGCCAGAGTTCTCTCCAGACAGCGTGGTCGGCAGCGGTGATAGGGCGGATCTCAGGCACAGAGCATTCCTCTTCAGTCGGTGATGGGCATGCGCGCGGCCAGGGCCTGGTCGTGTGGATCGAGCGAAGCGGCCAGGCCCTGGCGAACCCCGGCCTGGTCCGCCGGCGAGCGGTTCTGCCCGAGCTTCCACTTGCCCTCCAGCCGGCGAATCGGCAGGGCGAAGCCGACGATGGCGCGCAGCATGGCGTCCAGGTAGTCGTCTGGTGCATCGCTTACGGCCCAGGGCTGTTGGCGGCTGGCTTCATGCTGATCGCTGAGACGGCTGACGATCTGCAGCAGGCTCTTGCGATCCTCGATCAGCCGCACCGGGCCGCGGGCATGCACGGCAATGTAGTTCCAGGTCGGTACGACCTTGCCGTGCTCCGCTTTGGTCGGATACCAGCTGGGGCTGATGTAGGCGTCAGGGCCGCTGAACACGGCTAGCGCTTCGCAGCCGTCCGGCAGCTCGCGCCAGTGCGGATTGGCCTTGGCGAAGTGCCCGTAGAGCGTGCCGAACTCGCCTTCGTCCGGTTCCAGCAGCAGCGGCAGGTGGCTGGCGAGAACACCGTCCGCTCCCACGCTGGTGAGCAGGGCGAACGGCGTGGCGCGCATCTGACGATGCAGTTCATCACGATCATCCTGGCGAAAGGCGGCGGGCAGGTACATGGCGATAGTCTCTGGCGTGGTGGCGTCATGCTAGGCAGGATATTGGCCCTCTGTAAGATCCATTACTTGTGACTTTGATAGAGCCAATGCGACCTATGCCGACCACACCCCCATTGCCCGTCGATCTCTCCGGCATTTGTCTGGAGCGCAGTCAGGGGCTGACACGCCAGCTCTATCAGGCCCTGCGCGAGCGCATCCTCGACGGGCATCTGGCTGGAGGAAGTCGGCTGCCGGCCGGTCGCGATCTGGCGGCATTGCTGGCGGTGTCACGCAACACCGTTACCCGGGCGTTCGATCAGCTCTACGCCGAGGGCTACATCGAAGGCCGGGTAGGCGATGGCACCTACGTGGTGGAACTCGGCAGCGCGCGGCCGCTGATGCAGCCGCCTGCTTCCGGGGTGGCGTCGACCGAGGCGCTGTTGCGCCTGCAGCGTAATCACTTGGCGCCGCCGGTGAGCGGTGCGCCGCGTGCCTTTCGCATCGGCGTGCCGGCCTTCGATCTGTTCCCCTTCGAAACCTGGGCGCGGCTCACGGCGCGTTTCTGGCGCAAGCCATCGCCGGCGCGCCTGGGTTATGGCGACCCGGCGGGTGAGCCTGCCTTGCGCGAACTGGTAGCGGCCTACCTGCGCAGCAGCCGCGGGCTGAACTGCGATCCGTCCCAGGTGGTGATTACCTGCGGCGCGCAGCAGGGCATCAGCCTCTGCGCCCAGCTGCTGGTGCAGCCTGGCGATCGCGTGGCGCTGGAAAACCCCGGCTACCGCGCCGCCGGCCATGCCTTCGCCGTGGCTGGCGCCGAGCTGTGTGGGGTCGCGGTGGATGGCGAGGGACTGGATACCGCCGCCCTCGCGCAGATCGAAGGCTGTCGGCTGGCCTATGTCACTCCCTCGCATCAGTACCCGACCGGCGTGACCCTGTCGCTGGCGCGGCGCCTGGAATTGCTCGCGTGGGCCGAACGCAACGAGGGTTGGATCGTCGAGGACGACTACGACGGCGAGTACCGTTACAGCGGCACGCCGTTGACGCCTTTGGCGGCGCTGGACCGGCAGGGGCGGGTGCTCTACGTCGGCACCTTCTGCAAGATCACCTTCCCCGCGCTGCGCCTCGGCTACCTGGTGTTGCCTCCCGGCCTGGCCGAGGCCTTCGCTCGTCGCCGCGCATTGGATATGCGTCACTCGGACATTGGCAGCCAGATGGTGATGGCCGAGTTCATCGCCGCCGGCCATTTTCAGCGTCACGTGCGCCGTATGCGCCAGGCCGCCCGGGTGCGCCGCGACACCCTGTTGCAGCACTGGCCAGAGGCGATCCCTGGCTGCGCGGAGTTGCCGGCGGTGGATGCCGGGCTGCATCTGTGCGTGCCGGTGCACAGCCACGCCCGCGAAGCCGAGCTGGTTGCCGCGGCGCGAGCGGTCGAGGTGGAAATGAACGGGCTGGCCGACTACTGGCTGGACGGTCAGGCGCCGAGAGGCGCACCGGGCGGCCTAGTGCTGGGTTTTGCGGCGGTTCCGGAAGTGGAAATCATCGCCGCGCTGCAACGCCTGCGTCACGCCTGGGACCTGCCGAGCTAGCGGCAGGTCTTCGGACGGCGCTCACTCCTTGTTGCTGGCGTCGTACACCGCTCGGTCGAGTTCCTGCTCGCTGCGACCGACCAGCGTGGTGGTCATCAGGTCGCCGGCGACGTTCACCGTGGTGCGTGCCATGTGGTCGATCCCGGCGATCAGCGCCACGCCTTCGAGCGGCAGGCCGGCAGCGGTGAGTACCAGCCCGAGCATGATCAGCCCGGCGCCGGGGATGCCGGCGGTGCCGATGGAGGCCAGCGTCGCGGTGAGGATGATCATCGCGTACTGCCCGGCACTGAGGTCGATGCCGAAGGCCTGGGCGATGAACAGTGCGAGCACGCCCTGATAGATCGCCGTGCCGTCCATGTTGATGGTCGCGCCCACTGGCAGCACGAAGCCCGCCACACCTTCGGATACGCCGAGGTTCTTGCGCGCGCATTCGATGGACACCGGCAGGGTGCCGGAGCTGCTTGAGGTGCTGAAGGCCACCGCCAGCGCCGGGGCGATGCCCTGGAAGAAACGCAGCGGATTGAGCCGCGCCAGCAGGCCGAGCAGGCCGCCGTAGACCAGCAGCACGTGGGCGATGCTGGCCAGGTAGATCACCCCGATCACGCCCGCCAGTGGCAGCAGCACCTCGGCACCATGGTTGCCGACGACGCCGGCGGTGAGGGCGAAGACTCCAATCGGCGCGACGCGCATCACCAGATCGGTGAGCTTGTAGAAACTCTCGGCCAGCGCATCGAACAGGCGCACCGCCGGCGCGCCGCGTTCGCCGATCAGGTTGATGCTGACGCCCAGGGCGATGGCGAAGACGATGATCTGCAGGATGTTGCCCTCGGCGAAGGCGGTGACCGGGTTGGCCGGCACCAGGCCGACCAGAATCGACACCAGCGAGGGCGCCTGCTTGGCCTGTTCGCTGCCACTGGCGACCATGTTCATGCCTTCGCCCGGGGTGAACAGCGCGCCGAACAGCAGGCCGATGCTGACCGCGAAGGCGGTGGTCACCAGGTAGATGGCGATGGTCTTCAGACTGATGCGGCCGAGCTTGGCGCTGTCCTGCATCGAGGTTATGCCGGCCACCAGCGAAACGAACACCAGCGGCACGATGAGCATCTTGATCGCATTGAGAAACAGCGTGCCGATCGGTGCCAGCAGCTGCGCGTCTGCGCCAAAGGCCATGCCGGCGGCGACGCCGAGGGCCAGGCCGATGAGGATCTGCTGCCAGAGCGGCAGGCGGACGAGCAGGCGCAGGGGAGCGGAGAGGGTCGTACTCTGAGTCATGGGTTTTCCTGTTGTTTTTATTGTGCGAACGAGCCGGGCTGGTGGCTCGTAAAGCGAACGCCCGGCATGGGTGCCGGGCGCTTGGGGCGATCACACCACCAGCGGTGCCAGGCGTGGCGCGATCATATTTTCCGGGCGCAGGATCTCGGCGAGCATGGCGTCGTCGAGCAAGCGCTCCTCGCGCACCAGCTCCAGCACACTGCGGCCGCCGAGCAGCGCCTCACGAGCCAGGCGGGTGCTGTTGTCGTAGCCGATGTAGGGGTTCAGCGCGGTGATCAGGCCAATGGAGCTTTCCATCAGCTCGCGGCAACGGTCTTCGTTGGCGGTGATGCCTTCGATGCAATGCTCGCGCAGCATGTCCATGGCGCGCTGCAGCAGGCGGATCGAATCGAACAGCTTGTAGGCGATCAACGGTTCCATGACGTTGAGCTGCAGCTGTCCGCCCTCGGCGGCCATGGTCAGCGCGAGGTCGTTGCCGATCACTTCGAAGGCTACCTGGTTGACCGCTTCCGGGATCACCGGATTGACCTTGCCCGGCATGATCGAACTGCCCGGCTGGCGCGGCGGCAGGTTGATCTCGTTGAAGCCGGTGCGCGGGCCGCTGGAGAGCAGGCGCAGGTCGTTGCAGATCTTCGACAGCTTCACCGCCAGGCGCTTGAGCATGCCGGAGAACAGCACGAACGAGCCCATGTCCGAGGTGGCTTCGATCAGGTCGGCGGCCTGGCGCAGCGGCTGGCCGCTGATCTGCGCCAGGCGCTGCACGGCAATGGCCTGGTAGCGCGGGTCGGCATTGATGCCGGTGCCGATCGCGGTGCCGCCGAGGTTCACTTCCAGCAGCAGCTCCGGGGCGAAGCCGCGCAGATGGTGCAGATCCTCACCGAGGGTGGTGGCGAAGGCGTGGAATTCCTGGCCCAGGGTCATGGGCACGGCGTCCTGCAGCTGGGTGCGGCCCATCTTCAGCACGTGGGCGAAGGCATGGCCCTTGCCGGTCAGCGACTGGCAGAGGCTCTCCAGGCTGGCGAGCAGGGTGTCGTGACCGAGCAGCAGGCCCAGGCGAATCGCCGTCGGATAGGCGTCGTTGGTGGACTGCGCCATGTTCACGTCGTTGTTCGGGTGCAGGTACTGGTACTCGCCCTTGGCGTGGCCCATCGCTTCCAGGCCGAGGTTGGCGATCACTTCGTTGGCGTTCATGTTGGTCGAGGTGCCGGCGCCGCCCTGGATCATGTCCACCACGAACTGCTCATGGAATTCGCCGCGAATCAGACGTGCACAGCCCTGGCTGATTGCCACGTGCTTGGCTTCGGGCAGGTAGCCCAGCTCGCGGTTGGCGTCTGCGGCGGCCTGCTTGACCATCGCCAGGGCGACGATCAGTTTCGGGTAATGCGCCAACGGCACGCCGGAGAGGCGGAAGTTGTGCAATGCGCGCAGGGTCTGGATGCCGGAGTAGGCGTCGGAAGGAACGGGGAGGGTGCCAAGCAGGTCTTTTTCGACTCGCGATGATGCAACTTCGGACATGATGGTAATGTGGCTTCGGTAGGCGCAGGCAGTGCTGCAGTGCGCCTAAAATAAGGCTTTCAGGGGTTTTGCGGCCAATGCCGTTGCTGGCTGCCCTATGCCGAAACGGCATAATGTCCGTGTGACTTTGTGCCGGTCGCAATCGTATCGAGGAATGTTCAGGTGAATCTGGAAACCAAGTGGCTGGAGGATTTCGTGGCGCTGGCGGCGACCCGGAGCTTCTCCCAGGCCGCGCAACGCCGCTTCGTCACGCAGCCGGCCTTCAGCCGGCGGATACGCTCGCTGGAAGAGGCGCTCGGCCTGCAGCTGATCAACCGCTCGCGCACGCCGATCGAGCTGACCGAGGCCGGCCAGCTGTTCCTAGTCAGTGCGCGCAACATGGTCGAACAGCTCGGCGAAGTGGTGCGCCATCTGCACCACGTCGAGGGCCAGCAGGGCGAGGTGTTGCAGATATCCGCCGCGCACTCGCTGGCGCTGGGCTTCTTCCCTGCGTGGATCGCCGGCCTGCGCCACGACGGGCTGAACATCGCCACCCGGCTGATCGCCACCAACGTCGGCGAAGCCGTGCATGTGCTGCGCGAAGGCGGCTGCGACCTGATTCTCGCCTACTACGACCCGGATGCTGCCTTGCAACTCGACCCGGAGCTGTTCCCCTCGCTGCACCTGGGCCGCACCGAAATGCTGCCGGTCTGCGCGGCGGGTGATGACGGCACGCCGCTGTACGACGTCGACAGCGGCCAGACGGTGCCGCTGCTGGCCTACAGCGCTGGCGCCTTTCTCGGTCGCTCGGTGAACCTGCTGTTGCGTCAGCGCGCACTGCGCTCGACCACCGTTTACGAGACGGCGATGGCCGACAGCCTGAAGAGCATGGCACTGCAGGGGCTGGGCATTGCCTGGGTGCCGCGCCTGAGCGTCGAGCCCGAGCTGCAGCGTGGCGAGCTGGCGATCTGTGGTAGCGAGCAATGGCGCGTACCACTGGAAATCCGCCTGTATCGCTGCTCGCTGATGCGCAAGGGTGCAGTGCGCTTGCTCTGGCGAAGGCTGGAAAACCGTGCCGCGCAAGCGCAGCGACAGGCGGGCGAAGCGGCAGGTTAAAGCACCCCACGCAGCCAAATGTGCGTAACAAGCGGTTAACTGCACACATTTTGTTGCTTCGCGCGAGGCAACTTTTTCGGGCGACGCTGTCTTAGCTGAGCAATCCGTGCCATGGCCAGGCCGGACTCTAGCCAAGGACAGACAGCCGTGAATTACGACTCCGACGCCGCCGTGCCCCCTGCGGGCTCGGTCTTTGCTGTGCTCGACCCGGCGACCGCCGGCATCGAGCCCGTCACTTTGCATGCCGCGCTGAGCCGCGTGGCGCATGGCGCGCCTGATCGATCGGCGGTGCTTTCGACACGCTTCGCGCCGCTGGACCATCGCGGCCTGCAGCAGATGATCGAGCAGACCCGTCGCCAGTTGCGCCTGGCCGGCTTCGGCCGCGACGCGCGCATCGGCGTATTGCTGCCAGAAGCCCCGCAGGCGGCGGTCGCGATCATTGCCGTCGCCTGTTCAGCGGTTGCCGTCCCGCTCGATCCACGTCTTGGCCCGGCCGAGTTGGACCAGTTTCTCCAGCAGCTGCCGCTCGATGCCCTGCTGATCAGCCGTGACGGCGATCAGCAGGGCCGGGCGGCAGCCGAGCGCCACGGGCTGACGCTGATCAGTGCCGAAGCGGCCGCGGACGGCAGCCCGGCGTTGCAGTTCGACATGCCGCTGGCTGCACAGCCGGCCGCCGATGACCTGCCCGAGGCAGACGCCCCGGCGTTCATCCTGCGCAGCTCCGGCACCACGGCGTTGCCCAAGCTGATTCCCTTCACCCATCGCAACATGCTGACCGCCGCCCGCAAGTGGCAGCGCTGGTTCGGCCTGGATGTCGGTGACCGCTGCCTGTGCGTCTCGGCCCCCTATTACTCCCACGGGCTGAAGGTCACCATCCTCACGCCGCTGCTCACCGGCGGCAGCGTCGCCTTTCCGCTCAGCCCGGCCGTGGTGGACCTGCACGAGTGGTTCGAAAGCCTGCGGCCGAGCTGGTATTCCGCCGGCCCAGCATTGCACCGCGCAATTCTCGAAGCGGCCAGCGCGCACCCCGAAGGGTTGGGCACGCAGCGGCCGCGCTTCGCCTCATCCGGCGGCGCGCCGCTGGGACAAGACATCATCGATGCCTTCGAGCAGACCATGGGCTTCCCGCTGCTGGAGCACTACGGCTCCAGCGAGGCCGCGCAGATCGCCGTCAACACCCCGACTGAGCGCAAGGCGGACACGGTCGGTCGGCCCTGGCCGGAAACCCTGAGCATCGTCGACGAGAACGGCATTCCGCTGGCGGCGGGCGAGCGCGGCGAGATCCGCGTGCGTGGCGCGACGGTGATGCCTGGCTATCTCGGCGATGACACGCTCAACCGCGAGGTGCTGCGCGACGGCTGGTTCCACACCGGCGACATCGGCAGCCTCGACGAGGACGGCTTCCTGCGCCTGCATGGACGCCTGCGGGAAGTGATCAACCGCGGCGGCGAGAAGGTCAGCCTGTCGGAAGTCGATGCGGTGCTGTTGCGCCATCCGGCGGTGGCCGATGCAGCGGCGTTCGCCGTGCCGCATCAGCGCCTCGGCCAGGACGTCGCCGCCGCCGTGGTGCTACGCCCTGGCGTGCAGGTGGCGGCCGAGGAGCTGCAGCGCTACCTGCGGGGCGAGCTGGTGTACTTCAAGGTGCCGCGGCGCGTGCAGATCATCGACGCCTTGCCGCGCGGCTTGACCGGCAAGGTGTTGCGGCATCGGCTGGCGGATGCCTACCTCGAGCAGCGCAGCGCGCGGGCCCGGGCCGCGGCGGTGGCCGAGGCGGCGTCCGAACTGGAGCAGCAGGTGCTGGCGCTCTGGCGGCGACTGCTGAAAACCGAGGCGGTCGGCCCGAACGACAACTTTCTCGATTGTGGTGGTGACTCGCTGCTGGCCACCGAAATGCTTGCCGAGCTGGAGCAGATGCTCGGGCGGGTGATCCCCGAGTCGTTGCTGGTCGAGGCGGAGACTGCCCGCGAGCTGGCAGCACGCCTGGAGAATCTTGCCAACCACATCATTCCGGTCATCGATTTCAACGCTCAGCCAGGGCGCACGCCGTTGTTCTGGTTCCACGGCGATTTCGCTCATGGCGGCTACTACATCCGTCGCCTGGCCCGGCTGCTCGGCCCGCAGCAACCGCTGACCGCCATCGCCCCGCATGGCATGGACAACGAGCCGATACCAGAGTCGGTGCAGCAGATGGCGCGTGAACGTCTGCCGCTGATCCTCGCGCGCCAGTCGCAGGGACCGTACCGCATCGGCGGCTACTGCAACGGCGCGCTGGTGGCCTTCGAGGCCGCTCGTTTGCTCATCGAGGCGGGCCATGAGGTGGAGATCGTCGCTCTGATCGATCCGCCCACCGCCAATGTTCGCCCGTGGTCGCGGGCCATCCTGCGTACCCTCGACCGGGTGCTGCCGGACATGCACCTTGCCCGCGCCTACGAGGCGCTCAGCCGTTTCGGTGAAACCAGCAAGTGGCCCTATCCCAAGCGCTTCGCCAACCTGGCCTGGAAGCTGTCGCGGCGCAGCGTGCGCATGGTGCAGCAGCGGCTGGCCGGTCACGTGCCGACACCACCCACCGCGCGTGATCGTGAGGTGCGCGTGCGCTTCCTGCAGTACTCGCTGGTAATGGCGCGCTACCTGCCCCGGCGCATCGACGCGCCGGTGGTGTATTTCTCCGCCGATTACACCAGCCGGGCCTGGCGCGGCATGGGGGCGAGCTTCGAGAGTTACGACGTGCTCGGCGGCCATCATCGCTGTGTCAAGGACTACACCGCCTCCATCGCCACGCCGCTGCGCGCGCTGCTGGAGGATCCGGCTGCGGCAATGCCTGGTCAGAGCGGCTTGATGTTGCCGCTGGCCGAGCCGGGCGAGCGCGATGGTCTGGTGCCCTGATCATGCTCGCGTCGACCCCAGCGCTGCCGCGCAACTTCCCGAGTCACCCGGTAACAGGAGTAACCGCATGAAACGCTCGATCGCCACCGTGTCGCTGAGCGGCACCCTGCCGGAGAAGCTGGAGGCCGCCGCGGCGGCTGGATTCGATGGCGTCGAGCTGTTCGAGAACGACCTGCTCTATCACTCCGGCAGCCCGCAGGACATCCGCCGCCTGTGCGAGGACCTGGGCATTGCCGTCACGCTGTTCCAGCCGTTCCGTGATTTCGAGGGCTGCCCGCGGGCGCGCGTGCAGCGCAATCTCGATCGCGCCGAGCGCAAGTTCGACCTGATGCACGAACTGGGCGTCGACCTGATGCTGCTCTGCAGCAACGTTCAGGCCGACGCATTGGGCGACAGCGAAACGCTTGTGGGTGACCTTGGCCAGATCGCCGAGCGCGCCGGTGCACGCGGGCTGCGCGTGGGCTACGAGGCGCTGGCCTGGGGTCGCCACGTGAAGACCTGGCGGCAGGTCTGGTCACTGGTACAACAGGTCGACAATCCTGCACTGGGGGTGATTCTCGACAGTTTCCATACGCTGGCGCTGGGCGATGACCCGAGCGGCATCGTCGATATCCCGGGCGAGCGGATCTTCTTCGTACAGCTCGCCGATGCGCCGCTGCTGGCAATGGATGTATTGCAGTGGAGTCGGCATTTCCGTTGTTTTCCCGGTCAGGGCGAATTCGACTTGGCGGGCTTTCTCGCACCTGTGCTGCAGGCCGGCTACAGCGGCCCGTTGTCGCTGGAAGTGTTCAACGATGGCTTCCGCGCTGCGCCGCCGCGGGGCATCGCCGCTGACGGCCTGCGTGCGCTTCAGCACCTGGAAGAGAAAACCGGGCAACGTCTGAGTGCCTCGACCAGCCCGGCGCTGGCGCAAACGCTGTTCGCGCCACCGCCGGCACCGCGTTACGAAGGCATCGATTTCCTCGAGTTCGCGGTGGACGAGCCGCACGCCGTGCGCCTCGGCAGCTGGCTGCAGCGTCTTGGCTTCGCCCATGTCGGTCAGCACCGCTCGAAGGATGTGCAGCTGTTTCGCCAGGGCGAGATCAATATCGTGCTCAACGCCGAGCCCTATTCGTTTGCCCACAACTACTTCGAGGCGCATGGCCCTTCGGTGTGCGCCATGGCGCTGAAGATCGACGAAGAGGGGCCGGCGCTGGCGCGTGCCTGCGCCTTTGGCGGCCAGCCCTACCGTGGCCTGATCGGGCCGAACGAGCGGCAGATTCCGGCCGTGCGCGCGCCGGACGGCAGCCTGATCTATCTGCTCGAGTCCGGCGCGCCAGGGCAGAGCAACTACGACATCGACTTTCGCCTGCATGCGGTCGGCCCGAAGGATGCGGGCTTGCAGCGTATCGATCACATGGCTACCGCGCTGCCGGCCGAAAGCCTGGCCAGCTGGGTGCTGTTCTATCGCAGCCTGTTCGATTTCGAGGCTGACAACGAGCTGCTGCTGCCCGATCCCTATGGGCTGATGAAGTGCCGCGCCATGCGTAGCCCCTGCGGCCGCGTCCGGCTGCCGCTGAACACCTCGCAGGATCGCGACACCGTGATCGCCCAGGCGCTGTCCAGTTATCGTGGCGCCGGGGTGCACCACGTGGCGTTCGCCTGCGACGACATCTTCGCCGAGGTAGCCCGGGCGCAGGCGGCCGGGGTGCCATTGCTGGAAATCCCGCGCAACTACTACGACGACCTGGCGGCGCGGTTCGATTTCGACGACGCGCTGCTCGCCGAACTGGCGCGCTACAACGTGCTCTACGACCGCGATGCCGAGGGTGGCGAGCTGTTCCACGTCTACACCGAGCCGTTCGAAGGCCGCTTCTTCTTCGAGATCCTGCAGCGCTGCAATGGCTACACCGGCTACGGCACCGCGAATGTCGCGGTGCGCCTGGCGGCGATGGCCAAGCAATGCCGCCGTTCGGTCTCCGGCACCACCAGCGTCGCCAGCGCCTGCTGAGATGGCGGCGCCCGCGCCGCAAGGCTCCAGCGCCTTGTTTCGTAGCCATCTATATTCCGAACTGCCTCACCGCGCAGGCCACTAGCTCGACGCCGCGAGCGCGATGGTATGATCACGGCCTCGCCGCGCCTACTGCTGATTATTCGCCTTGCGCGGCCGCTGGAGCCCATCGTGCCCACCTCAAAGCCAATCGGCCTGCGTCAATGGATCTGGCGGGCCTTCGTGCGCAGCGCGCTCATCCCACTGGTGCTAGTGGAGACCGCGTTGATCGCGATCTATCTGCTGACCAACAACGCCATTCGCGACGCTCAGGTCGAGCATCTGCGCGAAACCGCGCTCAACGACCTGCAGGCGGCGGTAAGTCTTGAGTCGCGTCTGATCAGCGAGCAGCTCAGCCAGGTCAGCTCCCTGACCCAGTTGTATCGCAATCTCACAGCGCAGGCGCTGCAGAGCGAAGCGCCGCAGCAGACGCCCAATCTAGCGCTGAGCGACGACGGGGTGCGCTACAGCCCCAGCGATGACGGCGGTGCCGCCGTGTTCTATTCCAACGCCACTGCCCCCGAGCGGCATGACCTGCAGAAGATCGCCAGACTGCGGCAGCTGGAGCCGCTGATGAAGGAGATCGAGGCGCGCAATCCGCTGGTCGCCAGCCTCTACTTCAACAGTTGGGATAGCTTCAACCATATCTATCCGTGGTTCTTCACGCTCGATCAGTACCCGGCGGACATGGATATCCCCAAGTACAACTTCTATTACCTGGCAGACGCCAAGCACAACCCGTCGCGCGGCGTAGTGTGGACCGATGTCTACCTCGACCCGGCCGGGCACGGCTGGATGATGTCGGCGACCGCGCCGGTGTACCGCGGCGATTTTCTCGAAGGCGTGGTCGGCATCGACATCACCGTCAGCGGCATCCTCGAGCAGATTGGCCAGGTGCAGGTGCCCTGGGGTGGCTACGCCATGCTGGTCAGCGATGATCTGTCGATCATGGCGCTGCCCGAACCTGGCGAAGCGGATTTCGGCCTGGCCGAGCTGACCGAGCATTCCTATCTTGATGCCATCCGCCGCGAGGTGTTCAAACCGGAGGATTTCCAGCTCGATCGCCGCCCGGAAACCGCTGAGCTCGCCGCGGCGATCTCCGGGGCCAGCAGCGGCGTACAGCAGGTGATGCTTGGCGGCCGGCCGCAGCTGGTGGCCTGGACCACTGTGGCGCAGACCGGCTGGCACCTGCTGGCGGTGGTCGATGAGGCCGCGGTATTTCGCCAGACCAATGCCCTGGCGAGCCGTTATCAGCAGATCGGCTATCTGCTGATTGCCGGGTTGGTGCTGTTCTATATCGGTTTCTTCGCCCTCATGTGGCTGCGCGCACGCCAGCTCAGCGGCGCGCTGCTGACGCCCATCGCTGGCATCTCGCGGATGCTCGGCGAGATTGGCGTCGGCCGCTGGCAGCCGCAGCCGCAGCCGGCCCAGTCGCAGATCCGCGAGCTGGACGAAATGTGCCGTCACACCCAGGACATCGGTAGCCGCCTGGCCTACAGCGAATCCGAGCGCTGGGAGGCGCAGCGACGACTGGAACTGGTGCTGGAAAGCGCAACCGAGAGCCTCTGGGAATATGACATGCCCAACCACCGGCTGCGTATACGCGGCGGTATGGGGACGCGCTTCGGCCTGCCGTCGGGGCAGCTCAGCGATAGCGAGTTCCGTCGCCGTATCCACCCCGACGACTTGCCGCAGGCGCTGGCGCAGATCGAACGCGTCAGCCGGGGACTGCAGCAGCGCTACGAGGCCGAATACCGCTTCGCCGATACCCAGGGCCACTACCACTGGCTGCTCAGCCGCGGGCGTGTGCTTGAACATGATCCGGATACCGGCGTGGCGAAGATACTCGCTGGTACTCATGTGGATATCGACGCGCTGAAGCGGGTCGAGGAAGAACTACGCGCGGCGACCCTGCAGGCCCAGGCTGCCAGCGAAGCGAAGGGCCGGCTGCTCTCGGGTATCAGCCATGAACTGCGCACGCCGCTCAATGCGATTCTCGGTTTCGCCCAGCTGATGCGCATGGACTGCGACGACGAGAGCCAATCCGAGGCGGCGGAATACCTCGACGAGATCCTGCTTGCCAGTCGCCATCTCAACCAGCTGCTGGGCGAGATTCTCGAGTGGTCCAGCCTGCAGAACGAACCGGCGCAGCTCGAACTGCAGGCGGTGGACGTCTGCAAACTGATGCGCGAGTGCGCCGAACTGGTCTCGCTTGAGGTTCAGCAACGCGGCCTGCATCTGCAGTTGCAGTTGCCGGATGAGCCACTGCAGGTGCTTGCCGAGCCGCGTCGGTTGCGCCAAGTGCTGCTCAACCTGCTGTCCAACGCGATGAAGTACAACGTTCCCGATGGCCACATCAGCCTGCGTACCGAAACCAGCCCGGGGCATGTGCGGCTGTTGGTCGAGGATACGGGATTGGGCATCGAGCCCGCGCAGCAGGCGCAGGTGTTCGAACCCTTCCAGCGGCTCGGGCGCGAGAACAGCATGATCCAGGGCACCGGCATAGGGCTGTCGCTGTGCCTGGAGTTCGCCCGCCTGATGAACGGCCAGCTGGGACTGCACAGCGAACCTGGCGTCGGCAGCCGTTTCTGGATCGAACTGCCACGCCTGGCGCCTGCTGCGCTGCAGTAGCGCGGGGTACTGGCTGGTCACGCCTTGCGCTATACTGCGCGGCTTTCGCGCGGGCGGCCAAGGTCGGTCCGCGACTGTCCAGGCCACGCTCTTTTGCGTGGTTTGTTGTTCTTGACGCGCCCGCGGGCGCCCAATGAGAGGCACGACGATGAGCGCACTGGTAGGCGTGATCATGGGCTCCAAGTCCGACTGGTCCACCCTGAGCCACACCGCCGACATGCTGGAAAAGCTGGGCATCCCCCATGAAGTGACGGTGGTGTCCGCCCATCGCACCCCGGACCTGCTCTTCCAGTACGCCGAACAGGCCGAAGCCCGCGGGTTACGCGTGATCATCGCCGGCGCCGGCGGTGCCGCCCATCTGCCGGGCATGTGCGCCGCCAAGACGCACCTGCCGGTGCTCGGCGTGCCGGTGCAGTCCTCGATGCTCTCCGGCGTCGATTCGCTGCTGTCCATCGTGCAGATGCCGGCGGGCGTGCCGGTCGCCACCCTGGCAATCGGCAAGGCCGGCGCGATCAACGCCGCGCTGCTGTCGGCGAGCATCCTCGGTCACGAGTTTCCCGAGTATCACCAGGCACTGAAGAAATTCCGCGACGAGCAGACCCAGACCGTTCTGGACAGCCCGGACCCACGCGTCTGAGCCGAGCCTGCCGGCGCGGCGACGCCCGCTGGCCGGTATAAACTTGCTTTCCTGCGCCGCGCGACGCGCGCGCTCGATCTGCCGCCTACTGAAGGGCCGTTGATATGAAAATTGGTGTGATCGGTGGCGGCCAGCTGGGCCGCATGCTGGCCCTGGCGGGCACTCCGCTGGGCATGAGCTTCGCCTTCCTCGACCCGGCGCCGGACGCCTGCGCCCAGGCCCTCGGCGAGCACATCCGCGCCGACTACGACGACAAGGACCACCTGCGCCGGCTGGCCGACGAGGTGGATCTGGTGACCTTCGAGTTCGAGAGCGTGCCGGCCGAGACGGTGGCCTTCCTCTCGCAGTTCGTGCCGGTCTACCCGAGTGCCGAATCGCTGCGCATCGCCCGAGATCGCTGGTTCGAAAAATCCATGTTCAAGGACCTCGGCATTCCCACCCCGGACTTCGCCGACATCCAGTCCCAGGCCGATCTCGACGCCGCGGTGGCCAGCATCGGCCTGCCGGCGGTACTCAAGACCCGCACCCTGGGTTACGACGGCAAAGGTCAGAAGCTGTTGCGCAAGCCGGCGGATGTGAGCAATGCCTTCGCCGAGCTGGGCAGCGTGCCGTGCATCCTCGAGGGCTTCGTGCCGTTCACCGGCGAAGTCTCGCTGATCGCCGTGCGCGGGCGTGATGGCGAGACCTGTTTCTATCCGCTGGTACACAACAGCCACGAGAGCGGCATCCTGCGGCTGTCGGTGGCCAGCAGCAACCATCCGCTGCAGGCGCTGGCCGAGGACTACGTCGGTCGCGTGCTCAAGCAGCTCGACTATGTCGGCGTGCTGGCCTTCGAGTTCTTTGAGGTCGATGGCGGCCTGAAGGCCAACGAGATCGCCCCGCGCGTGCACAACTCCGGGCACTGGACCATCGAAGGCGCCGAGTGCAGCCAGTTCGAGAACCACCTGCGTGCCGTCGCCGGTCTGCCGCTGGGCTCGACCGCCAAGCTGGGCGAGAGCGCCATGCTCAACTTCATTGGTGAAGTGCCGCCGGTGGAAAAGGTCATCGCCATCGAGGATTGCCATCTGCATCACTACGGCAAGGCCTTCAAGGTCGGACGCAAGGTTGGCCACGCCACCCTGCGCTGCCCCGATCGCGCCACCCTCGACCGGCAGATCACCGCCGTAGAGACGCTGATCCCGCATTCCTGACGCCCGGCCGTCAGGCTTCGGCGAACGGTGACAGAGCCCTCGGGTCCGATTGGTTACCCACCTTTCGGACCTCAGGAACTTATCCATGGGCATCATCGGCACCATCATCATCGGCCTCATTGTTGGCCTCATCGCGCGTTTCCTCAAGCCCGGCGACGACAGCATGGGCTGGATCATGACCATCCTGCTCGGTATCGGCGGCTCGCTGCTGGCGACCTATGGCGGCCAGGCTCTCGGCCTGTACCAGGCGGGCGAAGGCGCGGGCTTTATCGGCGCGGTGGTCGGTGCGATCATCCTGCTGGTCATCTACGGCATGGTCACCAGCCGCAAACATTGATCCACCGGGGGCCGCGCCCAGTGGCCCCGTTCTCTCTCATGTAGTTGCCTTATGCGCACATTCGTCCTCTCGCTGCTCTGCTGTCTCGCACTTGTTTCCCACGCCCAGGCCACGCCGCCCGAACTCGACTGGCTCGAGCTGATGCCGCCCGAGGACCGCCAGGCGCTGGAGGAAATGCCCGAAATCGACCACTCGACGCCGGAAGATGCCGGCTTCAGCGATCAGGGCGGGCTGAAGCAGGACGCCGGGCTGCCGGCGGTGATGTACTCGGCCAAGACCGTCGCCGAACTGAATGGCCGCGAGATCCGTCTGGGCGGCTATCCGGTGCCGCTGGAGAGCGACGCGCGCGGGCGCAGCACCGAATTCTTCCTAGTGCCCTATCCGGGCGCCTGCATCCACGTACCGCCGCCGCCGCCGAACCAGATCGTGCTGGTGCGCTACCCCAAGGGCATCGCCCTTGAGGACATCTACGCCCCGCTGTGGGTCGACGGTCGCCTGCAGATCGAGCCGGTCAGCAACGAGCTGGCCGATGCCGCCTATGCACTGGAAGCGGCGGCAGTCGAACTGGTCGACGAAAGCGACCTCTGAGGCACCGGTCATGGCGCTGCCCACTGAACTCCGTCAGGCGCTACGCGACCTCGCCGCGCACACCGATGGCATCGATCTGCCGGTCTACCAGGCATTCGAACGTGATCCACAGGAGCCGATCATCGGGCTTGGCGAAGCCGATGCGGCTATCTGCTTCTTCGGACGCGACCCCGGCCGCGAAGAGATACGCCATGGCGAGCCCTTCATCGGCTCCGGCGGGCAGATCGTCCGCCGCGTGCTCTATCGCCACCTGCATGGCGAGGAGATGCCGGATTTCGAGGCGGGGCGGGCGCTGGGGCGGCACTACTTCTGGATCAACACCGTGCCGTACAAGCCGGTCGGCAACAAGGCCTGGTCGATGGCAGTCAAGCGCCGCTTCCATCCACTGATGCGCCAGTTGCTGGTGGACAGCTGGCGCGGGCGGCACATCATCACCCTCGGGCGCGAGGCGTTTCTCTGGTTCGGCATCGACCAGCCGCGTGAGACGCGCCAGCGTCTGGAAGACTTCTGGCAACGTGAGGACCGCTTCACTGCCAGCGTCGACGTCGAGCTGCAGGACGAACAGGGGCAGGCCCAAACCTTCACCCTGCACCCGCTGCCGCATCCCTCGCCGTTGAACCAGACCTGGTTCAAGCGCTTCCCGGACCTGCTCGAGGCGCGCCTGCGCCAGCTCGACGAAAAACCAGTCCGTTAGTGGCCTTTGCCAAGTTTAGTTGGTCAATTTCGGTGCCTATGGCCCCGATACTGTGTTGCTGCTCCTTGTCACAGCCCGGCTATGACTCGTCGCAGCGCCTTGCCTCTCATCCGAACTTGCCTCAACCAACCCACCGCACAGGCCGCTAGCCGCTGACCTGATTGCTGATCTGCCCGGCCTGCCAGGCAGCGACATTGCCCAGCGTGGTGCCGGCGATCGCAGCCAGCGCCTCGTCGGTGAGAAATGCCTGGTGCGCGGTGACGATGACGTTGGGAAACGACAGCAGCCGCGCCAGCACATCGTCCTGCAGCGGCAGGCCGGAGTGGTCCTCGAAGAACAGCCCGGCCTCTTCCTCGTAGACGTCCAGGCCCAGGTAGCCGAGCTGACCGCTCTTCAGCGCGCCGATCAGTGCTGGCGTGTCGATCAGCGCGCCACGGCCGGTGTTGATCAGCATGGCGCGCGGCTTCATGGTCGCCAGGCTCTGCTGGTTGATCAGGTGGCGGGTCTGCGCGGTCAGCGGGCAGTGCAGGCTGACGATATCACTGCTGGCGAGCAGCTCGTCGAGTGCCACATAACGCATGCCGACGCGCTCCAGTTCCGGGTTGGGGAAGGGGTCGTACAGCTGCACCTCACAGCCGAAACCGAGCATGATCCGCGCGAACACGGCGCCGATCTGCCCGCTGCCGACCACGCCGACGCGCTTGCCCACCAGATCGAAACCGGTCAGCCCCTGCAGCGAGAAATTGCCCTCGCGGGTACGGTTGTAGGCCCGTGGCAGGCGCCGGTTGAGTGCCAGGATCAGCGCCACGGTGTGCTCGGCCACCGCGTGCGGCGAATAGGCCGGCACCCGTACTACTGGCAGGCCGAGGCGGTGGGCACAGGGCAGATCGACGTGGTTGTAGCCGGCCGAACGCAGGGCGATCAGCCGCGTGCCTCCAGCGGCGAGCCTCTCCAGCACGGGCGCCGACAGCACGTCATTGACGAACGGGCAGACCACCTCAGCGCCCGCGGCCAGCGCCACGGTGTCGGGATCGAGGCGCGATTCGAGGAATTGCAGCTCGAAGCCATGTGCCTGATTGGCGGCCCGGAAGCTGTCACGGTCGTAGGGCTTGCTGCTGAACAGGGTGATACGCATCGGGAGCCTCGTTGAATAGGGCGACTGCCCACAGGGTGCGGCAGTTGTCGGCCGAGGCCAAGTCGCTTCTGCCTACGGGCTCTGCCTGGACTGGTTCGACGCTCAGCCCTCGCTGCGCCGCGGGTCGGCACTGCGCGGGTAGGTGCGCTCCTCCTGGATGGTGCCGTCCTTCTTGTGAATCTTCACCGAGGCCGTTTTGCCTTCGAGGAAGGTTGCGGTCACCTGCAGCATCTCATCCTTGGTCGCAGCGGTCTTCGATGCGCGGGTCGCCCCCTGCTTGCGCAGTTCCCAACCGTTATCGGTGGCGTTGATGTGGTAGTTGTCCATGCGTGCCTCCTCTGACGTGATGCGGGTTTAGAGGGGCGTCGGCCGGGGCGGTTCACCGAGTCGCGCACTGGTGGCGTGCAGGCTGATAGCCTGTGCGGCCAGCCCTCGCGGAGCATCTCATGCACACGCACGCCCGATTGCGCGCCATCATCTCGGCCGACCCGCTGCGCATGCGGGTGCTCGATCTTGTGAAGGCGCTCGCCCTGCCGGATTGCTGGGTGGCTGCAGGTTTCGTGCGCAGTGCGGTGTGGGATCACCTGCATGGACGTGACAGCAGCCCGCTGCCTGCGGATATCGATGTCATCTGGTTCGACCCCGACCGGCCCGACAAGTCGCTGGATACCGGGCTAGAGGCGGCACTGCGGCGCTCGGACGGCTCGCTCAACTGGTCGGTGAAGAACCAGGCCCGCATGCACCTGCACAACGCGGATCAGCCCTACCGGTCGGCAGTGGACGCGATGACCCACTGGCCGGAAACGGCCACTGCAGTCGGGGTGAGGCTGGGAGCGCTGGAAGAGATCGAGGTGGCGGCCCCGCTGGGGCTGGACGATCTGTTCGATCTGATCGTCCGACCCACGGCGGCCTTTCGTGCCGGCAAGCGACAGGTCTATCTGGAGCGCCTGGCCGCGAAGGGCTGGTCTGAAACCTGGCCAGGCCTGCGCATTCGGCAGGACTGACCGGCAGCGCCGTTCTGCGGGCTAGATGAACGCCTGCCGCGCTACGCCACGGGGCAGGCGATTGCGCCCCGGCAGCTGCTCCAGGCGCTTCTGCCATTCGGCGCGTGCAGACAGGACTGAAGCCGGCTTCGCTGTCGTTGCGGGCGCAGTCGGGGCGGTCTTTACCGGCGCTGCGGGCGCACTCGCTGCAGTTTTCGCTGCCGCTGCGGGGGCCGTCGTTGCCGTCTTCGCCACGGCTGCAGGTGCACCCGCCGTGGTCTTCGCCGCCTTCGCGGCAGCCCTCAGTTCGGCGAGGCTCGGTGTCTTGCGTACAGGCTCGCTCACAGCCTTTTCCACGCTGCGCAGGCACAGCTTGCAGGAAACCTGAGCGGCATCGCCGGAACTGTTGAGGCTTGAGCCGGTGCGCCCGCATGCGACATTCCCATTGGGCGCGGAATAGTGAATCACCACCGTACTGTCTCCTGAATTTCGGGGCGCGGGATTCTACACGCTCGGTCCAACCAGGCAATGCCGGTGGTAGAAACTCAGGGGGCAGCCGTCCGTGCGCCGACGCCAGCCGGTTGCAGCGCGTCGATGCCCGGTGAGGTCATGCCGACGAGGTTGGGCATGTCCGTACGGATGATTTCGGCGAACAGGCGCAGCTTGGCGGGATAGCTGCGCGCGTGCGGGTAGATGAGGTAGACGGGCAGGGGAGCGGCTCGCCACTGCGGCACGAGCTGAATCAGCCGGCCTTCTTCGATGTCCTGCGCAACCACCCAGGCGGAGCTGGCGCACGCGCCAAGCCCTGCCAGTGCCGCACTGCGCAGGGCGTAGAGGCTGTCCGTGCTCATGCGTGGCTGGATAGCGAAACGATGCGAGCGCCCGTCCGCCTGGCAGGTCAGTACGACCTCGTCGGTGTAGTAGGTCCGCAGGGCCAACCAGGGCAGACGCTCGAGTTGCTCGGTGGTACTCGGCAGAGGGCCGTCGCCAGCCAGCGACGGATGGGTCACTACAATGCGCGGGACTTCGCCGAGGCGGATGGCAACGACGGACGGGTCCTCGATGACGCCCACCTGGATGGCGCAATCGATTCCCTCGGCCGTGAAGTTGGGCGAGCGATCATGCAATACCCATTCGACGCTGACGTTCGGGTAGCGCGACAGGTACTTGCCGAGCGGAGCGATCAACTGGTCCTGGCCGAAGGCGTGCGGGACCTGCACCCGAAGCGTGCCGCGCGGGTCGTCACGCGCGCCGAGCAGCTCGGCTTCCATCTCGCTCCAGCTTTCAAGGACCTGTCGGGCGAAACCGTAGCAACGTTCACCATCACCGGTGAGCTGCATGCGGTGGGTCGAGCGATTGAGCAGCTGCAGGCCGAGCGACCGCTCCAGCGCCTGCAGCCGGCGGCTGACCGTGGGTTGGGTGGTGCCCAGTTGCGCCGCCGCCGCCGAGAGACTGCCGGCATCGACGATTCTGATGAACGTGCGCAAGAGATCGATGCGATCGATGCCAGCCGTCGAGTAGTCGTTCATACGTGTCTCGCATAAGGGATCTGCAGATGAGCCTACTACAGCAGTCGATCATGCACATGGAGAATGACCAGACACTGTTCGGACCAGGACCCTTCTCATGACTTCCTCATATTCATCCCCGGCGCTCGCCAACAGCTCGGGTCTGCTCTCGCCTGGGCTTGTTCTGCTCCTGGCATCAGGCGCCGGCTTCAGCGTCGCGACGCTCTATTACAGCCAGCCGATCCTCGGTGTGCTCGGTGCGGAGATCCAGGCCAGCGAAGGCGCTGTCGGCATGGTTCCGATGCTGACGCAGCTTGGCTATGCGTTCGGCATTCTGCTCCTGGCGCCGCTGGGTGACCGTTATGACCGGCGCGGAATCATTCTGGCGAAGGCGGTGCTGCTCATGCTGGCTCTGCTGCTCGGCAGCATCGCGCCGGGCGTCGGTACATTGCTCGCTGCGAGCCTGGTGATCGGCCTTGCCGCGACCCTGGCACAGGACATCGTTCCAGCGGCCGCGACCCTGGCGCCCGAATCGCAACGCGGCAGGGTCGTGGGCACGGTCATGACCGGCCTGCTGCTGGGCATTCTGCTCTCGCGGGTCATGAGCGGCCTGATCGCCGAGCAACTCGGCTGGCGTGCCGTTGCCTTCAGTGCATTCTGGTCGACGCTTGCTGTCATGCTGCATGCCGATTTCGGACTCGGTAGCGCCGCGGCCGGCGCGTTTGGCCTGGCAGGTGCCGCTGGCGCACTCGCCGCACCCTTGGCCGGTCGCCTGGCCGATCGCCGCGGACCGGAGCGCGTGACACGCCTGGGCGCGGCGCTGACTGCCGCATCCTTCGCTGCCCTCGGCTTGGTCGGAGTGGTGCCGCCGGAGATCCAGTTGGGCGTGATCGTGGTGGCCGCCATCGGCTTCGATTTCGGCATCCAGGCGACCTTGGTCGCTCATCAGACCATCGTCTACGGCATCGACCCGCCGGCGCGCAGTCGCTTGAATGCTGTGCTGTTTACCGGTGTTTTCGTAGGGATGGCGACCGGCGCGGGACTGGGCAGCCTGGCGCTTGGACAATGGGGCTGGAATGGCGTGGTCGTGCTGGCGACCCTGGCATCCATAGGCGCACTGGCGGCGCGTCTTGTACGACGGGTTGCACCTTGACCGCCACCGAGCTCGGCCGATGCCACGAGAGGCGCGTCGCTACGTGCATCTGCGGCATCTCCTCGCAAGCTGCTCGGCTGAATTGGTCGCCGGAGTATTGCGAGCTCAGCCTAAAACGAAAAAAGGCCCGCATTTCTGCGAGCCTTCAAATCGTGGTGCCGGCACCAGGAGTCGAACTATGGGTCCCTGGGTGGCATGAAACCTAGGAATGTGGTGATCTCAGAGTTAGAGATATACCAAAACGTATACCCATAGCTTGGTCTACCCTGCGTCTCTTCTAAGCTGGCTCCTCAGTATCTAGTGGCCTGAGCGGTTAGTTCAATAATCTATTTTTCATCGCGCCAAGTTTAGC
>NZ_DAMCPO010000010.1:0-133742 GCF_032106285.1 Stutzerimonas kunmingensis
GGTCGACATGCCGTAGAACGCCAGCGATACCACCAGGAAGCGCAGGATCGGGTCGGTGCGCAACTTATGCCAGGCACCGGAGAGGGTCATCATGCCGTTGATCATGCCGCCCCAGCTCGGCGCCAGGAGGATGATCGACATCACCATGCCCAGGCTCTGCGCCCAGTCCGGCAGCGCGGTGTAGTGCAGATGATGCGGGCCGGCCCAGATGTAGATCGAGATGATCGCCCAGAAATGCACGATGGACAGGCGGTACGAGTAGATCGGCCGCCCCGCCTGCTTCGGCACGAAGTAATACATCATCCCGAGAAAGCCGACCGAGAGGATGAAGCCCACCACGCTGTGCCCGTACCACCACTGCACCATCGCATCGGTGGCGCCCGAATACAGCGAGTAGGACTTGAGCGGCCCCACCGGTACCAGCGCGTGGTTGATGATGTGCACCATGCCGGTGACGATGATGAAGGCGCCGAAAAACCAGTTGCCGACGTAGATGTGCCGGATGCGCCGGCGGGCGATGGTGCCGAAGAACAGATAGGCGTAGAGCACCCAGATCAGCGTCACCCAGAGGGCGATCGGCCACTCCATCTCGGCGTATTCCTTGGACGTGGTGTAGCCCAGTGCGTAGCTGATCGGCATTGCCACGCAGGCTGCCTGCCAGCCCCAAAACACCAGCGCCGCCAGCCGATCGGAGATCAGCCGGGCATGGCTGGTGCGCTGAACGATGTAGAAGGACGAGGCGAACAACGCGCCGCCACCGAAGGCGAAGATCACCAGATTGGTGTGAATCGGTCGCAGCCGGCCGAAGCTGGTCCAGGGCAGGTCGAAGTTCAGCTGCGGCCACACCAGCTGAGCAGCGATGAAGACGCCGAGGCCCATGCCGAGCACACCCCAGACCAGCGTCATCAGGGTGAACTGGCGCACCACGTGGTAGTTGTAGGCAATCGGTTCGGGACTGTTTTGCAGTTCGCTCATGCTCGCCAGGCGGCCGACGCGGGCGCCAGGAAACGAACATCGAGATCTGCCAGCGCAGCGCTGGCAAAGGTCGACGGACCGGCACGCCGCATCCGCTCGCCGCTCCTCCTGGGATCGGTTCATATCGAGCGCGGCGGATTGCCGCGCAGACGGAATGCGTGCGCATTGTCTGCGGCGCTTTAAATGTTATCTAACGAATAGTATTGCTCGATAAGCGCAATATTTTTGCACCAACGACATCACGAGCGAAAACGCGGGCGTCTGTGCCATCAGGCCGCGCGACTCGCCCCTTTCTCGTACTGATCGACCACGGCCGTGACGATACGCATCACCTCCAGGTTGGCTTCCTCCATCTGCCCCAGGTGGCGCAGCGCGGTTTCCAGGGCGTCCTGAGCGAATGCATCGAGTGCCGCCTGCCCTTGGGCATGCACCGCCGTGTGAGGCCGCTCGATCTGCCGGAAGCAGTCTAGCGCCTGGATGTCGCGGTTGCCCTCGCCGTAATACCAGCGGCCGAAACGACAGTCGCGCTCGCTCGGCAACTGCGGAATCGGCTGCGCCTGGTCGCTCAGCAGGTGGTTGTACACCACGAACTTCAGTGACAGCTCGTCAAGATTGGCCAGCTCGATGCCGGCACGGAAGGAAGACGCGGCGCTGCTGCCACGCATCGCCCCGGCCAGGTGATAAAGCGTATGCATCGCCTCGACCGCCACCTCGGTGGTTCGACTGAAGCCCTTGGCGTGGCTGCCCTGCAGCTGGATGTAGTCATGCACATTGCGGATTTCGGCCTGCACTTCGCCAATCTTGCGCACGATGTCATCGGTCGCCAGCGCGGTCTTTTCCGCCAGGCTGCGAATCTCCCCGGCGACAACTGCGAAACCACGCCCGGCCTCGCCGGCACGCGCCGCCTCGATCGCGGCATTCAGCGCCAGCAGATTGGTTTGGCTGGCGATGCCGCTGATGAGATCGACGATGCCGTTGATCTCCTGCGAGCGCTCGGCAAGGGTATCGACCTTGCGCGAGGCCAGGCCGAGGCCGTCCTCCATCTCGGCGGCCTTGCCCTGCAGCTCGCCGAAATGCTTCTGGTTGCTCAGCGCCGCGGCGGCGACCTCGCCGGCACGGGCCTTGTTGTCGCCCAACTGCCCGGTGAGAAACTCGAACGACTCGCCGAGATGGGACACGGAGGTGCTGAAGCGAATCAGCCTTTCCGACACGCCCCGGTAATAGTCGAGCTGTCGCTGGCGCTGCTGGCTGGCAGCCTCTGCCGCCTGCAGCTGTTGCTCCAGCGCGACGACGCGCGCCGCCTGTTCGGCGTGACTGGCCTGCAGCGCATTCAGCTCCTGCTCCAGGCGCGTCGCGCTGTTCTTCCACTTGAACCACATGCGCTACACCTCAGTTGATGGTGTAACCGTTGTCCACCACCCAGTCCTGGCCGAACACGCCGCGCGCGCCCTGGGACAGCTGGAACAGGATGACGTTGGCCACCGCCGCCGACTCGAGGAAATGCCCCGGCAACAGACGCTTGGTGACGCCCTCGGCGACCGCTTCGAGCTGATCGTCGTTGAGCCCCAGCGAGCCCCAGATGGCGGTGGCGGTCGGGCCGGGCGAAACCATGTTGATGCGTACATCCAGCGGCGCGAACTCCACCGCCAGCGTGCGCGCCTGCGCCACCAACGCCGCCTTGCTGGCGATGTAGGCCGCCAGCCCGGGGAAGGTCGAGCGGATCAGGAAGGTGCCGACAAAGACCACCGAGGCCGGCTTGGCCAGCTCGGTGCGCAACGCAGCGAAGGTGTTCAGCGCACCGGCGCCATTGACCGCCCACTGCCGATCGAAGGCGGCCATGTCCAGGCCATCGGCCAGCTCGGCGATACCGGCGTTGGGCACCAGGTAGTGCACCGGTCCCATCTGCGCGGCACGGCGCGCCAGCTGGGCCAGATCTTCAGCCGAGGTGACATCGCCGCTCAGCCACTGCAGCTGGTCGGCGTGGGTTTCCAGCAGCGGTTCGAGACCGCCGATGCTGCGTGACATCGCCAGCACCCGAGCACCGCGCTGCAGCAAGGCCGCGCACAACGCCAGACCGATTCCGGAACTGGCGCCGGTGACGACAGCCAGACGATCCTGAAACTCGCTTTTCATCATCATCTCCGAGCTCGGCGCACGCCGAGTCACAAGCCGCCTCGCGGCAGCGGTTCTAAGGCTTGGTATTGACGGGCAGGCGCGACGGGCACCTGCCCCGGTGAAACGATTCGGTGCTCAGCCCGGATGGCCGTCGACCCGCGGTGCGACCAGCATCGGCGCGTAGCGCCAGACATACAGGGCGAAGGCCGCCGCCCAGCAGGCCGCCGCTAGCCACAGACCGCCGACCGGCCAGATGACGGAGAGAAATACCCGCGCGGCCGTGCCCAGATTGAACAGCACGAAGGCGCCAATGATGCCCGCCGGCAACTGCAGCGGCCGGCCGGTGTGGCCGAGGGTCACGCGGGCAATCATCGCCAGGATCAATCCGCCCATGGAGCCGACGCTCAGCGCATGCAGCGAAGGGCTGGACTGCGCCAGCAGACCGAAATGCCAGAGCGCCAGGCCGAATGCCGCGACCACTAGCCAGAGCATCGCCAAGTGCAGCGACCAGAGCAGGCCGACCTTCCAGATACCGTGGTCGTACCAGCGCGCCAGGCGCAGCAGATGGCCGACGCCGATGGCGACGAACAGCAGGCCCAGCAGCGGATGCGGCTGCAGGGCGACGCCGAAGGCGTGCAGCAGCGCGACGATCCCGGTGCCCACCAGCAGGGCGACATCCAGCCAGACCCAGGGCTTGACCGCCTCGACCTTGCCCAGGCCGCGCTGAGTGAAGAACGGAATCACCCGGCCGCCGATCAGCGCCATCAGCGCCGCGACCAGCCACAGCCCGGCGAGCACGCCCTGGCGCTGCAGCGCATCGTTGTCCTGCAGCAGGCCGACCAGGATCAGCACATCCGCGCCGAACATCAGCGTCAGCACCACCACGATCGGGTAGTTGCGCTTCTGCCGTACGGCCCAGAGCATCCGCCCCATCATCCAGACCAGCGCCAGCAGGAACAGCAGATCGAGTGGCGCCAGCCATACCGCCGGCAGGCCGAACAGCCAGCCCAGACGCGCCGCCAGCCAGATCACTGCCAACCCCATCAGGCGATTGCCGGACGGGGCCGTCTGGCCGGTCCAGGTCTGCACCGCGGTGAGCAGAAAGCCGGCGACGATTGCCATGGCAAAACCGAACAGCATTTCGTGACGATGCCAGGCCAGCCAGCCACCGGTGGGCTGAAAGCCCGGCCACAGCCCGGTCCACGCGGCGACCCAGAGCGGAATCGCCAACAGCGCGAACAGGCTGCCGGCGAGAAAGAAGGGGCGAAAGGCGAGCCGCCAGATAGGCGGAACACTCAGGGCTTTTCGCCGATCGATAACTTGCACGGAAGGGCCTCCAGACTTTCTATGTCCGGCAGCACAACGAACGCGCGCCGGACGAATGATCGCTCCCGTTTACAGGAGCCAGGATTACTTTCTACAGGGTAGGCGCCATCAACAGACTTGATTGCGATCAGATTTTCGCGGAGGCGGCGGGAAAGTGACGGTCGGCGCCCGGAGACCGCCTGCAGACGCACCGTTGCGGTGCGAAACGGCCACGATTATCGAGCATTGAAGCCGCTTGGGCGGCTCTCAACGGCGACGGGCATGCGCCTCCCCGGCAGCGCGCAAGCGCCGTGTTAGGGGAGGCTGGCCGAGCGAAGTGGTCGCTGTGCTTACTTGATTTCCTGCTTGACCGTCTCGGCCTGGGTGACGCTGTCGCCATCACTGACCGACTTGCGGAAGCCGCTGATCGCGCTGCCCAGGTCGGAGCCCAGGCCGCGCAGGCGCTTGGTGCCGAACAGCATGACGACGATCAGAAGAATGATCAGAAGTTGCCAGACGCTGATACCCATCATTGTGCTTACCTCGAATGTGTCGGAAGACTGGTTACGGCCACTGAGTAGGTCTCAGTGCCCCTGGTGTGCGTTGTGTGCATCGCTGGGCATGTGCTCGTGCATGCCGCCGTGCTGCATGCTCGCTGCTTCCTGCAGCAGCGCCTGATCGATCTGTTCGAAACGCAATACCCGGCCACCGTGTTCCTCGGCGAGGCGCATGGCGGCCTGCTCTTCGGCGAAGGTCGCCAGCGACGCCCCCATGGCGCCCTTGAGCGACGTACCGATCACATAGTAGGCGCTGGTTGCGTCGATCAGGTGACTGTCATCCGGCTTGTCCCAAACGCTACGGCCCATATCGTGTACATACAGCCTGGCATCGAGCAGACGGTTCTCCGGCTGCAGCCACCAGCCGAGCATCTCGGCCGTGGAACAGAACTTCTTCACGCCGCCCTTCTCCACCGCCTGGCCCTTGGGCCCGGGGAAGTCGCTGATGATCATGCCGCACACGTGACACTCGTCGGAGTCATGGAAGGCCACTGGCTCGAGCGATTGCTGGACCTCCTCCTTCTCGCCGCAGCCGGCCAGGCCGAAGGCGAGCAACATGGCCAGGAGCGTTCCGGCGCCGATGCGATGCAGTGCGTTCATAGAGGGATTTCCTTTTCGATTCATGGAAGTCAGGTCAGGCGCCGGCGAAAGATGCCGTACGCCAGCAGCAGCGACACGCCGATCCAGGCCAGCAGACATAGCCAGAGCACCGAGGCCGGCACCGGCAGATCGGCGCCCAGCGACAGCACACCCATGGCACTGCCGCTGCCTTCGAAGCCGGACAGGTTGATCAGGCGGTAGATGTCGGTGGGGTTTAGCAGCAGCAGCCAGGGCAGCAGTTCCGGGTTGAACTTGCCTTCGCTGAGCACCAGCAGCGCAAGCAGGACCAGATCGAACACCAGCACGAAGAGAAACCACACCCCGAGCGCCAGCCCGGCGGCGCTGGACTTCTCATTGACCTTGCCGCTGAGCACGTAGGCGAAGGCAAGAAACACCCAGCCGAGCAGCGTCGAGGAGATCATGAAGCGGCCGAACGCCCAGAACAGTATGCCGAGCTCGACGCCTTCGACCAGCACGGCGATGGCCAGCGCCGCGCAGCCGAAGCCGATCAGCACCGCCAGGGCGAGGATCAGCCCGTGGCCGACGAACTTGCCGAGCAGGATCTGCCCGCGCCCCAGCGGATAGGTCAGCAGCAGCATCAGCGTGCCGCCCTCGTCCTCGCCGACGATGGCGTCATAGGCCAGCAGCAGCGCGATCAGCGGCATGAGAAAGGTGGCCAGACTGGCCAGGCTGGCGATGGTCGCCGGAATCGAGGTGAAGCCAAGCTGGCCGGAGGCCGCGGCGCCCAGCCAGGCGATACCCACCGCCAGCACCGCGAAGAGCAGGCTGATGGCGAGCAGCCAGCGGTTGCGCAGGCCGTCACTGAGTTCCTTGCGGGCGATGTTCCAGACCTGGTTCATACGCGACCCTCCTGGGCGCGCACATCACCGGCGCGCTCCATGTAATAGCGATAGAGGTCTTCCAGCGACGGCTGGTGGATCTCGATGTCCTCCGGCTCGCTCTCGCCCAGCAGCTGGCGCAGCAGCACCAGCTTGTGGCCGTTGACCGCAACCACTTCCAGGCTCGATTCGCTGAGACCGCGGGCGCTGTGCCCGGCATCGGTCCAACGCTGCAGCCAGCTGTCGCGCTCGCTGACGCCACTGGCACGGATGCGCACCGGCAGCCCGGCCTCGGCACGCAGTTGCGACAGGCTACCGACGGCCTGCAGGCGGCCCTTGGCGAGGATCGCCGCGCGGTTGATGTGCGCCTCGACGCCCGGCAGCACGTGGGAGCAGAGAATGATGCTGGTGCCGCGCTGACGCAGGCGGTCGATCAGCAGGTAGAGGTCCTGGGTGGCGATCGGGTCAAGGCCAACCGTGGGTTCGTCGAGCAACAGCAGACGCGGCTCGCCAAGCAGCGCCTGGGCCAGGCCGAGACGCTGGCGCATGCCCTTGGAATAGGTCTTCACCCGGCGATCGGCGGCATGGGCCAGGCCGACCTGCCCGAGCAGCTCATCCACCTGGCTCAGCGCGGCGCCCTTCAGGCGGGCGAAATGGCGCAGGGTTTCGCGGCCGCTCAACTGCGGATAGAAGGTCACGTTCTCCGGCAGGTAGCCAAGCTGGCGGCGCACCTGCGGATCGTTCGGCGCACGGCCCAGGACTTTCACCTGGCCCTCGCTCGGCGCGAGCAGGCCGAGAATCAGCTTCATGCTGGTGGTCTTGCCCGCACCGTTATGGCCGAACAGCCCCAGCACTTCGCCTTCACCGAGGTTCAGGTTCAGATCGTGCAGCACGGTCATGCTGCCGTAACGCTGGCTTACGCCCTGGATCTCGACGGCGTTCATGACGTTGGTTCCTGCTTGTCAGTAAGGAGTTTTTCAGTGGGCAGCTTCATCAGCGGATGGCTGTCCTGTACGCCCGGCGACTTGACCACCGGGAAGGCCCGCTGCACCCAGCGCAGCACTTCGATGCTCGGGCTGTTCATCAGCAGACGCACCTGTGGATACAGCCAGAGCAGGCGGTCGACGTTGTCGTTGGGTTCGTAGGCGACATCGCCCAGCCCGTCGTCATTGCGGTCCCAGCCCAGGTAATCGCTCCAGTAGTTGCCGCGACCATCCACCGACCACTCCTGGGTGCGGGTGGCGACGTACTTGACCTGCTGCTGGTTGCCGACGAAGGCGTTGCCGGAAATGCGGTTGTCTTCGGAGCCGGCGGTCAGGTGGATACCCAGCGAGCTTTTCTCGAAATGGTTGTTCTCGATGGTATTGAACAGCGAGTTGTAGATGAACAACGCCTTGCCCTCACCACCGCTGATCATGCTGTCGCCACCGGTATCGCCACGCTGCACGTCGCTGACGAAGTTGCCGGTGATGGTCGAATAGGTGATGTAGTTCATCAGGATGCCGTAGTTCTGATCCTGCTCGGAGCGGTTCCCCGTAACGATCAGCTTGCGGCTCTGCATCAGCGCGTAACCGGTGCGGGTACGGCGGGTGATGTTGTCGATCACGCTGTTGTCGTTGGCGAACATGTAGTGCACGCCGTAACGCAGATCCTCGAGGACATTGGCCTCCAGATGATTGCCGTTGGAGGTATCGATGTAGATGCCATCGCGCGAGTTGCGCACGTGATTGCCGACGATGCGTGCGCCTTTTACCGCAAACAGGTGGATGCCGTTGCCGCGATCCTGCGAGCGAATGTTCACTTCGCCGTCGATCTCGTTGCCGATCACCTGCACATCGGCGGCGCCATCGACGAAAACGCCGAAGCCCGGCCCCTGCATGCGGTTGTTTCGAATCAGCACCCGAGGCGCGGCCGGCAGGACGAACACCGCCGAGTCCATCGCGGTGAGATCGGAACCCCAGTCGCGCAGCGTGCAGCCTTCGACGACGACGTCGGGCGCACTGATGAGCAGGCTGCTGCCCTGGCCCTGGGATCGGATGACGGCACCCGGTTCGCAACGCAGCTGCATTGATTGCGCGATGCTGAACTGACCCTGATATTCCCCGGCAGGCAGGCGCCAGCGATTTTCACCGTCGGACTGCAGCGGCAGGGTTGTGATGGATTGCGGTGCCGCCTGAGCCGCACCACTCAAAAAAAGCAACAGCGTGACTGCTGCGGGATATCGCGAAAAAAAATCAGCCTGAGCTTTGAACACTGCGTTTTGACCTTCTTCAGCTTGCAGGCGAACCGCGGTTGCCGGAAGGGCCGCGGCAGCGTGCCGAAGCCCTTCGCGAAATGGCGATGCCATCGCCCGACCGCAAACGGGCGATGGCTGGAGCAGCTTACGCCGGCTCGACCATCATGCGGCCGACCATTTCCATGTGCAGCGCGTGGCAGAACCAGCTGCAGTAGTACCAGTGCAGCCCCGGCTTGTCAGCGACAAAAGTGATGGAAGAGGTCTGCTGCGGGCTGATCTCCATGCTCACGCCATGGTTGACCATGACGAAGCCGTGGGACACGTCCTCGATCTGGTCGATGTTGGTGATGACCACGGTGACTTCGTCGCCCTGCTTGACGGTGAATTCCTGCACACCGTACGCCGGCGCCATGGAGGTCATGTACACGCGCACCTTGTTGCCGTCGCGGATGACCTTGTTGTCGGTGGTCAGGTTGATGCCGTCCTTCTTCGCCATCTCGACGGTAGGCGCGAAGAACGGATCGTTGCGGTCCCAGATCTTCTTGGTCTTGATCTGGTCGCGGCGGGCCATAATGCAGTCATGCGGTTCAGCGAAGGTCGGGCCGTCATGCACCAACTTCATCTCGTCACCGGAAATGTCGATCAGCTGATCGTTTTCCGGGTGCAGCGGGCCGGTTGGCAGGAAGCGGTCCTTGGAGAATTTGGACAGCGCCACCAACCACTTGCCGTCGGCTTCGTTGGTTTCGCAGAGCGACGCATGCAGGTGACCAGGCTGGTAGTGCACGTCGAGCTTCTGCTTGATGTAGTTGACCTTCTCGCCCTTGTAGGCACGCACCGCTTCTTCCATGTTCCACTTGACCACCTGGCTGTCGATGAACAGCGTGGTGTAAGCGTTGCCGCGACCGTCGAAGGTGGTGTGCAGCGGACCGAGGCCCAGCTCCGGCTCACCAACCACCACGTCACGTGGATCGGCCAGCTTGCCGGCGAACAGGTCGGGCAGCTTGTCGATGGCGATCATCGAGCATGTCGGCGACAGCTTGCCGGCAGCGATGAAGTACTTGCCGTCGGACGAGGTGTTGCAGCCGTGCGGGTTCTTCGGCACCGGGATGTAACGGGTGAATTCGCTGTCCTTGTCGCCCTTCTTGCGACCATCGAGCACCGGAGACTTGGAATCGCCGAGGGTAATGAACTTGCCGGCCTTGATGGCCTTCTCGATGGCGTGGATGTCGAACACCACCACCCAGTCGCGCTCGTTGCGCATCATGCCGCCCAGATCGAAGGCCTTCTCCGAGTTGTAGCAGGTGGCTGCGGCGAAACGGCCGGTGTAGTCGGCGTCGGTGTTGTCGAGGTTGCCGTCGACAATCACCTGGAAGGCCATTTCCATGCTTTCCGCATCAATGGCGTTGTACATGGTGTAGCTGTTTTCATCCTGCAGGTCGAAGACCTTGCCGTCGTTCGGGTGCGGGATGACGAACTCGGCGTTGGCAAACACGTACTTGGTGTGCGGCACCTTCTGCAGACGCAGACCGTGGATCGCTTGCACGTTCGGCACGGTGATCATCTTGTCGCACTTCATGATGTCCAGACGGATACGTGCAACGCGGCTGTTGGCCTTGTCGTTGATGAACAGGTACTTGCCGTCGTACTTGCCGTCGGTCATGGAGATATGCGGGTGGTGGCAGTCGCCGTTCAGGAACTTGGCGCTTTCGCCCATGATGGCGCGGCTTTCGTTGGTCAGACCCCAGCCGGTAGCCGAGTCGACGTTGAATACCGGAATACGCATCAGCTCGCGCATGGACGGCACGCCCAGTACGCGCACTTCGCCCTGGTGGCCGCCGCTCCAGAAGCCGTAGTACTCGTCCAGTTCGCCCGGGCCGACTTCGATCTTGGAACGTGCTTCCTTGGCGGCGGCGGCAAAGGATTCACGCGTCATCACCGCGCCGCCGAAGGCCGTCGCAGCCACGGCCGCACCGGTCATCGCGGAGGCGCCGAGGAAGCTGCGGCGACTCAGGCCGCCCTTTTCCAGGGTCTCTGGATTCTTGCTCTTGTCACTCATGGGGTGTTGCTCCTTTTGACTCACAAACACAGGGGTGTGTTGGTTGCGAGCGACTCGCCGGCGGCGGGCACTCAGGGTTCAACGACTTCAACGACGGGAATCAGGTTGGCGTCGGCCGGGGCCGGCTTCTCGCGCTTCTTGCGCTTGTTCTTGTTCACCAACGGAGGACACTTGTTCTCGTTGTGGTAGGTCATCTGGCAGTCCAGACAGTAGTGGCACTCGTTGTGGTTGATGTGCCCATCCGGATGGATGGCCTGGATCTCGCATTCCTTGGCGCACAGCTGGCAGGGGCTGCCGCATTCCGGGCGCCGCTTGAGCCAGTCGAACAGGCGGACCTTGCTGCTGATCGACAGCGCCGCACCCAGCGGGCAGACGTAGCGGCAGTACACCTTGCGGGTGAAGATGTTGATCACCAGCAGGAACACCGCGTAGGCGACGAACCACCACTGACGGTCGAACTTGAGGGTGATGGCGGTCTTGAACGGCTCAACCTCGGCGGCCTTCTCGGCCATCATCATCGACTCGAGCGAGAGCCCGAACAGCACCAGCAGGACGATGTACTTGATCGCCCAGAGCCGCTCGTGCACCGCGAAGGGCAGCTCGTACTGCGGAACCTTCAGCTTGCGTGCCGCCTCGTTGATCAGCTCCTGCAGCGCACCGAACGGGCACAGCCAGCCGCAGAACACGCCACGGCCCCAGAGCAGAATGCTGGCGGCGGTGAAGGTCCAGATGATGAAGATCACCGGATCGGAGAGGAACAGCTCCCAGCGGAAGTCCTGGAACAGCGCATGGGTGAAGGTCAGCACGTTGACCACCGACAGCTGACCGAGGGCGTACCAGCCGATGAACACCACGGTGAACACCAGGTAGCCACGGCGCAGCCAGTGCAGGAACTCCGGCCGCTGGGTGAACTTGTCCTGCAGGAACAGGATGACCGTCAGCAGGCCCAGCGCCGCGAGGATCACGCCGATCTGGAACGACTTCTGGTACCAGATGTTGACCCACACCGGGCGGTTGGCTTCCTCGATGGCGGCCAGTTCCTCGGCGGTAGGCTGTGGGCGTTCGATGTACTGCTCGGGCATCTGATACGGCAGTTCGAAGCTGGTGAACATGCCGCTGACCGGGCCGATCTGGCGGCGCACCAGCAGCTCCAGCGTCCAGGGCGAACCTGGATCGAACGCGGCGTGCTCACGGACGATGAACACCGCCATCTCGCTGAAATCCGGAATGCCGTCGGCATACACGTCGTCCAGGCGCTGGAAGTCCATGTCGCGGAAGCTGATGACGTTGCCGAACTGGCGCAGCTGCACCCGATCGAAGATGCCGCCGCGCACATAGCCCGAGCCTTTGAACGAGTATTCGCCGCTGCCCATCACCGCGACGGCGTGCTCGCCTGGCTTGAGCTCGTCCATCAGGGTGCGGTAGTGCGCGTCGCCGAGCAGCGCGCGGCCGATGGTCGGCGGATTCAGATGGGTGGCGTAGAGGTCGATGAAGGTGTCCTGCACCTCATCGGCCGTGGCCTCGTCGATGCCTTCGCCCTCGGTGCCCTTGAACGCCTCGTCGATGTCGCCCTTGGTCAGGTGCAGGCGGCGGATCGCGCCGTTGCCGGTCAGCTCGCTCCAGGTGGCCTCTTCGTAGTAATCCTGGCGGATGGTCGCCGGCTTCTGCGCGATGCCGGCATTGTCTTCCACCAGCCCCAGCGACACCGCGACATCGTGGGCGGCGCGCATGACGATCTCGTTGACCACCATCACCGTGACGGTGGCACCGGTGACGGCATCGATGGTGACCGCATTCTCGTCCCGGGAGCGACCGACCACGACGCGCTGATCGACTCGGATGCCCTGGTACTTGGCGTTGAATGCGTGCAGTTCTTCTTCGGGAATGCCGATCAGCAGGATCGGCTCATGGTGCTCAAGCACATAGGCATCGACGATCACACCCTGCGGATCGAGCAGCACCTGCATGTTGATGGGTTTGCCGGAATAAGCAGGAATGTCCACCACATTGATGGACTGAAAGGCGTAGCCGAGTACCTCGTCACCCTTGGTGATCGTTCGGACCTGATAGTCGCCCTCGGCTGCCGAGAGACTGGCACCGGGGAAGAACTTGTCGAGGCGCTGCTGCTCGGCTTCATATTCCCTGGCCTGCAGCGACGATGCGCAGACGCTCAGGATCAGCAGAATGACAAAGCCCTTGACCCAGGTACTGAACGTACCGGCCGGCGACCAAATTTCACGGGAAGCCATCGAGTTACCTGCTTGTACGGTTGGCGTAAGCGGATGGTAGGTGAGCCTCTACATGCCTCCCCTTGATTGCAATCAAGGACTCCCCCGGCGACTGGTTTCGTTGTCCCATGTCAAAAGAACACCATGACCGTGAACAAAGACGTTGTAATGACCAGCCTAGGTCATTGCACAAAAAAAGCGAGCGAGGCGGCGCGGATAGCGCCCAGAGCGGGAGCTGCGCCCATGCAGGCGCAGCCGGAGGGAGGTGACGCGCTCAGTGGCGGCCCGGCGGTGTGAGATAGGCTGCCGTCGCACCGCGCGTGGCTTCACTGGCCTTGATTTCCATCCTGGCGATGCTACGCAGATGCACCTGATCCGGGCCGTCGGCAAAGCGCAGCGCGCGGCCGCCGGTCCACATGTCGGCCAGCGGCGTGTCCGGCGTCAGACCCATGGCGCCGTAGACCTGGATCGCGCGGTCGACCACGTTGATGTGCATGCGCGGCACCAGCGCCTTGATCATCGAGATTTCCTTGCGCGCCGCCTTGGCACCGACCTCATCGATCATCCAGGCGGTCTTGAGCACCAGCAGTCGCGCCTGCTCGATCTCGATACGCGACTCGGCGATCCAGTCGGCGACATTGGAATACTGCTGCAGGTACTTGCCGAACGCCTTGCGCTCCTGGCAGCGCTCGACCATCAGTTCCAGCGAAAGCTCGGCCATGCCGATCGAGCGCATGCAGTGATGAATGCGCCCCGGGCCCAGACGCGCCTGCGCCATCATGAAACCGTCGCCCCCCCTGCCCAACAGGTTGCTCGCCGGCACCCGCACATTGCGCAGCAGGAGTTCGCTGTGACCTTCCGGGGCGATGTGGTTCATCACCGGGATGTTACGCACCAGCTCGACACCGGGTGTGTCGAACGGCACCAGGATCATGCTCTGCTGCTGATGGGTCTCGGCGTTTGGGTCGGTCTTGCCCATGACGATCAGGAGCTTGCAGTTGGGATGCGAGGCGTTGGTGATGAACCACTTGCGACCGTTGATCACGTAGTCGTCGCCGTCGCGACGGATCAGTGTCTGGATGTTGGTAGCGTCGGAAGACGGCACGTCCGGTTCGGTCATGGCAAAGGCCGAGCGGATCTCGCCTTCGAGCAACGGCGTGAGCCAGCGCTGACGCTGTTCGGGGGTGGCGAACATGTGCAGCAGCTCCATGTTGCCGGTGTCCGGTGCGTTGCAGTTGAACACTTCCGAAGCCCAGTGCACGCGCCCCATGATTTCCGCAAGCGGCGCGTACTCGAGATTGCTCAGCCCCATGCCCGGCTCGTCTTCGCCGAGCGACGGCAGGAACAGATTCCACAGCCCTTCCGAACGGGCCAGCGCCTTGAGGTCGTCCATGAACGACACCGGGTATTGCCCGGCCGCCACCTCCGCGTGCCAGGCACCGATGCGCGGCACGATGTGCTGGTCCATGAAGGCGCGCAGCTGCTGGCGCAGCGCCTCGACGCGTGGGCTGTAGGCGAAATCCATAGCTAACCTCTGCTGATCGGGAAACGATGCAGCCACCTTAGCCCCCGCTGCCGCTAAAGCAACGAGGCTGCGGCGACTGAATCAGGCCCGATAAGCACGGAGCGAAGCCCCAGCCGAATTGACCCTGATCATGACTGCGACTGGCAAAACTGGTATGCAGCGCAACCTCACCAGTGCAGGTAGAACATGCCCTTGGCGAGCAGCACGATACCGATCATCTGCAGCAGGATCGCCCAGTGGATGGCACGGTAGCGCGCCGGCGTCATATGCCCCTTGCGCAGCAGGATCGCCACCAGGCCGAAGGTGAAGAACACGCCGATCGCCAGCAGAACTTTCAGCGCCAGCAAGGTGGCGAAGCTGCTGGCAAACGGATCGGCCAGCGCCTGGCGGTGATACCAGCCCAGGCCGATGCCGGCACCGTAGACGAACAGCACCACCCAGTGCAGCACCACCCGCGAACGTGCGCCGACCGCACGCTCCACCAGCGGCATGGTCTGCTCGCCGACCTGCTGACGGATGCGGCCAAGGATCATCACCTCGAAGAACAGCGTGCCGATGAAGAAGATCGCGGCCAGCAGATGCACCACGTGCAGAACGGAATAACTCATCAGCGCCTCCTCGGTGTCAGTCAGCCGCGATCATCCCCCAACAACCCGCCGCGGGACTACCTGCCCGCCGTCATTTCGCCGCCGCGGTGATCCGCGCGCCGTCCCGTTCGATGTGCTGCCCCTGCAGGAAGCGGTCATCGGACGTACGAATGCGAGCAACGCTGCCATCTTCGCGCTTGACCACATACAGCGTCTGTTCGAGTCCGGCAGCCTGCTGCGCGCCCTGCCCCATCAGGTAGCCGATGCCGCCACCGACCAGCGCCCCGACCGGGCCACCCGCCGCAGCTCCGAGCATGAAGCCACTGAGCCCACCGAAACCGCCACCGACCGCGCGATCCTCGTGCACTTCCAGAACCTCGTCTGCGCTGGCCAGACCGCTTGCCAGAATCGCTGCTGCTGCCATCAGAACCATTGTCTTTTTCATGTCACGCTCCTATCGAGTAATGAGTTGCACCCATTCTCTTCTTCACGAAGCGTGCCCAATATTTAACCCAACAAAATCAGATAGATAAAAAATTAAGGGTAGATATGACCAGCAAGTTATAAGTCATAAAAACCATTGATAGAGTATTTTTAACCCTGGCGCGGCAGTATCTTTTACCTAGACTCAGAGGCAGGCTCCGGAGGTACTGATGATTCAGTGCAAACGCGCATACGAACCACCGTCGCTGGAAGACGGCCAGCGCATACTGGTCGACCGGTTGTGGCCAAGGGGTTGCCGCAAGGACACCCTGGCGCTGCACGCATGGCTGCCGGACCTGGCGCCTTCCACGGCACTGCGCAAGGCGTTCAAGGGCGGGGAGATCGGGTTTGCGACGTTTCGCCAGCGCTATCGGGACGAACTGGCCGGCCACCCCGAACACTGGTGGGCGCTACTGGAGATGGCCGGCCGAGGCACGCTGACGCTGATCTACGCCGCGCAGGACGAGCGTCAGAACAATGCTCAGGTTCTGGCCGAATGGCTGGAGGAGGAAATGCAGCGACTGGAGCGTCCCAGCTCGCCGGCCTGCCTTGCCGGCGAACTGGACGGAAGGATCAACGGCGACGGTTGACCGTCATGGCCGCGCGAATCAGGTCGGCGCCGATTTCCGCTTCGTAGGTTTTCCAGACCGGCAACATCTGCTCGCGCCAGGCCTGGCGTTCTTCCGGCGTCAGGGTGATCAGCTGACTGCTGCCGCTGGCGAGAATGCGCTCGCGATCGCGGCGATTCACCGCCGCGGCCTCTCGGTTCACCGCTTGGGTCACCTCGAGAATGATGCCCTCCAGCTCCGAGCGTACGGCGAAGGGCATGTTCAACCAGAAATCGTTGTTGGTAATCAGCATGTAGTCGAGCACGCCGTGGTTGCTCTCGGTGATGTATGGCTGAACGCTGTGCATGTTCTGGCTGAGGATGTTCGACCAGGGATTCTCGGCGCCCTGGACCACACCGCCCTTGAGCGATTCATAGACCTTGGCGAACGGCAGCACGACCGGCTTGGCACCGACGGCGGCGAACTGCGACTCGAGCACCGGCGACGGCTGGATGCGGAACGCCAGCCCGCTGGCATCGCTCGGCTTGCGCAGCGGTGTGGTCGCGGATAGCTGCTTCAGGCCGTTGTTCCAGTAAGCCAGGCCGTAGACGCCATGGGCCGCCATCGAACGCAGCAGCTCACGCGCCGCCTCGCGCTTCTGGAAACGCTGCAGCGCTTCGGCGTCATCGAACAAAAAGGGCAGGTCGAACAGCTGCAGTTTCTTGGTGTAGGGCGCGAACTTCGACATCGACGGCGCCAGCAGCTGCACCTTGTTGTCGAACAGTGCCTGCATCTCCTCGGCATCGCCGACCAGAGTCGAGTTCGGATAGACCTCGACCTTGATCTTGCCTGCCATGCGCTCCTCGACCAGCTGCTTGAGCAGCAGCGCGCCCTTGCCCTTGGGCGTGTCGTCCGCCACCACGTGGGCGAATTTGATGACGATCGGCGCATCGGCGGCCATCGCCGGAGCACTCAACCAATACAGGGCTGCGATCAGCGCAGCGACACAAGACTTGTACATCTGACCCCCAACGGGAAAAGCCCGAAGGCGCCTCGTGAGCACCGTTCGAGTAGTTGATCGATTTTGATAAGGCCTGGCCTGGCGCAGGCGCGCAGCCGGTCTTTTATCTGAGGCGGCCAAATCAGCGCGTGTGGCAGTCGCCGGCTGGCCTTTATTGGAATGCGGCTGGCGAGGAAATCGGCGCGAGAGCCGTCGCCAGCCAGACGAAAGTCTTAGTGATCAACGCGTGCGGCACAAGGCCGAAAAAGCCCGACCAGCTCTCAAAACGAGACTTTGGTCGTAATTTGGCAGGCTTTGCCACAGGGCCCGCGGGAGCGCTCCGGCAGCAGAGGCCGGAGCGGTCGGGTCAGCGACGATTGACGGTCAGTGCCGCGCGCAGAATGTCACTGCCGATCTGCGCCTCGAACGACTTCCACACCGGCTGCATCTTCGCCCGCCAGGCCTGGCGCTGCTCTGGCGTCAGGGTGACCAGCGTGGTGCCGCCACTGGCGAGCAGCTGTTCGCGTTCACGCGCGTTGATCGAGGCTGCCTCGGCGTTCACCGTCTGGGTGACCTCGAGCAGGATGCCGTCCAGCTCCGAGCGCACCGCAAAGGGAATGCTGGTCCAGAACCTGGAGTTGGTCACCAGCATGTAGTTGAGCACGCCATGGTTGGTTTCGGTGACATAGCTCTGTTGGCTGCTGGCGCTCTGTCCGCGGATGTTCGACCAGGGCCCCTCGGTGCCCTGCACGGTGCCACTCTGCATCGCCTTGGACACCTCGGAGAACGGCAGGCGCACGGCTTTGGCATCCACCGCGGCGAACTGCGCCTCGAGCACCGGCGACGGCTGGATACGGAACGCCAGACCCGCCGCATCGGCCGGATTGCGCAGCGGCTGATTGGCCGACAGCTGCTTGAGACCGTTATTCCAGTAGGCCAGCCCGTAGATGCCCCGATCGGCCATCGAGCGCAGCAGCTCACGGCTGGTTTCGCGCTTCTGGAAGCGCGCGACGGCCGCCTCGTCGTCGAACAGGAACGGCAGGTCGAACACTTCCAGCTTCGGCGAATACTCGATGAACTTGGACAGCGAGGGCGCCAGCATCTGCACCTTGTTGTCCAGCAGTGCCTGCATCTCGTCGGCGTCGCCGACCAGCGTCGAATTCGGGTACACCTCGACCTCGACCTGGCCGGCCAGGCGCTCGCGCACCAGCTTCTGGAACAGCAGCGCGCCCTTGCCCTTCGGCGTGTCGTCGCCGACCACGTGGGCGAACTTGATGACGATGGGTTCCGCGGCTTGCGTGATGACTGGCGACAGCAGCAGGAACAGCGCCGCACAGGGCGCAACAACCAGAGACTTGAACAACTTTTTACCCCCACGGGAAATGAGCTCGGCACGGCGCCTCGTGAGCTCCGTTCGAGTGGTTTTGCGATTGGATGTGGTTCAGCCCACGCCTGGTAGGGCGTTGCCGAGATGTGTAGCGCGGGATCAGCGCACGGCGAACGAATTCGCAGGCTGATCTTTATTGGAATGGCGGTGACTGTTCAGTATCGGTTGGATATGCCCGGTCATCGAGCAGCGAAGTGTTGGCCATCAGCGGCTCTGGCACAAGGCTCGAAGCTCCGACCAGCTCTCAAAACCGAACATTGCATCGCTCAACCTCGGCGAACTTTATCGCCGCCGCCGGCTTCTACTGGCAACGCCCCGCCACTGGCCAATGCAATGACGCCCGCACAAACCGACCCGCAACCCATCGTGATCGACTGCCTGATCGTCGGCGGCGGCCCCGCGGGCCTCACCGCGGCACTGTACCTGGCGCGCTTCCGACGCAGCTGCATGGTGGTGGACGCCGGCTCGAGCCGGGCTTCGTGGATTCCGCGCTCGCGCAACTACCCGGGCTTTCCACCGGGCATCAACGGCAACGACCTGCTGGCAAGGCTGCGCGAACAGGCCAGCGGCTATGGCGCCCGCCTCGAACAGGGCCACGTCGATCACATCGAGTCCCACGCCGAAGGCTTCAGCGTGCGCTACGGCGATCGACTGTGCATAACGCGGCGGATCATTCTCGCCACCGGAATCGAGGACACGCTGCCGGACATGCCCGGCGTCGAAAAGGCCATCGACGAAGGCAAGGTGCGGCTGTGCGCGATCTGCGACGGCTACGAGGTCGATGGCGACAACGTCGCGGTCTACGGCGAGGCGGAAAGCGCCATCACCCACGCGGTGTTCCTGCGCACCTTCACCGACCGGGTCACCGTGATCGTGCATGGCGAGCAGGATGCCTGCGATCAGGCCATTGCCCTGGCCGAGCACTACGCCATCCGGCTGATCGGCGACCGCGTCGAGTCCCTGCACCCCTGCGAGACCGGCATCGAACTGCTGACCTGTCGCGGCGAGCGGCACCACTTTGACATCATCTACCCCAGTCTCGGTGCGCGCTTTCGCTCCGAACTCGCCGTGCAGCTCGGCCTCGACTGCGACGAGTGCGGCGGCGTCAATGTGGACGAACATCGGCAGACTTCGCTACGCGGCCTCTATGCGATCGGTGACGTGACCATGGGTCTGAAGCAGATCAGCGTCGCTATCGGCCAGGCCGCGCAGGCCGCGACCGCCGTGCACAACAGCCTGGAAGCCAACCCCTGGGGTGGCTCGGCGGCTACCCGCGCCTAGAGCAGTTCGCGCAGAAGCCTCCTCCCGGCGAATCGCGCCGCGGCCGAAACCCGGCAACATCCATGCGCCACCGAAGGTCTAGTGGCCTTGTGCGGTGAGTTGGTTGAGGCAAGTTCGGATGAACATGGCTCCAAGACAGGGCGCTGCGACGTGTCATAGCGGGCTATGGTAAGGAGCAGCAACGCAGTATCGGGCCCATGGGCGCCGAGATTGACCAACTGAACTTACCAAACAGGCCACTAGACTTAGACAAGCCTCGCAGCGGAGCACCTCATGTCACTCAGCGTCTTCGACCTGTTCAAGATCGGCATCGGCCCGTCCAGCTCGCACACCGTCGGACCGATGCGAGCGGCGTTGCGCTTTGCCGAGGGTCTGCGCAACGAGGAACTGCTCGCCGCCACCGACCACCTCAGGGCCGAGCTGTACGGCTCGCTCGGTGCCACCGGCAAGGGCCACGGCAGCGACAAGGCTGTGCTACTGGGGCTCGAGGGCGAGCTACCGGAGCGCGTGGACACCGCAAGCATTCCCCAGCGCATGGCAGCGATGCGTGAATCCCGCGAGCTGCGCCTGCTCGGCGAGAAGGTCATCCACTTCGATATCAGCAACGACCTGCAATTCATCCGCAAGCCGCTGGCCTTCCACCCCAACGGCATGATCTTCCGCGCCTTCGACAGCGCCGGCCTGCAGGTGCGCAGCCGCGAATACTATTCGGTGGGCGGTGGTTTCGTGATCGACGAGCAGGCCGCAGGCGACGACCGAATCGTCGAGGACGCCACCACGCTGCCCTACCCCTTCCACAGCGCCGCCGAGCTGCTGCAGCACTGCACCACGCACGGGCTGTCCATCAGTCAGTTGATGCTGGCCAACGAGGCGGCCTGGCGCCCGGAGGCCGATACCCGTGCCGGCCTGCTGCGCATCTGGCAAGTGATGCAGGACTGCGTCAAAGCGGGCTGCCGCACCGAAGGCGTCATGCCCGGCGGCCTCAAGGTCCAGCGCCGTGCCGCCGGACTGTACCGTCAGCTCAGCGAGCATCCGGAAGCCAATCTGCGCGATGCGCTGAGCGTACTCGACTGGGTCGACCTCTACGCCCTCGCGGTCAACGAGGAGAACGCCAGCGGCGGCCGCGTAGTCACCGCGCCGACCAATGGCGCCGCCGGGATCGTACCGGCACTGCTGCACTACTACATGCGCTTCATTCGTGGTGCCAATGAGGATGGGGTAGTGCGGTTTCTGCTGACGGCGGCGGCCATCGGCATCCTCTACAAGGAAAATGCGTCGATCTCCGGGGCCGAGGTCGGTTGCCAGGGCGAGGTCGGCGTGGCCTGCTCCATGGCTGCCGGGGCGCTGTGCGAAGTGCTCGGCGGCACGCCGCAACAGGTCGAAAACGCCGCAGAGATCGGCATGGAGCACAACCTGGGACTGACCTGCGACCCGGTCGGCGGGCTGGTTCAGGTGCCCTGCATCGAGCGCAACGCCATGGGCGCGGTAAAGGCGATCAACGCCGCACGCATGGCCCTGCGTGGCGACGGTAGCCACTTCATCTCACTGGACAAGGTGATCCGCACCATGCGCCAGACGGGCGCCGACATGAAGAGCAAGTACAAGGAAACGGCCCGTGGCGGGCTGGCGGTGAACATCATCGAGTGCTGATCGTCAGACGGGCAGTAATTGCCAACGCAAAACCCTATCATCCACGCTGCGCTGCAGCACAGGTCGGCTGCTACCGCACTCTGAACTACCTCTTGATCTCGCCATGGAAAGCCACAACAGAGGATCCAATGAGTACCAGCCCCGAGCCGTCAGCCCCGAAGAACAGCGATCTGGTCCGTAGCACTCTGCAATTCCCGGTCGTCGGGATCGGCGCGTCAGCGGGCGGTCTCAAGGCGCTGCTGACCCTGTTCGAACACATGCCGAAGGACTGCGGCATGGCTTTCGTGGTCATCATGCACCTGTCGCCCAGGCATGAAAGCAACGTCGACAAAATTCTGCAGAACGTGACCCGCATGCCAGTCGCACAGGTCGTCAGCCCGACCCTCATCGAGCGCAACCGCATCTACGTGATACCTCCCGCCATGGACCTGTCCATGGAGGACGGCTACCTGCGCCTGCAGCAACCGGAGCGCGAGCGCGGCGCGCAAGTCGCCATCGACCTGTTCTTCCGCGCCTTGGCGGATGTGCACCACAGCCACGCTATCGGTGTGGTGCTATCGGGCAGCGGGTCGGATGGTTCGGTCGGCCTGTCGCGAATCAAGGAGCAGGGCGGAATCACCCTGGCGCAGTCGCCGGAGGACGCCGAATACGACTCCATGCCTCAGAGCGCCATCGAAACCGGCATGGTTGACATCGTGCTGCCGGTTGCGGATATGCCACAACGCCTGGTCGAGCTGTCGCGCAACCTGCAAGCGCTGCTTGCCGACAAGGAGCCGCTGCCAACGCTGGCCGACGAAGAGCAGGCGCAACAGACAGATTCGCAGTACGACCGCACTCAACCGCAATCCAAGCCGAACGAATTGGCCTTGCGCGAGATTCTCGCCGCTCTGCGGGCTCGCACAGGCCACGACTTCCGCCACTACAAGCAGGCCACGGTGCTGCGGCGGATCGAGCGGCGCATGCAGGTCAACGCGCTGCGCGACATGCCTAGCTATGCCCAGCACCTGCAACAGCATCCGGAGGAAACGCCGGAGCTGCTCGCCGACATGCTGATTGGCGTGACCAACTTCTTCCGCGACCGCGAGGCCTTCGAAGCACTGGAACGTGACGTCATACCTGCCCTGTTCGACCAGAAGATAGATACAGAGGAAAAGTGCCTGCGCGTCTGGTCCGCGGCCTGTTCGACCGGCGAAGAGGCTTACTCTCTGGGCATGCTGCTGAGCGAGCAGGCAGGGGTACGCGGCGCTACCGGTGACTTCCAACTGCAGGTCTTCGCCACCGATATCGATGATCGCGCCCTGGAGACGGCGCGCGCAGGTCTTTATCCGGAAGCCATCGTCACCGACGTCCCGCCATCACGACTGCGCCAATACTTCGTCAAGGAGCAGAATCACTACCGCATGCAGAAGGAACTGCGCGAGCGGATTCTGTTCGCCCGCCACAACATCCTGCGCGACCCGCCGTTCTCGCGGCTGGACCTGATTTCCTGCCGCAACCTGATGATCTACCTGGACCGCGACATCCAGCTCGAAGTGCTGCGCATGTTCCACTTCGCGCTCAACCCCGGTGGCTATCTGTTTCTCGGCAGCTCCGAAACGGCCGACGCCTGCAGCCAGCTGTTCACTCCGGTGGACAAGAAGAACCGCATCTATCGCGCCAAGGAAGTCAGCTCATCGCTGCGCCGCACCCCGACCGGGCCTTTTCAGGGCTTCGCGCACGCCGCTCCGCCACGGGCACCGTCAAACCAGTCATTCAGCCGCAACAAGAAATTCTCGTTCGCCGACGTTCACCAGCGCGCGCTCGAGCAGTACGCGCCGCCGAGCGTGATCGTCAATCAGGAAGCCGAGATCGTGCACATGTCCGACCGAGCCGGCAGCTTCCTGCGCTACGTCGGCGGCGAACCATCGCTGAACCTGACGACACTGGTGCATCCCCAATTGCGTCTGGAACTGCGCACGGCCCTGTATCAGGCGACCCACACCGGCAAGAGCGTCGAAGCGCGCCGCGTGCAGCTAGAGCGCGAAGGCCGTAGCTCCTACGTGAACATGGTGGTACGCCCCTTCCGCGACAACGAGGCTGGCAACGAATACATGCTGGTGATTTTCGACGAAGTCGAAGCCTGCATGGACAGCAGCACGCTGGACAGTCCGGATGCCAAGGACAGCGTATTGACCCAGCTGGAGGCCGAACTGCAGCAGACCAAGGAACAGCTGCAGATCACCATGGAGCACTCGGAAACCTCCACCGAGGAACTGCGCGCCTCCAACGAGGAGCTGCAGGCAATCAATGAGGAGCTGCGCTCGGCCACCGAAGAGCTGGAAACCAGCAAAGAAGAGCTACAGTCGATCAACGAAGAACTCACCACGGTCAACTACGAGCTGAAAGCCAAGGTCGACGAAACCAGCAAGATCAACGATGACCTGCAGAATCTGATCTCCTCCACCGACATCGCTACGTTGTTCGTAGATCGCAAGATGCGCATCAAATGGTTCACGCCGCGCACGCGAGACATCTTCAACGTGATCGGCAACGATGCCGGGCGCTCCCTGCTGGACATCACACATCGCCTCGACTATCCGAGGCTACACAAGGACGCCGCCGAAGCCTTCGAGGAACTCCACCTGGTGGAGCGAGAGGTCAGCAATCGGGAAGGCAATCGTTGGTATCTGGCACGCTTCCTTCCTTACGCACCCTCGATGACCGTATCCAGGGTGCAGTACTGACTTTCATTGACATCACCGACCGTCGACGCGCCGAGGAACGACTCGAAGCCGGTGAAGCGCACCTGAAATTGCTGGCGCAGAGCACCAAGGGTTACGCCATCATCACCTTCGACTGCGATGGCATCATCACCACCTGGAACCGCGGAGCGCAGACGCTGTTTGGCTATGCGGAACAGGACGCTATCGGCCAGTGCATCGATATGCTCTACACCGAGCAGGATCGCCAGGCCGGCGTGCCGGAAGCCGAACGTAGACGAGCGCTGGAGCAAGGCCAGGCCTCGGACGAACGCTGGCACGTTCGCCGTGACGGCAGCCAGCGATTCTTCAGCGGTCTGGTCAATCCGCTGGTGGACAGCCACGGCGAGGTCATCGGCCTTGCCAAGATCGCCCGTGACCTCACAGAAGAACGCAAGCAGAGTTCCGCCCAACAGAACGAACTGGAGACGATCCAGGCGGCGAACCTGCAGAAGGATCAGTTCTTCGCCGTGCTGTCCCACGAGCTCAAGCACCCGTTGAACCTCATCCAGCTCAACACCGACCTCCTCGCACGGTCACCAATGGCAAAGAGTTCTCAGAGTCTGCGCAAGGCCACGCAGGCAATCCAGAACGCCGTACGCAGCCAGTCGCGGATCATTGATGACCTGATGGACGTCTCGCGCGTCCGCACCGGCAAACTCAAACTGCATTTCGCCACGCTGCGCTATCAGGAGGTGTTGCGCGGCATCGAATCGGTGTTCGCGCCGCTGGCACAGGCCGAGAACGTGACCTTCGAAGCCTTCAAGCCAGACGACCCCATTTATGTCCATGCCGACCCGACACGCCTGGAGCAGATCATCTGGAACCTGCTGAATAACGCCTGGAAGTTCACCAAGGGTGGCCAGCGCATCTGGATGCAGCTCGAACGCGAAGGCGAACAGGTACGGCTGGACGTGGTCGACACCGGCGAAGGCATATCCGCGGAATTCCTGCCCAAGGTCTTCGACATGTTTGGTCAGGCCGAAATGCAGCATTCCCAGCGCGCCAAGCACGGGTTGGGCATTGGCCTTGCGCTGGTCAAGCAACTGGTCGAGGCACACAACGGCCGCATTGAAGCCTACTCCGAAGGCCTCGGTCGTGGAGCACGTTTCAGCGTCTGGCTACCTGTGCATCTGCAGACCGAGATGGAGCTCAACCAACTCGCCAACGGCGGATACCTGGGCAGCCTCACCGGCATCAAGATCCTGCTGGTGGACGACTCGCCGGACATCCTCGAGACCATGTGCGAGCTGCTAGAGAGCGAAGGGGCCGACGTGACCACCTCTGGCGGCGGCGCGCAGGGCATTGAGCTGGCCGAGCAGAAGCCGTTCGACGTGATCATTTCCGACATCGGCATGCCGGAAGTCGACGGCCATCAGATGATGTCCGCTATCCGCCAACAGGGTGCCAACACCCGAACCCCGAGCATCGCCCTGACCGGTTACGGCACGCTGAATGATGTGGAAAAAGCCAAAGCCGCCGGCTTCACCGTGCACCAGCGCAAACCCATCGACCTGCAGGCGCTGATCGATGCAGTGACCCAGGCCGTACGCTGATTTCACGGGCTAGCAGCAGGGGCTGGCAAATAGCTCCCACGCTCCCGCAGAGCATGGGGGCGATCGACCTTGGGGCCAGCCATGCGAGCCCCTTCGTGGCCGAAAGGCCTCACGCCTCCGACTTGCCCACCCCATGCTCGCGCAGTTTGTTGGCGATGGTGGTGTGCGACACGCCGAGCCGCTTGCCCAGCTGGCGGCTGCTCGGGAACTGCTTGTATAAGCCCTCCAGCACGGCCTTCTCGAAGCGCCCGACGATGCTCGCCAGATCGCCCTCCAGGGAGAAATCGCCCAGCGGCTGCGCCGCGCCGTAGCCCGGCAGGCGGATGTGCTCGGGCTTGATGGTGCCGCCCTCACACAGCGAAACCGCCTGGAACAGGGTGTTCTCCAGCTGCCGCACGTTGCCCGGCCAGTGGTAGCCGGCCAGCCGCTCCAGCGCCTGCGGCGAGAGCGTCGGCAGCGGACAGCCGATCTGCCGGCTGGCCTGGTCGATGAAGTGCAGCGCCAGCGGCTGCAGGCCGTCGAGGCAATCGCGCAGCGGCGGGATATGCAGCGACAGCACGTTGAGCCGGTGATACAGATCCTGCCGAAACTGACCGTTGGCGCAGAGTTCGGACAGGTCGAGCTGGGTCGCGCAGATCACCCGCACATCCAGATAGACCTCCTCGTCGCTGCCGACCCGACGAAAGCCGCCGTCCTGCAGAAAGCGCAGCAGCTTGGCCTGCAGCCGCGGGCTCATCTCGCCGACGCCATCGAGAAACAGCGTGCCGCCAGCCGTGAGTTCCAGCAGACCGAGCTTACCTTCCGGGCGCGCGCCTTCGAAGGCGCCGGGGCCGTAGCCGAACAGCTCGGTCTCGGCCATCGACTCCGGCAGGCCTGCGCAGTTGAGCGCCATGAACGGTGATTGCCCACGCGGACTCGACAGGTGACAGGCGCGCGCCAGCAGCTCCTTGCCGGTGCCGGTCTCGCCTTCGATCAGCAGCGGCGCATCCAGCGGTGCCATGCGCCGCGCTTCACGTACCACCGCGGCCATCACTTTCGAGCTCTGGAAGATGCTGTCGAAGCCGCGCAGCTCCTGTTTGCGCACCTGGTAGATCCGCTCGCCGACCCGGTCGGCGCGATGCAGGGTCAGTACCGCGCCGGCCAATGCCTCGCTGTCGTCGTGTTCGGATTGCAGCGGCGCGATGTCGGCGAGGAAGACATCGCCCTTGATCTTCACCCGCAGGCCGTTGATCCGCGCCTTGTTGGCGCGCACCAGCTCGGGCAGGTCAAAGTCCTCGGCGTAGCGCGACAGGCTCATGCCCGGCACTTCGTCGACGCGCACGCCGAGCAGCTGCGCGGCGGCGCGGTTGGCGGCAACGATGGCGCCGCTCATGTCGATCGACAGCACGGGAAACTCCAGCGCACCGAGCAGCGCATTGAGCTCCAGCGAATGCCGCTCACTGGGCATCAGGCTGACCTTGCGTAGCTCGAACACGCCGGGCAGCGCCTCGATCTTCGGTCGCAGGGCCTGCAGTTGCAGGTTCATCAGGTTGGGGCAGTGCAGGTAGACGGCGTTGCCCTGCTCGCCGCCGACCTCGCCGCGGGCGACGTTGATGCCGTAGTCGACCAACAGGTTGAGCATGTCGCGCAGGATGCCGACGCGGTTCTGGCAGAGAATCTTGATACGCATGGCGAAGCCCTGTTGTTTTGTTGTGGGGCCGACGGCGCTTCGGTCGAGCGCCGCAAATTTCCGTCAAGATTATTTGCCAGATAAGCCGCTTGGCAATGCCGCCGATCCGGCCACTGACGAAAACGTCAGACTTTCCTTACAGACAACACCGGGCAAGGTGCGACATTGCGCCACAGAGGGACTCGCCGAGGGTCCGTCTTCGCGTTCGAATGAGGGCAACAACAAGATGCCCAAGCGGCCCAGGAGAAGCGATGAAGACCACCCACTACGTAGCCCGCGAACCGGACGCGCAGGGGCATATTCATTACCCCGACGCCGAGCACGCGGTGTGGCAGACGCTGGTCGAGCGTCAGCTGAAACTGCTCGACGGGCGCGCCTGCCAGGAATACCTCGACGGCCTCGACCAGCTCGCCCTGCCCCGCGAGCGCATCCCGCAGCTCGGCGAGATCAACCGCGTGCTGGCCGCCACCACGGGATGGCAAGTGGAGCGCGTACCGGCGCTGATCCCCTTCCAGCGCTTTTTCGAACTGCTGGCGAGCAAGCGTTTTCCCGTCGCGACCTTTATCCGCACCCCGGAAGAGCTGGACTACCTGCAGGAGCCGGACATCTTCCACGAGATCTTCGGTCACTGCCCGCTGCTGACCAACCCCTGGTTCGCCGAATTCACCCACACCTACGGCCAGCTCGGCCTCGAGGCCAGCAAGGAGGAGCGGGTGTTCCTTGCCCGCCTGTACTGGATGACCGTCGAGTTCGGCCTGGTGGATACGCCCGCCGGCCGGCGCATCTATGGCGGCGGCATCCTTTCCTCGCCGAAGGAAACGCTCTACAGCCTGTCCGCCGAACCCGAGCACCAGCCGTTCGACCCGCTGGAGGCGATGCGCACGCCCTATCGCATCGACATCCTGCAGCCGCTGTACTTCGTCCTGCCGGACCTCAAGCAGCTGTTCGACCTCGCCCAGCAGGACATCATGGCGATGGTGCGCGAGGCCATGCGCATGGGCCTGCACCAGCCGAAGTTTCCGCCGAAGGCCGCGTGATTCGGCCCTGTGCAGCGCTCGTGGTGGGTTGAGGCTCACCACTGCCGCCATCTGTTCGGCAGGGTGGGCGTCAGCCCGCCATCTTGCCTAAGCTTCAATCTTCAAAAACGACTTCGATCATCAAGAAAGGGACCTACACCATGACCGCCCTCGCCCAAGCCCAGTGCGAAGCCTGCCGCGCCGATGCACCCAAGGTGTCCGATGAAGAACTGGCCGAGCTGATCCGCGAAATCCCCGACTGGAACATCGAAGTGCGCGGCGACCACATGGAGCTGGAACGTGTCTTCCTGTTCCGCAACTTCCGCCACGCCCTGGCCTTTACCAACGCAGTCGGCGCCATCGCCGAGGAAGTCGGCCACCATCCCGCCCTGCTCACCGAGTGGGGCAAGGTCACCGTTACCTGGTGGAGCCACGAGATGCGCGGCCTGCACCGCAACGACTTCATCATGGCCGCCCGCACCGACCAGCTCGCCGCCAGCGCGGAGGGCCGCAAGTAATGCACTTCGGCCAGATTCCCCGCGTGCCCGGCGACCCGATCCTCGGCCTGATGGACCTGTATCAAGCCGACACCAACCCGGCCAAGCTCGACCTCGGCGTCGGCGTCTACAAGGACGCCCAGGGCCTGACGCCGATCCCGCGCGCGGTGAAGCTGGCCGAGCAGCGCCTGGTGGACAGTGAGCAGACCAAGAGCTACATCGGCGGCCACGGCGACGCCCAGTTCGGTGCCCTATTGCTGCGACAGGTGCTCGGCAGCCGCGCCATTGCCCTCGGCGAGCAGCGTGCCGGCTGCACTCAGGCGCCGGGCGGCACCGGCGCGCTGCGTCTGGCCGGTGAGTTCATCGCCAAGTGCCTGCCAGGGCGCAGCATCTGGCTGAGCGATCCCACCTGGCCGATTCACGAAACCCTGTTCGCCGCCGCTGGCCTGCGCGTGCAGCACTACCCCTACGTCGGTGCCGACAACCGGCTCGATGTCGACAGTATGCTCGCCGCACTGCAGCAGGTGCCGGCCGGCGACGTGGTTCTGCTGCACGCCTGCTGCCACAACCCCACCGGCTTCGACCTGAATCACGACGACTGGCTGCGGGTACTGGAGGTGGTGCGTGCGCGCGAGCTGCTGCCACTGTTCGACTTCGCCTACCAGGGCTTTGGCGATGGCCTGGAAGAGGACGCCTGGGCAGTTCGACTGTTCGCCGAAACGCTGCCGGAAATGCTCATCACCAGCTCCTGCTCGAAGAACTTCGGCCTCTACCGCGAACGCACCGGTGCGCTGATCGCGGTCACCAGCGATGCCGAGCGCCTGCTCAACGTACGCAGCCAGCTCGCTTCACTGGCACGCAACCTCTGGTCGACACCGCCCTCTCACGGCGCCGCGGTGGTGGCGACGATCCTCGGCGACGAGCCGCTGCGGCAGATCTGGCAGGACGAGGTCGAGCGCATGCGCCGGCGCATCGCCAGCCTGCGCGCCGGTCTGGTCGAGGCACTGACGCCCTACGGCCTGGCCGAGCGCTTTGCGCATATCGCCCAGCAGCGCGGGATGTTCTCCTACACCGGCCTTACCGCCGAGCAGGTACGTCGACTGCGTGCCGAGGATTCGGTGTATCTGGTGGAAAGCGGTCGGGCCAACGTCGCCGGACTGGATGCCGAGCGCCTGGATGCGCTGGCCAAGGCCATCGCACGGGTGGTTTCGAGCTAGGCAAGGTGCGCGCCGGTGACGCCGCTTCTGGCGACGCCGCCGGGTACGCCGGAGCGAGGAGACAGTCGCGCGGCTCGTGACCACGCAGCTGGCTGCCGAAGCAGCGCCGGCACAGTAGCGCGGCAAGCTTTCAGCCGGCTTTCAACGGGCGCCCACGCTGCCTATGCTGAGCGATAGTTGTCCGACCGTTTACCGCCATGCCTGAATCCAGCGACCTCCAGCAACAGCTCGCCGCCCTGCACCAACAGGGCTTCGTGCTGCTGCCTGCGGTGATCGATCCGCCAACGATCACGGAGCTGCGCGAAGCCATCGATGGCCTCGAACCCATCCACTGGGATTACCAAGGCCTGGTCGACGATCACTTCAAGTGCGTCTTCAATCGCTCGCCGTTCTGGCTGCGCTTTCTCGATCTGCCCGGCGTGATCGAACTGGCCGAGGCGGCGCTCGGCACGGACTGCCACATCATCGGCCAGACCGCCTGGCGCAGCCGCCCGGGCTTTATCGGCGGCGAGCTGCATGCCGACTACCTGGCCATGGAGCTGCCGGAAAGCCTGCTCGCCGACCCCGCCTTCGAGCTGCCGATGCAGGTCTGCACCGCGCACCTGTACCTGGACGACATCGACGCCGACCTCTGCCCGACCCTGGTGATTCCCAGCAGCCACCGCGCCGGGCGCAAGCCGCGCCCAGGCGAAACGCAGTGGCACGGCCGCGCGCCTGAGCCAGTGCTGTGCCAGGCCGGCGACCTGCTGTTCTTTCGCAGCGACCTCTGGCACGCCGGCAGTCGCAACCGCACCGCCGAGCGCAGTCGCTACCTGCTGCAGATCCACTACGGCCGGCGCATGGTGGCGCAGAAGTTCTCCCCCTACCTGCACTTCAGCTTCAACCCCGAGGTGCTGGCCGCCACCACGCCGCGCCAGCGTCGTCTGCTCGGCGAGCACGAAGCGGCCGAATACGACTGAATCCCCTGGCACCGAACCTGCATCGACCGAGGCCAGCCGCGCCCGCGCGGCCATTCACTCGCATTCGCCAGATGAGGATTCGTCATGATCAGCAGTCGTGAACAGGTCACCCAGATGATCGTCTCCGCCAAGGTAAGCAAGGGCCTGAAGTGGGCGCATGTCGCCGAAAGCATCGGCATGTCCAAGGAGTGGACCACCGCCGGTTGCCTCGGTCAGATGGCCTTCGACAAGGCCCAGGCGGAAACCCTGAGGCAGCTCTTCGAGCTCTCCGACGAAGCCGTCGCCTGGCTGCAGATCGCCCCCTACAAGGGTTCGCTGCCCACCGCGGTGCCGACCGACCCGCTGATCTACCGCTGGTACGAACTGGTCAACGTCTACGGCACCACCATTAAGGAGCTGATCCACGAGGAATTCGGTGACGGCATCATGAGCGCCATCGACTTCTCCATGGATATCCAGCGCCAGAGCGACCCCAAGGGCGATCGCGTCAACGTGGTGCTGTCCGGCAAATTCCTGCCCTACAAGAGCTACTAAGGGGCCGGGCCAAACCCATCAACGGGTACGGATCTCCCCGCGCGCCAGGCTTTCCACGCTGTTGCCCGACGGGGCCGCCGCGTGCAGGTCCGCACCGCACTCGGTGGCCAGCTAGGGAGAGAATGTCGCTCCGCTTGTGGGAGCTTCGCGCTAGGGCGCCATTCCGGTGCGTGCAGCCAACTAGTTGCACCAGCAAGGGCCAGCCTTGATGACCACGTCATCGCCCCGCGCGCCGAGTTGGCCGATCGGTCAGCAATGGCATGGCATCTGCACCCATGCTGCATCCACCTTGCGGAGCAACCACCATGAAACAGCCCGTCGATACCGACTATCCCCTGAGCGAAGTGCCTGCCGGCGCGCGCAAGGGGCTGTGGTCCACTTCCATCCTGCTGTTCGGCTTCACCTTCTTCACCGCCACCATGTTCGCCGGCGGCAAGATCGGCCTGGCCTTCGACTTCAAGACCATGCTCTGGGCCGCGGTGATCGGCAACCTGCTGCTCGGTCTCTATGCCGCTGCGCTCGGGCTGATCGCCTGCCGCAGCGGGCTGAACTCGGTGCTGATGGGGCGTTTCTGCTTCGGCGAGGTTGGCAGCCGGCTATCGGACTTCCTGCTCGGCTTTACCCAGATTGGCTGGTACGCCTGGGGTACGGCGACCATCGCCATCGTCCTGGTGCGCCTGCTGGCGTTGCCGGAAAGCTGGACGCTGCCGTTGATGGTGCTGTTCGGTTTCGGCTTCTGCCTGACCGCCTTCGTCGGCTACAAGGGCCTCGACCTGCTCTCGCGCATCGCGGTGCCAGCGATGCTGATTCTGCTGATTGCCTCGCTGTGGACCGCCACCCGTGACGTCGGTGGGCTGGATGGTCTGCTGGCGGTAGAACCGGGCGACAGCCTGACCCTGGGCATGGCGATCACCATGATCTTCGGCACCTTCGTCAGCGGCGCGACCCAGGCCACCAACTGGACGCGTTTCGCCCGCAGCAGCAAAGTCGCCGTATGGGCCAGTTTGATCGGCTTCTTTATCGGCAACGGCTTGATGATCGTCGCCGGCGCCTACGGGGCCATCGTCTACCAGCAGCCGGACATCGTCGAAGTGCTGGTGCTGCAGGGATTGTCGATGGCCGCGGTGGTGATGCTTTTCCTCAACCTCTGGACCACGCAGGACAACACCATCTACAACTTCGCCGCTGCCGGCTGCAACCTGCTTCGCACCGAGCGCCGCCGCCTGGTGACCCTTGGCGGCGCCTTCGTCGGCACGCTGCTGGCGCTGGGCGGCATGTACGAACTGCTGATCCCCTTCCTGATCCTGCTCGGCTCGATCATCCCGCCCATCGGCGGCGTGATCATGGCGGACTACTTCTACCGTCATCGCGGGCAATACCCGAAACTGGCCGAGGCGCGCCTGCCGAAATACAACAGCCTGGGCCTGGCGGCCTATGTGCTGGGCGCCGCCTGCGCGTATTTCTCGCCCTGGGTGGCGCCCATCGTCGGCATACTGGTGGCCGCCGCAGCCTATATTGTGCTGTACGAGGGTCAGCGCCTGGCCCTGTCGCGCACGGTACTGACGCAAACCGACGCACGCTGATCAAGGAGTCACCATGAACATCCTCAACGCCCGCCTGCGCGGCCGCAGCGGCCTCTACCGCATCGAACTAAACGGCGCACGCATCGCGTCCATCAGCGCGCAGCAGGCACCAGCCGAAGCCAACGAGGGCGATATCGACGCGGCCAGCAATCTGGTGGTGCCGCCCTTCATCGAGCCGCACATCCACCTGGACGCCACCCTTACCGCTGGCGAGCCGGCGTGGAACATGAGCGGCACGCTGTTCGAGGGCATCGAGCGCTGGGGCGAGCGCAAGGCGCTGGTCACCCACGAGGACACCAAGGCGCGGGCGAAGAAGACCATCGACATGCTGGTCGACCACGGTATCCAGCATGTGCGAACCCACGTCGACGTCACCGACCCGACGCTGTCGGCGCTGAAATCGATGCTCGAGGTGCGCGAGGAAACCCGCCACCTGATCGACCTGCAGATCGTCGCCTTCCCGCAGGAGGGCATCGAGTCGTTCAAGGGCGGTCGCGAGTTGATGACCGAGGCGATCGCCATGGGCGCCGATGTGGTCGGCGGCATTCCGCACTTCGAGAACACCCGCGACCAGGGCGTCAGCTCGATCAAGTTCCTCATGGACCTGGCCGAGCGCAGCGGCTGCCTGGTGGACGTGCATTGCGACGAAACCGACGACCCACAGTCGCGCTTTCTCGAAGTGCTCGCCGAAGAAGCGCGGGTGCGCGAGATGGGCGATCGGGTCACCGCCAGCCACACCACGGCGATGGGCTCCTACGACAACGCCTACTGCTCCAAGCTGTTCCGTCTGCTCAAGATGTCGAAGATCAACTTCGTTTCCTGCCCGACCGAGAGCATCCACCTGCAGGGCCGCTTCGATACCTATCCCAAGCGTCGCGGGCTGACCCGTGTGGCCGAGATCGACCGCGCCGGGATGAACATCTGCTTCGGTCAGGATTCCATCGTCGACCCTTGGTATCCGCTGGGCAACGGCAACATCCTGCGCATCCTCGAAGCCGGGCTGCACATCTGTCACATGCTCGGCTACGAGGACCTGCAGCGCGGCCTGGACCTGATCACCGACAACAGCGCACGGACGCTGAACCTGGGCGAGCGCTACGGACTGGAAGTGGGGCGCCCGGCGAACCTGCTGGTGCTGTCGGCGCCGGACGACTACGAGATGCTGCGCACCCAAGGCCACGCCCTGCTTTCGGTGCGCAATGGTGAGGTACTGATGCGCCGCACGCCGGCGCAGATTCAGCGCTATTGAGCGGCCGCGGTTGTCTTGCGCAAGCGGTTGATGTTGGCCATCTCTTCGGCCGGCGTCAGCTTCAGCTGCGATAGGTAGGCGGCCAGCGCCTCGACGTCAGCGGCAGAGAGGTGGCTTGCCACGCCGATCATCACCGAGCCGGCACGGCTGGGGTCGTTCTCGCGGAAGCGCGTCAGCGCCTTGCGGATATATTCGTCCGGCTGTCCGGCCAGCCGCGGCATGGTCTCCATGCCCTCCGCATGCGCGCCATGGCAGCCGGTGCAGGTGCTCTGGAAGATCTTCTCGCCGGTATTGCGCAAGGCTGCATCCGTCGCACCTTCCGGCGGATTGACCTTCTGCTGGCTGAAGAACACTGCGATGTTCACCCGCTCCTCCATGCTGAGATTCTGCGCCAGCTTGGACATGACGAAGTCGGTGCGCTCGCCGCTGGCGAACTTCTCGAAGGCATGGAACAGGTATCGCGGATTCTGCCCGGCAAGATTGGGAATGTACTTGCGCTTGCTGTTGCCGGTTTCGCCGTGGCAGTAGGAACAGAACACGGCGCGTTCCTGACCGGCCAGGCTGGCCTGCTCGCGCCGTTGCTCATCGGCCATGACGTAGTTGAAGCGCTCGACGACCGCCTCGCTGGCATGAGTCAGCGGAACGAAGCAGGCGAGCAGGGCAAGAGCGAGCGTACGCATGAGGAGGCATCCGTTACTTGAAGTAGTTAGTGGCCTGTTTGGGTTCAGTTGGTCAATTTCGGCGCCCATGGCCCCGATACTGTGTCGCAGCGCCTTGTCTCGGAGTCATGTTCATCCGAACTTGCCTCGACCCACTCACCGCACAGGCCATTAGGATTTTGTGGGCATCCGACTATAAGAAGCGCCAGGCCAGCGGACCCCGGCACAGGTCAACAAAAGTGCTGTTGTGCGAGGCGCCGGCGCCATCCGTGCGCCACGTCACAGATCGCTGCCGGCCCTGCCCAGGGAGCAGGACACTCATGCCGTAGCTGGCGCTTTTTCCGCCAAATGACAGAAGTGCGCGCCTTTGCCGCATTGACGATAGAAAAAATCGATGAAGCGTTTTGATGGAAACGCCAGACAGGAAGGAGGCATTCGACTAAAGTAGCAACCCTTCACCACCGAGGAGCCGTAACCCCCATGCTAGATGGACATGCAGAGCTGACCATGACCGTGCTGATGACGCCGGACAAAGCCAATTTTTCCGGCAACGTACATGGCGGCACGCTGCTCAAGTATCTCGACGAGGTCGCCTACGCCTGCGCCAGCCGCTACGCCGGGCAGTACGTCGTCACCCTCTCGGTGGATCAGGTGGTGTTCCGCCAGCCGGTGCATGTTGGCGAACTGGTCACCTTCCTCGCCTCGGTCAACTACACCGGTACGACTTCGATGGAGATCGGCATCAAGGTCGTCACCGAAGACATTCGCGAGAAAACCGTACGCCACACCAACAGCTGCTTCTTCACCATGGTCGCCCTCGGCGAAGACGGCAAACCGGTACCGGTACCGCCGCTCAACCCGAAGACGCCTGAACAGCAGCGTCGTTTCGCCCAGGCCTACCAGCGCCGCGAAATCCGCCGCGAACTGGAACATCGCTACAGCGAGCTACGCGCTGGCAACGAGCGCCTCACCGCCGTGAAGTAAGCGCTACCCCGTGAAACCACGTGGAATCCGGCCAGCCTGGATTCCACGGCGGCCCCAAATTTGTAACAAAACCTTATACAATGCACGGCTTTCCGCATCCCGCCCCCTGAGGATCTGCCGTGAGCTCGCTGCCACCCTGCCCCAAATGCAACTCCGAATACACCTACGAAGACGGCCAAATGCTGGTCTGCCCCGAGTGCGCCCATGAGTGGTCCGCCACTGACGGCGCGGCTGCCGCGAGCGAAAGCGACAAGGTGATCAAGGACTCGGTAGGCAACACGCTGCAGGATGGCGACACCATCACGGTAATCAAGGACCTCAAGGTCAAGGGCTCGTCGCTGGTGGTCAAGGTCGGCACCAAGGTGAAGAACATCCGCCTGGTCGACGGCGACCACGATATCGACTGCAAGATCGACGGCATCGGCGCGATGAAGCTGAAGTCCGAGTTCGTCAGAAAAGTCTGAGCCGCGATGCTCGTCCGAAAGCCCGGCATTCGCCGGGCTTTCGCGTTTCAGAGCAGCCGCAACAGCCAGTCCAGCCGCTCGCGGGTAAAGCCGCTACCAACGAACAGCAGATCGATCCAGAACGCCTGGTGCAGCATCACGATCAGCCAGAAGGCCAGCTGATAGCTCAGCTTGCGGGTCTTGTGGCGAAACACTTGCTGCGCCACGAGCGCACCCGGCCAGCCGCCGGCCAGCTCGAAGAAATGCAGTGTGGTTTCCGGTGTGCGCCAGCGATCCTTCAGCGCGCTGTGCTTATCGCGCCAGTAGAGGACGAAGGTGAGCAGGCTGGCGACGGCATAGATCGCCAACGGCAACACCGCACCGAGGCGCAGGAGGCTACCCGCCAACGGCAGCAGACAGAGCAGCCCGAACAGCACCAGTTTGAGGGGAAGCTGCTGGATGTTGCCAGCGACCAACTGGCGCGCAGGCTTGCCAGCGGCCCGCGCCGTCGCGCGCGGACGGGCCTGTTGCTCGGCCGGCTTGCGCTGACTGCCCGGGCGCTGGCGAATCGCTGGCTGGTCCAGCGTCAGCGGCGCATCCAGCCGCAGATGCTCGGCACGCAGCCGACCCTGGGGATCGCGCCCCGACACGTAGAGCACACGATCACCAACCAGCGGCCGACGCTCACCATGCACGGCCGAGATATGCGCGAAGACATCTTCACCGCCCTGCTCCGGGCGAATGAAGCCGAAGCCCTTCTGGTCGTTCCAGCTTTTCAGCGTGCCTCGCTGTTCCATGCACCGCAATCCATGTGATCAAAGTCGCGCATGCTAACCGAGCTCGGCATGCGTTGGCAGCACACCGCTATGGCCATGGCACGGTGGTCGGCGTTATGGTCGGGCGATCTCCAGTCCAGGGAAGAAGCATGGCCAGCAAGCCCAACAGTTCGAACAAGCAGAAGCACCTCGCCGTGCTGATCGACGCCGACAACGCGCCCGCCGCCATCGTCGAAGGGCTGTTCGAGGAGATCGCAAAATACGGCGTCGCCAGCGTCAAGCGCATCTACGGCGACTGGACCAAACCCAACCTCGGCAGCTGGAAAAAGGTGCTGCTCGACTACTCGATCCAGCCGATCCAGCAGTTCGCCTACACCTCGGGCAAGAACGCCACCGACAGCTCGCTGATCATCGACGCCATGGACCTGCTCTACACGCGGCGTTTCGACGGCTTCTGCCTGGTTTCCAGCGACAGCGACTTCACTCGTCTGGCCGCACGCATCCGCGAAGAGGGCCTGACGGTGTATGGCTTTGGTGAGCAGAAGACGCCCTCGCCCTTCGTCTCTGCCTGCGACAAGTTCATCTACACCGAAATCCTGCGCGCCGATGCCGCCAAAACGACATCCGAGCCACCGTCATCGGAAAAGCTCGCCGCAGCCGCCGCTCAGGTGGAAGAAACCAGCAAGCCGCCGAAGGCCGGCGACAAGGGCGACACCATCAAATGTCAGCAGGTGCCGGTGGACTTCATCGCCAAGGTGCTCGACGACCTGTCCGAGGAGGACGACTGGATTCAGCTGGGCACTCTCGGACAGAACATCAGCAAGCTCCGCCCCGCCTTCGATCCGCGGCTGTATGGCTGCAAGAAGCTCAGCGACCTGATCGCCAACCAGCCCAAGCGCTTCGACCTGGAATCACGGGGCAGCAGCGCCACCGGCGGCAAGGACCTCTACGTGCGCCTACGCAAACCCGGCAAGCACTGAGCACCGCCACTCAGCTTGCCTGCTCGTCCGGCGCATGGCAGCAGACGCGGTCCCGGCCCTCATGCTTGGCCCGGTACAGCGCAGCGTCGGCACGGCGCAGCAGGCTGTCCACCGTGTCCGTCGCGTTTAGCTCGGCGACACCGGCGCTGAGGGTCTGCGTCTGGCCAGTACTGAAAGACAGCGCCCGCGACTGCTCGCACAGGCGCTCGGCAAACGCTGCAGCCTGATGGCTGCTAGTTTCCGGGCACAGCAGAAGGAACTCCTCCCCACCCCAGCGGCCCACGGCGTCACTGCCGCGCAGACCGGATACCAGCAGGTCGGCGAACTCCTTGAGGACGCGGTCCCCCATCTGATGGCCGAACTCGTCGTTGATGGATTTGAAATGGTCGATATCCAGCATGACGATCGACAGCGGCCGGCTGTAACGCCGCGCCTGCTCCAGCGCCCTGGCGAAACGCCGATCCAGGGCGGCGCGGTTGGCCAGGCCGGTGAGCGGATCGGTCTGCGATTTGACCTGCAGCTGCTCGTTCAACCGGCGCAGCCGGCCGATCCAGAACAGGCTGGTCAGCAGCATCACCGAAAAGACCACGACGATCTGCACGACCAGACGGTAGTCGGTGCCCGACTCGACGCGAATCGGCGCATGCCTGTTGGCGATCTGGTTCAGCTCGCCCGGTGTGATCGTCGCGATCGCCTTGTCCAGGATATCGCGCAGCACCGGCTCGCTCTTCAGCACGCCGATGCGAAACTGATTGTCGAGACTCGTCAGCTGCCCGGCGATCTTCAGATTGAACCAGCCTTCGCGGCGAATGGTGTAGGCAGCCACGGTCAGCGAGCGCACGGTGAGGTCGGCCTTGCGCTCGTTCACCAGCGCCAGCGCCTGGGCATCCGTGTCGGTGCTGATGACGCGCAAGCGGGGAAAGTCCCGCCGAACGCTTTCCTCGACAAACGTGCCCACCGGCAAAGCGACCGTTACGTCTTCGAGGGCGGACAAGTCAGCCACATAGGGATGGTCTTCCCGCGCGATCACCACATTGGCGTCGGTGAACAGCGGTTGGGTGAAGATCAGCCAGGCATCACGCACCGGCGTCTGGTTGAGGAAGCTGAGCAGCTGGCAGCGGCCAGCCTGGGAGAACGCCACCGACTGGCCCCAGTCGCTGGTCGCCACGATATCCAGTTGCAGCCCCGCCCGTTGTGCTACCAGCCGAAGCAGGTCGGCGGCGATCCCTTCATGCTCCCCGCGGGCATTGAGCATCTCGAACGGCAGCCAGTCCGGGTCGACACAGATGCTGACCGAGCGGTTGCCGGCCAGCCAGTCGCGTTCGGCTGCGTCGAGCTCGAGCGTTACATCGGCCGTTGCCGCTGCACCACCTGCAAATGCCAGCAACGCCAGAAGCAGATACCTAGTCACTTCAGCCACCCTCGGAAGGAGTGCACGTAACATTGGCGACGGCTGCAGTTCAACACGGCGCAAATGGCACGGCAAGATCAATCATGGCTTTGAGCCATCACAAATCATGCCAACCATTTTTTTGACGCTTCTAATCATTTGCAATCATTGATTGGCGCAGCGATCGAACCGACCCCCGGCCAGCTCTTCTAACGGGGACCGAATATTGGAGGTTTCAATGAGCAAGCAGCTATTTCTCGCCTGCGGTCTGGCGCTCTGTGCCCCGCTGGCGTTCGCACAAACGCCGCCGCCGGAAGTGGTCACCCACCTCAACGGCCTCGATGTGGAGATCAGTCCGATGGGCGTGCCGGCCAAATCCGAAGGGGTCGAAGGCGAGCTGCTTGGCGTGCGGGCGGTGAAGGTGATGAACCGCACGGGCGGCCAGATCACCTGCGAGTTCCATGTACCGAACGACGCGCGCTCGGATACTTCGGCGTCTCCAGTTTTCACTGTCGCGCCAAATACCCAGCGCACCGAGCGGGTTCCCGGCGACTACTCGCCGGACGAGCCCTACGCGGAGATCACTTGCCGCTCCAGCGACCAGAGCCCGGCGCAATGAGCGCCGTGACCTTCAGCGGCGCTCCTCGCGGATAAAGGGAATACCCAGTGCGCCCGGCTGATTGCCGGAAACGTTCTTGCCGCTGGCAACCCAGATCATCACCGCCAGGGTCACGGCGTAGGGCGTCATCAGCACGAAGTACTGCGGCAGACGCACCCCGGCAGCGGCCAGATGCGGGATCAGCGCCTCGATGCAGCCGAACAGCAGCGCACCGGCCAGGGCCTTCCAGGGTGACCAGCGGGCGAAGATCACCAGCGCCACGGCGATCCAGCCGCGGCCGCCAGTCATATCGGCGATCCACAGCTTGGTGCTGAGCACCGAGATATAGCCGCCGGCCAGGCCGATCAGCGCGGCGCCGGCGAGAATCGCCGCCAGCCGATAGCCGAGCACGGAAATGCCCGCAGCGTCCGCCGCCTGCGGGTTCTCCCCCACCGCGCGCAAACGCAGGCCGGTGGTGGTGCGGGTAAGAAACCAGACCACGGCGAGAAAGATCAGCGGCGTCATGAACACCTGCGGGTTCTGCACGAAGACTTTGCCCACGAGCGGCAACTCCGACAGCGGCCACAGCTCGACCGCGCCCAACCCCTTGACCGGCTTGTTGGTCCAGTCCAGCAAGGTGCCGAGCAGGCCGGTCAGGCCCTGGCAGAAGAACACCAGCGCCAACCCGGCGATCACCTGGTTGATCCGTAGCACCAGCACCATCAGTGCGAACAGCAGCGACACCACGGCAGCCGCGCCCATAGCCATCAGCAGCGAAGTGCCGTGGCTGCCGAACGCCAGTTGCGCGCCAATCCCGGCCAGCGCGCCGACCAGCATCAGGCCCTCGGCGCCCAACGCCAGGACGCCCGCCCGTTCCGTGAGAATCAGCCCCAGCGCCGCGAGGGCGAAGGGCACGGCGAAGTCCGGCGTATTGCCGAGCCAGTTGGCGATCATATCCATCAGCTTTCGCCTCCCTGAACGCGGCGGATGCGGTGGCGGATAAAGAAATCCGAAGAGGCGACGCAGATCACCAGGATCGCCTGGATCAACTGCACCATGGAAAACGGGATCTGGTAGAACACCTGCAGGCTGCGCCCTGCGACAAAGAGCATCGCCATCAACAGCGCCACCACCAGCGCCGCCACCGGGTTGTTGCGCGCAAGAAAGGCGATGAGAATTCCGGAGAAGCCGTAGCCCTGATAGAACGACTGGGTCAGCCGCCCCTCCTGCCCGGCCGTGACGAGAAACCCGGCGATCCCGGCCATGGCGCCGGAAACCAGCACCGTGCCGATGATCATCTTCTGCACCGGCACCCCGACGGCGCCCGCCACACGCGGATTGGCATCGACGAAGCGCAGATAGAGCCCGGCTCGGGAAATACCGAGAAACCACAGCGCCAGCAGCGCAACGACTACCGCCAGCGGCACTGCCGCGCTGATGCCATCGAACAGCTCCGGCAGGCGCTCGAACGGCTGGAATTGTGGCGAATAAGGGAACGAGCTTTTCGGGTCCTTCCAGCTTCCGTACAAAAGGTGCAGCAGGAAACTGATCGCCAGGTAGTTGAGCATCAGTGTCGAGATGATCTCGTTGACCTTCAGCCGCAGCTTGAGCAACACCGGCGCCAGCGCCCAGAGCAGCCCGCAAAAGATCGCCGCTGCGAGCATCAAGGGCAGACGCAGCGCCTGCGGGCCGATCTCGAACAGCGAGATCGCAGTGGCACCGATGGCGCCCCAGATCATCTGACCCTCAAGCCCGAGGTTCCAGAACTTGGCGCGAAACGCCATGCAGCCAGCCAGGCCGACGAGGATCATCGGCGATGCTTGAAACAAGACCGCTTTCAGGCTCTGCGCATCGAACACCGTGAGGATGACGAACTCGTTGAGCAGCTCACCGGCCGGAACGCCAGCGGCGATCAGGATGGCGGCGGAAATACCCAGCCCCAGCAGCAGCGCGAGACCGATGATCACAGCCTGCCAATGCCAAGCCAGTTGCTGGCGGATCTCCAGAGCGTAACGCCGCGACAGCAGCGGCTGTTTCGGGCGCTCGGCCGCTTGCGTAGCCTGCTCGATCATCACGGGGCGTACCTGTTCATTCATGGTTTACCCTTTCTGGATTCAACTCGCCATGGCTCAGCTCCCCATGGCTGACCATCGCCCTACCAATGGCCTGGCGATCCGCGGGCCGGTCGAACTCGGCAACGATGCGCCCGGCGTTCATCACGCCGATGCGGTCGGCCAGCGCCAGCACTTCGTCGAGGTCTTCACTGATCACCAGCACCGCCGCGCCGGCATCGCGCGCGGCGCGCAGGCGGCCATGCACGGAGGCGGTGGCGCGTACGTCCAGCCCGCGACTGGGGCTGTGCACGAGCACCAGTTGCGGGTCGCGGGAAAACTCGCGGGCGATCACCAGCTTCTGTGCGTTGCCGCCGGAGAGCAGCGCGGCCTTCTGCTTCAGCGAGCGCACGCCCTGCACATCGAACCCGGCCACCGCCTCGGCGGCCTCTGCCTCCAGACGCTTGCGCCGGAGATTGAAGAACGAGCCATAGCGGCCGCTATGGATCTGCCCGACACCGAAGTTCTCCGCCACCGAAAGCTCGCCCGCCAGCGCGGTGCCGTAGCGGTCAGCCGGAATCGAGGCGATGCGCAGCTCCCGGCGCTGTTCAGGGCTGGCCCGGCGCAAGTCACCGAAGCCGGTCAATTCCAACGCGCCTTCGCAGGATTCGGGCAAGCCCATCAGCACGTTCGCCAACTCGCTCTGGCCGTTGCCGCCGACGCCAGCGATGCCGTAGATCTCGCCCGCGCGCAGGCTCAGGGTCACGCCATTGAGTGCGCCATGCCCGCCCGGGCCGGTCGATCTGAGATTACGCACCTGCAGCCGCACCTCGCCCGGTGTCGCCGGCTGATACTCGCTGGCCGGTGCGGACTCGCCCACGGTCAGACGCACCAGCTCCGGCACCGAGACCGATTGCGGGTCGAGGGTTTGAATCGTTCGCCCGGCGCGCATCACGGTCACGCGGTCGGCGAAGCGCTTCACATCGCTCATCTTGTGAGTGACCAGAATCACCGCCGCGCCCTGGCGGGCAAAGGCGCGCACGGTTTCCAGCAGGCGCTCGGCTTCCTGATCAGTGAGGACCGCCGTCGGCTCATCGAGGATCAGGATCCGCGCGCCGGCCAGCAGCACCTTGAGAATTTCCACCCGCTGCTGCTCGGCCACCGACAGCGACTCGGTGACCTTGCGCGGGTCGATGGTGAAGCCCAGCTCTGCCGCCTTGTCGCTGATCCGCTGCTCCAAAGCTGTCAGCCGCTGCCGGTGGCTGCCCGCGAAAGCATGATTGCCGGGCCCCACGGGCAGCCCCAGCTGGATGTTCTCAGCCACAGTAAAGGGCTTCACCAGCTTGAAATGCTGGTGAACCATGCCGATGTGGTAGCGACCAGCATCCCGCGGTCCGCTCAAGCGCACCGGGTTGTCGTCGATCAGCAGCGATCCGCGTTCCGGTGCGTAGAGGCCGGCGGCGATGTTCATCAGCGAGGACTTGCCCGCGCCGTTTTCGCCGAGCAGCGCGTGCACTTCGCCCCATTTGGCGGTGAAGTCCGCCTGGGACAGGGCCATGAAGCCGTCGAACGACTTGCTCACCCCGGTCAGCTGGATCGCGTTCAGGTTGCTCATTGCTGGGTGATCACTCCTTTGACGAACCAGTCCATCTGCCACAGTGCGGGGTCGGCCATGACCTCGCCAGCGGCGATGCGCTCGGTGCCGTCACGGTCGAGCATCGGGCCGGCGTAGATCTTCTTCTCGCCTTTGAGCAGCTCTTCGCGGGCGGCCATGATCTTGGCCTTATCCGCCTCGGAAACCGCCGGGCCGCAGCAGGCCGCGTCGGTGCCGCCTTCGGCCATGGACAGCAGCGCGCCGTTCTCTGGCGGCGTCCAGTTGCCGGCGCTGATCTTCTTCAGCTCCGGCGCGAGGAATTTGTCCCACACCCAGACCGAAGAACAGACGGTGGCATCCGGGGCAAACTCGCGCATGTCGCGATGGTGCCCGGTGCCGTGTACGCCGCGCTCCTGAGCGACGATCTGCGGCGTCGGGCTGTCGACGTGCTGGCCGAGCACGTCGGCGCCGGAGTCGATCAGCGCCATGGCGGCGGCGCGTTCCTTGACCGGGTCGTTCCAGGCGCCGGTGTAGACAACGGTGACGGTGGCGTCCGGGTTGATCTGCTGGGCGCCCAGGGCGAAGGCGTTGACCGTCCAGTTCACCTGACCAAAGGGATTGGCCGCAACGAAGCCGAGCTTGCCGGTCTTCGACGCCGCGCCCGCCGCCATGCCGCACAGGTACTGGCTTTCGTAGGTGCGCCCATAAAAGGATTCGAGATTGGCGCTATTCGTGGTGCCCGAGCCGTTGAGGAAGGCGACATCCGGATACTTGTCAGCCAGCTCCTTGAAGGTGTCCGAGTAGCCGAAGGCGGTGCCGATGATGACGTTGGCGCCGCGCTGGATCAGCCGGTCCACGGCCGGGCGGATCGAGGAGGCGTTCTCAGGCACGCTCTCGACGTACTGGATCTTGGTATCCAGCTCGGTTTCGAGCTTCTGCCGCGCCTCGTCGAAGGCCTGAGTCCAGCCGCCGTCATTGCGCGGGCTGATGTAGAGCATGGCGATTTTCGCCGGTTTATCGAGCGTCAGCCCCTGCCCTTCCTGCGCCGAAGCCAGGCCCGCCGCGCCTGTCAGGCCGAGAGCCACCGCCGCACACAAGGTCCGTTTCATGAACTTATTCAGCATTTTTGATTTCCTGATGGTGGGATCGTCAAAGCATGTGGTTGATGCGGAACACGTTTTTCTCGGGGTCCAGCAGCACCGCCTGGTACCAGTGGTAGTAGGTTTCGTAAGGCGCCTTGATCAGCGTCGCGCCCATGGCGACGGCAATGGGCACCAGGCGGTCGACCTCCTCTTTCGACTCGACATCGATATTCAGCAGGAACTTGCAGCCGCGGGTGTCGGCGAACTCGTCCAGCTGCAGCAGTTCATAGGCTTCCGGTGCGTTGAAGCCGATGCAGCTCTTGCCGGTATCCAGCCCGCGAAAGATCGGCGAGGCGATCTCGGGGATGTTCCTGAAGCCGAACAGCTCACGGTAGAAGCCGCTCAGGGCTTCGATGTCGCGGGCGAACACGTTGACGTATGAAAGCGTGCTCATGCGACCTTTGCCGAAGGTGGTCTGCTTGACGAACTTGGAGAGCAGGTTGTCGCCGGAGGTAACCGGCGCGTGGCGCGGCGGATTGGCGGCGCTGCAGCAACTCGGCAGGCACTCGATCAGCGCGTCGTAGTTGGGCTGATGGAAAAACACCAGCGACTGGCGACCGTTGTCGGCGGTGCTGTCGGCCGGCGGGTTGACCACCCTATGCAGCGTGGAAATCCACTGGTCGTTGGTCCACTGCATCATCAGGTCGCCGATGTTCACCGCGAATCCGTTCTCTACATAAGGCACGTCCACCCAGTCGCCCTGGCGGTTGCGCGCCTGCAGACCGCCCAACGCGTTGTCCGGTTTGACGATGGTCAGGCTGCCGTAATCGGTATGGGCACCGGCGCGTAGTTGACCTGGCTCGACCTCACCCTTGAGGTCCGGATAGCTCAGGCTGCGGAACATGCTGATGTGCTTGTCGATCTTGTCGTCGAAGAAGGTTTCCGGCAGTTCCAGCGCCAGGGCGAAGATGCGCATCAGCGACTGCGCCAATTCGCTCATCGCGGCGAAATACGCGCGATAGGCCCGCTCGAAGCCTTCAATGCCGGTGGGCCAGACATTCGGCGCGAAATGCGGGCCGGCTGCGGCGCAACGGTAGTAGTCCTCATCCGGGACGTCGCTGGGCCCGATGGAAAAGGATTCCTTGAGATCGCCGGGCGCGGCCTCCTCCATGGAGTACGACAGGCTCTCCTCGGCGATGGCGCTGTAGCCGCGCACCATTTCCGGGCTGGGTCGGTCGACCTTGCGCTTTTCCGGCAACGGCAAGGCGAAGAACTGCCGCGTCAGCCGCGACACGCGCTCGATCAGTTCGGTGGGGATCTGATGATTAGTGATGACCAGAAAGCCGATGTCGCGACAGGCCTGGTCCACGGCCTTGGCCACCTGGGTCTTGCCCTCCGGCGTGCCGGCAAAATATGGCGCCAGGTCGATGATGGGAACGTATTGCAGAGTCATGGGTGACGCACTCCTCTGACGCAGGGCGGAAACTGAGCGCGTCGCCAGTGGCGCAGGCGCTTCTCTGTATGTGCGATGCCGCCGCCCTTTGCACACGGGCGACTTTCGAGGAGAGAGCAGAAAGCGTGCCACCGGATCGATTCGCTTTTGGATCAGCGACTTAGCGTTATGGCGGGAAAATAACGGATCAAATGGTCCGGTTCGGAGCACTTGGTTTGTGCATGAGGCACGAAAAGCGGGCGAGGGCTGCAGCAGCCGAGGTCAGCCCCGCCGCTCAGCGATAGGAGTGAACTAACGGCCCGACGACACGATCCCCTCTTAAGCACCTTCAGAGCGATCCGCGCCGCGCAGGGCTGGTCGAAAGCAATGAGGAGTTCCTTGTGACCGTCATTACCCACCGCACCACAGAAACCACTCACAGCGTTTCCCGCCATGTGCCGCATCCGCTGCACTCGATCCTACTGGCCGGGAGCGTGCCGTTGTTTCTCGGCGCACTGCTGAGCGACGTCGCCTACTTTCGCAGCTACCAGATTCAATGGGGCAACTTCGCCTCCTGGCTGATCGCCGGCGGGCTGGTGTTCTGCGGGCTGGCGATCCTGTTCGCGGTCGTCAACCTGATCAAGGCCAGGCACAGGACAGGGCGACCGCTGATCTATCTGCTGGTGCTCGTGGCGACCTGGGTACTCGGTTTCATCAATGCCCTGCAGCACGCCAAGGACGCTTGGGCGGTCATGCCGGCCGGCCTGGTGCTGTCGGTGATCGTCACACTGCTGGCCTGCGCCGCCGCGTGGATCGGCCTATCCAATCTGCGTGACGGAGGTGAGGCATGAAGCACGCCAATGCACTCTCCGCACTGACCATCGCGTTGTTCCTTAGCGCCTGCGGTGGCGATGAGCAGGACGCCACCAGCCTGTATGGCGCCAACCCCAAACTGCCGGAACCCGACCGCGGAATGCTGCCCAGCATGAAGATCGCCGAGCCGACGCCCTGGGGCGATGCGACACCCACGGTGCCGGAAAACTACAGCGTGACGGCGATCGCCACCGACCTGAAGATCCCACGCCAGACCCTGGTACTGCCCAACGGCGACATCCTTGTGGCCGAAGGTCGTGGCGGCAATGCGGCCAAGCTGAAACCGAAAGACGTGATCGCCGGTTACATCAAGGCGCAGGGCAACACGTCGGTCAAAAGCGGTAACCGGCTGACCCTGCTGAGAGATGCCGATGGCGACGGCCGCTACGAAATGCAGAACGTCTTCGCCGATGAACTTAATGCCCCCTATGGACTGGCCTTCCACGATGGCAACCTCTACGTCGCCAACCAGGACGAACTGGTGCGTTTCGAATACGAGGAAGGTCAGACCGAAGCCAGCGGTCCGCCGACCAAGGTCGTTGACCTGCCCTCGGAGATCAACCACCACTGGACCAAGGCGATGACCATCAGCCCCGATGGCCAGTACCTCTACGTCGGCATCGGCTCGAACAGCAACATCACCGAGCGCGGCATGGAAGCCGAGGTCGACCGCGCCATGGTCTGGCAGATCAACACCGAAACCGGCGCCTACAAGCCCTACGCCACCGGCCTGCGCAACCCCACGGCCCTGGCGATACTGCCCGGCACCGACCAGCTGTGGTCGGTGGTCAACGAGCGCGACGAACTGGGCGAAAACCTGGTGCCGGACTACCTGACCTCGGTGCAGGAAGGCGGTTTCTATGGCTGGCCCTACAGCTACTGGGGGCAGAACGTCGACGATCGCGTCCGTCCGCAGGACCCGGACAAGGTCAAGCAGGCGATCACCCCGGACTACGCCTTGGGCGCCCACGTCGCCGCGCTGGGCCTGGACTTTTCCTCGGATGTCATGGGCGAGCAATTCACCGAAGGCGCGTTCGTCGGCGAGCACGGCAGCTGGAACCGGGAAGATCCGTCCGGCTACAAGGTAGTCTTCGTGCCGTTCCGCGATGGCCGCCCGGCAGGCGAACCTGTCGACTTCATGACCGGCTTCCGCAAGGACGGCAAAACCCGCGGTCGTCCGGTGGGCGTGACCGTCGACCCCAGCGGAGCCCTGATCGTCGCGGACGACCTGGCCAATGTGGTCTGGCGGGTGACGCGCAACCAGTGACGAGTAGCAGGCCGGTGACCGCGCGGTTACCGGCCTGCTCGTCATGCGCCCCGGCGGGCGCTGCAGGTTGGTCCCTTGCGGCTTTCTTCAAGGCATAGGATGACCTTATGGCGCAGCGCTCGCCGCGAACAAATGGAAGAACTCAGGGGAAACCGGCAAGCCTGGGCGCGCTATTGGTGGTGCTTGCGGCACTTTGCTGGGGACTATCGGGTGGGATAGGCGGCATCCTCATCAGCGAGGGCTGGAGTCCCACCGTAGTCTCGCTCTACCGGGGCCTGATTGGCCTCGTGTGCGTGCTCATCTGGCTGGCATTACGCCCGGCCGGCAGTGGAATGACGAGCCCCAGGCTGTGGTTCTGGTCTGTAATCGCCGGCATCGGCGTAGCGGGCAACTTCTCTTTTTACTTCTTGAGCATCGCCGAGGGCAGCGTTGCGGTGGCAGCGACCCTGATGTACTCAGCGCCGGTGTTCGTCTACTGGCATCCTTCACGTTCGGACTCGAAAGGCCGACGCTGTTCAAATGGGCAGCAATCGCAACGGTGATGCTCGGCGTCATCTTGCTGACCGGTATCCATGACGTCGGCGCGAGCGACATTACACTCGTGGCAGCCGGAGCCGGCCTGCTATCCGGTTTGTCCTATGCGACTTTTATTTTTGCGTTCAAGTACGCGGCGCCCCACGGCAGTCCTCAGGCGATTCTCGTCATAGCGTTCGTGGTGCTCGTTGGCGTACTCGCCTCGATGAGCGACGCGCAACAGGCAGCGGCGGTGCCAGGCGCCCCGAGTTGGCCACTGTTCATCGCTCTTGGTGTGGTCGGCGCAGGGCTGTCCTTCGTTCTCTACATCATCGGTCTCAGGCATACCGCACCGGCTGTGGCGTCCATCGTGGCGATGGTCGAGCCGGTAACCGCTTCGCTCTTCGGCGTCGTGGTACTGGATGAGAGCCTGGCAGCGCTGCAGATCCTGGGCATGGGGCTGATTCTAGCGACGGTGACTGCGCTGGGCCTCCAGGGCAGAGAACCGAACGAGATGTAGCGGTCCGGCTCGTAGAACACTCGCCTTTCCTGACAGTCTCTACCCGACAATTCCCGCTGGAACTTGCGCATGCTCCGCTCCATCCACCACGTCGCGATCATCTGCTCGGACTATGCCGTGTCGAAGCGCTTCTACACCGAAACGCTGGGGCTGACGGTGATTGCCGAGCATTACCGCGAGGCGCGTCGCTCCTACAAGCTCGACCTCGCGCTGCCGGATGGCGCTCAGCTCGAGCTGTTTTCCTTTCCCGATGCGCCGCCGCGCCCTTCACGACCGGAGGCGCAGGGATTGCGGCACCTGGCGTTTGCAGTGGATGACGTCGCGCAGTGCAAGGCATGGCTGGAGCGTCAGGGCGTTGCGGTGGAAGCGATTCGGCTAGATGAGTACACCGGTCGCCGATTCACCTTCTTCGCGGACCCGGACGACCTGCCGCTGGAGCTGTACGAAGCGGCGCCGGCCGTGGATTGAGCCTGCACGGGTATCCGCCTGACAGCGGGGGCGATGACCAACGCGCCGGCAACGCAGAACCGATGCCACCCGCATCTCCTCCCGTAATGCTTGACCTCTTCGCCGTCACCGCCACGTAACAATCCGGCCCTAGCGTGTTCTGGCTGTCCCCCACACTGACCGCCGAGGCCCGCATGAGAACTCCGACCCGCCTGACCCCCACCGTATTGTCCACTGCCCTGTCCTTGGCCTTGTTGCCGCTGGCCTCGCAGGCGGCACCTCTCCGCGCCGCAGACTACTTCGAGCGGGTCGCGACCTTCCCGGTCTTTCGCAACCTGGGTGCCGATGAGGATGCCACCCGGCAGACCGTGGCCGAGATCACCACGGTGAGTCGCGACGGCCGCACGCTGATCTACACCGACAGTCCTGGCGAGCGCATCGGCCTGGTGGACATTCGCGATCCGAAATCGCCGCAGCCGGCGGGCTTTATCCAGCTGGAAGGCGAACCGACCTCGGTGGCCGTATATCGCCACTACGCGCTGGTCGCGGTGAACACCTCGCTCGGCTTCACTCAGCCCGATGGTGTGCTGGCGGTGTTCGACATTCGCAATCCGGCGCAACCCAAACGCGTCGCCACGCTGCCCATGGGTGGCCAGCCGGATTCCATCGCCATCAGCCCGCGGGGTCGCTATGCCGCGGTGGCGATCGAGAACGAGCGCGACGAGGACCTCAACGACGGGCTGATCCCACAGCTGCCGGCCGGCTTTCTGCGCATCGTCGACCTCAAGGGTCAGCCGTCGCGCTGGCGCACGCGGGACGTCGACCTGACCGGCCTGGCCGAGGTCGCGCCGGGTGATCCGGAGCCTGAGTACGTCAGCATCAACGACCAGGACGTGGCCGCCGTAACCCTGCAGGAAAACAACCACATCGTGCTGGTCGACCTGCGCCGTGGCCGGGTGATGCGCCACTTCAGCGCCGGCCAGGTGGATCTGCAAGGTGTGGACGTCGAGGAGAACGACCGCATCGAACCGGTCGGCGTGCTCGCTGGCAAGCGTCGCGAGCCGGATTCGATCGCCTGGGTCGGACCGCTGCTGGCGACCGCCAACGAGGGCGACTACGAGGATGCCGAAGGCGCGCAAGGCGGCAGCCGCAGCTTCACCCTGTTCGACTACAACGGCCACGTCTGGCACGAGGCCGGCGCCTCGCTGGAACACGCCTTCATCCGCGCCGGGCACTACCCGGAAAGCCGCTCGGAGAACAAGGGCATCGAGCCGGAAGGCATCGCCGCGGCGCGTTTCCGCAAGCACAGCCTGCTGTTCGTCGGCAGCGAGCGCGGCAATGCGGTCGCCGTCTACGACGTGGCCCGACCCTGGGCGCCGGTGATGCATCAGTTGCTGCCGACGGGCTTGGGGCCTGAGGGCATCCTGCCGATACCGTCGCGCAACCTGCTGGTGGTCAGCAGTGAAGAAGACTCGGCCGAGGACGGTTACCGGTCGACACTCTCGATCTACCAGTACGGTGCCAAGACCGCACCTTACCCGGAGATCCGCTCCACTGATCGCGACCTGATCTCCTGGGGCGCGCTGAGCGGTCTGGTCGCGGACCGCAGCCAGTCCGACCGCCTCTATGCGGTGCCGGACAGCTACTACAAGGCGTCGCGGATCTTCAGCATCGACACCAGCCAGACACCGGCACTGATCGACCGCCAGATCGAGCTGCGCAAGGCTGGCACGAGCGTCGACTACGATCTGGAAGGCATCGCCCAGGCCAGCAATGGCGATTTCTGGCTGGCTTCGGAAGGTAACGGCAAGGCCAGGCCGAACCTGCTGATCCACGCCAACGCCAGGGGCGAAGTACTGGACGAGTTCGCCCTGCCCGCGGAAATCGCCGCCCAGCAGACCAGCAACGGTTTCGAGGGCGTCGCGGTGGTCGGCGAAGGCGCCAGCACCCGCGTCTACGTGGCCTTTCAACGCGAGTGGAAGAACGACCCCGCCGGGCGGGTGCGCATCGGCGTGTTCAACCCGGGCACTGGTGAATGGAGCTTCATCCACTACCCCCTCGACGCCGCAGCCGAGGGCGGCTGGATCGGGTTGTCCGAGCTCACTTCAATCGGCAACGGCCAGTTCCTGGTGATCGAGCGCGACAACCAGCAGGGCCCGGCGGCACAGATCAAACGCCTGTACCGCATCGACCTGAATGGCCTGCAGCCCGCCGCCGAAGGTCAGCGCTTCCCGCTCGCAAGCAAGCGTCTGGAGCGCGATCTGCTACCTGATCTGAAGAGCACCGGTGGCTGGGTGCTGGACAAGGTCGAAGGTGCGGCGGTCGACAAGCAGGGGCGTCTGTTCGTCGTCACCGATAACGACGGGGTCGAGGATGCCAGCGGCGAGACACGTTTCATGCGGCTCGGGACGGTCAAGCGCTGAGATCCGGCAGCTTCATGCGGAGCGGCAGACCCGCCCCGCATGCTCGGTCAGCTGTCGCGGGCGCGCTTGATACGGTGATCCCAGCGGCGCTTGGCGAAGCGGCGCATGTTCGGGATGTCGTCCGTTTCGTCCATTATCGGCTGGCCAATGATGGTTTCCATGATGTCTTCCAGCGTCACCAAGCCGCGCCAGCTGCCGAACTCGTCGTAGACCAGGCACATGTGCTGGCGCTCATGCAGCAGCTGGGTCATGAGATTCTCGACGCTGGTCATTTCCGGTGCGACTTTCATCGATTTCATGATCGTCGACACCGGCGCTTCGTCGTCGCTCGCGGCCAGGGCGTCATAGCGGAACACCACACCCAGCGGGCTCTCGTTGTCGCCGATCACCGGGTAGCGCGAGAACTGGCTGTCGGCGACCTGCGCCTTGAATGCACCGATGCTGGTCTCCGGCGACGTGTAGTCGCATACCGTGCGCGGTGTCATCACGTCACGGACCTTGATCTCGTGCAGGTCGAGGATGTTCCTGATGACGCGCTGCTCGTCCTCGTCGAGGCTCTTGTTCTCGCGGCCAAGCACCGTCAGCGCCTTGATCTCCTGGCGGATGTCGTGCTCCGGCTCCTTGCCGCCGACCAGCCGCATGATCATGTCGGACAGGTAGATGAAGGGCTTCAGAATCCAGATCATGCCGTTCAGCAGAGGCGGCAGGTACGGCGCCAACGTGCGCCAGTAACGGGCACCGATGGTCTTGGGCAGGATTTCCGAGAGCACCAGGATCAGCACCGTCATCACCGCCGAGGCGATACCGACATAGCCGTTGCCGAATACCACGGTGACCTGCGCACCGACACCGGTCGCGCCAACGGTGTGGGCGACGGTATTCAAGGTCAGGATGGCCGCGAGCGGCTGGTCGACCTTGTCTTTCAGTTCTTTCAGGCGTTCGTACAGCTTCGGACGGGTCGTCTTCTGATGCGCGATGAAGCTCGGTGTCAGCGAGAGCAGTGCGGCTTCGAGGATCGAACAGATGAATGAAACGAGGATGGATAAGACAGCGAACGCTATCAGGAGGGTCATGTAAGGGGGATTTCATTGCCAATGGCAGGCCAATTTACAGCAAAGCCGCCGAGCGTTAGCCGGATGCCGCGATGGGCTTGCAACATTTCATTTCCCCACTTGCACGCACAGGCTGGACACACTGATTTCGACAGCACTCGGCAATGGAGTTCATCCCCTCGATCGCCCCCCTTTTCCGACCACTCGCACGCTTGTTTCCCGACGCGCTCCTCGGCTAGGGTGCGGTCCTCGACGAAACGGCCCGTCAGGAGCATTGCAGATTGATCAGAACAGGGATGTTGACGCTGGGTTTGCTGATGGCGCTCACGGCACAGGCGGCCGAACAGCGGCTCTATCTGGTCGCCACGGTGCAGCTGGACGGCACCAGCCTGGCGCAGAGCGCGTTTCTACATGAAGCGGATATCACCGAACTGGAGGGTTGCCGCGAAGCGGTGCGCGAGGGCCAGCGCGCGCGTGACTGGCAGAAATACCATCACATCTTCCGGAACGATCTTTTCAAGGGCTTCGCCGGCCACATGCACTATCGCTGCGCCTTCAGCGATCTGCAGTTCAGCAGCTGGCACGATGGTCCGCGCTACAACCAGCCCTACCTGATCGCTGTCGACGAGAACGCGATGCTCAGCGTGGAACGGACACCAAGCCAGGCCCAATGCATGAGCCGCCTGCGCGCGCTGCCGGCTGCCCGGCAGGCACAGAGCTTCTGTGCCATGGGCAACCAGCAGATCAAGCCCTGACCGCCCGACCTTCCAGCCGAGTGGCGGCAGGCATCCGCCCTACCCCGGCTGGTAGCTGCCCGGCACCGGCGCGAAGGACACGCCGAAGCGGTTCCAGGCGTTGATGGTGGCGATGGCCAGGGTCAGGTTGGCGAGCTGGGCTTCGGAAAAATACTCACGCACCTCCTCGAACAGCTGTTGCGAAACGCCCTGGGGCAACAGGGTGTTGGCCTCGGCCCAGGCCAGCGCGGCGCGTTCGCGGTCGGTAAAGAACGGGGTTTCGCGCCAGGCACTCAGGGCATAGATGCGCTGCTCGGTTTCGCCGAGGGCGCGGGCGTCCTTGGTGTGCATGTCAAGGCAGTAGGCGCACCCGTTGATCTGCGAGACGCGGATCTTGACCAGCTCCATCAGCGGCTTGTCGACGCCGTCCTCGCGGCGGCTCTGGCGCGCCAGGTAGGTTTCCAGCCCGATCATTGCCGTCATCACGTCGGGGGCGGCAGCTTCGTAGTTCATGCGCATGGTGGTCACTCCTCGGTTTGAATGTGCAGCCAAGGCTACGCAGCCGCCGAGCTGAGCTATTGTAGATTTTCGACATCTTCGAACGCCGCCTTCCATGTCCGCCCTGCACGAACGACTGCCACACATCAGTGGCTTCCTGACTCGCCCGCCTGCGCCAGCACTGGCTGCCTACGTGCAGCGTTTCTGGTGGCTGGAGGGTGACGCCGCCACGGTGTACGACGAGCAGATGCTGCATCCGGACGGCGCCTGTGGGGTCATCTTCAATTTCGCCGACCCGCTGGCCTTCGATGGCCATTTGCACAAGCCGCGTGCATTGATCGCCGGGCCGCAGCTTGCCAGTTCGCGATTGCAACTGGCTGGGCAGGTGAGACTGATGGGCGTGCGCTTTCGCCCTGGGATGGGCGCAGCGTTCTTTGGCATCAGCCTGGATGAGCTGGCGGGCTTTCATAGCTCCGACTGGCAGCGACTGGGGTTTGCCGGGATGGTCGACCAACTGGCCGAGCTGAGCCGCGAGGCGCAGCAACTGCTGGTAGAGCAGGAATTGATGAGACGTCTGCAGGCGACTCAGGAGCGACGCTTCCCAGTGCAACAGCTACTGTCGGAGATCACCGCGACCGATGGCCGTGCACGCCTGGCCGACCTCTTCCAGTCCGTACCGCTCGGCCAGCGCCAGCTGGAGCGCCTGTTCCGCCATCATGTAGGAATGACACCCAAGCAGTTCAGCCGCATCCAGCGCGTGGCGCTGGTGCGCAACCAGCTGCGCGCCGGCCAGCCGTTACTGGACACCGCCCTGGCGTGCGGATACAGCGACCAGGCGCACTTCATTCATGACTTCAAGACGGTGGTCGGCATGACGCCGGGGCGATATCGGGCGAGCAAGGTCAGTCGATAACAGCGCCCCATTGCGAGCGACCCGTCACGTCCGGCGGAAAAACGATCGGCTCACATGCTGCTGACGCCAGCGACACGCAGTTCGCAGCCAGCTCAGATGGCTTTGCTGAGTGCCTCGAGCAGCTCAGCGATCTTCTCTTCGTTTCGCTTGTAGTAGGTCCAGGGACCGATACGCTGCGACGTCACCAACTGCGCACGCTGCAGCGCCGCCAGGTAATTCGAGACGGTGGACTGCGACAACCCCACACGCTCCTGGATGATGCTGACGCAGACACCCAGCTGTTCGGGATCGGCTTCCTGCTCGGGGAAGTTGGTCTTCGGGTCCTTCAGCAGGGTAAGAATGGCCAGCCGCGTGGGGTTATCCAGGGCCTTCAGCGCTTCACTGATGTCTATGCTCATATCCGCGGCAGGTAATGGGTTTTCGCGATCTTACGATACTTTGTCGGTGCTGGCTGCGTGCACGCCACGGCCGTGCACGCACGCCGACTCAGTGCGCGTACACCGGGTAGTCGATGTAACCCTTTTCGGTGCCGCCATACATGCTGCTGGCATCCAGCGGGTTCATCGGCCAACCGTTGGCGATACGCGCCGGCAAGTCGGGGTTGGCAATGAATGGACGGCCGAAGGCGATCAGGTCCGCCCAACCGGCTTCGATCGCCGCGGTGGCGCGCTTCGGGGTGTACTTGCCTGCGTAGATGATCGTGCCGCTGAACGCCGCACGCACCGCCTCGCGGAAACTGCTGGGCAACTCGGGTGCGCTGTCCCAATCGGCCTCGGCCAGTGATACGTACGCGACGCCGATGGTTTGCAGAATCTTCACCGCTTCGATGTAGGTCTCATGCGGGTCTTGCTCCACCAGGCCAAGGTAGACGCGCTCCTCGTCCGTGCTGGCGAACAGCGGCGCAAAGCGAACCCCCACGCGCTCGGCACCTATGGCGTCGGCTATCGCCTGGACCGCTTCGCGCAGAAAACGCAGTCGGTTCTGCAGCGAACCGCCGTATTCGTCAGTCCTGCGATTGGTGTGGGCGGAAATGAACTGGTTGACCAGGTAGCCGTTGGCGCAGTGAATCTCGATGCCATCGAAGCCAGCCTCCATCGCGTTGCGTGCGGCCTGGGCATAGAGCTGTACCAGCTCTTTGACTTCGGCATTGGACAGCGCCCGCGGCATCGAGGGCTCGACCAGCGCGCCCTCGCCCGGTCCCGTCTCGATAAAGACTTTGACGTTGGTCGCCGCAATGGCGGACGGCGCAACAGGCTGCGCACCACCGGGTTGCAGCGAGGTGTGCGAGACACGGCCGACATGCCACAGCTGGGCGAAAATCACGCCGCCCTCAGCGTGCACCGCCTGGGTAACAGCCTTCCAGCCTTCGACCTGCTCAGGGCTGTGGATCCCGGGCGTCCAGGCATATCCCTGCCCTCGCGGCTCGATCTGAATGCCTTCCGTCACCATGAACCCTGCACTGGCACGTTGCTGGTAGTAGGTCGCCATTACGGCGTTTGGAATATTGCCCGGTTGCGAGCTGCGCGAGCGCGTCAGCGGTGGCAGCACGATGCGGTTACGTAGCGCGAAGGAACCAAGCGAGGCAGGTGTAAAAAGAGCTTTATGATTCATAACGTAAAATTTAGATATCGTGAATTCTAGATATTAGATAACGGAGGCGACCTCACCGAATGTGAGTACCTCCCCGTGAGGGTTGTGCAGTCCGGTACTACCGTCACTGCCGAGCGGATGATCCTCGACCTCAAATCGATAAATGTCAATATCCAGATGCGCATATACCTGGACATAGCCGTCTGAAACCTTTTTTGGGGGGAGCAGCGCTCGGTGGCGGCTGCTTATCTGGACGGTAACGGTTACAGCGGCCGGAAGCGCGCTATCCCCGTGTTCGAACGTGGCAAACACTCACTGCTAGAGAAGCATCTGGCGTGTCGCGTAGATCCACTAGACGTCATTGGCACTCAGCGAGTGCTGCTGCGCAAGCAGGTCATGACAGTCCGACCGGCAGGCGGCAAGAATCTCTTCGGACAGATCGGGTTCTTCCACAGCGCGAGCCAATACCAACCCACCAATGAGCGCAACGACCATTTGCAGAATCTGCGTGCGTTCACTCGTCGGTGAAGCCTGTTGCAGTCGGGCGATAAAGTTCTGCAGCGCCGTGCTGTAAACCTGCCGAATCTCAGGCTCTCGCTGGGTAATATCTGCAGCCATAAAAGCCAGCGGGCACCTCATCGACTCGCCGGTTGCATGTGAGCGCTGAAGATAACCTTCCACTAGCGCCCCCACCCCCCCTTTACCCAACTCCTGCAGGCGCGCACCGCCGGTGCTCGCGGCGTATCGAATCGCTTGCGCATAGAGTTCAGCTTTTGTTTGAAAGTGGCTGTAGAACGCGCCCCGCGTCAGGCCCGCGTCGGCCATAAGATCGTCGATGCATACCTGCTCGTACCCCTTATCGGCAAATAGACGTGAGGCGCTTTCCAGAATGCGGGATCGAGTGCGGTCGCGTTGATCAGTGGGCCAAGGCATAAGTGCTCCTTCAGTCTATGTTCTTGAACATAGAGTGCCAGCCAGCAGAATTCCAGCTCCCCAACCAGAGCGACTCATCATGGATCTGCATATTTTCGGCCCCGGCTTCAGCACACTGGTCCGTAGCGTTCGGCTTTACTGCGAGGAGAAAGGGCTAACGTACACGTATGGGATGCATCTGAACGGCTGTCCGATCGGCTGGCGCAGCGAGGCTCACAGGGCTCTGCACCCTTTCGGCAAGGTCCCTGTTCTGCTGCACGGCAGCACAGCGATATTCGAAACCATGGCAATCTTTCGCTATCTCGATACGACGCATCCAGAGCGCTCGCCTACACATACACTCGCCCCCACGATGCTCCTGGAACAATGGGCAAGCGCATTGGTTACCTCTGTCGATGCATCACTGGTTCGAAACTACATTCTGCCTATTGCTGGCCCAAACCACTCGACAACTCGCGATACAGAGACTCTGGAAATTGCTCGGCTGGAGGCAGAGCAAACCTTAGCGATCCTCGACACGCAACTGGGCGAGCAGTTCTTCTTTTGCACAGAGCACTGGAGCATCGCAGACGCATTGCTGACACCCATGCTCGACTATCTGATGCTCATCACCAAACCAGCGGGCTTACTCAGCCAATGGCCGCGGCTGCGTGACTATCTGGAGCGGATGCGAACACGACCGTCTGGTTGCGCTGTTCTACAAAGCACTCTGGCTCGTTAGTCAGGAACTAGAAATGGCAAGATCCGTGGGAACCTTGTCATTTCGACAGCGGCGCCTCGGCAGCAGACTGCAGGCATCCACCCTGAGAGCTGCACCATGGACGCCACCCGCACCGTCGCCTGCCTGATTTACCCGGATGTGATGAGCCTCGATGTCACCGGCCCGATGCAGGTGTTCGCCTCGGCCAATGTCGAGCGGCAGCGCCAGGGCCTGCCGAGACATTACGAGCTGATGCTGCTCGCTGCCAGCGTCGGCCCGCTCGCCACCTCGGCGGGGCTGAAGCTGGTGGCGGATGCGAGCTGGGCCGTGTGCGATCCGGCCACGCTGGATACCTTGCTGGTTCCGGGCGGTGTCGGCGTGGATGCGCAGAAGCACGACCAACCGCTGCTCGACTGGCTGCGGGCCGCCGAACCCAGGGTGCGGCGCCTGGGCTCGGTCTGTTCCGGAGCGCTGATCCTGGCCGAGGCCGGGCTGTTCGATGGGCGCAAGGCGACCACGCACTGGGCGGACCTCGCTGCGCTGGGCACGTACCCGACCATCGAGGTGCAGGGTGACCGATTGCACACCTATGACCCGACCGATCCGCAGGCGGCGCATCTGTTCAGCTCGGCGGGCGTCACGGCGGGCATCGACTTGGCGCTGGCGTTGGTCGAGGCCGATCTCGGCCGCGCGTTGGCGCTTTCGGTTGCGCAGCGGCTGGTGATGTTTCTGCGCCGGCCGGGTGGGCAGACCCAGTTCAGCCCGATGCTGGCGGCGCCAAGTGGCGGCGTGGCGCGCCTAGCCGCATTGCTGGAATGGATTCCCGGGCACCTGGGCGATGACCTGTCCATCGAGGCGCTAGCCGCCCAGACGCATATGACGCCGCGCACGCTGTGCCGCCTGTTCAGCCAGGAAACAGGCATGGGGCCGGGCCAATACATCGAACGGGTGCGCCTGGAAGCCGCACGTAACCTGCTGCTCGACGCCCAGGCCTCGATCGCCACGGTGGCGCGGCTGACCGGTTTCGGCCATCCGGAAAACCTCAGGCGCAGCTTTCAGAAGCACCTGTCGGTCAGCCCGCGGGATTTCTACCAGCGCTTCGGCTGACGCTTCGTCAGAACCTCACTCATCGTTCACAGCTTGCCCGGCGTATCGCCAGGCAGCGCTGTGCCCGCTCATCACCCTCAAGGGGCCTCGCCATGCACCTATTGTTCAGCAACCCTCAGGTCCTGCGCCTGTTCATCGCCCAGGCGCTGTTCTGGTCCTGCTCGATGACCGGCATCATCTTCACTTCCATCGTCGGGCTGCGCCTGGCGCCGGCGGCGGGCCTCGCCACCCTGCCGCTGGCCATGCTGATGCTCGGCGGCCTGCTCGCCCTGCAACCACTGGCGGGGCTGATGCAGCGCCGCGGCCGTCGCGCCGGCTTTCTCATCGGTGCGTTGGCCGGCGTGCTGGGCGGACTGATCAGCGCGCTGTCGCTCTGGCTCGACAGCTTCACCCTGCTCTGTCTCGGCGCTCTGCCCATCGGCGCCTACCAGGCCTCGGCGATGTACTACCGCTTCGCCGCGCTGGAAGCGGTGAGCGAAGCCTTCAAGGGGCGTGCCACCGCCTGCGTGATCGGCGGTGGCGTGCTGGCCGCGCTGATCGCGCCCACGCTCGGCCACCTGGCGCGTGATCTCGCCAGCGTTCCCTTCGCCGGCACCTATCTGTTGATCGCCAGCCTCGCGGCGCTGGGCGTGCTGGTGCTTGCTGGATTGCCGGCAAGCAGCGGAACGCCCGGCGTTCAGGCCGCCCCGTCAGCAGTCAGTTGGCAGGCACTGCTGGCGCGGCCGACCATTCGCGCCGCGGTGCTGACCACCGCCGCCGGCCACGGCCTGATGATCCTGGTGATGAACGCCACGCCCCCGGCGATGCATGGCGAAGGTCTGGATCTGCAGGCCAGCGGTCAGGTCATCCAGTGGCACATGCTCGGCATGTTCCTCCCGGCATTCGTCGCCGGGCCGCTGGTGGACCGCTTCGGCTGCCGGCTGGTCGCCTGTGTGGGTGGAGGATTGCTGATCGCCAGCGCGGTGGTCGCGCTGCTCGGCGTCAGCCACTGGCATTTCCTGCTCAGCAGCTGCCTGCTAGGCATCGGCTGGAACCTGATGCTGGTCGCCGGCACCACCCAGCTGGGCCAGGGCCATGCCGCAAGCGAACGCGCCCGGGCACAGGGCGTGATGGAGCTGAGCAACGGCAGCGTCGCCGCGGTGATGTCCTTCGCCTCTGGCGCGTTGATCGCTCAGGCCGGCTGGGCGGCGGTAAACGTCGGGCTGCTGCCCATCGTGACGCTGGTGGTGCTGGCGCAGGTTGCGCAGGGGTATCGGCACAGGCAGGCGGTTTGAAGGCGCGGCGACTGCTGGCACCACCCGGCGGAGCTCAACGCCCGGGATTCACCCGTCCCTGAAAAGGAAAGGCTCCGCCGGCCTCCAGCACACATTCCAGCGAACGCGCCTCCTCACGGCTCGAAGTAATCCGGAAGCGGATGTAGCAACGCTCTTCGAGAAACGCCTGCCGACCCGCTTCCGCTCGGAGGTCGTAGCCGTCGATGCTGCCGGCAAAGTACAGATGTTTAGCCAGTATCAACTGGGCGCTCCTGACATCGGCAGGGTTGTTCCAGTCACCGCCAGCCCTGAGGATCAGTCTGCTCTGGCGAGACTTCCGGTGCTGAATCAGCCGCTTGCGCAGGTTGACGCCGATGCCAACCTTCAACGCCGCGCCGTCGTCCTTGTAGATCTCATAGAGTCCCGGCAGAGCAGGCACGTACCGTTCGATTTCCGAAAAGCGGATGCACGTCATAGTCCCGGAATCACAGGCAGCGTTCGTCATCAGGCCGCCTGTATGTCCGGACGCAGTGTCTTCGGAAACCAGATGGATGATATTGGCCGGGCTCGATATCCAGAACGCCCTGAAGCCTTCCGGCAGCGGTTCGATTTCGTCCCGGCGGGTGCAGGCGTGTTCCTCAAAGTGGGCGGCAGCACTTTCCAGGTCATCCGTGACGACCTCCAGCCATATCTCCGCCTGGCTGATGCCCGGCACGCAGTCCATCCAGAGCACCTTGCCGCCGAAATCGAAGCGCGGCGTGTGCTCACCTTCAGCGCCCGTCGGGGTGAGTTCTTCCAGTGCGAGCGTCTCGCGGTAGAACGCGAGCGTCCGCTGGTATTCGTGGGCAGGCACCTTCATCGCGATATTTCGGCCAGGCTGGAATGTCGGTTTCATCGTTTCACTCCATGAGGGCGCTGATGCCGGAGGTTGCCCAAGGCGCTCCGGCCCGCGCACGGTTAGACCAGCCAGTACAGACAGCAGCGACCCTTCGTGCAAGGTGATTGCAGCGGGTGAGCCGGTGAACGCAGCGTACGGCAGCTGCTAGGCAGCGGTTCTTCGCCGCTAGAACGGTAGCGTTGACCGGGGCAAGTCAGGGACGCCCCCATTCGATCTCGCGAATCTTTGCGGCGCCGTTCTCCTCGGCGACGACTACCGTCACGGCCTCGATGAAGCCTGCACCGGTAATCGAAACGTAGGCCCAACCGATGTCCTGCGATTGCCGGGCGGGCCAGTCATCCATGAATTCGACGTGGCCATCCACTGCGCCCGGCCCATCGCCGTAGGAGGTCATGTCGGCATAAGCCTGCTGCAGTTGCGCTGCGGAATATCGCTGCTGCGCCTGCGTTGAGAGAAGAGCATGAGCCTCGGTGAAGTCGCTGGAAACGAGCGCGCGGGCGAAGTTGGTGGCGGTCGACACGGTGACGTCCTTAGCCCGGGGGTTTGCTTGCGGCGCCTCCTCGAAGCAGGCGGAAAGGCTCAGCGCGATCAGAGTAATCGACAGCAGTTTCAGGCCGAGCCAGCTCAGCGTGGAGCGTGGCGGCTTGATGGAAAGCATGCTCAACGCGGCCTCACCCCATCGAGGATCAGCGACTGCAGGCTCTTGAGCGTTTCCTCGAAGAACGCCGGATCATCCAGGGTCTTGCCGGCCACGGCCTCGACCTGCACGCGGAAGTCGGCGTAGTGCTGGGTGGTCGCCCAGAGTGAGAAGATCAGGTGGTGCGGCGCGATGGGGGCGAGCTTGCCGGCGTCGATCCAGGCCTGGATCACGGCGACCTTGTTTTCCACCAGATCGTGCAGCGGCTGTTGCAACTCACCCAGCAGCAGAGGTGCGCCCTGCATGATCTCCATGCAGAACAGCCGCGATTCGGCGGGATGATCGCGGGAGAGTTCGAGCTTGACCCGCAGGTAGTCGCGGATCGCCTCGACCGGGTCCTGCTCGACGGAAAACGCCTGCAGCGGCTGCAACCAGACCTCCAGCAGCTGACGCAGGACGTTGGTGTAAAGCTCTTCCTTGTTGCCGAAGTAGTACAGCAGGTTGGTCTTGGAGACGTCTGCCTGGGTCGCGACCTGATCGAGACTGGTGCCGTGCAGGCCAAAGCGGGAGAACAGCTCGAGCGCGGCCTGGAGGATGCTGGCACGCTTGCTTTCGATCATGCGCAGGCGTCGGTCCTGGGCGCTGGCACTCGGTACGCGGGCTGCGCCCTTTGGTCGAGGGGTCTTGCTGGCAGTGAGGCGCTTGCGAGGCGGAACGGGGGGTTGGTCTGTCACGGGATTACCGGATGGGCTCGAACGAGGCGCTACTGTAGCGCGGCGAGCGTGCGGCGCACGAGCGACGAAGGCAGCAAGCGACCGCTGCACGATCTTCGTGCGCCACGCACAAACCAGGTGCTCCGATTCAGACCAAATGGTCCACATCGCACCACCCAGATAACTCATCTATTTGATTCAAAAGCGAAATCCTTTTCTGGCCTGCATCCTGCTAATGCACCTTTGACCCTGCCCGTCACGTTCGGGCAGCGCTTTCTAGCCATTGCGTACAGAGGTGCTACCCATGGATGTTGGTGTTTTCATTCCGATCGGCAACAACGGCTGGCTCATTTCCGAAAATGCGCCGCAGTACATGCCGAGCTTCGAACTGAACAAGGCCATCGTGCAGAAGGCCGAGGGCTACGGTTTCGACTTCGCGCTGTCGATGATCAAGCTGCGCGGCTTCGGTGGTAAGACCGAGTTCTGGGAGCACAACCTGGAATCCTTCACGCTGATGGCGGGCCTGGCCGCGGTCACCAGCAAGATCCAGCTGTTCGCGACTGCCGCAACGCTCACTCTGCCGCCGGCCATCGTCGCGCGCATGGCCTCAACCATCGACTCGATCTCGGGCGGGCGCTTTGGCGTGAATCTGGTGACCGGCTGGCAGAAGCCGGAATACACACAGATGGGCATGTGGCCGGGCGACGAATTCTTCGGCACGCGCTACCAGTATCTCGGCGAATACGCCCAGGTGCTGCGCGACCTCTGGGCCACCGGCCGCAGCGACTTCAAGGGTGAGCACTTCCAGATGGAAGACTGCCGCGTCAGCCCGACACCGCAGGCGGACATGAAGATCATCTGCGCCGGCTCCTCTGACGCTGGCATGGCCTTCTCGGCGCAGTACGCCGACTACAACTTCTGCTTCGGCAAGGGCGTGAATACCCCGACCGCGTTCGCCCCGGCCACCGAGCGACTGCTCAAGGCCACCAAGAAGACCGGCCGCCACGTCACCTCCTGTGTGCTGTTCATGGTGATCGCCGACGAAACCGACGAAGCCGCCCGCGCCAAGTGGGAGCACTACAAGGCCGGCGCCGATGAGGAAGCCATCGCCTGGCTCGGCGAACAGGGTTCCGCCGACAAGGGCGCCGACAGCAACATCCGGCAGATGGCCGACCCGACCTCGGCGGTAAACATCAACATGGGCACGCTGGTGGGCTCCTACGCCAATGTCGCCCGAATGCTCGACGAGATCGCCACGGTGCCCGGCATGCAGGGCGTGATGCTGACTTTCGATGACTTCCTTGAAGGCGTCGAAGCCTTCGGCGAGAAGATTCAGCCGCTGATGCAGAGCCGCCGGCACGTCAGTGCACTGAAGGAGTCCGCCTGATGAGCGCCGCCGAACAGGTCTCGGGCTACGGCCTGAGCGCCACGGACGAGCCCGTGCAACTGCCGGCGCGGCCCGAGCCGTTGGCGATGAAAGCCAGTGAAACCGCGCTGATCGTGGTGGACATGCAGAACGCCTACGCCAGCCGCGGCGGCTACCTGGATCTGGCCGGCTTCGATGTGTCGGCGACCCAGCCGGTGATCGCGAAAATCCGCCAGGCACTATGCGCGGCTCGCGCCGCCGGCATGCAGGTGATCTTTCTGCAGAACGGCTGGGACAACGGCTACGTCGAGGCCGGCGGGCCGGGTTCGCCCAACTGGCACAAGTCCAACGCGCTGAAGACCATGCGCAAGCGCCCGGAACTGGCCGGCACCCTGCTCGCCAAGGGTGGCTGGGATTACGCGCTGGTGGACGAACTGGCGCCGCAGCCCGGCGACATCCTGGTGCCCAAGCCGCGCTACAGCGGTTTCTTCAATTCGCAGCTGGACAGCACCCTGCGTGCCCGTGGCATCCGCAACCTGGTGTTCACCGGCATCGCCACCAATGTGTGCGTGGAATCGACCCTGCGCGACGGCTTCCACCTGGAGTATTTCGGCGTGGTGCTGGCCGATGCCACCCACCAGGCCGGGCCGGAATTCGCCCAGCAGGCGGCGCTGTACAACATCGAGACGTTCTTCGGCTGGGTCTCCAGCGTCGACGCCTTCTGCCAGAGCTTCGCGACCGCACCCAGCGTGGCTGTTGCCAGCTGATTACACCCCAGTGCCCGACCGCGACGCCCGCAGAGGCGTCCGCCGGGTTCGCCTGAATGCCTTGCAAGGAATCAACGACATGCCCAAGCAATCGATCATCCCCGCCGGCTCCGGCAAACCGCTCGCCCCCTACGTGCCCGGCTCCATGGCCGATGGCGTGGTCTACGTCTCCGGGACCCTGCCGTTCGACAAGGACAACAACGTGGTCCACGTCGGCGACGCCGCCGCGCAGACCCGCCATGTGCTGGAAACCATCAAGGGCGTCGTCGAGGCCGCCGGAGGCAGCATGGACGACGTCACCTTCAACATGATCATGCTCACCGACTGGGCCAACTACACCAAGATCAATGAGGTGTACGCCCAGTACTTCCCCGGCGAGAAGCCCGCGCGCTACTGCATCCAGTGCGGGCTGGTGAGGCCCGATGCGCTGATCGAGATCGCCAGCATCGCCCACGTCGGCCAATAGCGCCTGCCAGAGCGGGTCAGCCGGCACGCCGGCGGCCCGCTGATCGACCTCGCGGAGGGAGTGACATGCACTACGAACTTCATGGCCGCATGGAGCCAGATGCGCCGACTCTGGTGCTCAGCTCCGGCCTCGGCGGCGCCGCCGCCTTCTGGACACCGCAGCTGCCGGCACTGACCCAGGACTACCGGGTGCTGGTCTACGATCAGCTGGGGACCAACAGGAGTCCGGCGAACCTGCCGGCGGGCTATTCCATCGAGTCCATGGCAGTGGAATTACTGGAGCTGCTGGACACCCTGGGCATCCGCCGCTGCCACTTCATCGGGCATGCCCTCGGTGGGCTAATCGGCTTGCAGATCGCCCTGCTGCGGCCGCAGTTGCTGCAGAGCCTGGTGCCGATCAATGCCTGGAGCAGCCCCAACCCGCACAGCGCCCGCTGTTTCGCAGTACGCCTGAAGCTGTTGCACGACAGCGGCCCGGCGGCCTATGTGCAGGCGCAGGCGCTGTTCCTCTACCCGGCCGACTGGATCGCGGCCAACAGCGAGCGACTGGCACGCGACGATGCCCATGCACTGGCGCACTTTCCGCCGACGATGAATCTGGTGCGGCGTATCGAGGCACTGCTGGCCTTCGATATCGAGGCCGAGCTGCCGGGCATCACCACCCCGACCCTGCTGATCGCCAACCGCGACGACACGCTGGTGCCCTGGCAGCGCTCGCAGCACCTGGCCGACGTCATGCCCAACGCACAGCTGGCGCTGCTGAACTACGGTGGCCACGCGTCCAGCGTCAGCGACAGCGAACCCTTCAACCAGATCCTGCTGGACCATCTTGCCGAGCAATGCGGCCAGGTCGCAGCAGCCTGAGGACCCAAACATGCACGCCCCCATCGACTCGAATGCCCTTGCGACGCTGTTCAGCGAGGCCCGCACCCACTGCGCCTGGCTCGACAAAGCAGTGCCGGATGCCCTGCTCGAACAACTCTACGAGCACGTCCGCCTCGGCCCGACCGCGGTCAACAGCTGCCCGGCGCGCTTCGTCTTCGTGCGCAGCGCCGAGGGCAAGCAGAAGCTCGCGCCCTGCCTGTCCAAGGGCAATCTCGAAAAGACCATGGCCGCGCCGGTCACGGTGATCGTCGCCTATGACGAGGACTTTCCGGAAACCCTGCCGGAGCTGTTCCCCTTCGCCGACGCCCGCAGCTGGTACGCCGGGCAGCCGGCGCTGATCACCGAGAACGCGCTGCGCAACAGCTCGCTGCAGGCCGGTTATCTGATCCTCGCTGCCCGCGCCCTGGGGCTCGATTGCGGACCGATGTCCGGCTTCGACGGCAAGGCGCTGGATGCGGCCTTCTTCGCTGGCACGAGCTGGAAATCAAACCTGCTGATCAACCTCGGCTACGGCGACGCCAGCAAGCTGCGCGACCGCCTGCCACGCCTGCCCTTCGACCGCGCCTGCGTCCTCGCCTGATGGAGAACCGACCATGCAACTGGCTCAATGCGAAACCACCAGTCAATTCAGCGCTCCAGTGATTCGTGAGGATTATCGTGATGCCATGGCGCGACTGGCCGCGGCAGTCAACATCATCACCACCGACGGCCCCAGCGGCCGCGCCGGCTTCACCGCCACCGCGGTGTGCAGCGTCACCGACGAACCACCAACGCTGCTGGTGTGCCTGAACCGCAGCGCATCGGCACATCCCATCGTCACCGCCAACGGGCAGCTGTGCGTGAACACCCTGGCCGGCGCACAGCGGGACTTGTCCAACCTGTTCGGCGGCAAGACGCCCATGGCAGAACGCTTCGCCGCAGCACAGTGGAGCACCGGCGTGACCGGCTCGCCGCTGCTCGACGGCGCGACTGTCTCGTTCGACTGCCGCATCAGCCACAGCGCCAGCGTCGGCACCCACGACATCCTCTACTGCGAAGTGCTCGCCGTGTACCGCCGCGACAGCAGCGATGCGCTGGTGTACTTCGGCCGCAACTACCACGGGCTGCCCGGCGCCGTCTGACCGCCCAGCGCCCATCAACACCCGAGCCCGCCGCGCGATCCGCGCCGCGGGCTTTTTCTTTGCCTCGGAACAACGCGCTTACCGGTGCGCCGCTCGACACGCAAACAGCGCTTGCACCACGAACATAATTGTTATGTTATAACTCTCACATTATTTCCGACACGTGCCTTCCGATGACCGAAGCCGAACTACTCGCCCAGCCAGCCGAGGCGTACATGAACGCCGACCAGCAGGCCTTCTTCCGCGAACTGCTTTTGCGTCAGCGTGCCGAGCTGCAGGCGCGCATCGAGGAGGAATTCCAGGCGCTGCGCGAACAGGAGCCAAGCAGCGATCCCGCTGACATCGGCAGCGCCGAGGAACAGCGTCACTGGCAGCTGCGCGTGCTGGAGCGGGAGAAAAAGCTGCTCGACAAGATCGACGCCGCGCTGGATGCCATCGCCCGCGGCGAATACGGCTGGTGCGCCGAAACCGGCGAACCGATCGGCCTGCAGCGCCTGTTGCTGCGCCCCACCACGACGCTGTCGATCGAGGCGAAGCAACGCCAGGAACAGCGCGAAAAACACCAACGATCCGCCTGAGAGACCGCCATGAACCGCCTCCCCGTTACCGTCCTGTCCGGCTTCCTCGGTGCCGGCAAGAGCACCTTGCTCAACCACATCCTGAAGAATCGCGAAGGCCGCCGCGTCGCGGTGATCGTCAACGACATGAGCGAGATCAACATCGACGGCAACGAGGTGCAGCGCGGCGTCAGCCTCAATCGCGCCGAGGAAAAGCTGGTGGAGATGAGCAACGGCTGCATCTGCTGCACCCTGCGCGAAGACCTGCTCGAGGAAGTCGGCAAGCTCGCCCGTGAGGGCCGCTTCGACTACCTGTTGATCGAGTCCACCGGGATTTCCGAACCGCTGCCAGTGGCCGAAACCTTCACCTTCCGCGACGAGCAGGGCCAGAGCCTGGCCGATCTGGCTCGGCTGGACACCATGGTCACGGTGGTCGACGGGGTTAATTTCCTCCGCGACTTCCAGGAGGCCGAGAGCCTCGCCAATCGCGGCGAAACCCTTGGCGAGGACGACGAGCGCTCGGTCACCGAGTTGAGAGCTGACCGCCATTCTCGGTCGCCTCAACACCCACGCCGAGATCCTGCCGATGAGCATGGGCCAGGTGCCGCTCGCAAGCATCCTCGACACCGGTCGCTTCGACTTCGAACGCGCCGCCCAGGCGCCGGGCTGGCTCAAGGAAATGCGCGGCGAGCATGTGCCGGAAACCGAAGAATATGGCATCGCCTCGACCGCCTACCTGGCGCGCCGGCCGTTCCACCCGCAACGCTTCTACAACTTCCTCAACCGCGAGTGGAGCAACGGCCGCCTGCTGCGCTCCAAAGGCTTTTTCTGGCTGGCCACCCGACCAGAGGAAGCAGGCAGCTGGTCCCAGGCCGGTGGGCTGATGCGCTACGACTATGCCGGCCGCTGGTGGCACTTCACCCCTGAATCGGCCTGGCCGAGCGACAGCGAAAGCCGCACGGCAATCCTGGCCAAATCCCGTGGCGAGTTCGGCGATTGCCGCCAGGAGCTGGTCTTCATCGGGCAGAACATCAACTTCGACCAGCTGCGCCGCGAACTCGACGCCTGCCTGCTGAACGACAGCGAGTGGGCCGTGGGCGTCACCGGCTGGCTGCGCCTGCCGGACCCGTTCGGCCCCTGGCACGAGCAGGTCGCCTGATGCAGGCGCAGCAGATCATCCGCCCACAGCCGCGCCAGTTGCTGGGCGGCTCCCCGGCAGTACTCGGCGAAGCGCTGAACGATGGCGTCAACCTCAGCGTATGGCAGCGCCGGCTGCCGCTGCATATTGCCGGGTTCGCCGAGACACTCCTGGCACTGGGCGAGCCGCTGGCGGAATCGCTGACCCTCGAACCGACCGGCGACGGTGAGCTGCAGCTGCCAACCCTGGCGGCGGCCTATCGGGACATTGCCGGCCATGCCGGTTTCGTCGCCGACGTGGCCTGGCTGGTGCGGGCGTTCAGCTGCCTGGTCGACGCGCGGCGTATCGGCCTGCGCCTGCGCGTGCTGGACAAACCCATGTGCCCGCGCTTTCACGTCGATCACGTACCGCTGCGGCTGATCACCACCTACGCCGGCGCAGGTAGCGAATGGCTTCAGGAGGGCGGCATGCCGCGTCGGCGCCTGGGCGATCCGACAGCCGAACCGACTGATCCGGCTGCCATCCAGCAGCTCGGGGTCGGCGACGTGGCGTTGTTCAAGGGGGAGAAATGGCTGGGTAACGAAGGCGCCGGGATCATTCATCGCTCGCCGCAGGCGACAACGGCTGAGCGCCGTCTGATCCTGACGCTGGACTGGCTGAGCTGAAGCAAAAGGGCCGCAGCTGCGGCCCTCCGAATCGGCGACCGATCAGGCTGCCATCTTTTCGCACTCTTCAGCGCACTTGCGACAGGCCTCGGCGCAGGCCTGGCAATGGTCGTGCTTGTGCTTGCCGCACTCCTCGGCGCAATCGCGACAGACCTGCGCGCAGAGCTTGCAGAAGGCTTTGGCATAGGCACTGTCGCGGGTCATCAGCACTGCTGCGATCGCACACATGTCGGCGCAGTCACGATCGAGTTCGATGCAGCGCGCCATCATCTTCACGTCGTCCTCGCGCAAGCAGGATGCCGCGCAGGTCTCGCAGACCAGTGCGCAATTGGAACAGGCCTGGATACATGACTGGTAACTGGAATTGAGCATGGAATGTCCTCCATCCGATGTGCCAGCGAAATGCGGTACGGCGGGGCCTCTCCAGGCCATGCGCGCAACCGCGCCCTACTAGATAGGGGTTGGACGGTCTGGCGAAGTTCAATCCGTTCGCCGGATGGCCTCGTGCAGGACGACGCAGCGCAGCCGCGGCGGCGCCGCTACAATGGCCGCCCCGCAAACCATCACCGACGCCGTAACTGCCATGCCCTTCACCCTGTCCGCGCCCTGCGAATTGCTGGAAGTCATCAGCAAAAGCCGCTTCCTGGCCAAGGCCGCACCGGTGCAAAGCCCGGAGGAAGCGCAGGCGTTCGTCCAGGCGGTCAGCGATCCCACGGCGACCCACAGCTGCTGGGCGTGGAAGATCGGCAACCAGTACCGTTTCAGCGACGACGGCGAGCCCGGCGGCACGGCCGGTCGGCCGATGCTCACCGCCATCGAAGGGCAGGACTTCGACCGGGTCGCGGTGGTGGTGATCCGCTGGTTCGGCGGCATCAAGCTCGGCACTGGCGGCCTGGCCCGTGCCTATGGCGGCACCACGGCGAAGTGCCTGCAGGCCGGCGAACGCAGCGAGCTGGTGTCGCGCTCGCGCTGTCGCTGTCATTGCCGCTTCGCCGAGCTGGCGCTGTTCAAGGCACGCCTGGCGGAATTCGAGGCGCTGCTGGAAGCCGAACATTTCGATGCCGAAGGCGCGACCCTGGAGATTGCCCTTCCCGCCGCTCAGCTGCAGCCGCTGGAGAGATTGCTCGCTGATATCACCCGCGGGCGCAGTCAGCTGGAAGCCATGGACTAGACGCGTCGTTGCCCACAAATACTGTGGACGCAATTGTGGATAACAATTGTATGGCCGCCTGGAAAGCGCTCCCGGCGGGCGCCCGGGAAAACTGCACAATTTTTGATCAATCAGCCGTGCGCGCCCCAACGGGGTGCGTTAAGCGCTTGAATTACTGTGTTTTTTGACTGATCAGTCGGCTACTGACGTTTTGCTATCAATCGCGTTCTGCCAGCTCGAGGTTATGCCCGAATTGAGTGGAGAACTTTGTGGATAACATTGGGAACAACCTCGCCAGCGCCCGTCAGAACTGGGCTGCAGACCGCTGGTCAATTAATCGCCAAATCGCGCTAACCGCAATGAATCAGTCATTCGGCTGTCATCCAGAATTGCTAGGCGGGACAAACTGGGTCAGCTGGCATATCAGTTGCTCCAACCCACCGATAGAATGCCCGCACACCCGAAAGACGAGAATTTCGCGATGCACGACTGGCTCAATAATCTGCCCAAGGCCGAACTCCACCTGCACCTGGAGGGCTCGCTGGAACCCGAACTGATGTTCCGCCTGGCCGAGCGCAACAAGATCGCCCTGCCCTGGAACGACGTGGAGGCACTGCGCAGCGCCTACAACTTCGGCAACCTGCAGGAATTCCTCGACCTCTACTATGCCGGCGCCGACGTGCTGCGCACCGAGCAGGATTTCTACGACCTGACTTGGGCCTACCTGCAGAAGTGCGAAGAGCAGAACGTGGTGCATACCGAGCCCTTCTTCGACCCGCAGACCCACACCGACCGCGGCGTGCCGTTCGAGGCCGCGCTCAACGGCATCAGCGCGGCGCTGGCCGACGGCCGTGAGCTGCTGGGCATCAGCAGCGGGCTGATCCTCAGCTTCCTGCGCCACCTGCCGGAAGAGGAAGCCTTCAGGACGCTGGGACAGGCGCTGCCCTATCGCAACGCTTTCTTCGCCGTCGGCCTCGACAGCTCCGAAGTCGGCCACCCGCCGAGCAAGTTCCAGCGCGTGTTCGACAAGGCGCGTGCCGAAGGCTTCCTCACCGTTGCCCATGCCGGCGAGGAAGGCCCGCCCGAGTACATCTGGCAGGCACTGGATCTGCTCAAGGTCAGCCGTATCGACCACGGCGTGCGTGCGGCCGAAGATCCGAAGCTGATCGCCCGGCTGATCGAGGAGCAGATTCCGCTGACCGTCTGCCCGCTGTCCAACACCAAGCTCAAGGTGTTCGAAGACATGCGTCAGCACAACATCCTCGACCTGCTGGAGCAGGGCGTGAAGGTCACGGTGAATTCCGATGACCCGGCCTACTTCAGCGGCTATGTGACGGAGAACTTCGTCGCGCTGCACGAAAGCCTGGGCATGACCGAGGAACAGGCCCGCCGCCTGGCGCAAAACAGTCTGGACGCACGGCTGGCCTATTGAGCCATTCGTCGGCGCCCGGCCGACCTGCGACACCATGGCTCGCCGCGCGAGCCATGGCTGCGCCTAGACTGTGCCGCGTCTACTTCACGAGGAGATCGCCATGCACATTCTCGTCCGTCCCCTGACGCCCTACCCCGACAGCGCCTGGCAGGTGAGCCTCGACCGGCAGAAAGTCACCTTTCGCAGCGAAGCCGAAGCGCGCGCCTTCGTCGAAACCCTGCACCGTCGCCTGCAGGCGCCGCATCCCCTGCCACTCAGCGCCTGACAGTCATTCCGTACTGGCGCGCGCCGTGGTGTAGGCGACGATCGTTGCCAGCAGGCCGCACAGGCTGATGATCGCCGCCAAGGGCACTGCAGTGCCGTTGTGCAAAGCCCCCACCGCGGAAGCGGCGATGGCGGCAATGGTGAACTGCATGCTGCCGAGCAAGGCCGAGGCGCTGCCGGCATTGGCGCGCTGGTCGGCCATGGCGCAGGCCGTGGCGTTCGGCAGCAGGCAACCGAGGCAGGACACGCAGCAGAACAGCGGAATCAGCAACGGCCAGAGCGATTCGGGCTGTGCGGCCGCCACTGCCAACAACGCCAGCGCACTGCCGAAGAAGAACCACACCCAGCGCCGCACCCAGAACTCCGGCCCGCGCCAGCGCACCAGCCGCACGTTGACCTGCGCCATCAGGATGAAACCCGCCGCATTGACGCCGAACAGCCAGCCGAAATGCTCGGGTTTGACGCCATACAGTTCGATGAAGACGAACGGCGAGCCGGTGATGTAGGCGAACATGCCGGCCATGCACAGCGCACCGGTCAGCACGTGGCCGATGAAGAAGCGATCACGGAACAGCCGCAGATACTGCCCGAGCGCACCGGACATCGGCTGACGCGACAGCCCGGCCGGATAGGTTTCCGGCAGCCACAGCGTGACCGCCACCAGGCACATCGCGCTGAACAGCGTCAGCAGGATGAAGATCGACGGCCAGCCGAACGACGCCAGCAACGCACCGCCCGCCACCGGTGCGAGGATAGGCGCCAGGCCCATCACCAGCATCAGCTGCGAGAACACCTTGGCGCTGGTCATCGGGTCGCACAGGTCACGCACCACGGCACGCGCTACCACCATGCCGGCACAGCCACCGAGCGCCTGGACGAAACGCACGCCGATCAGCCAGTCCATGGACGGCGCAAAGGCGCTGGCCAGCGATGCCAGGGTGAACAGCGTCACACCGACCAGCAGCGGCCCGCGCCGCCCATAGCGATCGGCCAACGGCCCGTAGACCAGCTGACCGATGGCCAGGCCGACGAAATAGGCCGCCAGCGAAAGCTGCACGTGATCGACACTGGTGCCGAACGACTCCGCCAGCAAGGGGAACGCCGGCAGGTACATGTCGATCGCCAGGGGACCGAACGCGCTGAGCGCGCCCAGTATGAGAAGAATCCGCAGGGACATCAGAGGCTCGCAAGCTGGAAAGAAGACGTGGCCGGGTGAGTTGTTGGTACCTCGACCGTGCCCGGGAATTTGCACCGGCGTGCAAGATGCTGTTACATACACCGCCGATTGTAAACATGCATCACGACGAGATGCGCCGTTACACTGGCCGCCCTCCATCGCTGCTGGACGCCCGAAGCAGCCGTCATCTGCCTGAATCTGCCCATGCGCCGAACCAAAGAAGAAGCCGAAAAAACTCGTATCGCCATCCTCGCGTCTGCCGAGCGGCTGTTTCTGGACAAGGGGGTGGCCCACACCAGCCTCGACCAGATCGCCCGTGACGCCGGTGTGACGCGCGGCGCGGTGTACTGGCATTTTCAGAACAAGGCGCACCTGTTCCACGAAATGCTCAACCAGATTCGCCTGCCACCGGAGCAGATGACCGAGCGCCTGTGCAGCTGCGATCAGCAGCAGCCGCTACAGGCACTGATCGCCCTGCGCAACCTGACGGTCGAGGCTATCAGCACCCTGGCCAGCAACGAGCAGAAGCGCCGGATCTTCACCATCCTGCTGCACAAGTGCGAATTCACCGATGAACTGCGTGAAGCCGAGGAACGTCACCACGCCTTCATCAACCAGTTCATCGATCTGTGCGAAAACCTGCTGCGCAACGCCTCGACCTGCCTGCGCCCCGGCGTCACGCCGCGGCTCGCCGCGCTGTCGCTGCACGCCCTGGTGGTCGGACTGTTCACCGACTGGACGCGCGACACCGAACTGTTCGCGCCAGAGGTCGATACCAGGGCGCTGATCGACCCGCTGTTCCGCGGCCTGGTCCGCGACTGGCCGGACGATCCCGACCAGCCTGCCGCGTGAGCGATCAGCTCACCTGGTAGCCCTCTTCGCTGATCGCCTGGCGAATCGCCTGCTCGCTGGCGCTGCTCTGGACCTGCACCGTTCCGGCCGCCAGGTCCACCTGCACCTGCGCCTGCGGGTCCAGCGCCTGGATGGCCTGGGTTACCGCACGCTCGCAATGGCTGCAGGTCATTCCGCTCACGTTGAATACTTGCATCGTCGCTCTCCTCGTCTGCTGAAGGCGCCGATTCTCGACCTTGCCACCCGGGCAAGGTCAAGACACCTGCTGTCTCAGATCATGGTGTTGACCTTGCCATAGGGTTAAGGTCGATCCTGCAGCCATCGCAATCCGAGGAGTCACTGCCATGTCCAGCGCCACCCATACGCTGCCCGTCAGCGGTATGACCTGCGCCAGCTGCGCCGGCCGCGTCGAACGGGCCCTGCTCAAGGTGCCGGGCGTCGCCGCGGCCAACGTCAACCTGGCCAACGAACAGGTGCGTATCGAAGGCGATGACCTGGGTGTGGCGACGCTGATCGAGGCCGTGGAAAAGGCCGGCTACGGCGTACCGCTGCAGAGCATCGAGCTGAACATCGAGGGCATGACCTGCGCCAGCTGCGTCGGCCGGGTCGAACGCGCCCTGCTCAAGGTGCCAGGCGTGCGCAGCGCCGCGGTGAACCTGGCCAGCGAGCGCGCGCATGTCGAGGTGATCGGCACGCCGGACCCCGCCGCGCTGATCCAGGCGGTCGAGGCCGCCGGCTACAAGGCGAGCGCCGGCGACCAGCAGCGCCCCGAACAGGATGCCGCGCGACGCCTGCAGCGTGAACGCTGGGCGGTGATCGCCGCCCTGTTGCTGGCCGCACCGCTGGTGCTGCCGATGTTCGGCGAACTGTTCGGGCAGCACTGGATGCTGCCAGCGTGGCTCCAGTTCCTGCTCGCCACCCCAGTGCAGTTCATCCTCGGCGCACGCTTCTACGTGGCCGGCTGGAAGGCGGTGCGTGCTGGCGCCGGCAACATGGACCTGCTGGTCGCCATCGGCACCAGCGCCGGTTATGGCCTGAGCCTCTATCAATGGTGGGCGACGCCGGCCGGGCAGATGCCGCACCTGTATTTCGAGGCCTCAGCGGTGGTGATCGCCCTGGTGCTGCTGGGCAAATACCTGGAAAGCCGCGCCAAGCGCCAGACCAGCGCCGCCATTCGTGCGCTCGAAGCCTTGCGCCCAGACCGCGCGACACGGGTAGTCGACGGCCGCGAGGAAGACGTCGCCATCGCCGCGCTGCGCCTGGACGACCTGGTGATGGTCAAGCCAGGCGAGCGTTTCCCGGTGGACGGTGAAGTGGTCGAGGGCGAAAGCCAGGCCGACGAAGCGCTGATCAGTGGCGAGAGCCTGCCAGTGAACAAGGCGCCAGGCGACCGCATCACCGGCGGCGCGATCAATGGCGAGGGCAGGCTGCTGGTGCGCACTACTGCGCTCGGTGGCGAGACCGTGCTGGCGCGGATCATCCGCCTGGTGGAAGACGCCCAGGCAGCCAAGGCGCCGATCCAGAAGCTGGTGGACAAGGTCAGTCAGGTGTTCGTCCCGGCGGTACTGGTGATCGCCGTGTTCACCCTGATCGGCTGGCTGCTCACTGGCGCGCCGGTCGAGGTCGCGCTGATCAACGCCGTGGCCGTGCTGGTCATCGCCTGCCCCTGCGCCCTGGGTCTGGCCACGCCGGCGGCGATCATGGCCGGCACCGGCGTGGCTGCGCGCCACGGCATCCTGATCAAGGACGCGGAGGCGCTGGAAGTCGCCCATGCGGTCACGGCCGTGGCCTTCGACAAGACCGGCACGCTCACCTCGGGCAAGCCGCAGATCATCCACCTGCATGCCGTGGACGGCGACGAAGCGCGGATACTGCGCCTGGCCGGCGCCCTGCAGCGGGGCAGCGAACACCCACTGGCGCGCGCCGTGCTGGAGCGCTGCGAAGCCGACGGCATCGCCGTGCCGGATGTACAGAAGAGCCAGGCCCTGAGCGGCCGCGGCATCGCCGGAACGCTGGATGGTCAGCAGCTGGCGCTGGGCAACCGGCGCATGCTCGGCGAGTACGGCCTGCAGCCGGGCGAGCTGCTGGAAACCGCCCAGCGCTGGGAAGCCGAGGGTCGCACCCTCTCCTGGCTGGTGGAGCATGCGCCCGAGCCGCGTATCCTCGGCCTGTTCGCTTTTGGTGACAGCCTCAAGGACGGCGCCGCAGCAGCGATTGCCGGGCTCGCGGCGCGGCATATCCGCAGCCACCTGATCACCGGCGACAACCGTGGCAGCGCGCGGGTGGTGGCCGAAGCGCTGCACATCGATGACGTGCATGCCGAGGTGCTGCCAGCGGACAAGGCCGCCACCGTGGCGGAGCTGAAGAAAGGCGGCGCGGTGGTGGCGATGGTCGGCGACGGCATCAACGATGCCCCGGCCCTGGCCGCAGCGGATGTCGGCATCGCCATGGGTGGCGGTACCGATGTGGCCATGCACGCCGCCGGCATCACCCTGATGCGCGGCGATCCACGGCTGGTACCGGCGGCGCTGGAAATCAGCCGGCGCACCTACCGCAAGATCCAGCAGAACCTGTTCTGGGCCTTCATCTACAACCTGGTGGGCATTCCGCTCGCCGCCTTCGGCTTTCTCAGCCCGGTGGTGGCTGGCGCGGCGATGGCCCTGTCGAGCGTCAGCGTGGTGAGCAACGCCCTGCTGCTGCGTTCCTGGAAGCCGGAAGAATGATCGGGAGCACGCCATGAACATTGGTCAGGCAGCCAAGCACAGTGGCCTCACGGCGAAGATGATCCGCTACTACGAATCCATCGGCCTGCTCACGCCGGCCGGGCGTGGCGCCAATGGCTATCGCCACTACAACGAGCGCGACCTGCATCAGCTGGCTTTCATCCGCCGCGCCCGTGACCTGGGTTTCTCGCTGGAGGAGGTCGGCAAGCTGCTGGCGCTGTGGCAGGACCGTCAGCGCGCCAGCGCCGACGTGAAAGCCCTGGCCGGCGCGCACATCGACGAGCTGAACCGCAAGATCGCCGAGCTGGTCGGCCTGCGCGACACCCTGCAGGAGCTGGTCGACCACTGCCAGGGCGATGATCGCCCGGACTGCCCGATCCTGCAGGGCATCGAAAGCGGCTGCTGCAGCGCCCCGTCATCCCGCCCCTCCCCAATCACTGCGCCTGGCAAAGGCTGATGCCAACGCGGTCCGCCCCGGCCCGCGCCCCCTGCTCCAGCGTTCGCTGCGACCATTCCTCGATTTACATTCAAGTTCGTATGCTCGCGGCCGAAAGAGGGCCCGAAGACACCCGCGGGCCGCCGGCAAGGCACCCGCTCGGATCGAACTATTCATCTGATTGGAGTGACATGAACAACTGGTTTGCAAACATCGGCGTCAGCAGGAAGCTCGCACTGGGCTTCGGTGCCGTGCTGATCTTGACCCTCATCCTCGCCTGGAACGGCTGGGGCAGCCTCGGCAGTGTCATCCAGCGCAGCGGCTGGATGACCGAAATCTCATTGCTGAACAAGACGCTGACCGACCTGCGTATCGCCCGCCTGCAATTCATGCTGGCCAATGGTGACAACGAATCTACCGAGCGTCTGGACAAGAACCTGTCCATCTACCTCGCCCAGCAGACCAAGCTGCTGGAGACCTTCAAGAACCCGGTCAACGTCGCCCAGCTCAAGGAGCAGGCCGGCTACAACGCGCAGTATCAGAATTCGCTGAACGACATGCGCAAGGCCTATGCCCAGGCCAACGCCTCGCGGCAGATCATCGACCAGGCCGCAGGCCGTCTGAGCGAGCTGATGGCTGGCGTGAACCGTCAGGTGCTGCAGCTCTCGGACTATGACGAGGGCCGTTTCGCACAATTCCAGGCGATCACCCAGATCGAAGACGACGTGCAGCGTGCGCAGTACCTGCTGCGCGTCTACATGAGCAGCCCGGGTGCCGAGGCGGCGAAGGCGATCTACGCCCAGCTCGACGCCGCGCAGGCCACCCTCGGCCGTCATGCCGGCGCACTGGACGCCGACAGCGGCGCGGCGCTGCAGCAGATGCGCACGGTGCTCGGCGAGTACCGCAGCGCCATCGAGGCGCTGGAGAAGGCCACCCAGGCAATCGCCAAGGCGCGCCAGGAGATGACCGACCAGCAGAAGGAAATCGTCCGTATCAGCGACTCGCTCTACCAGTTCCAGCTCGACCAGCTCGACGTGGAAAGCGCCGCAGCACGCACGCGCCTGATCGTCAGCGCGCTGCTGGCCCTGGTGCTGGGAATGCTGGCCGCCTGGCTGATCACCCGGCAGATCATCCTGCCGCTGCGTGCCACCCTGGCTGACGTCGAGCGCATCGCCTCCGGCGACCTCAGCGCCACCGCACAGGTTCAGCGCCGCGACGAGCTGGGCGTGCTGCAGCGCGGCATCCAGCAGATGGGCTCGACCCTGCGCGAGCTGATCGGCGGCATCCGCGATGGTGTCAGCCAGATCAGCGCCGCCGCCGAGGAGCTCTCGGCCGTCACCCAGCAGACCAGCGCCGGCGTGAACAGCCAGAAGGAAGAAACCGATCAGGTCGCCACCGCCATGCACGAGATGTCGGCGACCGTTCAGGAAGTCGCGCGCAATGCCGAACAGGCCGCGCTGGCCGCCACCGAGGCGGACGGCGAAGCCCGGGAAGGCGATCGCGTGGTCACCGAGGTGGTCACCCAGATCGAACGCATGGCCAGCGCCGTGGTGCGCTCCACCGAGGCGATGACCGCGCTGCAGGAAGAGAGCGACAAGATCGGCAGCGTGATGAACGTGATTCAGGCGGTGGCCGAGCAGACCAACCTGCTGGCGCTCAACGCCGCCATCGAAGCCGCCCGTGCCGGCGAGGCCGGACGCGGATTCGCCGTGGTCGCCGACGAGGTCCGCGGCCTGGCGCAGCGTACGCAGAAGTCCACTGAGGAAATCGAAGGGCTGGTCGCCGCGCTACAGAACGGCACCCAGCAGGTTGCCTCGATCATGCACACCAGCCGCGACCTGACCGACAGCGGCGTCGAGCTGGCGCGCCGGGCCGGCGCGTCGCTGGGCAGCATCACCCGCACCGTGTCGAACATCCAGGCGATGAACCAGCAGATCGCCGCGGCCGCCGAGGAGCAGAGCGCGGTGGCCGAGGAGATCAGCCGCAGCGTGGTGAACGTGCGCGATGTGTCGGAACAGACCGCCGCCGCCAGCGAGGAAACCGCGGCGTCGAGCACCGAGCTGGCCCGTCTGGGCGGTCAGTTGCAGTCGATGGTGAGCCGCTTCCGGCTCTGACGGAACCTCGCGAGGCAGGCCCTGCCTCGCGGGGTGGAAGGCTCAGCTGGCCTGGGATTGTAGGTAATTCTGCAGACCGATGCGGTCGATCAGGCCGAGCTGCTGCTCCAGCCAGTAGGCGTGGTCTTCCTCGGTGTCGTGCAGCTGCAGCGCCAGCATGTCGCGGGTCGGGTAGTCGCCGTGCTGTTCGGCCAGCGCGATGCCCTGGGCCAGTGCGGCGCGCACCTTGTACTCCAGCGCCAGGTCGTTGCGCAGCATGTCCGGCACGGTGTGCCCCGGATTGATCGGCTCCGGCGTCATGTCCGGGGTGCCTTCGAGAAAGAGGATGCGCTGCAACAGTGCATCGGCGTGCTGCGTCTCCTCCTCCATCTCGTGATTGATGCGCTCGTAGAGCTTGCTGAAGCCCCAGTCGGCGTACATCCGCGAATGCAGGAAATACTGATCGCGCGCCGCCAGTTCGCCGCGCAGCAGCTCCTTCAGATAGTCGATTACCGGTGCCTGGCCTTGCATTGCGTATTCCCCATGAGTGATGCGCCTTCAACAGCGGGCAAGCATCCCCGCTGAGTTCACGACGGTCAAGCGCTGCAGAGCCGCAGCAGCGCACCCTTGAGTGTGGCAGAGCCTCGGCAGAAGTCGACCGCCCGGTCACCTCACTTCTACGAACATCGCCAGCGAACTCCTGCGCAGACGCGGGACTCTACTGTCAGTCCCAACGGGTGCCCGCACGCCCGCAACGCCGATCAGATAGGAGCCACGATGACGTCAACGCGAGCATTCCCAGCGTCCCGTGCCTGGTTGAGGATCATCGTCTGTGCGCTGCCGCTGCTCGGTGGTTGTTCCTCGGAGGCCGAGCCGGCACCCGAGCCGCCACGGGTGGCCCTGGTCGAGCCGTTGCAGGCGGCCGCACCGAAAGCCGAGGCGCTGCGCTTCTCCGGCGTGGTGCAGAGCGTGACCTCCACGCAGCTGTCATTCGAGGTGGCCGGGCGTATCGAGCGCATCCTGGTCGACGAAGGCACGCGGGTGCGCCGCGGGCAAGCGCTGGCACAGCTGGATCGCACCGACTATCGCCTGCAGATGCGCGAAGCCGAGGCACGCCTGCGTCAACTGGAAGCGGATCTGGCGCGCAAGCGCACCCTCCTCGCCGAGGGCATTCTCGCCCCCGCCGCCATCGAAGCGCTGCAAGCCAACACCGTGGCGGCACGGGTGGCGCGCGACAGCGCCCAGCGCGACCTCGACCACAGCACGCTGAACGCGCCGTTCGATGGCGTGGTGGCGCGCCGCCTGGCCGAGCCGGACATGGTGGTCGCGGTAGGCACGCCGGTATTCGAGATGCAGGACAACCGCCATATCGAAGTCAGCATTGATCTGCCGGAAACCGCCGCCTTGAGCATTCCGCTCGGCGCCGGTCTGCAGGCCGAAGGCGAGCTGGTGATCGCCGATGTGCGCCTGCCGCTGCGCTACAAGGAGCACAGCACGCAGCCGCGTGAAGGCGCGCGCACCTACCGCCTGGTGCTGCAGGGCGAGCCGCCGGAGGATTACAACCTGCTGCCGGGCATGGCCATGCGCGTCAGCATCGAACGTCCGGCGCAGCCGCAGACGACCCATGACGCCTTTCGCCTGCCGTTGTCGGCGCTGCAGACCGGCAGCGACGGCCAGCATTTCATCTGGCAGGCGGACGATGGCCGCGCGCGGCGGCTGGCCGTGGACCTGCAGCAGGTTGAAGGCGATCAGGCACTGATCCGTGGCGAGGGCCTGCAGGCGCAGCTGCCGATCATCGTCGCTGGCGGCAGCAAGCTGCACGAAGACCAACCGATCGAAGCGAAGGAGCGGAACTGAGCCGATGGATTTCGCCCGCTACGCCATCACCCGCCCGGTCAACATCTGGATTCTGATACTGATCTGCCTGCTCGGCGGCACCCTCGCCTTCTTCGAGATCGGCCGCCTGGAAGACCCGGAATTCACCATCAAGCAGGCCATCGTCAACGTGCAGTATCCCGGCGCCACGGCGCTGGAGGTCGAACAGCAGGTGACCGAACCGCTGGAAAGCGCGATCCAGCAGATGTCGCAGATCAAGGAGCTCCGCTCACGCTCGATGCCGGGCATCGCCGAGATTCGCGTGGAGATGCAGGACCGCTACGACGGCGATGCGCTACCGCAGATCTGGGACGAGCTGCGCAACAAGATCAACGATGCCCAGGGCGACCTGCCGCCGGGGATCGAACCGCCGCAGGTCAACGATGATTTCGGCGACGTCTACGGCATCTTCTACGCGCTGACCGGCGATGGCCTGACGCTAAAGGAGCTCCACGAAACGACCAAGGATCTGCGCCGCGCGCTGGTGGCCGCCGACGGCGTCGGCAAGGTCGAGATCGCCGGCGTGCAGGAAGAGCGCATCCTCGTGGAAGTCGACCAGGCGCAGCTGGCCGCGATGGGCATCGCCCCCGACGAGATCGCGGCGGCGCTGGCCGATACCGATGCCGCGGTAGATGCCGGCGGCGTGCATGCCGGCGAGTACTTCGTGCGCCTGCGCCCGAGCGGCGCCTTCGATTCGCTCGAAGAGCTGCGCGCATTGCCGGTCGGCCAGGGCGCGCAGCGGGTCGAGCTGGGCGCCATCGCCAAGCTGTCGCGCGACTACGCCGAGCGGCCGCGGCAGATCATCCGCCACAACGGCCAGGCGGCACTAACCCTGGGCGTCAGCGGGGTCTCCGGAGCGAATATCGTCGAGGTCGGACACAGCGTCGAAGCGGCGTTGCAGGCCATCGAACACCGCATGCCACTGGGCGCCGAACTGCATCCGCTGTACGAGCAGCACCAGATCGTCGATGAGTCGGTGAACAGCTTCGCGCTCAACGTGTTCCTCTCGGTGGCCATCGTGGTCGGCGTGCTGTGCATCGCCATGGGTCTGCGCGCCGGCGTCATCATTGGCGCGGTGCTGTTTCTCACCGTGCTCGGCACGCTGCTGGTGATGTGGCTGGCGGGCATCGAGTTGGAGCGAATTTCCCTCGGCGCACTGATCATCGCCATGGGCATGCTGGTCGACAATGCGGTCGTGGTCTGCGACGGCATGCTGGTGCGCCAGCGCCAGGGCAAGAGCATCCTCGAAGCCTCACAGGAAACGCTGCAACAGACGCAGTGGCCGCTGCTCGGCGCCACCATCATCGGCATCCTCGCCTTCGCCGGCATTGGTCTATCCCAGGACACCACCGGCGAGTTCCTCTTCTCGCTGTTCTTCGTCATCGCCGTGTCGCTGCTGCTCAGCTGGCTGCTGGCGTTGCTGCTGGTGCCGCTGTTCGGTCATTACCTGCTGCGCAACGCCAAGACCGACGAGGACCCCGACGCCGCCTACGACGGCCCCTGGTACAACCGCTACCGCCGACTGGCCGGCGGAGTGCTGCATCGGCCCTGGCTGACGGTCGGCGTGCTAGTAGTGCTGACGGTGGTCAGTATGGTGCTGTTCACCCGCTTGCCGCAGAGCTTCTTCCCGCCGTCGAGCACGCCGCTTTTCTACGTCAATCTGTTCCTGCCACAGGGCACGCATATTCGCGAGACCGCAGAGACCGCCTCTGACGTGGAGGCGTATTTGGCGGAGCTGGAGGGGGTAAGCGAGGTGTCCAGCTTCATCGGCGCCGGAGCCTCGCGCTTCATGCTGACCTATATGCCGGAGCAGCCGAATTCGTCGCTGATGCACTTTCTCGTGCGCACCGAGGATGCCGAGCTGATCGCCGGGCTGGTGAGGCAGATCAACCAGCAGCTGCCACAACGCTATCCCTCGGCCGACGTCTCGGCTGCGCAGTTCATGTTCGGCCCCAATGCCGAGGCCAAGCTGGAAGCGCGCATCAGCGGCCCGGACATCGAGGTGCTGCGGGCCATTTCCGCCGAAGGCCGCAAGCGCCTGCAGGATGAGGGCAAGGTTTTCAACGTGCGCGACGACTGGCGCCAGCAGGTACTGGTGCTCCGCCCGCAACTGGCGCTGGATCGCCTCGCCGATGCCGGCCTGACGCGCCAGGCCGTGGCACGTGCCCTGGCCGCCGGCAGCGAAGGCCAACGGGTCAGCCTGCTGCGCGAGCGCGACGAGCTGATCCCGGTATTGCTGCGCGCCGCGCCGGAGGACCGCATCGATAGCGGTGACCTGCTGCAACGCCTGATCTGGAGCCCCGCCGGCACCGGCTACGTGCCACTGGCGCAGGTCGCCGACAGCATCGAGCCGGTCAGCGAGGACAGCATCATCGTGCGCTACGACCGCGAGCGGACGATCTCCATCCGCGCCGACCCGCGCGACGGCGAGAACACCAACGAGGCACACGAGCGCATTCGCCCGCTGATCGAGGGCATCGAGCTGCCGGTCAACTACAGCCTGAAATGGGGCGGCGACTACGAACAGTCTTCCGAGGCCCAGCAGGCGCTGGCCAGCACGCTGGCGGTGCCCTACCTGGCAATGGTGCTGGTCACCGTGCTGCTGTTCGCCAGGGTGCGCCAGCCGCTGATGATCTGGCTGGTGGTGCCCATGGCGATCTGCGGGGTGAGCTTCGGCCTGCTGCTCACCGGTCAGGCGTTCGGCTTCATGGCACTGCTCGGCCTGCTCAGCCTGACCGGCATGCTGATCAAGAACGCCGTGGTGCTGGTGGACGAGATCGACCGGCAGATCGACGACGAGGTGCCGCGCCTGACCGCCATCATCGAAGCCTCGGCGTCGCGCCTGCGACCGGTGATGATGGCCGCCGGCACCACCGTACTGGGCATGGTGCCGCTGCTGTTCGACCCGTTCTTCGCCAACATGGCGGTTACCATCATGGGCGGCCTGGGCTTCGCCACGTTGCTGACGCTGCTGGCGGTGCCGTGCCTGTACCTGCTGTTCATGAAAGTGCGCCCGGAGGAAACTGCATGACTGCCAAGGCCCTGGCCGCCCCGCTGCTACTCGCCCTGGCCCTGAGTGCCTGCTCCAGCGCACCGCAGCATGTCGATCCGCAACTGCCGGAAGGCTGGTTCAGTGCCGCCGGTGCGCATCCGGCCGATGCCGAGTCGCTGGCCGTCTGGTGGCGCCAGTTCGATGACCCGCAGCTCAGCGCGCTGGTCAGCCGCGCCATGCAGCAGAACCACGATGTACGCCTGGCCATGGCGCGCGTCACCGCAGCGCGAGCCCAGCTGCGCCAGTCGCGCGCCGGCCTGCTGCCGAGCTTCGATCTGCCTGGTTCGGCCAGCCGCCAGTGGAACGAGAACGATCAGGAAGCCGAACCCGACAGCCCGCTGGCCGACTTCATCCCCGACGACGACGTGATCAGCTTCGATACCTGGGAGCTGGCGCTGCAGGCGACCTGGGAACTCGACCTGTTCGGCGCCACCCGCGCGCGGCGTGACAGTGCGGCCCAGCAGCTGCGCTCGGCCGAGGCACAGACGATCGCCGCGCGCCTGGCCGTGGCCTCGAACACCGCCCAGGGCTATCTGCAGCTGCGCGCGTTGCAGGGCCAGCGCGCCTTGCTGGTCGAAGGCATCGAAGTGGCGCGCGAACTGGAGCGTATCGCCGGGCTGCTGTTCCACGCCGGCGAAGTGACCCGGCTGGACGTCGAGGCCACATCCGCCGAGCGGGCGTCGCTGGAAGCCGATCTGGACGAGCTGGACATTCATCTGGCCGAAGCGCAGCTGGCGCTTGACACCCTGCTCGCCGAGCCGCCGGGCAGCACCGCTGGACGTCTCGCCGCCAGCGCGCCGGTGCCACTGGCTGAGGAGCGCATCGCCCCGGGCCAGCCCATCGACCTGCTGCGCCGCCGCCCGGATCTTATCGCCGAAGCCGCACGGCTGGACGCCGCCGAGCTGCAATCGCTGGCCGCCCGCCGCGATCTGTTCCCCAAGCTGGCGGTGCAGGCCGCGGTGGGCCGCTCCGGCTTCGCTCTGGGAGACGCGATATCCGGCGCCTCGAACTTCGCCCGGGTCGGCGCGACGTTCGGCCTGCCATTGCTCGACTATCCTCGCCGCGGCGCCGCCATCGACCTCGCCGATGCCGAGGGCGAGACCGCCTATGTCGCCTTCGAACAGGCGCTGGCCCGAGCTCTGGAAGAAGTCGAACGAGGCCTGACGAGAATGGCCGGTCAGCAGCGCAGGCACGCATCCCTCAACCGCACCCGCGAGCACCGTGAACGGACGCATCGGCTGGCGCAGCGCAGCTACGAGCTGGGTGAGGCGAACCTGAGCGAGGTGCTGGACGCCCAGCGCGGTGCGCTACAGGCCCGCCAGCGGGCGCTGGAAGGCCGGAGCGCGCTGGCGACGGCGCAGGTGGCGTTGTATGTGGCGTTGGGGGGTGGGTGGAAGGCGGCGTCCGCGGATACCGCGGACGCTGGGGAAAACTCTACAGAGCAATCGACGCACTGAAGACCTTAACTGGCCGGAGTCTTTGAAGACTCCCCTAGTCGGCAAAAACGCAGAAGCAGCAGTCTCCGGGGTTCGCCAGAGACTGCCGATCAGCCTTTCATCCACGGCGGCTCCGGCGGTTCATCCTTCGGCGCATCGTCTGCACCGCGCAAGGCCTCTCGGCGCTCCTGCTCGGCCAGCGTGGCCTTGATCTCCCGCATTACCGCATCGATATCCGCGGCATCTTCCGGCTCGGCAAATTCCCCGGTCAGCTCGGTCTCGGTGGTCAGCTTGCCCTGCTCGTACAGTGCCCACATCTCCTTGGCGTAGCGGGTGAACTTGAGTTCCGGCGCGAACTGTCCGAAATAGGCCGACATGTTGCCAACATCGCGCTCGAGCATTTCGAACGCATGGTTGTTGCCGGCCGCATCCACGGCCTGCGGCAGGTCGATGATCACCGGGCCGTGCTCGTCGAGCAGCACGTTGAATTCCGACAGATCGCCATGCACCAGCCCCGCGCAGAGCATCTTGACCACTTCGTGGATCATGAACGCATGGAACTCGCGGGCGTCGTCCGGATGCAGGTCGACGTCGTTCAGTCGCGGTGCGGCATCGCCATCTTCGCCGGCGATCATCTCCATCAGCAGCACGCCGTCGAGAAAGTCGTAGGGTTTGGGAACGCGCACGCCGGCATCGGCCAGGCGGAACAGCGCCGCGACCTCAGCGTTCTGCCAGTTGTCTTCCTTCTCCTTGCGCCCGTGCTTGGAGCCCTTGGCCATCGCGCGCGCATCGCGGCTGCTGCGCACCTTACGGCCTTCCTGGTATTTCACGGCCTGGCGGAAGCTGCGCTTGTTGGCTTCCTTGTAGACCTTGGCGCAGCGCAGCTCATCGCCACAGCGCACCACGTATACCGCTGCTTCCTTGCCGCTCATAAGCGGCCGCAGCACCTCGTCGATCAGGCCATCCTCGATCAGCGGTTCGAGTCGTTTAGGCGTTTTCATCAGCGGCTTGCAGGTCCTTCTCGGTCAGGGCGATGCTGCAGGTTACGGCAATCACGGGGCGGCTTCCATGCTCCCCATCGACTTTGAAAGCACGCTTTGGATTGGCGCACGTCCGGCCAGGACCGACAATCGCAGCATCAACCAGGGGAGTCGCGCCATGCTCGACCAGGACCGCTGCTGGCAAGCGCTATGCGAACGCGATGCCGCCTTCGATGGCCGCTTCGTGTTCGCCGTGCGCTCGACCGGTATTTTCTGCCGCCCCAGCTGCCCGGCACGCCGGCCAGCTCGCGAGCGGACGGCGTTCTACACCGATCCAGCGGCAGCCCAGGCCGCCGGTTACCGGCCATGTCGCCGCTGTTCGCCCTGCGGCCCGAGCCCGAGCGAGCAGCTCGATGCACTGGTGATCGCCGCCTGCCGCCTGCTCGACGAAACCGAGACGCCGCTGCCGCTGCAGCAGCTGGCCGCGCGCATCGGGCTGTCGCCGGCCTACCTGTCACGGGCATTCAAGGCGCGCACCGGCATGACCCCGCGGGCGTGGTCGGCGGCGCGCCGCCGCGAACGTCTGGAAACCCACCTGACCGAGGCCGACTCGGTACTCGATGCCGCCCTCGCTGCCGGCTACTCCGGCACGCGGGCCCCTTACGCGGACGCCCAGGCACTGACGCCGGCCCAGCGCCGCCGCAAAGGTGCGGGCGAAACCCTGCGCTACGCCCTGGCGCCCTGCCCACTCGGCCAGCTGCTGGTCGCCAGCAGCGACAACGGCATCTGCGCCCTGCTGTTCGGCGACGACCAGACAGCGCTGGAAGACGAGTTGCGCTCACGCTTTGCCGCGGCACAGTTGCAGCGCGACCAGGAAGGCCTGGGTGAGTGGCTGCAGGCAATCGTCAGCCAACTGGAAGAACCGCAGCGTGCCGCCCAGCTGCCGCTCGATCTGCGCGGCACGGCCTTTCAGCAGCGCGTCTGGCAGGCGTTGCAGCAGATTCCCGCCGGCGAGACGCGGCGCTACGGTGAGCTGGCGGCAACCCTCGGCAGCCACGCCCGTGCGGTCGCCCGCGCCTGCGCCAGCAACCCCGTCGGCCTGCTGGTGCCCTGCCATCGCGTGGTCGGCAGTCATCAGGCGCTGACCGGCTATCGCTGGGGGCTGGAACGCAAGGCGGCGTTGCTTGAGCGCGAAGCAGGAGGAGACTCTGGAGCCTGAGCGGATTTCGGCGGTCGGATACTTCAGTGCCGCCAACCGCAGGAAGCCCGCCATGACCGATCTGAAGCGTTACCGCATCCACTACTGCATCAACGGCGAGCCCGCCTCGCTGCTGATCAGCTCGTTCGAAGTGCCCGGTCTGGAGCAGGCTGAACTGGAAATACTGCTGCATTACGTCCGCGAGCCGCGTGCAGCGGTCGACGCCCCCTGGGAAAACCCGATACGCCCCAGCGAAGACAGCCGGCTTGAAGAGCTGGGCGTCAGCGACATTCAGATCGAAGAGGAAAGCCACTGAAGGCCATGTAGCATTACGCGCCCGCCCACCGCCGACCGTACGGAGCCTGTCGTGCAGCTTATCGACACCCATACCCACCTCGATTTCGAGATGTTCGATGATGACAGAACCCAGGTCATCGCCCGCAGCGCGGCCGCTGGCGTCGAGCGCATCGTGGTACTCGGCGTGCACGAAGCGAATCTGGAGCGGGTCTGGCAGCTAGCCTGCGAGCAGCCAGCGGTTCATGCCGCGCTGGGCCTTCACCCGGTGTTCATCGCCGAGCACCGGGACGAGCACCTGGGCAAGCTGCGCGACTGGCTGGAGCAGCTACGCGGTGAGCCTAAACTCTGCGCCATCGGCGAGATCGGCCTGGACTATTACGTCGAGGACCCGGACATCGAGCGCCAGCACGAACTGCTCGAAGCGCAGCTGGCGCTGGCTGCTGAGTTCGAGCTGCCGGTACTGCTGCACGTACGCCGCGCCCACGCACCGATGATCGCCATGCTCAAACGCTACAAGCTGCAGCGCGCCGGCATCGTGCACGCCTTCAGTGGCAGCTGGGAGGAAGCTCAGGAATACCTGCGCCTCGGCTTCAGGCTCGGCCTCGGGGGTGCCGGTACCTGGCCACAGGCGCTGCGCATGCAGCGGGTGCTCAAGCAACTGCCGCTGGAGGCCATCGTGCTGGAAACCGACTCGCCGGATATCCCGCCAGCCGGCCACGCCGGCGAGCGCAACAGCCCGGAACTGCTGCCGGAGATCTGCCGGATGCTGGCCGACCTCAAAGGCGTCAGCGCCGAAGAGCTGGCCGCCGCCAGCTATCGCAACAGCTGTGAACTGTTCGGCTGGCCGCAGCCCTGATCATCGCCGCGGTCAGACCCGGAACGCGCCGATCAGCTGCTGCAGGCGTCCCACCAGCTGCGACAGCTCACGACTCGCCTGCTCGGTATGCCCGGCACCCTCGGCGGTACGCTGGCCGGCCTCATTAATGGCGACGATATTGCGATCGATATCGTGCGCCACGGCTGTCTGCTGCTCGGCCGCGGCGGCAATCTGCTGGTTCTGATCGACGATCAGTCCCACCGCGCCAAGGATGTTTTCCAGCGCCTGCTCGACCCGCCCCGACTGGCCAACGGTGTCTTCGGCCAGCGTATGGCTGGCATGCATGGTTTTCACCGCTGCGCCGACACCGTTGTGCAGGCGAGCGATCATCTGCTCGATTTCCGCGGTGGACTTCTGTGTCCGCTGCGCCAGCCCGCGCACCTCGTCTGCGACCACCGCGAAGCCACGGCCCTGCTCGCCCGCACGCGCGGCCTCGATGGCCGCATTGAGGGCCAGCAGGTTGGTCTGTTCGGCGATGGTCTTGATCACGTCCAGCACCTGGCTGATCGCCTTGCTGTCGTCGGCCAACTGGTTGATCACCTGCACCGACTGCTCGATCTCGCCGGCCAGCCGCTGGATACCGCCGACCTGCGCTACCACCAGCTCGCGCCCGCTGACGGTTTCCTCGTTGACGCTCTGTGCGCTGCCCACTGCTGCCTCGGCACTGCTGGCGACCTCCTGGGCGGTGGCGGACATCTCGTTCATCGCCGTGGCGACCTGTTCGATCTGCCCACGCTGCTCGGATACCGTCTGATTGCTCTCGCCGGAGACGCTTTCGACCCGCTGTGCCTGGCGCTCGACTTCGGCGACGGTCTGCCCGACTCGCTCGATCAGCTCGCGGATCTGCGCCACGGTGGTATTGAACACCTGGCCCAGCTCGCCAAGCTCATCTCGGCTCTGTACCTGATAGCGCGCGGTCATGTCACCGGCGGCGACCTTGTCCATGATCCTGCCGAGACTGTGCAGCGAGGCGCGCGTCGAGGCGTAGAAGCCTGCGTACAGATACGCCACCAGGCACAGCACCACCGCCAGTGCCGAAAGCAGCAGGGTCATGAGCAGGCGCTTCTGCTCCAGCCGCTCGGCAAGCTCCACCTCGAGGAAACCGAGAATGGCGTCGTTCAGCTCGTAGGTCTTGGCCATCTGCGCGCTGATGCGCTCGTAGAACTGCTCCCAAGGCAGGTCCAGCGCCTCGGCCATGATCACCTCGTCCTGCAGGATTTCGCTGCTCGCCTGCAGGGACTCACGGCTGGCGGTGGCGAAGGCGTCGAGCCGGGTACGCGCGGCCTGGCTTGCGCCTAGGGCATCCTGCAACTGTGCGGCGTACTGCGCCTGCTGCTTTTCCAGTTCCAGCACGAGGCTGTCCAGCGTATTGCTGGCATCGGAGTTCAGGTAGCCCTGGCCGAACGTGTAGGAGCCCACCGCGCGCCCCTCGCCGAGCGATGCGCTGATGGCCGGGGTTACCGTGGTCAGCAGCTCGGCCAACAGACGGACCTCACGCTCGAGATCCTGGCTGAGGCCGGACTGGCCGGCGACGAGCTTGATCATCACCTGCGACTGGCCCAGCAGGGACTCGGCCATGGCTGCCTTGGACTGCAACGATTGCTCGGCCTGGGCGGCGTTCAGCCCGGTCACCAGTTCGTCGCGACGGCTATTGAATTCAGCCACCTGCTCAGGCGCATCGCCAACGGGGGCAAGAGCCTGCAGCTGCGCTGTCAGGGCGCTTTCGACGCGGTTCAAGCGAGTCTGCAGCGCCTCGACATTGCCGGTCTGGCCGATGATCGATTCGATATGCACGAGGTCTTTCCAGTCCTCCATGCTGCGCCGCACCTGCAAGGTCGAGCCAAGCAGCTCGAGACTCTGCAGCTCGTTGCGGGTACCGACATATGCCCGGTACGAGTCGCGAACCAGGTAGTAGTTGCTCAGCAGCATGGGAACGAAAAACAGGACGCTGACCAGGCTGAACTTCATACCGAAGCTCAGGCGGTTCATGAACGCAATCGCGGGATACAACAGACTATTCACACGACGTCTCCCAATTTTATTGGTATTGGCTTGCACGCAATTGCAGCGCGCAGCAGGGCTCGTCAGAGAGTGGCATCTGCCCGGGTTATACGGGATATCGGTAGGCGTTTTTGTAACTTAAGGTAATGGCCAAATGATGGCTCTTCGACTGGCATCAACCAGACGCTCGGCGAGGCGTCTGGCCTGCGGGTTACAGCGATTCGGCCGTGGAATCCCATACAGAGGCGTTATGGACGTCCATTAGCGGCGCCGCTGGCCAAGAGCCTCAGGCGAGGATCGTCCAGACTGCGATCACCGCATACCAGAACACCCGTGTACGTACGAGCAATGCCGCGATCCCGTCGAGCCTCGCGATGCCCGCCTCGCCGTCGACCGCGGGCGGCAGATCGGCGGCCAACGGACCGGCATCGGCCAACAGCCGCCGGGCTGGCACATCCCAGCTCAGCAACTCGTGCAGCAGCGCCCGGTTGACCGCGACGAAGTTGCCGACCAGCGCAAAACTGCCGAGCAACACCCGCACCGGCAACCAGTCGAAGGCATGCCGCAGCTGCTCGGCCCGCTCGCGCAACCCTTCGAGCTCGGTGTGCTCGGCGCACAGCGCCAGCAGCCGGTACGCCAGCGCCGCCATCGGCCCGAGCAGCAGGTACCAGAAGATCACCGCAAAAAAACCCTCGTAGCTGCGCCACAGCAGCCAGGACTGCACCGCTGCCAACAGGCTCGGCGGGTCCTGGGTCTGCAGGCCGGCGTCACGTTCGGCGGCCAGCGCGGCGGCCTCCTCATCTCCACGGCGCCAGGCGTCGCGGAACGCACCGACTTCAGCCTTGGCATGGCCGCGGCCGAGGCTGTAGAGCAGCACCAGCAGATGCACAGGCAGGCTCAGCCACCCGTAGGCCAGCGGCTCCAGTGCCAGCAGCACCAGGCCGAGCAGCAGCACCGGGAGCAACACCAGCAACAGCAGCGCCAGCCAGGGCGTCTGTCGCAGACGCGGGCTGGCCTCCGCCTGGCGCAGGCGCGTCAGCCAGGGGCTGTCGTATTGCAGCCGCGGCCGCCAATCAGAGAACTTCTCCACCAGCAGCACGAGCAGGATCACCAGAAACTCATCGCCCTTTCCTTTCGTCAGCAGGTAATGGAAGCCGCACGCAGCCGCTGCCAGTCGAATGCCGGGCCGGGATCGGTCTTGCGCCCCGGCGCGATATCGCTGTGGCCGCAAACCCGCTCGGGGGTAATCGCTGGAAACGCGCCCTGCAGTACCCGGCACAATCCGATCAGCGCCTGGTATTGCGCCTCACTGAAGGGTTGGTCGTCGGTCCCCTCCAGCTCGATGCCGATGGAGAAATCGTTGCAGCCCTCGCGACCGTCGAAGCAGGACACGCCGGCGTGCCAGGCACGATCCAGACAGGAGACGAACTGAGTGATCGCGCCATCACGCTCGATGAGAAAATGCGCCGACACCTGCAGCTCGGCGATCTCCTCGAAAAACGGGTGCTCATGGCACTGCAGACAATTCTGGAAGAACTGCTGAACCTTGCCGGTGCCGAACTGCCCCGGCGGCAGGCTGATGTTGTGGATCACCAGCAGGGAAATCTCGCCGGCCGGCCGCTGGTTGAAGTTCGGTGACGGGCAGTGGCGAACGCCCTGACACCAACCGGTAGCGCAATCCAGAATCATGGTAGGGTCCGAGCTGACAACAGGCCCGCAGGCTAGCGCCTGCGAGACGCCAGCTGCAAGCGTCGCCACGGGCGCGGGCAATCCCGGTTACAACTGCTTTAACTACTCGGCCGCTCCAGACAAACGCCGCGCGGCGGCCTTTTCTTCCCGCCGCGACGCCAGCCGGTCGGCCAGCCGGGTCGGCTCCGGCAGGCGATAGCGCGTGACATAACGCATCACCAGCTGCGGTGCGGTGACGATGCTGACCCGGTTACCCGGGGAAATGATCAGCGGCCGCACCTTGTCCTTGCTGCGCAGCACGCAGCCGATCACTTCGCCGGTCTTCCTGTCGCGCAACTCGACCTGTGCACCACGCGCCAGATCCAGCTCGTCGTGCGCCCCGGTGAGCAGCTTCTTTGCCACGCCGATGGTGGGCAGGCCGGTCACCACGCCCAGGTGAGCAGCAATGCCCAGGCGGCGCGGGTGGGCGATGCCGTGGCCGTCGGAAAAGATCAGGTCGGGGACGGCCGGCAGTTCGCCGAGCGCCTGCAGCACCGCGGGTAGCTCACGGAACGAAAGCAGGCCCGGAATGTAGGGCATGTTCGTCGGAATTCGCGCCAGGCTGCTGCCGACCAGCTCCAGGGTATCGGCATCCAGCAGCACTGCCGCGGCGCGGGTGATAGTGCCGCCATCCTCGAAACCGACATCCACCCCGGCGATCAATCGCAACGGTGGGAAGTCATCCTGCAAGCTCACCTGCGCCGCCAGGCTCTGCTGCATCGCACGCGCCGCGGCCGGGCTGCCGTCCCAATCGCCAAAAGGGGCTGTCGGATACTGACTGCTTTCACTCATCTCTTCGCTCCTGTGCATCAGCGGTTTTCGACGCCGGGTCGCCGTGACGGTTCAGCCGCATCGCTTCAGGGAAGGCTGGACAGATGCACGCAAAAATAGGACGCTCCAGCCGCCACACGGCAGATTTACCCTGTTACTCACCACAATAATTAGAATCGCATGCCCAATCTCGCCTCGATCCAGCGCGTCAGCATACTTGCCACCGAAGGGGTGTTCGCCTCGACACTCACCCAGGCCAAGGATTTCTTCCACATGGCCAGCCTGCGCTATGGCAAACAGCTCGGCCTTGACCTCACCCCTGCTTTCGAAACCCGTCTGGTCAGCCCGGACGGCAAGGCGGTAAATACCTTCAGCGGTATCGCCATCGCCGTGGATAGTCCGCTGGATGACGCCGATATGGTGATCCTGCCGGCCTTCTGGGGAGATTTCGATGCGCTCTGCGCGCAGCATCCGGGTGTGATGCCCTGGTTGCGCGAGCGTCACGCAGCAGGCAGCGTCATCTGTGGCGAAGCCACCGGCGTGTTCTGGATGGCCCAGGCGGGCCTGCTGGAAGGCCGCGAGGCGACCACCCACTGGCGCTTTGCCAATGACTTCGTCGAGCGCTTCCCCGGTGTGGCTTTCAGCGCCGACAAGCACCTCACCGACAGCGACAACCTCTACTGCGCAGGCGGCACGACCTCGGCCTGCGACCTGTACATGTATCTGGTCGAGCGCTTCTGCGGCGCACACGTGGCCCAGGGCATGGCGCGTGACGTGCTTTACGAGCTACAACGCAGTTACAGCCCGGGGCGCTTGGGTTTCGGCGGGCAGAAGCTGCATCTGGATACGCGGATTCTGCAGATACAGGAATGGCTGGAAGCCAACTTCGCCGAAAAGTTTCGCTTCGAGGACGTGGCGCGGCAGCATGGCATGAGCATTCGCAACTTCATGCGCCGCTTCCAGGCAGCCACCGGCGACAAGCCGCTGCACTATCTGCAACGCCTGCGGATCGAGACGGCGAAGAGCCTGCTCGCCACCACCGGCAAGAGCATCAAGACGATCAGCTACGAAGTGGGCTACGACGATGCGAGCTTCTTCGCCCGCCTTTTCCGCCAGCACACCGAGCTGTCACCCAATCACTACCGGCAGAAATACCGGCCTGAGTCGTAAGGGCGACCACGGAACAGCCAAGGCTGGCTTGCTGAAGCAGGATAACCGACAGCTGGCATACGCCTTCTTGACGAACACCGCGCCTACTAAGGCGCAGTGCCAGACGTTGCGAGAAAGCGGCCTTTGGCCGCGAAGAGTCGGTCTTCGCGGCCACGCCATGGTCAGGGCTTGTGCGGCCGCGACAGGTACTCGTGCGATTGCATTTCCAGCAGACGGCTCAGGGTGCGCTGGAATTCGAACTCCAGGCGACCACCGGTATAGAGGTCCTTGAGCTCAACCTCGGCGGAGATGATGAGCTTGACGTTGCGGTCGTAGAACTCGTCGACGAGGTTGATGAAGCGGCGCGCCATGTCGTCCTTGGTGACACTCATCTGCTCGACATTGGCCAGCAGGATGGCGCCGAATATCTTGCCCAGTTCGATGTAGTCGTTCTGGCTACGCGGCCCGTCGCAGAGCTCGCGGAACTCGAACCAGGCCACATCGTTGCCGGTCTTTACCGCGCGAATCTCGCGGTTCTCGATCATCAGTGCGTCCTTGTCGACGACCCGGCAGTTCTCCGGCAGCAAGCTCTTGAAGCTGCGTTCCAGGCTCTGCTCGGCCTCGGCATCGAGCGGGAAGTGGAACAGCTCGGCCTGCTCCAGCGCACGCAGGCGATAGTCGATGCCGCTGTCGACGTTGACGATCTCGGTGTGCTTCTTCAGCAGCTCGATGGCCGGCAGGAAGCGCGCACGCTGCAGACCGTCCTTGTACAGACCATCCGGCACGATGTTGGAGGTCGCCACCAGGCTCACGCCGTTCTTGAACAGCTCTTCGAGCAGCGTGGCAAGAATCATCGCGTCGGTGATATCGGAGACGAAGAATTCGTCGAAACAGATCACCCGCGACTCGTCGGCGAAGCGCTTGCCAATGATGGTCAGCGGGTTCTTTTCGCCCTTGAGCGTCTTCATTTCCTCGTGCACGCGCTTCATAAAGCGGTGAAAGTGCGTGCGCGTCTTCTGCTTGAACGGCAATGCGTCGAAGAAGGTATCAACGAGGTAGGTCTTGCCGCGGCCAACGCCGCCCCAGAAGTAGATGCCCTTGATCGGCTCCTGCTGTTTCTTGCCGAACAGCTTGCCGAGCAGGCCGCTCTTGCTGCGATCGTCGGCCACCAGATCGTCGTACAGACGTTGCAGGTGACGCACCGCATTTTCCTGGGCGGCATCGTGGAAGAAGTCAGGACGTTTCAGGTCGGCCTGATAGCGCTCAAGAGGGGTCATGGCGGAGTCTGGGTAGTGAAACGGGGCCGACACTTTAGCCGCGCCCTCGGTGGTTGGCAATTTACTCAGGTCGTTCAAGCGTCAGCCCTCCCGGGACACCCATTCTTGGAGATCGCCGCGAAGCCGCGGAACGCAGTCGCAGGGTGCGTTCCGCCCTGGCGGCAGCACGTCAGTCGACGAGCGTGGCCAGCGCCTCGCGTACCCGCAGCATGGCGGCATCGAGCGCTTCGGCGCTCTCATAATGTGGGCTGTCGGCGACGCATTCGTCGTCCAGCCACAGGGTGAATTGATCGCCTTCGTCCTCGCGAAGTTCCAGCGCGTCCGGCCCGCCGGCAATCAACCGCTGGGTCAGGCTGCCGATCGCCTTCGGGTTGCTCAACGGACGGGACAGCAGCAGCTCCTCGCCGTCGGGCGCAAAGAAACGAAAGCGGAACGCGCCGTCGGCCTCGCGGAAGCTGGCGAAGCGCGCCACCTTGCTGGACTTCTTCTTGGCTGGCGCTGCACTTTTAACTTCGCTACGGAAGTTGCGCAGGCCCACCGCTTCGCGCAGCTCACCAAGGAACGGCGTGGCGATTCGGCGCGCCTTGGCCGCGCCCGCCTGGAGAATGTCCTCCAGCTCGGCGGGCTTGGTGATCAGCTGGTGATACAGCTCGCGCGCCTCGCCCAGCTCGTTGTCGAGCAGCTCGAACAGGCGCTGCTTGGCATCGCCCCAGGCCAGCCCGTCGAGCAGCTCCTGGCGGAACGCATCCTGCTGCTGCGCGGTGGCGAACGCCTGGTAGAGGGTGAACAGGTGCGAGCTGTCGGGGTCCTTCGGCTCGCCCGGCAGGCGCGAGTCGGTGACGATGCGTGCGATCGCGCCCTTGAGCTCCTTGGCGCTGCCGAACAGCGGAATGGTGTTGTCGTAGCTCTTCGACATCTTGCGTCCGTCAAGGCCGGGCAGCGTGGCGACGCCTTCCTCGATCACCGCATCCGGCAGGGTGAAGAACTCACGACCGTGACCGAACAGATGATTGAAGCGCTGAGCGATATCGCGGGCCATTTCCACATGCTGGATCTGGTCGCGGCCAACCGGCACCTTGTGCGCGTTGAACATCAGGATGTCCGCCGCCATCAGCACCGGGTAGCTGTAGAGTCCCATGGTAACGCCGGCATCCGGGTCCTCGCCGCTATCGACGTTCTTGTCCACCGAGGCCTTGTAGGCGTGGGCGCGATTGAGCAACCCCTTGGCGGTAACGCAGGTCAGCAGCCAGGTCAGCTCGGGGATTTCCGGAACGTCGGACTGACGATAGAAGGTCACGCGTTCGGCATCGAGGCCGCATGCCAACCAGGTCGCGGCAATCTCCAGGCGCGAGCGCTGGATACGCAGCGGGTCATCGCACTTGATCAGCGCGTGGTAGTCGGCCAGGAAATAGAAGGAGTCGGCGGCCGCGTCGCGGCTGGCCAGGATGGCCGGGCGGATCGCGCCGGCGTAGTTGCCCAGGTGCGGCGTGCCGGTGGTGGTGATACCGGTCAGGATGCGGGTAGTCATGCAGTCATTCTCGATCGTTGAGCGCGGCGGAGAGGAGCAGGTTCGGGCATCAAAGCCGCGGGGCGACCAGTTCCTTCAATTCCACCAGCTTGCCATGAAAAAAGTGGCCGCATTCTGCCACTTTCAGCAGCTCATGGGGGTGCTGCAGCTGCGCGGAAAAGGTGTACACGGACTCGGCATCGATGACCTCGTCCTGCTCCGGCTGGATGATCGTCAGCTGGCAATCGTCAGCCAACGACAGCTCGACGAGGCGCGACACTGCCGGCGCCACCATCATCAGCCGCTGTACCGCCACGCCCTCCGCGTTCAAACGGTGGGCCAGGTTGCCGGCGACGAACCCGCCGAAGGAGAACCCCAGCAGCGTCAGCGGCAGCTCCGGATTCTGCTCGCGCAGCCAACGCAGCGCAGCCTCGGCGTCATCCACCTCGCCCTCGACCATGTCATGCGCGCCGGCGCTGCCGCCGACACCGCGATAATTGAAGCGCAGCGTGCTGTAGCCGGCGTCGCGCGCGGTGCGCTGCAGGGTCGAGACCACCTTGTTCAGCATGGTGCCGCCCTTGACCGGGTTCGGGTGGCAGATCAGCGCGAGCCCCGTCGGCTGCGATTGATCGAAGTACAGCGCTTCAAGGGTGCCGCAGGGGCCGTCGAGATTGAGGGGGGTTTCGCGTTTCAACAAAGCAGGAACTCCGTGACCTTGGGACGAGTCGACTCGTCTTGCTAACTAGCTGCCAATAACCGCCGCCTCGCGTCGCGGTATACAGAGCAGGTACGAGACGTTAACGTAAGCACAGCCGTTTATATAGAGGAAGGACTCGTGGAACAGACCCTCGCGACCTGGTTGCTCCCGATCGTCGGCCTGATCGCCGGCATCGCCATCGGTTATCTGGTGGCACGCAGCAGCGCACCAAACCGCACACAGCGTCAGGTCGATGACCTGCAAGAGCGTTTCGACACTTATCAGAGTGAGGTGGTTACCCACTTCAACACCACCGCCAGCCTGCTGCGCAAGCTGACCAACAACTATCAGGACATTCAGGATCACCTGTCCGACGGCGCCAGCCGCCTCGCACTCGACGAACAGACCCGTCAACGCCTGATGGCCGCACTGCACAGCGAAGAGAACCACGGCACTCGTGAGCGTCTCTCGTCGCCGGCCTTCACCGAGCCGCCGAAGGACTATGCGCCCAAGGGCGACGACACCCCCGGCACCCTGCACGAGAATTTCGGCCTGAAAAGCCGTCACTGACCGATCCGCCTGGCGCAGCCGCTGCGCCAGGCACCGCAACCTCGCCCCGCCCTTACTGCCGCAAGCGCATCGACAGATCCACCGCCCGCACATGCTTGGTCAGCGCGCCGATGGAGATGTAGTCCACCCCCGTTTCCGCCACGCTGCGCAGCGTTTCATCGCTGATGCCGCCCGACGCTTCGAGCTTGGCCCGCCCCCCATTAATGGCCACCGCGGTGCGCATGTCATCCAGACTGAGCTCGTCCAGCATGACGATATCGGCACCTGCTAGTAGCGCCTGCTCAAGCTCGTCCAGACTCTCCACCTCGATCTCCACCGGCTTGCCCGGCGCGATGCGATGTGCAGCAGCAACCGCCTCGGCGATGCCACCGCAAGCGGCAATGTGGTTTTCCTTGATCAGGAAGGCGTCGTACAAACCGATGCGGTGGTTGTGGCAGCCACCGCAGGTAACGGCATACTTCTGCGCCAGGCGCAGCCCGGGTATGGTCTTGCGCGTATCGAGCAAACGCACGCCGGTCCCGCCTACCATGTCCGCGTAGTGACGACAGCGAGTCGCCACACCCGACAGCAGTTGCAGAAAATTCAGCGCACTGCGCTCGCCGGTAAGCAGCGCCCGCGCCGGCCCCTCGAGATGGAACAGCACCCGATCAGCCCCGACACGGTCACCATCGGCAACCTGCCAGTGAACCGCAACGCGTGGGTCGACTTGGCGGAATACGGCGTCTACCCATGCCGTTCCACTGATCACTGCCTCCTCGCGAGTGATGACCGACGCATGCGCCAGCCGCTCGGCTGGAATCAACTGCGCCGTGATGTCACCACTGCCGACGTCCTCGGCGAGCGCGCGACGAACATTGGCATCGATTTCTGCAGATAGATCGGCAAGTGTAAGATTCGGCATGGCTGACTCCTGAAGATTGCGCGGAGTATAAAGGCTGAGTGCTCGCTAACGCAGCGCCAACCTGCGCATCCCGGACGGGTATTCGAGAGGCTTTTTTTACCTCCCGGCGGAAAACCTGCGAGTATCTGTGAGCCAAGTCATGTCCAATGAAAAACCGGCCTTGGCATCGCAATCCGATGCTTATAATGCCCTTCAAGAATATTGACGCCACCGAAATGGCGACACCTTACTGACGAGGTGTCGTTGTAAAATCAGACCGCTCGGCTATGCTGCGCTGGATCCGGTTCGACAGAAGAAACCCGCACTAGATTGCGGGCTCGCCCGGAACCTTCCGCCTTGCCCTGCCGATTTGGTTACCCTTACAAGACGCTGTTTGAAGCTGGCGTTGTGACCGCCGTTAAGCAGGCGACCGCAGGAGAGTCTCGATGCGAACCGATGCGAAAGTGGTGCACCTGAACAAGGCAGCCCCTGAGCACAAGCCTTCTTCACCAGCAGGCCGCCTGCCTGTGGCGCTCATCAGCGTGCGCGACAAGGCCGCCCAACAGCTGCGTCAGGCTTTGCAGTCGCTGTTCGACAACGCCGATGACTCGCTCTTCGAGATCGCCGATCGTGCGAGCAGCAACGTCGAACAGAACGCGTTTTTCGAAGCCATGCGTGATTTGCGCATGAAGCGCCGCAACATCGAACGCGGCTTTCTGCAACAGCTGTTCGAAGCATTCGCCAAGCTCAATCAGTATGAGATCGGCAAGCCGCCGGTGCTGGACAATGTGTCGTTCGACAGTCTTTCACTTGTGCAGAACGATGAGCTGGAAGAGTCGGTAGCCGTCGACACCATGGTCGCGAAAGTCATGAGTCGTGCGGCTCAACCGCTTGGGCACCTGACCACTCGTTTCAATGCGCTGATCAGCAAGAAGCTCGATGACAAGAGCAACCCGCTCGGCCCGCACGCACTCTGCGACTACTTCATCGAGGCCAGCAGCAGCCTTGGGGTAGAGATCAAGGTCAAGCTGATCATCTTCAAGCTCTTCGAAAAATACGTGCTCGGGGATATCGACCAACTCTATGCCGAAGCCAACCAGACCCTGGTCGCTGCCGGCATCCTGCCAGAGCTGCACTCCGCCCCGCCCCGCCGCCAGCAGCGCCCCGGCGCGCCAGCCGGAAGCCATGCACTATCGGCACCACTTGGCCAGGCTGCACATGTCGACGAGGGACTGCAGGAAGCCGCATTCAGCGCACTGCACAGCCTGCTTTCAGAGCTCCGTGGCAGCAGCATGCTGCCGGCGCGCAACATCCCCAGCGATGCGATCCCGATCTCCAGTGGCGACCTCCTCCGCCTGCTGTCGCACATGCAGGCGCGCGCGCCGCAGACCGTCGACGAGTTCGATCTTCAGGAGCAGCTGGCCGGCCTGCTGAGCCGAGTCAGTGCCAAGACCGGCAAGTCCCGCGTGGTTGGCGAGATAGACGACGATGTGATCAACCTCGTCTCCATGCTGTTCGAATTCATACTCGATGACCGCACCCTGCCCGACTCGCTAAAGGCCCTGATCGGTCGCCTGCAGATCCCGCTTCTCAAGGTCGCGGTATTGGACAAGACCTTCTTCAGCCGCGGCAGCCATCCGGCACGCCGCCTGCTTAACGAGATTGCCTCGGCAGCGATGGGCTGGGGCGATCAGGATGAAGCGCAGCGGGACAGTCTCTACCAGAAGATCGAGCAGATCGTGGCTCGACTGCTCAACGACTTCACGGACGATCCGGCCATTTTCTCCGAGCTGCTGGCCGACTTCCTTGCCTTCATCGGCGATGAGCGCCGCCGCAGCGAGCTGCTCGAGCAACGCACCCGTGATGCCGAGGAAGGCCGCGCCAAGGCCGAGATCGCCCGACAGGAAGTTGAGCGCGCCCTGAACCAGCGCTTGCTCGGCAAGACGCTTCCGGAAGTCGTGGTGCGGCTACTGCAGGAAGCCTGGAGCAAGGTTCTGCTGCTTACCTGCCTGAAACACGGCACCCAGTCCGAAGAGTGGCAGGCCGCCCTGGACACGATGGACGATCTGGTGTGGAGCGTTACCCCTCACGAAGACGAAGAATCGCGCGCACGCCTGCTGGAGCTGGTACCGAGCCTGCTTAAAGCGCTGCGCGACGGACTGGTCAGCGCCGCCTTCGACCCTTTTTCCACCGGCGACTTCTTTACCCAGCTCGAAGCGCTCCATGTCCAGACCCTGCAGCGCTTCCAGCAACCGCAGAGCGCTCCCAGCGAGGCGCCAGCGGACGACAGCACTTCAGCGGAGTCAGCGGCAACTCCGATAGCAACCACACCGGCAATGGTCGAAGTGGTCGACGAGATCGTCCTGCTTGCACCTGGCGAGAGCCGCGAGCAGGAACCGGAAATCAGCCTGCCGGATAACGATGTCGCGCTGGTCCAGGTCGACAATCTGCGCGTCGGCAGCTGGGTGGAGTTCCAGGAAGACGAAGAACACAAGCTGCGCTGCAAGCTGGCAGCGGTGATCAAGCCCACCGGCAAGTACATCTTCGTTAATCGCACCGGCATGAAAGTCCTGGAAAAGACCCGCATGGGCCTGGCGACCGAATTCCAGCGCGGCGCCATTCGGCTACTCAACGACACCCTGCTGTTCGACCGCGCGCTGGAGTCGGTCATCGGCAACCTGCGCAAGCTGAAGAACACCTGACAACCCCCAAGGGCATGCCGCCCGGCATGCCCGCCAGCCCTCCGCGCGGCAAAGCGCCGCACTTCGCGCTTGGCTTTTGACCCTGCACAGCTAGAATGCCTGCATTCCATTCGAGGTGCCCATGCCAAGCCGCCTGAAGCCCGAAGATCAGCAGCGCGTCGATGAATACCTCCGCGCCCCGCAACACCAGGTCGAGCGCCAGCCGTTTCGCCCCTGGCTTCTTCTGCTTGTGGTACTGGTCGTGGTGATCGGGCTCGGGTTATTGAGCCGCCTCTTGAGCCGCCTTGTGCTTTGAGCTCCGCTCGCCAGGCCGCCCCGCCGTTTCCCTTGCAGCTATGAGTCACTCCCATGTCACATCGAGTCGTAATCGTCGGCGGTGGCGCCGGCGGTCTGGAGCTTGCTACCCGCCTGGGTAGAACCCTGGGCAAGCGTGGCAAAGCCCGCATCACCCTGGTCGACGCCAACCTCACACACATCTGGAAGCCGCTGCTGCACGAAGTCGCCGCCGGCTCCTTGAACTCGTCCGCTGACGAACTCAACTACGTCGCTCAGGCCAAATGGAATCACTTCGAGTTCCAGATGGGCCGCATGGCAGGCCTGGATCGCGCGAGCAAATGCATTCGACTGGAAGCGACGCGCGACGAGTTTGGCGTGGAACTGGTCCCGTCACGCGCACTGAACTACGACACGCTGGTGATTGCCGTCGGCAGCACGACCAACGACTTCGGCACCTCGGGGGCTTCCGAGCACTGCATCTTCCTTGATACGCGCGAGCAGGCCGAGCGCTTCCACCGGCAACTGCTGAGCCATTACATGAAGGCGCATGCAGGCGAGGGAGCCTCGAGCAACATCAGCATGGCCATCGTCGGAGCCGGCGCTACCGGCGTGGAGCTGGCTGCAGAACTGCTGCACGCCGCCAAGGAGCTGGCGGCCTACGGCCTCGATGGCATCAAGCCGGAGGATGTAAACATCACCCTCATCGAGGCCGGCCCGAAAGTCCTGCCGGCACTGCCTGAGCGCATCAGCCAGCCGGTGCACCAGACACTGCTGGACCTGGGCGTCACGGTGCTCACGGGCGCCGCCGTCAGCGAAGTCACCGCCGAGGGCCTGCACACCAAGCAGGGCGAGTTCGTCCAGGCCAGCCTCAAGGTGTGGGCCGCCGGGATCAAGGCACCCGCCTTCCTTCACGAACTGGATGGCCTGGAAACCAACCGCATTAACCAGCTGGTCGTCCACCCGACACTGCAGAGCACGCGCGACGAGAACATCTTCGCATTCGGCGACTGCGCCGCCTGCCCGCAGCCGGACAGCGACCGCAATGTCCCACCCCGTGCACAGGCAGCCCATCAGCAGGCCTCGATGCTGGCCCGCTCGATCCACAACCGACTGGAAGGCAAGCCGCTGCCGACCTATCGCTACAAGGACTACGGCTCACTGATTTCGCTGTCAAGCTTCTCGGCAGTAGGCAATCTGATGGGTAACCTGACCGGCAACGTGATGCTCGAAGGCTGGCTGGCACGAATGTTCTATATCTCGCTCTACCGCATGCACCAGATCGCGCTGTATGGCATCGCTCGCACGCTGCTGATGATGCTTGGCGACAAGCTCAGCCGCACGACGGAGCCGCGCCTGAAGCTCCATTGACGCAGAAAAGGCGCACCCCTGGGTGCGCCTTGAATGTGCCGAGAAGAAATCGCAGGCAATAAAAAAGCTGGATGTCCGCGAGGACATCCAGCTTTTCATGCTTCCTGAGAAGCCCGTATGGTGGGTCGTGTAGGATTCGAACCTACGACCAATTGGTTAAAAGCCAACTGCTCTACCAACTGAGCTAACGACCCAAAAATGGTCGGGGTAGGGGGATTCGAACTCCCGACATCCTGCTCCCAAAGCAGGCGCGCTACCGGACTGCGCTATACCCCGATTGGAATTTGGCTCCGCGACCAGGACTCGAACCTGGGACCCAATGATTAACAGTCATTTGCTCTACCGACTGAGCTATCGCGGAACAACTTCAATTCCAGCTCTTCAGCGTTACGTTACCGCCTCAGAGGCGCGCCATTTTACGGTTCCCGGCTCGCCTGTCAACCCCAAAAATGCGATTCCTGACAACACTTTGCGTTCACCCGGCGGCACCCGCGAAAACGCTGCTCCAACACGGCTACCTGCGAGGTGTGCTGCACCCCGCAGGTAACCACCCCACTCAATCGAAGACGATCTGCTCGCCCTCTACCCGTGCCTTGACGCTGCTACCCGGCGCGAACTGACCGGAGAGGATCTGCTGCGCCAGCGGATTCTCGATCCAGCGCTGGATCGCCCGTTTGAGCGGCCGCGCTCCGTAGACCGGGTCGTAACCGATGGCGATCAGCTTGTCCATCGCCTCCTGACTGAGTTCCAGGCTCAATTCGCGCTCGGCCAGGCGCTTGCGCAGGCGCCCGAGCTGGATGTCGGCGATACCGGCGATCTGCTCGCGACCCAGCGGATCGAACACCACCACCTCGTCGATACGGTTGATGAACTCCGGCCGGAAGTGATGCGCCACCGCATCCATCACCGCAGCCCGCTGCGCATCGGGATCACCAACCAGCTCCTGGATCTGCGCAGAGCCCAGGTTGGAGGTCATCACGATCACCGTGTTCTTGAAGTCCACCGTCCGCCCATGGCTGTCGGTCAGGCGGCCGTCTTCGAGCACCTGCAGCAGCACATTGAAGACGTCTGGATGGGCCTTCTCTACCTCGTCCATCAACACCACCGAATACGGTTTGCGACGCACCGCTTCGGTCAGGTAACCGCCTTCTTCGTAACCGACGTAGCCCGGCGGCGCACCGATCAGGCGCGCAACGGAGTGCTTCTCCATGAACTCGGACATGTCGATGCGGATCATCGCCTCCTCGGTATCGAAGAGGAACTCGGCCAGCGCCTTGCAAAGCTCGGTCTTGCCCACCCCGGTCGGGCCGAGAAAGAGGAACGAGCCGCTCGGACGATTCGGGTCGGCCAGACCGGCGCGCGAGCGGCGCACGGCATTGGATACGGCCACCACGGCTTCGTGCTGACCGATGACGCGAGTGTGCAGCATGTCTTCCATGCGCAGCAGTTTGTCGCGCTCGCCTTCGAGCATCTTGGAGACCGGAATACCGGTCCACTTGGAAACCACCTCGGCGATCTCCTCGTCGGTCACCTTGTTACGCAGCAGCTGGTTTTCTTTCTTGCCATGCTGATCGACCATCTCCAGGCTGCGCTCGAGGTCCGGAATGATGCCGTACTGCAGTTCGGCCATGCGCGCCAGATCACCCTTGCGTCGCGCTGCTTCGAGCTCGGCCTTGGCTTGTTCGATCTTCTGCTGGATCTGCGCCGAACCCTGCACCTCGGCTTTCTCCGACTTCCAGATTTCTTCCAGATCGGCGTATTCGCGCTCCAGCTTGGCGATGTCGTCTTCCAGCTTGGCCAGGCGCTTCTTGGTGGCCTCGTCGTCTTCCTTCTTCAGCGCCTCACGCTCGATCTTCAGCTGGATCAAGCGGCGATCCAGGCGATCGAGCTCTTCGGGCTTGGAGTCGATCTCCATGCGGATACGGCTGGCGGCCTCGTCGATCAGGTCGATGGCCTTGTCCGGCAGCTGGCGATCGGTGATATAGCGGTGGCTGAGCTTGGCCGCGGCGATGATGGCGCCATCGGTGATGGTCACGCCATGGTGCACTTCGTAGCGCTCCTTGAGGCCACGAAGAATGGCGATGGTGTCTTCCTCGCTTGGTTCGTCGACCAGCACCTTCTGGAAGCGACGCTCCAGGGCGGCATCCTTCTCGATGTACTGGCGGTATTCATCGAGAGTAGTGGCACCTACGCAGTGCAGCTCGCCGCGCGCTAGGGCAGGCTTGAGCATGTTGCCGGCATCCATGGCGCCTTCCGCCTTGCCCGCGCCGACCATCGTATGCAGCTCGTCGATGAACAGGATGACGCGACCCTCCTGCTTGGACAGCTCGTTGAGCACCGCCTTGAGGCGCTCCTCGAACTCGCCGCGGAACTTGGCCCCGGCAATCAGCGAGCCCATGTCCAGGGCCAGCAAGCGCTTGTCCTTGAGGCCGTCCGGGACCTCACCGTTGACGATGCGCTGGGCCAACCCCTCGACGATGGCGGTCTTGCCCACGCCCGGCTCACCAATCAGTACCGGGTTGTTCTTGGTCCGCCGCTGCAGCACCTGAATGGTGCGGCGGATCTCGTCGTCACGACCGATCACCGGGTCGAGCTTGCCGTCCTCGGCGCGCTTGGTCATGTCCACGGTGTATTTGTCGAGCGCCTGCCGCGATTCTTCGGCGTTGGGATCATTGACCGCATCGCCGCCGCGCAGATTGCTGATGGCGTTCTCCAGCGCTTTCTTGCTTACACCCTGAGCCAGCAGCAGCTTGCCCAGACGGGTGTTGCTGTCCAGCGCTGCCAGCAGCACCAGCTCACTGGAAATGTACTGGTCGCCCTTCTGCTGGGCGAGGCGGTCAGCCTGATTGAGCAGGCGCGCGAGGTCCTGCGAGAGATTCATGTCGCCGGTGGGGTTCTGTAGCTTCGGCAGCTGGTCGAGCTCTTTGGTCAGCGCCTGACGCAGCGCTGCGATGTCGAAGCCGACCTGCATCAGCAACGGCTTGATCGAGCCGCCCTGCTGCTCAAGCAGCGCCTGCATCAGGTGTAACGGCTCGATGGAGGGGTGATCCAGGCCGACGGCTATGGACTGGGCATCGGAGAGCGCAAGCTGCAGCTTGCTGGTCAAACGATCGATACGCATGGATGTTCATCCTCATGTGAAGCAGGCCGGCGCCGTGGCTCGCGCCATATACGAAACCTGCGAGATGCAGCATAGATGAGGATGATTGTTGGAGATTCAAGGCGGATGACATTGATGCAGGTCATGCCAGGACCGCAGAGTCATGGCTGACTTCACCGCTAGCGCGCCAATATCACTCGAGCCAGATCAGACTGGCGAAGCGGCCTGTGTGCGCGGCACGCCGATAGGAGTAGAAGCGCGGATCGCTGAAGGTGCACAACCCGCCACCGTAAACCGCGTCTACGCCCGCGGCAGCCAGACGGATACGCGCCAGCTGGTAGATATCCGCCATGAACCGTCCCGGGTTGCGACTTGCAACGAACGCCGCGGCAGCCGACGAATGCTGCGCGAGGAATGCATCGCGCACTTCGGGCCCGACCTCGAATGCCGCCGCCCCGATCGCCGGCCCCAACCACACCAGCAGTTCATCGGCAGGTACCGCCAGCGCTTCGAGCGTCGCCTCGAGCACACCACCAGCCAGCCCGCGCCAGCCAGCGTGAGCCGCGGCGACTCGGGTCGCAGCATGATCACAGAAAAGTACCGGCAGGCAGTCCGCAGTCAGTACCGCACAGGCCAAACCCGGCGTCTCGCTCCAGCTAGCATCGGCAGTCACGCGATTTCCTGGAGCGGCCTGGACAGCGACACTCGAATGCACTTGCTCCAGCCAGACTGGTTGGCAACCGAGCACGTCCTGAAGATGCTGGCGATTCCAGGCCACCGCGGCAGGCTCATCACCGACGTGATCACCCAGATTGAAGCTGTCGAACGGAGCGCGACTGACGCCGCCCTGCCGCGCGGTCACACAGGCGCGAACGCCGGGCGGAGCAGGCCATTCCGGCACGAGCCAGTCACCGCCCCACGCACTCACCCGACGAAGGCCTCGCGGTCCTGTTGCAGCAGCGTCAGCAGCCAGACGAAGTCATCCGGCAACGGCGACTCCCATTTCATCCTCTGCCCGGTAACAGGATGATCGAGTTCGAGGAAGCGCGCGTGCAGCGCCTGGCGAGGGAACTCGCGAAGCGTTTGCACCAGCGTCGGATTCGCCGCCGGCGGAATGCGGAAACGCCCGCTATACAGCGGGTCACCGACCAGTGGATAGCCAAGATGGGTCATGTGCACCCGAATCTGGTGGGTACGCCCGGTTTCCAGCTTGACCCGCACATGGGTGTGCGAGCGAAAGCGCTCCAGCACGCGGTAATGGCTGACCGCCGGCTTGCCGCCCTCCACCACCGCCATGCGCTGACGCTGCTGGCCATGCCGACCGATCGGCGCGTCGACCGTACCACCAGTAATGATCACGCCGATGACGATCGCCTCGTAAATGCGGCTGACGCTACGCGCCTGCAACTGCTCGACCAGCCGGGTCTGCGCCTGCAGCGTCTTGGCCACGACCATCAGACCGGTGGTGTCCTTGTCCAGGCGATGAACGATGCCGGCACGCGGGACGTTGATCAGATCCGGCACGTGATGCAGCAATGCATTGAGCAGCGTGCCGTCGGCATGGCCGGCCGCAGGGTGCACAACCAGGCCAGCAGGCTTGTCGATCACCAGGATCTGATCGTCCTCGTAGACGATCTCAAGCGGAATGTCTTGCGCGACCCACTCGCCCTGCGCCTGCTGCTCGGCACTCAGCTCGAGCACGGCGCCGGCATGCACGGTGTCGCGAGGGCGCAGCACGGCGCCATCCACGGTGAGCAGGCCATCCTTGATCCAGGCCGCGAGACGCGAGCGCGAGTGTTCGGAAAAGAGCTGCGCCGCAACCTGATCGAGACGTTGCCCGCCAAGGTCAAACGGCACTTCGGCGCGGAGTTGGATGGCCTGTTTGGAAGTCGTGGACATACGGCGAGATAGGTTCGTCTGAGAGAGGCAGGCGACATCCGTTGGTAACGGACGGGCCCGGGGACCGCAGATGGCGGAGCGGCCTTTGGTTTCGGCTACACGCTTGTGTTTAAATACGGCGTCTTTGTCCCGGCGCACCGGGGCGCTCATCATAACAGGACGGCTCCGCGCGAGACAGCCAGCCGTCACAGGGACGCAAGCCGCCATGCAAGTGAAACACCTGCTGCTGATCGCCATTCTCGCCCTCACCGCCGCCTGTTCATCCAACGAAACCGTCGACGAGAATCTGGGTGAAGTCGAGCTGTACCAGCAAGCACAGGCCGACCTGGACAACAAGAGCTATACCAGCGCCATCAGCAAACTCAAGGCCCTGGAGTCGCGCTATCCGTTCGGCCGCTTCGCCGAGCAGGCGCAACTCGAACTGATCTACGCCTATTACCGCAACGTCGAGCCGGAAGCCGCGCGCTCGGCGGCGGAGCGTTTCATCCGCCTGCATCCGCAGCATCCGAACGTCGATTACGCTTACTACCTCAAGGGCCTGGCCTCCTTCGATCAGGACCGCGGCCTGCTGGCCCGCTTCCTGCCGCTGGACATGACCAAGCGCGACCCAGGTGCCGCCCGCGACTCGTTCAACGAATTCGCCCAGCTCACCAGCCGCTACCCCAACAGCCGCTACTCGCCTGACGCCAAGGCGCGCATGGTCTACCTGCGCAACCTGCTGGCGGCCAACGAGATACACGTCGCCCACTATTACCTCAAGCGCCAGGCCTACGTCGCAGCGGCCAACCGCGGCCGTTACGTTGTGGAGAACTTCCAGGGCACGCCGGCCGTGGCCGACGGGCTTGCCGTGATGACCGAGGCCTACCAGCGCCTGGGCCTCGACGATCTCGCCGAAACCAGCCTGCAGACTCTGCAGCTCAACTACCCGGATCACGCAACGCTCGAAGACGGCAAATTCACCCCTGTCGAGACGGAAGACGACAACCGCAGCTGGCTGAGCAAGGCCACCCTCGGCCTTATCGAAGGCGAGGCTCCCCGCCCGGACACGTCGCGGGCCAATCGCGATGTGCTCCGTCAGTATGAAACCGCCGCTCAGGATCTTCCCGAAGAGCTTCGCCCGGTACTCAAGGAAGCAGAGCAGCAAGGCGAAAAGCGCTCCTGGTGGAGCCGCCTGACCTTCGGCCTGTTCGACTGACAGCTGACCGACTTCCGCAGCGCCGTCCTTGCATTCGGCGCGCGCGGCGAAACGGGCCGGCAGTGGCCGGGCTCAATTGATCGCAGGCCACCACGCTTAATCAGGAAGGAATCGATATGGGTCTGTTTCGCCTGCTGTTCTGGATTGCACTGATTGGCGCCGCGTTCTGGCTGTGGCGCCGTTTCGCGCAAAAGAAAACCGCCCCCAAGCCTCGCCAGACCACCCTGCCAATGGTGCGTTGCGCTCAGTGTGGCGTGCACGTCCCGCAGGACCAGGCGCTGCAGTCGCAGGATCGCTGGTACTGCAGCCGCGCTCACCTGGAGCAGGACAGCACTCCTGGTGGGCACTGAAAACCTCACCTTCTTTGGCGATCAGGGACGGCGGATTCTCCGCCTGTACCACCTCTATCGGCTGACCATCGGCCTGGCGCTGGTTCTGCTGATCAGCGCCGACCTGCACAACGACCTACTGGAGATGAGCAACCCGCAGCTCTTTCAGTACGGCGCCTGGATCTACCTGATCCTCAACATCATCGTCGCCGTGCTGGTGCAGAACCCGGAGCGCGATCTGCCCGTGCTCGGGCTGGCGCTGATGGACGTCATCCTCCTGTCCGGGCTGTTCTACTTCGGCGGTGGCACCCCGAGCGGTATCGGCAACCTGCTGATAGTCGCCGTTGCCATCGCCAACATACTGCTGCGTGGCAGGGTCGGTTTCTTCATCGCCGCGGTTGCTGCGACGGGCCTAATCTACCTGACCTTCTACCTCAGCATTCAACGCCCCGAAGCCAGCAGCCAGTACGTTCAGGCCAGCGCACTCGGCACGCTCTGCTTTGCTGCCGCCTTCCTGGTTCAGGGGCTGGCTCGCCGCCTGCAGGTCAGCGAGACGCTGGCGCGCCAGCGTGCGGAAGAGGTGGCGAACCTGGAGGCGCTCAACGCGCTGATCCTCCAGCGCATGCGTACCGGCATCATGGTGCTGGACCCGCAGGAGCGCGTTCTGCTCGCCAATCAGGGGGCTCTGCAACTGCTCGGCCAGGACTCACTGGCAGGCGAACGCCTCGCACCGCGCTGCCCGGAACTGCTCAAGGCACTGCAACAGTGGCGAGGCAATCCGACCCTGCGCCCGCCAAACCTCAGGGCAACGCCTGGCGGCCCAACGCTGCAGCCGAGCTTCGCCGCACTACAGCACGGGAACAAGCTCGACACACTGGTGTTTCTCGAAGACATCTCGCAGATCGCACAGAAGGCACAACAGCTCAAGCTCGCCTCGCTCGGCCGCCTCACAGCCAGCATCGCCCATGAAATCCGCAATCCACTGGGCGCCATCAGCCACGCCGCGCAGCTACTGCAGGAATCCGAAGAACTGGACGGACCTGACCGCCGTCTGGCACAGATCATTCAGGATCATTCACGGCGGATGAACCTGGTGATAGAGAACGTCCTCCAGCTTTCCCGGCGGCGCCAGGCCGAACCCCAGCTGCTGGACCTGAAGTACTGGCTGCATCGTTTCGCCAGCGAGTTCCGCCAGGGGCTCGGCCCGCAGCAGACCCTGCATCTGGATACCGTGGGCAGCTCGCTGCAGACCCGCATGGACCCCAATCAGCTGACCCAGGTGCTGACCAACCTGGTCCAGAACGGGCTGCGCTACAGCGGCCAGCAGAATCCGCGGGCGCAGGTCTGGCTCCGCCTGTTCCGTGACGAAGCCAGCGACCTGCCTATCGTCGAAGTGCTCGATGACGGCCCTGGTATCGCGGCCGAGCAACTTCAGAACATTTTCGAACCGTTCTTCACCACCGAAAGCAAAGGCACCGGGCTGGGGCTATATATCTCCCGCGAGCTATGCGAAAGCAACCAGGCACGCCTGGACTACCGCGAGCGCCCCGAGGGCGGCAGCTGCTTCCGCATCGTCTTCGCCCACCCGCGCAAGCTGAGCTGAGCCTCGCTGCCGGCAACACATCACACATCGACCAAAGCGACAGCCACGACACCGCCGGCGGAGTTAACATGCTCCTCAGCCGCAATCCCCGGCGACAATCGCTTCACGAATCAAGAGCAGGACCATGACCGCGCGCCAAAAAGCACTGATCATCGATGACGAGCCGGATATCCGCGAACTGCTGGAAATCACTCTTGGCCGCATGAAACTCGATACCCGCAGCGCTCGCAATCTCAAGGAAGCGCGCGAATGCCTGGCCCGCGAGCATTACGACCTGTGCCTTACCGATATGCGTCTGCCCGATGGCAGCGGCCTGGAGCTGGTGCAATACATTCAGCAACAGCACCCGCAACTGCCCGTGGCGATGATCACTGCATACGGCAGCCTAGATACCGCCATTGGCGCGCTCAAGGCTGGGGCATTCGACTTTCTCACCAAACCGGTGGACCTCAACCGCTTGCGCGAGCTGGTCGGCACGGCCCTGCGCCTGAGGGCGCCCACAGCGGAAATGCCGGTGGACAGCCGCCTGCTCGGCAGCTCGCCACCCATGAAGACCCTTCGCAAGCAGATCGGCAAACTCGCCCGCAGCCAGGCGCCGGTTTATATCAGCGGCGAGTCCGGCAGCGGCAAGGAGCTGGTGGCCCGACTGATTCACGAGCAGGGTCCTCGCAGTGAAAAGCCCTTTGTGCCGGTCAACTGCGGCGCGATCCCGTCGGAACTGATGGAAAGCGAGTTCTTCGGCCACAAGAAAGGCAGCTTCAGTGGCGCCATCGAGGACAAGCCCGGGCTATTCCAGGCCGCCAATGGCGGCACGCTGTTCCTCGACGAGGTAGCCGACCTGCCGCTGCCGATGCAGGTCAAGCTGCTGCGCGCGATCCAGGAAAAGGCTGTACGCGCGGTCGGCGGCGCTCAGGAAGTAATGGTCGATGTGCGCATCCTCTGCGCCACCCACAAGGACCTCGCCAGCGAAGTGGCCGCAGGCCGTTTCCGCCAGGATCTGTATTACCGCTTGAATGTCATCGAACTGCGCGTGCCGCCACTGCGCGAGCGTCGCGAAGACATTGGCCTGCTCGCCGAAGCCATGCTTCGGCGTCTTGCAGCGGAGTGCGGTGACAGCAGCGCTCGCCTGCACCCGGATGCTCTGGCCAAGCTGGAAAACTATCGCTTCCCAGGGAACGTTCGTGAGCTGGAGAACATGCTCGAGCGGGCCTACACACTCTGCGAGGGCGATGAGATCAAGGCGGGCGATCTACGCTTGGCAGACAGCCCAGGCGTATCGGAGAACGGTGAAGCCAGTCTGGCGCAGATCGACAATCTGGAAGATCACCTGGAAGAGATCGAGCGCAGGCTGATCATGCAGGCGCTGGAGGAAACCCGCTGGAACCGCACCGCGGCAGCCCAACGGCTGGGGCTGACCTTCCGCTCGATGCGTTACCGGCTGAAAAAACTCGGCCTGGACTGAGTGCAAGCCTGGTTAGCGTCGAGCCAGTCAGACACGACGCCAACCTGAGGCTTCCTAAACCCCGCCGGGGGCTCGCCTTACCCCTGCGTCAGCAGGTTGCGCAGATCGATGATCGCCGCATTGGCACGGGAGATGTAGTTGGCCATCACCAGCGAGTGATTGGCCAGCACGCCGTAGCCGCTGCCATTGAGCACCATCGGACTCCACAGCGGCTCCTGAGCGGCCTCAAGCTCGCGGATGATCTGCCGCACGCTGATGGTGGCGTTCTTTTTCGCCAGCACGTCGGCGAAATCAACCTCGATCGCGCGCAGCAGATGTGACAAGGCCCACGCCTGACCACGCGCCTCGAAGAAGACGTTGTCGATCTGCAACCACGGCGTTTCGACGACCTCCTCCTTGACCTGCGGCACGATGCCCGCACGCTCCTGTTCGGGCGCAACATCGGCATCCAGCCGCACCCGGCCAACGCTGGCAGAGAGTCGCTGGGACAGCGAGCCGAGCCGCGTGGCGGCATCGCCCAGCCAGTTGTTAAGGTTGTCAGCACGCGTGTAGAACAGCGCCTTGGGCTGCGGATCGCTGAGCCGAGCCAGGTAGCGGTCCAGGCCGCGAATGGCGTTGCGGTACTCGGACTCGGAGGCCGGCAACGCCCAGCTGCGATTGTCGAAGTTGAACAGCGGCTCGGCCTTGGCCAGATCGGTGTCCTCGGTCGACTGCGACTGCGAGCGGGCGAAGTCCTTGCGCAGCGCACGAGCGAGATCTCGCACCTGCACAAGCACGCCATATTCCCAGCTCGGCATGTTGTCCAACCACAGACCCGGCGGCGCGATATCGTTGCTCAGGTAGCCACCCGGCTTATCCAGCAAGGTACTGGCAACACGCTTGAGCGTTTCCACGGTGGTATAGCCGCTGACCAACTGCCGCTGCGAGGCCTCGGCCGCCTGACGGGCACTCTGCTGTACGGGAAACAGATCGGGTTCGCGGCTCCAGTACCAGCCGAGCACCAAGGTAACCAGCAGGTACACGCCCAGCAGGACGGCAAGAACCAGCAGAAGCGGATTACCCTCCCGCCGTCCGGCTCCGCCGGAAGGGCCACTCGAGCGGCCGAGACGAGCGAAGCGATTCTTCCAGTCCAACATGGGCAATGTGTCCTTCTCGCGAGTTCTGGGGTTCGACCGCACGACGTCGGAGACGTTGCGCTGACATGCCTTTACTATAACGCAGGGCCCCTGCTCACTCAGCGCCAAATTGAGAACCACTACCGCACAGTGGACTTCCAAAGCACCGCCGCAGTGATAGCATGCCGCCACCATAAAGCCAGGGCAGCGCACCCTGTGCACCGGGAAGAATCGCGATGTCGGATCAGGAAGAACTCAAGCAGCATTTCGCCCAGCGGGTCATTCACCAGGCACGCGAAGTGCTGGAAGTTTGGCAGCAACTGCAACGCAGCGAATGGAACGAGGACTACCACGCTGCCCTGACCGAAGCGACGACGCGGCTGCGGCGCTTCGCCGACCGCTTCGAGCAGACCGAGCACAGCGAGCTTGCCCTGAGCATCGAAGATTGCCTGAGCGACATCCGGGACAACCGCGGCCGTCTCTCCAGCAGCACCATCTCCACCCTCAGCCAGCTGATCTACCGTCTGGCGCGTACCGGGTTGCGCCACAGCGATCCGCATAATCAGTCGTTTCTGCCGCCGCTGAGCAAACCGGTGTACATCGCTCTGCAGGATCAGCAGCGCGCCGAACACTTGGTGCGCCAGCTGGACTTCTTCAGCATGTCCGCGCAGGCGTTCAGCAGTGTCGCAGCCTTCCGCACCGCGATGCATCGCCGCCATCCGGCCGCGATCGTCATGGAAGTGGATTTCAACGGTCCGAGCGAAGGGCTGCGCCTCGCCGAGCAGGTCCAACAGGGACTGGAATCGAAGCTGCCGATGCTGTTCTTCAGCCACCTGGAAACCGATACGCCAACGCGCCTTGCTGCGGTGCGCGCCGGTGGCCTGGAGTTCTTTACCGGCACCCTCGACGCCAGCAGCCTGCTGGAGAAGATCGAAATATTCACCCGCACGGCGCACTACGAACCGATCCGCGTACTGATCATCGACGACTCCCGTGCCCAGGCTACCCACACCGAGCGAGTGCTGAACAACGCCGGCATCGTCACCCAGACGCTGATCGAGCCGATTCAAGCCATCGGCGCACTGGCCGAGTTTCAACCGGACCTGATCATCCTCGACATGTACATGCCCGAGTGCCAGGGCACCGAACTGGCCAAGGTGATTCGTCAACACGAGCGCTATGTCAGCGTGCCGATCATCTACCTCTCGGCCGAGGACGATCTGGACAAGCAGCTCGACGCCATGGGCGAAGGCGGCGATGACTTCCTCACCAAGCCGATCAAGCCCAGTCACCTGATCGCCACCGTGCGCACCCGCGCGACCCGCGCCAGAAGCCTGAAGGCACGCATCGTCCGCGACAGCCTGACCGGGCTCTACAACCATACCCACAGCCTGCAACTGCTTGAGGATGCTCGCTTCCGTGCGCGGCGCGACAACAGCCCGCTGAGCTTCGCCATGCTGGATATCGACCACTTCAAGCAGGTCAACGACACCTTTGGCCATCCCATGGGCGACCGGGTGATCAAGAGCCTCGCGCTGTTCCTGAAGCAGCGTTTGCGCAAGACCGATCACATCGGCCGCTACGGTGGCGAAGAGTTCGCCGTGGTACTGCCGGACACGCCGGCGGACGCCGCCTGCAAGGTACTCGACGAGATTCGCCAGCGCTTCGCGGAGATTCGCTTTCCAGCCCAGCCCCACGACCTCAGCTGCACCTTCAGCTGCGGTATCACCGAGCTGGCCGGCGGTGCCGAGGTCAAGACGCTCACCCAACAGGCCGACGAAGCGCTGTATCGCGCCAAGCACGGGGGTCGCAATCGCGTCGAACGCTACTGACACGACGGATACACCAATCGCCACGCCAGGCAGCGCCTCGCTGAGGCGGCGACCAGGCAGGCCTGCGCTCGCTGTAACGCGAATGACATCAAACCGCCATACCTTGCAAGCCTCCTGATTCGTTCTGCGAGGCGAGGATGCGCCTGAAGTCGCTCACCACTCTCAACACCCTGCTACTCATTGCAGTCTGCCTTGCCCTTGGGGCCACGCTCTGGTGGTCCGAGCGCGCCATGGAGCGCCCCTACCTGCTCATGGCGCGTTACCTGGGACTGTCTCAACATTTCCAGCATCAGGCAGCGGAAAACATTCAGGGCTATCTCGCCAGCGGTGACGCACTGCGTCATAGCCAGGCGCAGCAGGCGCTCACCGATCTCCAGCGCGACGTAATCGAACTTCCGGATGGTCTGGCGGAAACGCTACGCCCGAGCCTGGAAGAGCTGGTCCGCTTCACCGCCACCGACCTGCTCGCGGCCGGCAAGCTCGCCGGCGATCCGCAGGGCTTGCTGCTGCAGGCAGAACGCGAAATGGCCGGAGCGCTGTCGCAACTCGACGACTACCAGGCGGAAGCCGATCATCCGAGCGCGCGACACTATCAACAGCCTCTTTTCTCGGCCGGGCAACAGCTGCTGCGGCTCAGCCACGCAAGGGGAAAGCTGGTCGCCTCCGGCCGGGATGAACTGGCCAGCGAAGTGGAGCAGACCCTGCATAACCTCGAACAGGACGCCGCAAAACTCGAGGCACTACCGTTACTCGGCGTGCTCGCAGCCGAGCAGTCGGCCGCGAGCAATTTCGCCGCCCTGCTCGACCTCGGCGATGCCGCGAAGCAAACCAGTGAAGACCAGGGCGTTGCGCTCAAGCGCGAGCTGACCAGCCTGATCAAGCGCTACCCGGCCGAACTGCAGCGCACCCGGCAGCTGATCCGCCAGCGCAGCGAGCTGCTGCAGAGCAGCGCCGGCAAGATCGATGCCGTGCAACAGGCCCTGGCCGAGCTGGAGCCGGCGGTACGCGCCGAGCATGGCCGTATCCAGGCCGAGGTGCGCATACTGCAGGGCGGCATCATCCTGCTGATCCTGCTGATCGCCCTGGCCATCGATCGTCTGCAACGCCAGCTGACCCGAGCTCTCGGGCAGCTGGTGCCGGCACTTTCGGAATGGGCCGAGGGAGACTTCGCCAGCGATGCACGGATCGAGTCGAAGATCCGCGAGATCGCCGATATCGAAAGCTCGCTCAATCGCCTGCGCAGCTACCTGCTTGGCCTGGTCGGAACCTTGCGCCAGCAGGCGACCCAGGTCGCCGCCAGCAGTCGAAGCCTCGACGAAATGAGCACCGACCTGCACGAAGGCGCCCAGCGCCAGACCGGCGATACCGCACAGATACGCGATTCGCTGAGCGAACTGGAGGCCACCATCCAGCAGGTCGCCGATGGTGCCGGAGAAGCCGCCGAGGCGAGCCGCGCTGCGGCGCGCGCCGTGCATCAGGGTCAGCAGGTGATCGGCCAGAGCCTGACCGGCCTGCATGGGCTGGTCAGCGAAGTGCAGGACAATGCGGCGGCGATCGAACGCCTGGCCGACGAAACCACCACCATCGGCAACGTGCTGACGGTGATCCGTGCCATCGCTGAGCAGACCAATCTGCTCGCGCTGAATGCCGCCATCGAGGCGGCCCGCGCCGGCGGTCATGGCCGCGGTTTCGCCGTGGTGGCCGACGAGGTGCGCTCACTGGCGCAGCGCACCAGCGGCGCCACCGAAGAAATCCAGCAACTGATCGGTAGCCTGCAGCTGGCGGCACGGCAGTCGGTCGAGGCGATGCGCAGCCAGGTCGAGCATGCGCAAAGCACGGCGAACCTCGCCGAAAGTGCCGATCAGGCACTGGACGAGATCGTCTCGACCATCGCCACCATCAGCCGCATGGCCGAACAGATCGCCCAGGCGACCGCCCAACAGGGCGAAGCAGTGGGCGAGATTCGCGGACACAGTGAGCGTATCCACCAGCTCGGCGACGCCAACCTGAATCACATCAGCCGGGGGCGTGAGCAAAGTGCGCAGATGCTGCAGCTGGGCAGCGAGCTGGATCGCGCGACCCAGGCGTTCAGGTTCTGAAAAAGAAAACGGAGCCTGGCGCTCCGTTTCCTTATGCCGGCAAGCCTCCCTAGCGCTAGCGGGGTGCGACCGGACGCTGCGGCTTACCACCCTTGCCAGTCGGCTTGCCGCTCTTTTCCGCCTTGCGCCGGGCCTCGGCCGCGGCCTTGGCCTGCTCGCGCTTGTCCCAGGCGTTGCCGTCGTGGCTGCGTGGCGGCAGGCCGTTGTGCTGGGTGAGGATCTTGCCGCCCTGCCCGGCCTTCTTGCTGCCGACTGGCGTCGAGTTCTTGCGCCGCGCGCTCTGGTAGCCCTCGGTGGCCGGCTGGTGCGCCGGGATCAGCTGGTGCTTGCCATTGCCGATCAGGTCGGCGCGGCCCATACGAGTCAGCGCCTCACGCAGCAGCGGCCAACCCTTGGGGTCGTGATAGCGCAGGAAGGCCTTGTGCAGGCGCCGCTGCTCCTCGCTCTTGACCACGGTGACGCCTTCGCTCTTGTAGGTCACCTTGCGCAGCGGGTTCTTGCCGGTGTGGTACATGGCGGTGGCCGAGGCCATCGGCGACGGATAGAACGCCTGCACCTGGTCGGCGCGGAAACCGTTGGCCTTGAGCCACAGGGCGAGGTTCATCATGTCCTCGTCGGTGGTGCCAGGGTGCGCGGCAATGAAGTACGGGATCAGGTACTGCTCCTTGCCCGCCTCTTTCGAGTACTTCTCGAACATGCGCTTGAAGCGGTCATAGGTGCCGATGCCCGGCTTCATCATCTTGTCCAGCGGACCACGCTCGGTGTGCTCCGGCGCGATCTTCAGGTAACCGCCGACATGGTGGGTGACCAGCTCCTTGACGTACTCCGGCGACTCCACGGCGAGGTCGTAGCGCAGGCCGGAGGCGATCAGAATCTTTTTCACACCCGGCAGTGCACGTGCCTTGCGGTACAGCTCGATCAGCGAGCTGTGGTCGGTGTCGAGGTTCTCGCAGATGCCAGGGAACACGCAGGACGGCTTGCGGCAGTGCTTCTCGATTTCGTGGCTCTTGCAGGCCAGGCGATACATGTTGGCAGTCGGCCCGCCGAGATCGGAGACCACGCCGGTGAAGCCCGGTACGTTCTTCATCTCCTCGATCTCATGCAGGATCGACTCGTGGGAACGGCTCTGGATGATGCGGCCCTCGTGCTCGGTGATCGAGCAGAAGGTGCAGCCACCGAAGCAGCCACGCATGATGTTCACCGAGAAGCGAATCATCTCGTAGGCCGGGATCTTCGCCCCGGCATAGGCTGGATGCGGCACCCGCGCATAGGGCGCGGCGAACACGTAGTCCATTTCCTCGGTGGTCAGCGGAATGGGCGGCGGGTTGAGCCACAACTCACGATCATCGTGACGCTGGACCAGCGCACGGGCGTTACCGGGGTTGGTCTCCAGGTGCAGCACGCGGTTGGCGTGGGCATACAGCGCCGGGTCGTTGCGCACCTTCTCGAACGACGGCAGGCGGATCACCGTGCGATCACGCTCGAGTTTCGGGTGCGGCAGCAGCTCGACCGGGCGGGCTTCGTTCGGGTCGTCCTGCGGACCCTTGTCCTTCTCGATGGCGCAGGCGGACAGGTCCTGCGTATTGACGTAGGGATTGATGATCTTGTCGATCTTGCCCGGACGGTCGATGCGGGTGGAGTCGATCTCGAACCAGCCCTCGGGCGTGTCCTTGCGGATGAACGCGGTGCCGCGCACGTCGGTGATCGCTTCGATCGGTTCGCCGCGGGCCAGGCGCTGCGCCACCTCGACGATAGCGCGCTCGGCGTTGCCGTAGAGCAGCACATCCGCCGTGGCATCCATCAGGATCGAGCGACGCACCTTGTCCGACCAGTAGTCGTAATGGGCGATGCGCCGCAGCGAGGCCTCGATGCCGCCAAGCACCACCGGAACGTGCTTGTAGGCCTCCTTGCAGCGCTGGCTATAGACCAGGCTGGCGCGATCGGGCCGTTTGCCTGCCAGGCCACCCGCCGTGTAGGCGTCGTCGGAGCGCACCTTGCGGTCGGCCGTGTAGCGATTGATCATCGAGTCCATGTTGCCGGCGGCGACACCGAAGAACAGATTCGGCTCGCCGAGCTTCGTGAAGTCGTCTTTGCTGTGCCAGTCCGGCTGGCTGATGATGCCGACGCGAAACCCCTGCGCTTCGAGCAGTCGGCCGATGATCGCCATGCCAAAGGACGGATGATCGACGTAGGCATCACCGGTGATGATGATGATGTCGCAGGAATCCCAGCCGAGCTGATCCATCTCCTCCCTGCTCATTGGCAGGAACGGCGCCGGACCGAAACACTCGGCCCAGTACTTGGGATAGTCGAACAATGGCTTTGCGGCGTGCATGGCGGGGAACCGGGACAACGAAAACGGGGGCGGAATATAGCACAAAAAATAACCAAGTCCGACCATCACGCAGGGTCTTTATCGACCTCCGCGACGGGCGCGCGAAGTGTCACTGCCGCCCGCTATACTCGCGCGACTCAACCATTGCTTCGAGCCCGGGAGTGTCTGGTGCGCGTCGTCCTTTTCGCCTTGCTCCTGAGCCTTTGCAGCCAGGCCTCCGCTCATGCCGAAACCGCCCTCCTGAGTGCCAGTGACAGTGGCCGCGGACTGAATGCCCACGTCACGCTGCTGGCCGATCCCGGAGCCGAGCTGAACATCGACGACCTGCAACGCCCGGACGTAAAGGCGCGCTTCGTGCCAGCCGAAGGCAAGGCCAGTGTCGGACAGAGTCCGCATCCCTGGTGGATCCGCGTCAGCCTGCAACGGGAAAGCGATGCACCGTTTCAATGGTGGCTGGAAGTCGGATCGGTAACCCTGAAAGACCTACGCATCTATTTGCCGGACGGCAACGGTGGCTGGATCGAGCGACAATCCAGGGCGCGGGAACTGGGTCCAGCAGGAAGAGCAAGCACGGCCCGCCGATCAACCGATGTAGCGGCGCGGTACACGCCCGGTCACCTTGGTCAGCAGCTCGTAGCCGATGGTCCCGCAGGCCTGGGCCAGCTCGTCGATTGGCATCTGCGCGCCCCACAACTCCACGGCATCCTCTACCTGCGCCTGCGGCAGATCGGTGAGATCCACCGCCAGCATGTCCATTGAGACCCGGCCGGCCAGCGGCACGCGCTGGCCATGAATCACCACCGAGGTGCCCGAAGGCGCGGTACGCGGGTAACCATCGGCATAGCCGCAGCTGACCGTGCCGATACGCGAGGCGCGTTGCGCGACCCAGCTGGCGCCATAGCCGACACTTTCACCTTCGGACACATCACGCACGGCGATCAGGGCACCGGTCAGCGTCATCACCGGGCGCAATCCAAGTTCCTGCGCACTCAGTTCGGCGAACGGCGTGGCGCCATAAAGCATGATGCCGGGACGAATCCAGGCCATGTGTGCCTGCGGCAACGCCAACACCGCGGCAGAGTTGGCCAGCGAGCAGTTATCGAACTCCAGGGCCAGCAATTCGCTGTAGCGCTCCAGCTGCAGCTCGGTCAGGGCATGACCGCGCTCATCGGCGCAGGCGAAGTGGCTGATCAGGTTGAGCTCGCCAACCTGTGCCTTGCCCCTGAGCCGCGCATGGCATTCGCGCAGGCCGTGCAGGGTGAAGCCCAACCTGTGCATGCCCGAATCCAGCTTCAACCACACATTCAACGGCCGCGGCAGATCGGCCGCCAGCAACCAATCGGCCTGACGCTGATCCTGGATGGCAACATCCAGCCCAAGCTCGGCGGCGCGCAAATACTCAGCCGGCTCGAAACAACCTTCCAGCAGCAGGATGCGGGCATCGGGCGCACTGAGGCGAACCTCTTCCGCTTCTTCCAGGCAGGCCACGGCATAGCCGTCGGCAATCTCGCGTAGCGCCGTAACCGCTTCCCGTGCGCCATGCCCGTAGGCATTGGCCTTGACCACGGCAAACGCCTGGCGCTGCGGCGCGCATTGCTTGGCGAGCAGGTAGTTGTGACGAAGCGCGGTCAGATCGACCGTGGCAACCAGCGGACGCATGAAGTTTTTCCTGTACAACGGCGGGTGGGCGAAATCTTACTCCTGTGGACCGGGCCGCGCAGGCTGGCGTTCGGCTGAGTCGGGCGGCAACAACATACAGCCCGCCGTCAAAAACGCCACAGCAGCTACGCTTACTCGTCGTCGAACTGGTAGCTGCCCGGTGCCAGGTTCTCGAAGCGTGAATAGCGGCCGAGGAACGCCAGACGCGTTGTGCCGATCGGGCCGTTACGCTGCTTGCCGATGATAATTTCGGCGACGCCCTTGTACTCGGTTTCGGGGTGATAGACCTCGTCCCGGTAGACGAACATGATGATGTCGGCGTCCTGCTCGATTGCCCCCGATTCACGCAAGTCGGAGTTCACCGGACGCTTGTTGGGGCGCTGTTCGAGCGAGCGGTTGAGCTGCGACAGGGCGATCACCGGACAGTTGAATTCCTTGGCGAGGCCCTTGAGCGAGCGCGAAATCTCGGAAATCTCGTTGGTCCGATTGTCGCCGCTCGAGCCTGGGATCTGCATCAGCTGCAGGTAGTCGACCATGATCATGGCGATCTCGCCGTGCTCACGGGCCAGGCGCCGGGTCCGCGCACGCATCTCCGACGGGCTGATGCCGGCGGTATCGTCGATGAACAGCTTACGGTCGTTGAGCAGATTCACCGCGGAGGTCAGCCGCGGCCAGTCGTCGTCCTCAAGCTTACCCGCGCGGACCTTGGTCTGGTCGATGCGGCCGAGCGAAGCGAGCATACGAATGACGATGGAGTCCGCGGGCATTTCCAGGGAAAACACCAGTACCGCCTTGTCGGTGCGCAGCACGGCATTCTCGACAAGGTTCATGGCGAATGTCGTCTTACCCATGGACGGACGACCGGCAACGATGATCAGGTCAGCCGGTTGCAGTCCGTTGGTGGCTTCGTCGAGATCGGTAAAGCCGGTGGACAGGCCGGTGATCGCCTCACCCGCATTGAAGAGGGTGTCGATACGATCGATGGCTTTGACCAGAATGTCGTTGATGCCGATCGGTCCGCCGGTCTTGGGCCGCGCTTCGGCGATCTGGAAGATCAGGCGCTCGGCTTCGTCGAGAATTTCTTCGCCGGTACGCCCCTGTGGCGCGTAGGCGCTGTCGGCGATCTCGTTGCTGATGCCGATCAGCTGGCGCAATGTGGCGCGCTCGCGAATGATCTGCGCGTAGGCCTTGATGTTCGCAACCGAAGGCGTGTTCTTCGCCAGCTCACCGAGATAGGCCAGGCCGCCGACCTGCGGCAGGTGCCCTTCCTTGTCCAGTTGCTCGGACAGGGTGACCACGTCGAACGGCGAGTTGCGCTCGGCCAGGGTGAAGATGGCACGGAAGATGAGGCGATGATCGTGGCGATAGAAATCGCCATCGGATACCTGATCGAGCACGCGCTCCCAGGCATTGTTGTCCAGCATCAGGCCGCCAAGCACCGCCTGCTCTGCCTCGATGGAGTGCGGCGGTACCTTGAGCGCTGCGGTTTCCAGATCGTATTGCTGGGGGACACTGATGTCGTTCATGGCACTCGGAATTCGAAACTACAAAAAAACAAAGGGCACGTTCCACTCGCGTGGAAACGTGCCCGATGTTACTCGTCAGGCACCAGCGGTGCCAGACGATGGCTTAGCCGGCTACGACGATCAGCTTGACGGTCGCTTCGACGTCGGTGTGCAGGTGCACAGCTACGTCGTACTCACCAACCTGACGGATGGTGCCGTTCGGCAGACGGACTTCGCTCTTCGCTACTTCAACGCCAGAGGCGGTCAGTGCGTCGGCGATGTCGTGAGTGCCGATGGAACCGAACAGCTTGCCCTCATCGCCCGCGGTAGCGGTGATGGTGACTTCCAGTTCGGCCAGCTGAGCGGCGCGAGTTTCGGCAGAAGCCTTACGCTCGGCAGCAGCTTTTTCCAGGTCAGCACGACGAGCTTCGAACTCGGCGATGTTGGCTGCGGTAGCAGCAGTAGCCCTGCGCTGCGGCAGCAGGTAGTTGCGACCGTAACCAGACTTGACGTTTACCTTGTCGCCCAGGTTGCCCAGGTTTGCGACTTTTTCCAGCAGGATGACTTCCATTTGAGTCTTACCTCTTAACTTTTAACCTTCACCGTTCGCAGGTCCCGCGCCATTCTTACCGGCTGCGCGACCACGAAAATCAAACAGACTGTCGACAATGGCCAAAACGGCCAGTAACGGATAAATCAACTGCATGAACAGCACCAGCGTGACGTACAGCCCCACCAGCCAGAATCGCGGCAGCCGCCCCTGAGCCACCAGCCCGTGCATTAGCGCGATACCGGCAAACACCAGCGGTACACTGCACAACGGCGTCAAAACCGCCAGCTGCGCACCCAGGTTCGGTCCAAGCAGCATGCCGACCAGCAGCAGCACCGCCAGCAGTGGCGGGAACCGCAGCGTACGAAACTCACTGCCGAAACCGCCCGGGTTGTACAACGCTGCCTGCCAGTAACGACCAAGCATCAGGCTAAGCAGGGTGACGACCTGCAGCAGTGCAGCCAGAAGGCCGGTCAGTACCGGTGCCAACAAGGACTCCAAGCGTCCGCGCTCCTCCACCGAAAGCTGCTGATAGGCGCCTGACAATGCGTCAGGCAACACTTTCTGCAGTTCGCTGGCCAGCGCCGCAATGGGCTCGCCGAACACCGCACCGAGAGCCCAGACATACAGCAGTCCAAGGCCCACACTGCACAACATCACCCGCACCCACGAAGCCTGACTGCGCAGCAGTAACGCCAGCCCCAGCGAGCCCAGCAATACCAGCAGGGTTCGCGGATCGCCGAAGTACCACCAGGCCAGTGCCGGCAATACCGCCCAGACCAGCACACCCAACGCATCGTTGAGGCCACGGCGCAACAACACCAGGCTGCCCGCGGCTGCACTCAGCCAGAACAACATGGGCAACGCTGCAGCACCCGCCACCACGAAGATGGCTTGCATACGGCCGCGCATGATGAACTCAGCCAGGGCACGCATGCGATTTATCCTTTACTTCTGTCGACCAGCCGGATCAACGGCCGTGGCTGTCGGTGTAGGGCAGCAGGGCCAGGTAGCGGGCGCGCTTGATAGCGGTAGCCAGCTGACGCTGATAACGTGCCTTGGTTCCGGTGATACGGCTAGGAACGATCTTGCCGGTCTCGGAGATATAGGCCTTCAGGGTGTTGAGATCTTTGTAGTCGATCTCTTTCACGCCTTCGGCGGTGAAACGGCAGAACTTACGACGACGGAAAAAACGTGCCATGAAATAGGCTCCTCAATAGATCCGTGGATTACTCGTCAGCGTTGTTATCGCTGTCACTGTCGCTCTCGTTAGAGCCGTCAGTGTTGTCAGGGCGATCACGACGCTCGCGGCGCTCGCTACGGTTTTCCTCGGCCTTGAGCATTTCAGACTGTTCGGTCTCGGCTTCGTCGCGACGAATGATCAGGTTACGGATGACGGCGTCGTTGTAGCGGAAGTTGTCTTCCAGCTCGGCCAGGGCCTTGCCACTGCACTCGACGTTCAGCATCACATAGTGAGCCTTGTGCACGTTGTTGATGGCGTAAGCCAGCTGACGACGGCCCCAGTCTTCCAGGCGGTGAATCTTGCCACCGTCTTCTTCGATCAGCTTGGTGTAACGCTCCACCATGCCGCCGACCTGCTCGCTCTGGTCCGGATGAACCAGAAAGATGATTTCGTAATGACGCATAATTGCTCCTTACGGGTTGCAGCCTGCCGACTAAGCGGTCAGGCAAGGAGTGAATGACTTGTTGTCTTGCTTGCAGGTAGGCGCGCAAACGCCTGCCGTCCAGGCAAGGGGCGCCATTCTAGAGAAGGGCTGACAGCGGCGCAAGGCGAACTGGTGAATATTTAACCAGCTTTAGACATTCAGTTGCGCAGCGCTGCACGCTCGGCGCGAATACCATCGAGCAGCTCGCGAACCTGGTGGATATCGTACGGCTTCAGCATGGTACGCAACTGATCGAGGCCCACATCCGAAGCATTGACCGCATAGCCCGAGGCGATCACCAGCGATAACCTCGGGTGACGCGCACTAGCTTCACGCGCCAGATCGATTCCGCTCATCCCGGCCAGGCCGACATCCGTCAGCAGCACGTCGAAAGGCTGCTGCCCCAGCGCCTCCAGGGCCTCTTCCGCTGTCTCGCTTGCGACGACCTGATGCCCTAGCTCCATCATCACTTCACCGGTAAGCATGCGCAGGGTCGGGTCATCCTCGACGAAGAGGATCTTCAGACTGGCATCATCGGCCGCCGGGTTTTCCACGACATCGTCAGGCTGCGGGTCGCCCGCCACCGCTTTGGCCGGACCTGCCGAGAGATCACCTCCCGCGCCCTGCCGCTGCCCGTCATCGACGCAGCGCGGCAAATACACATGCACAGCGGTACCATCGCGCTCGCCGCTCTCCAGCGTAACGAAGCCACCGCTCTGCTTGACGAATCCATAAACCATGCTCAAGCCGAGACCGGAGGCATTGCAGTCCTGCTTAGTGGTGAAGAAGGGTTCGAATGCCCGTGCGCGCACGTCGTCACTCATACCGCCGCCCTCGTCGATGACACTGAGCAGGACGTAATCGCCACGCGAGTTGCCAGGCGCATCCTCGCCCAGCTGGCGATTCTCCAGACGCAGCACCACACGTCCGCTACCCGCCATCGCATCGCGCGCGTTGGAAGCGAGGTTCAACACTACGCTCTGCAGATTGCCGACATCGGCGAACACCGGCCATGGCTCGCCCAGCACCTCCAGCTCCAGCTGTACCGCCGACCCCAACGCCCCATTTAGCAGCTCGTGCATCTGCTCAAGCAGCTCCGGCAAGTGCACCTGGCGCGGCAACAATGGTTGGCGGCTGGCGAAAGCCAGCAGCTGCGACGCCAGACGCGCACCCTTCTCGACCCCGCTGACAGCCGAGTCCAACCGTCGCGCTGCAGTCTGATCGCTACCGAGACCACGCCGTAGCAGCTGCAGGTTGCCTCCGATGATCTGCAGCATGTTGTTGAAGTCGTGCGCGATGCCACCAGTCAGCTTGCCCACTGCCTCCAACCGCTGAGCCTGCTGCAGGGCCTGCTCAGCCACCTGTCGCTCGGCCTCACTTTGCTGCAGCGCCAGGGTTCGCTCACGGACCAGCTCTTCCAGGTGATCGCGATAACGCTGCAGCTCCGCCTCGTTGCGCTGCTGCTCGGTCACATCCTGCCCTTGAACGAAGATGCCAATGACCCCGCCGTCGTTCTCGACGATCGGCTGCAAAACGAAATCCAGAATCGCTTCCTGTGGCTCCTTGTCCGGATACCGTCTCAGGAACAGCGATACACGTTTGCCGACATACGGCTGACCGGTGCGATAGACCTCGTCGAGCAGACCGATGAGGGCCTGCCCCTCGATCTCGGGCAATCCCTCGCGAACCGTCTTGCCAAGCAGCTGACGGTGCCCGGTGACCTGCCGATAGGCATCATTGACCAATTCATATACATGATCAGGGCCGCGCAGAAAGCAGACGAACCCAGGCGCCTGCGCGAACAGACGGCGCAGCTGCTCGCCTTCGGACTGCAGCAGCCTGGCACGGGACATTACGCCTTGCTCCAACTGCTGCAAGGGCTGCCGACCGGCTGCCGCCTGACTCAACGAGTCTTTCATTGCCTGCAGCTCGGTAATGTCCGAGGTGTGCTGCAGAATCGCAACGACCTCTCCCTGCTCATCCAGGATTGGCGTGTGCGTGGCGCTCCAGTAACGATCCTCGTAAACCGGGCCAAGCGGCGTTTGTCGCGCGATGGAGTAACGAATCACCGGCAACGTATCGACCGCCTTGCGGCTGAGCACCCGCGCAAACGAATCGAGCAACTCTTGCACTCGGGTCATCTCGGGACTGAGCGGATCGGCAGCGAAAGCTTCATGAAGGCGCTGACCCTGGATATCCGTCAGCTTTCGCCCGGTAAGCGTCAGGTAAGCGGCATTCGCATCCAGAATGACCAGATCACGATCAAGCAGGACATAAGCATTCGGGGATAGCCGGAACAGACTTTCGAAAGACGGGCGCTGCTGCATACAACCTCCATGGTACGAGCCTGACGCCGCGTAACTAACCCAGCAAGGCTCCGGCAGCACCCGGAGCCCTCAAGCAAAATATGACGAGAAGCCGCTCTCCGCGGACGGGCCTGGACACCGATTGACCACAAAAAGGTCAATCGGTTTCAGATCAGCAGGTCAGGCGTTCAGCCAGCGACCTTGGCGCTCTTGCGCTGACGCAGCGCCTCGAACAGGCATACGCCGGTCGCCACAGAAACATTCAGACTGCTGACGCTGCCGGCCATGGGCAGGCGCACCAGATAATCACAGTGTTCACGCGTCAGGCGCCGCATACCGCGACCCTCGGCGCCCATGATAAGCACGATGGGCCCGGTGAGATCCTGATCGTAGAGTGATTGCTCAGCTTCGCCCGCCGTCCCCACGACCCATAATCCACGCTGCTGCAGCTTCTCCAGCGTACGCGCAAGGTTGGTCACGGCGACCAGCGGAATCACTTCCGCCGCACCGCAGGCAACCTTGCGAACGGTGGCATTGAGAGTGGCCGATTTGTCTTTCGGCACGATCACGGCGAGCGCACCGGCCGCGTCCGCGGTGCGCAGACAGGCACCGAGGTTGTGCGGATCCGTCACACCATCCAGCACCAACAGCAGCGGCGGGCCATCGGCGCGATCAAGCAATTCCTCGAGCATGGCCTCACCCCATACCTGACTGGGACTCACCTCGGCGACCACACCCTGATGCACGCCTTCGACCCAGGCATCCATCTCCCGCCGCTCACACTGCCCGACACTCACACGTGCCTGAGCAGCCAGCTCAATCACCATCTGGGCGCGCGGATCGCCGCGCCCCTCTGCCAGCCATACCTGCTTGACGCGCTTGGGATGATGGCGCAGCAATGCCTCGACAGCGTGCAGGCCGTAGATCTTTTCCAGCTGACTCATGACTTGGCCTTGCGCTTTCTGGCACCGCCACTCGAGCCGGTGGGTTTGTCACCTGACTTGGCTGCAGATTTCGGCTTGGCCGAGCCTGATCGCGACTTGCTCCCGCCCGCCGCCTTCTCGCTCTTGCCCTTCCTGCCGCCCTTCGCCTCGGCGAGCAATGCCTTCTTCAGCTCTCGACTCTTGCGCACATCGGCATTGCCCGGCTCGCGTCCACAGCTCGCACCGTCACGCTGCCCCGGAGCAGACTTGGTACCACCACCGATCAGCTCGAAATCGATCTTGCGCTCATCCAGATCGACGCGCATGACGCGCACCTCGACGCTGTCGCCGAGACGGAAACTGCGCCCACTGCGCTCACCGGACAACCGGTGGTGCAACGGATCGAAGTGGTAGTAGTCGCCCGGCATGGCAGTGACATGCACCAGCCCTTCTACGTAGATGTCTGTCAGCTCGACGAACAGGCCGAAGCCAGTCACCGCAGTAATCACACCAGGGAAGGCCTCGCCGACACGATCCTTCATGAACTCGCACTTAAGCCAGTTAGTGACGTCGCGGGTAGCTTCGTCGGCGCGTCGCTCGGTCATCGAGCATTGCTCGCCCAGCTGCTCCAGCGCGGCTTCGTCGTACGGATAGATTCGCGCCTTGGGCATGCTGGTAGCGCCTTCGCGGCGCACATGAGGCGTGTCTCGACGGGAGCGGATGACACTGCGAATGGCGCGATGCACCAGCAGATCGGGATAACGCCTGATTGGCGAAGTGAAGTGGGCGTAAGCCTCGTAGTTCAGGCCAAAGTGACCATTGTTCTCGGCGCTGTATACGGCCTGACTCAGCGAGCGCAGCATGACCGTCTGGATCACATGGAAATCCGGGCGCCCCTGAATCTGCTCCAGCAGCGCCTGGTAATCCTTCGGCGTCGGACCTTCCTTGCCCTTGTGCAACGAGAGACCCAGTTCACCGAGAAAGGCGCGCAGCTTTTCCTGGCGCTCCAGCGGCGGCGCATCGTGGACACGATAAAGCGCTGGGATCTCATGCTTCTGCAGGAATGCCGCCGTGGCGACGTTGGCGCAGAGCATGCACTCCTCGATCAGCTTGTGCGCATCGTTGCGCTCGGTCGGCTTGATCTCGGCGATCTTGCGATCGGCACCGAAGACGATACGCGTTTCCTGGGTCTCGAAATCGATCGCGCCGCGAGTATGACGCGCCTTGAGCAGCACCTTGTAGAGCGAATAGAGCTGCTTGAGATGCGGCAACACTTCGGCGTACTCCCCGCTCAGCCGCTTGCCTTCGGCTGACTTGGGCTGCTCCAGCATCGCGCTGACCTTGTTGTAGGTCAGTCGCGCATGGGAATGAATCACCGCCTCGTAGAACTGGTAGTCGGTCATCTTTCCCGACTTGCTCAGCGTGATCTCGCAGACCATGGCCAGGCGATCGACCTGCGGATTCAGCGAACAGAGCCCGTTGGAAAGCTGCTCGGGAAGCATGGGCACCACCCGCTCAGGGAAGTACACCGAGTTGCCGCGAACCACGGCCTCCTTGTCGAGCGCCGAGTCGACCTTGACGTAGTGCGACACGTCGGCAATGGCGACATACAGGCGGAAACCTCCTGTCAGGAGCTTCCAGCCGCCAGGCTTCTCGCAATAGACCGCATCGTCGAAGTCGCGCGCGTCTTCACCATCGATGGTCACGAACGGTAGATGGCGCAGATCGACGCGCTTGTGCTTGTCCTTTTCCTCGACCTCGGGCTTCAGCCGGGACGCTTCCTTCAGCACCGCTTCCGGCCAGACATGCGGGATATCGAAGCTGCGTAGCGCCACGTCGATTTCCATGCCCGGCGCCATGTAGTTGCCGATCACCTCAACGATGTCGCCCTGCGGCTGGAAGCGCTGGGTCGGCCAGTGAGTGATCTTGACCTCGACAAACTGCCCCGGTTTGGCGTCGAGCGCGCGGCCCGGCGTCACCAGCACTTCTTGCTGGATTTTCGGGTTGTCAGGAATGACAAAACCGACGTCGCTCTCAATGTGGTAGCGACCAACGATGCTTTCGTGCGCCCGACTGATCACTTCAACGATCGCGCCCTCACGACGCCCACGCCGATCAAGCCCGGCAACGCGCGCCAGACAGCGGTCGCCGTCGAACACCAGGCGCATCTGCGTGGGGCTGAGAAACAGGTCATCGCTGCCGTCATCCGGGATGAGAAAGCCGAAGCCGTCGCGGTGCCCACTGACGCGACCGCAGACCAGGTCCAGCTTGTCCACCGGGGCATAGGTGCCGCGCCGGGTGTAGATTAGCTGACCATCGCGCTCCATCGCTCGCAGGCGGCGACGCAGCGCTTCGATATCTTCTTCGGACGCCAGTCCGAACTCTTCAACCAGCTCTTCGCGGGCCGCCGGGGAGCCGCGCTCACCGAGATGCTGGAGAATCAGCTCGCGACTGGGAATGGGGTTGTCGTACTTTTCCGCTTCACGAGCGGCCTCGGGATCGAGGGATTGCCAATCGGCCATTAAGAGATGTCACCTTTCATTCATTTATAGGGCCAGAACGCCCTTCTTCTATTGAAGCGCGAATCGCTCCCGGACGGCAGCTTTCACGCGAATTATTTTTCGCCATCAGGGGTTTACAAGGCCAAACCTCAGCCGTATAGTTCGCGCCCACAATGTCTGGCAGACGTTGTAACACGGAAACGGCTTAGTATCATCGTTTCTAGTGCCCAGGTGGCGGAATTGGTAGACGCACTAGGTTCAGGTCCTAGCGGTGGCAACACCGTGGAAGTTCGAGTCTTCTCCTGGGCACCACTTATTCAAATGAAACCCGCTGCGACATGGCGAGTCTCATGCAAGACGAAGAAGCCGACTTCGGCCGATCTGATCGGTGAAATGGCAAAAAGCCGGTGAGCGATCATCGCAATGTGCCCAGGTGGCGGAATTGGTAGACGCACTAGGTTCAGGTCCTAGCGGTGGCAA
>NZ_DAMCPO010000010.1:133842-162732 GCF_032106285.1 Stutzerimonas kunmingensis
CACCGTGGAAGTTCGAGTCTTCTCCTGGGCACCACTCTTCAAGAAAAAACCGAGCCTCTGGCTCGGTTTTTTCGTTTCGGCGAGCAACTGATTGAACTGCCCCTTCCGATAGCCGGCCACGCCAGACAAAAGAAGACCGCCCGAAGGCGGTCTTTTTGTACCTGCAGCCTAGATCAGGCGTAAGGGTGGCGCAGCACAATGGTTTCGTTGCGATCCGGGCCGGTGGAGATGATATCCACCGGCGCCTCGACCAGCTCCTCGAGACGCTTGATGTACGCGCGCGCATTGGCGGGCAGCTCATCAAGGGTCTTCGCACCAACAGTCGACTCGCTCCAGCCCGGCATCTCTTCGTATACCGGCTGCAGGCCGTCATAGCTGTCCGCATCGGTCGGCGCGTCAACCAGAACATCGCCGTTACGATCCTTGTAACCGACACATATGCGGATGGTTTCCAGACCATCGAGCACGTCGAGCTTGGTCAGGCAGATGCCGGATATACTGTTGATCTCGATGGCGCGACGCAGGATCACGGCATCGAACCAGCCGCAGCGCCGCGCACGACCGGTAGTGGAACCAAACTCGTGACCGCGCTCAGCCAGGCGAGCACCGATATCATCGAACAGCTCGGTCGGGAACGGACCGGAACCCACGCGCGTGGTGTATGCCTTGGTGATACCGAGAATGTAATCCAGATACAGCGGACCGAAGCCCGAACCGGTGGCAGTGCCGCCGGCAGTGGTGCTGGAGCTGGTGACGTAGGGATAGGTGCCATGGTCGATGTCCAGCAGCGAGCCCTGCGCGCCCTCGAACATGATGCAGGCGCCCTGCTTGCGCAGCTCGTGCAGGCGGGCGGTGACATCGGTGATCAACGGCTTGAGGATTTCCGCGTAGCCGAGCGCCTCATCTAGGGTCTTCTGGAAATCAACCGGCTCGACCTTGTAGAAGTTCTGCAGCACGAAGTTGTGGTATTCCAGCAGCTCGCGCAGCTTGACCGCGAAGCGCTCCGGGTTGAACAGGTCAGCAATGCGCAGGCCGCGACGCGCAACCTTGTCCTCGTAAGCCGGGCCAATGCCACGACCCGTCGTGCCGATCTTGCCTTCCGAGCGCGAAGCCTCACGCGCCTGATCCAGCGCCACGTGGTACGGCAGGATCAGCGTGCAGGACGGACTGATGCGCAGGCGCTCGCGTACCGGCACGCCCTTTTCTTCCAGCTTGGTGATCTCACGCAGCAGCGCATCGGGAGCGACCACCACGCCGTTGCCGATCAGACACTGCACATTGTCACGCAGGATGCCGGACGGAATCAGGTGCAGCACGGTCTTCTCACCGTCGATGACCAGGGTATGTCCGGCATTGTGGCCGCCCTGGTAACGCACGACCGCAGCCGCCTGATCGGTCAGCAGATCGACGATCTTGCCCTTGCCCTCATCACCCCACTGGGTGCCCAGGACCACGACGTTCTTACCCATAACCCTCTGTCCTCTTCGGCGAAGCATGCCGGTCGCAACCGGCGATAATCGAAACCAGGCCAGCGCCGCAGCGCGGCGCCACAACCATCAGGACGCCAGCGAAGCCACCGTCCAGACACCATCCTTCAATTGCAATTGCCGGTCGCAGCCGAGCTGCGCAGCATCGGCTCGCGACTGCCCATCAAGGGCTTGCACCACGCGCTCACCCTGACGCCGCAGCTGACGGACCGCATCCCACAGACCCGGTTCGCCGTCTTGCGGCGCCCAAACGCCCGACACAGGCGCGGAAAGATCAGCACTGCCCAGACTGACCAGCGTCTTCAGGTCGGTGGAGAAACCCGTCGCCGGGCGTGCGCGACCGAAGTCGGCACCAATGTCGTCATAACGACCACCCTGCGCGATCGGCTGACCGACGCCGGGTACGAACACCGCGAACACCACTCCAGTATGGTAGTGATAGCCACGCAACTCGCCCAAATCGAAATACAGCGGCACATCCGGATAACGCGCCGCCAGCTGATCGGCAATGGCCGTCAGCGTTTCCAGCGCGGCCCGCACCTCGGCGGGCGCAGCCGCCAGCGCCATACACGCCTGATCGAGCACTTCCCGTCCGCCGCAAAGCCGCGCCAGCGCGCGCAGCATGCCGGTCAATGCAGGATCGAGCGCAGCAGTCTGCTCGGCAATCTCATCCATCGCCTTGCGCTGCAGCGCATCGAACAACCGCTGCTCGGCTTCGCCGCTCAATCCGGCAGCCTTGGCCAGACCACGATAGATGCCCACATGCCCGAGATCCATATGCACATCCGGCACCTCGGCAAGCTCGAGCATTTCCAGCATCAGACTGATGACCTCGATATCACTGGCAGCAGACGCATCGCCATACAGCTCAGCCCCCAACTGGATAGGGCTGCGCGAGGTGGAAAGCGCCTGCGGCTTGGCATGCAACACACTACCGGCATAGCACAGGCGACTGGGACCTTCGCGACGCAGGGTATGCGCGTCGACCCGGGCCACTTGTGGCGTGATATCAGCCCGCAGCCCCATCTGGCGACCGGAAAGCGGGTCGATGACCTTGAACGTACGCAGATCCAGATCCTGCCCGGAACCGGTGAGCAACGACTCGAGAAACTCCACGTGCGGGGTGATGACCAGCTCGTAGCCCCAGCACTGGAACAGGTCCAGCACGCGCCGACGCGCCGTTTCGATACGCGCCGCCTCCGGCGGCAGCACCTCTTCGATGCCATCTGGCAAAAGCCAGCGGTCTACCGTTGCCATTCGCGAAATCACCTCTCGTTCCGGTAAGCCCAGACGAAAACCGCGGCAGCAGCCTTAGCCGGCCTTCGGTCGCGTGCAGTTGTATTCGAACCATGGCATCCGAGCCATGCCCTGTGAAGGGATCGGCATGACCGCTGCATGCCTGGGATAGCCTGCGACCTCAAGGGCACAGACGCAAAAAAGCCGGGATTTTCCCGGCTGGCGGATCATAGCAATCTTTTCTCTAACGGTCACCCGACGGCACGGCCGTGCCGCCGGGGAACCTTCATCTCGCCATCAACTAGTTGCTCTTTTCCAGATAACGGAAGAAATCGCTCTTCGGATCGAGCACCAACACGTCTTCCTTGCTGGAGAAGCTCTCGCGATAAGCCTGCAGACTGCGATGGAAGGCATAGAACTCCTGATCCTGACCATACGCCGCGGCATAGATGGCAGCAGCCTGAGCATCGCCATCACCGCGCAGCTCCTCAGCCTCGCGGAACGCCTCGGCCAGCAGGACACGGCGCTGACGATCGGCGTCGGCACGGATACCTTCGGCTAGCTCTTTACCTTTGGCGCGATGCTCACGAGCCTCACGCTCACGCTCAGAGCTCATCCGCTCGAACACGCTGCGATTGACTTCCCGCGGCAGATCAATGCCCTTGACGCGCACATCGACCACTTCGATGCCCAGCTCCTGTTGAGCGGCGCGGTTCAGACTGGTTGTGACCTGAGCCATCAGCTCGTCACGCTGACCGGACACGGACTCGTGCAGCGTGCGCTTACCGAACTGGTCACGCAACGCCGCCTCCAGACGGCGAGCCAGGCGCTCATCGGCAATCTGCTTCATCCCCGAGGTCGCGGTGTAGAAGCGCTCGGCATCATCCACACGCCACTTGGCGTAGGAGTCGACCATCAGCGCTTTCTTTTCCAGGGTCAGGAAGCGGGAAGTCGTGGTATCCAGTGTCAGCAGTCGCGCATCGAATTTGCGCACCGAGTTCACGTACGGAATCTTCATGTGCAGGCCAGGCTTCACATCAGGCTCGACGATGCGACCGAAGCGCAGCAGGACTGCACGCTCGGTCTGCGAGACGATGTAGAAGCTGTTCCACAGAACGATTGCCGCCACAACGCCCACGATCAGGGCGGTAAGGGATTTATTGCTCATCAGCGGCTCTCCCTCGTACGAACTTCACGCGGATCCAGCTCCGGCGGCAGACGGGTGCCCTGGGTAGCCGCGCCCGACGCAACTCCGGCCGGAGCCGGCGTGCTCGCACCACGACTGTTGATCATCTTGTCCAGCGGCAGATAGAGCAGGTTCTGCCCGCTGTCACCACTCACCATGACCTTGCTGGTATTGCTCATGACTTCCTGCATGGTTTCCAGATACAGGCGCTCGCGCGTCACTTCCGGCGCCTTGCGATATTCGGCGACCAGCTTGCTGAAGCGATCCGCCTCACCCTGAGCGCGGGAAATCACCGCGTCGCGGTAACCACTGGCTTCTTCCAGCATGCGCTGGGCCTGGCCGCGGGCTTCGGGAATCACGCCATTGGCGTACGACTCAGCCTGGTTCTTCTCACGCTGCTCGTCTTCACGCGCGCGAATCACGTCATCGAACGCTTCCTGCACCTCACGCGGCGCGGCTGCGCTCTGCAGGTTGACCTGGGTGACGACGATGCCTGTGGCGTAATTGTCGAGAAAACGCTGCAAGCGCTCCTTGACCTCGCCAGCCATCACTTCACGACCTTCAGTCAGCACCTGATCCATGGCGGTCGAACCCACCACATGCCGCACGGCGCTGTCGGTCGCATGTTGCAGGCTTACTTCAGGCTGATCGACATTGAGCACGAATGCCTGAAGATTGCTGATCTTGTACTGAACGGTGAGCGGCACCTCGATGATGTTCTCATCCTCGGTGAGCATCTGCCCCTGCTTGCTGTAAGAACGCTCGCGGGTGACGTTTTCCTGGAACTTGCGATCGATCGGCGGGAAGTAGATGTTCAGGCCCGGCCCGACCGTCTCGTGATACTTGCCGAAGCGCAGCACGACGGCCTGCTCCTGCTCGTCGACGATATAGATCGCATTGAACAGCCAGACGGCCAGCAGCACGACCAGGGCAATCCAAACCAGACCGAAGCCGCCGCGCTTGCCGCTGCCACCGAAATTGCTGCCGCCGCCACGCTTCTTGCCACCGAACATGCCGTTCAGGCTGTCCTGCAGCTTGCGGAAAGCCTCATCGAGATCCGGCGGGCCTTTCTGGTCGCCACCGCCACCACCGCGACGGCCACCGCCACCACTGCCCCAGGGATCCTGGTTGTTCGAGTTGCCACCCGGCTCATTCCAAGCCATAGCGCTCTCCATTCAAATAAAGCTAAAGGCGCGCCCACGGCGCGCCCACCAATGCTACAGAAAGCCCCGAACTACCGGCAAAATTGCCACTAGAGGCTTTATTGCAAAGTGTGTTGCTCGATGAACTCATCCACCCGCAACCCTTCGCGACTGATCAAGCGATTCAATTCGATTCTTGGCAAGCGAACCTCCAGCAGGCTGCCACCCTCGTCATCATGCGTTTCCCGCTGCACCGCGCTGAGCTCGAAGAACTGCGCCCGCAGCCGCCCGAGCCGCTGCGGCAGGCGCAGCGTCCCGACAAACAGATCGTTGCCCAACAGCTCGGCAATGGCCTGGCGCACCAGATCCAGCCCCAATCCATCACGAGCGGACACCCAGACACGCTGCGGCTTGCCATCGGCGTCGCGCTGAATCTGCGGCTCGATGCCCTCCATCAGGTCAACCTTGTTGTAGACCTCGAGCATCGGCAACTCGTTGGCGCCGATCTCACCGAGCACCGCCAGCACCTGCTCGATCTGCTGATCGCGCTCTGGCTCGTGCGCATCGATGACATGCAAGAGAAGATCGGCGTTGCTGGACTCTTCCAGCGTAGCCCTGAAGGACTCCACCAACTTGTGTGGCAGATGACGGATGAAACCCACGGTGTCGGCCAGCACCACCGGCCCGACATCATCCAGCTCAAGCCGCCGCAACGTCGGATCGAGCGTGGCGAACAGCTGATTGGCCGCGTACACATCCGACTCGGTCAGCGCATTGAACAAGGTGGACTTGCCGGCGTTGGTGTAACCAACCAGCGACACGGAGGGTATATCGGCACGACGACGCCCGCGACGGGCCTGCTCGCGCTGACCGCGGACCTTTTCCAGACGCTGCTTGATTTGCCGGATGCGCACACGCAGCAAGCGGCGGTCGGTTTCCAGCTGGGTTTCACCCGGGCCACGCAGACCGATACCGCCCTTCTGTCGCTCAAGGTGAGTCCAGCCGCGAACCAGGCGCGTACTCATGTGCTCAAGCTGGGCCAGTTCGACCTGTAGCTTGCCTTCATGGGTGCGTGCGCGCTGGGCGAAGATATCCAGAATCAGACCGGTACGATCAAGCACGCGACATTCGAGCGCTCGCTCGAGGTTGCGCTCCTGGCTAGGCGTCAGGGTGTGATTGAAGATCACCAACTCGGCCTCGCCATCCTTGACGAGGTCATGCAGCTCCTCGACCTTGCCACTGCCGATCAGGAACTTGGCGGACGGCTGATGCCGGGCGACATTGACGAAGCCAACCGCCTCGGCGCCTGCCGAGCGCGCCAGCTCCTGGAATTCCTGAGGGTCCTCGCGCGCCGCGGGGTCCTGGCCGTCCAGGTGCACCAGGATAGCCCGCTCACCACCACCGGGACGTTCGAAGAACAAAGAAACCTACCTCAGTCGTTGCTCGACTCGGATTGCTCGGCATCACCAGCGGTCGGCAGGCGCACAGGGCGGCCCGGAACGACAGTGGAGATGGCGTGCTTGTAGACCATCTGGCTGACGGTGTTTTTCAGAAGAATGACGAACTGGTCGAAGGATTCGATCTGGCCCTGCAGCTTGATGCCGTTGACCAGATAGATGGAAACCGGGACGCGTTCCTTACGCAGTGTGTTGAGGTAAGGGTCTTGTAGCGAATGCCCTTTTGACATGTGCCGCACTCCTTAGAGGATCTGTTTTCATTAGTGTTCTAAAAGTACAACCGACGATCCACTTGTCTGAGAATAGACGGTCAATTCGCAGTGTCAGCTTAATATGGAGAGCGATTGCAGGTATTTCAATGCGCGCGGCAGATTGTCGCGGGGCAAACTGTCCAGCCAGTGCATCTCCCCCCAACTTCGCAACCAGGTGAACTGCCGTTTGGCCAGTTGCCGGGTTGCGATGATGCCGCGCTCCACCATTTCCTCTCGGGTCGATGATCCGTCCAGATATTCCCAGACCTGACGATAACCAACCGCTCGAATCGACGGCATGCCAAGGTGCAGATCACCCCGATTCCTCAGGGCTTCGACCTCTTCGACAAAGCCCTGTTCAACCATGTGCAGGAAACGTCTCTCGATGCGCTCATGCAGGATGTGGCGTTGTGCGGGGGCGATGCACAGTTGCGCGACAGTATAAGGCAAGACTCCTGAGCCTGGAGCGTCTGCGACGGCTTTTTGCGACCTTTGTCGGGCGCGGTGCTCGCTCATGGTCAAGCCGCTGACGCGATATACCTCTAGCGCGCGTACCAGCCGCTGCGGATCGTTAGGATGAATGCGCGCTGCCGACTCCGGGTCCACCTGGGCCAGCTGATCGTGCAGCACCTGCAACCCTTGCGTCGCGGCCAGCGCCTCGAGTTCGGCACGTAGCAACGGGTCAGCTGCCGGCATATCGGCGAGTCCTTCCTGCAACGCCTTGAAATACAACATGGTGCCGCCAACCAGCAGAGGAATTCGGCCAGCCGCGCTGATCTCGGCCATGGCCGCCAGGGCATCTGCGCTGAACTCTGCAGCCGAATAGCTCTCGGCCGGGTCAAGGATGTCCACCAGACGATGGGGAAACTCGGCCAACACCTCAGCCGACGGCTTCGCCGTGCCGATATCCATGCCGCGATAGACCAGCGCCGAATCGACACTGATCAGCTCGCAGGGCAGCAAGCGCGCCAGCTCCAACGCAAGATCGGTCTTGCCCGACGCAGTGGGGCCCATGAGGAAGATGGCAGGAGGGAGAGCGGACATCAGGAAGCTCGACGGTCTTGGCCGCATAGTTTCCGGCGACAGGCGGCCAGCTGCAAGCACGGTTCGCCGCGAGGATTACTCAGCGACCGCGCAGGAACAGCTTGTCCAGCTCGTCCATGCCGAGCTGCGTCCAGGTCGGACGCCCGTGATTGCACTGCCCGCTGCGCTCGGTATGTTCCATATCGCGCAGCAAGGCGTTCATCTCGGGCACCGTCAGCCGCCGGTTGGCGCGCACTGCGCCATGACACGCCATGGTCGCCAGCAGCTCGTTCAGATGGGCCTGAATACGGTCACTGGTGCCGTACTCAAGCAGATCGGCCAACACGTCGCGGACCAGCCGGGTCGCTTCGGCCTGCTTGAGCAGCGACGGGATCTGTCGAATCGCCAAGGTTTCCGGCCCCAGTCGTTGCAGCTCGAAACCCAGCATCTGAAACCATTGCCCGTGCTCTTCGGCGCAGTCGGCTTCACGCTGACTCAGCGCAATCGACTCAGGCACCAGCAATGGCTGCCCGCGCAAGCCTTCGCTGGCCATGGCGGTTTTCAGTCGCTCATAGGTGATGCGTTCGTGAGCGGCGTGCATGTCAACCAACACCATGCCCTGGGCATTTTCGGCGAGGATGTAGACGCCCTTGAGCTGCGCCAGCGCATACCCCAGCGGCGGCACGTCATCCTGACTCGCCGGCAGTGCCGCGGGACCGCTCTCGGGCAACGGCGTGAAGAACTCGCGATAAGCACCCTGAGCTTCGGCGGTATAGCCGGCCGAAGCTGGCCGTGGCGCCTGATAACCGGCCCCTGCGCCGCGCCAGGGCGACGTATCATCCTGGGGCCGCTCAAGCACGCTGGCCGCCAGACTCATTTCGTTCTGCCCGGCGAACTCGCCAGCGGCCAGCCCGGAAACCTGCGTCATCGGCGTGACGCTGGCCGGTGCCGCGAGCTGATCTTCCGGCCGCACATCCCCCAGCGCACGATGCAGCGTGCCGTAAAGGAAGTCATGCACCATGCGGCTGTCGCGGAAGCGCACTTCATGCTTGGTCGGATGCACGTTGACGTCCACCACCGCCGGGTCGACATTGAGGAACAGCACGAACGTCGGGTGCCGGCCGTTGAATAGCACATCGCGATAGGCCTGGCGTACCGCGTGGGCCACCAGCTTGTCGCGAACCATGCGCCCGTTGACGTAGAAATACTGCAGGTCCGCCTGACTGCGCGAGAAGGTCGGCAGCCCGACCCAGCCCCACAGTCGCAAGCCGTTACGCTCGATCTCGATGGGCAGCGCCTGCTCGAGGAACGCCGGCCCGCATACCGAAGCGACACGACGCGCGCGCGCCGCATCGTCTTCGGCCTGGTGCAGCGCCAGCACGACCTTGCCGTTGTGGCGCAGATGGAAGGCCACGTCGAAATGCGCCAGCGCCAGGCGCTTGATCACTTCCTGCAAGTGATCGAATTCGGTCTTCTCGGTGCGCAGAAACTTGCGTCGCGCCGGCGTATTGAAGAACAGATCGCGCACCTCCACCGAGGTGCCCACTGGATGCGCCGCGGGCTGCACCCGCGCTTCCATTTCACGCCCCTCGGTCTCCACCTGCCAGGCCTCGCTGGCATCGGCGGTGCGTGAAGTCATGGTCAGACGCGAGACGGAACTGATCGAAGCCAGCGCTTCGCCCCGAAAGCCCAGACTCATGACCCGCTCGAGGTCTTCCAGATCACGAATCTTGCTGGTGGCGTGACGCGCCAGGGCCAGCGGCAGATCGTCCGGCGGAATGCCGCAGCCGTCGTCGCGCACTCGCAGCAGCTTGACCCCGCCCTGCTCAATGTCCACATCGATGCGTCGCGCGCCCGAATCCAGACTATTTTCTAGCAGCTCCTTGATCACCGAGGCCGGGCGCTCCACCACCTCGCCGGCGGCAATCTGGTTCGCCAGCCGCGGACTTAGCAGCTGGATGCGCGGCACCTCGCTCATGGCTGCGAGGCCAGCGTGGTGGCGGGAATGTTCAGCGTCTGGCCGATCTTGATCACATCATTGCGCAGATTGTTGGCGCTGCGCAGGGAAGTCAGGCTTACCTGATAGCGCTGGGCGAGCAATGCCAGGCTCTCGCCGGAACGTACGACGTGCTCGCGCGGCGCACTGGCGATCTTGCCGGAATCCCGCAACCAGGCCACATAGGTTCCAGGCGGCGGATTCTCATGAAAGAACTGCCTTACGCCACTGTGGATCGAGCGCGCCAGCGACTGCTGGTGGCTCGCCGTCTGAAGCTTCTTGGCCTCGGACGGGTTCGAGATGAAGCCGGTCTCCACCAGAATCGACGGAATATCCGGCGACTTCAGCACCATGAAGCCCGCCTGCTCGACCCGCCGCTTGTGCAGTGGAGTGATGCGCCCCATGTTGCTCAATACCTTCTGCCCGACATTCAGGCTCGATGACAACGAAGCCGTCATCGACAGGTCCAGCAGCACACCAGCAAGCATCTGATCCTTGTCGCCCAGGCTGACGTTGCCGGCACCGCCAATCAGGTCGGAACGGTTCTCGCTGTCGGCCAGCCAGCGCGCGGTTTCCGAGGTAGCACCGCGGTCGGACAGGGCGAACACTGAGGCACCGTAGGCCGCCGAACGCGGCGCAGCATCGGCATGGATCGAGACGAACAGATCGGCGCCCTTCTTGCGCGCGATCTCGGTACGTTTGCGCAGCGGGATGAAGTAGTCGCCGGTGCGCACCAGCTCGGCTCGAAAACCCTTGTCGGCGTTGATCTGCCGTTGCAGTTCCTTGGAAATCTGCAGTACCACGTGTTTCTCATAGATCTTGCCGGGGCCGATCGCGCCGGGGTCTTCGCCACCATGACCGGCGTCGATGGCGATCACGATGTCGCGCTTGCTGCTCGCCGTAGCCGGCAGCTTCACCGCCGGCAGGGTCGGGGAAACCGGCGCGGCGGGCGTCGCCGGGGTAGCGGTGGCTGGCGGCTGGGTCGCGGCGCGAGCGGATGTCGCCTGATCGAAGAGGTCGACCACCAGACGATGACCGTATTGCTGATTGGGCGCCAGACTGAAGCTCTTCGGCGCTACCGGCGCATGCAGATCGACGACCACGCGAAGCGTGTCGGCATCGTGCTGGCCGGCGCGCAGGGAGGCGACCGGCGTGTTCTTCAACGGCAGCTTGTCGAGTTCGGCCTTGAGCGTCGCGCCGGTCACGTCGATGACCAGCCGATCAGGCGCGGTAAGGGTGAAGATCTTGTGCTCGACCGGGCCGGATAGATCGAACACCAGGCGGGTGTTGTCCGGCGCACGCCACAGGCGCACGCTCTGCACATCGCTGGCGGCATGAAGGTCGGTTGCCATCAGCAACAGCACCAGTCCACCAATCAGGGTGCGAATGCGCATACCCAAACCCATGTTATTCATAGCTCTCCGTCGGTCAGGGCGACACACCAGGCTTCGCCCCGCGCGGTGTGGGGCGACAGGCGCAGCGTACGGCCGGCCTCATGCGGTGCAATGGTAATGTCCATGTCGGCCTTTGGCAAAATGCCGGCCCCGCGCTCCGGCCATTCGATCAGGCACAGCGCATTGCCTTCGAAATAGTCGCGGATGCCGAGGAACTCCAGTTCTTCCGGATCGACCAGACGATACAGGTCGAAGTGGTAAACCTGCACATCGTCCAACTCGTAGGGTTCGACCAATGTGAAGGTCGGACTCTTGACCTTGCCCGCATGACCGAAGCCGCGAATCAGGCCGCGCGACAACGTGGTCTTGCCCGCACCCAGGTCGCCATGCAGATAGATGACGCCACGACCGCCGGTCGCCTCGGCGATGCGTGCGCCCAGCGCGAGCATGGCAGCCTCGTCCGCGGCATACAGATTCACTTCCGGCATGGCGACTGCTCCTCGAGCAACTGACGAACCACGGGAATCAGATCGCTGGCGGCGAGTCCGCGCCCCTGCTCACCCAAGCGCTCGCCAGCGGAGGCGTGTAACCACGCCCCCAGGCAGGCCGCATCGAATGGCGTCAGGTCTTGCGCCAGCAACGCACCGATCACGCCGGCCAACACGTCGCCCAAACCGGCACTGGCCATCGCCGGATGGCCGCGATCACACAGCGCCAGCCGACCATCCGCGGTGGCGATCAGCGTACCGGCGCCTTTGAGCAGTGCCACACAGGCGTAGCGATGGGCCAGCGCACGCGCCGCAGCGGGGCGATCAGCCTGGATTTCAGCTACCGAGCACTGCAGCAGCCGCGCAGCCTCGCCCGGGTGCGGGGTGATCACGCTCGCTGCCGGCAATTCGATGCCGCCAGCCGCCAGCAGGTTCAGCGCATCGGCGTCCCACACCTGCGGCAACTCATGTTGCGCCGCCAGCGACAGCAGGCTGCGTCCCCAGGGCGCCTGCCCCAGGCCCGGGCCGACCACCAGCACATCGGCGCGCTCGACCAGCGCGGTCAGGCTATAGGTCGACTCGACGCCACTGCACATGATTTCCGGGCGTCGTACCAGCGCAGCGGTGACATGTTCCGGACGAGTCGCCAGCGTCACCATGCCCGCGCCGCAGCGCAACGCCGCCTCGGCGCTGAGCAGCGCGGCGCCGCCGGTCCCCAGATCGCCGCCAATGACCAGCACCTGACCGAAGCTGCCCTTGTGCGCCACCGGCGAGCGCGGCGCGACAGGCACCAACGTTGACTGATCCAGGCGTACAGCGTCGCCTGCGACCTGACTGACGATCTGCGGATCGGCCTGCAGATCATCGAATACCAGCGTGCCGACGCGATCCGGGCCGTCCGCGGTGAACAGCCCGAGCTTGAGCCCAATGAAGGTCACACTGAGATCGGCACGCACCGCGTGACCCAGCACCCGCCCACTGTTGGCGCAGAGCCCGGACGGCAGATCAATGGCCAGCACCGGTAGCGCACTGGCATTGATCGCCTCGATCGCTGCGACATATGGCTCGCGCACGTCACCGGCAATGCCGGTGCCCAGTAGCGCATCCACCAGCACGCCCTGCAACATCGCCTCGGCATGCCAGGGCTCGACGACCACACCGCTCGCCCGCGCCTCGGCCAGGGCCTGCGCGGCATCGCCCTGCAAAGCTTGCGGATCGCCCACCGCCAGCACCCGCACCTGCCAGCCGGAGCGCTGCGCCAGCGCCGCAACGATGTAGCCATCGCCCGCGTTATTGCCACGTCCGGCCAGCACGGTGACCGCCCCGGCATCCGGCCAGCGCCGACGCAGCGCACGCCATGCGACATGAGCGGCACGCTGCATCAATTCGAAACCGGAAGTGCCGGCGGCAATCAGGCGCGCATCAAGTTCGCGCACCTGGGCGGCGGTATACAGAGCGACGGGCAGAGAATCGGTCATCGGAGCAGAGATCATCGCGGCGGAATGTCTGGCAGAATTATACGCACCCGCCTGTCATGCCGCTCTCCGATGTCCAGCCTCTCTCTCGACCCCGCCGCCCTCGCCCAATCCATCAAGGAATGGGGGCGTGAGCTCGGCTTCCAGCAGGTGGGGATCACCGATGTCGACCTCGGCGAGCACGAAGCGCATCTGGAGGCCTGGCTGGCAGCCGGGTATCAAGGCGAGATGGACTACATGGCCGCCCACGGCAGCAAGCGTTCGCGGCCGGACGAACTGGTGCCGGGCACGCTCAGGGTGATCTCGCTGCGCATGGACTACCTGCCCGGCGACACGCGCATGACGCAGCAGCTCGCAAGTCCGGAGAAGGCCTATGTGTCACGCTATGCGCTGGGCCGCGATTACCACAAGCTGATCCGCAAACGCATCCAGCAGCTCGCCGAGCGCATTCAGCAGATGGTCGGCCCGTTCGGCTTTCGCGCCTTCGTCGACAGCGCGCCGGTGCTGGAGAAGGCCGCCGGGCAGCAGGCCGGGCTCGGCTGGATCGGCAAGAACACCCTGCTGCTCAACCGCAAGGCCGGCAGCTGGTTCTTTCTCGGCGAACTGTTCGTCGATATCGCGCTGCCGGTCGACGAACCGACGACTCGCGATCACTGCGGCAGCTGCCACGCCTGCCTGGACGTCTGCCCCACCGATGCCTTCGTCGGCGAGCGGCTACTCGATGCGCGACGCTGCATTTCCTATCTCACCATCGAGCTGAAAGGCGCGATCCCCGTCGAGCTGCGCGACAAGATCGGCAACCGCGTATTCGGATGCGACGATTGCCAGATCGTCTGTCCGTGGAACCGATTCGCCCGCCCCACCGAGCAGAGTGACTTTCAACCACGCCATAGCCTGGACAACGCCGAGCTGGCGACCCTGTTCCGCTGGACGGAAGAGGAGTTTCTCAGCCGCACCGAGGGTTCGCCGCTACGCCGCGCTGGTTACCAGCGCTGGCTGCGCAACCTGGCGGTCGGTCTGGGCAACGCGCCGTCAAGCATCCCGGTGCTGGAAGCGCTCCAGGCGCGCCGCGACGACCCCTCGGAGCTGGTACGCGAGCATGTCGAGTGGGCGCTGGCGCAACATGCCCAGCGCCAGGCCGACTGACTCGCCAGCCCTGAGGCCGCATCAGGCCTGAGGGGGTGCCTGTACCGGATCGCTGGCTGGAGCCGCGCTGAGCTCACGCAGCTCATCGGCATCCAGCGTCTCCTGCTGCAGCAAACGACGCGCGCAGCGCTCAAGCAGTTCATGCCGCTCCTCGAGCAATCCCAGGCTGCGCTGGAATGCAGACTGCACCAGCTCCTGCACTTCCTCGTCGATCGCCGTGGCGGTGCTCTCGGCATAATCATGTTGCGGCTTGAGGCCGAGCATCGCCTCGTTGCCAAGGAAGGAGTTCGGCTCACGCTCCAGCGCCAGATGCCCGAGACGCTTGGACATGCCGTAACGGGTGACCATGGCCCGGGCAATGTCGGTGACCTTGGCCAGATCGTCCGCGGCGCCGGTGGACAGATGGGAAAACACCAGCCATTCGGCGGCGCGTCCGCCGAGCAGCACGGCCATCTTGTTCTCCAGCTCGTCGCGGGTCATCAGGAAGCGGTCCTCGATCGGTCGCTGGATGGTGTAACCCAGCGCGCCCATGCCGCGCGGAATGATCGACACCTTGTGCACCGGATCGACCCCCGGCAGCGCCATGGCCACTAGCGCATGGCCCATCTCGTGATAGGCGACGATCTCGCGTTCGCGCGGGTTGAGCAGGCGGTTGCGCTTCTCCAGCCCGGCGATGATCCGCTCGATGGCCGCGGTGAAGTCTTCCATGGCCACCGCTTCGGCATTGCGCCGGGTCGCCAGCAGCGTCGCCTCATTGACCAGATTGGCCAGATCGGCACCGGTAAAGCCCGGCGTCAGCGCGGCGATGGCCTGCGGGTCGACATCGATACCCAGACGCGACTTCTTCAGGTGCACATTGAGAATCTGCACCCGCCCGACCTTGTCCGGCCGATCGACCAGCACCTGGCGGTCGAAACGGCCGGCGCGGAGCAGGGCCGGGTCGAGAATTTCCGGGCGGTTGGTGGCCGCCAGCAGAACCAAGCCGCTGGAGGTATCGAAGCCGTCCATCTCCACCAGCAGCTGGTTGAGCGTCTGCTCCTTCTCGTCATGCCCGCCGGACAATGGTCCGGCGCCGCGGGCGCGGCCGAGGGCATCCAGTTCGTCGATGAAGATGATCGCTGGCGCCTGGGCCCGCGCCTGTTCGAACAGATCACGCACCCGCGCGGCACCGACGCCGACGAACATCTCGACGAACTCGGAGCCGGAAATGGAGAAGAACGGCACTTTTGCCTCGCCGGCCACGGCCCGCGCCAGCAGCGTCTTGCCTGTGCCCGGGGGCCCGACCAGCAGCACGCCTTTCGGCATGCGCCCGCCGAGACGACCGTACGTCTGCGGGTCGCGGAGGAACTCGATGATCTCCTTGAGCTCGTCCTTGGCCTCGTCGACCCCGGCGACATCGGCGAAGCTCACCTTCATGTCGGTCTCGACGTAGACACGCGCCTTGCTCTTGCCGATCTGCATCATGCCGCCGCCGCCCAGGCCGCTGCCGATGCGCTTGAGCAGGAACAGCCAGATGCCGAAGAAGAGCATGGCCGGCACGATCCACGACAGCAGGTCACGCACCAGCGTGCTTTCCACCTTACCGGTGTAGCGCACCGGGTACTGCTGCAGATGCTCGGCCAGCTGCGGTTCGACGCGATTGCTGATGAACCGCCGCTGACCGCTGGCCAGCGGCTCCTTGAGCAGGCCCTCGATGCGTCGCTCGGTGATCGCCAGCTCTTCGACGCGGCCCTCCTTGAGGTGCTGCTCGAACTCGCTGTAGGGGATGGTCGCCACCTCCTGCTGGATCGACAGCAGGTACTGCAGGCCGAGAAACACCAGAATGGCGATCATCCAGTAATTCATGTGGAACTGAGTTCGGTCTTTCACACCTGTTCTCCTTGTGCCGCAGACGGGGAAATTATGCCTGCTGCACGGGAGGCCAGCCTGAACCCAGATCAGTAATAAGGCGCGCCGCTCAAAGACCGCCGCGCACGCCGAGGCCGACACCCAACTCCGCCGCCACGGCGAAGGGCAGCAGCAGCGTATCCACCAGGGCGCTGGCGGGCAGATCCAGCGCGGCATATTTCGGCGGCATGGCACCGAATCGATCCACGGGGCAGCAGCCGCCGTTGAGGCTGTACCAGTCCAGGCGCGTGCCGGAATAAATGATAGGCGCGCCGGGCTTGGCGGCGTCCAACGTGCGCACGCTGGCACAGCCGCCGAGCAGGCTCAGCGTCGCCAGGACCAGCAGCGCTCGGCCGAGCATGTCAGTCGTCGCTGACGATATGGTGCTCACCCCAGCGCGGCAGCATGTCCTGCGGGATGTTGAGCAGATTGAGGATGCGCGCGACGACGAAATCGACCAGGTCGTCGATGGTCTGCGGCTGGTGATAGAAGCCCGGCGAGGCCGGCAGGATGGTCACGCCGAGATTGGACAGTTTGAGCATGTTTTCCAGGTGGATGCTCGAATACGGCGCTTCACGCGGGACCAGAATCAGCTGGCGGCGCTCCTTGAGCGTGACGTCGGCGGCACGCTCGATCAGGTTGTTGCAGGCGCCGGTAGCAATTGCCGACAGCGTGCCAGTGGAGCAAGGCACCACCACCATGGAGGTCGGTGCACCGGAGCCGGACGCGGGTGGTGCCATCCAGTCCTCCTTGGCGAACACGCGAATCTGCCCGGCGGCGGCCCCGGTGTATTCGGAGAGGAAGGCCTGCATCGCCTGCGGCTTGGCCGGCAGCACCACGTCGGTTTCGGTAGCCATTACCAGCTGCGCGGCCTTGGAGATCAGGAAATGCACCTCGCGGTCTTCCTGGATCAGGCAGTCGAGCAGGCGCAAACCATACTGCGCGCCGGATGCGCCAGTCATGGCCAGGGTAATGCGTTCCGGTCCGCTCATATATCTGCTCCCTTTGTAGCCGCTTGGTCGTGTTCGGGTGGGCTGAAGCGGAACGCCGCCCGACCCACCCTACTTGCTGATGCGATCCGCGTGGAAATGCCTTCGGCGATTTCCACCCTGCCCACGGTCATCGTCGGGTGGAAAACCGCGAAGCGTTTTCCACCTTGAGCAGTCAGCTCAACGCCTCGGCCAGCTTGTTGTGCAACCCACCAAAACCACCGTTGCTCATCACCACCACCTGGGTGCCCGGTGCGGCATCGGCTTTGACCTTGGCAATGATCGCCTCCAGCGAGTCGCACACCGTAGTCTCCACCGGCGAGCCGGCAACGGTCGCGGCCAGGTCCCAGCCAAGGTTGGCCGGCGCGTACCAGATCGCCTGGTCGGCCAGCGCCACCGACTCGGCCAGACCCTCGCGGTGCGCGCCGAGCTTCATCGAGTTCGAGCGCGGTTCGACCACGGCGATGATCGGCGTATCGCCAACCTGTTTGCGCAGCCCGTCGAGGGTGGTCGCGATAGCCGTGGGGTGATGGGCGAAGTCGTCATAGATGGTTACGCCGTTGACCTCGGCGACCTTCTCCATGCGTCGCTTGACGCTACGGAATTCGCTCAGCGCCTCGGCGCCCTGCTTTGGCAGCACGCCGACATGCCGTGCCGCCGCCAGCGTGGCCAGCGCGTTGTTGACGTTGTGCTGTCCGGTCAGCGCCCATTCCACCACGCCTTGTACGGCGCCATCGAAGATCACCTCAAAACGCGAACCGTCGGCGCTGAGCAGCTTGGCCTGCCACTCGCCGCCGTCACCGGTGGTCTGCACTGGCGTCCAGCAACCCATGCCGATCACGCGCTTGAGCGCGGTCTCCGACTCGGGATGGATGACCAGCCCTTCGCTCGGCACGGTACGCACAAGATGGTGAAACTGCCGCTCGATAGCCGCGAGATCCGGAAAAATGTCCGCGTGATCGAATTCGAGATTGTTCAGGATTGCCGTGCGCGGGCGGTAATGGACGAATTTGCTGCGCTTGTCGAAGAAGGCACTGTCGTACTCGTCGGCCTCGACTACGAAGAACGGAGTGCCACCCAGGCGCGCGGAGATGCCGAAGTTCTGCGGAACCCCACCGATGAGGAACCCCGGGCTCATGCCCGCGTGCTCCAGTACCCAGGCGAGCATGCTGCTGGTGGTGGTCTTGCCATGGGTGCCAGCCGCGGCTAGGACCCAGCGCCCCTGCAGCACATGATCGGCCAGCCACTGCGGGCCGGAGACATAGGGCAGACCCTTGTTCAGCACGTACTCCACGGCAGGGTTGCCACGCGACAGCGCATTGCCGATCACCACCAGATCCGGCGACGGCTCGAGCTGGCTCGGCTCGTAGCCCTGGGTCAACTCGATGCCCTGCGCTTCGAGCTGGGTGCTCATCGGTGGATAGACGTTGGCGTCGGAGCCGGTGACGCGATGCCCGAGCTCCTTGGCCAGCACCGCAAGCGACCCCATGAAGGTGCCGCAGATGCCGAGAATATGGATATGCATGGATGCCCTCAAAACCGGTGAGACCCACTGAAAACTGCGGCGCAGGTTAGCACAGCAGGCCATCCCAGCCGACCAGGCGCCGTTAGTCAGACGCAGGGCCGAAACGCGACTGATCGGTCACCTTCTTGAGCCAGATCATTTCGCCCCCCGGTCCAGATGCGATGCTGCAAGTACCACTTTCAGACAATCACAAGGGAATTCTCCATGAGCAGCACCTTCTTCATCCCCGCAGTGAACATGATGGGCGCCGGTAGCCTCGATGAGGCGATGGTCGCTATCGCCAACTATGGCTTTCGCAAAGCGCTGATCGTCACCGACGTTGGACTGGCACGCGCTGGAGTCGCCGAAAAGGTTGCCGCGCTGCTGGCCACCCAGGACATCCAATCGGTCGTATTCGATGGCGCCCAACCCAACCCAACCGTCGGCAACGTTGAAAAGGGCCTGGCCCAGCTACGCGACAGCGCTTGCGATTTCATCATCTCCCTCGGCGGTGGCTCGCCCCATGACTGCGCCAAGGGCATCGCCCTGTGCGCGACCAATGGCGGACAGATCGCCGACTACGAGGGCGTGGACCGCTCGGCCAAACCACAAATGCCACTGGTAGCGATCAATACCACCGCCGGCACCGCCAGCGAGATGACGCGCTTTTGCATCATCACCGACGAAACCCGTCACGTGAAAATGGCCATCGTCGACCGCAACGTCACACCGCTGCTGTCGGTGAACGACCCGGCACTGATGGTCGCAATGCCCAAGGGACTGACCGCAGCCACCGGGATGGATGCGCTCACCCACGCGGTTGAGGCCTATGTCTCGACCGCCGCCACACCCATCACCGACGCCTGCGCGCTCAAGGCCATCGAGCTGATCTCGATAAATCTGCGTACCGCCGTCGAGAACGGCAGCGACATGCCCGCCCGGGAAAACATGGCCTACGCACAGTTCCTCGCCGGGATGGCGTTCAACAACGCCTCGCTGGGCTACGTGCACGCCATGGCTCACCAGCTCGGCGGCTTCTACGATCTGCCGCACGGCGTCTGCAACGCCGTACTGCTGCCCCACGTGGAGAGCTACAACGCCAGCGTCTGCCCCGAACGCCTGCGCGACGTTGCAACCGCGATGGGCGTGGAGACCCGCGGACTTGACGCCGCGCAGGGTGCCGAAGCCGCACTCGTGGCAATCCGTACCCTGTCGCAGGCAATCGGCATTCCGGGCGGCCTGGCCGAGCTTGGCGCCAAGGCCGATGACATCCCGACGCTGGCCGCCAACGCCATGAACGATGCCTGCGGCCTGACCAACCCGCGCCGCGCCACGCAAGAGGAAATCGAAGCGATCTTCCATAGCGCCCTCTGAGCCCCTGGGCCGGGGCTTCTGCCCCGGCCCGACCGCGCGGCAGCGCTCGCTCTGCCGCCACGAAAAGCGCCCCTGGCCACCGCGACAGTATTCAAGTCGTGATCTACGCTTTATGCAGCGAATCTCCATCCAAGAACAAATTGGAGCCCCCCCATGATCTACACACCTCCCGGCACCGAAGGTGCCCTCGTTACCCTCAAGGCCCGCTACGGCAACTTCATCAATGGCGAGTTCGTCGAACCCGTCAACGGGCAGTATTTCACCAACCTGTCTCCGGTTAACGGACAGCCGATTGCCGAATTCCCCCGCTCCGACGCCGCCGACATCGAAAAGGCCCTGGACGCCGCCCATGCCGCTGCCGACGCCTGGGGCAAGACCAGCGTGCAGGCGCGCTCGCTGATCCTGTTGCAGATCGCCGACCGCATCGAGCAGAACCTGGAGATGCTCGCCGTCACCGAAACCTGGGACAACGGCAAGGCGGTGCGCGAGACGCTGAACGCGGATATCCCGCTGGCCGCCGACCACTTCCGCTACTTCGCCGGCTGCATCCGTGCCCAGGAAGGCACCAGCGCCGAGATCGACGAACACACCGCGGCCTACCATTTCCACGAGCCGCTGGGCGTGGTCGGGCAGATCATCCCGTGGAACTTCCCGATCCTGATGGCCGCCTGGAAACTCGCCCCGGCACTGGCGGCAGGCAACTGCGTGGTGCTGAAACCGGCCGAGCAGACCCCTCTAGGTATCGCAGTGCTGATGGAAGTCATCGGCGACTTGCTGCCTCCGGGCGTGCTCAACGTCGTGCAGGGCTACGGTCGTGAAGCCGGCGAGGCCCTGGCCTCGAGCAAGCGCATCGCCAAGATCGCTTTCACCGGCTCCACCCCGGTGGGCTCGCACATCATGAAGCGCGCCGCGGAAAGCATCATCCCGAGCACCGTGGAACTGGGCGGCAAGAGCCCGAACATCTACTTCGAAGACATCATGCAGGCCGAACCGACCTTCATCGAGAAGGCCGCCGAAGGCCTGGTGCTGGGCTTCTTCAACCAGGGCGAGGTGTGCACCTGCCCATCCCGCGCGCTGGTGCAGGAATCCATCTACGCCCCCTTCATGGAAGCGGTGATGAAGAAGGTCGCGCAGATCAAGCGCGGCGACCCGCTGGATACGGAAACCATGGTCGGCGCCCAGGCCAGCCAGCAGCAGTTCGACAAGATCATGTCCTACCTGGAAATCGCCAAAGGGGAAGGCGCGGAAGTGCTCACCGGCGGCGCAGCGGAGAAACTCGAAGGCTCGCTCGCCACCGGTTATTACATCCAGCCGACCCTGCTCAAGGGCACCAACGAGATGCGCGTGTTCCAGGAAGAGATCTTTGGCCCGGTGATCGGTGTCACCACCTTCAAGGACGAGGCCGAGGCGCTGGCCATCGCCAACGACACCGAATATGGCCTCGGCGCCGGCGTCTGGACCCGCGACATCAACCGCGCCTACCGCATGGGCCGGGCGATCAAGGCCGGGCGTGTGTGGACCAACTGCTACCACCTCTATCCGGCCCATGCCGCGTTCGGTGGTTACAAGAAGTCCGGCGTAGGTCGCGAAACCCACAAGATGATCCTCGACAGCTACCAGCAGACCAAGAACCTGCTGATCAGCTACGACATCAACCCACTGGGCTTCTTCTGATGGATCAGCACGGGTGGCACACGCCGCCCGTGCCTTGAACAAGACACCTGCCGGGCTCCGCCGTGGTGCTGTGGAGCACGCAAAAGGTGCGTTCCTGCTGAACTTGGCTGACAAATCACTGCAAACAACCCGTTTGTAGCGTGGGGCATGACGCTTGCTAGGGAGAGACTTGCCAACCTATCCAAGAGGATTCCCCCATGGCTCTCGAACACAGCCGTTCAACGCCACCGCACCATGCAATCGATTTCGAAACCGTTGGCAGTAGCTATTTCCAGGAACGCGAACTGAAGAAAGGCGCCGCCGGCTGGGTGCTGCTGGTCGGCCTCGGCGTCGCCTACGTCATCTCCGGCGACTACGCCGGCTGGAACTTCGGCCTCGCCCAGGGCGGCTGGGGCGGGCTGTTCATCGCCACGTTGCTGATGGCGACCATGTACCTGTGCATGTGCTTCTCGCTGGCCGAGCTGTCCTCGATGGTCCCCACCGCGGGCGGCGGCTACGGTTTTGCCCGCACCGCGTTCGGCCCGCTGGGCGGCTTTCTCACCGGCACGGCGATCCTCATCGAATACGCCATCGCGCCGGCAGCCATCGCTGTATTCATCGGCGCCTATTGCGAGTCGCTGTTCGGCATCGGCGGCTGGGCGATCTACCTCGTCTTCTACATCATCTTCATCGGCATCCATATCTTCGGCGTCGGCGAGGCGCTGAAGCTGATGTTCATCATCACCGCCGTCGCCGCCCTGGCGCTGGCCGTGTTCATCGTCGCGATGGTGCCGCACTTCTCGGTGGACAAGCTGCTCGATATCGCGCCGACCACCGCTGCCGGTGCCAGCAACTTCCTGCCCTACGGCTACGTCGGCATCTGGGCGGCGATTCCCTACGCGATCTGGTTCTTCCTCGCTGTGGAAGGCGTGCCGCTGGCCGCCGAGGAAACCAAGAACCCGCAGCGCGACATGCCACGCGGGCTGATCGGCGCCATGCTGATACTGGTCGCCTTTGCCGGCCTGATCTTGCTGGTCGGCCCAGGCGGCGCCGGCTCCAGCACCCTGGTGGCATCCGGCAACCCGCTGGTGGAAGCACTGACCACGGCGTACGGTTCGTCCACCTGGATGAGCGGCTTCGTCAATCTGGTCGGCCTGGCCGGGCTGATCGCCAGCTTCTTCTCGATCATCTACGCCTATTCACGGCAGATCTTCGCGCTGTCGCGGGCCGGCTATCTGCCGCGCAAGCTATCGCTGACCAACAAGAACAAGGCGCCGGTGCTGGCCCTGGTGATTCCCGGTGTGATCGGTTTCCTGCTGTCGCTGACCGGCCAGGGCGACCTGCTGATCCTCGTCGCGGTGTTCGGCGCGACCATCTCCTACGTCTTGATGATGGCCTCGCACATCGTCCTGCGCCTGCGCCGGCCAGACCTACATCGCCCGTACAAGACACCCGGCGGCATCGTCACCTCGGGCGTGGCGCTGGTGCTGGCCTGCATAGCGGTCATCGCGGGTTTCCTGGTCGATCCGCGGGTGGTGATCGGCGCCGCGATCATCTACGGGATCTTCATCGCCTATTTCGCGATCTACAGTCGACACCATCTGGTGGCCGGCACGCCGGAAGAGGAATTTGCGGCGATCGAGCAGGCCGAGGCCACACTCAAGTAGGGAGAGCAGCATGACGTACTCGCACAGCGTGGGCGGCACCACCTGGCGCTTCGACGATCTGCGCGAGGTGATGGCCAAGGCCAGCCCGGCGCGCTCCGGCGACCAGCTCGCCGGAGTCGCGGCGGGCAGCGACGCCGAACGCGTGGCGGCGCAGATGTGCCTGGCCGCGGTGCCGCTCAAGCGCTTTCTCGAGGAAGCACTGATTCCCTACGAAAGCGATGAAGTCACTCGGCTGATCATCGACAGCCATGACGCCGCTGCCTTCGCCCCGGTCAGCCATCTGACCGTGGGCGATTTTCGCAACTGGCTGCTCGGCGAGGAGGCGGACGAGTCGTCGCTAAAGGCTCTGGCACACGGCCTGACGCCGGAGATGGTCGCCGCGGTGTCGAAGATCATGCGCGTGCAGGACCTGATCCTGGTCGCGCAGAAGGTCCGCGTTGTCACCCGCTTTCGCAACAGCATCGGTCTGGCCGGACGCATGTCCACCCGGCTGCAGCCGAACCATCCCACCGACGACGGCGCCGGCATCGCTGCGAGCATCCTCGACGGCCTGCTCTACGGCAACGGCGACGCGGTGATCGGCATCAACCCGGCCACCGACAGCACCGCCGGCATCTGCGAGCTGCTGAAGATGCTCGACGCGGTGATCAGTCGCTACGAGATCCCGACCCAGGCCTGCATCCTCACCCACGTCACTACCTCCATCGAAGCGATCAACCGCGGCGCGCCGCTGGACCTGGTGTTCCAGTCCATCGCCGGCACCGAGGCGGCCAATGCCAGCTTCGGCATCAGCCTGGCAACGCTGCAGGAGGGCTACGAGGCCGGTCTGTCGCAGAAGCGCGGCACCCTCGGCGACAACCTGATGTATTTCGAGACCGGCCAGGGCAGCGCGCTGTCGGCCAACGCCCACCACGGCGTCGATCAGCAGACCTGCGAAGCCCGCGCCTACGCGGTCGCGCGCCGCTACAAGCCGCTGCTGGTGAACACCGTGGTCGGCTTCATCGGCCCGGAATACCTCTACAACGGCAAGCAGATCATCCGCGCCGGGCTGGAGGACCACTTCTGCGGCAAGCTGCTCGGCGTGCCGATGGGTTGCGACATCTGCTACACCAACCACGCCGAAGCCGACCAGGACGACATGGATATGCTGCTGACCCTGCTCGGCACGGCGGGCATTAACTTCATTATGGGCATCCCGGGCTCGGACGATGTGATGCTCAACTACCAGACCACCTCCTTCCACGACGCCCTCTACGTGCGCCAGGTGCTTGGCCTGCGGCCCGCGCCGGAGTTCGAGGATTGGCTGGCGAAGATGCAGATCCTCCGGCAGGACGGCAATCGCCTGCAGCTCGGCCGCGAGCTGCCCGAAGCCTTCCGCCGGGCGCTGGAGAAAATGGCATGAAGCCGCTTGCGTTACCTCGCCCATCCTCAGGTGGAAAACGCTGCGCGCTTTTCCACTCGCCTGCCCGTCACACTCCGAGGTAGCCATGCACGACCGCTCCCCCACCACCGAAAATCCGTGGCAGCACCTGCGCCAGCTGACCCCGGCGCGCATCGCCCTTGGCCGGGCTGGTGTCAGCCTGCCCACCGACGCGCAGCTGGATTTCCAGTTCGCCCACGCTCAGGCGCGCGACGCCGTGCATCTGCCGCTGGACTGCCAAGCGCTGGCTGCCGAGCTGAAGAAACATGAACTTGGCTGCCTGCACCTGCGCAGCGCCGCTTCAGACCGACAGATCTACCTGCAGCGTCCCGACCTCGGTCGGCGCCTCGACGAAGCTAGCGCCGCCACGCTCGACGAGCATGCGGAAGACGGCTGCGACCTGGCGCTGGTGATCGCCGACGGCCTCTCCGCCCTGGCCGTGCAACGCCACGCCGCACCGATGGCCTTGAAGATCGCCGAGCACTGTCAGGCCGAAGGCTGGTCGCTCGGGCCGATCACCCTAGTCGAACAGGGTCGCGTGGCGATTGCCGACGAAATCGGCCAGCGCCTCAAGGCGCGCATGGTGGTCATTCTGCTCGGCGAACGCCCAGGGCTCAGCTCGCCGGACAGCTTGGGCCTGTATTTCACCTGGGCGCCGCAGGTCGGCCGGCACGATGCGCAGCGCAACTGCATTTCCAACATTCGCCCCGAGGGCCTGAGCTACAACCTGGCCGCGCACCGCCTGCTCTATCTGATGCGCGAAGCCAGTCGCCGGCAGCTCTCTGGCGTACAGCTCAAGGACGAGGCAGAAGTCCCGGCGCTGGAAGGTGAACCCCGCGCCGGCAACTTTCTGCTCGGCTGAGCCGGCTCAGGCGGGCTGCCAGGGCTCAAGCGTCTGGCTGTAGACCACCGAGCCGTCGATGTCGCGCAGACTCACGCCCAGCGCACCGCTCTGCGCGTCGATCTCCACCTCGCCGAAGAACTGGAAGCCGGCCCGCGGCGAGCTGTTTGGCGTAGGCGCCGCCTTCTGGAACACCACCTCCGGACCGAAGGTGCCGTCCAGCGGATTCGGCCCGAAGCTGCCGGCGTTCAAGGGTCCTGCGACGAACTCCCAGAACGGCTCGAAACGCTGATAGGCGGCGCGATTAGGGTGGTAGTGGTGTGCCGCGCAGTAGTGCACATCCGCCGTCAGCCAGACGGTGTTGCGCACCCGCGCGCGCTGGATGAAGGTCAGCAGGTCGGCGATTTCCAGCTCGCGGCCCAACGCCTCGCCGTCGTTGCCATTGGCGATTGCCTCCCAGCGCGGACCATCGGGCACATGCAGGCCGATCGGCATGTCGGCGGCGATGACCTTCCAGGTCGCGCGCGAGGCCCGCAGTTCTCGCTTGAGCCAACGCAGCTGCTCGCGGCCGAGAAACGCCGTGTCGGCGCCCTGCTCCGCTTGCAGGTTATGGGTGTTGGGCCCGCGATAGCTGCGCATGTCCAGCACGAACACATCCAGCAGCGGCCCGTAGCTGACCTTGCGGTAGATGCGCCCGAGCCTGTCGCCGCGGGCCATGCGCATCGGTGCGTATTCCAGATAGGCCTGGCGCGCACGGCGGACCAGAGTGTCGATGTCGCGCACCTGCCGGTAGCGATCGTCCAGCTCCTTGCTCGGCGACCAGTTGTTGGTCACCTCGTGATCGTCCCACTGCCAGATCTGCGGCACCTCGGCGTTGAAGGCCCGCAGGTTCTCGTCCAGCAGGTTGTAGCGGTAGTTGCCGCGAAACTCGTGCAGCGTCTCGGCAACCTTGCTCTTCTCTTCGGTGACCAGGTTGCGCCAGATGCTGCCGTCCTCGGCGGTCACTTCGGCGGGAACCGGCCCGTCGGCATAGATCACGTCGCCGCTGTGCAGGAAGAAGTCCGGCCGGCGCATGCGCATGCTTTCGTAGATGCGCATGCCGCCGAAGTCCGGGTTGATGCCATAGCCCTGGCCGCAGGTATCGCCACCCCAGACGAAACGGATATTGCGCGGGCGCGTCGGTGCGCTGCGCAGGTGGCCGAACCAGGGCTCGCTGAGCACGCCGCTGCGGGCGTCCTCGAAGCGCGCGCGGTAGAAGATCGACTGATCCGCCGGCAGCCCGCGCAGGTCGACGCGGGCGGTGAAGTCCTGACCGGCATCGGTTACGGACGACACCATGCGCCGCGGGTTGCCGAAGCGGCTGCGCGTATCCCACTCGACGATCAGCCGGCCAGGGCGGTCGCAGCGGCTCCAGATCAGCGCGCGATCGTCCGTCACGTCGCCGGACTGCACGCCGTCAAGCATCTGCGGGCGCGCCCGCGGCGCGGCGATGATGGCAGGCGCAATGCCCAGGGCCGGCAGGGCGATGCCGGCGCCGATGCCCTGCAGCAGCTGACGGCGTTTCTGATCCGGTGCGGTCATCTCGAGGTCTCCTTGCGAGTGGGTGGTTCTCCTGATGTAGCCGCCCCGCTTGACAGTCCCGTGACGCACCGACCGACGGTACTTCACTGCTTGTCGCATCCCGCAGCCACGCTTAATGTGGGCGCCCACTTCGCTGGAGCCTCCGCCCATGTGGTCCTTCCGCGCCTGGCAGCGCAAACGCATCCTTGCCCGCAACCCGGTCGCGCCTGAGCTGTGGCAGCAGGTGCTCGACAGCCTGCCGATACTCGATGGCCTGAGCGGGGACGAGTTGAGCCGTCTGCGTGAGCGCGCCGTGCTGTTTCTGCACGACAAACGCCTGACGCCGCTGGCAGGGGTCGAACTACAAGCCGAGGATCGCCTGCGCCTGGCGCTGCAGGCGCAATTGCCGCTGCTGCACCTGGCCGATCTCGGCTGGTATCGCGGCTTTCACGAAATCGTGATCTACCCCGACGACTTCCTCAGCCCGCAGAGGCACCGCGACGCCGCCGGCGTCGAGCATGAATGGGACGCCGAGCACAGCGGCGAAGCCTGGTTGCAGGGCCCGGTGATCCTGGCCTGGCCTGGCGTGCAGCAGAGTGGCGGCTGGGAGGCCTACAACCTGGTGATCCACGAGCTGGCGCACAAGCTGGATATGCTCAACGGCGACGCCAACGGCCTGCCGCCGCTGCACCGGCAGATGCGCATCGACGCCTGGGCCAGCGCCATGCAGCGCGCCTACGACCAGCTCGACCGCATGCTCGACGCCGACCCGGATGCCGAGACACCGATCGACCCCTACGCCGCCGAGAACCCGGCAGAGTTCTTTGCCGTTACCAGCGAGTATTTCTTCAGCGCGCCCGACGTGCTGCATCGGGCCTTTCCCGAGGTCTACGCGCAGCTGGCGGACTTCTATCGGCAGGACCCGCTGGCGCGCTTGCAACGCCTGCAGGCCGAACATCCCGATTACCGGGAACCTGCGTAGGCCGGGCGCGTCGAAGCCGGCGTGCATTGCACGCGACATTGCGCCTATAATCGCGCCCACTTTTTCCGCCCCCAGGCCGCGCTGGCCGATCAGGAGCCCATCGTTCATGAGCTACAGCAAAGTCCCGGCTGGCAAAGACCTGCCGAACGACATCTACGTCGCCATCGAGATCCCGGCCAACCACGCGCCGATCAAGTACGAAATCGATCACGACACCGACTGCCTGTTCGTCGACCGCTTCATGGCCACCCCGATGTTCTACCCGGCCAACTACGGTTTCATTCCGCACACCCTGGCCGATGACGGCGACCCCCTCGACGTGCTGGTCGTGACCCCCTATCCGGTTGCCCCGGGTTCGGTCATCCGCTGCCGTCCGGTCGGCGTACTGAACATGACCGACGAAGCCGGCGGCGACGCCAAGCTGATCGCCGTCCCGCACGACAAGCTGACCCAGCTGTACGTGGACGTGAAGGAATACACCGACCTGCCGCCGCTGCTGATCGAGCAGATCAAGCACTTCTTCGAGAACTACAAGGATCTCGAGAAGGGCAAGTGGGTCAAGGTCGAAGGCTGGGAAGGCGCCGACGCCGCCCGCGCCGCCATCATCAAAGCTGCCGAGGCTTACCAGAAGTAAGTCGAAGCACTGAAGAAAAGCCGGCCACAAGCCGGCTTTTTTATGGTTCTTCGCGGAGTCTGGGGGAAGAGCGAGTTGACAGTCAGGGAAGCAGGTAA
>NZ_DAMCPO010000011.1:0-146767 GCF_032106285.1 Stutzerimonas kunmingensis
GCGCCAGTATATCGATATGTTGTTAAATAAACGAACTACCCGCTCGGGACACTAGCGCTCCATTCGGCGGTCTTTGCTTGCTGTAGTTAAACGCATAGGGATAATGCCAGCCTTTCAACCGCCTTCGACCAGATTTTCAGCACATATATGTTTTCCAGAACCCTGCTTTGCGTGACCCTTTCCGCCATTGCCCTGCCTTCGTTCGCCGACACCGTGTGGTTGAAGAATGGTGATCGTCTGACCGGCAAGATCAGTGTGCTCGACGGCGGCAAGCTGCTCATCGAAACCGAATACGGCGGCTCGATTCCGCTGAAGTGGAGCAAGATCGCCACGCTGGAAAGCGACCAGAAGCTGCTGATCAAGCAGAACGACGTGACCGGCGAGGTCGCGCAGTCGCTGCAGGCAGCCGACGAGGGCAAGGTTGTCATCGCCAATGGTGCCGCGCCGCGCACGGTGGAATTGGCGAGCATCACGCAGATCATCCATCCCAAGCCGTTGATCCAGGATTTCACCTGGAGTGGCAACGTGGACGTGGCGATGGATTACAAGCGTGCCGAAACCGACACCGATGACTACAACGTTTCCTTCGACACCAAGGCGCGCCATGGGCTCTGGCGCCACAACGGCACCGGTAACTACAACCGTGAGTATCGTGACGGTGTGACGGTCACCGACAACTGGGATGCCGAATATGCGCTGGACCGCTTCCTCGACGAACACTGGTTCTGGCAAGGGCGTCTGAGCTTCAAGCGCGACCAGATCGAAGATGTCCGTCGTCAGCGCACCATCGGTACCGGTCCGGGTTATCAGTTCTGGGACAACGAGCTTGGCGCGTTCTCGTTGGCGGCGCTGATCAACCGCAGCGACTACGAGTTCGCCGACGGCGACAAGGAGGACTTCTACCTGGCGGCGATGAAGTGGGACTACAACCGCTACCTGGTGGGCAAGACCTTCGAACTGTTCAGTACTGGCGAGCTCGGCAAGCCGCTGGAAAATGTCGCCGACTATGCCCTGGATGCCGAGGTTGGCCTGCGTTACAAGGTCACCGACTGGGCGTCGCTGAACATGAAGGCAGAGAAGGACATCATCAGCGGTGCCGACAACGACCTCGACGAGACCCGCTACAGCATCGGGTTCGGTGTGGGCTGGTAAGCGAATTCCGTCCGTTGCGCATATAAAAGAAAGGCAGCCAGATGGCTGCCTTTTCTTTTTGGCGCTGACGACACGCTCAGAGGCGCAGGCCGCCGTCGAGTTCGAGAATGCGTCCGGTGTAATAGTCATTCTCGAAGATGTAGGCCACCGAGTGGGCGATCTCGGCCGGCTTGCCCATGCGCCTGAGCGGGATGCCGGAGGTCATCTTTTCCAGCGCTTCGGGTTTCATGCTGGCAACCATCTCCGTCTCGATGAAGCCCGGCGCCACGCCCGCAACGCGGATGCCGTAACGCGCCAGCTCCTTGGCCCAGACCACGGTGGCCGAGGCCACGCCGGCCTTGGCGGCGGAGTAGTTGGTCTGACCCATGTTGCCGGCGCGGGAGATCGAGGAGATGTTGATGATCGCGCCCTCGCTCTTCAGTTCGACCATCTTCGCCGCGACTTCGCGGGTGCAGAGGAACACCCCGGTCAGGTTGACGTCGATCACCGCCTGCCACTGCGCCAGGCTCATCTTGCTGATCTCGCCGTCCTTGACCTTGAGCAGCAGACCGTCGCGCAGGATGCCGGCATTGTTCACCAGGCCATGCAGGTCGCCGAAGTCCTCGGCCACGCGCGCAACCATATCGCTGACCTGCTCTTCATTGGCGACGTTGCACAGGTAGGCGCGGGCGTCACCGCCAGCGGCCTTGCAGGCCGCGACTGCCTCATCCAGACGCTCCTGATTCAGGTCCACCAGTGCCAGCCGCGCACCCTTGCTCGCCAGGTACTCGCCCATGGCGCGGCCGAGGCCCTGGCCGCCGCCGGTGACGATGATGACTTTGTCTTGAAGCTGCATGCCTATCTCCATGTGGTCGTTCTGCTGGGGGAACGACGCCCGCCGGGGAAACCGTTATGCTGAGCGCCCGTCGATCCGGACCCGTCTCGAGGAGCCTCAGGTGAGCGCCGAAGCCAGCAAGCATGCCCGACAACTCCTGCTCAAGGAATACCGTGGCGTGCTCTCCACCCATTCCCAGGCCATGCCCGGCTTTCCGTTCGGCTCGGTAGTGCCTTACTGCCTGGACGCCAATGGCTGGCCGCTGATCCTGATCAGCCGCATCGCCCAGCACACGCGCAATCTGAAAGCCGATGGGCGGTGCTCGCTGCTGGTCGGCGAACGCGCCGCCGAGGATGTGCAGGCGGCCAGTCGACTCACGCTGCTTGCCGAAGCCCGTCAGCTCGCCGAGCCCGCGGCAATCGAGTCGGCGGCACAGCGCTACTACCGCTACTTTCCCGAGTCGCGCGACTACCATCGTGTGCATGACTTCGATTTCTGGGTGCTGGAGCCGGTGCGCTGGCGCTACATCGGCGGCTTCGGCGTCATTCACTGGCTGGACCACCTCGCGCTGGCCAATCCCTTCGCGGTCGAGAGCGGCGAGGTGGAGCAGAGCATGGTCGAGCACATGAACGATGACCACGCCGCTGCCATCGCCCGCTATGTCGAACAGGCGGGGCTGCCGCAGAGCGCGCCAGCGCAAATGGTCGGGATCGATAGCGAGGGCTTCCATCTGCGTATCGGCCAGGCACTGCATTGGCTGGCGTTTCCGGAGCCATGCGAAACGCCAATGGCCGTGCGCCAGGCGCTGGTTGCCATGGCGCGAGGCTGAGGGATTCAGTTTCGCTTCAGCCGTGTCGCGCATAATCCGGTTACAGGCCGATTGTCACCCGGGTTGAATTAGACCCCTCCTGCCGCCATCTACAGAGGACTGGAAGCTGATCTTCCGTCAAGGACCATCGATGCGAATCTTCTTTGTACTGTTTCTGTTGTTTCCGCTGGCCGAGCTGTATGTGCTGATCAAGGTCGGCGGCTCCATTGGCGCGCTGGCGACCATCCTGCTGCTGGTGCTCAGTGGCATCGCCGGCATTCTGCTGCTGCGCCTGGCGGGTTTCGCTACCGCCTGGCGCGCCCGCGAACGTCTGGCCCGCGGTGAACTGCCCGAGCGCGAGATGCTGCAGGGGCTGATGATGGCCATTGGCGGTGGCTTGCTGTTCCTGCCCGGTTTCATCAGCGATGTGCTGGCGCTGGTTGTGCTTTTCCCACCGACACGCAACTTCCTGTTCCGCCAGATCAATCGGCGGATCGAGGCGCAGGTGCGCCGCCAGCGTGCTTTTGCCGACGATCTGCAGGCGCGCTCCAACCCGCAACGGCCGAATGTGATCGAAGGCGAGTGGGAGCGCAATGACCGCGACCGCTAAGCTGCTCAGCCGACAATCCGGCATGCCATCAGGCATGCCGGTTTCGTTTGTGGCCATGAAAATTTCATCTGCGCCCCTTGAAATGCACTTGAACGCCCGCATGTAGCGGACACCGCAAGGTCGCTGTCGTGTTCGACAGTCCGTCTTCTGCGGCTCGCATTGCGGGCCGCAACCGGCACAGCCGGATTTGCCCAACCCGCCGATGAAGGTCATCGGCATGGAACAACTCTACTAGGAGAGATCGACAATGAAGCTTCGTCCTCTGCATGACCGCGTCGTGATTCGTCGCAGCGAAGAAGAAACCAAGACCGCAGGCGGCATCGTCCTGCCGGGCTCCGCTGCCGAGAAGCCGAACCGTGGCGAAGTCGTTGCTGTGGGTACCGGCCGCGTGCTGGACAACGGCGAAGTACGCGCCCTGGCCGTGAAGGTCGGCGACAAGGTGGTGTTCGGCCCTTATTCGGGTAGCAACACCGTCAAGGTTGACGGCGAAGACCTGCTGGTGATGAGCGAGAACGAAATTCTCGCTGTCGTCGAAGCCTGATCGCCCCGCGAATCTCCGTAAATAATTCACGAATTGAGGATCAATCAACATGGCTGCTAAAGAAGTCAAATTCGGCGACTCCGCACGCAAGAAGATGCTGGTCGGTGTAAACGTCCTGGCTGACGCCGTTAAAGCGACCCTCGGCCCGAAAGGCCGCAACGTGGTGCTGGAGAAGAGCTTCGGTGCTCCGACCATCACCAAGGACGGCGTTTCCGTCGCCAAGGAAATCGAGCTGAAGGACCGCTTCGAGAACATGGGCGCCCAGCTGGTCAAGGACGTAGCGTCCAAGGCCAACGACGAAGCCGGTGACGGCACCACCACCGCTACCGTTCTGGCCCAGGCCATCGTCAACGAAGGCCTGAAGGCCGTTGCCGCTGGCATGAATCCGATGGATCTGAAGCGCGGCATCGACAAGGCCACCATCGCCATCGTCGCCGAGCTGAAGAACCTGGCCAAGCCGTGCACCGACTCCAAGGCCATCGCCCAGGTCGGCACCATCTCCGCCAACTCCGACTCCTCCATCGGTGACATCATTGCCGAAGCTATGGAGCGCGTAGGCAAGGAAGGCGTCATCACCGTCGAGGAAGGCTCGGGTCTGGAGAACGAGCTGTCCGTCGTCGAAGGCATGCAGTTCGACCGTGGCTACCTGTCGCCGTACTTCATCAACAAGCCGGACACCATGGTTGCCGAGCTGGACAGCCCGCTGCTGCTGCTGGTCGACAAGAAGATCTCCAACATCCGCGAACTGCTGCCGGTGCTGGAAGCCGTTGCCAAGGCCGGTCGTCCGCTGCTGATCGTTGCCGAAGACGTTGAAGGCGAAGCCCTGGCGACTCTGGTGGTCAACAACATGCGCGGCATCGTCAAGGTCGCTGCGGTCAAGGCCCCGGGCTTTGGCGATCGCCGCAAGGCCATGCTGCAGGACATCGCCATCCTGACTGGCGGCACCGTGATTTCCGAAGAAGTCGGCCTGAGCCTGGAAACCGCTACCCTGGAGCACCTGGGTAACGCCAAGCGCGTCGTGCTGAACAAGGAAAACACCACCATCATCGACGGCGCTGGCGCCCAGGCTGATATCGAAGCCCGCGTTGCCCAGATCCGCAAGCAGGTCGAAGACACCACTTCCGACTACGACAAAGAGAAGCTGCAAGAGCGTCTGGCCAAGCTGGCTGGCGGTGTTGCCGTGATCAAGGTCGGTGCCGGTACCGAAGTCGAGATGAAAGAGAAGAAGGCCCGCGTTGAAGACGCCCTGCACGCGACCCGTGCTGCCGTCGAAGAAGGCGTGGTTCCTGGCGGTGGTGTTGCCCTGGTGCGTGCTCTGCAGGCCATTTCCGAGCTGAAGGGCGAGAACGAAGACCAGAACGTCGGTATCGCATTGCTGCGTCGCGCTGTCGAAGCGCCGCTGCGCCAGATCGTCTCCAACGCCGGCGGCGAGCCGAGCGTGGTGGTCGACAAGGTCAAGCAGGGTGAAGGCAACTACGGCTTCAACGCTGCTTCCGACACCTACGGCGACATGATCGAGATGGGTATTCTCGACCCGGCCAAGGTGACCCGTTCGGCTCTGCAAGCTGCAGCGTCCATCGGCAGCCTGATGATCACCACCGAAGCGATGATCGCCGAAGTGGCTGAAGACAAGGCCGCAGGCGGCATGCCGGACATGGGTGGCATGGGCGGTATGGGTGGCATGGGCGGCATGATGTAAGCCGACCGGCCCTTAGCTACAAAAAGAACCCCGCCTTGTGCGGGGTTTTTTTATGCCTGCTGAACAGTGACGTCACAGGCTGTACATACCGTTCGTCCAAAATTGCACAGGAATTAAACAACTGAACTACGGTCAGTTAACTACTCGCTTAATCAAGGGGTTACGCCATGAAGCTGGAAATAGCTCGAGGATTGTTCCTGGTTGGCGCTATGGGAGTGACCACGCTGTGCGTGGCGGCCTGGAATGAGCCCGGAGCGACGCTGGTGCAAAGCAGCGAAAGCCGCAGCTATTGCCCAGTGCCGCCTGGTGGGCGCCCGCAGCTCGAGGCGATGCGGCCTGATCAGGATTTGCTGTTGTTGCTGTATGGCCTGTCCCAGGGCATGCGCTGAGCTGGAGGCTATCCTCGCAGCCCACACCGCACTCAGCCGGCGCTCGGTACGGCCGCTGCGGACGGGCTTTGGTCGGGCTTGGCCAGCAGGTCATAGACCGCCGGTAGCACGAACAGGGTGAACAGCGTACCCACCGACATGCCGGTGGCAATCACCAAGCCGATGTCGAACCGGCTGACCGCGCCGGCCCCACTGGCGATGATCAGCGGCACCATGCCGAACACCGTCGCCGCTGTGGTCATCAGCACCGGCCGCAGGCGAATCGCCGCCGCTTCTTCCACCGCTTCGCGTCGACTCAGGCCCTGTTCGCGGCGCAGCTGATTGGCGAACTCGACGATCATGATGCCGTGCTTGCTGATCAGTCCGATCAGCGTCACCAGGCCCACCTGGGTATAGATGTTCATGCTCGACAGGCCAAGGAACAGCGGCACCAGCGCGCCGCAGACCGACAGCGGCACGGTGACCAGGATCACCATAGGATCGCGGAAGCTCTCGAACTGCGCGGCCAGGACCAGGAAGATCACCGCCAATGCCAACGCGAAGGTCAGGTACAGCGCGTTGCCTTCCTGGATGTACTGGCGCGAGGCGCCGGCGTAATCGAAGCTGAAACCTTCGGGCGCTTCTTCGCGGGCGATGGTCTGCAGCGTTTCGATCGCCTCGCCCATGCTGACGATCGGAAAGCCCTGGATCATCGCGGCGTTGAGTTGCTGGAACTGCTTGAGCTGAGTCGGTCGGGCGCGATCGTGCACCTGGATCAGCGTCGACAGCGGCAGCATCTGGCCTTGCCCATTGCGCACGTAGTAGTTGCTCAGCCAGTCCGGGTTGTCGCGGTAGGCGCGCTCGACCTGGGCGATGACCTTGTAGCTGCGGCCTTCGATGGTGAACCGGTTGATCTCGCCTTCGCCGAGCAGGGTGCTCAGGGTCAGGCCGAGGTCTTCCATGGAGACGCCCATCTGCGCGGCCTTCTCGCGGTCGATCTCGACCACGATCTCCGGCTTGTCGAAGGCCAGGTCCACGTCGAGGAAGGCGAACTTGCCGGACTCCTCGGCGCGCTTGCGGATGCGCTCGGTCACCTGCAGCAGCGTCTCGTAGTCGTTGGCGGTGTTGATCACGAACTGGAAGGGCAGGCCTTCGCCAGTGCCCGGCAGCGAAGGCAGGTTGAAACCGAAGATCTGCAGGCCCGGCAGGCGATCGAGCTTGGCCTGTACCTCGGGAAGGATCTCCATCTGCGAGCGCTCGCGCTCGTCCCAGGGCTTGAGCAGGAAGCCGCCGATGCCGCTCTGCACGCCGTCGAAGCCGTTGATCTGGAACCAGGAGTAGTACTCCGGAAAGCTCTTGAAGATCTCCAGGAACTGGTCGGTGTAGGCGTTCAGGTAGTCCAGGTTGGCGGTCTTCGGTGCGCTGGCCATCATGAAGACGATGCCCTGATCCTCCTCCGGTGCCAGTTCGCTCTCGGTGAACATCAGCAGCACCGGATCAGCGCCAGCACGAGCACGGCGAACACCAGTACCACCGGCCGGGTATTCAGCGTGCCGTGCAATGACCGTTGATAGCGCTGCTTGAGCCGCTCGAACAGCTCGTCCAGGCGATGGGCGAAGCCACTCGGATTTTCTTCGTGACGCAAGAGTTTCGAACACATCATCGGCGATAGCGTCAGCGCCACCACGCCTGAGATCAGTACCGCCCCGGCCAGGGTCAGGGCGAACTCCTGAAACAGTGCCCCGGTCAGCCCTTGCAGGAATCCGATGGGCGCATAGACAGCTGCGAGCGTGATGGTCATCGTTACCACCGGCATGGCGATTTCCCGTGCGCCGTCGATGGCCGCCTGAAACGGTGACTTGCCTTGCTCGATATGCCGGTGGATGTTCTCCACCACGACGATGGCGTCGTCCACCACCAGGCCGATCGCCAGCACCATGGCCAGTAGCGTCAGCAGATTGATCGAGTAGCCCATCGCCTGCATGAAGAACAGCACGCCAATCATCGACAGCGGAATGGTCACCACCGGGATCAGCACGGTACGCAACGAGCCGAGGAAGAGGAACACCACGACGATGACGATCACTGCGGCTTCGGCCAGGGTCTTCACCACCTCGTCGATGGAGGCCTGGATGAACTCGGTGGCGTCGTAGGCGATGGTCGCCTTCAGGCCCGGCGGCAACTGTGCCTCGATCTGCGGCATGATCGCGCGCACTTCCTTGATCACGTCCAGCGGGTTGGCGCTGGGTGTGCCCTTGATGCCGATATAGACCGAGGGGATACCGTCGAACGAGCTGATCGAGTTGTAGCTTTCGGCACCCATCTCCACCCGCGCCACATCACCCAGCAGCACGCGACTGTCGCCCTGCGTGCGCAGCGGGATGGCGGCGAACGCTTCCGGCGTCTTCAGCTCGGTGTCGGCGTTGATGCTGGTGACCACGTACTGGCCCTTCACTTCGCCGGCCGCCGAGAGGAAGTTGTACTTGCGCACCGCCTCGTTCACGTCGCTGGCGGAAACCCCATAGGCCGCGAGCTTCACCGGGTCCAGCCAGAGGCGCATGGCGAACACCTGGTTGCCGAGAATTTCCGCTTCGGCCATGCCCGGCAGCGTTGCCAGCTTGGGCTGGATGACCCGCGACAAGTAGTCGGTGATCTGCGGATTGCTCAGCTGGTCGCTGTAGAAGCTGATGTACATCAGCGCGGTGGAGTCGGCCGCCTGCTTGTTCAGCACCGGGTCCTCGGCATCCTGCGGCAGCTGGTTCTTCACCGAGTTGGCCTGGCTCAGCAGCTCGGTGTAGAGGCGATCGGTGTCGGCACCGATGCGCGCATAGACCGAGATCACCGAGGCGTTCTGCTGGCTGACCGAGGTCATGTAGTCGACGCCTTCGGCGCTGGCCAGACTCTGCTGCAACGGCTGGGTGATGTAGCCCTGGATGGGCTCGGCGTTGGCGCCGGGGTAGGCGGTGGTCACCGTGATCAGCGCACTTTCCATCTGCGGGTACTGACGGATGGTCAGGCTGTTGAAGGCCTGGATGCCGAGCAGCACGATCAGCAGGCTGATGACGCTCGCCAGCACGGGGCGGCGGATGAAGGGGTCGGTGAACGCCATGGGAAGTCCCTGGAACCTTGTCTGAGTCTGCTGTGCGTCGGGCCTGCCGCGTGAGGAACAGGCTTTTTCTATTCGGTCGCCGGCTGCTGAGAGCCTTCCAGCTTGAGCGTGCGGCTTTCGGCGATGGCGACATGGGTGCCGCTGTCCAGCTTGAGCTGGCCGGCGGTGATCACCTGTTCGCCGCCCTCCAGGCCGTCGAGGACGACCGTCAGTCCGTCGCGCCGCTCGCCGGTGGTGACGAAGCGGCGCTCAACCACCAGGTAGGGCTCGTCGCTGCTGACGCCTTCCGGCGGCGTGCCCTCGGTCACCAGCAGCACCGAGTTGCCATACAGGGTGTAGGTGATGGCGGTTTCCGGGACCACCACCTGGGCGGTCTCGGTCGGCAGCAGCACCTGCAGGTCGGCAAACATGCCGGGCAGCAGACGTCCGTCCGGATTGCCCAGTTCGGCGCGCACCTGAACGTTGCGGGTAGTGGTTTCCACCTTCGGGTTCAGCGCGCTGATCACGCCTTCGAAGCGTTCGCCGGGATAAGCGGCGACCTTTAGCTGCACTCGCTGGCCGAGCTTCAGCAGCGGCACATGCTGCTCGGCCAGGAAGAAGTCGACGTACAGCGTGGACAGGTCCTGAAGGGTCGCGATCGGCGTGCCGGCGGCGATGTAGTCGCCGACATCCACCTGACGGATGCCGATGGTGCCGGAGAAAGGCGCCAGGATGCGCTTCTTCGACAGACTGGCGCGCAGCTGCGCGACGCTGGCCGCAGCCTTCTGCGATTCGGCATTGAGCCGGTCGTACTCGCTGCGCGAAATGGCCTGGCGATCCAACAGGCTACGCGCGCGCTGGAACTCCAGGCGCGACAGGTTGAGGTCGGCTTCGGCGCTGGCCAGGCTGGCCTGCTCCATCTCGCTGTCGAGCAGCACGATGGCCTGGCCCTTGCTGACCTTCTCGCCGGACTGGAACTGCACGTCGGTGATGGTGCCGGCGATCTCTACGCTGAGATCGATGCCCTGCGACGCCTTGAGCGTGCCGATGGCTGGCAGGCGGCTTTGCCAGTCCATGCGCCGGGCTAGCTCGGTTTCGACGTCGATCGCAGGCTTGGGGGCCTGGAACTGTTGAATCTGCTGATAGATCGAGTTGAATTTGAGCGCGGCAAGATCGCAACGACGACGACCACCGCGCCCAGCATGAACAGCATGCGGCGCAACATTTTCCGATTTCCTTGGAGATGTGAGCCGGCTGTCTACTGCCGTGATCGAGGCAGCCGTTCGAACGGTCCGGCCGCCAGCTTCGGCGACCTGCTGGCACCTGACTCAGCAGGACCGGAGAGCGAGGAACTTAGCCCCGAAACGAGGCCAAGTAAAGGGGGAGGGGGGCGGAAAGCAGCGCAGGTGCGGGGCGGGCGACAGACTGTCGGCCCGCCCGCAGATCATCAGCCGGCGAGGCGCTGGGTGACTTCGGTAAGTTGCGCCGACAGCCCATGCAGGTTCTGGCTGGCGGTTTCGGTGCGCTCGACGTTCTGCTGGTTGATGGTGGCGATCGAGGTGATCTCGGTGATGTTGCGCGAAATGTCTTCGGCCACCGCGGTCTGCTCCTCTGCGGCCGTGGCGATCTGGCGGTTCATGTCGCGGATCGCCTCGACCGCTTCGGTGATGCGCTGCAGCATCTGACCGGCCTCGGTCACCTGGCCGACGCCCTGTTCGCTGCGCGCCTGACCGCTCTCGATGGCGCGTACGGCATTGCTCGCGCCGGTCTGCACGGTGTCGATGATCTGGTGAATCTCGGCGGTGGACTCAGCGGTGCGCTGGGCCAGGGTGCGCACCTCGTCGGCGACCACGGCAAAGCCGCGGCCGGCGTCACCTGCTCGAGCTGCCTCGATGGCGGCATTGAGCGCGAGCAGGTTGGTCTGGTCGGCGATCCCACGGATCACCTCCAAGACCTTGCCGATGCGCCCGCTATCACCCTCCAGGCGGCGGATGACGTCTGCCGTGCTGGCGATCTCGTTGCTCATGTCGGTGATGGTGGCAATGGTGCCGCGCATCACCGCTTCGCCCTGCTGGGCGGAATGGTCGGCTGCGTCGGCGGCCTGCGCGGCTTCGGCGGCATGCCGCGAGACTTCCTGGGCGGTCGCGGACATCTCGTGCATCGCCGTGGCGACCTGATCGGTACGCGAGAACTGCTCGCGGGCGCCGTTGGCCATCAGCCTGGCGATGGCGTTCAGCTCGCCGCTGGCACTGTCCAGATTCGAGGTGCTCTGCTGCAGGCGGGTGAAGGTGTCGGCGAGGAAGTCGCGCAGCACGTTGGCGGCAGCGGCAAGGCGGCCCAGTTCGTCGCTGCGGCTGGCATCCACGCGGTCGGCGAACTTGCCCTGGCTGAGGCGGGCGATGTGCTCGACCAGGTTGCGAATCGGTTCGATGATCCGACGATTGACCAGCCACAGGCTGAACAGCGCCACTACCACACTGGCAAGGATCATGATGATCGGGCCGAAGGACGCGGTGCTCTGAGCGTCGGCACGGATGGTCTCCGAGCGCTGCGCGGCGGCGTCGCCCAGCTGTTTGACCAGCTCGCTCAGCTGAGCGCTGGTCGCCCGGTCGATACCGGCTACCGCGGCGTCCCCGGCGAGCGGGTCGCTGTCGGCGGCAATGTAGGCATCCAGGCCCTTGCGATAGGCAACGCCGAGAGTGCGGTGCTCGCTACGCAGGCTCTCGATCTGCTTGGCCAGCTCCGGTTCGTCGGCGGTCAGTACCAGTAGATCGCCCAGAATCTTCTGCACCTTCGCTTCCTGGGCCTCGAACTGGCTCCAGTAGCGGTTGCGAGAGTCCGGCTGTTTGCCACGCAGCAGCACGTTCTTCCATTCCTGGACCTGCACCTTGAACTCGAGGTTGGCCTCGTCGATCAGTTGCACTTCGGCCAGCGGGCCGTCGAGCAGCGCCTGGAAGTGGTCGATGTTGTTGCTGAGCAGGCGAATGCAGGCGAGGGCGATGAGCAGCGTCAGCAGCAGGCTGCCGCCGATCAGCGCGAGGATCTGCGCGCGCAAGGATTTCTGGAGCATGGGCAAAGTCTCGGCATTTGAGAAAACGTAAATGAGCATCCCTGCCGTTGCCCAGCATCATCGGCCGGGGGACGTTTTTCTTGAGCTAGACGATACGCAGATGGTTGTCCCAGAGCCCCGCCGGCAGGTCCAGCGGTGTGCTGGCGATACGTTCGCCACGGCAGTCGAACAGGCGGCAGCGGCCCTGCCCGGAGCTGACCACGAAGCCCTCGGCGACTGCCGCGACGCCCGCGCAATCGGGCACATGGGCTGCCTGCCGCAGCTCGGCACTGTCCAGGTCCCAGATGAACACCTTGTTGCCGCGCGGCGCGGTGACGGCCAACAACCGCAGCTCGTCGTGGATGGCGAGGCTGGCGGTGTACTGGTTCATGATCTGCCGCTGTGCCTCGCCCAGCGGAAAGTGCTGGAAGGCCTGCCCGGGCCGCTTGATCGCCAGCAACGGGATACGGTCCATGGCATCCCCTTCGTACTGCTGGCCGCTGACCACGGTACCGTCGGCGGCCACGGCGAGGTGACGCACGCTGTTCATCTGCTCCGGCAGCTGTTCCTTGCTGACCAGCGTACCGTCGCGGCGTAGCAGCACCAGGCTCGGCTCCATCGCATCGAGATTCATCATCTCGCGGCTGTCGGCTTCGGTGCGGATCCCACCATTGGCGATGACCAGGGTTTCGTTGTCCGGCATCCACAGCAGCTGGTGCGGGCCGATGCCATGGGTCGCGTGCTCGCCGACGCGCACCAGCTGTCGGCCTTCCAGTCGATAGACGCCGAGCACGCCACGGCCGGCATCGGCGGTGTCGTTTTCGGTGGTGTAGAACCACTCGCCGTCCTTGTGAAACACCCCGTGCCCGTAAAAGTGGCGGTCGGCCGGCGAGGCCATGACCTGCAGCAGACGCCCGTCACGCGCATCGACCAGGTAGCTCTCGCGGCTCGGGCGACGGCCGACGAACACCGCCAACGGCAGGTACGGGTGCGGGTAGACGTCATGGCAGCGCTCGGCGACCGGTGTGGCAAATACCTGGCTGCCATCGAGGCGGTAGCCGACGGCGTAGTGTTGCCCGTCGGCGCCATCACGTGCGGAGAGCAAAACCTGTTGCCCGTCGTGACGCGTCAGTGACCAGCCAGCGATGCCGCTGGCGGCAAGCATGGCGCCGGTCAGGCCAAGCAGGGTGCGGCGCTTCATGATCAGTCCCCGTCGTGCGCGTTGAAGCCGATCTGTACGCCGAGGGCGCGCGCCAGCTCGAGCTGGTGCAGGCGATGCAGTTGGTCGATCCGCTGGTACAGCGCATCGAGCTGGGCCCGACTCTCCTCGTTGGCGAGCATTTCGCCGAACGGCTCGGGCATGGCTTTCAATTGTTGCAGCAGATCGGCGTAACCGGCGTCGATGCGCTTGGCCAGATCGGCCTGCTCAGCGCCGAGCAGCGCGCGCAGACCGTCCTGGTCGGAACCCAGCCAGAGGCTTTCGGCGCCTTTGACAGTGGCAGCGATATTGCTCAGGGTCGTGTCGCTGCGCCAGCCGTCGGCCTGGAACGGCTGCGGATGGCCCTTGGTCTGGCGGCCGAGCGGCGCGCCGAGCTTCTTCTTCAGGCCGTCGAGGGCCGTGACCTGAACCCGCAGCAGTTCGGCGATGGCTTCGCTCGGTTCGGCATAACGCTCGTTGGGAAAGCTGCGCAGCTGATCGGCCATGCCGTCCTTGTCCTGCCATTGCTGCAGGACGCTGGCTGCAAGCTGCTGCTGGTGCTCGCCTATGGCCGTCAGCAAGGGGCAGTAGCGCGTCCTGGTGGCGGGGTCGGCGAGGTCGATGCTGCTGTCGAAAAGGACGTACTCGTAGGCGCTCAGGCCCTGCACCACGACGCTGGCGTTATCCAGATCGGCCTGGGTCAGCTCGGGCTTGGTCTTGAGCAGTGCCGTGACCTGGCGTGCAACGAGGTTCTTCTTGTCCGGCCAGAACTGGACCTGCCAGGCCAGATTGCCTTCGCCCATTGGGCCGATCAGCAGCGGCTGCAGGCCGGCCCAGGCGGTTTGCGCATGCACGAAGGCAGCATGCGCTTCGTCCAGGGTCTGGTTGTCGGCACAGAAGGCGATCGCACTGGCCGCCAGGCGGCGGTCGGCTTCCGACCACTGAGTGTAGGTCGGCAGCAATACACCATCGGCCAAGGCTTTGCTGGTCTCGGCCTGCGGGTCGGCGGGCGTGCAGGCGCTCAGCAACAAGGCGGTGAGCAGAGCGCCGCTGGCGATGCGCAGGGTGTTCGAACGGATCATGGTGTCCTCATCGGCAAGGCCGGTTGCAGCGCTTTCGCGCCGGGAAAGCATGGTGAATAGCATGGGTATTCAGAGCGACTCGAGGAAGCTCAGCAGCGCGGTACGTTCGTTCTGGTCGTAGCCGAGCACGATCTGGCGCGCCTTCTCGGCCTCGCCGCCGTGCCAGAGTATGGCTTCGAGCAGGTTGCGGGCGCGGCCGTCGTGCAGGAACTGGGTATGCCCGCTGACTGCCTGGGTCAGGCCAATGCCCCACAGCGGTGGCGTGCGCCATTCCCGGCCGCTGGCCTCGAACTCGGCGCGGTCATCCGCGAGGCCTTCGCCCATGTCATGCAGCAGCAGATCGGTGTAGGGGCGAATCAGCTGATTGGCCAACTCCGGTTCCGCGGCGTCGGCAGCGGTGGTGAACTGTGGCACGTGGCAGCTCTGGCAGCCGGCGCGGTGAAATAGCGTCTTGCCGGCGAGTACCTGTGGGGCGTCGACGTTCCGTCGCGCGGGTACGCCGAGATTGCGGGTGTAGAACAGCACCTGGGCGAGGATGTCGTCGCTGACTTCCGGCTCGCCACCGTCCGGCATCGCGCGACACTCGGTCTGCCGGTCGGTGCAGCTGCTGCCACTGAGCAGACTGGTGGACAGGCCCATATCGTTGAAGAAGGCGTCGGCGTTCTGCTGGTTGAGGCCCGGCTGTCCGGCCTTCCAGCCGAAGCGGCCAATCACGGTCTGCCGGCTGGTCTGGTCGAAGACCCGGTTCGGGCGGCCGGAGATGCCGTCGCCGTTGCGGTCATCGGGGTCGGCATTGGCCAGCAGCGCTTCTTCGGGAATGGCTTCGAGCAGGCCCAGGCCGATCATCGGTGGCGCGATGCGCAGCGACATCCGGGTATCCGGATGCATGTCACCATAGGCCAGGTCGTTCAGTTCGATTTCCGGCCTGCGCAGCTCGACTTCGGTGCCATCGGCGAAGCGCACCTGCTCGGTCGAATAGCGCAGCCGTACCTTGCCTTCCGGGGCGACGCCGGGAATCGCCATGTCCTGCAGCTGGCCGCCGTAGCTTGGCTCCGGTGCGATGCCACGTTCTCGGACGACTTCGGCATGCTCGGGCCCGGCTGGAATGGACAGCCGTACCAGCATCGACACGGCGCTGGTCGCATCGGGTGCCGGCGGATGGCCGCGGCCGTCCTTGATATGGCAGTTCTGGCAGGCGTTGGTATTCAGCAGCGGGCCAAGACCATCGCGAGCGGTGGTGGATGCCGGGGCGATGACCCAGGGATTTCGGAAGAAGCTGTTGCCGACGCTGAAGTCGAGTCGACGCATCGGTGCCAGATTGGCCGAAGGCATGGAGTAGGCGTTCTGGTCGAACTTCATCACCGTGGTGCTGCCGCCGGAGAGCGCCTCACCAGGTTCGGGCTGGGAGAAAGTCGGTGTTTCAACGTTATCGCAGGCGACCAGGGCCAGAGCCAGCAGCGGGAAGAGGCGGCGAAACAGCGGGCGCATCGGAAGTACCTGCGGGGCGGTGAATTAAGCCGCGCAATCTTAGCAGGCTAATCGTAATGGAATAAGAGGGATTTGCATTTGCGTGCGAGGAGCGCGCGCTCTGGGCCAGGCAGGGGAACAGCGAAAAGCCCGACACGGGCGCAACAGCTGCGCCCGTGTCGGCGCTGATCAGAACTCGTGATCGGCGGTGTCAGGGTTGAGGTCGCTGATGCCGAGGGCACCGGCCGCCTGCTCGATCGCGGCGGTCTGCTTGACCAGTGCGCCGATGGCATCGCGTACTTTCTGCTGGCCTTCGGTGTTGTCCGAGGCGATCAGCTGATCGAACGCTTCGCCGTTCTCAGCACTTTCCACCAGAACCTGCAGCTTGGCTTCGGTAGTTTCCAGGTCGGTCTTCAGCGTGCTGTCCACCTCCGGGCTGACGCCCTGAACCAGCGATGCCAGGCTTGGACCGGTCAACGTAGTGCCGTCGACGCGCTTGTACTCGCCGAGATAGACGTTGCGAACGCCACGGGCATTGAAGAAGTGCGAGTTGTGGGTGTTGTCGCTGAAGCAGTCGTGCTCGTCTTCGGTGGAGTTGGCTTCCAGAGCGACTTTCATGCGCTCGCCAGCCAGTTCGCCGAGGGACAGGCTGCCCATGCCGAAGAACATCTTGCGCAGGCCGTTTTCCGCGGTATCGGCTTCGAGGCTGGCGCGGTAGTTCTCGGCATTCGGCTGCCACTGCTCGACCATTTCCTGCAGGTCGCTGACCAGCAGTTCGGTCGCGACTTTCAGGTAGGTACGGCGGCGGTCGCAGTTGTCGCCGGTGCAGCCTTCGCCTTCCACGTAGTCGGTGTAGGGCCGCTCGCCGGCACCTGGGCCTGTGCCATTGAGGTCCTGGCCCCAGAGCAGGAACTCGATCGCGTGGTAGCCAGTGGCGACGTTCGCTTCGGAGCCGGCCAGTTCGTTGAGGCTGGCCAGCAGCTCGGCGTTGATTTCGCTGGTGTCGACCTTGTCTTCGCCAATCTGCAGTTCGCTGTTGGCGATGATATTGGCTGTGGCGCCCGGGTTGCCGAGGGCGTGCTGGTAGTCGCCCTCGATGTAATCGATCAGGCCCTCATCGAGCGGCCAGGCATTGAGCTGACCTTCCCAGTCATCCACCACGGCGTTGCCGAAGCGGAAGACCTCGGTCTGCATGTAGGGAACGCGGGCCGCCAGCCAGGCCTGACGCGCGGCCTGCAGGGTCTCTTCGCTGGGGTTGGCGAGGAGGGCGTCGACCGCTTCCTGCAGTTTCACGCCGGTGGCGTGGGCATCGCTGAATACCGCCAGCGCCAGATCGGCATAGTGGCTGACGACTGCCTTGGCCGCTTTCTCATCGGGCGCCTGCGCCTTTTCGGCTGGCACGCTTTCGGTAGTGCTTTGCGGGGCGGCAGTCTGGTTCGCGGGGGTCTTGTCCTCACCGCAACCGGCGAGTGAGATGGCCACAGCGAGGAGGCTGGCGGTTGCCCAGATGGGGGTGCGTAGCATGTGCGGGTTCCTTTGCGTGCGAGTGAACGAAGCCGAGGGCTGCTCGGAAGCCGTCAATAATGCGAAAGATTTTCATTTTGTGCAAAGCCAATGCGTGCACAGGCTCTCTCTTCCGTTTAGGTGCAGCCGGTAGAATGGCGGCGTTCTGACGGCCTTTGTCCCTGGAGATGCTATGAGCCTGAGCGCTGTGGTTGTGCTGGTTGTGCTGTTTCTCGTCGCCGCTTACGCGGTGATTCTCTACAACGGGCTGGTGCGTCTGAAGCATGGCGTCGGCAAGGCCTGGGCCAATATCGACGTGCTGCTGCGTCAGCGCCATGAAGAGTTGCCCAAGCTAGTGGAGACCTGCCGGCAGTACATGCAGCATGAACGCAATACGCTGGAGCAGGTGATCAGTGCGCGCAATGCCGTGTCCAGCGCGCGGGAGCAGGGCGATGTGAGTGCGCTGGGGCAAGCCGAAACCGGTCTGCGTGCCGGCCTCGGGCGGCTGTTCGCGCTGGCCGAGAACTACCCCGAGCTCAAGGCCAACGAGAGTTTCCGCCATCTGCAGCAGCGCATCAGCGGACTGGAAAGCGGAATCGCCGATCGCCGTGAGCTGTACAACGAGGCGGTCAACCTGAACAACGTGCGCATCGAGCAATTCCCCGATGTACTGCTGGCGCGGACGTTCGGTTTCAAGGAGGCTGCCCTGCTGCAGTTCAGCGAGGCGGAGAAGGCCGACGTCGATCTCAAGGCGCTGTTCGGCTGAAATGCATCCGGGCCAGGTTTTCACACTCATTCTCGCCGCCGCGCTTAGCGTCGGCGGGGCGTGGATCTGCATCGGTCGCTGGTCGCGTGCCCGTCATTTGCTCGATACCCCGACTTCTCGCATTCGCTCGGCAGCCCAGGGGTATGTCGAGCTGGTTGGTGTGCTACGCGAGCTGATGGTGCCGCAACCGATGGCGCCGCTGACCGGCGAGCGCTGCCTGTGGTGGCGCTACCGTATCGAGGAGTACCGTTCCAACGGCAAGCGCAGCAGCTGGAGTGTGGTCGAACGCGGCGTCAGTGAAGCCTGGCTGCGCCTGGCCGATGCCACCGGCGAATGCCTGATCGACCCGCGTGGCGCGGAGGTCCACCCCGCCTTCCGCAAGGTATGGACCGGCGATCTGCGCCACCCGCGTGGTGTCGCTCCGAGTGGCTGGCTCGGCGTGTTCAGCATCGGCAAGCGTTATCGCTACACCGAGGAACGTCTGCACGAGGGTGAACCGCTTTACGCACTCGGTGATTTCCGCACGAGCGGCGGCGGGCGACAGGGCCTCGACCTGCAATCCGCCAAGCGCGACGTGATCCGTCAGTGGAAGGGGGATTTCGCCGGCCTGCTGCAGCGTTTCGACAGCAACGCCGACGGTCAGCTCGACGAGCAGGAGTGGAGTCGCGTACGCCTGGCGGCGCGCCTCGAGGCGGAAGATCGGCATCGCGAGAGCAGCGCCGCGCCGGCATTGCACCAGCTGGGGCAGCCAAGCGAGGCGCTGCCTTTCGTACTGTCCAGCCACGGTGAGGAAGTGCTCACGCAGCGCTTCTACTGGCAGGCCGCCGGTGGTGCACTGATGTGCCTGGCTGGCGCCGTCTGGCTGGCGTCGCAGCTGGGTGTGACGGCCTGGTAAACCAGCCGGCTCAGCGCTTGCGTTTTTCGGCGATCCAGATGGTATGCCGGGTGCCGCGATTGCCGTGGGCGAACACCTGCACTTCTTCGGCCTTGAAGCCGGCCTTGGCGAGCTTGTCGGAAAAGGCGCGGTCGGCGCTGGCCGACCAGACCGCGAGGATGCCGGACGGGCGCAACGCGCGGGCGCAGGCGTTGAGGCCGTCAGCCGAGTACAGCCAATTGTTGCTCTTCTGCGTGAGTCCCTCGGGACCGTTGTCGACGTCCAGCATGATCGCATCGAAGCCCTGGGCTTGATCCCGCAGTAACTCGGCGACGTCCTGGTTCAGCACCCGGGCGCGGGCATCGCGCACCGGATTGCCGGACTTCTCGCCGAGTGCACCGCGGTTCCACTCGATCACCCCTGGCACCAGTTCGGCGACCAGCACCTCGGCGTCCGGCCCGAGATGGCGCAACGCAGAAGCGAGGGTAAAGCCCATCCCCAACCCACCGATCAGCACGCGGGCCTGCGACCGTGCGGCGATCCGTTTGCAGGGAATCTCCGCCAGCGCGTCCTCTGAGCCATGGGTGCGGGTGTTCATCAGCTGATTGCCGTTTCCGCCCTGGATCTTGATGACGAAGTCATCGCCATATTCGAACAGGCACAAGGCGCCGCCAGTGGGAATGGCGGCGGTATCCAGGAGTACGAAGCGTTTCATCGGGGACTCGTTGTAGGCGCGGGCGATAAAAGGCTGGAAGTGTGGCCCATGTGCTCATGACTGGCCAGCGCCAGGGGGCAAGTGCGGGTGGCGATTCGAGGCGGCGATGCGCGCCAGCGGCGCGCTGTCGGGCTAGCGCAGCTCGGAATTGACTGCCCGATCGAATGGTGTCGACTGGCGCAGCAGCAGGTCGAGATCGCGGGCGGGCAGCGGCTTGCTGTAATAGTAGCCCTGGCCTTCCTGGCAACCTTCGGCGATCAGATAGGCTTCCTGCTCCGGTGTTTCGACGCCCTCGGCGATCACCGTCATGCCGAGGCTTTTGCCCAGCTGGATGACCGCGCGCACGATGGTCGCGCCCTCGTCCTGGCCGATGTCCTGGACGAAGCTCTTGTCGATCTTGATCTTGTCCAGCGGCAGGCTCTTGAGATAACTCAGCGAGGAGTAACCGGTACCGAAATCGTCGATCGCGATCAGCGCGCCGGAGCGCCGCAGGCTGTGCAGGTTGTGCGCTGCCGCGTCGATGTCTTCCATCAGCCCCGTCTCGGTCACCTCCAGTTCGAGGGTTTCGGCTGGCAACTGGTGCTTCTGCAGCAGCTCGCCGATCATCTGCGGTAGCTGCGGGTGGCGCAGTTGTACGGTGGAAAGATTCACCGCAACGCGCAGTCCGGTGTAGCCCTCGGCATGCCACTGCCGCAGCTGGCTGCAGGCCTGATCAAGCACCCATTTGCCGATCTCGATGATGCTGCCGTTCTGCTCCGCCAGCGGGATGAACAGATCCGGTGGGACCAGCTTGCCCTGGGGGTGTTTCCAGCGGATCAGTGCCTCGACGCCGGTGATGCGGTTCTGGCGGTAGTCGACCTGGGGCTGGTAGACCAGATGGAACTCGTTGCGCTTGAGCGCTTCGCTGAGATCCTTTTCCAGCTCCCGACGGGCGCGCATCTCGCTATCGATGCTGGCGACATAGAACTGGTAGCGGTTGCGCGAGCGGCTCTTTGCCAGCGTCATGGTCTGCTCGGCCTTTTGCAGCAGCTTTTCGGTATTGTCGCCATCTTCTGGGTACAGCGTGATGCCGATGGTGGCGCGCAACCGAATCGGGTCGCCGTCGAGCTCGATCGGGGTTTCCAGATCGTCCAGCAGCGCCTGGGCCAACTCGGCGGCATCGTAGGGCTGCTCGATGCCGCTGAGTACGAGGACGAACTGATCGCCGCCCAGTCGTGCCAGCGCACCGAGACGGCCAGCGGAGCCGCGCAGGCGGTCTGCCAGGGCCTTGAGCAGGCAGTCGCCGGCCTGATAGCTGTACTGCTCGTTTACACCCTTGAAGTCGTCAAGCCCCAGACAAAGCACTGCGACGCGCCGCTGCATGCGTCGAGCCTCGTCGAGAATGTGGTCGAGCTGACTTTGCAGCTGCTGCCGGTTCGGCAGACCGGTCAGGGAGTCGTACTGGGTCATGCGATACAGGCTGCTTTCAGCCTCCTGACGCAGGTGCATGTTGTGCTCGATAGAGGCGAGCAAGCCGTTGGCCGTTTCCACCCACAGGCCTAGCTCGTTGCGCTCATGCCCACGGATCATCGGCAACTTGTGCTCGCCGGGCCGGTCGGGGTTGATCCGCGCCAGATGCTCGATGAGCTTGGTCAACGGACGGGTCAGCAGCCACTGGTAGATCAGGAAGAGCACGAAGCCCAGCGTCAGCGCACGCAGGATGCCGACGATGAAGATCACGATGGAGTCGTTGATGAATTCCTGGCCGTATTTGGCGGTGTCCAGGGTTATGCGCAGCTCGCCGTAATATTCGTTGTAAGGCGGTTTGCCGATCAGCGGAATCGAGAACTGTCGGTCGCGGTGGAGAATCGGATCGGTCAGCCAGCGTGTCGGCAGGTCGATAGGTGGTCTGATCTTCAGCGCCAGCATGCCTTCGTCCGGATGGCCGATGGATGCCATGCGAATCGATTCGTGCTGGAAGAGCCCCTCCATAACCTGGGCGCCCATCTCGCGGTCGAGGCTGTAGATCGCCTGAGTGGATGGGTCGCGGGTCATGCGCAGGATGCGTTGGGCATCGGCTTCGATCAACTGGCGTGTCTTGTAGGCACCGAAGATGATCTGTGCGCAGCTGAGCACCAGCCCTACCGCAAGCGCCGATAGCAGGACTACACGCAGGAGCTTACGCGACAGGCTATTGCGCATTTCCAGCTTCAAATGAAGGTCCTTTTCCGTGCCGACGCTCGGTTGCGGAAGTATTGTTAGTCATTCGGCAATCGTCAAAGGCAATTAAACCAGTAAGTCAGCAAGCTCCGACTGTGCCGGCAGTACGTCTTAGGATGCAAGCCCAAAGGCGTAATCCTAAGGAAACATTGCGCGTCGATTACCGATACCGTAAGGCGACTTTTTTCCGGGCTGCAAATGTATAGCGGCAGGCGACACCGAACCCTTAAATGAAAATGCCCGCAACAAGTGCGGGCATTTCGTTAGCGCTGGGTGGCTCAGCCGGCGAAGTTCTTCGCGACGAAGTCCCAGTTGACCAGGTTCCAGAATGCTTCGACGAACTTCGGACGAGCGTTGCGGTAGTCGATGTAGTAGGCGTGTTCCCAGACGTCACAGGTCAGCAGTGGCTTGTCACCTGCAGTCATCGGGTTGCCGGCACCGATGGTGCTTGCCAGGCCGAGGCTGCCGTCGGACTTCTTCACCAGCCAGGCCCAGCCGGAGCCGAAGGTGCCGATGGCGGTCTTGGTGAACTCTTCCTTGAACTTGTCGAACGAGCCGAAGGATGCGTTGATGGCATCGGCCAGCGCGCCAGTCGGCTGACCACCGGCGTTCGGCGCCAGGCAGTTCCAGAAGAAGGTGTGGTTCCAGACCTGAGCGGCATTGTTGAAGATGCCACCGGAAGAGGTCTTGATGATGCTTTCCAGATCCTTGCCTTCGAACTCGGTGCCCGGGATCAGGTTGTTCAGATTGGTCACGTAAGCAGCGTGGTGCTTGTCGTGGTGAAACTCGAGCGTCTCGGCGGACATGTGCGGCTCGAGAGCGTTCTTTTCGTACGGCAGCGGCGGCAATTCGAAAGCCATGATGTATCTCCTACTCAGGTGTCGAGGGTTGATGCGGCCAGCTGGAAGGAGCGTGCGAGGCGTGCCGGCGATACCGGTGAGCAGGAGCGAATGTGCGTCCCACCCTGACCTCTGTCGTTCCCTTCGCTCGCTACATGCTTGCGCAATCTCTGGCCGTTCACGGTCGGCCGAACAGACAGACTGAAGCCTTCCGCTCCATGTCTGCGAGCCAGCGATCATAGCACCCGACCTGCGGCAAAACCACGCGGCAACTGTATGGAATATAGGTTCCAGAGGGGTTGGCGAGGCGAAGCAGCGGATGCAAACAACTGGCTGCGCCTTGCGTGGACCGCGCCGTCGGGCCGGGCGTTCCTTGCGACCTGCAAAAATGGCGCGCGGCCGGTTGTCGTGCGCCAGGGCGTCAGCTGGCGAATGCGAGCTGTGCGGCAATCGCGAACATCATGGCGGCGACGCCGAGGTCGATCAGACGCCAAGTCAGCGGGCGGGCCAGCCAGGGTGCAAGCCAGGCGCCACCGAGCGCAAGGGTCATGAACCACAGTGTCGATGCACTGGCAGCGCCCAGTGTGTAGGCGCCTGGCTCGGGCTGCTGTGCGCCGAGTGAGCCGATCAGTACCACTGTATCGAGATAGACGTGCGGATTGAGCAACGTCACCGCCAGCGCGGCCAACAGCACCGCCCGCAGCGGTCGCGGCTGCGCATCAGCGCTGCGCAGGCTCTGTGGCTTGAACGCGCGACGCAGCGCCAGGGTGCCGTACCAGAGCAGGAACGCAACGCCGCCCCAGCGCGTGATCTCCAGCAGTAGCGGGTTGTCCGCCAGCACCGCTGCCAGTCCGAATACACCGACGCTGACCAACAGTACGTCACAGAGGATGCATAGCGCCGCTACTGGCAGATGGTGCTCCCGGCGCAGGCTTTGCGCGAGCACGAACGCATTCTGCGCGCCGATCGCCATGATCAGCCCCGCCGCGACCAGAAGGCCGTTGATATAGCTTTGCCAGATTGCATTCATGCCGCACGCCTCGTCCGATTTACTGGCGAGTCTGGGCAGTGGAGCGTTATAAGAGAAACAAGTTCTCTTCAGGGTGCATTAGGAATACTGATGTTCGATTACAAATTACTCGCGGCGCTTGCGGCAGTTGTCGAGCAGGCGGGTTTCGAACGAGCCGCGCAGGCGTTGGGGCTTTCGCAATCGGCCATATCCCAGCGGATCAAATTACTCGAGGCGCGCGTCGGCCAGCCGGTGCTGCTGCGCGATACGCCGCCCCGGCCGACCGAGCTGGGTCAACGATTGCTCAACCATGTGCAGCAGGTGCGCTTGCTCGAGCGGGACCTGCAAGGGCAGGTCCCGGCGCTGGACGAAAATCGCCTGCCCGAGCGATTGCGTATTGCCCTGAATGCCGACAGCCTGGCGACCTGGTGGGCCGGCGCGGTGGCGTCGTTCTGCGCCGAGCATCGGGTGCTGCTCGATCATGTGGTGGAAGACCAGGCGGTCGGGCTCAAGCGCATGCGCGCTGGCGAGGTCGCAGCCTGCGTGTGCGCGGCGGAACGGCCGCTGGCAGGCGCGCGCAGTCAGTTTCTTGGTGCGATGCGCTATCGCGCGCTGGCCAGTCCGGTCTTTGTCAGTCGGCATTTCCAGCGACCGGCAGCCGCTGCGGATCTGGCTCGGGTGCCTGCCGTGGTCTTCGGCCCGGATGACCAGCTGCAACACCGCTACATGGCGGCAGTCGGCGGGGGAGAGGCGTTCGTCCATCACCTCTGCCCGTCGTCCGAAGGTTTCGTACGCCTGCTGCAGAGCGGGCTTGGCTGGGGGTTGGTGCCGGAGTTACAGGTGCGCGGCGAACTTGCGCGCGGCGAATTGGTCGATGTGCTGTCCGGACCGCCGATCGACGTGCCTTTGTATTGGCATCACTGGCGTAATGGCGGGCAATTGCTCGACGAGCTGACCCGGCATCTGGTGCGTTGCGCCAGCGACTGGTTACTGGTTGATTGAGCGCTCAGGCGAGTACGCGCTGGCCTCGGTAAATGCGTACCGTGGCGCCGCTGCTGGCCGCGCGTGGTGGAGGTGGTGCCGGCAACCGATCACTGAACGCGGCGAGCTGGCGTCCGAGTTCGCGGGTCAGCTCATCGTTGGAGTTCATGCACCCGGCAAGCATTGCCGTAACCGCATCCGGTTGGTCGAGATGGATGTCGAGTTGCTGCTCATCGCGAAGTCTGCGTCGCAGGCTGCGCATGCAGTCGATAACCGCCTTGTTCAGCTCCATGCTGTGTTCCTCGTGAATTGCCCTAAGGCCCAACATCCCTGTCGGAAGTGTCTATCCGCTGGCAAGAGAGACAGAGCAAGTGGCGTACCAATTTCCGGTGTTGCTGCGCGGTTTTTGCATCTGGCAGGCGAAGCGCCCGGCTGGCGAGGCCTGCAGACTGCCCGTAGGCGATGGTCACCGCTGTGGTGCCTGTTCGCGGGGCTGCCGAGCGCGCCATTCGATGCACCGTGATGCGTATCACAAGCGGCGCACTGCTCTACCACGGTGCATCTGCTCCACCGGCGCGCCGTCACTGATGGGCACGCCCTGAATCGTTATACTGCGCGCTGTATTTCGCACCGCGCCATTGAAGGTACCCCATGCGCAACGATGCTCACGACGAACTGGACAACATTCCCAGCCTGACCGCAGGCCGTGACCGCGTGGAGCCCTATCCGGCGCCGGATCTCGAGCCGATCCGCAGAACCGCCGATGAGCCTGTGGATGACGGGCGCTCCCGCCAGAAACGTCGCCCTGCAAGCACTGCTGGCAAGGTGAGCACGGCGCCGCTGTGGGTCATGGTGCTGGCCTTGCTCCTCAGCCTTGGCGCTCTCGGGTGGTGGAGTTATCAGAAGATCGCCATGCTGGAAATGCAGCTGGTCGCCACCCAGGAAAGCTTCGCGCGTATCAGTGAGGATGCGGCGGGACGACTGCAGGACATCAGCGGGAAAGTCGTTGCGACCGAGTCCAATGTGACTACGGAAAGCGAGGCGGTGAAACTGCGCATCAAGCAGCTTGAGCAACAGGCCATCGATCTTGACCGCAAGCAGCAGGCCTTTGCTACCGAACAGCAGAGTCTGACTGGCAAACAGGGCAATCAGGATCGGCGCATGGACGAGCAGGGCAAGCGCCTCGAGCAGTTGGGTGCCGACCTGCAGGCTCAGCAGGGGAGTACTGCGACACTGGCAGAGAGCGTCAAGGCGTTGAGCAGCGAGCAGGCGTCACTCAAAACGACCCTGGACGAGCAGGGCAAGCTGGCCGGACGGGTCGACAGCCTGAGCAAGGACATCGCGGCGCTGAAGCAGGGCGGTAACCAGAGTCAGGCGATCAGCCGGCTGGAGCAGGACATCCTGGTGCTGCGCAGTGAGCTGGACAATCGGCCGGCGCCCGCGCCAAACGCGATCAACACCGCCGAGTTCGACTCCTTCCGGGCTCAGGTCACCCGCACCATCAATTCCATGCAGGGGCAGATCGCCAATCTGCAAGGTCAGCTCGACGGACGTTAACCGCGTAAGAGCCGCCGCGCGTATTCGCGACGGCGGCCTTTGCGCCCTTCGAGCCTTACAGGTCCCAGGCCAGTGACAGCCCCACTCCGTGGTCGCGGTTATCGTTGCCGCGGTAATGGTAGTTGGCGCGCAGCGCCAGACCGGGCGTCAGGCGGTGCGTCAGGCCCACGCTGAAGCGCGTCTGGTCGCCGGTCGGTACCGCGCCCGGCAGTTCGAAGCTGTTGCCCGACACACTGTTCAGCGACATGCGCAGGTCACGCCGATCCTCGTCCTCGCGCTCCACCTCCCGCGCCACCTCGCCGAATAGCCGCGTGCGTTCGCTCAGCGCATAGTCGCCGAACAGGCCGAGTGAGAGGCGCAGCGAATCCAACTCCTGATCGTCATAGCTCAATGCAGTGGAGCGCTCGCCCTGCTCGCTGTAACCGTCGACTTCGACCTTCTGATAGCTGGCACCGACGAATGGGCCGAACTGGAGTTGATCGCCTGGCTGCATCAGGTTGAAGCCAGCCTTCGCCGCTGCGCCCCATAGCGTGCCTTCGGTGTCACCCTTTTCCGTGCGCTCGCTGATGCCAAGGGCGAACGTACGCTTGAGGTCGTGGTAGTCCAGATACCCGGCGCTGAGGCTGAAGTCGGCGAACAGACGCTGGTGTTCGTAACGGGCGAAGGCCGTGGCCAGGTAGCTGCGCATGTCGTACTCGGAGTCGTTTCTGCCCAGTTCCAGCGAGTTTTCCGCCAGGCCCAGGCTGACGCCGGCCAGCCACGTCTCACTCAAACGCTGGGTAACACCAAGCGACAGGCTCAGACCGCTACCGTCACCGCCACCGTAACCGTCGTACTCAGGCCGGTTGTAACCACCCTGGACGAAGGTGCGCCAGGCGCCGACCGCCTGCCAGTCGCCGCGCCGCGCAGACAGTTCGTTGTCCAGTTGCTGCAGGTGAGCGCGCAGTGCCGAGCGGCCCATTTCCGGTAGCAGGGATACTTCCCAGGGCGCGGAAATGATCGAGTACAGGTAGTCGGCGCTGATCTGATGAACAGCGGTGGTTGGATGGACGGCGTCGTTGAACAGCAGGCGGCTAGGATCAGGTGCTGTGCCGCCGAGGCTGTAGGTCGGATCCGGCTGGCAAGGCGACGTTGACGATGAAGGGTCGAAGCATACTGCCGTCTGCGCCACGTTCGGGTCGAAGCCAAAGGCGGCCAGGTCTGCACGTACCTCGGCCAGCAATAGCCGGTTGTTGACCAGCACATAGTTGCCACCCTGGGCTTGCAGCTGTTCTGCCAGCGCTGCGTTGAACTGGTCGCTCAGAAAGTTGAGTGTGGCAGCTCCGCCCGGACCAGCGGTGGCACCTAGTGGCGTGATGCCGACGTCCGGCAGATCGGAGACGATGATGTAGCGCGCGCCCGCGGCCTGTAGTGCAGCGACGCCAGCCAACAGATTGCCGGCGGCGTCAGCCATCGTGACCGGGTTGGTGCCGAGCTGGAAGATGTCGTTACCGCCGCCGTTCAGGTAGTAGAGAGCATTGCTGTCGACGCGCGGGTTCTCGACCAGATAGCCGGGCCGGGTCCGGGTAGAGCCGCCCGCGGAAACGGTCGAGTCGAGGGTGATCGAATCGAGAATCTGGTCGGTGCGGTAACCGCCGACGGCATAGTTGGTGCCGTCCGGATTGCCTGTAAGGACTGCCGGTAACAGCGGCGTGGAGGGTAACGATTGAAGGCCCAGCATGCTCGCCAGGCGTTGCGTGCCGACCTCGCCGATATATTCGCCGGCACCGTAGGTAGGGCCGGTGCGGTTGGTGAAGCGCAAGCCTCCGGTAGGGTTGCCCCCGAGTGTCGGGCTTTGCAGGTCGGGAAAGTTGCCAGCATCGCTCAGCGAGTCGCCGAACACGACGAACTGACTGAACGGGCCGTCATCGGCGATGGCCGCGTCTGTCGCGCAGGTGAGTAGAACGGCTGCCGCAAGCGGTTTGAGGGCGCTCTGCACGGGTAACTCCTTATTGTTCTTTTTGTATGGATGCATCGCTCGCACATGCGCGGGCGATCCGGCCACGCTATTGGGAGCCGCCAGCGGGTATAAGCGCCCGAAAGGGCGATTTTTCCGAACGGTAGATCGTTCTTAGGAGTTAATTGCAGCTTTGATTTCATTGTCCTGGCTCAAGGGTTTTTGATGGCCAACTGATACCATTCGCCGCGCTTGCGCTTCTGTGGACGTCCAATGCGCCGCCGAACGGTGATGCGTTGAGACGGATATTGAAAAGCAGCGAGCGGCAACCGGAGCCGTCCGCTGTGTAAAGAACCTTCCCTGCCTGGGAGCACAATAATAAATGCCATCGATTCTCGACCTGCTGCGCAGTCGCCTGAGCTCGTTGCTGCCCAGCGAGCTCAAGCCCAGTGAGCTTCGCCATCTGCTGAGCCCGCGACGCCATCCACTGCTGCTCTGCCAGCGCCGCGCGACCCTGATCGTCAACCGCGTTCGCCTGTTCGCCTTCCTGTTCGCAGTGCTCACCCCGCTGTGGAGTCTGATCGATCTGATGGTGTTCGAGCCCAAGCTGTGGGCGGCGCTGGCCGGTTTTCGGATGATGGCGTGCCTGGCGTTCACCTGCCTGCTGCTGTTCTACCGTCCAAGCGGCAATCTGCTCGATGCCTATCGGGCGATCGCGATCCTGTTCGCCATTCCGACCATCTTCTATATCGCCTCGCACACCTTGCTCGGGAGTTACCAACTGGCGCAGTTCTCCGCGGTGGTCGGCGCCGGTTACGCCTTTCTGCCGTTCGTGCTGATGGCCGGGCTGACCATTTTCCCGCTGACCCTGGTGGAGAATCTGGTGCTGTCCAGCCTGTTGCTGCTGGCGCAGGCGCTGGCCGGCTATCTCAGCTGGGCGACGCTGAACTGGCCGTCGTTCGCCGGTGCCTTCTGGCTGCTGATCCTGATCGCCGGCGTCGCCAGCCTGGCCAGCATGAGCCAGCTGGCGTTCATGTTCGCGCTGGTGCGCCAGGCCATCCGCGACCCGCTCACCGGGGTCTTCTCTCGCGGCAGCGGCGAGGAGATCCTTCGGCTGCAGTGGGACAGCGCACAGCGCAAGGATGGTCCGCTGGCGCTGGCATTCATCGACCTTGACCACTTCAAGTCGATCAACGACAACCATGGCCACGAATCCGGCGATCAGGTCCTGCGCGAGGCGGCCAGGCGTCTGGTTGCGACGCTGCGAGGCTCCGACAGCCTGCTGCGCTGGGGCGGCGAAGAGTTCCTGCTGATCATGCCGGAGACCGACATGCAGCAGGCGCACATGGCGCTCGAGCGCATCGTTGGCCAGGGCCTCGGCGTGCGGCCGGACGGTGCGCCGCTGACGGCGAGTATCGGGTTGGCCGAGCGCCGTTGCGATCAGGTGGCGGACTACCGGGATCTGCTGGAGCTGGCGGATAAGCGCATGTACTACGCCAAGGCGAGCGGGCGTAATCGCCTCTGCGCTATGGAACCGGAGGCTGTGCAGCCGCCGCAGGCATTTGCCGTGGGTGGCTAGCCGTCAGCCATTGGCCAGGCCGAAGACGTGCCGCATGTAGCTGACGAATGCCTCGTCGCGGCACATGGTCTTGCCCGGTGAGTCGGAGATCTTCGCCACTGGCTGACCATTGCAGGCGGTCATCTTGATGACCATGTTGGTCGGCTCCACGCCCGGGATGTCGCAGGTCAGTCCGGTGCCGATGCCGAAACTCGGATTGCTGCGCCCGATCAACGCGCGATGGAGTTCCAGCGCTCTGGCCAGGTCTAGGCCATCGGAGAAGATCAGCTGGCGGGTTTTCGGATCGATACCCAGGCGCTGGTAATGCGCGATGGCCTTCTCTGCCCACAGCAGAGGGTCGCCAGAGTCATGACGCAGGCCGTCGAACAGCTTGGCGAAGTACAGATCGAAATCGCGCAGGAAAGCATCCATGGTGATGCAGTCGGTGAGCGCGATGCCCAATGCCCCACGATATTCGCGAACCCAGCAGTCCAGCGCCGCAACCTGGCTGTCGATCAGCCGCGGGCCGAGTTGCTGGTGCGCCATGATCCACTCATGGGCCATGGTGCCCATCGGCTTCACATTCCGCGTGCGTGCCAGATGCACATTGCTGGTGCCGGCGAACCGGCCGGGAAAATCGCATTGCAGTCGGTCCACCACCATCGCCTGCACGGCAAAGGAGAAACGACGGCGTGTGCCGAAATCCGCCAGGGTGAAGCTGGCCAGTTCGTCGCTGCTGGCCTGGCTGCGTAGCCAGTGCAGCTTCTCATCCAGCCGGTCGCGCGCCTGGCCCAGCGTCACCGCCGGGTAGCGCGCGCGGTTGCGCACCTCGCTGACGATGGCGAGCAGCGGCACTTCGAACAGGATCACATGGAGCCAGGGGCCGCGCAGGTGCATCACCAGCTCGCCGTCCTCGATGCTCACCTGCAGATAACGCAGATCGAAACGGAACAAACCGAGGAAGCGGATGAAGTCGGGCTGCATGTAGGGGATGCGCTCGAGGTAGGCCAGCTCCTCGGTTGTCATCTGCAGCTCGGCAAGCGCCTCGATCTGCTGGCGGATCTCGTCGAGGTAGGGCGTCAGGTCCTCACCGGAGCGGCTGCGGAATGCCCACTCCACCTCCGCGTTCGGATAGTGATGCAGCACCGCCTGCATCATGGTGAGCTTGTAGAAATCGGTATCCAGCAGGCTCTGGACGATTCGTTCGGAAAAGGCGCTGCTGTTCATCGACCGCTCCAGCTTGAAATGCCTGTCGATGATATCGACAAACGGCAAGGGATGCAGGTCATCGTTATAAGTTAGGAGTGAATAAAATAACGGCAGATATCAGCTTCTGCCTGGCCGTCACTTTGCGCAAGCGGGTTATAAATATAATTCTGCCGGCTATATATCGATCGGATAGCAATATCGCATTACTTTGCAATTTCGTTTTTTGAATATTCGCTTAACGGATTGAATGAAGAAATGAAGAAGGGCAGGGCCGTACGGCGCCTGCCCTTCTTCATTTCGTCAGCTTTTAGCTGCTGCGGCCACCGCCGTGGCTGTTCTGGCCACCCTTGCGGCCGGCCTCGGAGGCCTTCTCGCGGTCGTTGGCGAAGTTGCCGCCGCTGTTGTGACCACCCTTGCGGCCGGCCTCGGAAGCTTTCTCTCGATCGTTGGCGAAGTTGCCAGGATTACTATTTGCCATGTGTTTTTCTCCTCAATTGGATAGACACGTTCACAAACGGCTGAAAGAGAGAGATCGATCAGCCTCACTGTGTCAGAGGAAGACTTCAGACAAGAGTTTCGGTGAATTCAAAAGTGTAGACGAATGGTTTTCCCCATGTTGCGTATGACTATGGCGGACTGAAATTACAGGCGAAGCGGCAAAGTTGCAGGAACGAATTATGATTATCCGAGCGCGGACTTATCCAGCCTCGCCTCAGGCCGCAAGTTTCGTCTTGCGCTCGGCCAGAAGGCGCATCACGTAGCCGATCTTCAGCGCCGTGGGGCCGAGGATGACCAGCGCATGGGCCGCGATGATGCTGCCCATCGCCAGATGTCGATCGAACAGGTAGGCGCCGCTGATGCCCAGCAGCAGGAGCAGTATGCCTGCGACCATCAGCGCATTTGCGGCGCCCATCAGGCGTTGTGGAGAAGCTGAGTGATAAAGCATGACTGAATCTCCTTCGGGGAGAGGCTCGCGCCGGGCGAGCCTCCGAATGGATCAATCGAGTGCCGAAGCGGGTCCGAAGAACTCGTAGCGGGTTTGCTGTTCCGGCACACCGAGTGACTTCAGCTGGCGGCGGACGGCAGCCATGAAGGGTTTCGGCCCGAGGAAATAGGCGTCTACGTCGCGGTCTTCCGGTAGCCACCTGCCAAGCTGTTGCTCGGTCAGGCGGCCAACGGCATCCGGCGCGGCATCTGCGCCGTCGTGCTCCTCATAGCAGTAGAAACGCTTGAGCTGGGCGTGACGCTCGGCCAGCGCGTCCACGCTGCGGCGGAACGCATGCACGCCGGCATTGCGCGCGCAGTGGATGAAGTGCACCGGTCGTGCGCTGGCCAGAGCCTGTTCCAGCATCGCCAGGGTAGGCGTGATACCGACGCCGCCGCTGATCAGCACCAGGGGCTTGTCGCCCGGTTCGAGGGTGAACTCGCCAGCCGGCGCGAACAGCTCCAGCACGGCACCTTCGGGCATGGCATGCAGCGCGTTCGAGGCGACGCCGCCGGGCTCGCGCTTGACGCTGATGCGGTATTCGCTGCCATTGCTGGCGGCGGACAGCGAGTAGTTGCGGCGCACCTCCTGGCCGTCGACCTCCAGGCGCAGGCCGATGTACTGGCCGGGCAGAAAGTCCATCAACGCGCCGCCATCTTCCGGCTGCAGGTGAAAGGAGGTGATCTCTGCGCTTTCGACGGTCTTGCGCGCAATGCGAAAACGCCGCGCCCCCCGCCAGCCACCATCCGCGTCGGCCTTGATCTGGTAGAGATTCTCCTCCTGACCGATAAGGATGTTGGCGAGTTGCTGGTAGGCGGCGCCCCAGGCGTCGATCACGGCGTCGGTAGCGATCTCGTCGCCGAGCACTTCGCGGATCGCCCGCAGCAGGCAGGAGCCAACCAGCGGGTAATGCTCGGGCAGCACCTGCAGCGCGACATGCTTATTGATGATCTGAGCGACCAGCGGACCGAGGGCGTCGAGCCGGTCGATGTGTTTGGCATACATCAGCACGCCGTTGGCCAGTGCACGCGGCTGTTCACCGCTGGCCTGGTGGGCCTGATTGAACAGCGGGCGCACTTCGGGATGTTCACTGAGCAGCAGGTTGTAGAAATGGGTGGTCAAGGCCTCGCCGCCGCTTTCCAGCAGCGGCACGGTGGCTTTGATAAGGGCAGTCTGTTCAGCGCAAAGCATTGCTAACTCCTCTGATGGGAAAGTCGTCCTGTATTCGCGGGGCGAACACGAAACGTTCTGCCATAGAGGCTTTCAACAATCGTTCCAGGTCGAAAATTGACTTGAATCAAGGTTTGCAGGATGTGCGAGGTAAAAAGAACCTTGGCTTTCCATGGTGATATGGACCTTAAAGGGTCGAAATCACCTTGGCGGTGACGATCGAACCTCGCCCGCTGGCAGCTTTCTTACCAGGGGCAATCCGCGATATTTCATTCAACAGCAGGAGAGAAGGCCATGGAGATCTACCACATCACCCACGAAGATGACCGCTGGGTGCTACGCGAAGAAGGCGATCAGCGCGCGTTGCTCGAAGCCGGGAATCGACAGGACATTCTCGATGAGACGCGCGACTACATGAAGCTGCGTACTGCGCTGGTGAACGTCCACGGCGACGACGGCAGCATCGAGGAGGAGCATCGCTACCCTCAGGAGCTGAACCCGCTGGAGACCAAGGGCTGACCGCTTGGCCATTGTGCGCTGGGTGGGCTGCCAACCTAGTCGAGGACTTCGATACGCAGCGTGTTGGTGGTGCCAGGTTGGCCGAGCGGCACGCCGGCGGTGATCAGCACCGTGTCGCCGCTTTCGGCCATGCCCTGCGCCTGTGCCAGCTCGACGGCGTGGCTGCTGACCTGCTCCATGTCGCGCATCGGCGCATCCACCACCGAATACACGCCCCAGGCCACCGTCAGCTTGCGTGCGGTGGCGGTGCTCGGCGTCAGGCTGAGGATCGGCGTGGCCGGCCGCTCGCGCGAGGCGCGCAGGCTGGAACGGCCGGACTCGGTGTAGTTGACCAGCACCGCCACCGGCAGGATGCCGCTGATGCGGCGGATCGCGCAGCTGATGGCATCCGGCAGCGTCGCCTCGGCGTTGGGTCGGTGCACGTCGAGCTGCGCCTGGAAGTCCGGACCGCTTTCCACCTGGCGGATGATCTTGCTCATCATGCTTACCGCTTCCAGCGGGTAGTCGCCGGAGGCGGTTTCCGCCGACAGCATCACCGCATCGGCGCCTTCGGCCACCGCGTTGGCCACGTCGGTGACCTCGGCGCGGGTCGGGGCCGGCGCGAAGCGCATGGATTCGAGCATCTGCGTCGCCACTACCACCGGGCGGCCGAGCTGGCGGCAGATGCGCACGATGTCCTTCTGGATGCGCGGCACGTTCTCCGGCGGCACCTCCACGCCCAGGTCGCCGCGCGCCACCATGATCGCGTCGGACAGCCGGGCGATCTCGCGCAGGTGCTGCACCGCCGAGGGCTTCTCGATCTTCGCCATGAGGAAGGCCCGCTCGCCGATCAGCTTGCGCGCCTCCTGGATGTCCTGCGGGCGTTGCACGAACGACAGCGCCACCCAATCCACGCCCAGCTCGAGGCCGAAGGTCAGGTCCTGGCGGTCCTTCGCCGTCAGCGGCGAGAGCTCCAGCACCGCCTCCGGCACGTTCACGCCCTTGCGGTCGGACAGCTCGCCACCGGCCACCACGCGGGTCTCGATGGCGTCGGCATGGCGCTCGGTGACTGTCAGGCGCAGACGGCCATCATCGATCAGCAGCTGCATGCCCGGCTCCAGCGCGGCGATGATCTCCGGATGCGGCAGATTCACGCGGCGGCTGTCGCCCGGTGTCGGGTCCAGATCCAGGCGAAAGGCCTGGTCGCGCTCCAGGCGGACCTTGCCTTCGGCAAAGCGGCCGACCCTGAGTTTGGGCCCCTGCAGGTCCATGAGGATGCCGATCGGCTGGTTCAGCTCGCGTTCGACCTGGCGAATCCAGGCGAAGCGCTCGGCGTGGTCGGCGTGCTCGCCATGGCTGAAGTTCAGGCGGAACAGGTTGACCCCCTGCCGCGACCAGCGCCCGTACATCATCGATGCTGCGGGTGGTGGGGCCGAGGGTGGCAAGTATCTTGACCTTCTTGTCGGGTTTCATGGCGGGCTCGCTGGCAGGTGAGCGTCCTCGGTCTAGGTCGAGGGCGGCAGAATCAGGATGGCGCGGAAATCGTTGACGTTGGTACGCGTCGGGCCTGTAACGATCAGGCTGTCCAGCGCGGCGAAGTAGCCATAGCCGTCGTTGTTGGCCAGCGCATCGGCGGCACGCCGGCCCTGTGCTTCGGCGCGGGCGAAGCTGTCTGGGGTCATCAGTGCGCCGGCGTTGTCCTCGGAACCGTCGATGCCATCGGTGTCGCCGGCCAGCGCGTAGACGCCGGGCAGGCCTTGCAGGCTTTCGGTGAGGGCAAGCAGGAATTCGGCGTTGCGTCCGCCACGGCCGTTGCCGCGCACAGTCACCGTGGTTTCGCCGCCGGAGAGAATTACGCAGGGCGCGGCGATCGGCTGGCCGTGCAGCACCACCTGGCGGGCAATGCCGGCATGCACCTTGGCCACCTCACGCGCTTCGCCTTCCAGGTCGCCGAGGATCAACGGGGTGATACCGGCGGAACGGGCCACCTCGGCACCGGCGTCGAGCGACTGCTGCGGCGTGGCGATCAGCTGGAAGTGGCTGCGCGAGAGCATCGGGTCGCCCGGCTTGAGGGTTTCCGAGCGCGGGTCTTCGAGCCAGGCGCGCACGTTGGCCGGCACCTCGATGTGGTAGCGCTCGAGGATCTCCAGTGCCTGCGCCGATGTGGTCGGATCGGCGACGGTCGGGCCGGAGGCGATCACCGTGGCTTCGTCGCCGGGCACGTCGGAAATCGCATAGGTGTATACGCTCGCCGGCCAGCAGGCCCTGGCCAGGCGGCCGCCCTTGATCGCCGAGAGATGCTTGCGCACGCAGTTCATCTCGCCGATGTGCGCGCCGGAACGCAGCAGCGCCTTGTTGATCGCCTGCTTGTCGGCCAGCGAGATGCCCTCGGCTGGCAGTGCCAACAGCGAGGAGCCGCCGCCGGAAAGCAGGAAGATCACCCGGTCGCTTTCCTCGAGGTTGCTGACCAGCTCCAGTACGCGGCGGGCGACGCGCTCGCCGGCATCGTCCGGCACCGGGTGCGCGGCCTCCACCACCTCGATGCGGCGGCAGTAGGCGTGATGTTCGTAGCGGGTCACCACCAGGCCGGACAGCTCGCCTTCCCAGACCTGCTCAATGGCTTCGGCCATGGCCGCAGCCGCCTTGCCGGCGCCGATGACGATGGCTCGGCCGCTGCGGTCTTCGGGCAGATGGTCGGCGAGCACATGGCGCGGATGGGCGGCCTCGATGGCGCTGTCGAACAGCTGGCGCAGCAGGGCTTGGGGGGGCATCTCTGGCTCCTTGGGTCTTGTTGCAGAGGCCGATTGCAGACCTTAGGGCTCGGCAATGCAAGCGCTAAGGGTTGAAATCGACCCGCCCGGCAGTCGGGCCGTGACTCCTTGTGCCGGGCGAATCGAAAAGGTGCCGTCCGCAGACGGCGGTTGGTGTGCAGGCGCGCGGGGCCCTGGTCGTGGGGAGACGCGATGATTCCGACCCCGCGTACCTGCACACCAACCCTTTGAGCATCACTGGTGCCGAGCGTTGCGCTGACCCCACCACCTGGTCTGTCTGTCCCTGAAGGTGGGGGCGCAGGCCCGACTCAGTGCGCTCGAAGGCTTTACTCCTTGCGGATCGAGAAATTGGCCATGTGCTCCAGGCCCTTGATCAGTGCCGAGTGGTCCCAGCCGCTGCCGCCGATGGCTGCGCAGGTGCTGAACACCTGCTGGGCGTTGGCGGTGTTGGGCAGGTTGAGGCCCAGCTCGCGGGCACCGGCCAGGGCGAGGTTGAGGTCCTTCTGGTGCAGGCTGATGCGGAAGCCCGGATCGAAGGTGCCCTTGATCATGCGCTCGCCGTGCACCTCGAGGATTTTCGAACCGGCGAAACCTCCCATCAGCGCCTCGCGCACCTTGGCCGGGTCGGCACCGTTGCGTGCGGCGAACAGCAGGGCTTCGGCGACCGCCTGGATGTTCAATGCGACGATGATCTGGTTGGCAACCTTGGCCGTCTGGCCGTCGCCACTTTCGCCGACGCGGGTGATGTTCTTGCCCATTGCCTGGAACAGCGGCAATGCACGTTCGAAGGCTGCTTCGCTACCACCGACCATGATCGACAGGGTGGCCGCCTTGGCACCCACCTCGCCACCGGATACCGGGGCGTCGAGGTATTCAGCGCCGGTGGCCTTGATTTTCTCGGCGAACTGCTTGGTGGCGGTGGGGGAGATCGAGCTCATGTCGATCACTACCTTGCCGGCACCGACGCCGGCAGCAACGCCGTCGGCGCGGAACAGCACGTCCTCGACCTGCGGGGTGTCCGGCACCATGACGATGATGAACTCGGCTTCCTGGGCGACCTCCTGCGGGTTGGCCAGGCCGATGGCGCCGGCCTCGGTCAGTTCTGCCGGGGCCTGATCGTGGTGTTGGGACAGAAAGATCTGGTGACCGGCTTTCTGCAGATTGATTGCCATGGGCTTGCCCATGATGCCGGTGCCGATAAATCCGATCTTAGCCATGGTCGTTTCTCCTCAAATTCTGTTCGGGTCAGATGGCGTTGTGTGTCTTCAGCCAGGCGAGGCCTTCGGCGGTGCTGGCGGCCGGCTTGTACTCGCAGCCGACCCAGCCCTGGTAGCCGATGCGGTCCAGGTGCTCGAACAGGAAGCGGTAATTGATCTCGCCGGTGCCTGGCTCGTTGCGCCCGGGGTTGTCCGCCAGCTGGATGTGGTTGATCGCCGCCAGGTTGGTCTCGATGGTGCGCGCCAGGTCTCCCTCCATGATCTGCATGTGGTAGATGTCGTACTGCAGGAACAGGTTGGGGTGGCCGACCTTGCCGCGGATCTCCTGCGCCTGGGAGGTGTTGTTGAGGAAGAAACGCGGGATGTCGCGGGTGTTGATCATCTCCATCACCAGGCGGATCCCGGCTTCCTCAAGCTTCTGCGCGGCGTAGCGCAGGTTCTCGATAAAGGTGATTTCCAGCTGGCCGAGATCGGCGCCACGCGGGGCGATGCCGGCCAGGCAGTTGACCTGGGTGTTGCCCAGCACCTTGGCGTAGGCGATGGCCTTGTCCACGCCGGCGCGGAACTCCTCGACCCGCTCCGGCAGGATGGCGATGCCACGCTCGCCGCCGGCCCAGTCACCGGCCGGCAGGTTGAACAGCACCTGGGTCAGCTTGTTGGCCTCCAGCTGAGCCTTGATCTGCTCAGCAGGGAAGTCATAGGGGAACAGGTACTCGACACCGGAAAAGCCGGCCTGGGCGGCAGCGGCGAAGCGGTCCATGAAGTCCTGCTCGGTGAACAGCATCGACAGGTTGGCGGCAAAGCGGGGCATGGTTTTCTCCTGATCTGTAGGGATCGCATTCGGTTTCGCATTGCGGTGGTGTGGTGGCCACCCTGGGTGTTGCGTTTGCGGTGGATATGCTTCGCGATATCCACCCTACGTAACCGTTCGTAGGGTGGAAGACCGCGAAGCGTCTTCCACGCGTCTGGTTACGGTTGAATCAGTCCAGCAATCCAACCGCGGTCGGCGCATCTTCCCGGCCTGCGGCCAGCGCCTCGAACTCGTTGATCGCGTCGATCTCGGTGCCCATGGCGATGTTGGTCACGCGCTCGAGGATCACCTCGATCACCACCGGCACCTGGTGTTCGGCCATCCAGGCCTGGGCCTGCTCGATGGCCGGGCGCAGGTCTTCCTGCTTGAACACGCGCAGCGCCTTGCAGCCCAGGCCCTCGACCACCGCGACGTGATCGACGCCGTAACCTTCCATGCCGCTCTGGTCGGCATTGATGTTCTCGAAGCCGAGCTGCACGCAGTAATCCATCTCGAAGCCGCGCTGCGCCTGGCGGATCAGCCCGAGGTAGGCGTTGTTCACCAGGATGTGCAGGTAGGGCAGCTTGAACTGCGCACCGACGGCCAGTTCCTCGATCATGAACTGGAAGTCGTAGTCGCCGGACAGCGCCACCACCTTGCGCGCCGGGTCCGCGGCAACCACACCGAGCGCCGCCGGAATGGTCCAGCCGAGCGGGCCGGCCTGGCCGCAGTTGATCCAGTTGCGCGGCTGGTAGACATGCAGGAACTGCGCGGCGGCGATCTGCGACAGGCCGATGGTGCTGACGTAGCAGGTGTCCTTGCCGAAGGCGTTGTTCATGCACTGGTACACGCGCTGCGGCTTCATCGGCACGCTGTCGAAGTTGGTCTTGCGCAACATCGTGCGCTTGCGTTCCAGGCAGTCGGCGGCCCAGGCGCGGCGATCCGGCAGACGGCCTTCGGCCTTGCGTGCCTTGGCCACGTCGACGAACAGCTCCAGCGCGGCGCGGGCATCGGAGACGATGCCGTAGTCCGGCGCGAACACCCGGCCGATCTGGGTCGGCTCGATGTCGACGTGGACGAAGGTGCGGCCCTTGGTATAGGTCTCCACGGAGCCGGTGTGGCGGTTGGCCCAACGGTTGCCGATGCCGAGCACGAAGTCAGATTCGAGCATCGTCGCGTTGCCGTAGCGGTGGCTGGTCTGCAGCCCGCACATGCCGGCCATCAGCGGATGGTCGTCGGGGATCGAGCCCCAGCCCATCAGCGTCGGGATCACCGGCACGCCCACGGTCTCGGCGAATTCCACCAGCAAGGCCTCGGCCGCGGCGTTGTAGATGCCGCCACCGGCGACGATCAGCGGGCGCTCGGCGGCGCAGAGCATGTCGATGGCCTTCTCGATCTGCTTGCGGGTTGCCGCCGGCTTATAGACTGGAAGCGGCTCGTAGGTGCCGACGTCGAATTCGATTTCGCCCATCTGCACATCGAACGGCAGGTCGATCAGCACCGGTCCGGGACGCCCCGAGCGCATCACATGGAAGGCCTGCTGGAACACGCGTGGCACCAGCGCCGGCTCACGTACGGTCACGGCCCACTTGGTTACCGGTTTGGCGATGGACTCGATATCCACGGCCTGGAAATCTTCTTTATAGAGGCGAGCACGCGGCGCCTGGCCGGTGATGCAGAGAATCGGGATCGAGTCGGCCGAAGCGGAATACAGGCCAGTGATCATGTCGGTGCCGGCCGGGCCCGAGGTGCCGATGCACACGCCGATGTTGCCCGGCTTGGCACGGGTATAGCCCTCGGCCATGTGCGAGGCACCCTCGACGTGGCGGGCGAGGATGTGGCGGATGCTGCCGTCGGCCCGCAGTGCAGAATACAGCGGGTTGATCGCGGCACCGGGAATGCCGAAGGCGGTGTCGATGCCTTCCTTGCGCAATACCGCGACGGCGGCGTCGATTGCTCTCATGCGGGCCATGGACCACTCCTCTTATTCGATAGTTTTTCTACGTGGCTCAAGCATGCCGCCCTGGATTCGCTGGCGGAATTGGTCGAGACTTCAGTTCTGTCGATATCAGGAGTATCGAATGGATCGTTACACGACCTTGCGCAGTTTCGTGCTGGTGGCCGACAGCGGCAGCTTCGCCGCCGCCGCGCACAAGGAGAACGTCACCCCCGTAGTGATGGGCCGGCGGCTGGATGCGCTGGAGCGGCATCTGGGCGTGAAGCTGATGCACCGCTCGACGCGCGGGCTGTCATTGACCGATCTGGGCGAGCAGTATCTGGAGCGCGCCCGTGGGCTGCTGAAGGATTTCGACGAGGTGGACGCCAGCATCAGCCATGACCGCACTTCGGTGCGTGGCCATCTGGTGGTGTCGGCGCCGGCGGCATTCGGGCGTCGGCATATCGGCCCGCACGCACCGGCGTTCCAGGCGCGCTATCCGGACCTGCAGCTGTCGTTCAACTTCACCGACAGCGTGGTCGACCTGGTGCGCCACGGTTACGACATGGGCATTCGCATCGGCGAGGTGACCGACCCCAACTATGTGGCGGTGCGGCTGTTTCCGAACAGGCGGGTGGTCTGCGGTTCGCCGGAGTACTTCGCCCGCCACGGTACGCCGACGGCATTGGAAGAGCTGACCGAGCACAACTGCCTGGCCTTCAACCTGCAGGGCGGGCAGCAACGCGGCTGGACCTTTCTGCGCGATGGCAGGCAGGTGGCCATCCGCGTGGCCGGCAATCTGGACTGCAACGACGGTGAACTGCTGTTCGACTGGGTCAAGCAGGGCCTGGGCATCGGCTGGCGCTCGACCTGGGAGATCCAGGCCGAGCTCAAGCGCGGCGAGCTGGTCACGGTACTCGACGAGTACGCGCTGCCGGCCTACGACATCCAGGCGGTGTACCCGCAGCAGCGCTACCTGCCAGCCAAGGTGCGTTTCTTCATCGACTACCTGAAGGACATCTACAACGCACCGGGCTATTGGGAAGTGCGCTGAGCGGCTCAGTTGCCGCGGTAGGTGGAGAAGCCATAGGGGCTCAGCAGCAGCGGGATGTGGTAGTGCTCGACGCTGCCATCGGCTTCGAAGATCACCGGAACTTCGGGGAAAAAGGTGCTGGCCTTGTGCGCGGCGAACCAGTCGCCGGTCATGAAGGTGACGCGGTAGGTGCCCTTTTCCAGCGCCTTGCCTTCTGGGTAGAGCGCGGTGATGCGGCCTTGGGCGTTGGTCTCGCCACTATTGAGTGATTTCCAGGTGTCACCCTGACGTTGTTCCAGGGTGACGCGCACGTCCGGTGACGGCAGGCCGTTCTCCAGATTCAGCACATGCACGCTGAGCGGGTTGCCGGCGGCCAGGGTGAGACCGGACAGGCCGCTGAGCATCAAGCCGGCGGCGATTGAACGTAGTGCTTTCATGGGGTTTTCCTTTTCTTCAGTGGGAGGAGGGCAGCAGTTTTTCGATGGCGGCCATGGCGCAGGCCTCGTCGTTCTTGGCACCGCCGGCACCGGCCACGCCGATGGCACCAATCACCTCGTCGCCGACCTTCAGCGGCACGCCACCGCCGAGCAGCAACAGCTCATCCAGCGTGGTGAGGTTGGCGGCGTCCGGCGTAGCGGCGGCGCGCTCGGCGAACAGACGGGTCGGGGTCTTGCTCGACAGCGCGGTGTAGGCCTTGCGCTGCGCGGCGAGGGTGTTGTGCGGGCCGACGTTGTCGTCCCGGCGCAGGGCAACCAGGTTGCCGCCGCGATCGACCACCGCGACCACCGCCGTGCGGTTTTCCGCGTGGCACTGGTCCAGCGTGGCCTGGATCAGGCCATCGGCCAGGGCCAGCGAGACGTTCTGTTGGGTGATCGGTGCCGGCGTGGCGGCGTTGGCGCTTAGGGCCGGGGTAAGTAATGCCAGGGTCAGCAATGACAGTGTGGCTGCGATACGCATATCGGTTTCCTTGGGTGGCTGAGCTTCGGGGCGCATGGTGCCGATGCCTGCCCGTCAGAACCGTTGCCTGCGCATTACGCTTTTGTAATGGCTCGCAGTGCGGCGACTCCCATAACCTATGCGCCATCAGCGAGGTGATCCGATGCGAATTCTGGTGGTGGAGGACGAGGTCAAGACGGCCGACTACCTCAAGCGTGGGTTGGAGGAGTCCGGCTACCGTGTGGAGGTCGCGCGCAACGGCGTCGACGGCAAACATCTGATCGAGGAGGAGCCGTTCGACCTGGTGATCCTCGACGTCATGCTGCCGGGGCTCGACGGCTGGGAGCTGGTACAGGTGGTGCGCAGGCGCTCGGCGCATACGCCGGTGCTGTTCCTCACCGCGCGCGATGCGGTGGAAGACCGTGTGCGCGGGTTGGAGCTGGGCGCAGACGACTATCTGGTCAAGCCGTTCTCCTACGCCGAGCTGCTGGCGCGGGTACGCACCCTGCTGCGCCGCGGCCCGCCGCGTGAGGTCGAACGTTTCCACGTCGCCGATCTGGAGCTGGACCTGCTGCGCCGCCGCGTCACCCGCCAGGGCGAGCGCATCAGCCTGACCAACAAGGAGTTCGCCTTGCTACACCTGTTGCTCAGTCGCCAGGGCGAGGTGCTGTCCCGCGCGCAGATCGCCTCGCAGGTCTGGCAGATGAATTTCGACAGCGACACCAACGTGGTCGACGTGGCGATCCGCCGCCTGCGCGCAAAGGTCGACGATCCCTATCCGCTCAAGCTCATCCACACCGTGCGCGGTATGGGTTACGTGCTGGAGACAGCATCGTGAGGCTGTTGCCGCGCTCGCTCAGCCTGCGCCTGGCCATCGCTTTCGCCCTGGTGGCGGTGGTGCTGCTCGGTGCCATCGGCCTCTATCTGTACCGCTCGCTGGACCGGGAAATCAGTTGGCGTGACGATCAGGCACTGCTCGGTCGGCTGGAGCGCATGCAGGCCCTGCTCGAGGACAGCGCCAGCGTCGAGGCGCTTCGGCAGCGTCCCCAGCTTTACGAAAACATGCTGGGTAATCGCGACAGCCTGCTCTGGCTGCTCGATGCTCAGGGGCGCGCGCTGATCGAGATCAACCCGGCGCGGCTGTCCATTCCGACATTGCCGGCCAGCGCTGCAGCGGAGCTGACCGATACAGATGGAGCGCGGCTGGCCTGGCGGCGCCTGCCGGGCGAGGCGGGGCTGACGCTGGTCGCCGGGCGCATGCTCGCTGAGCGTGAGCAGATGCTCGCCGCCTACCGTGTAAAACTGTGGTGGGCGTTGAGCCTCGGCGCGCTGCTGGCGTCAGTGCTTGGCTGGCTGATCAGTCGGCGCGCCTTGCGTCCGGTGCGTCACCTGACCCGACAGGCCTTGGCGATCGACGTGCAGCACCCGCACCTGCGCCTAGACGAATCGGCGATGCCCAGCGAACTGGAGCCGCTGCGTGCCGCGCTGAACCAGATGCTCAATCGCTTGGAACAGGGCTTCGCGCGCCTGTCGCGCTTCAGCGAAGACCTTGCCCACGAGATGCGCACACCACTGGGCAATCTCATGGGGCAGACCCAGCAGCTGTTGCACAAGGACCGCGATTCCGAGGCCTATCACGCGCTGCTGGTGTCGAATCAGGAGGAGTACGAGCGCCTGGCGCGAATGATCGACAGCATGTTGTTCCTCGCCCGTGCCGAGCAGCCGTCTGCGGCCATCGAGCGGCAGCGCTTTGCACTGCCGGCACTGGTCGAGCAACTGTGCGACTACTTCGAAGGCGTCGCCGAAGAGCGCGGTATTCAGCTGCTCGACGAAACCGAGGGTGAGCTGTTCGGTGACCCTGAGATGATCCGCCGGGCGCTGGCGAACCTGCTGGCCAATGCGTTGCGCTACGGCGTCAGTGACAGCACGGTGCGTATCGTCAGTTGCTCAGGAGTAGGTTGGCGGTCGGTCAGCGTGATCAATCTGGGACCTCCGATCCCGCCCGAGCATCTGCCGCGGCTGTTCGATCGCTTCTACCGCTGCGACCCATCGCGCGCCGAGCCGGGCGATACCGGCGGCCTGGGGTTGGCCATCGTGCGCTCGATCATGCAGCTGCATGGCGGCGAGGTGAGTGTTCGCAGCGACGCCGGGGTGACCGAATTCACCCTGCGTTTCGCCGAAACGCCGGCCTGATTCCGATCATTGGCACCGGATCGGGACGCCGCACTGCGCTGTCACAGCTAAGGTGGATATAACCGCCTGTGAGAGACGCGCTTGTGGATAGTCTGAAAATCGCTACCTACAACATCAATGGCATCCGTGCACGTCGGGCCAATCTGCTCGAATGGCTGACGCGCGAGCAGCCGGACGTGGTCTGCCTGCAGGAACTCAAGGCGCAGGATGCCGATTTCCCCATCGACGATATCCGTGCGGCCGGCTACGGCGCGATCTGGCATGGGCAGAAGTCCTGGAACGGGGTGGCGATTCTGGCCCGCGATTGCGAGCCGCTGGAGATCCGCCGCGGGCTGCCGGGCGATCCCGATGACAGCCACAGCCGCTATCTGGAAGCGGCCGTGCAGGGTGTGATCGTCGCCTGCCTCTACCTGCCCAACGGCAACCCGCAGCCGGGGCCGAAATTCGATTACAAGCTGAGCTGGTTCGAGCGCTTCATCGAGCATGCCGCCGGCCTGCTCGCCAGCGGCCACCCGGTGGTGCTGGCCGGCGACTACAACGTGGTGCCCACCGACGAAGATATCTACAACCCGCGCTCCTGGAAGAAGGACGCGCTGCTGCAGCCGGAAAGCCGCGAATGTTTCGAGCGCCTGCTGGCGCAGGGCTGGACCGACGCGTTGCGCGCCAGGTACCCCGACGAGCGCATCTACACCTTCTGGGACTACTTTCGCCAGCACTGGCAGAAGAACTCCGGGCTGCGCATCGACCATCTGCTGCTCAGCCCGGACCTTGCGCCGCGGCTGCAGGATGCCGGCGTCGATCGCTGGGTACGCGACCAGGAGCATGCCAGTGACCATGCGCCTACCTGGATAACCCTGAAAGGTGGCGCGGGCGCGGCGGCCGAGCCGGCGAAGTCGAGCAAGCGTGGCAAGACCGGGGCGAGCAGCTAGAGGCCGGCGGTGCGAGGCGGGGCTCGAACGATGCGGCAACGTGCGACGCGGCCGGTTCTGCAAGGCCTTGTGCCAATCGTCGCTGAGACATCGGCAGATCGACGGTCGCGACTAGTATCCGGGCAACTGGTCGGCAAACGACATCGCCGGCTCCAGCGGCTCGCTGTCGACGGTATTCATACGGCAGCAATGGCAGCCAGCAAACGGGGAGGGACTCCATGTCTGATGACATACAGCAGGATCAGGTCGATCGATTCGGGGTGGCCGATGATCCGCTCTCCATTCTGCGTCGCCTGGAGAGCGCCAACCTTTCATTGAGCGAGATGCTCGTCGAAACCCTGCATGCCGTGCGCACGCATCTGGGGATGGATGTCGCGTTCATCAGCGAGTTTCGTGGCGGAAGCCGGATTTTTCGCTACCTGGACGGCAATTTCGTACCCCTGCAGCTCGAGGTCGGGGCGTGCGATCCTCTGGACGACAGTTACTGTCAACGCGTGCTCGACGGGCGCTTGCCCGAGCTGATTCAGGACGCGGCGACTCTACCGGAGGCTTTGGCCATGCCGGTGACCAAAGCCTTGCCGGTAGGTGCGCACCTCAGTGTTCCGCTGCGCTTCAGCGATGGCCGGCTCTACGGCACCTTCTGTTGCTTCAGCACCACGCCGGACAACAGCCTCAACGAGCGAGATCTGAATACGCTGCGGCTGTTCGCCGACTTCGCCGGCAGATTGCTGGAACGCCATGCGCTCAATGAGATTCGCTATGCCGAGACGCTCACGCGCATTCGCTCGGTGCTCGAGCAACGCGCGTATTCGGTGGTGTATCAGCCCATCGTGCATCTGGTGGAAAACCGCATCGTTGGCCACGAGGCGCTGGCTCGATTCAGCGCGCAGCCGCAGCGAACACCGGACAAGTGGTTCGCCGAGGCCGGGCTGGTCGGCTTGCAGCAGGAGCTGGAGGTCGCCCTGATCGAGGCGGCCCTGCACGACTTCGATCAGCTGCCGGCAGACAGCTACCTGTCGCTCAATGTTTCGCCAGAAACCATCCTCGCCGGCGCGCTTGACACGGTGCTCGCCGATCAACCGCTGGCGCGGCTGATGCTCGAGGTGACCGAACACGCATCGGTACAGGACTACTCGCAGCTGGCCGAGGCACTCGAACCACTGCGCAGCAAGGGGCTACGGCTGGCGGTTGACGATGCTGGCGCCGGTTACGCGAGTTTCCGCCATATCCTCAAACTCAAGCCGGACGTGATCAAGCTCGACAGCAGCCTGATCCGCAATGTCGACAGCGACACCGGCTGCCGCGCGCTGGCCGCCGCGTTGATCCGCTTCGCCGAGGAAACCGGCTGCAAGGTCGTCGCCGAAGGGGTTGAGACCCAGGAGGAACTGGCCATGTTGCGGCGGCTTGAAGTGAACAAGGCGCAGGGCTACCTGCTCGGTCGGCCGATGCCATTGCATCACGGGCTCGCCATGAGCCGACAGGCATAGCCGGCGTAGGCGGGTGATGAGCCAAGAGAGTGCCTTCGGGCGGTTTCGCTGAACCTTTGTGGTGCGTGGGCAGTCGACTTTATAACGCGGGCGGCAGCGATGTGGCCCTTTCCGAGTCGACTTGTCAGGAGGTACAAGATGGATACGAAAGACACGATTTCAGTGCTCAACGACCTGATTGAAACCAGCAAGGATGGCGAAAAGGGCTTCCTCGAATGCGCCGAAGACCTGCGCGATCCGCAGCTCAAGAGCACCATGAATCAGCGTTCGCGCGACTGCGCCACGGCCGCCGCCGAGCTGCAGCAACTGGTCCGCTCCATGGGCGGCGATCCGGAGACCAGCACCAGTGTGGCTGCCGACATGCACCGTCGCTGGGTAGACCTCAAGTCGATGATCACCGGCAAGGACGACGAGGCCATTCTCAACGAGTGTGAGCGTGGTGAGGATGTCGCTGTTAAGAGCTACCGCAAGGCGCTGGAAAAAGACCTGCCTGCCGAAGTGCGGATCGTGGTCGAACGTCAGTACCAGGGCGTACAACGCAACCATGATCAGGTGAAGGCTTTACGCGACGCGGCTCGCGCCCGGAGCTGATGCTTCGCCAGCCGGTCAGGGTTTGAAGAACGCCAGCGCATGCTGGCGTTTTTCGTTTCCGCCGGTCAGTCGACCTGAGCCGGCTCGGCGATTTCGCAACCCTTGAGTACCAGGCGAATGATGGTGTCTGCCGCCGCATCGTAGTCGGCGTCGTCGAGGCGGTTCTTGCCGGTGACGGTGCTGATCTGCCAGTCGAAATCGGCGTAGGTCTGGGTCGCCGCCCAGATGCTGAACAGCAGGTGATTGGCATCGACCTTCGCCATCAGGCCGTCGTCGATCCAACGCTGGATGCAGGCGATGTTGTGTGCCGCCTGGGCGTTGAGTTGTGCAGTGCGTTCCGGTGACAGGTGCGGAGCGCCGTGCATGATCTCGTTGGCGAACACCTTCGAGGCGCAGGCGTGGTCGCGGGAAATCCTGATCTTGGTGCGGATATAGGCGCGCAGGACCTCGGCCGGATGGCCTGGCTGGTTGAACGGCGCCGAGGCTTCGAGCAAGGGTTCGACGATGCTCTCCAGCACCTCGCGGTAGAGGTTTTCCTTGGACTTGAAGTAGTAGTAGACGTTGGGCTTGGGCAGCCCGGCGCGGGCGGCGATGTCACTGGTCTTGGTCGCGGCGAAGCCCTTTTCGGCGAATTCTTCGCTGGCGGCTTTGAGGATCAGCTCTTTGTTGCGCTCACGGATACTGGACATGGGGGCCTTTCGCTGGCTGCCGGCGATACGAACAAGCGCCCGCATGCTAGCACCCTGGTCGCAAGCCCCTCAACCGAAGCGCCGGAGGAGAGGCGAAGGGGCGAGGAGCCCCTTCGCGACAGCACTCAGAAGTGCGCTTTGACGATAGCGCTGAAGGTGTTCTGGTCGGTTTTGAACGGTAGCGAACCGTCTTCCAGGCCGTACTTGTTCGACCAATAGTCGTACTCGATACCGACGTAGAGCTGCTTCTCGCCCCAGTTCATCGCCTTGCCTAGGTCGTACTTGATCTGCGGGTTGATGTGCAGGTTGGCGTGATATTCCTCACCGCGGGAGTTGCTGTCGTTGTCGACCACCCAGTCGATGAAGCCGTCGATGAGGATGTCGGAGTTGCCCACCGGCAGGGTGTAGCCCCACACCGGGGTGACCTGCCAGGTGCCGTCGCCTACGCGGTCACCGTCAGTGTCGCGGTGGTAGACGTTCACCGAGACATAGTCGAAGCCGGGCACGTCCAGATCGAAGCCCGGGCCGATCATGTAGGTTTCCACATCGCCTTCGCCGAACTCGTAGGTCATTGCGACCAGCACATCCTTGATCGGGCCGAAGCTCAGGTCGCGCTGGAAGATCTTGCCGAACGACAGGCGCGGTGAGAATTCGCCGTAGAAGGTACTGTCGTCGTTGCCGTTGTCGTTACCCTTGCCGTTGAAGTGGATCGAGTCGAGAAACAGGAACGTGTCGCCGTACTTCCAGCCGTTGACGTGCTCGAAGGTGACAGTCTGCTGGATCGGCGCATCGATCTTGTAATCCTTGCCGTACAGGTAGGTCAGGCTGTTGCTGTGCCAGTGGAGCAGGCCTTCGGCCATCGCCGGGGCGGTCAGCAGGCTGCCGGCGAGCGCGACGGCGAGGGGAGCGGTCTTCAGTTGCATGTGGATTTCCTTGAAGTGGGTGACGGCTTTTTTTGGGCGCCATTGTCTTTCAAGACTGGCGTGGCGAGAAGCGCACGATGGCGTGATTCTGACCATCAGACGGATCGCCCCGCACAGGGAGTCGTGGCGTTATCCCTGCGCGCCGAATAGTCAGGAATATTCACCGACAGCGTATTGGTGCCGACGGCATCCTCGACCAGTTCCTCGGGGTCGAATACATCGACTTCGCTCGGTTCGCGCGGCAGGAACAGGTTGAGCAGGATGGCGCTGAAGGCGCCGATGGTGATCGGCGAGCCGAAGATGTTCTTCAGCACCTCGGGCATCGCGCTCAGCACCTCCGGCACGCCGGCGACACCCAGTCCAAGACCCAGGGAAATCGACACGATGAGCATGTTGCGGCGATGCAGGCCGGCTTCGGCGAGGATCTTGATGCCGGCGATGGCCACCGTGCCGAACATGATCAGTGTGGCGCCGCCGAGCACCGGCTTGGGCATCAGCTGCAGCACACCGCCGACGAAGGGGAACAGACCCAGCAGTACCAGGACCGCGGCGATGTAGTAGCCAACGTAGCGGCTGGCGACGCCGGTGAGCTGGATGACGCCGTTGTTCTGGCTGAAAGTGGTCATCGGCAGGCTGTTGAACACCGCGGCGACCGCAGAGCTGCAGCCATTGGCGAGGATTCCCGACTTGATCCGCCGCAGATACACCGGCCCGCGCACCGGCTGACGCGAGATCATCGAGTTGGCGGTGAGGTCGCCGGCGGTTTCCAGCGGTGTGATGAGGAAGATCACCGCGATCGGGATGAAGGCCATCCAGTCGAAGGCGAAACCGAAACGGAACGGTTGCGGCACGCTGAGCAGCGGCAGTTCGCCCAGCTCGGCGAAGTCCACCTTGCCCATGGACCAGGCCACCAGATAGCCCGCGGTCAGCGCGATGATCACCGCCGACAGCCGCAGGATCGCCCAGGGAAAGCGGTTGAGCACCACGATGATGCCGATCACCAGGCCGGCCAGCGTCAGATTGGGCAGGGCGCCGAGATCATCGGCGCCGTAGCCGCCGGCGATATCGGTCATCGCCACCTTGATCAGCGAAAGGCCCATCAGGCAGATGATGGTGCCGGTGACCACCGGGGTGATCACCCGGCGCAGCTTGTTGATGCACTGACTGAAGGCGATCTCGACGAACGCGGCGCAGAAACTCACGCCGAACAGCGTGGCCAGGATCTCCTCCGGCGTGCCGCCCCGCGCCTTGACGATGAAGCCGGCGCTGAGGATGGCGCTGAGAAAGCCGAAGCTGGTGCCCTGCAGGCACAGCAGTCCGGAGCCGATGGGGCCGAAGCGCCGGGCCTGGGCGAAGGTGCCGAGACCGGAGACGAACAGCGCCATGCTGACGAGGTAGGGGACGTATTGATCGAGGCCAAGCGCGCTGCCGACGATCAGGGTGGGGGTGATGATACCGACGAAGCTGGCCAGCACGTGCTGCAAGGCGGCGAAGGTCGCGGGTAGCGGGCCGGGGCGATCATCGAGCTGATAGATGAGGTCCTGGTTCGCCTGCGGAGCGGTGCCGCTCCTGTTTTCGGTTGCGGTCATTGTTAAGCCTGCCATTTGTTGTTTTACGGTCATGGGCTTGCGAGGCTTCACGGCACCTCTATCGCTGTCCGTCGAAAGCTGTTCGATCGGTCAGGACGCCTGGACTATAGCAACCTGTAGACAGACTGATAAACAATAAATCAGAAAATTGTGCACAATTGGATCGGCGGCAGTTGGCCCAGATCGCGCGAACGCGTCTGGACCGGGCTTCAGCGCGGTGCCTGCAATTCCCGCGAGACATTTTCCGCAAGGCCCGCGCCGGCCTCGCTCATGGTCAGGTAGGTGCGGTCGGCGCCGGCTTCCTGGATGCGCTGGGCGATATCCTCGTACATTGCGTGGGACACGATCAGCCCGCCGAAGCCGCTTTCACGCAGCTTGCGGGTGGAGATGATCTTGGCTTCGGGATCGTTCATCGCCAGGATCACCGCTTCGACCTCGTTCATCTCCAGGCTCTGCCAGAACATCTGGTCCTCGGCATCGGCAAAGAGGATGTGCCGGCCCTCGGCGGTGTTCTTTTCCACCATGACCGGGTCGGAATCGAGGCTGACCAGGGCGAAACCCTTCTCCGCCAGGTAGTCGTAGGCGGCGCGCCCGGTACGGCCCATGCCCATAATCAGAATGCGCGCATCGCCCAGGGACACCGGTTGTTCGTCGGGGTGGCGGATGTTGCGCTCGTAGCGGAGCAGGCGCGGCGCCAGACGTTCGTACAGCGGATGGGCGAAACGGTTGATCTGCGCCGAAACGATGAACGAAAACGCCACGGTGATCGCCAGCGGCATCAGCCACTGCGGCAGCACCACGCTGACGACGATCAGGCCGAACTCGCTGTAGTTGGTCAGGCTGGCGGCACTGAGAAAGGCGCTGCGGGCGCGCAGGCGGAAGGCGACGAACAGGCCGAAGAACAGCACCGCCTTGAGCGGCAGCAGCAGCGACATGGCGAAGGCGAACCAGAGGGCGTCGGCGTCTGGCAGCCCACCGATGCCGATCTTCAGGAAGAAGCCGACCAGGAACACTTCCTTGATTGCCCACAGCGAATTCGACAGCTCGCTGGCGCGCTTGTGTTTGGCGAGCATCGCGCCAAAGGCCAGCGCCCCCAGTTCGGAACTCAGGCCGACGTATTCGAAGCCGAGACCGCCGGCCACCAGCGCCAGCATCAGGCCCAACAGCACCATCAGCTCTTCGTGGCCGCTGTGGTCGAGCAGGCGGAACAGCACGGGGCGCAGCAGCGGCAGCAGGAACACCAGCAAGGCCCAGGCCGAGGGGACCTTGCCCGCGGCGAGGCTCATGACGACCAGAGCGATGAGGTCCTGGATGATCAGCACGCCGATGGCGACGCGGCCGTGAAAGGCGCGCAGCTCGCGCTTGCTTTCCAGCACCTTGGCCGCCAGCACGGTGCTGGAGAACGACAGCGCGATGGCCAGCAGCATGGCCTCACGCCAGCTGTTATCGAGGATCAGCATGATCGCCGGCATCACCAGCACGCTGGAGATGAAGAAGTGCAGCAGGCTGCCGCCGATGACTTCGCGGCGAACCAGATTGCCGAGCTTGAGCTTGAGCCCCACGGTGAACAGCAGCAGGAGCACGCCCAGATGCGACAGGTGATCGAGAATGATGCTGTCGTCACGGGTCACGCCCACGTAGTCGCCCGCCGCGGCCAGCGCGAAGCCGGCACCGAGGTAACCGATCAGCGGCGGCAGGCCGATGAAGCGGGCAAGCAGCCCGAGGGCGAAAGCGAAGGCAATCCAGCTGGCTTCAATCACGGGGCGGCGTCCGGCGTCGAGGGAGGGCGCGGCATTTTAACGGGGCGTCGGCGATTGGGTAGCGTCGGCAGCGATATTCCTTGCGGGAATCTGCTCGCCCGCCGCCGGCCTGGAGGCGGAAGTTGCCGTGATGCAGCGCAGCGTTGCCAACCTTGCCTAGGGAGCCGAGGAGGGATGTGGTGCGGCCAGTGCTCCAACTGGAACGGTACGTAGAGAGAACGCCGCGCGGGCTGCGCGCGGCGTCTTTGCTCAGTCGAGAGACGCGCCCTTGGCGATCCAGTCACCCAGCAGGTCACGCTCGTCCTGGGTCATCTGGGTAATGTTGCCCAGCGGCATGATCTGGCTGGCCACGGTCTGCGCATGGATCTTCGCCGCCTGCTCGCGTATCTGCTCGGCGGTATCGAACATCACGCCTGCCGGCGCTGCGCTGAACAGCGGGCTGCTCGGCTGCGCGGAGTGGCAGACGGTGCAACGCTCGTGAATCACTTCGCTGACCTGGGCGAACTGGCTGGCACTGGCGCCGCTCTGCTGTGCACTCGTACTGGCCTGCTCCGGCGAGGTCGCTGCCAGGTTTGGTGCCGGTTGGCGGTTCGGCGCCGTGACGTAGGCCAGGCAGATCATGCCCAGTGCCGCGGCCGGTAGCGCCCAGGCGAAGCGATTACTGTTGTGGCGGGTGTTGAAGTAGTGGCGCGCCAGCACCGACAGCGCGCCGAGCGCGGCGAGAATCAGCCAGTTGTATTCGCTGCCGTAAGTGCTCGGGAAGTGGTTGCTGATCATGATGAACAGCACCGGCAGGGTGAAATAGTTGTTGTGCCGCGAACGCAGCAGGCCCTTGGCCGGCAGCACCGGATCGGGCGTGCGGTTCTGTTCGATGGCGGCGACCAGCGCACGCTGGGCCGGCATGATGATGCGGAACACGTTGCCGACCATGATGGTGCCGATCAGCGCGCCGGTATGGATGTAGGCTGCGCGGCCGCTGAATACCTGCGAATAGCCCCAGCACGCAGCGATCACCAGCACGAACAGCACCAGGCCGAGCAGGGCGGGGGTCTTGCCCAGCGGCGAATCGCAGAGCAGGTCATAGACGAACCAGCCGACGATCAGCGAGCCGAAGCCGATGGCGATGGCCGCCGCAGGGGACAGTTCGCTGCCCGCTGCGATCAGGTACAGGCTGGGGTTGAGGTAGTACACCACCATCAGCAGCGCCACGCCCGATAGCCAGGTGGTGTAGGCCTCCCACTTGAACCAGTGCAGGTTTTCCGGCATCTGCGGCGGCGCCAGCTTGTATTTCTCCAGGTGGTAGATACCGCCACCGTGGATGGCCCAGAGATCGCCCGACAGGCCCTCACGCGGGTTGGCGCGGTTGAGGTTGTTCTCCAGCCAGACGAAATAGAAGGAAGCACCGATCCAGGCGACGCCAACGATCATGTGAATCCAGCGGATACTCAGGTTCAGCCATTCGGTCAGATGGGCGTCCATTTGTTATGCACCTCTTGCGGCCTGCAGGCGGCCGTATTTCTTCTTATTGGAATCGGCTTGAGCGCGGCGCGAACGCAGGCAAGGCAACGCCGAATGAGCCAGCGCAGTAGCGGTCATGTCGATTCCCGTTGGGGGTCGAGGAGGAGTTGCTGATCCTCCGTGAAGAAGTACTCGTCGCAGTTGTTGCCAGAACCGCTGCGATCGACCACCAGGAATTCATCCCGCTTTTCGATCGTCAGCACCGGGTGGTGCCAGACGCCGCGGTGGTAATTGACGCCCTGCCTGCCGTTGCTGCGGAAGGCGCGGGCGTGGCCCGGTACAGGTGCATCGCCAAGTGGCGCGACCACGACCAGAAAAGGGTTGCCGAGCAGCGGGATGAAGGCCTGGCTGCCCAGCGGATGACGTTCGAGCATGCGGATGACCAGCGGCATCTCCAGCGCCTCGGCGGCGAAGATGCTGATGATCGCCTGGTCCTCGGGCGCGGCGGTCTCGACCGTGGCCAGCTTGTGATAGCGACGGGTCGAGCCGTTGTTGATCATGAAGTAGTCGCTGCCTTCGGTCTCGATGACGTCGCCGAAGGGGGCGAAGGCTTCCTTGGTCAGTGGCTCGATGGTCAGGGTGCGCATGGTGTGCTCGTTCTTTGTTGAAGGATCGTTATTCACGTGGGGCTGCTCCCCCTCACCCTAACCCTCTCCCCGGAGGGGAGAGGGAACTGGCACGGAGAAACGGCTGACCTCGTTCCTCCCTCTCCCCCTCGGGAGAGGCCGGGGAGAGGGGAAAGGCGCTTCCTACTTCGCCACCTTGCCAAACAACCGCAGCCGGCTCACACCGCCATCCGGGAAGATGTTCAGACGCACGTGGGTGATAGGGCCGAGCTTGGCGATCTGCTCGCTGAACTCGTGTTCGGCGTGCATCGACAGCTTCTGGCTCGGCAGCAGCTCGCGCCAGAACAGGCTCTGGGTCTCGATCTGGCTGTCGGTGCCGCCTTTGACGTAAGCCGCCTGGATCGAGCAGCTGTCCGGGTAGTTGCCCTTGAAGTGCAGGGTATCGACGACGATGCGCTCGATCTCACCAGGGTGGCCCAGCGCGACGATGACCCAGTCATTGCCGGGCGTGCGACGGCGGGCGGTTTCCCAGCCGTCGCCCATGTTCTCGCCACGGTTCGGGTTGAGGATGTTGCTCATGCGGCCGAAATGCTCGTCCGAGCAGGCCAGCGCACGACCGCCATTCAGTGCGGCAGCCAGGTCGATCTGCTCGTTATCGCCGACGCTGCTCCAGTCGCGGAACGGGATGCCGTGCACGCGCAGACGCGCCACGCCGCCGTCCGGGTAGATGTTGAAGCGCAGGTGGCTGACCGGCTTGTCGAAGGCGATCTCGTGGTAGTGGTGGCTGTTGCCCTGGAGCTCGACCGCCGGGAGGATTTCCGTCCAGACGGTGTCGTCGCTCGGATCGCCGTCGGCGACGAAGCAGGCTTCCAGCGAGGCGGACGGCGGGTAGTTGCCGGTGAAGTGGCTGGTGTCGATATCCACGCCCTTGATCTGACCCGGCACGCCCAGGCGGATCACCGCATGGTCGTAACCTTCGAAACGCTTGCGGCGCGACTCCCAGCCGTCCATCCACTTGCCGTTGTCATCGAAAACGCCCTCCTTCCATACGGCCGGTGTTGGCTGGAACAACCGGTTGACGTCGGCGAACCAATCGTCGGTGACGGAGATGGCGCGGGTGCCCAGGCGGGCATCGGCCAGGTTGACGTATTTTTCGAAGGGTACGGCGTAAGCTTTCATGGACTCGTCTGCCTTGGATGAGAAGCGGTTTCTGTCATTACTGCCTTTGTTGCGGTTGGTGCTCGTTACATCGCCTGCAGGCGGAACAGGGCGATCTTGTTGATTTCCGCCAGCGCCCGGGCGAATTCCTGTTCGGGATCGTTGTGGATGCGTTCTTCGAATGCGGCGAGGATCTGGTGCCGGTTGCTGCCCTTGACCGCCATGATGAAGGGGAAGCCGAACTTGGCCTTGTAGGCCTCGTTGAGTTCGGTGAAGCGGGCGAACTCCTCCGGCGTGCATTCGTGGATGCCGGCGCCGGCCTGCTCCGAGGTGCTGGAGGCGGTCAGCTCGCCACGCACGGCGGCCTTGCCGGCCAGGTCGGGGTGAGCATTGACCAGTGCCAGCTGAGTGTCATGGTCGGCGGCGAGCATCGCCTGGGACAGGCGGGTATGCAGCACCTCGATGTCGTCCAGCGTCTCGTCGACGCCCGCCTGGTAGACGGTTTCGGCAACCCAGGGCGAGTGCTCGTAGACGTCGGCAAAGGCGGCGACGAAGGCGTCGCGATCCAGCGTCGAGGGTTTGATCGTCTTGAACGGGGTCATCAATTGCGCTCCGCGGTAAAAGGGTGGGTGGCGTGCCAGTGGCGGGCGATGTCGACACGACGGGTGCACCAGACCTTTTCATGACCCTTCACGTACTCGATGAAGCGGGCCAGCGATGCCAGGCGCGCCGGGCGCCCGAGCAGCCGGCAGTGCATGCCGATGGACAACATTTTCGGCGCGCCTTCGCAGCCTTCGGCGTAGAGCACGTCGAAGGCATCCTTCAGGTAGGTGAAGAAGTCATCGCCGCTGTTGAAGCCCTGCACCTGGGTGAAGCGCATGTCGTTGGTGTCCAGCGTGTAGGGGATCACCAGATGCGGCTTTTCCGGCGTCGACTCGGGGTCCCAGTAGGGCAGGTCGTCGTCGTAGGTGTCGGAGTCGTAGAGAAAGCCGCCTTCCTCGCGTACCAGGCGCCGGGTGTTCGGGCCGGTGCGGCCGGTGTACCAGCCCAGCGGGCGCTCGCCGGTGATCTCGCCGAGGATGCGGATGGCTTCCTGCATATGCTCGCGCTCCTGCGCCTCATCCATGTACTGGTAGTCGATCCAGCGGTAACCGTGGCTGCAGATTTCGTGTCCGGCGCCGGCCATCGCCTTGATCAGTTCGGGGTGACGCTGGACGGCCATGGCGACGGCGAAGATGGTCAGCGGGATGTCGTGCTTGTCGAACAGCTTGAGCAGGCGCCATACGCCAGCACGGCTGCCGTATTCGTAGAGCGACTCCATGCTCATGTGGCGCACGCCTTGCAACGGTTGCGCGGCGACCATCTCGGAGAGAAAGGCCTCGGATTCCTTGTCGCCGTGCAGCACGCAGCGTTCGCCACCTTCCTCGTAGTTCAGCACGAAGGACAACGCGATACGCGCATCGCCCGGCCAGCGCGGGTGCGGTGGGTTGCTGGCGTAACCGATCAGGTCGCGTGGGTAGTCGGCGCTCACTGGGGTGCTTCCTGTATGGCGGGTCGTCATGGCACGACCGGATGACTGGATTGTATACAAATTGAATGGGGCTTTGTAAATAGCAATTTTCATCCTTTCGCTATAGCTGGTATCTGCCGTGTCGCGATTAACCATGCTCAGAGCCATCTGCAGCTTGCAGGTAACGGGCCAAACGATGCTTGAAAAACTGTATACAAAAATATCTGCAGATTGTCTTGAGCGATGTGGGGCGGATGGTTATGCTCGGGGCAGTTTCCATTCAATGAAGCGGAGGTGCCCGTGGGCCGATTGACCACACACGTACTCGACGCCGCCCACGGTTGCCCGGGCAGCGGAATCAAGGTGGAGCTGTATCGCGTCGAGGATCAGGCGCTGACCCTGATCGCAACCCGTGAGACCAATGCCGATGGGCGCTGCGACAGTCCATTGCTGGAAGGTGCGGATTACCTGTCCGGTGTCTACCAGCTGCAGTTCAGTGCCGGCGACTATTACCGCCGCCGCAGTGTGGCCCTGGCGAATCCTGCGTTTCTCGATGTGGTGGTGCTGCGCTTCGGGATCGATTCGGCGCAGGAGCATTACCACGTGCCGTTGTTGGTATCGCCGTATAGCTATTCGACGTATCGGGGTAGCTAGTCGCTTTTCCGTTCAGTGCTGACTCTTGTGGAGTCCCTTTGCCCGCCATAATGGCGGGTTTTTTATGGGGTGAGTATGGTCTGCGTGAGGCGCTCGGCGCTGATTTTTAGCCTGAGTGACCTAGGCACCTGTGGCGTGAGATTCGCGCGATGGCGCCGCGCTTTCCTCACTTCTAAGCGACGAAAGAAAACGCGCATTGCTTGCTCCTAGTTGCACGGTCTAGCAGGCGACGTTCATCTTCCGCGACTGGAAAAATGAATTGCCCAGCAGCGCGGAACCAATGCCTCAGCCAGGAGCCTGGCTAGGGGGCTAGCTGCAGAGCGCTACCGGCTCATCAAAGACGTTGCCCCCGCGCCCCCAAACAGCGCCGCACTTGTCCGGTTGAACCACACATGCCCCTTCCCGGTGCGCAGGTAACGTGCCGCCCCCTGCGCGCCCAACCCGTAGGCCAGCTTGCAGAGCAGATCGAGCACGGCCCAGGTAACGATCATCACCAACAGCTGTGGCAACAACGGCTGGCCGGCACTGAGAAACTGCGGCAGGAAGGCGGCAAAGAAGAGGATGTCCTTCGGATTGCTGCCACCAAGGATGAACGCCCGGCCGAACAATCGATTGAAACGAGGGGTGAGGGCAGGGCTCTCGATCTCGCGGGCAGCGGGTGCCTGGCGCGCCTCTTGCCAGCTCTGCCAAGCCAGATAGAACAGGTACAGCGCGCCGACCAGCTTGAGTGCACTGAATAGGCGCTCGGAGGCCATCAGCAACGCGCCTAGCCCCAGCGCCGAGGCGCTGAGCAGGGCGATGGACGCTGTCACACCGCCGAGAAAGGCTGGCCAGGAGCGGCGTACTCCGTAGTTCAGGCTGTTGCTGATCATCAACAGCGACAGCGGCCCGGGGATCAGGATCACCACCAGCGCCGCACCGGCGAACAACAGCCACATCTCCAGGGTCATGACGGCCTCCTATAGCCAATCCAAAAGCCCCACCGCGAAGCAGTGGGGCCGTAGGTGAGCCGGACGCTGCCGGCCCGGTTCAGAGAAACGCGAACTTGGCGATGAAGATCACACACAGCACATACAGGCTGATCGACACCTTGTCACGCTGGCCGGTCAGCAGCTTGAGCGTCGCGTAGGTCAGAAAGCCCAGGGCGATGCCGTTTGCGATGGAAAAGGTCAGCGGCATCATCACCACGGTGACGATGGCCGGGATGGTGTCGGTGTGGTCCTTCCAGTCGATATTCGCCAGGCCGCTCATCATCAGCATCGCCACGTAGATCAGCGCGCCGGCGGTGGCATAGGCGGGAATCATGCCGGCCAGCGGGGCGAAGAACATGGCAATAAGGAACAGCACGCCGACGGTCACTGCGGTCAGCCCGGTGCGGCCGCCGGCGGCGACGCCCGCGGCGCTTTCCACGTAGCTGGTCACTGGCGGGCAACCGACGAAGGCGCCGACCACGCTGGAGCTGCTATCGGCCTTCAGCGCGCGGGAGAGGTTCTCGATCTTGCCGTCCTCGTTGACCAGGTTGGCGCGGTGGGCGACGCCCATCAGGGTGCCGGCGGTGTCGAACATGTTCACGAAGAGGAAGGCGAGGATCACGCTGACCATCGCCACGTTGAGCGCGCCGGCGATATCCATGGCCAGCCAGGTCGGTGCCAGGCTCGGCGGCATTGACATCAGGCCGTTGTACTCGACCAGACCAAGCGCCCAGCCGATACCGGTGACCACCAGCATGCTGACCAGGATCGCGCCGAAGACATTGCGGTGACTGAGGACCGCAATCATCAGGAAGCACACCGCGGCCAGCAGCGCCGACGGCTCGGCGAACGAGCCCATGGTCAGCAATGTCGCCGGGCTGTCGACGACGATGCCGGCGGTCTTCAGGCCGATCAGGCCGAGGAACAGGCCGACGCCGGCGCCCATGGCGAAGCGCAGGCTCATGGGGATGCTGTTGAGCAACCATTCGCGAATGCGCGACAGGCTCATGATCATGAACAGCACGCCCGAGATGAACACCGCGCCGAGCGCGATCTCCCAGCTGTAGCCCATCTCGCCGACCACCGTGTAGGTGAAGAAGGCGTTGAGGCCCATGCCTGGCGCCAGGCCCACCGGCCAGTTGGCGTACAGCCCCATCAAGAGGCAGCCGAGCGCCGCGCCAATGCAGGTGGCAACGAAGGCAGCGCCGTGGTCGATGCCGGCGTCGGCCATGATGTTCGGGTTGACGAAGATGATGTAGGCCATGGTGACGAAGGTCGTCAGGCCGGCGAGCAGTTCGGTGCGGATACTGGTGCGGTGTTCGCTGAGCTTGAACAGGCGGCCCAGCCAAACGGGGGCGGTGCGCTGCAAGGGTGCTGCCTGGGGCTTGCGCTTGATGCTTTCCACTGGGCGTTCCTCATCGTTCTTGTTGTCGATCACCCGGAGCGTGAGTACTCCCGAGGGGCGGGTGATGGTGGGCCATCTGCATCGGTAGTTGACCGAAAGGTCAGAAAGGCTTTCCGGATTATGCTTTTGTATACAAGAATTGCAAACAATAAATCGGTGGTCTCGCTGAATGCGCGTGGGCTGCGCGAGCTGAAAGATTTGCGCGTGGGAAACCTTGTGGCTGTGAATTGTGCACAAGGTTAACGGCGTTTCAGCGTATTTATTTGTCCAGCGAACTGCCAGTAGCGGCGCGAACCCAGTAAAGTTCGGCATTGCCGACACCTCATTTGCGAGCCATCGATGAACGAACAGTTGCAGCCCCTGAAGAAGCCGACCAAGACCGGCAAGACTCGCACCGGGACGCAGGACGATATCGTTTATGCGCACATCTTCGATGCCATCCTCGAGCAGCGTCTGGCGCCGGGGACCAAGCTCAGCGAAGAGGCGCTAGGCGAGATATTCGGCGTCAGCCGCACCATCATCCGCCGCGCGTTGTCGCGCCTGGCCCATGAGGGCGTGGTGCTGCTGCGGCCCAATCGCGGCGCGGTGGTGGCCAGTCCGAGCGTTGAAGAAGCGCGGCAGATCTTCTTCGCCCGCCGGCTGGTGGAAAAGGCGATCACCGAACTGGCCGTGCAGCACGCCAGCGACGAGCAACTCGCCGAGCTGCGGCAGATGGTGACTGATGAGCGTGATTGCTTCGACCGAGGCGATCGCGGGGCGGGCATCCGCCTGTCCGGCGAATTTCACCTCAAGCTGGCGGAGGCGGCGAAGAACGCGCCGCTGGTGAGCTTCCAGCGCAGCCTGGTTTCGCAGACCTCGCTGATCATCGCCCAGTATGAAAGCGGCAATCGCTCGCACTGCTCGTACGACGAACACAATGAACTGATCGACGCCATCGCTGCCCGCGACAGTGACAAGGCGGTGCGCCTGATGATGCACCACATGGACCACATCGACAGCAAGCTCAACCTCGAGGAAGACAGTGCCTCGGGTGATCTGCATGCGGTCTTCTCGCACCTGGGCCTGGCGAAGAAGAAGCCTCGCACGGCTCGCTAGCGTTGCCCCGCGCGCTGACTCGTTCTGAGTCAGCGCCGTCAGTCATCACCTGCCGCGGTGGGCGGCAGAGCCATGCCGGCCTGCCAGCGCCGATCGCCCGCCAGGACCGCACGCTGCAACCCAATTCAGCACTGATCACGGCATCAGTACGCTTCCCGCCTCCGATCCGATGCGCATAGCCGCGCTGTTCAGTGCGTCAGCTTGAATTTATCTCCTTAGTGTTATGTTATAACTATCACATGTTGCGCATTGGCGTCTCTCGTTCCTGTTATCGGAGGCGAGCGGTGCGCATTGTCTGGTTTTGAATCCTGAACACCGAGGTAACGATGATCGAATGCCACGGCCTGCAATGGGGCTCGGGTAGGCCGCTCACGCCGCCATTGGATCTGCAGTTGGCTGCGGGCAGCCTGACCGCTGTCATCGGCAGCAACGGATCGGGCAAGAGCAGCCTGCTCAAGGTAATCGCCGGTTTGGATCGCCCTTTGGTGGGACGTATAGAGCTGGGAGTACCGCTGCTGGGTGGTGTCTCCTATCTGCCGCAACAGCAGCATGTGGATAGGCAGTTTCCGATCCGACTTGCCGAACTGGTGAGCGCCGGTTTCTGGCGCAGCCGGCTCGGGCGTGACGAGCGTCGGACGCGGCTGCGCCAGACGTTGGCGGATTGGGGGCTGCTCGATCTACAAACCCAGGGGCTGCATGCATTGTCCGGCGGCGAGCTGCAGCGCGCCTTACTGGCACGGCTGAGCCTGACCGATGCTCAGGTGCTGTTGCTCGACGAGCCCGAAGCGGCGCTGGACGATGTCGGCCTGGGCTTGCTCTGGCAGCACATCGAGCGTTGGCAGCGCGAAGGGAGGACGCTGGTACTGGTCAGCCATAACCTAGTCGGGCTGACTCATCACCACTGTGACGGGTTGCTGATCGCTCGCAGCGGCTGCATCAAGGCACCGATCCGCCAGTTCATGGCCGAGCGGCAACGGCTTGGGCAAGTCGCGTGACGCCGGATTTGCTCTGGGCGCCGTTCGGCGAGTTTGCCTTTATGCGTCGAGCCTTGTTCGGTGGCGTGGCGCTGGCATGCAGCGCGGGGCCGCTGGGCGTATTTCTGATTCTGCGTCGAATGAGTCTGATCGGTGATGCCATCGCCCACGGCATCCTGCCCGGTGCAGCATTGGCGTTCTGGCTGTTCGGCTTGAGCCTGCCAGCATTGACCGCGGGCGGCTTGGTCGCCGGTCTCGGTATGGCGGGCGCAGCGGCCTGGGTCACACGGCGCACCGGGCTACGCGAGGACGCGAGCCTGGCCGCGCTGTATCCGATTTCGCTGGCCAGCGGCGTGCTGCTCCTTGGCCTGGCCGGGCGCAAGCTGGATCTGCTTCACCTGTTGTTCGGCTCGGCGTTGGCGGTCGATACCGCGACCCTGTACGGCATGCTCGGCACCTCGGTGTTCAGTCTGGTGGTGCTTGCGCTGAGCTATCGCGCCCTGGCGCTGGACAGCCTCGATCCGTTATTCCTGCGCAGCATCAGTCGCTTCGGTCCGTTGGCGCATGCCGCTTTCCTCACGCTGGTGGTGCTCAATCTGGTGATCGGCTTTCAGGCGATCGGCGCCTTGATGGTGGTAGGGCTGATGATGCTGCCAGCCGCAGCGGCGCGCTTCTGGAGCCGCAGATTGCTGGTCCTGCTACCGCTTGCCGCGCTGGTCGGTGCGGTGTGCGTATGGCTGGGGCTGGTTCTTTCCTTCTACGCCGGCTTGCCCAGCGGGCCGTGCATCGTGCTGCTGGCCGGCGTTTTCTATCTGTTCTCGCTGGTAGCAGGCCCGGTAAATGGCCTGCTGCGCTCGACTCCTTTCCCCATCACCGTTTGAGGTATTCACATGCGTTACCTGCTTATCGCGCTGGCCCTGTGGCTCCCGCTCTCACTGCAAGCCGCTGAAAAACTGCAGGTGGTGACGAGCTTCAGCATCCTCGCCGACCTGACCCGCGAGGTGGGTGGCGAGCATATCGAGCTCACCAACCTGGTCGACGCCGATGCCGATGCTCATGTCTACGAGCCCAGCCCGGACGACGCCAAGGCGCTATTGCGCGCCGACCTGATCATCGCCAATGGCCTGGGCTTCGAACCCTGGCTGGAGCGCCTGCTGGCCAGCAGCGAGCCCAAGGGCAAGCGGATCGACACCAGCGCGGGCGTTGTTCCGCTGATGCTGGATGAAGATGGCGAGATGGTTCCTGACCCTCATGCGTGGCAGAGCCTGACCAATGCCGAAATCTATGTGCGCAATATCGCCAAGGCACTTGGCGAACTGGACCCGGCCAACCTCAATGTCTACATCGAGCGCCGCGATGCCTACCTGGCGCGCCTGCACGCATTGCTGAAGAAAGCCGACGCGCAGATTGCCGGTTTGCCGGCCAGCCAGCGCAAGGTGGTGACCAGCCATGACGCCTTCGGCTACCTGGGGCAGGCCTGGCAGCTGAAGTTCATCGCGCCGCAGGGACTGTCCACCCATGACGAGCCCTCGGCGGCGGAAGTCGCGGCCTTGATCCGGCAGATACGCAATGAAGGGGTGCGAGCGGTGTTCGTGGAGAACATCCGCGATCCGCGGCTGATCCGCCAGATCGCCGACGAAGCCGGCGCCAAGGTCGGCGGGACTCTGTATTCGGATGCGCTGGCCAGCGAAGGGCCGGCCAGCACCTATCTCGGGATGTTCGAGCACAATCTCGACACGCTGATGGCCGCGCTCAAGCCGTAAGGTCGAACGCGGGTCATTGATTCTTGCGCCACCAAGCTCCGTGCGATCCGGCGCTGGATGTAAAAGCGACATCCACCCTACGAACGACGGTTGTGGTTCCGGCCCGTAGGGTGGATCACGCTTCACCGATCCACGCGCTCATCAAGCATGGAAACGACCGTTGATGATCAGGTTCTCGATCAGCTGGTCAGCAAGCCTTGCGGTGAACTGAAACCCCGGCGGCGTAGGTTTCCTTCACCGCGCGGTCGTCGCCGAGGATCATCAGGGCGAAGAGCTTTTCCTGCAGCGTTGTCGCCTGGCTCAGGCGATAGCTGATCAGCGGCGTTGCCTTGTAGTCGAGCACCACGAAGTCGGCGTCTTTGCCCGGCTGCAGGTTGCCGATCCTGTCGTCCAGATAGAGCGCGCGTGCGCCGCCGAGGGTGGCGAGATAGAGTGCCTTGAACGCGTCGAGCTTCTGGCCCTGCAGCTGCAGCACCTTGTACGCCTCGTTGAGGCTGGCGAGCTGCGAGAAGCTGGTACCGCCGCCGACGTCGGTGCCTAGGCCGACACGCACGCCGAAACCTTCCACCTTGGCCAGATCGAACAGGCCGCTGCCGAGGAACAGATTGGAGGTGGGGCAGAACGAGACCGCCGAGCCGGTCTCACCGAGGCGCCTGCATTCTTCGTCACACAGGTGCACGCCGTGCGCGAATACCGAGCGTGGGCCGATCAGGCCGTGGTGGTCGTAAACGTCCAGGTACCCCGTGCGTTCGGGGAACAGCTCCTTCACCCATTCGACCTCCTGCTTGTTCTCGGAGATATGCGTGTGCATGTACAGATCGGGGAATTCGGCGAACAGCTTGCCGGCGAGGGTCAGCTGCTCCGGGGTGCTGGTCGGGGCGAAACGCGGGGTGACGGCGTAATGCAGGCGGCCCTTGCCGTGCCAGCGCTCGATCAGCTCGCGGCTGTCGGCGTAGCCGGACTCGGCGGTATCGGTGAGGAAGTCCGGTGCATTGCGGTCCATCAGCACCTTGCCGGCGATCATCCGCAGGTTGAGCTTTTCCGCCGCTTCGAAGAAGGCATCCACCGACTGCTTGTGCACCGTGCCGAACACCAGCGCGGTGGTGGTGCCATTGCGCAGCAGCTCGCCGAGGAACAGCTCGGCCTGCTCGCGGGCATGCGCCATGTCGCTGAAGCGGCCTTCGTTGGGGAAGGTGTAGGTTTCCAACCAGTCCAGCAATTGCGCGCCGTAGGAGCCGATCACGCCGACCTGCGGGTAGTGGATATGGGTGTCGATGAACCCAGGGGTGATCAGCGCGTCCGGGTATTCGATCACTTCGGTGCCGGCGGCCAGCGTCGGCAGCAGCTCGGCGGCATGGCCGATGCGTGCGACCTTGCCGTCCTCGACGATCAGCAGGCCGTCCTCGAAGTATTCGTGGGATTGCTCGATGCCCACCTCGCGTGGATCGGCGAGGCAGTGGAGCAGGGCGGCACGGTAGGCTTTGGTGCTGGACATGGTGACTCTCGGAAATCGTTATATGAGGGTGATGCGTTGACATGGGCAGGCCGCCGCCGGAGGCGTGCCTGCAACGAGGAAATCGGGCGGTCAGTTTGTCTGGGCGCGACGCGAAGCGGGGACCAGCATCGGCACCGGCTTTTCACCGTCCTCGGCTTTCTCACCAAAGTTGGCGTTGTAAGTGGCGATCACTTCGCCGGCGATGGACACGGCGATCTCCACCGGCAGCTTGCCCTTCACCTCGGCGATGCCCATCGGGCAGCGCATGCGTTGCACAGTTTCGGCCTGGAAGCCACGGTCCCGCAGGCGGTGTTCGAACCTGGCGCGTTTGCTCTTTGAGCCGATCAGCCCGTAGTAGGTGAAATCGTTGCGCGAAAGGATCGCGGCGGTCAGCTCCAGGTCCAGCTGATGATTGTGGGTCATGACGATGAAGTAGCTGCCGGCGGGCATGTTATCCACTTCCTCGACCACATCGTCGTTGACCACCTTTTCCACGCCGCGCGGAATCTCGGCAGGAAATTCGTTATCGCGCGAATCGATCCAGCGCACTTTGCACGGCAGGCTGGCCAGCAGCGGCACCAGCGCGCGCCCGACATGCCCTGCGCCGAACACGGCGATATGCGCCTGCGGCTGGCCCATGGGCTCGAACAGCAGCACCGTGGCGCCACCGCAGCACTGTCCGAGGCTGGCGCCGAGGGAGAAACGCTCGAGGCGGGTGTCGCGGCTGCGTTTTTCCAGCATCTCGCGGGCGATCTCTTGCGCCTTGTATTCCAGATGGCCGCCGCCGATGGTGTCGTACAGCCGTTCGCGGCTGACGACCATCTTCGAGCCGGCATTGCGCGGCGTGGAGCCGCGCTCCTCAATGATGGTCACCAGCACGCAGGGTTCGCCTTGTTGTTGCAGTTCGGCGAGGGCGTCGATCCAGACCGTGTTGCTCATGGTTCTGTCCTTCGTATTGCCCGGTGGCGCGTGCAAAGCGCCGCCACCGGGACATTCGTGTTGCGCTAACGGTGGACAAGCACAGCGTTGTCCACCCTACGTCAGGCCGGGGTCGTCTGCGTTGCCGCAGGCTTGCCCGCCGCCTGCTTCAACTTGCGCATCTGTTCCACGCCCCAGAGCACGCGCTCGGGGGTCGCCGGAGCATCGATCTGCGGCTGCGCCCGGTAGTCGGCCAGGCTGGCGACGGCGTCCTTGATCGCGCACCAGACCGAGATGCCGAGCATGAACGGCGGCTCGCCCACGGCCTTGGAGTGGAACACGGTGTCTTCGGGGTTCTTGCGGTTCTCCACCAGCTTCACGCGCAGATCCAGCGGCATGTCCGCCACCGCCGGGATCTTGTAGCTGGCCGGGCCGTTGGTCATCAGCTTGCCCTTGTCGTTCCAGACCAGCTCTTCCATGGTCAGCCAGCCCAGACCCTGGACGAAGCCGCCTTCGACCTGGCCGATGTCGATGGCCGGGTTCAGCGAGGCGCCGACGTCATGCAGGATGTCGCTGCGCAGCATCTTGTATTCGCCGGTCAGGGTATCGACGATCACTTCCGAGCAGGCAGCGCCGTAGGCGAAGTAGTAGAACGGCCGCCCGCGCGCCTGGCTGCGGTCGTAGTAGATCTTCGGAGTGCGGTAAAAACCGGTGGACGACAGCGAAACCTGGCCGAAATAGGCCTGCTGGATCAGCTCCTCGAAGCCGATGTACTGGTCGCGCAGGCGCACCTGGCCATTCTTGAACTCGATGTCTTCTTCGAATATCTGCCACTTGCGCGCGGCGAACTCCACCAGTCGCTGCTTGATGGTCTGCGCCGCGTTCTGCGCCGCTTTGCCGTTGAGATCGGTGCCGCTGGAGGCGGCAGTCGGCGAGGTGTTCGGCACCTTGTCGGTATTGGTCGCGGTGATCTGGATGCGTTCGATGTCGACCTGGAACACCTCGGCCACCACCTGGGCGACCTTGGTGTTCAGGCCCTGGCCCATCTCGGTGCCACCGTGGTTCAGGTGGATGCTGCCGTCGGTGTAGACGTGCACCAGCGCGCCACCCTGGTTGAGAAAGCTGGCGGTGAAGCTGATACCGAATTTCACCGGGGTCAGCGCCAAGCCCTTTTTCAGGATGGGGCTCGCGGCATTGAACGCGCGGATATCTTCGCGTCGCTTTGCATATTCGCTGCTGGCTTCCAGCTCGGCGGTCATCTCCTCGAGCATGTTGTGCTCGACGGTCTGGTAGTAGTGGGTGACGTTGCGCTCGGTCTTGCCGTAGTAGTTGCGCTTGCGCACCTCGAGCGGGTCCTTGCCCAGCTCGCGGGCCACGGCATCCATGATTTCCTCGATGGCGACCATGCCTTGCGGGCCGCCGAAGCCGCGGTAGGCGGTGTTCGAGGCGAGGTTGGTCTTGCAGCGATGGCCGTTGATGGTGGCGTCGCCCAGGTAGTAGGCGTTGTCGGAGTGGAACATGGCGCGGTCGACGATGGAGCCGGAGAGGTCCGGCGAGTAGCCGCAGTTGCCGGCAAGGTCGATCTCGATGCCATGCAGCAGACCGTCGTCATCGAAACCGACGTCGTACTCGACATAGAACGGGTGGCGCTTGCCGGTCATGGTCATATCTTCCATGCGTGGCAGACGCATCTTGGTCGGCCGACCGGTGAGGTGTGCGATCACCGCGCACATGCATGCCGGGCCGGCGGCCTGGGTTTCCTTGCCGCCGAAGCCGCCGCCCATGCGGCGCATGTCGATGACGATCTTGTTCATCGAAACGCCGAGCACCTCAGCGACGAGCTTCTGCACCTCGGTGGGGTTCTGCGTCGAGGTGAAGACGATCATGCCGCCGTCCTCGGTGGGCATGACCGAGGAAACCTGGGTCTCCAGATAGAAGTGCTCCTGCCCGCCGATGTGCAGCGAGCCCTGCAGCCGACGCGGCGCGCTGGCCAGGGCCGTGGCCGAGTCACCACGCTGGTGGGTGTGGCTGTCGAGCACGAAGTGCTTCTTGTGCAGCGCCTCGACCACGTCGAGCACCGGCTCCAGATCCTCGTATTCGATGATTGCGGCCATGGCCGCCTTGCGCGCGGTTTCCAGGCTGTCGGCCGCGACGGCGATCACCGGCTGGCCGATGTATTCGACCTTGCTGTCGGCCAGCAGTGGATCGCCGGGCAATACGGCGCCGATATCCAGCTGCCCGGGTACATCCTGAGCGGTGATGGCGATGGCCACGCCCGGCACTTCATAACACGGCGCCGTGTCGATGCGGACGATGCGGGCGTGGGCCCGGTCGCTCATGCGAGCATAAATATGCAGCTGATTGGGAAACTCCAGGCGGTCGTCGACGTACACCGCCTCGCCAGAGACATGCTTGGGCGCGCTGTCGTGCTTGACGCTCTTGCCGACGCCGGTGACCAGATCTTCGGTAAACAGCGCCGCGATTTCTTCCTGAGTGCGGGTGGTTACGTGGTTAGACATAAGCGGTCACCCTCGTTTCGGTTTTCGGTGCGTGTTGTTCGAGGAAGCATTTACGCAGCAGGTTCTGCGCGACCAGCAGGCGATATTCGCGGCTGGCGCGAAAGTCGGTCAGCGGCGTGAAATCCTCGGCCAGCGCATCGCAGGCCGCCTCCACGGTTTGCTGGTTCCAGGGCGCGCCGTTCAGAGTCGCCTCGCAGGCCGCGGCGCGTTTTGGGATCGCCGCCATGCCGCCAAAGGCGACGCGGGCATCGGCGATCATGCCATCAGTGATTTTGAGATCGAACGCGGCGCAGACCGCGGAGATGTCGTCGTCCAGTCGTTTGGAAACCTTGTAGGCACGGAACAGGCGATCCGGCGTGGCGCGCGGCACGATGATCTGCTCGATGAACTCGCCGGGCTGGCGTGCGGTGACCTTGTAGTCGAGGAAGTAATCTTCCAGCGGCAGGGTACGGCTGACATCGCCCTTGCGCAGCACGACCTCGGCGCCTAGGGCGATCAGCAGCGGTGGGGCATCGCCGATGGGCGAGGCGTTGCCGATGTTGCCGCCCAGCGTGCCCTGATTGCGGATCTGCAGCGAGGCGAAGCGCTGCAGCAGATCGCCGAAGTCCGGGTACTCGGCAGCCAGCGCGGCGTAGCAGTCGGTCAGCGGTGCGGCTGCACCGATCTCGATATGACGGTCGGTGATCTGGACCTGTTTCATCTCGGTGATCTGGCCGACATGGATCATCACCGGCAGCTCGCGATGGAACTGGGTGACCTCCAAGGCCAAGTCGGTGCCGCCGGCGAGCAGCCGCGCTTGCGGATTGGCGGCATACAGCTCGGCCAGCTCAGCGACCGTCAGCGGCGACAGGCTGCGCTTTTCGCCGTCGCTGAGTTCGGCGGTTTCGCGCGGCGTGATGCGCTGCAGCTGGGCGATGGTCTCGGCTTCGCGGGCATCGAACTGGTCCGGCTGCTTAGCACAGCAGGCCTGTTCGGCGGCTTCGAGAATCGGGCGATAGCCGGTGCAGCGGCAGAGGTTTCCGGCCAGGGCTTCGTGGGTCTGGTGTGGATCGTAGGTCTGCACGCCGTCGCCGCGATTCTTCTGCAAGGCGAACAGGCTCATGACGAAGCCGGGAGTACAGAAGCCGCACTGCGAGCCGTGGCAATCGACCATCGCCTGCTGGACGCTGTGCAGCTGACCCTGATGCTTGAGGTCTTCGACGGTGATCAGCTGTTTGCCGTGCAGAGCGCAGACGAAGGTCAGGCAGGAATTCAGAGTGCGGTAGCGCAGCCGATCGCCGACCAGTTCGCCGACCACGACGGTACAGGCGCCACAGTCGCCGGAGGCACAGCCTTCCTTGGTGCCCGTCTTGCCGCGGTGTTCGCGCAGGTACTGCAGCACCGTGGTGTTGGGGTCGAGAGTCTGCTCGCTGCGCAGCTCACGATTGAGGAGAAACTGGATCAAGGCGGTGCCTCCGACTGTTGTTGTTCTGACGCGCAAATTATCGCTATCTGACTTTTCGGTCAACTTATTCCTGACTCAAAAGTCAATGCGGCATGCGCGCGCAGGTCGGGCGAGGGCTGGGTGGCCATCGCCCGGTTTTTCCTACTGCAAGTAAAGCCCGCTCAGGCCGATTCGGCCTCGCCCTGCCGTCGGTAGGCGTAGGTCTCGGCGAAGCGCGAGAGCATGTATCGGCTGCAGGTGGTGCTGGGGTATTTCGGCGGGTTGGTTTCGTCGTAGCAGCCGGGCAGGCAGGCGATTTCGGTGTCTGGATGCGGCTCGGCGAAGAACGGCATCGAATAGCGATCCACGCCCAGCGGGCTGATCACGCGATGTGGCGTCGACTTGTAACGATCATTGCTCCAGCGCGCCATCATGTCGCCGATGTTGACCACGTAGGTGCCTTCGATGGGTGGCGCGTCGATCCATTCGCCCCTGACGTTCTGCACCTGCAGGCCGCCGGCCTGGTCCTGATAGAGCAGGGTGACGCAGCCGTAGTCGGTATGCGCGCCGGCGCCTTGCTGATCGGCGCTAGTGGCCGTCTGCCGGGGCGGGTAGTGGATCATGCGGAATACGCTGATCGGCTCGACGAAGCGCTTGTCGAAGAAGTCCCGCTCGATGCCCAGGGCGAGCGCGATGGCACGCAGCAGGGTGCAGGCGAGATCCTGCATGTCGCGGTAATGGCCCTCCATCAGCTCGGTCCAGCCTTCGATCTGGAGCGGATGACGGTTGGGCCCGCGCAGTGGTTTTTCGGCCAGCACTTCGGGGTGATCGGCAGGCATATGGAAACCCATGTCGAAGGTTTCCTTGAGGTCGCACGGCTGGCTCGGGTCGAGCTGCTCGGTAGCGACGGCACCGTAGCCGCGGTGGTGGCGGCTCTTGGTGATGTCGATCTTCAGCTTTTCTTCGGCGGGCAGCGCAAAGAAACGCTGGGCATGGTCGGTGAGGGTGGCGATGCGCTCGGCGCTGATCGGATGACCCTTGATATAGAAGAAGCCCCACTCGCGGCAGGCGCGGTCGATGGCCTCGGCGACGGCCAGATGGCCGGCTTCGTCGGCGTTATAGAGCGGGGCAATATCGATGATGGGCAGTGAGTTCATGGCTGACTCCGGGTACGGCGCCGCCGGTCTTCTCGTACCGGCGGCCTTCGAGGGCAATGCCCCTGCGTGCGGTTCGCCCGGAGGCGGGACGGCACGCGAGATTCCGCAGTGCGCCGGTTGGGCCGGCGCAGGTGACGCTTACTTCGGCATTTCAGCCTTGACGCCCTGGACGTAGTAATTCATCGAGGCGAGGTCCTTGATGCTGGCGGTCTCGCCCTCGGCGATGCGCACTTCGCCAGCCTGATCCTTGATCGGGCCGGTGAACGGGTGGAATTCACCGCTCTTGATGCTGGCGATGATCGCTTCGGCTTCGGTCTTCACATCGGCCGGCACCAGATCGCTGATCGGCAGGCTGATGCTGTCCTGGGCCAGACCACCCCAGAAGTCTTCGGATTTCCAGGTGCCGGCCATCACCGCTTCGGCGGACTTGGTGTAGTGCGGGCCCCAGTCGTTGACGATGGAGGTCAGCACGGCCTTGGGCCCGAAGTGCTGCATGTCCGAGGCATAGCCGACGGAATAGACGCCACGACGCTCGGCGGCCTGGATGGGGGCCGGGCTGTCGGTGTGCTGGAAGATCACGTCGACGCCCTGGTCGATCAGCGCGTTGGCGGCATCGGCTTCCTTGCCCGGATCGAACCAGGTGTTGACCCACACCACCTTGATCTCGGTGCCGGGGTTGTACTTGTCCAGCGCCAGCTGGATGGCGTTGATGTCGCGGATCACTTCCGGAATCGGGAAGGAGGCGATGTAGCCGACCTTCTTGGTCTTGGTCATCTTCGCGGCGAGGAAGCCGCCTACATAGCGGCCTTCATAGGAACGGGTCAGGTAGGTGCCGACGTTCTTTGCCTGCTTGTAGCCGGTGGCGTGCTCGAAGGTGACCTTGGGGAACTGCTTGGCGACTTTCAGCGTGGGGTTCATGTAGCCGAAGGAGGTGGTGAAGATCAGGTCGTAGTCGCTCTTGGCCATGTTGCGGATGACCCGCTCGGCATCGGCGCCTTCCGGCACGTTCTCGACGAAGCTGGTCTTCACCTTGTCGCCCAGTTTTTCTTCCATGTACTTGCGGCCCTGCTCGTGCTGGTAGGTCCAGCCGTGGTCGCCGATCGGGCCGATGTAGACGAAGCCGACCTTCAGCGGATCGGCGGCCGACGCTGCGGCGGTCGTCAGTGCGGCGCTGAAGCCGATCGCTGCGGCGAGTGCACGCAGCAGGGTTTTCCGAGTGTTGTTCTGCATGGCGGATGACGCTCCTGTTTGTCTAGCTACAGAGCCTATGTTGGCTGATAGCTGGTTAGCAAAAAGCTGACCAACTGGACAGATACCTTCGTTGTGCCGGATTGCGGGCGCTTCGACTCGACGCTGATGCCTGGTCGAGGCTTGCGCTGGTGCGCCAGTAATCCACGGCGCCCAGCTTTGGTGCAAGCCTCGATCATTGCCGGTCAGCCGTTTACCAGCTGCCGGGCCGCCTGCTGGTGGTCGGCGATCAGACCCTGCACGTCGAGGCCTTCGACTTGGCCATCGATGACGCGCCACTTGCCGCCAACCATCACCCGGTCGGCTCGGTCGGCGGCGCACAGCAGCAGCGCGGCGACGGGATCGTGGCTGCCGGAGAAGCGCAGTTCGTCGAGCCTGAAGAGGGCGAGGTCGGCCTGCTTGCCGACCGCCAGTTCGCCGATGTCGCTGCGCCCGAGCAGGCGCGCGGAACCGTGGGTTGCCCAACCGAGGACCTTCTCTGGCGTGATCTTCTCGGCGCCGTAGCGCAAGCGCTGGATGAACAGCGCCTGGCGCGCCTCGAGCATCATGTTGGAGGCATCGTTGGAGGCCGAGCCGTCGACGCCCAGGCCAATGGTGGCGCCCTTGTCTTCAAGCTCCAGCGTGTGGCAGATACCGGAGGCCAGGCGCATGTTGGAGCTTGGGCAATGACAGATGCCGACCCCGGCCGCGCCCAGGCGGTGAATCTCCACCTGATTGAAGTGAATGCCGTGCGCCAGCCAGGTCCGCGGCCCGAGCCAGCCGACGCTCTGCAGATAGTCCACGGTGCGCATGCCGAAGCGCTGCGCGCAGAACTCCTGCTCGTCGAGCGTTTCGGCCAGATGGGTATGCAGACGTACGTCGCGCGCTTCGGCCAGCTCGGCGCAGGCACGCATGATGTCGGTGGTGACCGAGAAGGGCGAGCAGGGCGCCAGGGCGATCTGGATCTGCGCGCCGTCGCCGCGCTCGTGGTAGCGATCGATCAGCCGCTCGCTGTCGGCAAGAATCGTCTCGGCGCCCTGCACCACGCTCTTGCAGGGCAGGCCGCCGTTCTCCTTGGACAGGTTCATCGAACCGCGGGTGAGCATGGCGCGCATGCCCAGCTCGCGGACGGCCTCGACCTGGATATCGATGGCGTCCTCGAGCCCGCCCGGAAACAGGTAGTGGTGATCCGCTGCCGTGGTGCAGCCGGACAGCAGCAGCTCGGCCAGCGCCACCTTGCTCGCCAGCTGCAGCGCCTGCGGCGTGAGCCGCGCCCAGACCGGGTAGAGGGTCAGCAGCCAGTTGAACAGCGGCTCGTTGACCACCGGCCCCCAGGCGCGGGTGAGGGTCTGGTAGAAGTGGTGGTGGGTGTTGATCAGCCCCGGCAATACCACGTGCTCACGGGCGTCGAAGGTCTCATCCACCGGCAGCGCGGGCGTGGCGCCAGCGGTTAGTAGTTCGGTGATGACACCGTCTTCGATCACCAGTCCGCCTGGGGCTTTCTGGTCGTTGGCAGTGAAGAGGGCGAGAGGATTCTTGATCCAGATTCGATGAGCAGCCATGGCCGGCTTTCTCCTGAATGGTTGAGTTCAGAGTAGCCAGCTCAGTTATGCCCTGTCTGCTGATCCAGGAGGCGGAGCGGTGGATGCCTCGCCGGGGGAGGAAGATAAAGGGTTTGGGGTGGATTTGTCACAGGGCTGCCAAGGGTTGGGTAGTGGGAGCGGCCAATCCGACTCCCGAGATAACCCTTGTGGCCGTCATCACCAGGGCAGCGGATTGCCCTGGTAATCCAGATACCGATGCCCACCCTGTCCAATGGCCTGGGTAACCTGCTCGAGCATACCGCGCGTGCTGGTCTCGACATCCAGTGGCGCCTGATCGCCACCCATGTCGGTCTTGACCCAGCCGGGATGCATCGACAACACGGTCAGCCGGGTCTCGCCCAGTCCGGCGACGAAGGTACGGGTCATGTGATTCAGCGCGGCCTTGCTCGCGCCGTACAGGTCCATGCCCATGCCCGGACCGGTTTCGACGCTGCCGAGGATGGAGCTCATAAAGACGATCACGCCCTGCGCAGAATCGACCAGCGGCAGCAACCGCTCGGCCAGGCGCACCGGTGCGACGGCATTGGTGAAGAACAGCTGGCCGACTTCTGTTTGAGTGGCTTGCGTGGCCGATTTGTCCTGCGGGCCGGCGACGCCGGCGTTGACGAATAGCACGTCGAGTCTGGTACCGGCCAGGCGGGCGGCCAGCTGGTCTACGCTGCCTGCATCGTCCATATCCAGCGTTTCGACGCGCACCTGCGGTATCTGGCTGAGGGCTTCGGCGTGCTGCGGGTTGCGCACCGTGGCGATCACCTGCCAGCCTGCGGCGCAGAACTGTTTCGCCAGGCCGAGGCCCAGACCGCGGGAGGAGCCGATGATGAGTGCTGTTTTTTGCATGCTGCGTCCTCGGTAGGTCATGACTGACCGGCAAGAATAGCGCGGCTGCGACGCGCGCGTGCAGCAATGCTGGGGTGCGACATCTGGTCGTTGTGCGAGTGTTGCAAGCGGTTTCGCGGCGGTGGTCATAGGGGCGCTGTTTCGGCTCTGATGGGCCAGCGTTGCCGGTGCCTCCGGCATCATCGAATCAAAATCAGGGGGATCCAATGCCCGACCCGCAAACACAGTCGAACCGCTGGCATGCTCGGCAGAGCGATGAAGCGTTGCTCGAACTGGAGTCCTCGAGCGCCGGCCTCAGCCACGAACAGGCCCGGCAGCGCCTGCTGCAATACGGTCCCAATCGGCTCGATGAGGCCAAGCCGGCGAGTGTCTGGCTGCGCCTGCTGCGTCATCTCAACAATCTTCTGCTTTATGTGCTGATCGCCGCGGCGCTGGTAACCGGCCTGATGGGGCATCTGGTCGACACCTTCGTGATCCTGGCGGTGGTGGTGGTCAACGTGGTGATCGGCTTCGTTCAGGAGGGCAAGGCGGAAAAAGCGCTGCAGGCGATTCGGCATCTGCTGGCGCCGCACGCGGTGGTGTTGCGCGATGGCCGCCAGCAGGACCTCGATGCCGCCGAGCTGGTGCCCGGGGATGTGGTACTGCTGGCTTCCGGCGACAGCCTGCCGGCTGACGTGCGGCTGCTGCAGGCGCGCAACCTGCGTATCGACGAGGCGGCGCTGACCGGCGAATCGGTTCCAGTCGACAAGCAGGTCGAGGCCGTGGCCGCCGATGCTTCCATCGGGGATCGGCTTTGCATGGGTTATGCCGGCACGCTGGTGACCCAGGGCCAGGCGCGTGCGGTGGTGGTCGCCACGGGCGCGGCGACCGAGATCGGGCGTATCGGGACGATGCTGGAATCGGTCGAACAGGGCACCACGCCGCTGCTGCGCAAGATGTCCGATGTCGGCCGGGCGCTGACAGCCGTGATCCTGGCCGCGGGCGCTCTGCTGTTCCTGTTCGGCACGCTGGTGCGGGGCATGGGCGCCGGTGAGATGTTCATGGCGGCGGTGGGGCTTTCGGTCGCGGCGATCCCCGAGGGGCTGCCGGCGATCATGACCATCACCCTGGCCATCGGCGTGCAGCGTATGGCCAGTCGCAATGCAGTGATCCGGCGCCTGCCGGCGGTGGAGACGCTGGGCTCGGTGACGGTGATCTGCTCGGACAAGACCGGCACCCTGACGCGCAACGAGATGACGGTGCAGGAAGTGATCTGCGCCGGGCAGGCACTGGAGGTCGAAGGCGCGGGCTATGCACCGCAAGGTGCGTTGCTGTTCGAGGGCGACGCAGTCGAACCGGCGGCCCTGGCAGCGCGCACGCCGGCAGCCAGCGCGCTTGCCGAAGCCGCGGCGCTGTGCAACGACGCCAGCCTGCACGAGAAGGACGGACTGTGGACCCTTGCCGGCGACCCCACTGAGGGCGCGTTGCTGACCCTGGCGATGAAGGCAGGACTGTCGCCGGCCAACCTCCACGTCGACCGCCCGCGGCTGGACGTGATTCCCTTCGAGTCGGAACACCGCTTCATGGCGACTCTGCACGCCTGCGAAGGCGGCAGCGAAGTGCTGGTCAAGGGCGCGCCGGAACGGGTCCTGGCCATGTGCGCGCGGCAGCTTGAGGCCGACGGCCAGGAGCGGCTGCTGGATCAGTCGCACTGGCATGAACAGGTCGAGGCGCAGGCGCGGGCCGGTCGTCGCGTGCTGGCCCTGGCGCGGCGCAGGCTGCCGGCCGGCAAGGAAGCGATCGAGCATGCCGACGTTGCCAGCGAGCTGACCCTGCTCGGGCTGGTCGGCATTATCGATCCGCCGCGTGACGAGGCGATCCGTGCGGTGGCACAGTGCCGTGCAGCTGGCATTCGTGTGGTGATGATTACCGGCGACCACGGCGTCACTGCCAGTGCCATTGCCAGACAGCTGGGCATGGGGGATGACATCAAAGCGATCACCGGGCCGGAGCTGGAGCTGATGGATGAAGCGGCCATGCGCCAGGCCGTCGCCGAGGCCCGGGTGTTCGCCCGCGCCAGTCCGGAACACAAGCTGCGCCTGGTGCGTGCGCTGCAGGCCAATGGCGAGGTGGTCGCCATGACCGGCGACGGGGTCAACGACGCGCCAGCGCTGAAGCAGGCAGATGTCGGCGTGGCCATGGGCATGAAGGGCACCGAGGCGGCCAAGCAGGCCGGCGCCATCGTGCTGGCGGACGACAACTTCGCTTCCATCGCCCATGCGGTGGAGGAGGGGCGCACCGTCTACGACAACCTGCGCAAGACTGTGACCTTCCTGCTGCCGATCAACGGCGGCGAGTCGCTGTCGCTGCTGCTGGCGGTGCTGCTCGGTATCGCGCTGCCGATCACGCCGGTGCAGGTGTTGTGGGTCAACATGGTCAGCTCGGTGGCGTTGGCCATGGTACTGGCGTTCGAACCGACCGAGGCGGATGTAATGCAGAGGCCGCCGCGGCGGCCGGACGAGCCGATGCTGTCGCGCTTCGTCATCTGGCGGATCTTCTTCGTTTCCGCGCTGTTTCTCGCCGGCATCTTCGGCATGTACCAGTGGATGCTGACGCAGGGCGCGACGATCGAGGCGGCACGCACCGTCGCAGTCAACACGCTGGTGTGCATGGAGGTGTTCTATCTGTTCAGCGTGCGTTATCTGAAGGCGCCTTCCTTCACCGTGCAGGGCGTCAAGGGTACGCCGCGGGTGCTGGTGGCGGTGTTCGGTGTGTTCGCCCTGCAGCTGATGTTCACCTACGCGCCGTTCATGCAGTCGCTGTTCGCGTCCGAAGCGTTGCCGCTTGCGACCGGTGTGCTGGTGGTGCTGGCCGGGGTGGCCGTGTTGGTTATTCTGGAGATCGAGAAGGCGCTGTTGCGTCGGATGGGCGTTGGCCCGGCGTGAGTCAGGCTTGCGCAAAGGTCAGAGCGGCGGCAGCTCTTCCATCAGGTCGGTCGTGTACACGCCGGGGATATGCAGCTCGCTCTTGGCCAGCTGCTGGCCTTCCATCTGCGGCTGGGTCACCCAGGTGAGGATGTCGTAGTAGCGGCGGATGTTGGCCACGAAGTGCACCGGCTCGCCGCCGCGGGCATAGCCGTAGCGGGTCTTGCTGTACCACTGCTTCTGCGCCAGGCGCGGCAGCATTTGCTTCACGTCCAGCCACTTGTTGGGGTCCAGCCCCTCGGCTTCGGCGAGTTTGCGGGCGTCTTCGAGATGCCCTCCGCCGACGTTGTAAGCGGCGAGGGCGAACCAGGTGCGATCGGGTTCCTGCACGCTTTCGGGCAGGCTGGCGTGCACCTTGACCAGGTATTTGCCGCCGCCCTGGATGCTCTGCACCGGGTCCAGGCGGTTGGTCACGCCCATGGCGTTGGCGGTGCGCAATGTCAGCATCATCAGCCCGCGCACGCCGGTCTTGGAGGTGGCCTCGGGCTGCCAGTGGGATTCCTGATAACCGATCGCGGCCAGCAGGCGCCAGTCGATGCCGTGTTTCCTGGCGGTCTCGCGGAAGGCTTTCTCGTAACGCGGCAGACGCTGCTGCAGATGCTTGGCGAAGGCGTAAGCGCCGACGTAGCCGAGCACGTCCACATGACCGTAGTAGCGTTCGCGCAGGCGCTGCAGCGAGCCGTTCTGCTGGGCCTGCTCGAGGAAGGAGTTGGCGGCCTCGAGCAGGCTGTCGTCCTCGCCCTTGGCCACGACCCAGGCCAGGCTGTTCTGCTCGCCGACATCGAAGCCGGCGCGGATGTTGGTGAAGTACACCTGGTTCATGGACATCTCGTTGGATTCCACCAGGGTCAGGTCGATCTGCCCCTCGTCGACCATGCGCAGCAGGTCGACCACTTCCACGGCGTCGGATTCTTCGTAGCGCAGGTCGGGATATTCGGCCTGCAGCGTGGCGAGCTTCTCCGCCTGGCTACTGCCTTTGAGCACGAGGATGCGCTTGCCGATTAGGTCCTTGGGGCTGGTCGGACGGCGCTGGCCGCTGCGGTAGACGACCTGGGTGGTAACGTCCAGATAGGAGCGGGTGAAGCGTGCCAGTTCCTGCCGGCCTTCGCTGGCGACCAGGCCGGCGGCGGCGAGCGCCGGGCCGCCAGGCCGGTTGAGACGGTTGAAAATGTCTTCGATGTTGTCGGCGGTTTCGATCTGCAGCTCGACGCCGAGATTGCTGGCGAAGCGCTTGGCCAGCTCGTACTCGAAGCCGGCTTCGCCGTTGCGGTCCTGGAAATAGGTGGAAGGGCTGTTGCGGGTGATCACGCGCAGTACGCCTTCCTCCTGTATACGCTCAAGCTCGCTGGGCTTCTCGGCGCAGCTACTGAGCATCAGGAAGAGTCCGGTCGCCAACAGCCAGATGGCGCAGCGCTTGCGGAACACGGTTTGGGCAAACATCGGCGCAGTATACGCAAAGGCGAACCGCCACCATATCTGGACAGCGGTCGGGCTCTCTGCTAGGCGAGCACCTTCCTCCGACAGGGTGATGCTGCCAAACGCCCGTGGCGCGCAAGTCCGGCATAATGCCGGCCCGTACCGCCACCGACTCCGAGAGTTTTGCGAAACATGACCGAGGTTCAGCCCAAGCCCTGGTTCGTCTATCTGGTGCGCGCCGCCAACGGTGCGCTGTACTGCGGTATCAGCGACGATGCGCAGCGTCGTTTCGCCGAGCACCAGCGCGGGCGCGGCGCGCGTTTCTTTCACTCCAGTCCGGCGCAGGCGCTGGTCTATGTCGAGACTTGCGCCAGCAAAGGCGATGCGTTGCGTCGCGAAATCGCCATCAAGCGACTGGACAAGCGTGCCAAGGAACGCCTGGTGAGCCTGGCCAGCCCCGTTGCGTGAATGACGCACCAATCAGCCGGTAGGCTCGGTGGAGCGGAGCGTCTAAGCTGATGCTCTTCCAACGGGGCGACGCCCCATCTCGAGACCTCTGGCGGAGCCTGTCATGCACGAGCTGATCCTGCACCACTATCCCACCTCGCCCTTTGCCGAAAAGGCGCGCCTGATGCTGGGGTTCAAGCAGCTGTCCTGGCGCTCGGTGATGATCCCTCCGGTCATGCCCAAGCCCGATCTGACCGCGCTCACTGGCGGTTATCGACGCACGCCGGTGCTGCAGGTCGGCGCCGACATCTATTGCGACACCGCCCTGATCGCGCGTCGGCTCGAGGCCGAAAAGACCACCCCGGCGCTGTTCCCGGAAGGCCAGGAGTTCACCGCCGCGACGCTTGCCCAGTGGGCCGATTCGGTGCTGTTCCTGAACGCCGTGAGCCTGGTGTTCCAGCCCGAATCCATGGCCGTCCGCTTCGCCCAGGTGCCCAAGGAGTTCGTCCAGATCTTCAGCAAGGACCGTGCGCAGCTGTTCTCCAACGGCTCGGTCAGTCGCGTTCCGCTGGAGCAGGCGAAGAGTGATTGGCCAACCTTCATGACGCGCCTGCAGCAGCAGCTGGCGCGGGAGGAGGGCGAGTTCCTGTTTGGTGCGGCGCCGTCGATTGCCGACTTCGCCGTCGCGCATTGCCTGTGGTTCCTGCGTGCAACGCCGGTCACCGCGCCGCTGGTGGATGGCTACCCGGAGGTGGCGGCCTGGCTTGGCAAGGTACTCGGCGTGGGCCATGGCTCCAGCAGCGAGCTATCCGCCGAGGATGCACTGCGCATGGCGCTGGAGGCCGAGCCTGCGCCGCTGCCGGACGAAGCATTCAGCGAGCCGAATGGTTTTCAGGAAGGGCAGAATGTGGCCATCGCCGCAGTGGATTACGGCGCCGATCCGGTCGAGGGCGAGTTGGTCTTCGCCGGTAGCGAAGAGCTGATCCTGCGCCGCAGCGATGACCGCACCGGGGTCGTACACGTGCACTTCCCGCGTGTCGGCTATCGCATCGAGGCGCGCTGAAGACGCCTCAGTGCGGCGTCGGTGATTCGCCGGCGCGCAGCTTCGGCAGCTCGCGGGCCAGCGTGCGGAAGTAGGCGATGCGCTCGTAGCACAGCGTGAGCTCACCGCTGATGCGGTTGAACCAGGCGTCCGGCGCGCCGCAGGTGGACATGCGCAGGGTTAGGTCGCGGGGCAGCTCGAAGGCCTCGCTGGCCTTCGCCGCGACCGCTTCCAGCTCGCCGCTGGCGCGAATCTTTTCCAGCAGTTCGGTACCACCCGGCAGATGTCCGGGGGGGGGGTCGTAGATCACCCGAATGCGGTGCCGCGCCGGTCGCTCGTCGCTGCGGCCGAAGTGCTCGCGAAACCACTGCACTGCGTGGGCCGCCTGTTCGTATTCCTCGGGACAGTACAGCGCGCGTTCCACCGGCAAGCCGCTGACTTCCAGCACCCAGTCGAGCCGATCCGGGTCGCTGCCGTAGGCCAGGCAGGCGATGTTGTAGAAGCGCTGGGCGTCCAGCGCATGGCTGTCCCAGACCGGCACCGGGGAGCCGTCGCGTTCCGCGTTCTGCCATTCCAAACGCCAGTAATCGGCGACATCCATCAGCTTGGCGTAGAAATCGTCGCGGTGCTGTTCCTGCTGCAACAGGAACAGGCCCATGAAGCCGAGCTGGTCGGCGGCGTCTTCCTCACGCCCCAGTACCGGCAGCTGCAGTTCGCTGATCAGCAGGTGCCCCATCTCGTGCATCAGGGTGAACTCGGAGTTGGCGACCGTGAAGCGGACCTCGTCCACCGACAGCTCCGGCGCTGTTTCGCCTTGCTGCGCCTGCGCCAGCGCCAGCAGCGGCAGAAGCAGCAGCGGCAACAGAGCGAAGCGCTTCATGGCGTGCCGTCCAGATCGGCATGGGTGAATGGCGCCAGCCGCGCCGGCCAGTCTAGTGCCAGGCGCTCGAACGCGCGGGCGAGCAGGCTGGCGACGAGCAGGTCGCGCAACCAGCGGTGGTCGGCCGGTATCACGTACCAGGGTGCTTCGCGGCTGTGGCTTTTGCTCAGCACGGCAGCCCATTGCGCCTGCTGCTGGGCGAAGGTGCGGTGGTCCTGCAGATCGCCGAGGGTCAGCTTCCAGCGCTTTTCCGGCTGCTCCAGGCGCCGATGCAAGCGCTGCTTCTGCTCGCCGGCAGACAGCTGCAGGTAACTCTTGAGCGGCTGGATGCTGGCGGTCGGCAGCTCGCGCTCGAAAGCCAGGATTGCGGCCTCGCGCTGCGGAATATCGGTAGGCGAGCACAGGCCGTCGCGCAGATCGCTGACCAACGCTTCGTAGTAGCTGCGATTGAATACGCCGAGCATGCCGGGCACCGGCAGCCGCTCCCGGTAGCGCCAGAGGAAGTCGTGGCGGCGTTCTTCTTCGCTCGGCGCCTGGAAGCTGTGCGGCGACAGCCCCAGCGGGTCCAGGCCACCCAGCACGCGGCGGATCACGCCGTTCTTGCCGGAGCAGTCCGGCCCCTGCAGCACGAGCAGCAGGGCGTCGCGGCGGTTGGCCCAGAGCATGGTCTGCTGTACCCGCAGCCATTCCTTCAGGCTTGCCAGCTGCGCTTGAGCCTGTGCTTTGTCCAGGCCGTAGCAGCGTGCCGGATCGCGCGCCAGCGGCGCCGCCGGGTCGCACAGGCAGTCATCGAGAATGGCGTCCGCCAGGCGCATGGCGTGGTCAGTCCTTGCGCCGCTTGAGCTGGTCCTTCAGTTGGGTCGGCAGCTGGCGGATGATCAGCATGTCGCGCGCCTCGTCGTACTCGACCTTCGAGCCCAGCAGATGCGACTCGAAGCTGATCGACAGCCCTTCGGCGCGCCCGGTGAAGCGCTGAAACTGGTTTAGCGTGCGTTTGTCGGCGGGAATTTCCGGCGACAGCCCGTAATCCTTGTTGCGGATGTGCTCGTAGAAGGCGCGCGGACGTTCCTCGTCGATCACCCCGGACAGCTCTTCGAGCGACATGGGTTCGCCGATCTTCGCCTGGCTACTGGCGTAGCCGACCAGCGCGCTGGTCTTCTCCCGTGCTTTTTCCTCGGGCAGGTCTTCGCTTTCGACGTAGTCGCTGAAGGCCTTGAGCAGCGTGCGGGTCTCGCCCGGGCCGTCGACGCCCTCCTGGCAGCCGATGAAGTCGCGGAAGTACTCGGACACCTTCTTGCCGTTCTTGCCCTTGATGAAGGAGATGTACTGCTTGGACTGCTTGTTGTTCTGCCACTCGGAGATGTTGATCCGCGTCGCCAGGTGCAGCTGTCCGAGGTCGAGGTGCCGGGCTTCGGTCACGTCCAGCGAGTCGGTAACGGTGACGCCGTTGCTGTGGTGCAGCAGCGCGATGGCCAGGTAATCGGTCATGCCCTGCTGGTAGTGGGCGAACAGCACGTGGCCGCCGGTGGAGAGGTTGGATTCCTCCATCAGCTTCTGCAGATGCTCGACTGCCTGGCGGCTGAATGCGGTGAAGTCCTGATTGCCTTCCATGTACTGCGCGAGCCAGCCGCTGAACGGATAGGCGCCGGACTCCTCGTGAAAGAAGCCCCAGGCCTTGCCCTGCTTGGCGTTGTAGCTCTCATTGAGATCGGCCAGCAGGTTCTCGATAGCCTGGGAGTTGCCCAGCTCCGAGTCACGGGCGTGGAGCACGGCGGGGGTGCCGTCCGGCTTTTTCTCGATCAGATGGACGATGCAGTGGCGGATGGGCATGGTGGTCTCACGGCTGGAATGCAACAGGTTGGGCAGTTTACCCGAGAGCGGGTGGTGCGTGCCTGCAGCCGAAGCTGCGGTCTGGCGGAGTCGATCTGTGTCAAGGACGCCTGGCGGCGTTGGGGTTAGCCTGCCGTACACCAGACGATAGCGGGAGGCGTAGATGAGCGGAACCTTGGACTGGCTGGGTGTGGCGCGCGGTCGTTTCCTGCTGCTGACGCTGAGCTGCGTGGCGCTCGGGCTGGCCTTGGCAGCGCGCGGGAGCGCGGAAGCGATGTCCTACAGTGATGCACTGCTGGTGATGCTCGGCGCCCTGGCCGCCCATGTGGCAGTCAATGCGCTCAACGAATGGGGTGATTACCGCAGTGGGCTGGACCTGCAGACCCGCCGCACGGCATTCAGCGGTGGCAGCGGTACCTTGGTGACCCACCCGCATCTGCTGGGTCGCACATTGCTGCTCGGTCTCGGCAGCCTGCTGACCTGCGCGCTGATCGGCCTGTTCTTCCTGCTGCGCCAGCCGCCGCTGTTGCTCAGTCTGGCGCCGATCGGTCTGGCGGGACTGTTGCTGGTGCTGCTTTACACGCCTTGGCTGACCCGCCACCCCTGGCTGTGCCTGTTCGCGCCGGGCTTGGGCTTCGCGCTGATGGTGCTGGGTACGCGCATCGTTCTCGGCGGCGCGCCGGATCTCGGCGATCTGTGGTTGATCCTGCCCCCTCTGCTGCTCTGCAACAACCTGCTTTTGCTCGGCCAGTTTCCGGACATTGATGCCGACCGCGCTGTCGGCCGGCGTACCCTGCCTATGCATATCGGCTGTACCAACGCCGTGCGCGTGGCGTTTGAGCAGTGGCTGCTGGCCTACGGCGTACTCCTGGCTGTGCTGGCGCAGCCAGGTCTGGCCGGTGGCGCACTCGGCTTGTTGACCTTGCCGTTGGCCCTGCGAGCGGCATGGTTGCTGCGTCGCGAACCGCTGCAGGCGCAGCGCCTGCTGCCGGCATTGGGGCTGAACGCTGCGGTCAGCGTGGCGACGCCGTTGTTGATGGCCGTAGGGTTGCTGGCGCTTTAGCGTTCCGCGAGAGCGGAGGGCACCCGATCGGACACATGGGGTGACGAAAGAAAGGCTTAACTGAGTAAACTGGTCGCCTTTTCTTCGAGGAATGACCCCCATGACCGCTGCATGGCGCAACTCTGCCTGGATTCTCGCTGGTGGCTCGCTGATCCTCGCGATTTCCCTCGGCGTGCGCCACGGTTTCGGTCTGTTCCTGCCGCCCATGAGCGCGGAATTCGGCTGGGGCCGCGAGGTGTTCGCCTTCGCCATCGCGATACAGAACCTGATCTGGGGCCTGGTACAGCCGGTGACCGGCGCGCTGGCCGATCGCTTCGGCGTGGCTCGTGCCGTGCTGATCGGCGGCATTCTCTACGCCATCGGGCTGGCATTGATGGCGGTGTCCGATTCGCCGACGACCCTGACGCTGAGTGCCGGGCTGCTGATCGGACTTGGGCTGTCAGGCACCTCGTTCTCGGTGATCCTCGGCGCAGTAGGGCAGGCGGTTCCGCCGGAGAAGCGCAGCATGGCGATGGGCATCGCCAGCGCTGCGGGCTCTTTCGGCCAGTTCATCATGCTGCCCGGCAGCCTGGGGCTCATCGAGTGGCTGGGGTGGTCCTCGGCGCTTATGGCGCTCGGTTTGCTGGTGGCGCTGATCGTGCCGCTCGCGGGGATGATGCGCAGCCCCGCGCGGCCTCCGGCGGCACCCGGAACTCAGCAGTCGCTGGGCGAGGCGCTGCGCGAAGCGGCCGGGCATTCCGGGTTCCGTCTGCTGGCGCTGGGCTTTTTCGTCTGCGGCTTCCAGGTGGTCTTCATCGGCCTGCACCTGCCGGCCTATCTGGTCGATCAGCATCTGCCGGCGCAGGTCGGTACCACGGTGCTCGCACTGGTCGGGCTGTTCAACGTCGTCGGCACCTACACTGCGGGCTGGCTGGGCAGCTGCTACTCCAAGCCAAAGCTGCTGGCCGGGTTGTATCTGATTCGCGGGGTGGTGATCAGTGTTTTCCTGCTGGCGCCGCTGAGTGTCTGGAGCGCGTACGCATTCGGCATCGCCATGGGCTTGCTGTGGCTGTCCACGGTTCCACTCACCAACGGTACGGTGGCGACCATGTTCGGCGTGCGCAACCTGTCGATGCTCGGCGGTATCGCCTTCCTTTTCCATCAGCTGGGCTCGTTCTTTGGCGGCTGGCTGGGCGGCTGGCTGTACGACCGTACCGGCAGTTACGACCTGGTCTGGCAGATCGCGATCGCGCTGAGCCTGATGGCGGCGGTACTCAACTGGCCGATTCGTGAGCAGCCGGTCGAGCGCCTGCGCGAGGCGCAGGTCAACTGATGCGGCCGCTCTGGCTGGGTGTGAGCGTCGCCCTGGTGCTGGGTCTGCTGATGCTGGCCTGGTGGGGCTGGCAGCGTGGCGGCCTGGCGCTGCTGCAGATGGGGCTGGGCACCTGCTGATTCCAGCTGGCCTGCGATCTCGTAATTCCTTCTTTTCCGCGTGGCCGGTTTATCCGGTCGCGCCAAAGCTGTCATGCCCGCAATACCGATCTCATGGCCTCGCTCTGCAGTTCGAAAGCGGCGACGAACGTGACGGAATCAATTCGGTATTCATCGCTCCAAAGCGAAGCGGCGTAGAAGACGTTAAGAACAAATCGCCGGTTCTTAGCAGCAACCTACCGGCTTTTGTGCATACGCCTGCGATCGAGTGGCAGCCTGGAAACCCTGTTCTAAGCTCGGCTGTCGTATAACCGTCATCAACAGTTGGTAAATACCTGCGGCACGCAGTCAATGGAGCAACAAGCAATGTCCACCCTTACCGAACTCGCCCAACAAATCGCCAAGCTCTATCCGTTGAAGGACAAGCGTGTAGGCAAGCGTTATCGCGTGGTAGGCGAGCTGGCCGGGATGACCGAACTGGAAGAGATCAACGGTGAACCGCGCTATATCCAGACCATGGCGCTGAAGAACAAGCAGCTCTGGGACGTGGCGGTCTAAACCTTTCCGTTGACGCCTGCCTGAATTTCACCCTTTCGCCCAGCGCTCGGCGCGCCAACTCGCCTGCTCCGTTTGACTCAGGAAGGTCCAGGCGACGAAGCGGCTCTTCTTCTGCCCCTGAGCCATGTCCAGCGTGTGCATCTGGCGGGCACCGAGGCGTTTCAGCCGCGCCTCCAGCGGCGCCACGTTGGCGCCCTTCGATACCAGGGTACTGAACCAGTAGACCTGTCCGGCGAACGCGACGCTTTCCTCCGCCATGCGCGCGACAAAGGCCGCTTCGCCACCTTCGCACCAGAGCTCCGCCGCCTGACCGCCGAAATTGAGCGCGGGTAGTTTGCGGCTCGGATCGAGCTTGCCGAGGTTACGCCACTTGCGCTGGCTGCCACTGCTGGCTTCGGCCGGTGACGCATGGAAGGGCGGATTGCACAACGTCAGGTCGAAGCGATCCTCCGGCAACATCACTCCCTTGAAGATGTGCTTCGGCACCGCCTGCTGTCTCAGCTCGATGGCCTTGGCGAGGCCATTGGCCGAGACGATGGTGCGTGCCGAGGCCAGAGCGGTGGTGTCGATATCGCTCCCGGTGAAGCGCCAGCCGTATTCCCGGTGGCCGATCAGCGGGTAGATGCAGTTGGCACCGGTGCCGATGTCCAGCGCGTGAATGGCGGTGCCGCGGGGAATGGCGCTGGCATCGTTCTGCCCGAGCAGATCGGCCAGTCCATGCAGATAATCGGCGCGCCCTGGCACCGGCGGGCACAGGTAGCCCGGCGGGATATCCCAGTGCTGGATGCCGTAGAACTGCCGCAGCAAGGCGCGGTTGAATACCCGCACCGCATCCGGGTTGGCGAAGTCGATGCTTTGCTTGCCGTAGGGATTGAGGATGACGTACTCGGCCAGCTCCGGGCAGCCAGCAATCAGCGCCGGGAAGTCGTAGCGGCCGGTATGGCGGTTGCGTGGATGCAGTACGGCCTTGCCGGGTTCGGCACGGCCGGGCTGCGGAGTCGAGGACGGGGATCTGCGCGGCATCTGATCAGCGGGAGGTTGGCGGCTGGGGCGCGCATTGTCCCACAACCGCTGCCCGCGGATAGGTCTCGTTGCTAACGGCGGCGCGGCACCATCAGCATCCACAGCAGGCCCCAGAGCAGCGCCCCGGCGCCGAGCCAGAAGGCGCTGTGCAGGCTGCCGCCCATGCCCATCCAGATGCTGGTCAGCCAGGGGGCGGCGAGCTGGGTCAGGCCGTAGAGTGCGATCAGCGCCGCTGACAGCCGCGGCCCCTGGTGTGGATGCAGCGCCCGCGCCAGGCGCTGGGTCAACAGCACGGTGCCGAGAAAGGTGCCGCCGACCAGTACCGCACAGAGCAGGATGCCGACCGCGCCGGGCAGCAGTAGCGCGGCCAGTACGCCGAGCAGTTGGGTGAGATAGCTCAGGCGCAAGGCGATGTCGTCACCCATGCGCACGCCGAGACGATTCCACAGCCAGGGCGCCGGCAGCGTCGCCAGCGCCACCACCAGCCAGCTGCCACCGATGAGGAAGTCACCGGGCTCCACCTGCAGACGCGCGACCATCGGCAGGAAAGTCATCGGCAGGATGTAGCCCATGCCGGCACCGGCATAGGAAAGAAACAGCGGTGTGCTGGAGCGATCGAGCAGCTTGCCGCTGGGTGGCTCCTCCGCAGAATGGGCCTGTTCCTCGTCAGGCATGTCCAGCCGCGACAGCTGCCGCCAGCCCCACCAGGCCAGCGGTATCGAAAGCAACGCCGCCGGCCACCAACGCTCGGCTCCCAGCAGATACCCGTCGCTCAGGCTCACCAGCAAACTGGAGAGAATCAGCCCGACGCAGACACCGAGATAGACCAGGCCGCTGGAGGAAACGCGCTGCTGTCGCGCCAACCATTCGAGGATCAGCGAAGGCGCCTGGACGAATACCAGACCGTTGCTGATGCCATTGGCCAGGCGCAATGCGGCGAGGGCGTCAGCGGATTCCGCCTGGGTCTGCAGCAGGGCGCTCAAGACGTGTAGCGCCAGTGCCCAAGGCAGCGTACGGCGGATCTGCGCGACGCGATGCCAGCGCACCGCGAGCAGGGCGCCGATCAGATAGCCCAGGTAGTTCCAGCTGGCGATGCTGGCGCCTTCCTGCACGGTCAGCAGACCGTCCTCCACCAGCCAGGGCAGCAGCGGGGTATAGACGAAGCGGCCAAGGCCATGGACGACCAACAAGAGAACGGCACCGGCCAGCAGGACCGGAAACAGGGCGACACGCTGAGGCATGGAGTCTGTTCTTTTTAGAATGAGAGCTGGAGCTTAACGGCTGGCCCTTTCAGCCGCCATGCCACTTTTCGCTGGCTACCCGTCGGTGGGTGTCCCGAGGCAGCCGGCATTCATAGCGGAAACAGCAGCGGCACCAGCAGCACCGAGACGATCATGATCAGCGCGGTAAAGGGCACGCCAACTCGGACGAAGTCGGCGAAGCGGTATTGCCCGGGACCGAGCACCAGGGTGTTCACCGGCGAGGAAATCGGCGTCATGAACGCGGCTGAGGCGGCCAGCGCGACGATCATGGCGAACGGATAGGGCGAGGCGCCCAGCTGTTCGGCGGTGGACAGCGCAACGGGTGCCATCAGCACAGCCGTCGCCGTGTTGGAGATGAACAGCCCGATCACTGCGGTCAGCAGAAACAGGCAGGCGAGCAAGGCATGCGGTCCGGCGTCGCCGAGCAGGCCGACCAGCCCCGATGTCGCCAGGGCGATGCCGCCGGTCTTCTGCAACGCCAGGGCGAACGGCAGCATGCCGACGATCAGCACCAGGCTTTGCCAGTGAATCGCCTTGTAGGCGCTGTCCATGTCGATGCAGCGGAACAGGCCCATGACCAGGCAGCCAATCAGCGCCGCCAGCACGTTGGGCACCAGGCCGCTGACCATCAATGTCACCATCACCGCCAGCCCGAGCAGCGCGAACGGTGCCTGGTTGGCCGCGGGCGCCACATCGTCCACCTCGGCCGGCAGGCTCAGCACGAGGAAGTCGCGGCTCATGCCCTGCAGACGGTGAATGTGCTTCCAGCTGCCGGCCACCAGCAGCGTATCGGCTGGCTTGAGCTTTTCATCCACCAGCAGCCCCTGCAGGGCTTGGCGATTGCGGCGCAGACCGACCACGTTGAGCTTGTGCCGGCTGCGAAAACCCAGTTGCTGGATTGTCTTGCCCGGTAGGCGCGAATCCGGTGGCAGCGCCACTTCCGCCAGCCCCAGCTCGCGACCGTGCACCGAATAGTAGGAGGTGCTGAGTTGCAGGGGTTCGAGGCCCAGCTCCTGATAGGCGCCGAGCAGGCCGATGGCCGGGCTGGCCAGATCGACCAGCAGCACATCGCCGACGAACAGTTCGGTATTGCCCGTCGCGATCAGCAGAAGGTTGCGAAAGCGGTCATGGCGTTCCACGGCGATCACGTTGATGCCGTACTGGGTTCGCAGCTTCAGCTCGTCCAGCGCCTGGTTGGCGAGAATCGATCCCGGCATCACCCGCAGTCGCCGCTCGCGTTCTTCCAGTCGATACTCCCGCGCCAGATCCGCCAGCGTATGGCGATGTTCTGTCGTTTCGATGCGCTTTTCGCTGCCCAGCCAGCGGCGCGCCAGCAGCATATAGCCGACGCCGAGCAGCAGAATCGCCAGGCCGATGGGGGTGAAATCGAAGAAGGAGAAGCCGTCGAGCCCGGCGCGGCGCAGTTCGCTGTTGATCACCAGGTTCGGCGGCGTCGCCACCAGCGTCAGCATGCCGCTGATCAGGCCGGCGAACGCCAGCGGCATCATCAGCCGCCGTGGCGAGACCTTCATGCGATTGGCGATGCCGAGCACCACGGGAATGAAGATCGCCACCACGCCGGTCGAACTCATCACCGAGCCGAGCGCCGCGACGGCCAGCATCAGCAGAATCAGCAAGCGGGTCTCGCTGCTGCCGGCGGTACGCATCAGCCAGTCGCCCAGGCGATAGGCGATGCCGGTGCGCACCAGGCCGTCGCCGATGACGAACAGGGTGGCGATCAGCACCACGCTCGGATCGCTGAAACCGGCCAGTGCCTCCTGCACGCTGAGCACACCAGTGAGCGGCAGCGCGACCATGGCCAGTACCGCCACCACGTCCATGCGTGGCTTGTTCAGCGCGAACAGGCCGATGCAACCGGTGAGCAGGCCGAGAACCAGCAGCAGGTCGCCACTCATGGTCGATCAGGGATATTCGAGAATGGATTTGATACGCGGCAGGTTGCGCTCGATCCAGCCCTTGTCGATGGCACCCCAGTCGCGGATGGCGTAGTGGCCGGCATTGTGGCGTTCGCCGTCGTCCTGCTCGAAGCTGCAGTCGATGTCCAGCTCCGCGAGCGCGGCAAGGGTGTCCTGGGCGGTGCGCCGCGGCATGCCGGTCGCGGCCATCAGTGCAGGGACACCGCAGGCGGTGCCGCTGTCGATCAGCCAGGCGACGTAGAGTCGGCGATAGAAACTGGTTTTGGTCTTGCTGACGGTCATGGAAGGTCCCTGGCCAGGTCGTCTATGGGGGGCAGCGACCTGGCCAGGCTCACTGCGGTTTAGCGCAGGGCGAGCATGCCGATGTAGGTCACGGCGCCCGCAGTGTAACCGAGGAAGGCCAGCAAGCTGACGCGCTTGACGTACCAGGTGAAGCTGATCTTCTCCATGCCCATCGCCGCGACCCCCGCAGCCGAGCCGATGATCAGCGTGCTACCGCCGGTACCGGCGCAGAAGGCGAGCATCTCCCAGAAGTTGCCATCGACGACGAACTGGGACATCCAGCTAATTTCCTCTGCCGCGGTTGCAGCCAGCATCTTCTCGCTGACCAGCGGGTACATCTTCATCGCACCGGCCACCAGCGGCACGTTGTCGACCACGGCCGAAAGCAGGCCGATGGCGTAGGTGATCGGGTAGATGTGGCCGAGCGATTCACGCAGCGCGGTCGCGACCTGGGTCAGGTGGCCCGCGGTAGCGAGACTGGATACGGCCAGCAGAATGCCGAGGAAGAACAGCACGCTGGGGGTGTCCACCTTGCGCAGAACGCCGACTACCGAAAGCGGGTGCTTGTCTTCGGCATTCTTGTTGCGGTGGATGAACTCGGTGGTCACCCAGAGCACGCCGAGGCCGAAGAGGATGCCCATGTAAGGCGGCAGGTGGGTCACGGTCTTGAACACCGGGACGAAGAGCAGGGCAGCGAGGCCAAGACCGAGTACCAGATTGCGCTCGAATACGGTGGTGGTCGGCGGGTGCTTCTCGGCCAGGTGAGCACGAGGACGCGGGCGTGGTGCCTCGCCGCGCAGACGGAAGCTGAGAATGATCAGCGGCACCAGCAGGCACACCAGGCTTGGCAGGAACAGGCCGGTGATCACGCCGGAAGCGCTGATCTGGTTGCCGATCCAGAGCATGGTGGTGGTCACGTCACCGATCGGCGACCAGGCACCACCGGCGTTGGCGGCGATTACCACGACGCCGACGAACAACCAGCGCTCGGGACGGCCACGGATGAGCTTGCGCAGCAGCGAGACCATGACGATGGTGGTGGTCAGGTTGTCCAGTGCTGCGGAGAGGAAGAAGGTGAGGAAGCCGATGATCCACAGCAGGTGCACGCGCTTGCGGGTCTGGATGCGGTCGGTGATTACCTTGAAACCTTCGTGGGAGTCGATCAGCTCGACGATGGTCATCGCGCCGAGCAGGAAGAAGAGAATCTCCGAGACTTCTCCCAGGTGATGACGCAGCGATTCGACCACCACCGCCGAGGAGTCCCCGGGGTTGTGGCTGCCGGGTTGCAGCAGCGGAAGTATCTGGTCGGCGCCTAGCACCAGAATGGTCCAGGTCACAACCGCGGTCAGGATCGCGGCAGCGGCCTTGTCTATCTTCAGGGGATGTTCAAAGGCTATGCATAGATAGCCTATGACGAACACGACAGCCATGAGTGCATACATCGGAGGGACTCCATCTTGAGGAACCTTGCCGGGCATGCGGGTGTGTCGACGCAGCCTCAGCGGCTGGCAGGGGAACGATTCGCTAGCGAGGTGAAACAAATCGGGGCGGTGGACTGCCCTGGGAGACGGTTGCGCGTTCGGCGAAATACGTGGGGCATTGCGCTTCGCAGCAGGGGGCTCATTTCACATCGTCGAGCTGTTCGTCTTGGCTTTAACGGCCTGCCAGTTTGTAAAGGGGTGTTTCATGTGCGGCATAGTGTATCAGCGTTGCCGGTAATAACTTGTCATCAATCAAGATGACCTCCTTAAGCAAAAAGGCCAGCACCTTTCGGGCTGGCCTTTTGCGTTTACCGCGTCCTGATCAGAGCGTGGCGATGCGGTCGCGCTGCTCCTGCAGCCTGGCTTTGGCCTGTTCGGCCTCGGCCAGTTTGGCGCGTTCCTTGTCGATCACCTCGGCGGGTGCCTTGTCGACGAAACCGGCGTTCGACAGCTTTCCGCCGACGCGCTTGACCTCGCCGTCCAGCCGGGCGAGTTCCTTGTCCAGGCGAGCCAGTTCGGCATCCTTGTCGATCAGGCCAGCCATCGGCACAAGCACCTGCATGTCACCCACCAGCGCGATGGCCGACAGCGGTGCTTCTTCGCCGTCGTTGAGCAGGCGCACGCTTTCCAGCTTGGCCAGTTTCTTCAGCAGCGGCTCGTTGTCGGTCAGGCGGCTTTGATCGGTAGCCGAGGCGTTGCCCAGCACCACGTCGATGCGCTTGGCCATGGAGATGTTCATCTCGCCGCGGATCTGGCGGATGCCCAGCATGAAGGCCTTGAGCCACTCGATATCGCCTTCGGCGGCTTCGTCGATACGCTCCGGGTTGAACTCCGGCCACGGCTGCAGCATCAGCGTCGGACCGGACTTGCCGGCGAGCGGCGCGACGCGCTGCCAGATTTCCTCGGTAATGAACGGCATGAACGGATGCGCCAGGCGCAGCGCGGTTTCCAGCACGCGCACCAAGGTGCGGCGGGTGCCGCGCTGGCGTTCGGCGCTTGCGGTCTCGTCCCACAGCAGCGGCTTGACCAGCTCCAGGTACCAGGCGCAGTACTCGTCCCAGATGAACTCGTACAGCGCCTGCGCGGCCAGGTCGAAGCGGAACGCCTCCAGCTGTCGATTCACCTCGCTCTCGGTACGCTGCAGCGCGGAGATGATCCAGCGATCCACCGACGAGAGCTCGACGGGCTCGCCATTGACCCCCGTGTCCTTGCCCTCGGTGTTCTCGAAGACGAAGTTGGCGGCGTTCCAGATCTTGTTGCAGAAGTTGCGGTAACCCTCGACGCGGCCCATGTCGAACTTGATGTCGCGGCCGGTTGAGGCCAGCGAGCAGAAGGTAAAGCGCAGGGCGTCTGTGCCGTAGCTGGCGATGCCTTCGGGGAACTCGGCGCGGGTCTGCTTGGCGATCTTCTCGGCCAGCTTGGGCTGCATCATGCCGCTGGTGCGCTTGGTCAGCAGTTCATCGAGGGTGATGCCATCGACGATGTCCAGCGGGTCGAGCACGTTGCCCTTGGACTTGGACATCTTCTGCCCCTGACCATCGCGTACCAGACCGTGCACGTAGACGGTCTTGAACGGAATCTGCCCGGTCAGGTGAGTGGACAGCATGATCATCCGGGCGACCCAGAAGAAGATGATGTCGAAGCCTGTGACCAGCACGTCGGTGGGGTGGAAGGTCTTCAGGAACTCGGTCTGCTGCGGCCAGCCGAGTGTGGAAAAGGTCCACAGGCCGGAGCTGAACCAGGTGTCCAGGACGTCCTCGTCCTGACGCAGTTCGACGTTGTTGCAGAGGTTGTACTTGCTGCGTACCTCCACTTCATCGCGGCCAACGTAGACGTTGCCGGCTTCGTCGTACCACGCAGGAATGCGATGGCCCCACCAGAGCTGACGGCTGATGCACCAGTCCTGGATGTCGCGCATCCAGCTGAAGTACATGTTCTCGTACTGCTTGGGCACGAACTGGATTTCGCCGCTTTCGACGGCGGCGATGGCCTTCTCGGCCAGCGGTTTGGTGGAAACGTACCACTGGTCGGTCAGCCACGGCTCGATGATGGTGCCGGAGCGATCACCGCGGGGGACTTTCAGCGCGTGGTCGTCGATCTTTTCCAGCAGGCTCATGGCGTCGAACTCGGCGACGATGGCCTTGCGCGCATCGAAGCGGTCCATGTGCGCGTAGCCGTCCGGCAGGTTGGCATCGATCTTGTCGTTCGGCGTCCCGTCGATGTTGAACACCTGGGCCTTGGCGAGCACCGCGGCGTTGCGGTCGAAGATATTGATCAGCGGCAGGTGATGACGCTTGCCCACCTCGTAGTCGTTGAAGTCATGCGCCGGGGTGATCTTCACGCAGCCGGTGCCGAACTCGAGGTCGACGTAGTCGTCGGCGACGATCGGGATCAGGCGGTTGACCAGCGGCAGCATGACGTGACGGCCGATCAGGCTCTTGTAGCGCTCGTCCTCCGGGTGCACGGCGATGGCGGCGTCACCGAGCATGGTTTCCGGACGGGTAGTGGCGACCACCAGGTAATCCAGGCCATCTGCAGTCTTGCAGCCGTCGGCCAGCGGATAACGCAGGTGCCAGAGATGACCTTTCTCGTCATGGTTCTCGACTTCGAGGTCTGAGATCGCGGTGTGCAGCTTGGTGTCCCAGTTGACCAGGCGCTTGCCGCGATAGATCAGGCCGTCCTCGTGCAGGCGGACGAAGGCTTCCTTGACCGCCTCGGAGAGGCCGTCGTCCATGGTGAAGCGCTCGCGCGACCAGTCCACCGAGGAGCCCAGACGACGGATCTGCCGGGTGATGGAGCCGCCGGACTCTTCCTTCCACTGCCAGACCTTCTCGAGAAACTTCTCGCGTCCAAGGTCATGACGCGAAACGCCCTGCGCGCCGAGCTGGCGCTCGACCACCATCTGCGTGGCGATACCAGCATGGTCTGTACCTGGCTGCCACAGGGTGTTGCGGCCCTGCATGCGGCGCCAGCGGATCAAAGCATCCATGATGGCGTTGTTGAAGCCGTGACCCATGTGCAGGCTGCCGGTGACGTTCGGCGGCGGGATCATGATGGTGTAGGGCTCGCCGGAACCTTGCGGGGCGAAATAGTTGTTCGATTCCCAAGTCTGGTACCAGGAAGTCTCGATGGCGTGCGGCTGGTAGGTCTTGTCCATGCGGCGGGACCCTTAAAACGGCTGGTCGGAAAAACGGGCAAGTATAAAGGCAAACGGCCGCGAGATTTCGCGGCCGTGCTTATTAACTGCGCATTGTCGCGGATGACTCAGGAGCGAGGCGGGGGCGTGCGTACCAGGCGCTCGATTCGGCTCTCGAGGCGACGCTTGAGTTCCGCCTCGATCTGCGGCACGAAGTCGTCGATCACTTCCTGCAGGATCAGATTGGCCGCGGTGCGCAGCTCATGGTCGATGTGCCGTTCGGCCAGGGAGCGAAACGCGCTACGCACGCTGGTTTCCCGTGGCTCGTCGTCGCTGGCGCTCGCGGCCGGAACGGCAGGCGCTGGCTCGACGATATCGGACAGCAGCGGAATGCTGTCCGGGTCCAGCGCTGCGCCGGCCGGAGCCTCGTCTGGAAAATCGTCACCGAGCAGGGCGCGAATGGACTCGAGATCGCTCAGCAGTTCGGCGGGTTTGTTCGGGGCTTTCGGTGTCATCTCAGAAGTTTCCGGGGCTTGAGCATCCCGGCGGCTGCCAGGGGTTTTCCCTTGCTGTCGAATGGTTGGTCTTAAAGCTCGACCCGTTTCGGATCATAGCCCTGGCGTCGATACAGGCGGAAATTCTCCCGGCAGGCGGTCAGCAGTTGCGGTTCCTGGTTGACGATCTCGATGACCCGGCTGAACTGGTCGATGTGCGACGAAAGCGTCGATGCCAGGTTGATCAAGAGGCCCTGCGTGAATTGAGGTGCCTGGTCGACACCGATCACCACCGGGGCCTTCGGGTCGTCGACGTGCTGCTCGTGGGGAATGAAGCGCTCGGCGCGAAAGCCCCAGAGTAGCTCGTCGACCTCGCTCGACTGCGTTTCATCGACGCAGCGAATGAATACCTGCATGCCGTGTTGCCAGCCCTTGGCCGCCAACTGACAGGCCGCCCGCAGGCGGCCGGTCGGGTTGGCGTCGGGCAGGACGTAGAATTCGATCCGCGTCATGGGCGTGCTCCGCTCTGGCCGGGCAGCGCAAGGCGGCTCCGGCCCGAGGGATCAGGCGCGACGGCCAGGTGCATCTCAGTTGACCCGGTCCAGCAGGTACTGGGTCAACAGCGGCACGGGCCGGCCGGTGGCGCCTTTTTCCTTGCCGCCGCTGGTCCAGGCGGTGCCGGCGATATCCAGGTGCGCCCAGGCGAACTTCTTGGTGAAGCGCGAGAGGAAGCAGGCAGCCGTGATGGTGCCTGCTTTGGGGCCGCCGATGTTGGCGATATCGGCGAATGGACTGTCCAGCTGTTCCTGGTATTCGTCGAACAGCGGCAGCTGCCAGGCGCGGTCGGCAGCGTTCTCGCCAGCCTGCAGCAGTTGCTGCACCAGGGCTTCGTTGTTGCCCAGCAGACCGGAAGTGTTGCTGCCCAGGGCGACGATGCAGGCACCGGTCAGCGTGGCCACGTCGATCACCGCGCGCGGTTCGAAGCGTTCGGCGTAGGTCAGCGCATCGCACAGCACCAAACGGCCCTCGGCATCGGTGTTGAGGATTTCCACGGTCTGACCGCTCATGGTGGTGACGATGTCGCCCGGGCGGGTGGCGCCGCCGCTGGGCATGTTCTCGGCACAGGCCAGCAGGCAGACCAGGTTGATCGGCAGCTGCAGTTCCAGCACGGCCTTGAGTGTGCCGAGTACGCTGGCGGCTCCGCCCATGTCGTACTTCATCTCGTCCATGCCCTGGCCCGGCTTGAGGCTGATGCCACCGGTATCGAAGGTGATGCCTTTGCCCACCAGGGCATACGGCTGCTCGCCCTTCTTGCCGCCGTTGTACTGCATGACGATGATGCAGCCGGGCTGGTCGCTGCCCTGGGAAACCGCGAGGAAGGCGCCGGCGCCGAGATCACGCAGCTTCTTCTCGTCGAGCACGTCGACCTTCAGGCCCTTGTAGGCCTTGCTCATCTGCTTTGCCTGTTCGGCGATGTAGGTCGGGTGGCAGACGTTCGGTGGCAGGTTGCCGAGGTCGCGGGTGAAGGCCATGCCACTGGCGATCGCCGAGGCTTCGCGGGTCGCGCGTTCCACGTCGGGCTGCTCGCTCTTGTCACACAGCAGGATGATCTTCTGCAGAGCGCGCGGGTCGGCTTTCTTGCTCTTGAAGCGATCGAACACGTACTGGCCGTCGGCAAGGATTTCCACCAGCAGGCGAGTGCGGCCGTAATTGTCGCGGCCTTTGATCTGAACATCCTGCATGGCGAAGGCCGCATCGGCACCGCCGAGGCCCTTGATTGCGGCAAGTGCGGCATTGGCGATCTTGCGCCACTGGCGGTTGTCCAGTTCGTCGAGCTTGCCGATCCCGACCAGCAGTACGCGCTCAGCCTTGAGGCCGGGCAGGCCATGCAACAGCAGGGTCTGACCCGCTTTGCCCTGGATGTCGCCACGCTTGAGCGCAGTGCTGAGCGCGCCGCCGCTGGCGCTGTCTACGCTCTGCGCGACGCTGCCGAGAAGGCAGTCATCGCCGAGCGGCAGAACCAGGGTGGCGGTCTTCTGGGTGGAGGCTTTGGCGCTTTTGACAACAAATTCCATGACGTGGTGTCCCCAAGACAAAGAGTCGGGTTTGCAGGATAATGCCGGGCTTATTTTTCCGGTGGTTCGCCTGTTCGGTCGTTGCTAACGACTGCGCTAGGCTAGAAACGTTGCAATCGTCGATGCTTCGGCGATTGTTTCGGCGCGGCGGTCCGCGTCCGCTCGGTGCGTCATTACCCAATTTCCAACGGCCCGCTCCGGCGGGCCGGCAACTGGCGGCTAGTTTGAGCGTTGCCGCCAGAGCCTGACAACCCTGGAGTGTCTGGTTTGATCGTCTTTCGTTACCTGTCCCGAGAGCTGCTGGTCACCATGAGCGCGGTCAGTGCCGTGCTGCTGGTGATCATCATGAGTGGCCGTTTCATCAAGTATCTGGCGCAGGCTGCGCAGGGACTGCTCGACCCAGGGGTGCTGTTGCTGATCATGGGCTTTCGTCTGCCCGGCTTTCTGCAGCTGATCCTCCCGCTCGGACTGTTTCTCGGCATTCTGCTGGCCTACGGGCGCCTCTATCTGGAAAGCGAAATGACCGTGCTTTCGGCCACGGGCATGAGCCAGCGCCGGCTGCTGGTCTACAGCCTGGCGCCCGCCGCCCTGGTGGCGGTGGTGGTGGGATGGCTGAGCCTTGGGTTGGCGCCGCAGGGCATCGCCGAGGTGGACCGTATCCTCAATCAGCAGGACTCCCTGACCGAGTTCGACACGCTGGTGCCGGGGCGCTTCCAGACGTTGCGCGGCGGTTCACGGGTAACCTACACCCGCGAACTTTCGGCTGACCGCAGCGAACTCGGCGGGGTGTTCATCTCCGAAACCAATGTCTCGCGTCAGACCGGAAAGGAAAGCGGGCTGTCGGTGCTGGTTGCCGAGAGCGGACGGCAGGAAGTCCAGCCCGATGGCAGTCGCTATCTGATTCTGGAAAACGGCTATCGCTATGACGGCAACCCTGGGCAGGCCGGTTACCGCGCCATCCAGTACGATACCTATGGCGTGCTGCTTCCCAAGCCGGAAGTGAGCATGGAGCTGAGCGAACGTGAGGCGCTGCCGACTCGGGAGCTGCTCGGCAGCGACAACATCCGTCATCGCACCGAGCTGCAGTGGCGCTTCTCATTGCCGTTGCTGGTGTTCGTCGTCACCGTGCTCGCGGTGCCGCTGGCCAAGGTGAATCCGCGACAGGGGCGTTTTCTCAAGCTGCTGCCGGCGATCCTTCTGTACATGACTTACCTCGCGTTGCTGATCGCCGTGCGCGGTGCGCTGGACAAGGGGCGAATCCCGATAGCGCTGGGCCTTTGGTGGGTGCACGGGCTGTTCCTGGCGATAGGCCTGTTGATGCTTTACTGGGAGCCGATCAGGCTGCGGATGAAGAAGGGCAGTGCGCAGCGGGAGGTGGCTCGTGGTTAAGCTGGATCGCTACATCGGAGTCCATGTCTTTCTCGCGATTCTGACTGTCCTCGGCATCATCGTGGGTCTGGCTCTGCTATTCGCGTTCATCGATGAATTGAGTGATGTAGAAGGCAGCTACGGGCTGGGCGATGCCCTGCAGTACGTGCTGCTGACGTCGCCTCGGCGTCTGTATGAAATGCTGCCTATGGCGGCACTGATCGGTTGTTTGATCGGCCTTGGCACGCTTGCCAGCAGCAGCGAGCTGACCATCATGCGCGCGGCTGGTGTCTCGCTGGGGCGCATCGTGGTGGCGGTGATGAAGCCGATGCTGGTGCTGCTCATTGCCGGCATTCTGATCGGTGAGTACGTTGCGCCAGCGACCGAGGACATCGCCCAGGCACGGCGCTCCCTGGCGCAGGGCGCAGGCGAGGCGCAGAGCAGCAAGCGCGGCCTGTGGCACCGGCAGGAGAACGAGTTCGTGCACGTCAACGCCGTGCAGCCCGGCGGCATGCTGGTGGGGGTGACACGTTATCGCTTCGATGACGAGCGCCGCTTGCTGTCGTCCAGTTTTGCCCGTCGCGCCAGCTATCAGGCTGATCACTGGCTGCTCGAGAATATCTCGACCACCCATTTTCGCGGCGATCACACCGAGGTGGTGCGCACGCCGCAGGAACGCTGGGATGTTCAGCTGACGCCGCAGCTACTCGGGACGGTGGTGATGGAGCCGGAAGCGCTATCGATCACCGGCTTGTGGCGCTATATCCACTACCTGGGTGAGCAGGGGCTGAACAACGGTCGTTACTGGCTGGCGTTCTGGACCAAGGTGCTGCAGCCGGCCGTCACCGTTGCGCTGGTGCTGCTGGCGATCTCGTTCATCTTCGGGCCGCTGCGCTCGGTCACGCTTGGTCAGCGCATCTTTACCGGCGTAGTGGTCGGCTTCGTGTTCCGCATTATTCAGGATTTGCTCGGGCCGGCTAGCCAGGTGTTCGGCTTCTCGCCGTTGCTTGCGGTGGTGCTGCCAGCGGGCATCTGTGCACTCATCGGTGCCTGGTTGCTGCGTCGGGCGGGATGACGGGTGCCTCCGGCGCGAACCGCGCGGAGGCGCTGTCGACAAGGTTTGGGTCAGTGTTGGCTCGGTGCGCAGAGCAAAGTCACTTCTTGTGAATGTTCTTCGGTAGCTGAACGGCCTGGCTCTCCGAGTACATGTCGTGCCAGGTGCGGTTCTGTTTGTCGAGCAGCATCCACCAATAACCCATGCCCAGGCATAGCAGCGAAACCAGTGCGATCAAAAAACGCAGAAGCGCCTGCCAAAGATCGATGGCGGTTCCGTCTGCATTCTGGATTCGGATGCCCCAGACCTGCATGCCCAGCGTTTGGCCGCTGTGGGTCCAGAACTTGGCGAAAAAGCCGAACAGGCTGAACAGCAGCAGCGTCGAGAGCAGGGGGTCGATGTCCAGGCGGCCGGCATCCGCGAGCTGCTGCAGCTGTTCACTGCCGTAGAGCAGGCGCAGCAGCACTTGCTGATAGAGCAGTGTCACTACCATCATCAAGGCGATGCACAGCAGGCTGTCATAAAACATTGCAGCAAGCCGGCGTACCAGGCCGGCGGCGGGAAACTGGCCCTGCGGGCTGAGCAGGTGTCTGCGCATTGGGTGTCTCGATCAAAGAGGTGGGCGGCGCATTCTACGGAAGTGCGCGCATAAAAAAGCCCCTGATGTTGCCATCAGGGGCTTTTCGGAGAAGAGGCTTAGCCCAGGATCTGAACCTGGTCTGCCTGCATGCCCTTTTGACCTTGCACTGCGACGAAACTGACTTTCTGGCCTTCTTTCAGGCTCTTGAAGCCGTTGCCTTCGATTGCGCGGAAGTGCACGAACAGATCCGGACCGCTCTCGGGAGTGATGAAACCAAAACCTTTCTCGTCGTTAAACCACTTGACGGTACCGTTCTGACGATTCGACATGTCTTTGTATCCTTGAAACTCAAAAGTAGAATTGCCCCCGCAGAGCAGGAAGCTGGAACTGGTTGCAAGGAGTAAGAGAGTCGAGCGGAGTAGCGGATCTGAAGATCTACTGCACCAGGTCACGATTCAACAGCGACCCATGCAAACACAGTGGGCACACTCTACGATAACTCGCCAGGGAATGCCAACCCCTCGGAGCCATAGAATTTGCCTGTCCAGGCGGCGCCATTTGGCGCTTTTTGACGTGGCTTTGACTCGCCTTATTCGCTGTTGCGAGAGAGGCAATGCCACGAGTCGACTGCATCGATATCGAGTGTCAGTCTGAGGAAAAGCGATGTAGCTGACGTTGCTTGCCGTGCTGCCGATCCAGATTGTCTGGATGCTTGCATGCGGCTTGGTGCGCTTTGAAGCTTCGCTACGGCGTTAGACTTGCAGGCGATCCGGTTGCCCGTTTCGCTAAGCATGCAGCTTGGCTGCGTTGTAGCGATTCACTGATGGTGCCTCGAGAGAGACTCGAACTCTCACGTTGTTACCAACGGCGGATTTTGAATCCGCTGCGTCTACCGATTCCGCCATCGAGGCACAGTGGGCGCGCAGTATAGGGATGCGCGCCGGGGTGGTCAATCGCTTGGCGTGGTCAGGTCGACGTGTTTCGGATAAGATTTGCGCCCTTTCCGCGTCCCGACCTCCGATCCATGCAAGTTGCCGATTTTTTCTTCCAGCTGCCCGATGCCCTGATCGCACGACATCCCCTGGCGGAGCGGCGCGCCAGTCGTCTGCTGGTGCTCGAAGGCGAAACGGGAAAGCTCTCGCATCGCAACTTCGCCGATCTGCTGGACCATGTACGGCCCGGCGATCTGATGGTGTTCAACAATACCCGGGTGATCCCGGCGCGCCTGTTCGGTCAGAAAGCTACCGGCGGCAAGCTGGAAATCCTTGTCGAAAGGGTAGTCGGCAATCGCAGTGTTCTGGCGCATGTCCGTTCCAGCAAGTCGCCCAAGGCCGGATCGAAGATCCTGCTCGATGGCGGCGGCGAAGCGGAAATGATCGCCCGGCATGATGCGCTGTTCGAGCTCGAGTTCGACGAGGATGTTCTGCCGTTGCTCGAGCGCATCGGGCACATGCCATTGCCTCCTTATATAGACAGGCCTGACGCCGCCGCCGACCGCGAGCGTTACCAGACCGTCTACGCGCAGCGCGCCGGTGCCGTGGCTGCGCCGACCGCAGGACTGCACTTCGATGAGGCGCTGCTGCAGACGCTGCGTGAGTCTGGCGTGGAAACGGCCTACGTTACCCTTCATGTCGGCGCCGGCACCTTTCAGCCGGTGCGCGTGGAGCGTATCGAAGAGCATCACATGCATCGCGAATGGCTGGAGGTCGGCCAGGATGTCGTCGATGCGGTGGCGGCCTGTCGCTCCCGTGGTGGGCGCGTGATCGCTGTCGGCACCACCAGCGTGCGTTCGCTGGAGACGGCGGCGCGCGATGGTGAACTCAAGCCGTTCAGTGGCGACACCGATATCTTCATCTACCCAGGCAAGAGCTTTCATGTGGTGGATGCGCTGGTCACCAATTTCCATCTGCCTGAATCCACGCTGCTGATGCTGGTTTCCGCCTTCGCCGGTTATCAGGAGACCATGGCGGCCTACGCCGAAGCGGTGGCTCAGCGTTATCGCTTCTTCAGTTACGGCGATGCCATGTTCATCACCCGCAATCCCGCGCCGCGCGGCCCCGAGGAAACCCAATGACTCGCTCCTGCCATATGTCCTTCGAGCTGCTTGCCACCGATGGCAAGGCGCGCCGCGGACGTCTGACCTTTCCGCGCGGCACCGTCGAGACGCCGGCGTTCATGCCAGTGGGCACTTACGGTACCGTCAAAGGCATGCTGCCACGTGACATCGAGGCGATCGGAGCGCAGATCATTCTGGGCAACACCTTCCATCTCTGGTTGCGCCCTGGCACTGAAGTGATCAAGCGCCATGGGGACCTGCACGACTTCATGCAGTGGCAGGGGCCTATCCTCACCGACTCGGGCGGCTTTCAGGTGTTCAGCCTGGGGGCGATGCGCAAGATCAAGGAGGAGGGCGTCTACTTCGCCTCTCCGGTAGATGGCGCAAAAGTCTTCATGGGGCCGGAGGAGTCGATGCAGGTCCAGCGTGACCTGGGCTCGGATATCGTGATGATCTTCGATGAATGCACGCCTTATCCCGCTGACGAGGACGTGGCGCGGCGTTCGATGGAGCTGTCGCTGCGCTGGGCCAAGCGCTCGAAGGCCGCCCATGGCGACAGTCCGGCTGCGTTGTTCGGCATTGTTCAGGGCGGTATGCACGAATCTTTGCGCATGCGCTCGCTGGAAGGGCTTTGCGAGATCGGATTTGACGGCCTGGCGATTGGCGGCCTTTCGGTTGGCGAGCCGAAGGAAGAGATGATCCGTGTGCTGGATTTCCTTCCGCCACAGATGCCAGCGGATAAGCCACGCTATCTGATGGGGGTGGGTAAGCCGGAGGACCTGGTCGAGGGTGTGCGGCGCGGCGTCGATATGTTCGACTGCGTGATGCCAACGCGCAATGCGCGAAATGGGCATCTTTTCGTTGATAGCGGTGTGATCAAGATCCGCAACGCCGTTCACAAACACGACGATTCTCCGCTGGATCCGAGCTGTGACTGTTACACCTGCAAACATTTCTCCCGCGCTTATCTGCATCATCTGGATAAATGCGGCGAAATGCTGGGTAGCATGTTGAATACCATCCATAACCTGCGGCATTACCAGCGGGTTATGGCTGGTTTACGCGACGCCATTCAACAGGGTACATTGGCGGCCTTTGTCGACGCCTTTTATGCCAAGCGCGGTCTGCCAACGCCGCCGCTTGCGTGACGTGCCAGAACAAAATAATCCTTTCTGCAACAGGAGTGCTACATGAGCTTTCTGATTCCCGCCGCCTATGCCCAGGAGGCTGCTGCTGGTCCTGCTGGTACTGGTTTCGAGTGGGTTTTTCTGGTCGGTTTTCTGGTCATCTTCTACCTGATGATCTGGCGTCCCCAGTCCAAGCGTGCCAAGGAACACAAGAACCTGATTGCCGGCCTGCAGAAGGGCGACGAAGTGGTCACTTCCGGCGGTATCGCTGGCAAGGTCACCAAGGTCGCCGATGACTTCGTGGTGATCGAGGTGTCCGACAACGTTGAGCTGAAGTTCCAGAAAGTAGCGATCGCCGCAACGTTGCCCAAGGGCACACTGAAAGCCATCTGAGCTGACTTCATTCAATATCGACGGGGCGCGCAAGGCGCCCCGCGTTCATTAAACGGGCTGCGTCATGCTCAATAGATTCCCTCTCTGGAAATACCTGCTGATTCTGGCAGTGCTCGCGATCGCCTTTATTTACTCTGCGCCCAACCTCTATCCGGATGACCCGGCGATTCAGGTTACCGGTGCCAGCACATCGCAGGAGATCGGCGAGGCAGACCTCGAGCGCATCAGCAAAGCACTCGTGGATGGCGGTATCGCGGTCAAGTCTGCGTCCCTGGACGAGCAGGGCCGAGGTGGCCTTGTGCGTCTCGAGCGTCAGGATGATCAGTTGCCGGCAAAAGATATCGTGCGCCGCGCGCTCGGCGACGCCTACGTAGTTGCGCTCAATCTGGCGCCTACGACTCCCGACTGGTTGCGCAATCTTGGCGCAAGCCCGATGAAGCTTGGTCTGGATCTCTCCGGTGGTGTGCACTTCCTCCTGGAAGTGGACATGGACAAGGCAATTGAAACGCGCCTGAACGTCTCCGAGGGTGAGGTCAAGAGTCTGCTGCGCAAGGAGCGTGTGCGATACCGCAGTCTGCCGAATCTGAAGGATTCCGTGCAGTTGGGCTTTGCCGATGAGGCTACCTTGGATGCCGCCCAATCGCTCATCCGCAAGGAATTTACCGACTTCGAGCTGACGTCCGCAGAGCGCAACGGCCAGTACGTGCTGCGTCTGACGCTGACCGAAGCCAAGCTGGCGGAAATTCGCGAGTACTCGATCAAGCAGAACCTGACCACGGTGCGTAATCGCGTCAACGAACTCGGCGTGGCTGAGCCGTTGGTTCAGCGTCAAGGTGCCAATCGGATCGTCGTCGAGCTGCCGGGTGTGCAGGATACGGCCGAGGCCAAACGTATCCTCGGCAAGACGGCGAACCTCGAGTTCCGCCTGGCTGCCGATTCAGATGCATCGCGTGCTTCCACCGAAACCTTCGAGTTCCGCGAAGAGGGCCGCCCGCCGGTTCAGCTTGAGCGCACACTGATCATTACAGGTGATCAGGTGACCGACGCCCAGGCCAGCTACGACGAGAATGGCCGTCCGCAGGTGAATATCCGGCTCGATGGCCACGGCGGCGATCTGATGAATCGCGCCACGCGCAACAATGTCGGGCGCAGCATGGCCGTGATCTTCATCGAGCAGCGGCCGATGACTCGCTATGTGCGGCAGACGGTTGATGGTGTTGAGCAGGAAGTGCGCGTCGAGACCTTCCAGGAAGAAAAGAAGATCATCAGCCTTGCAACTATCCAGTCGCCGCTCGGCAGCCAGTTCCGCATCACCGGCCTCGATGGCCAGGGCGAGTCGTCAGAGCTGGCGTTGCTGCTGCGCGCCGGTGGTCTGGCGGCGCCGATGTACTTCGCAGAAGAGCGCACCATCGGCCCGAGCCTGGGCGCTGAAAACATCAAGCTGGGCGTCCAGGCAGCCATGTGGGGCTTCCTCTTCGTCGCCATCTTCATGGTGCTGATCTACAAGTTCTTCGGTGTGTTGGCGACCATTGCGCTGCTGTTCAATATGGTCGTGCTGACAGCCCTGATGTCGATGCTCAATGCCACGCTGACCCTTCCGGGTATTGCCGGTATCGTGTTGACCATGGGTATGGCGGTGGATGCCAACGTGCTGATCTTCTCGCGAATCCGCGAGGAGATCGCCAATGGCATGTCGATCCAGCGCGCCATCCATGAAGGCTTCGATCGGGCCTTCTCGGCGATCGTCGACGGCAACCTGACCACTCTGCTGGTCGGCGGCATCCTGTTCGCCATGGGGACCGGCCCGATCAAGGGCTTCGCGGTCACCCTTTCGATCGGCATCCTGACGTCGATGTTTACCGCAATCATCGTGACGCGCGCCATGGTCAACCTGATCTACGGTGGCCGCGATCTCAAGAAGCTGTGGATTTAAGGGGCTAGCACGATGAAACGCATAATCAATTTCATGGGTGTCCGCCATGTGGCCTTCGCCCTGACCGTGGTGCTGACCGTTGCGTCACTGGCGAGCCTGGTGGTCAAGGGGCTCAACTTCGGGTTGGACTTTACTGGCGGTACACTGATCGAGCTCGGCTATGAGCGCCCGGTTGAACTCGAGCAGGTGCGTGGGCAGCTGGTGCAATCCGGTTTTGGCGACGCTGTAGTGCAGAGCTTCGGTGCGACTACTGACGTGCTGGTGCGCATGCCGGGCGACGATCCTCAGCTGGGAGAGCGCATCGCTGATGCATTGCGCGGCGCTGACAGCGCCAACTCGGTGAGCGTCAAGCGAGTCGAGTTCGTCGGGCCTGCGGTGGGTGAGGAGCTGCGCGACCAGGGTGGCCTGGGCATGCTGCTCGCGCTGGGTGGTATTCTGGTCTACGTGGCATTTCGCTTTCAGTGGAAGTTCGGTCTCGGTGCCGTGCTGTCGCTGTTCCACGATGTGATCGTCGTTCTCGGGGTGTTCTCCTTTTTCCAAATATCGTTCGATCTCACCGTGCTGGCCGCTGTGCTGGCGGTTATCGGCTATTCGCTGAACGACACAATCGTCATCTTTGACCGGATCCGCGAGAACTTCCGCATGCTGCGCAAGGCGGAGTTGCTGGAAAACATCAATATTTCCACGACGCAAACCTTGCTGCGCACCATGGCAACTTCGGTATCCACGTTGCTGGCTGTCGGTGCGCTCATGGTCTTTGGTGGCGAGAATCTGTGGGGCTTCTCGTTGGCGCTGTTGATCGGCGTTGGGGCAGGCACGTACTCGTCGGTCTATGTCGCTGGCATGCTGCTCGTCTGGCTGAAGCTCACCCGTGACGACCTGATTCCACCAGTGGTGGAAGAGGAAGCGGACGAGCGCCCCTGATCTTCTTCGAACTTCCGCAACCTAAAGGAGTCCAAGGCTGCGGAACGGGCGCAGCCCGAAGGAAGAGGAAGTCACAGTGAACAAGTCCATGTTGGTCGGCACGGCGCTCGGAGTGGTGGTCGCCACGGCTGGCGGCGCTTTCGCTACTTATAGTCTGGTTGATCGCGGGCCGAAATTCGCCGATGTGCTGGCGGTGGAGCCGATCAAGGAAACCATTCGGACTCCGCGAGAGGTTTGCAAGGATGTCGCGGTGACTCGGCAGAAACCAGTGCAGGATCAGCATCGCATCGCAGGGACAGCAGTGGGTGCGGTGGTTGGTGGCCTGCTCGGCAATCAGGTTGGTGGCGGTACCGGCAAGAAAATTGCGACGGTCGCCGGTGCGGTCGGTGGCGGTTATGCAGGCAATCAGGTGCAGGGCCGTATGCAGGCCAGCAGCACCTATACCACTACCGAAACACGTTGCAGCACGGTAACCGATTCGCACGACAAGATCGTCGGCTACGACGTGAAGTACGACCTCGCCGGCAAGGTGGGTCGCGTACGCATGGATCGCGATCCGGGTAGCCAGATCCCGGTGCAGGATGGACAGTTGTCGCTATCGCAGCAGTGAGTTGAGCGATTGTGCAGCAACAAAAAAACGCCCCGTTGGGGCGTTTTTTTATGCCGCTATCGTTCTCAGCGTTTGAGAGAAGGTGTCAGGTGCGGCTGGATGGTGGTTAGTACCGCCTTGAAGCATTTGGTGTTGCCGGCAACGATCTGACCCTTCTCAAGGAAGTCATGGCCGCCGCTGAAATCGCTCACCAAGCCGCCGGCTTCCTGGATCAGCAGTGCGCCTGCCGCCATGTCCCATTCGGAAAGACCAAACTCCCAGAACGCATCGAAGCGGCCTGCAGCGACATAAGCCAGGTCGAGGCTTGCGGCGCCGGCACGACGTAGGCCGGAGGTCTGGCCGACCAGGCTGCGGAACATCTTCAAGTAGCTGTCCAGGTTGTCCATCTGGCCATCCTTGAACGGAAAGCCGGTGCCGAGCAGTGCGCCGTCCAGGCTCTTGCGTGCGCTAACGCGCAGGCGGCGGCCGTTCAGGGCGGCGCCACGGCCGCGGCTGGCGGTGAATTCTTCCTGGCGTACCGGGTCCAGCACGACCGCGTGTTCCAGGCGCCCGCGGTACTTGCAGGCGATGCTGACGGCGTAGTGAGGAATGCCGCGGACAAAATTGGTGGTTCCATCCAGCGGGTCGATGATCCACAGGTAATCGGCGCCGTCCCCGCTGCCTTCGAGCAGTCCGCCTTCCTCGCCCAGGATGCCGTGATTCGGGTAGGCCTTGCGCAGCGCATTGACGATGCTCTGCTCTGCGGCCTTGTCGATTTCGGTGACGTAATCCTTCGCTTCTTTCTCGTTGACCGAGATTGCATCCAGGCGATCGGTGGAACGGACAATCAGTTCGCCGGCGCTGCGGGCGGCGCGCAGCGCGATATTCAGCATGGGCTGCATGGATCAATTACCTGGTCGTTAAAGAAAGCGCGAAATTCTATCAGGAAAGCGCCGGCGCATGTAGCGTCACGGTGGTGGTTGCAGGGGGCGGCAGATGGCGGATCGAGAGCCGCTTCCTGTAAGCTTTCTGCTCGCTTTCAAGCAGAGAATTATTGTGTCGCTGCAGAACATTCGTGTCGTGCTGGTCAATACCAGTCATGCCGGCAACATCGGTGGTGCGGCTCGCGCCATGAAGAACATGGGGCTTTCGAGCCTGGTATTGGTCGATCCCGAGGATTTCCCGAGTCCCAACGCGGTGGCCAGGGCGTCCGGTGCAACCGACATTCTCGATAGTGCACGGGTCGTTGCAACGCTGGAAGAGGCGCTCGCTGGTTGCAGTCTGGTGCTCGGAACCAGCGCTCGTGACCGGCGCATTCCCTGGCCGTTGCTCGACCCTCGGGAGTGCGCGTCGGTTTCCGTGGAGCAGTCTGCCGGGGGCGGCGAAGTCGCATTGGTATTCGGTCGCGAGTACGCGGGGCTGACCAATGAAGAGTTGCAGCGCTGCCAGTACCACGTCCATATCCCGTCTGATCCACAGTTCAGTTCATTGAATCTCGCTGCTGCCGTGCAGGTGCTTACCTACGAGGTGCGCATGGCCTGGTTGGCTGCCGAGGGGCGGCCAACCAAGGTCGAGAAACTGGAAACCACGGCGATGCTGGATGCCCAGCCCGTGACTGTCGACGAGCTGGAGAATTACTTCGGTCATCTTGAGCGGACTCTGGTGGATATCGGCTTTCTCGATCCGACCAAGCCCAGGCATCTGATGCCCCGATTGCGTCGGCTCTACGGGCGCAGCGGTATCAGCAAGCTGGAAATGAATATCCTGCGCGGTATTCTCACCGAGACACAAAAGGCTGCCCGCGGCGAGCCTCACAAGCGGAGAAGTGATTGATGTTCGAACGCATGCGCGAAGACATTCAAAGCGTTTTCCATCGCGATCCGGCGGCACGCAATGCGTTCGAAGTCCTGACCTGTTATCCGGGGCTGCACGCCATCTGGATTCATCGCCTGTCCCATTGGCTGTGGGTGCATGAATTCAAGTGGCTTGCGCGGATGTCCTCGAATCTGGGGCGCTGGCTGACCGGGGTCGAGATCCATCCGGGCGCCAGGATTGGCCGGCGATTCTTCATTGATCACGGGATGGGCATCGTCATTGGCGAGACCGCGGAAATTGGCGATGACGTGACGCTCTATCACGGCGTGACACTCGGTGGCACCAGCTGGAGTAAGGGCAAGCGCCATCCGACGCTTGAAGACGGTGTGATCGTGGGGGCGGGCGCGAAGATCCTCGGGCCGTTCACCGTCGGCGCGGGCGCGAAGATCGGCTCCAATGCGGTGGTTACCCGTGAAGTGCCGCCAGGAGCGACGGCGGTTGGGATTCCGGGGCGGGTGATCGTCAAATCCAGCGATGAGCAGGAAGCCAAGCGCAAGGCCATTGCCGAGAAGATCGGATTCGACGCCTATGGCGTCAGCGAGGATATGCCCGATCCCGTCGCGCGAGCCATTGGGCAGTTGCTGGATCATGTTCAGGCCGTAGAGGAGCGCTTGGAGGGCATGTGTGGCGCGCTCAAGGCGCTGGGCAGCGATTATTGCGCCAAGGACCTTCCGGAGCTGCGAGAAGAAGACTTCGTTGAAGTGAAGTCCGACGCTGGCGATGCCCGCACCTGAAGTGCGCGGGCTGGCAGCAGCTGGTATCATGCCGGCCCGTTGCCTCCGGCCGGGCGTGGTTCCAGACTAAAGACCTACTGAATTAATAGGTCTTATAGTTGACTCAAATACTCGGGAATTGCATAATTGCGCCAAACCGTAATGCTTGGTGCAGACCGATGCGATTAACCACCAAAGGCCGTTATGCCGTGACCGCCATGCTCGATCTGGCGCTGCATGCGCAGCATGGGCCGGTCTCCCTGGCCGATATTTCCGAGCGGCAGGGTATATCCCTTTCCTATCTCGAGCAGCTCTTCGCGAAGCTGCGCCGCGGCAGCTTGGTGACCAGCGTGCGAGGGCCCGGCGGCGGCTATCAGCTTTCTCGCGACATGGCCGGCATTCAGGTCGCCCAGGTCATCGACGCTGTGAACGAGTCGGTCGATGCCACGCGTTGCCAAGGTCTGGGCGGCTGTCATTCTGGCGATACCTGCCTGACTCACCATCTGTGGTGTGACCTCAGCCAGCAGATTCATGAATTCCTCAGCGGCATCAGCCTGGCCGACCTGGTCAAGCGCCAGGACGTGCAGCAGGTCGCCCTGCGCCAAGACATGCGCAAGGCTGGTGGCACTTCGCCGCATATGGACAAGATAGAAACGTCCGCCATCGATTGAGCAGGGCGACTGCCTGATAGGAGATATCTGAATGAAATTGCCGATTTACCTGGACTACTCTGCGACCACACCTGTGGATCCGCGTGTTGCCGCCAAGATGATCGAGTGCCTCACCAACGAAGGCAACTTCGGCAATCCGGCGTCGCGCTCTCATGCCTTTGGCTGGAAAGCCGAGGAAGCCGCGGAGAATGCGCGCCGTCAGGTTGCTGAGCTGGTCAATGCCGATCCCCGTGAAATCGTCTGGACATCCGGTGCAACCGAGTCGGACAACCTGGCCATCAAGGGCGTCGCGCATTTCTATGCGTCCAAGGGCAAGCACATCGTCACCACCAAGATCGAGCACAAGGCGGTACTGGATACTACTCGCCAGCTCGAGCGCGAAGGCTTCGAGGTTACGTATCTCGAGCCGAGCGAGGATGGCATCGTCACGCCGGCGATGGTCGAAGCTGCGCTGCGCGACGACACTATTCTTGTGTCGGTCATGCACGTGAACAACGAGATCGGCACTATCAACGACATCACCGCCATCGGCGAGCTGACCCGTTCTCGCGGCATTCTTTTCCATGTCGATGCGGCGCAGTCGACCGGCAAGGTCGAAATCGATCTGGAGAAGATGAAGGTCGATCTGATGTCCTTCTCCGCTCATAAGACCTATGGGCCGAAGGGCGTGGGTGCGCTGTATGTTCGCCGTAAGCCCCGCGTCCGCCTTGAGGCACAGATGCATGGCGGTGGCCATGAGCGTGGCATGCGTTCCGGTACGCTGGCTACGCACCAGCTGGTTGGCATGGGCGAGGCCTTTCGTATCGCGAAAGACGAAATGGCCCAAGAGAACGAGCGCGTCCGCTCCCTGCGTGATCGCTTCTACAAGCAGGTCGAGCATCTCGAAGAGCTTTATGTGAACGGTAGCCTGACCGCCCGTGTACCGCACAATCTGAACCTCAGCTTCAACTACGTCGAGGGTGAGTCGCTGATCATGGCGCTCAAGGATCTGGCGGTATCGTCTGGCTCCGCCTGTACGTCCGCTTCGCTGGAGCCGTCGTACGTGCTGCGTGCCCTGGGTCGTAACGACGAATTGGCGCATAGCTCCATCCGTTTCACCTTTGGTCGGTTCACTACCGAAGAGGAAATCGACTACGCAGCGCAGAAGGTTTGCGAGGCCGTCACCAAGCTGCGCGAGCTTTCGCCCCTGTGGGACATGTTCAAAGACGGCGTCGACATTTCCAAGGTCGAGTGGCAAGCCCACTGACCGGCGTCAAGCGCCGCACAGCCTGATCTAAGAGGATTGCACCATGGCATACAGCGATAAGGTCATCGACCACTACGAAAATCCGCGCAACGTCGGCAAGTTCGACGCTGAAGACCCGAGCATCGGTACCGGCATGGTAGGTGCGCCGGCATGTGGCGACGTGATGCGTTTGCAGATCAAGGTCAACGAGCAGGGCGTCATCGAAGACGCCAAGTTCAAGACCTATGGTTGCGGTTCCGCCATCGCCTCCAGCTCGCTTGCTACCGAGTGGATGAAGGGCAAGACCCTAGAAGAAGCGGAAACCATCAAGAACACGCAGCTGGCTGAAGAGCTGGCGCTGCCGCCGGTGAAGATTCACTGCTCCGTGCTCGCTGAAGATGCGATCAAGGCAGCTGTGCGTGACTACCGCGAAAAGAAAGGTCTGCTTTAAATAGGGAGGTTGCGATGGCTATCACCATGACGCCCGCTGCAGCCCAGCACGTTCGCCGTTCGCTGGACGGGCGAGGCAAGGGTGTAGGTGTGCGACTCGGGGTGCGTACGACCGGCTGTTCCGGCTTGGCGTACGTACTTGAGTTCGTCGACGAAACGGCAGCCGAAGACTCGGTGTTCGAGAGTCATGGGGTCAAGGTGATCATTGATCCCAAGAGCTTGGTATACCTCGACGGTACGGAACTCGACTTCGTTCGCGAAGGGCTCAACGAGGGCTTCAAGTTCAACAACCCGAACGTTCGTGGCGAGTGTGGCTGCGGCGAGAGCTTCAATATCTGAGGACGCCGTGGGTACTCCCTGTCATTTTGCATTGTTCGAGTTGAAGCCCGAGTTCGAGCTGGATCTCGCGTCTCTTGCCGATCGCTATCGAGAGCTTGCTCGCCAGGTTCACCCTGATCGCTTTGCCGACGCTGGCGAAAGCGAGCAGCGTCAGGCCCTTGAGCGCTCCGCCAGCCTCAATGAGGCCTACCAGACGCTCAAGAGTCCGAGCCGTCGGGCAAGGTATCTGTTGGCCATCGAGGGGCATGAGGTTCCACTGGAAGCGACTGTTCAGGATCCCGCGTTCCTCATGCAGCAGATGCATTGGCGCGAGGAGCTTGAAGAGCTCCATGAGCAGGCCGATCTGGATGGCGTAGCGGCGTTCAAGTCGCGCTTGAAGCAGGCGCAGCAGGGGCTGAACGATGATTTCGCCCGCATCTGGCAGGATTCTGAGCGGCGTGCCGATGCTGAGCGTCTGGTTCGACGCATGCAGTTTCTCGACAAGCTGACCCAGGAAGTGCGCCAACTCGAAGAGCGCCTCGACGATTAACCCCGCGCAGCGCCCGGCGTTGCGCCCGATATCAGACAGACATGGCCTTACTTCAGATTGCCGAGCCCGGACAAACCCCCCAGCCCCATCAGCGGCGCCTGGCTGTCGGAATAGACTTGGGGACCACCAACTCCCTCGTAGCTGCCCTGCGCAGTGGTGTCACTGCGCCGTTGGCCGATGCTGATGGGCAAGTAATCCTGCCGTCGGTGGTGCGCTATCACGCTGACCGCATTGAGGTTGGCGCACAAGCCAAACTTGCCGCGGCCACCGATCCGTTCAACACCATCAGTTCGGTCAAGCGGCTGATGGGTCGCGGGCTGGCCGATGTGAAGCAGTTGGGCGAACAGCTGCCGTACCGCTTCCGTCAGGCTGAGTCGCAAATGCCGTTCATCGAGACCGTTCAGGGCGCCAAGAGCCCTGTGGAAGTCTCGGCTGAGATTCTGCGCGCACTCCGTCAGCGTGCCGAGGCGACCCTGGGCGGTGAGCTGGTCGGTGCGGTGATTACCGTTCCGGCCTATTTCGACGATGCCCAGCGTCAGGCGACGAAGGACGCCGCGCGACTTGCCGGGCTCAGCGTGCTGCGCCTGCTCAACGAGCCGACCGCGGCCGCCGTCGCCTATGGTCTGGATCGTCATGCCGAAGGCGTCGTCGCGATCTACGATCTCGGAGGCGGTACCTTCGATATTTCGATTCTTCGCCTGACCAAGGGCGTTTTCGAGGTGTTGGCCACTGGTGGCGACACGGCTCTGGGTGGTGATGATTTCGACCATGCGGTAGCGGACTGGATTCTCGAGCGTGCCGGTGTGTCCGGCGATCTCGAGCCGGGCGCGCAGCGTGAATTGCTGAAGATTGCCTGCGATGCCAAGGAGCATCTGAGTGATGTGGATGCGGTGGATGTCGCGTATGCCGGCTGGTCAGGCGAGCTGCAACGCGAAACCTTCGATGCGCTGATCGAGCCGATGATTGCGCGCAGTCTCAAGTCCTGCCGGCGTGCCGTGCGGGATTCGGGTGTGGAGCTTGAGGAGATTACCGCCGTGGTCATGGTCGGCGGTTCGACACGAGTGCCAAGGGTGCGCTCGGCAGTTGGGCAGCTGTTCGGTCGCGAGCCACTGACCGACATCGACCCTGATGAGGTTGTGGCCATTGGCGCGGCGATTCAGGCTGAGACCTTGGCTGGCAATAATCGCGATGGGGAAGAGCTGTTGCTGCTCGATGTGATCCCGCTGTCCCTCGGGCTGGAGACCATGGGCGGGCTGATGGAGAAGATCATTCCGCGCAACACCACGATTCCGGTGGCGCGCGCGCAGGACTTCACCACCTACAAAGATGGCCAGTCGGCCATGATGATTCATGTGCTGCAGGGCGAGCGCGAGCTGATCTCCGACTGCCGTTCGCTGGCTCGATTCGAGCTGCGCGGTATTCCGCCGATGGTCGCCGGGGCGGCAAAGATTCGCGTCACCTTCCAGGTCGATGCTGATGGCTTGCTCAGCGTGTCCGCGCGTGAGTTGGCATCCGGCGTGGAGGCGAGTATTCAGGTCAAGCCTTCCTATGGCCTCACCGATGGCGAAATCGCCAGGATGCTGGAGGACTCTTTCCGCAAGGCGGACGAGGACCGTGACGCCCGGGCGTTGCGTGAGCAGCTGGTTGATGCCCAGCGCCTGCTCGAGGCGGTCGAGGCTGCGCTGGCCGTCGATGGCGAGCGCTTGCTGTCTGCTGAAGAGCGCGTGGCGATCGACTCCCAGGTCGCCGAGTTGCGCGGATTGCTGGACAGCCAGGATGTGCTGGCCATGGAGCGCCAGACCAAACGCCTGAGCCAGATCACCGACGCCTTTGCTGCGCGCCGGCTGGATTCGACCGTCAAGGCCGCGCTGGCCGGGCGGCGGCTAAACGATATCGAGGATTGACCCAGATGCCGCAGATCATTTTCCTGCCCAATGCCGACCATTGCCCTGAAGGCGCCGTTATCGAGGCGCAGACCGGCGAGACGGTGCTGGACGCCGCGCTGCGCAATGGCATCGACATCGAGCATGCATGCGAAAAATCCTGTGCCTGCACCACCTGCCACGTCGTGGTTCGCGAAGGCTTCCAGTCACTGGAAGCTTCCGATGAGCTGGAGGATGACATGCTCGACAAGGCGTGGGGGCTTGAGCCCAATTCCCGGCTATCCTGCCAGGCAGTGGTGGCTGATGCCGATCTCGTCGTGGAAATTCCGAAGTACACAATCAATCAGGTTTCCGAAGGGCACTGAGGGTGGGCGTCATGCAGCTGAAATGGAGTGACGTGCAGGAAATCGCCATCGAGCTGGCCGAGCGCAAGACCGATGTAGATCCGCGCTATGTAAATTTCCTCGATCTGCATCGCTGGGTGGTGGAGCTTCCGGGCTTCGCCGATGAGCCCGGTCGGGGTGGCGAGAAAGTGCTCGAAGCCATCCAGTCGGCCTGGATCGAAGAAGCCGAATAGAGCGGTTTCGAAGTTTTCGTTTTCCTCCGGTTGGGTATCTCGGGACCGTTCGGCGGTCCCTGGCGCCATCCGGGCTTCTACCCTCTACCCTTATGTTTTTTGACATGAACCCGCGTATAATCCGCGGGTTTACTCGTTCGCTTTAACCCATCAGTTTTGGAGTCCTACATGGCCCTGCAACGCACCTTCTCCATCATCAAGCCCGACGCTGTCGCCAAGAACGTCATCGGCGAAATCACTACCCGTTTCGAGAAGGCCGGCCTGCGCGTCGTCGCTTCCAAGATGGTTCAGCTGTCCGAGCGCGAAGCGGCTGGTTTCTACGCCGAGCACAGCGAGCGTGGCTTCTTCAAGGATCTGGTTGCTTTCATGACTTCCGGTCCGGTCATCGTTCAGGTTCTGGAAGGCGAAGACGCCATCGCCAAGAACCGTGAGCTGATGGGCGCCACCAACCCGAAAGAAGCTGCTGCCGGCACCATCCGCGCCGATTTCGCCGTTTCCATCGACGAGAACGCCGTGCACGGTTCCGATTCGGAAGCTTCCGCTGCTCGTGAAATCGCTTACTTCTTTGCTGCCACCGAAGTGTGCGCACGCATTCGCTGATTGAGCGAAGGTGAATTCAATGATTGCCACGACCGGTAAAGTGAATCTGCTCGGGCTTACCCAGTCGCAACTGGAGAGTTTCTTCGAGTCCATCGGGGAGAAGCGTTTTCGCGCCGGTCAGGTTATGAAGTGGATTCACCATTTTGGTGTCGATGATTTCGACGCCATGAGCAATCTCGGCAAGGCCTTGCGCGAAAAGCTCAAGGCCTGCGCCGAGATTCGCGGCCCGGAGGTCGTCAGTGAAGACATCTCCAGCGACGGCACCCGCAAATGGGTCGTGCGTGTCGCCTCGGGCAGCTGTGTGGAAACTGTGTACATCCCCCAGGGCGGACGTGGAACGCTGTGCGTGTCCTCGCAGGCCGGATGTGCGCTGGATTGCAGTTTCTGTTCCACCGGCAAGCAAGGCTTCAACAGCAACCTGACAGCGGCCGAGGTGATCGGTCAGGTCTGGATTGCTAACAAATCATTCGGCTCCATCCCGGCGAAAATCGATCGCGCGATCACCAACGTGGTGATGATGGGGATGGGCGAGCCGTTACTGAATTTCGACAACGTCGTCGCTGCCATGCACATCATGATGGACGACCTTGGTTACGGGATTTCCAAGCGTAAGGTGACGCTCTCGACCTCCGGCGTCGTGCCGATGATCGACGAGCTGGCCAAGGTCATCGACGTTTCTCTGGCATTGTCGCTGCACGCACCCAACGATGCGTTGCGTGATCAGTTGGTGCCGATCAACAAGAAGTACCCGCTGGACATGCTGCTGGCGGCATGCAAAGGCTATATCTCGAGGCTCGGTGAGAAGCGCGTGCTGACCATCGAGTACACCCTGCTCAAGGGCATCAACGATCAGCCCGAACATGCCGAGCAGATGATCACGCTGCTGGCGGATATCCCGTGCAAGATCAATCTGATCCCGTTCAATCCGTTCCCTCACTCCGGATATGAGCGGCCGAGCAACAATGCTATCCGCCGTTTTCAGGACATCCTGCACAAAGGTGGGCACAATGTAACGGTGCGTACCACCCGCGGCGAAGACATCGACGCGGCTTGCGGTCAGCTCGTCGGCCAGGTGCTGGACCGGACGCGTCGAAGCGAGAGATACATCGCTGTGCGTGAGCTACAGAGCGAGCCAGGTGCGGCGCAAACTGCTTCGAACCGATCCTGAGGGGGATGCTGATGATTTTGCGCGCTGCGCTGCTGCTTCTACTGACCGGCCTGTTGGCCGGTTGTGTGTCTTCTGGATCCACTGATCCGCTGAGAACCGACGAAGGTCGCCAGCAGGCCCGCGACGCCTATATTCAATTGGGGATCGGCTACCTGCAGCAGGGCGCCGCCGCGCGCGCCAAGACGCCACTGCGCAAGGCCCTCGAAATTGATCCGAACAGCGCCGATGCACACGCCGCCCTGGCTTTGGTATTCCAGACCGAAATGGAAAACGACCTGGCCGACAAGCACTACCGTGAAGCGCTCTCCAGTCGCAAGGACGCCCGCATACTCAACAACTACGGCAGCTTTCTGTTCGAGCAGAAGCGCTACCCCGAAGCCATGGAGCGTTTCCGTCAGGCTTCCGAAGACAACATGTATTCCGAGCGGGCGCGGGTCTTTCAGAATCTGGGTATGACTGCACTGCAGTTGGGCCAGCGTGAAGAGGCCGAGCTCCATTTCACCCGCTCGCTGCGCCTCGACAGTCGCCAGCCCCGCGCGTTGCTCGAGCTTGCACTCATGGCCTTCGAGGACAAGCAATACGTTCCAGCCAAGCGTTACTACGATAGCTTCAGCCAACTGGCCGAGCAGAACGCACGGAGTCTGCTGCTCGGTATCCGTCTGGCCAACATCCATCAGGACCGCGACACTGCTGCAAGCCTCGCGCTGCAGCTGAGGCGGCTGTATCCCGGTACGGATGAATACAAGCAATATCTTTCGGAGCAACGATGACCGCGCCGCACCAAGAATCCGCTGCACCGATGGGCAACAACCCCGGCGAGACGCTGCGTATAGCTCGCGAAGACAAGGGCTGGCCGCTGTCTGCAGTTGCACAGCAGCTGAATCTCACCGAGCGCTCGCTAGCTCGCATCGAGGCCGGCGATTTCAGCCAGTTGCCAGGGCACACCTTTGCCCGGGGTTACGTTCGTGCCTATGCCAAGTTGCTGGGGTTGGATCAGAATCGCCTGGTTCAGGAGTTCGACCTGCACACCGGTACCAACGCTTCCGGAAGCAACGTCAACAGCCTGGGGCGCATCGAAGAGCCCGGCCGTCTGTCGCGAAGCTTCATGCGCTTCTTCGGCTTTGCCTTGTTGCTGCTCCTGGCTGCAGTCGCCTGGTATTGGTGGCAGGAACGCATGGCTCGAGAGGCCACGACGCCACCGGTCTCGGCGCTGGAGCGAATCGAAGTGGAAGGCGCGGATGGAACCACCGAGATCCATCTGCTTGATCGCGCTGACGAGGGTGCCGAGCAGCAGAGCGAACAGCCAGTCGAGCAAACAGCACCGCTAGCCGATTCGAACGAGAGTGAAGCGATCGAGTCTGAGCAACAGGCTCCAGCCACCACTGATGTGCAGGGCACCATCACCGAGCCGGCGGGCGAGGCCGCGCAGTCTCTGCCGCTGACGCTGCCCGACAGCCCCACGCAAGGCGCTGACGCAACGGCCTCCCCGGCTCCCACGAGTGCCTCGAACGCCACCGCCCCGCCAGTAGCCGGCGAGGCCCAGCTGGAGCTGAGTTTCACCGCCGATTGCTGGACGCGAGTCAGCGATGCCGACGGACGAGTACTGTTCAGTGCGCTGGCCAAGGCTGGGACCACCAGGGCGGTCAGCGGCAAGGCACCATTGGACGTACATCTGGGCTACGCTCGCGGCGCCCAACTCAGTTACAACGGCGAAGCTGTGAACCTCGCCTCTCATATGCGCGGCGAGACAGCGCGCCTCAAGCTCGGACAGTAAGCTGACCATGCATTCCGAATCTCCTATCAAGCGTCGCCAATCCCGCAAGATCTGGGTGGGCAATGTGCCGGTCGGTGGTGATGCGCCGATTTCCGTACAGAGCATGACCAATACCGAGACCTGTGATGTCGAGGCGACGGTTGCGCAGATCCAGCGCCTGGCCAATGCAGGCGCCGATATCGTCAGGGTTTCAGTGCCTTCCATGGAGGCTGCCGAGGCCTTTGGGCGCATCAAGCAACTGGTGCAGTTGCCGCTGGTGGCCGACATCCATTTCGATTATCAGATCGCTCTGCGCGTGGCCGAGCTCGGCGTTGATTGCCTGCGCATCAATCCCGGCAATATCGGTCGCGAAGATCGCGTGCGCGCGGTGGTCGATGCGGCGCGCGACAAGGGCATCCCGATCCGCATCGGGGTGAATGCCGGTTCGCTGGAAAAGGACCTGCAGAAAAAGTACGGCGAGCCGACCCCGCAGGCGCTGGTGGAGTCCGCCCTGCGCCATGTCGATCATCTCGATCGCCTGGACTTCCAGGACTTCAAGGTCAGCGTCAAGGCTTCCGACGTATTCATGGCGGTCGAGGCCTATCGGTTGCTGGCCGGGCAGATCGAACAGCCGCTGCACCTGGGCATTACCGAGGCGGGTGGACTGCGTTCCGGCACCGTGAAGTCCGCGGTCGGGCTGGGCATGCTGCTCGCTGAAGGCATCGGTGACACCATTCGCGTGTCGCTGGCGGCCGATCCTGTCGAGGAAATCAAGGTCGGCTTCGATATCCTCAAGTCGCTGCGTCTGCGTTCACGTGGTATCAACTTCATCGCCTGCCCGAGCTGCTCGCGGCAGAACTTCGATGTGGTCAAGACCATGAACGAGCTGGAAATCCGCGTGGAAGACCTGCTGGTACCGATGGACGTTGCCGTGATCGGTTGCGTTGTGAACGGTCCGGGAGAGGCGAAGGAGGCCCATGTCGGATTGACCGGTGGCAGCCCTAACAATCTGGTCTACATCGACGGCAAGCCGGCGCAAAAACTGAACAACGAAAATCTCGTCGATGAGCTGGAGCAGCTCATCCGACGCAAGGCCGCCGAGAAGCTCGCGGCCGACGCGGCGGTCATCGCGCGCAGCTGATCTTTAAGGAATCCCATTGAGCAAGTCCCTGCAAGCCATTCGTGGCATGAACGACATCCTGCCTGCGCAGACCCCGACCTGGCGTTATCTGGAAAGCACCTTCGCGCAACTGCTCGACAGCTACGGCTACAGCGAGATTCGCCTGCCTATCCTGGAGTTCACCGACCTCTTCGCTCGCGGCATCGGTGAAGGCACCGACGTGGTTGACAAGGAGATGTACACCTTCCTCGATCGCAACGAAGAGTCGCTGACCCTGCGTCCTGAAGGCACTGCCGGTTGTGTGCGCGCCGTGCTCGAGCATGGCATGACCGGTGGCGGCCAGGTGCAGAAGCTCTGGTACACGGGGCCGATGTTTCGTTATGAGAAGCCGCAGAAGGGCCGCTATCGGCAGTTCCACCAGATCGGCGTGGAAGTCTTCAACCAGCCCGGGCCGGATGTCGACGCCGAGCTGATCGTACTGACCGCGCGCCTGTGGAAGCAGCTCGGCCTGGCCGACGCTGTAACGCTGCAGCTCAACAGCCTGGGCTCCAGCGAAGCACGTGCGCGCTACCGCGATGCGCTGGTGGCCTACCTGCAGCAGCGTTTCGATCAGCTCGACGAGGACAGCCAGCGGCGCCTGACGACCAATCCGCTGCGTATTCTCGACAGCAAGAATGCCCAGACTCAGGCGCTGCTGGCCGACGCACCGACGCTGCATGACTACCTCGACGATGAGTCACGCGTGCATTTCGAAGGCCTGAAGGCGCGCCTCGATGCAGTCGGCATCGCCTACGAAATCAACCCGAAGCTGGTGCGTGGTCTGGATTACTACGGTCGAACCGTGTTCGAGTGGGTTACCGACAAACTGGGCTCGCAGGGCACCGTCTGCGCTGGCGGCCGTTACGATGGCCTGATCAGTCAGTTTGGCGGTAAGCCTACCCCGGGTGTCGGCTTCGCCATGGGCGTCGAGCGCCTGGTGCTGCTGCTGGAAACCCTTGGTCTGGTGCCGGACGCCTTGAGCCCGGTGCCGCATGCCTATATCTGCGCATTCGGTGAGCCTGCCGAGCTGGCAGCACTGGCTCTGGCCGAGCGCCTGCGCGATACGCTGCCAGGGCTGCGCCTGCTGGTGAACGCCGGTGGCGGCAGTTTCAAGAGTCAGTTCAAGAAAGCGGACAAGAGCGGCGCGCGCTTTGCGCTGATCCTGGGTGACGACGAACTGGCAGGGCGCGTGGTAGGTTGCAAGCCGCTACGCGACGACAGCGAGCAACAAAGCATTGCCTGGGATGCTCTGCCCGAGCGTCTGGCTGCCTGCCTCGAGCAGGTCTGAGACTAAGCGAATGAAAGGAGTGACAGCGTGACCTCGGGTACCGAAGAAGAAACACTGGCGCAGATCAAAGACTGGTGGCAGCGCAACGGCAAGCCTCTTCTGTTTGGGGCTGTGCTCGCTCTGGTCTTGGTGTTCGGCTGGCAATTCTGGCAGAACCATCAGGTCAACCAGGCGCAGGATGCCTCGGTGATCTATCAGCAGCTGCTCGGCGCAGCGCTGGAAGAAGGTGAAGCCGATGCGGCGGAAGTTGCGCGATTGGGCAATCTGCTGAAGAAAGATTTCGCCGGCACGCATTATGCGCAGTACGGCAGCTTGTTCGTGGCGAAGGTGGCGGTCGAGTCGGGGCGGTTGGACGAAGCGGCTAGCGAGCTTCGCGCCGTGGTCGACAAGCCCGCCGACAAGACGCTGGACGAGCTGGCTCGTCAGCGTCTGGCACGCGTTCTGGCTGCGCAGGACAAGGCAGAAGAAGCGCTCAAGCTGCTGGACGGCAAGGCTGATCAGGCCTTCGCTGCCAGTCGCGAGGAGCTGCGCGGCGATCTGCTGGTGCAGCTTGGCCGACGCGACGAGGCGCATGCGGCCTACACCACGGCGAAAGAGTCGCTGTCCCAGGATGCGGCCATCGGTGGTCTGCAAATGAAGCTGGATGATCTGGCCCGAGGGGAGGCGTAAACGATGCGCTGGAAGACTGCAGCATTGCTGACCCTGGCTGTACTGGCCGCGGGTTGTAGCAACAAGGACACTAAAGAGCCGGAGCCGGCGGAGCTGACCAAGTTCGAGGCGGAGATCTCCTTGAAGAAGGAGTGGAGTCGTTCGATCGGTGAAGGGCAGGGCAAGACCTACAACCTGCTGACGCCGGTGGTGTATGGCGACCAGATTTACGCCGCCGATGTCGAAGGGCTGGTGGTATCCATGGATCGCCTGACAGGCAAGGTCAACTGGAAGAAGAAGCTTGATACGCCGGTTTCCGGCGGGGTTGGCGCCGGGTACGGCCTGGTGCTGGTTGGCACCCTGCGCGGTGAAGTGCTGGCGCTTGACGTCAGCACGGGCGAGGAGCGCTGGCGCAGTCAGGTCAGCAGTGAAGTACTGGCTGCCCCGGCCGTCAATGGCGACATCGTCCTGGTGCAGACGCAGGATGATCGGCTGATCGCGCTGGAGATGGATACCGGCGCGCAGCGCTGGAGCTACGAGAGCTCTCCTGCGGTGCTGACGCTACGCGGGACCGGCGCACCGCTGCTGACCAATCAGCTGGCCGTTGCCGGCCTGTCCAGCGGCAAAGTGGTCGCACTGGATACCCGTCGCGGGCTTCCGGTCTGGGAGCAGCGCGTTGCCATTCCGCAAGGACGTTCGGAGCTTGAGCGGGTCGTCGATATCGACGGTGGTCTGCTGCTATCCGGTGGCACGCTCTACGTCACCAGCTATCAGGGCCGTGCCGCGGCACTGGAACTGGAAAGTGGTCGTGTCCTCTGGCAGCGCGATGCGTCCAGCTATTCGGGTGCTGCGCTCGGCTACGGTAGCGTTTACCTGAGCCTTGCCGACGGCACTGTCGAGGGGATCGACGAGCGCTCCACGACTGCTCTGTGGCGCAATGAGTCCATGGCGCGCCGCCAGCTTTCGGCTCCCGCAGTATTTTCCAGCTATGTTGTGGTGGGTGACATCGAGGGCTATCTGCACCTGCTGAGCCAGGTCGATGGTCGTTTCGTCGCTCGCGAGCGTATCGACAGCTCTGGCGTCCGTGCCCGTCCGGTAGTCGAGGGCGACTGGCTGTATGCCTTCGGCAATGACGGCAAGCTGGTGGCGTTGACTATCCGTCAGGCTGACTGACCGCAAGTTGCGCCCACGGCTCCGCCTGGCGGAGCCCTGAATATTCGGCCGCTGCAATGCAGCGGCCTTCGTGTTTTCTGAAATATCGCAGTGGAGAGCCGCATGGTTCCCGTAATCGCCCTGGTGGGCCGCCCGAACGTCGGCAAGTCCACCCTGTTCAATCGTCTGACCAAGAGCCGCGACGCCATCGTGGCCGAGTACGCCGGTCTGACCCGAGATCGCCAGTACGGCGAGGCCAAATGGCAGGGCCGCACCTACATCGTCATCGACACTGGTGGTCTGACCGGCGATGAGGAGGGCATCGACGCCAAGATGGCCGAGCAGTCCCTGCAAGCCATGCAAGAGGCCGATGCGGTGATGTTCATGGTTGACGCGCGTGCCGGCATGACGCCTGGCGATCAGATGATTGCCGAGCACCTGCGCAAGATGAACAAACGCCACTTCCTGGTGGCGAACAAGGTCGACAGCATCGATCCGGATATCGCCCGAGCGGAATTCAGCCCGTTGGGCCTGGGCGACGCCCTTCCGATCGCCGCCGCACATGGCCGTGGTATCACCCATATGCTCGAGCAGGCGCTCGGCATGTTCCCCAAGGACAACGCCGAAGTTGCCGAAGCCGAGGGTGAAGAGGGCGAGACGGTTGCCGAAGGAGAAGAGCTCAAGCGCATCCCTGGACCGAGCGAAAAGGATGGCATCAAGATCGCCATCATCGGCCGGCCCAATGTGGGCAAGTCGACGCTGGTCAATCGCATGCTCGGTGAGGAGCGGGTCATCGTTTATGACCAGGCCGGTACAACCCGCGACAGCATCTACATTCCCTTCGAACGTGATGACGCCAAGTACACACTGATCGACACGGCCGGTGTGCGCCGTCGCGGCAAGATCTTCGAGGCCGTAGAAAAGTTCTCGGTGGTCAAGACGCTGCAGGCGATCCAGGATTCCAACGTCGTGATTTTCGTCATGGATGCCCGCGAGGGAGTGGTCGAACACGATCTGAACCTGCTCGGCTTCGTGCTGGAAAGCGGTCGGGCGTTGGTCATCGCACTGAACAAGTGGGACGGCATGGAGCCGAGTGAGCGCGACTATGTGAAGACCGAGTTGGAGCGCCGGTTGTTCTTCGTCGAGTTCGCCGACATCCACTTCATCTCCGCCAAGCATGGTACCGGCGTCGGTAATCTGTACAAGTCCGTGCAGGCCTCGTTCACTTCAGCCGTGACGCGATGGCCCACCAGCCGTCTGACGCAGATCCTTGAAGATGCGGTTCGCGAGCATGCGCCGCCGATGGTTGCCAGCCGCCGGATCAAGCTTCGTTACGCGCACTTGGGCGGCGCCAACCCGCCGCTGATCGTGATCCATGGCAACCAGGTCGACTCGATTCCAAAGTCCTACACCCGTTATCTGGAGAACACCTACCGACGCGTCTTGAAGCTGGTCGGTACGCCCATCCGTATCGAGTACAAGGGCGGAGAAAACCCTTACGAGGGCAAGAAAAACACGCTTACCGACCGCCAGGTCAACAAGAAGCGCCGTCTCATGTCGCACCACAAGAAGGCCGAGAAGAAGCGCCGCGACAAGCGCTGACTGCTCAGCGATCTCCGTCGAACGACTGGTCCATATCCAGGGCCGGTCGTGCGTGGCGCGGCGTGCCGACCTGACGAGCCGGATTGCCAACCACCGTGGTATGCGGCGCAACGGGATGCAGCACGATGCTGCCGGCGCCAACCTTGGCGCCTTCGCCAATCTCGATGTTCCCGAGAATCTTCGCTCCAGCGCCGATCATCACGCCGCTGCGCACCTTCGGATGGCGGTCGCCGCCTTCCTTGCCCGTACCGCCCAGGGTAACGCCCTGCAGGATCGATACGTCATCGCCCACCACAGCGGTTTCGCCGATGACGATGCCGGTTCCGTGATCGAGCATGATGCCACTGCCGATGCGGCTGGCCGGGTTGATGTCGATGCCCAGGCGTTCATTGCTGCGTGCCTGGATGAACATTGCCAGCAGGCGTTCGCCCCGTTCATGCAAGTGGTGCCCGACACGATAGGCCTGTAACGCCAGATAACCCTTGGAGAACAGGAACACTTCCAGCGCGGTGTCGAACGCCGGGTCGCGGCTGACGATTGCCTGCAGGTCAGAGCACGCCACCTCGGCGAGCGCTGCGGCCTGTTGGTGAATGCCAGCGAAACGATCAGTCAGCGTACGGCTCTGCTCGCTGCTTTCCGCCAGCGCATGGCCAATGCGCTGGGCAAGCGCGCAGCCGAAATCGGGATGGTCGAGGATAGCCCGCTGGAATAGCGTGGCCAGGGTCGGCTCCGCATCCAGCGCGTGAAGCGCCTGGGCGCGTAGCTCGTTCCACAGCGTGCTGACTGAATGACTGGGCATGCGAGGTTCCTTATATCGATACGCGAGGGTGCTCGTTCGCTGCACTGTAGCAGCCCGATGGCAGGCGCCGTGCACCCTCGTATCGTGCATCGCTGTTCGGCTATCCTGTTTGCCTTCCTGCCGAACCCCCGTGCGGCAGGCTTGTCGGAAGGCTGACATGCTCATCAGTAAACTGCCCAACGTTGGCACGACCATCTTCACCACCATGTCCCAGCTGGCCGCGGACGCCGGTGCGCTGAATCTCTCCCAGGGCTTTCCCGATTTCGATGGCCCCGACGCGCTGCGCGAGGCACTGGCCCGCCACGTCATGGCGGGACACAACCAGTACGCACCGATGACCGGATTGCCGGCGCTGCGTGAGCAGGTCGCGGTGAAGGTAGCCGGGCTGTACGGACGGAAAGTGGATGCCGCCACCGAGGTCACGATTACCCCGGGTGCTACCCAGGCGATCTTCTGTGCGATCCAGGCAGTGATCCGGCCGGGTGACGAGGTCATCGTCTTCGATCCGTGCTATGACAGCTACGAGCCATCGGTGCAGCTGGCTGGTGGCGTCTGCATTCACCAGCAACTGAGCCTGCCGGATTTCCATATCGATTGGCAGCGCCTGGCCGATGCCATTACCCCGCGCACGCGGATGATCGTGCTGAATACGCCGCACAACCCCAGCGGTGCATTGATCGATGCTGATGATCTCGAACGTCTGGCGGCGCTGATCCGCGAGCGTGACATCTATCTGCTCAGCGACGAGGTCTACGAGCATCTTGTGTTCGACGGCCGCGAGCATGCCAGCGTGCTGCGCCACGATGAGCTCTATCAGCGCGCATTCGTCGTCAGCTCTTTCGGCAAGACCTACCATGTCACCGGCTGGAAGACTGGATACGTGGTGGCGCCGCCTGCACTCAGCAGCGAGCTGCGCAAGGTGCACCAGTACGTCAGTTTCACCGGTGTCACGCCGCTGCAGTGGGCGTTGGCCGATTTCATGGCCGAGCATCCCGAGCACATCAGCGAGCTACCGGCGTTCTATCAGGCCAAGCGCGATCTATTCTGTGACCTGCTGGCGGGCTCGCGCTTCAGCTTTACCCGTGCCACCGGAACCTACTTCCAGCTCGCCGACTATTCGGCTATCCGTCCTGATCTGGATGACGTCGCCATGGCTGAGTGGCTGACCCGCGAGCACGGGGTTGCGAGCATTCCGATTTCGGTTTTCTACCAGAGCCCCCCGGCCGATCTGAGGCTGGTGCGCTTCTGCTTCGCCAAACGAGAGGAGACGCTGCGTCAGGCGGCGGAAAGACTATGCGCGATCTGAACAATCTGCCCGACCTCGAACTGGCGCTGGTGCAAACCAGCCTGATCTGGCAGGACGCTGCGGCCAACCGCGAGCGCTTCGCCGTACTGCTGGATCAGGCCAGCGGTGCGGACCTGATCGTCCTGCCGGAGATGTTCACCACCGGTTTTTCCATGGATTCGGCCGCGCTGGCCGAGCCGGAAGAGGGGCGGACCTACGCCTGGCTGCGCGCTCAGGCCGCGCGACTGGATACGGTGATCACCGGCAGCGTGATCATCGAGGCGGCCGACGGCAGTCACCGCAACCGACTGCTCTGGGCGCGCCCGGATGGTGAGGTGCTGCACTACGACAAGCGTCATCTGTTCCGCATGGCGGGTGAGCACAAGCACTACACACCTGGGCAGCAGCAGGCGCTGTTCGAGGTGAACGGTTGGCGCGTGCGCCCGCTGATCTGCTACGACCTGCGCTTCCCGGTGTGGAGCCGCGATCCACACGGCACCGACCTGCTGCTCTATACGGCGAACTGGCCAGCCGCGCGCCGCGATGCCTGGAATCGCCTGCTGCCGGCTCGGGCCATCGAGAATCTGTGCTATGTCGCGGCGGTCAACCGGGTCGGCGAAGACGGCAAGGGCTATCCCTATAGTGGCGACAGCCAGGTGCTCGACTTCAAGGGTGACACGCTGCTGAACGGCGAAGAGCGTGATGCCGTGTTGCGCTGCACGCTGCGCTCACGCGATCTGGCGGCGTTCCGCGAGCGCTTCCCGGCCTACCACGATGGCGATCAGTTCGAGCTCAAACCCTAGGCCCGGACCTCGGGCGATAGCCTGCTGCACTAAGGCGAGGCAGCGAGGTGCTGCGCTAACGGCGGGGAGCGTGAACGGCTGTTGTGGGGAGGCGCCCACCCTGGCGGCCGGGCACCCGCTGGTTAGTGCGTTGTGCTGTGGCGCCGTCGACGCCACAACAGCCAGCCATAGATCAGCAGATTGACCAGCAGCACTATTGCCGCCAGCACATATTGCACCGGTATGCTCAGCCAGGCCGGGTAGATCAATGGCAGCAGGTAGTGCTCGATAAAGCCCGCCTCATACCCCGCGTCACCCGCCAGCCGTCGCAGCAGATTCTCCCAGTACGTCAGCGGACACGGCCTCCCGGTCAGCTCGACGAAAACGCCCCAGACGATCGCCGGAATGTGCAGCAACACGAAGCCGCGTTTCCATGCGACCAGCAAGCCGCCAAACAGCACGAAGAGAATGAACCCGAGGTGCAGGAGCAACACGGTGTCCGCGCCAACTCGATAGAGCATTGGGCTACGCCGTCGCGTCTGCGCGACTCATGCCGCGAATCTGACGATCCTGCAGGCGCGCCATGAGGGTGACGGACAGGAGAGCGCCGAGCAGTGCCATGAACATGTCCGATTGGGTATCCCATGGATCGCCCTGGGTGCCGAGAAAATCCTCCGCGCCCTGGCCGGCGATGAGCGCCACCCACCACTCGATCAGCTCATAGAAGGCGCTGAAGGCCAACGCGACACAAAGTGCGAGAAAGCCGAGCATCTTTCCTGGCGCGACGAAGCGCAGGCGGAGCAGGATCTCCCGTGCCAGCAGCGCGGGCGTCACACCCTGAATGAAATGGCCGAGCTTGTCATAGGGATTGCGGCTGAGGTCGAACCATTCCTGCACCCAGAATCCCGGTGGTACCCGCGCGTAGGTGTAGGTGCCGCCGAGGATCAGGATCAGCGCATGAACGGCGATCACCACGTAGAGCAGTCGCGTCAGCGGCAGGCGCTGGTGGCTCCACAGCAGCAAGGGCGCAGCGATCAGTACCGGAGCGACTTCCAGCAACCAGGTGGCACGGTCATACGGAGCGATCGCGGAGCAAGCCAGCGCCAGCAGCACTACCAACCCCAGCGTTGAATAGAGTGTTCTGTCCTGCATCGAGTTAGCCGTCGTGATCGATCCAGCCGGCAGCATGCCGGGGAGCCAGTCGGCCTGCAACCGGACGCAGGGTCAGGGCGCTTCAACCCTGGCGGGCGGGCGCCGCTGCCGAGCGGGAGATCGAACGTTTGCAGCGCCGCAGGTCGACGACACCGACATAGGCATTGGCATTGCCCTGCACGCAGGCGATGCGCTGGTTGCGCGTGCGCTCCCATTCGCTGACCGGATGCTGGCGGTTCCAGATGTCGTACAGGCGCCGGTCCTGTTTCGACAGGCGCAGTTTGTAGCGCTCGCTCATGTACAGATAGGTGCGGGCGATGGCACCGCGGCTGTACTCGGGTGGCATGGCCGTGCGCTGCTTGAAGTTCACCACGAAGGGACAGGCACCGTACTGGCTGGGCTTTTCGTTGAGCATGCCGAAGCCGAAGTTGCTGCGGTCGCCGTTCACCTCGCCGACCACCGGAACCAGGTTGTGCAGGTCGGCCTCGGCCAGGCTGAAGATGGGGTCTTTGGCGGTGCACTGCTTGCGCCCGCCCTGTTGCCAGCACTGACGCTGATGGCCGATGACCCAGGCCGGGACGACGTGCTCCCACTCCACCCGTTGAGCGCGCTTGGGTTGCTTGCGCGGGACATAGCCGCAGCTGCGCAGGTCGATGCGATTGCCCTTGAAGCTGCAGCCGCAGTAGAAGTCCACCGGTCGGTCGGCATAGAGCGTCCAGGCGACCTTCTTCGCTTCGCGGAAGGTGCGAGGCGCATCGGCGTAAGTGTTGGTGCAGTAGAACAGAGCAAGCAGAAAGAGACTGAGGCGGCGCATGGAATTCTCGACAACTGAACGAGTGTCGCATCCATGCGCGGGCCGGCATCTTACCTTTCGTTTAAGTAAAAGTAATAAAAAACAATAACTTGCATGATGTCACCAGGCCTTCATGCGGCCCAGGCGGTTGATCTGCAGAGAGGCGAGAATGATCGCGCCGCCGACGGCGAGCAGTATCAGGTTGGTCGTGGTGCCCCAGAACAGCAGGTTGAGCAGCAGACCCACCGGCACCGCCATGTTGTTCATCACCGCCAGGGTTCCGGCATCCACCAGCGTCGCGCCCTTGTTCCAGTAGAACTGGCCCAGCGCGGCGGCCAGCACGCCCATCCAGATCAGTACGGACCACTGCGTCGTGGTAGTCGGCAGTTTCTCGACGTTACCGAACAGCAGCCAGGCCGGCAGCACGATCAGTAGTGCGCCGAGGAAGAAGTAGCCGAAGCGGCGATGCAACGGCACGTCAGAGGGGTAACGCTGCGCCAGATGCTTGTAGAACACTTGGCCGGCGGCGAAGGTGAAGTTGGCCAGTTGCATGAGCAGGAAGCCGCCGAGAAAATCACCGGAAACCCCGTCGTAACGGATGAGCCCGGCGCCGAACACCGCGACGGCTGCCGCGACCAGCGCCCAGGGGTTGAAGCGACGGTTGAGCGCGTCGTCGATCAGCGTCACGTGCAGCGGCGTGAGCACGGTGAACAGCAGTACTTCGGCGACCGTCAGCACGTTGAAACTCATGTACAGGCAGAGATACGTCACGCCGAACTGCAGCGCGCCGACCAGGGTCACGCCGGCGATGAAGCCGGGGGCGACACCGCGCCAGCGGGTTAGCGGCAGGAACACCAGGCCGGCGAGAATCACTCGGGTCAGCACTGCGAAATAGCTGTCCACCTGGCCGGCCAGGTAGACGCCGATCAGGTTGAAGGAAAAGGCCCAGAGCAGGGTGACGAAGATCAGATAGCGCATACCGCCTCCACGACGAAGGCCGGCGACCTTAGCGGCTGCGCATGAAAGAGGGAAGGGCTGGCGCGCCCGCAGGCTCGCCAGCCGAGCGGTCAGGCCGCTTTCAGGGTGGCCATGTCGATGACGAAGCGGTACTTCACGTCGCTCTTGAGCATGCGCTCGTAGGCTTCGTTGATGTCCTGCATGCGGATCATCTCGATGTCCGAGACGATGCCGTGCTCGGCGCAGAAGTCGAGCATCTCCTGGGTTTCGGCGATGCCGCCGATCAGCGAGCCGGCGATGCGGCGGCGCTTGAAGATCAGGCCGAACACGCTGGGCGACGGGTGCGGCGAAGCCGGTGCGCCGACCAGCGTCATCGTGGCGTCGCGCTTGAGCAGATTCACGAACGCATCGAGGTTGTGCGGCGCGGCAACGGTGTTGAGAATGAAGTCGAAGCTGTTGACGTGCGCAGCCATCTCCTCCTTGTTCTTCGACACCACCACTTCCGACGCGCCGAGGCGCAGCGCATCTTCCCGCTTGTCCGGCGAGGTGGTGAACAGCACGACCTTTGCACCCATGGCGTTGGCGATCTTCACCGCCATATGGCCAAGACCGCCGAGGCCAACTACACCGACCTTCTGCCCCGGGCCGACCTTCCACTGGCGCAGCGGCGAATAGGTGGTGATGCCCGCGCAAAGCAGCGGCGCGACGGCGGCGAGGTTGTCGGTGTGGTTGATGCGTAGCACGTACTTTTCGTCCACCACGATGTTGTCGGAATAGCCGCCAAGGGTGTTCTCGCCACCGCCGAAGGCTGGACCGTTGTAGGTGCCGACGAAGCCGTTCTCGCAATACTGCTCCAGCCCCTCGCCACAGGAGGAGCAGCTGCGGCAGCTGTCGACCAGGCAGCCGACGCCGGCGATATCGCCCGCCTTGAACTTGCTGACGTTCGCGCCGACCGCGCTCACGCGGCCGACGATCTCGTGGCCGGGCACGGATGGATACAGCGTGTTGTTCCACTCATTGCGTGCGGTATGCAGGTCCGAATGGCAGACGCCGCAGAAGAGAATCTCGATCCGTACATCGTTAGGCCCAACTTCGCGGCGCGAAAACGAGTAGGGGGCGAGCGGGGCGCTCGGGTCGAGGGCGGCGTAACCGATGCTGTTGCTCATGACGGCTCCTTTGTTCGTTCGGGATTTGCAGAGGCCAAGCCTAATGGCACCGGAAACAGGAGCGTTTGCACAATCCTGCCGATGGCTGACGTGTTTCTGCCGAATTGCCGGGGCTTGGCTGGCTGAGTTGGGAGGGTATTGGGAGGCGAACAGTTCAGTCGTTCACCGCTGCTGGTCGCGACCGGCGACGCGTGGCGGTGCTGTAGCAAGGTGCCGGCGCCATCAGTGATGGCGCCGGCGGGACGAGCTTGCCGGCGTGGCACTCAGGAATGGCGAGCCCGATGGGCTTCGCCGCAGGGGCTCAGGCGGCCTGCTCCCGCGCCTCTCGCAAGGCCCGGTTCATGGCACTGAACAGCGCACGGATGCTGGCGGTGGTGATGTTTTCGTCGATGCCGATACCGTGCAGCGGGCGCTCGCCGTCCAGGCGTACCTCGATATAAGCAGCGGCCTTGGCGTTGCTGCCGGCGCCGATGGAATGCTCGTGGTAGTCCATGATCTCCAGCTTCACTGGCAACGCGGCGACCAGCGCTTCCAGCGGCCCCTTGCCGATGCCGCGCCAGTGAGCGATCTCGCCATCGGTCGCGACTTCCACATCCACCGCACTGGTGCCGTTCTCTTCCTGCAGACGATGGCCCTTGAGCGTGTACGGCGCGGTGGCCTGCAGGTACTCGGCTTCCAGCAGCGCGTAGATCTGTTTGGCACTCATCTCCAGGCCCAGGCGGTCGGTTTCCTGCTGCACCACCTGGCTGAACTCGATCTGCATGCGCCGCGGCAGGCTGATGCCGTATTCCTGCTCGAGCAGGAAGGTGATGCCGCCCTTGCCGGACTGGCTGTTGACGCGAATCACCGCCTCGTAGCTGCGGCCGATGTCGGCCGGGTCGATTGGCAGATACGGCACCTCCCAGACGCCTTCCGGGTCCTGCAGGGAAAAGCCCTTGCGGATCGCATCCTGGTGCGAGCCGGAGAACGCGGTATGCACCAGATCACCGACATAGGGATGGCGCGGGTGTACCGGCAACTGGTTGCATTCCTCGACCACCTTGCGCACGGCGTCGATGTCGGAGAAGTCCAGTTGCGGGTCGATGCCCTGGGTGTACATGTTCAGCGCCACGGTGACCAGGTCGACGTTGCCGGTGCGCTCGCCATTGCCGAACAGGCAGCCTTCGACGCGATCAGCGCCGGCCATCAGGCCCAGCTCGGTGGCGGCCACGCCGGTGCCGCGGTCGTTGTGGGTGTGCAGGCTGACCAGCACGCTGTCGCGACGGTCGACGTGGCGGCAGAACCACTCGATCTGGTCGGCGTAGATATTGGGCGTGGCGGCTTCCACCGTGGCCGGCAGGTTGAGGATCAGCTTCTGCTCGGGCGTCGGCTGGAACACCTCGATCACCGCGTTGCAGACTTCGACGACGAACTCCGGCTCGGTGGAACTGAAGATCTCCGGCGAGTACTCGAACCGCCAGGCGGTTTCCGGGTTCTGCGCAGCCAGGCGCTTGATGATCTGTGCCGCGTTGACCGCGATGTTCACCACGCCGGCCTTGTCCTGATTGAAGACGATGCGGCGGAAACTCGGCGCGGTGGCGTTGTAGTAGTGGACGATGGCCTGCTTGGCGCCCTTCAGCGACTCGAAGGTGCGGGTGATCAAGTCTTCGCGCGCCTGGGTCAGCACCTGGATGGTGACGTCGTCAGGAATGTGCCTGCCTTTGATCAGCTCGCGGACGAAGTCGAAGTCGGTCTGCGAAGCAGAGGGGAAGCCGACCTCGATTTCCTTGATGCCGACCTGCACCAGTGTCTTGAAGAAACGCATCTTCTTCGCGGCATCCATTGGCTCGATCAGCGACTGATTGCCGTCGCGCAGATCCGAGCTCAGCCAGATCGGTGCCTGGGTGATGGCCTGCGACGGCCAGGTGCGATCCGGGATGTCGATGGCCGGAAAGGCGCGATATTTTTTCGATGGGTTCTTGAGCATGGTCATGGTGTTTCCCCAGGTAAAGCTCGAGCTAGCAACTTGTCTGCCCATTACGGGCAGTGGTTTATGGTGCAAAGCTATTGCTTCATGGTTGGGTCTTGCAAGTCGCGATAGAAAATTGATGGTTTATTGCTGTATTCAGACCTTGTGGGTGATTTGTGCTGGTTGGCAGGTAAAAAGAGAAGATTGATTGCTCGACTCTGTTGCGGCCTCATGTCGCAGCGGCCGGGGCGAAAAGGCTGTGCGATCATCCCGCCACTTCATAGGGTCATGTCACGAAGGACACGCCGGTGACACGCAAACGGTATTCGACAATGAGCATTTGGCTTGGCCTGTTCGCCATGCTGATGATCCATGTCGGCCCGTTGTATTCGGCAGTCCAGGCCGCCCAGGCCAGTGCGCAGCATCATCACCATGCCGAGCATGAGCCAACCGCTCACGGTCATCACGGCCAGGCACGTGCGGGCGATCCCGCCTGGCTGGCAGCGCTCGAACTCTGCGGCTACTGCGAGCTGTTGACGGTCAATCCGCCGCTCAGCCTGTCCGTCGATCTGGTGCTGCCTAGCCACGCGCCGGCTTACTTCCACCCACTTCCCGAGCAGCCGCAGGCTCCTGCGCTGCGACGCAGCAGCGGCCATCCCCGCGCCCCACCGCATCTCCACTGCTGACCGCAACCAGCCGCCTCGTTGCGGCCTAATCACATGCAGAAGTGGAAGTTCTTATGTCCAGCATTACTCATGGCTGTACGGCGCGAGCGCGCCTGTCTGAGCGTTTTTCGATTCAACCATCCCGCCTGCGTTGGCAGTTCGCCCATGCCGCGCTGCTGGGAATGCTCGCCAGTGGCGCACTGGCCGCGGAGGCTGAGCATGCCGGCCATGCGGAGCACGCCGAAGCCGTTGAACTGGCGCCGATGGTCATTACCGGCGTCGGCCAGCAGTCCCCACTGACCGTGGTGACCGACCCCAAGATTCCCCGTCAGCCGATGCCGGCCAGCGACGGTGCCGACTACCTGAAGACCATTCCCGGCTTTTCCGCCGTGCGTAACGGCGGCGTCAACGGCGATCCGGTGTTCCGCGGCATGTTCGGCTCGCGCCTGAAACTGCTCTCCAACGGCGGCGAAATGCTCGGCGCCTGCCCGAATCGCATGGATTCGCCGAGCTCGTACATCAGCCCGGACACCTTCGACAAGCTCACGGTCATCAAAGGGCCGCAGAGCGTGCTCTGGGGGCCAGGTGCCTCGGCCGCCACCGTGCTCTTCGAGCGCGAGCCGGAGCAGTTCAGTGAGCCGGATTATCGCCTCAACGGCAGCTTGCTGACCGCCTCCAACGGTCGCTTCGACCGCAACCTGGACGCCGCCGCCGGCAACAGTCAGGGCTATGCGCGGCTGATGGCCAACAGCTCCCAGGCTGACGATTACGCCGATGGCAACGGCGATACCGTGCCGTCGCGTTACGACAAGTGGAACACCGACATCGCCCTGGGCTGGACGCCGGATGCGGACACCCTGGTCGAGCTGACCGCCGGCCGCGGCGATGGCTACGCACGCTATGCCGGGCGCGGGATGGACGGCAGCCAGTTCCAGCGTGAGAGCCTGGGGCTGCGCTTCGAGAAGACCAATCTCGGCGAGACCTTCTACGGGCTGGAGGCGCAGGTCTACTACAACTACGCCGACCACATCATGGACAACTACAGCCTGCGCGATTTCGTGCCGTCGATGATGATGCCCAACCCGACGCTGTCGCGGGTCGACCGACGTACGCTGGGTGGCCGGCTGGTCGGCACCTGGCAATGGACGGATGTCGAGCTCAAGGCCGGGGTCGATGCCCAGCGTAGCGAGCACCGCAAGGTCATGAACCCGGCCGGCGCCGCCAACCAGATGGTCACCGCTGCGGGAAGCGACGTACTGCCCTGGGTGCCGGACGCGATGTTGCACAGCTACGGCGTCTTCGGCGAGCTGACCTGGCAGCTCAGCGAGCGCGAGAAGCTCATCAGCGGCCTGCGTCTGGACCTGCACGAAGCGACCGACGAGCGCGAGTTCTTCCGCAGTCATGACGCTTCGAGCATGCCCATCGTTTCCCGCAACTGGGACAACCCTACTGCCGGTGAAACGCGTCGCGACACGCTCTACAGCGGCTTCGTGCGCTATGAGGAGGAGCTCGTCAGCCTGCCGGCGACCTGGTATGCAGGCCTCGGCCATGCCGAGCGTTTTCCCGACTACTGGGAGCTATTCGTCTCCAATCCAGGGCCGGTCGGCACGGTGCAGCCCTTCGACTCGGTGCGGCCTGAGAAGACCACGCAGCTGGACGTCGGCCTGCAGTACGCCAAGGGACCGCTGGAGGCCTGGGTTTCCGCCTATGCCGGCCTGGTCGAGGATTACATTCTGTTCAGCTATGTGCCCGGCGTAATGCCCGGCATGCTTCGCGCCGAGGTCAGCAACATCGACGCTACCATCGCTGGAGCCGAGATGGGCGCCAGCTACCGTTTCACCAGCAACTGGAAGGGTGATGCGAGCCTGGCCTATGCCTGGGGCAAGAACCGCAGCGACGATCGTGCCATGCCGCAGATCCCGCCACTGGAAGGACGTCTGGGCCTGACCTACGAGCGAGACAACTGGAGCACCAGTGGCCTCTGGCGCGTGGTCGCCTCGCAGGGTCGGGTTGCCGAGAATCAGGGCACCGTGGTCGGCAAGGACTTCGACGAGAGCGCCGGCTTCGGCGTGCTGGCGGTCAACGGCGCCTACCGGCTGAACAAGAACTTCAAGCTCAGTGCGGGCGTCGACAACCTGCTGGACAAGGCCTACAGCGAGCATCTCAATCTAGCCGGCAGTGCGGGCTTCGCCGATTACGGCCTTGAGCCCACCAGCCGAGTCAACGAACCGGGCCGCACCTACTGGGCGCGGGTCGACATGAGCTTCTAACGAGACAACGGCGGTAAAGGAGCGAGGGTTCGCCTCGCTCCGGACGTAGGTTGGCGCTGAGGCGCGGGGCGTGCTGGAGCGGCTCGCGGCGCTGGCATCAGGGATGACGCATGGGCAGCGCTCAAGGCGGTTTCAGCGGCTTCGTGCCTCAGCGCCAACCTACGATTAACTTCTTTCCTCGGCCGGATGTCCTTCCGGTTGCAGCAATGCCGGCGCGCCCGGCTGGCGCAGTGAATCGCGCCAATCGCGTACATCGCCGCCGCTTGGGTGCTGGAATACCCGTAGACCGAATTCCGGCAGGATCGCCAGCAGGTGGTCGAAGATGTCCGACTGGATGGCTTCGTACTGCGTCCACGCCACCGTATTGGTGAAGCAGTAGATTTCCAGTGGCAGGCCGTCCGCAGTCGGGCTCAGCTGGCGCACCATCAGCGTCATGTTCTGGTGCACGCCGGGGTGGGCGCGCAGATAGCGCTCGACATAGGCGCGGAAGGTCCCGAGATTGGTCACCCTGCGGGTGTTGACCGGCTCCTGCCCACGCTCGGCGAGCTTGGCGTTCCACTCGTCGATCTCCTTGCGCTTGTTGACCAGGTAATCCTCCAGCAGGCTAAAGCGATACAGCCGCTTGCGCTCGTCGGCATCGAGAAAATGCACGCTCTGCTGATCCAGATACAGGCTGCGCTTGATGCGCCGGCCGCCGCTTTCCTGCATGCCGCGCCAGTTCTTGAACGAATCCGAGATAAAGCGCTTGGTCGGGATGCTGGTGATGGTCTTGTCCCAGTTCTGCACCTTGACGGTATGCAGCGCGATATCGATCACGTCGCCGTCGGCATTGAGCTGCGGCATTTCCACCCAGTCGCCGACGCGGATCAGGTCGTTGGAGGTGATCTGTACGCTGGCCACCAGCGAAAGCAGGGTGTCCTGGAAGATCAGCATCAGCACCGCCGCCATGGCACCGAGGCCGGAGAGCAGGATCAGCGGCGAACGGTCGATCAGAGTGGCGATGATGAGGATGGTGGCGATCGCGTAGATGACGATCTTCACCACCTGCAGATAGCCCTTGATCGGGTGCAGGCGCGCGTCCGGTCGGCGCTGGTAGACCACGTTGATGATGTCGAGCACCGCGCCGAGCGCCAGCGCGATGGTCAGCACGATGAAGCCGCCGCAGACGTTCTGTACCACGGTCACCGCGGCTTCCGGCAGGCCCGGTACGGTCGTCACGCCAAGCGACAGCACCAGTGCGGGGACGATGTTCGACAGCCGCTTGATGATGCCGAAATCCTGCAGTTCGCCATCGCGGGTGTGGCGCAGTAAACGGTAAAGGCCACGCACCAGGATGCGCTTGACGATCCAGTTGGACAGCCAGGCGGCGAAGATCAGCGTGGCACTGGCGAGCAGCGTCTGCAGTTCGGGGTGGGCTCTGAGCCAGTCCAGCCAGCCGGCCAGATCGTCAGACATGTGAATCTCCATTGAGAGGTGAGGGCGCGGCCTTGGCAAATTGCCTTGGCCGCTGCCCGGCTTGTCGGTGTGGCTTGGTCAGCGGATAAATTCGCGGCTGATACTCTTGAACAGTTCGGTGCCGGCGCGTTCCATCCATTCGAAGGCAACCATCTCCCGCGAGACGATCACCGCGCCGGCCTGGCGCATGCGCTCCAAGGCCAGCGCCTTGTCGCTGGCCCGCCGCGAGCTGACGCCTTCTTCGACGACGAAGACTTCGTTGCCACGGGCGCGCAGGTCCAGCACCGTCTGCAGCACGCACACGTGAGTCTCGCAGCCGCAGATGACGAACTGCCGGCGTTCGCCACCCGGGCGCTGGAACAGTTCGCCGTCGCCGGCCGCGGAAAAATGCAGCTTCTCGACAATGGCGGTCTCGTCGACGTTGTCACGCAGAGCCGAAATCGTGTGGCCGAGGCCCTTGCTGTACTGCTCGGTCAGCAGCACCGGCACACCGACTCGCTGCGCCACCTGTTGCAGCCAGGCGGTGTGCTCGGCCATGGCTGCATTGTCGAGGATCACCGGAAACAGGCGTTCCTGGATGTCGATGATCAGCAGGGTGGAATCCGTTGCCTTGATACGCATCGCAGTGCTTCCTCGTGGTTCAGGGTTTGTAGGCGCCGATGAAGATGGCCGGGTCGACACGGGCATCGTTCAGGCTCACGTTCCAGTGCAGGTGCGGGCCGGTGGCACGCCCGGTCGCGCCGACCTTGCCGAGCACCTGGCCACGCGCCAGTTGGTCGCCGACTTTCACGCCAATTTCGGAGAGATGGCAGAACATGCTGATCAGCCCCTGGCCGTGGTCGACGAAAACGGTCTTGCCGTTGAAGAAGTAGTCACCGGTGAGTATGACCTTGCCGGCCGCCGGTGCCTTGATCGGCGTGCCGCTCTTGGCGGCGAAATCCAGGCCCGAGTGCGGGTTACGTTCCTCGCCGTTGAAGAAACGGCGCAGGCCGAACGGCGACGACAGCGGGCCGTCCACCGGGCGATCGAACAACAGATTGCTTGGCTGGTTGGCGCTGAACTGCCGGTAGGCGCGGGTCTGTTCGTCCAGTTCGCGCTCGATGCGCTTGAGGTCTGCCGGATTGGGATTGACCTGGCGCTGGTTCTTCAGCGTGATGTGCTGCGCTCGATAGTCGCGGCTCTCGACCTGGAAGGCTTGGGGACGGCCATCGATCTCCAGCTGCTGCGCGCCCGGCTTCACCGACAGCGGGATGCCGACGATGGCGATCCAGCGTTTGCCATCCTCACGCACCACCAGGGTTGGCTTGCCCTGATAGCGAGCCTGCGGTGCGCTAACGTCGTCACCTAGCTCGATCACGGCAACGCCGCCGGGCACAGGCTTGTTCAGCAGACGGGTGATGAAGCCCTCGGCATGGGCGCAAAGGGGAAGGGCGAGGCACAACAGCAGGGCGAGAAGGCGTGGCATGAAAGGATCCGCTGGAATAAACGGCCCATCCTCGCGTAAAGCTGCGCTGGGGAAAAGGCTGGCCATCTGGCGACCGCCGGTCAGAGCAGCGGCAGCGTGACCGGTGCCAGATGATTGTCTTCCACCCGCACCTCCAATTCGCCCTCGCCGAGCCTGGCCTTGAGGCGCTGGCCAGGTTGCGTCTGGCTGGCGCTGCGGATCGCCTGGCCGCGCTCGTCGAGCAGAATGCTGTAGCCGCGGCTGAGTGTGGCCAGCGGGCTGACCACATTAAGTGTCTGGGCGAGGCCCTGTAGCTGTTGCCGGCGGCCTTTCAGGTTGGCCTGCATCGCTCGCGGCAGACGCGAGGAGAGGTGTTCGAGTCGCTGCAGCAACAGATTCAGCGAACGCCCCGGGTGTTGCGCGGCCAGGCGTGTTGCCAGGCGGGCCAGACGCTCCCGGCCGCTGCACAGGCGGCGGTCGACGGCGCGCAGCAGGCGCTGCTCGAGGTCGTCGATGCGCTGGGCCTGGTGCTGCAGCCGTTCGCCGGGGTGGCGCAGGCGGCGGGTCAGGCCTTCCAGTCGCATGGCGTCACGGTGCAGACGATCACGCATGCGCAGCACCAGACGCTGTTGCAGCCCGCTCAGCCGGTGTTGCAGGTCGGCGCTGCTGGGTGCCAGCAGCTCGGCAGCCGCGGATGGCGTTGGCGCGCGGACGTCGGCGACGAAGTCGGCGATCGAGACATCGGTTTCGTGGCCCACGGCGCTGACAATCGGCGTGACACAGGCATCCACCGCGCGCGCCACCGCTTCTTCGTTGAAGCACCAGAGGTCCTCCAGCGAGCCGCCGCCGCGAGCCAGAATCAGCGCATCGAAGCCCTGGGCATCGGCCAGTTGCAGTGCGTGGACAATCTGCGCGGTGGCTTCGCGACCTTGCACGGCGGTGGGGATCAGCGTCAGCTCGACTTGCGGCGCGCGGCGTTTGAACACCGAGATGATGTCGCGGATCACCGCGCCGGTCGGCGAGCTGACGATGCCAATGCGTCGCGGGTGGGCGGGCAGGGCGGCCTTGCGTTCGGCCGCGAACAGACCTTCGGCGCTGAGCTTTTCCTTGAGTGCCTCGAAGGCCAGGCGCAAAGCGCCGTCACCGGCCGGCTCCAGCGTATCGAGAATCAGCTGGTAGTCGCCGCGTCCCTCGAACAGCGAGACCTTGCCGCGTACCCGCACCGCCAGGCCGTCGCGCAGGGCCTGGCGAACCCGCGCCGCGTTCTGCCGGAACAGCGCACAGCGCACCTGGGCGTTCTTGTCCTTGAGGGTGAAATAGATGTGGCCGGAAGCCGGGCGGGCGAGGTTTGAAATCTCGCCTTCGACCCAGACCTGGGCGAACACGTCCTCGAGCAACAGGCGGGCGCGACCGTTGAGCTGACTGACGGTCAGCACTTCGCGATCGAGATTGAGACGCTGGAAGGGATCTTTGAGCATGGCGGCGATGATAAGCCGGGCGCGGCCAGGCGCAAACCGAAACTGCTTCGCCTCCGTCCAGCGGGCCTTGACCGGCCAACGGGTGGCGCTAAGCTGCGCGGCCTTTCTTCATCTCCCGTTCCGAGCCGCCATGAGCCACAGTCAAGCGATCATCGTGCCGCGCATTTCCACATTCCCAGCGCACGAAGCCAAGGCGCGGATGATTCTGCGCTGGCTGGCCGAGCGGCGCATCGTCGAGGCGCTGCCGACCACCTGCGGTCGCGGCGTTGGCGGCATGGGCTACGCTATCGCTTCCGGCGCGCGCAGTGTCGTGCAGCATCCGGATCGCATGCCTTTTGGCGAAGCCATCAACGGCCTTGAAGTGGTGACCAAGCGCTGCATCTACACGCCAACACGGGATTTCGCCGAGGAGGCAGGCTGCCCCGAATGCCGTCGCGAGATTGGCGAGGCGTTGTTTGAAAGCCTCGACGAGTGGATGCCTAAGCAGACCGACAATTTCACCTGTCCGGAATGTGGCTTCGAAGACGACATCAACGGCTTCCTGTTCATTCCGGCGTGCGGCTTTTCCAATCTCGGCTTTATCTTCAATGGCTGGGGCGAGGCCGGCCTTCGCCAGTCGTTTCTCGATGAATTCGCCGAACGCCTGGGCTTCAAGGTGGCGCTGGTGATTGATCGGCCGTGACCGGTCGGTCATTTCGGCGATGCCGCGCATTTCGCCGTGCGCGACGCGCCTCACATCCGCATTGAGCGTGAAGGGGTGCGTGGGTATAATGCCGCGCTTCCTTTTTCCCGCCTGGGAGCCCCCGCCATGCTGCGTATCAGCCAAGAAGCCCTGACTTTCGATGATGTTCTCCTGATCCCGGGATATTCCGAGGTTTTGCCGAAGGATGTCAGCCTGAAGACCCGTCTGACCCGCGAAATCGAGCTGAACATTCCGCTGGTTTCCGCGGCCATGGACACCGTCACCGAAGCGCGCCTGGCCATTGCCATGGCTCAGGAAGGCGGCATCGGCATCATCCACAAGAACATGAGCATCGAGCAGCAGGCTGCCGAGGTGCGCAAGGTCAAGCGTCACGAGACCGCCATCGTTCACGATCCGGTCACCGTCACGCCGGAAACCAAGATCAGCGAGCTGCTGCGCAAGGCGCATGAACTGGGTTTCTCCGGCTTTCCGGTAGTGTCTGGCAAGGAGCTGGTCGGCATCGTCACTGGTCGAGACCTGCGCTTCACACCCAATGCCGGCGACTCCGTCGCGGCGATCATGACGCCCAAGGACAAGCTGGTCACCGTGCTCGAAGGCACCGCCCTGGAAGAAATCAAGACCGAGCTCTACAAGCACCGCATCGAGAAGATGCTCGTGGTAGACGGCAATTTCCACCTGCGCGGCCTGGTCACCTTCCGCGACATCGAGAAAGCCAAGACCTACCCGCTGGCCTCCAAGGACAGCCAGGGTCGTCTGCGCGTCGGCGCAGCGGTCGGTACCGGCGCCGATACCGGTGAGCGCGTCGAAGCGCTGGCCGCTGCCGGTGTCGACGTGGTGGTGGTGGACACCGCTCACGGTCACTCCCGCGGCGTGATCGACCGCGTGCGCTGGGTGAAGGAGAATTTCCCGCAGGTGCAGGTGATCGGCGGCAACATCGCCACCGCCGAAGCCGCGCTGGACTTGGTCAAGGCCGGCGCCGACGCGGTCAAGGTCGGTATCGGCCCGGGCTCGATCTGCACCACCCGTATCGTTGCCGGCGTCGGCGTACCGCAGATCTCTGCCATCGCCAACGTCTCCGCCGCGCTGGAAGGCACCGGCGTGCCGATGATCGCCGACGGTGGCATCCGCTTCTCCGGTGACCTGTCCAAGGCCATCGTCGCCGGCGCCAACGCCGTGATGATGGGTTCGATGTTCGCCGGTACCGAAGAAGCGCCGGGCGAGATCGAGCTGTTCCAGGGCCGTTCCTACAAGGCTTACCGCGGCATGGGTTCGCTGGGAGCCATGTCCCAGGCGCAGGGCTCCTCGGATCGCTACTTCCAGGATTCCGCCGCCGGTGCCGAGAAGCTGGTGCCGGAAGGTATCGAAGGCCGCGTACCGTACAAGGGCTCGCTGGCTGCGATCATCCATCAGCTGATGGGCGGCCTGCGTGCTTCCATGGGATATACCGGCAGCGCCACCGTCGACGAGATGCGCAGCAAGCCGCAGTTCGTGCGCATCACCGGTGCCGGCATGGCCGAGTCGCACGTGCATGACGTGCAGATCACCAAGGAAGCCCCGAATTACCGAGTGGGTTGATCCGCTCAGCTAGACAGGCGCCGGAAGCTGGCAGCGGGAGCGGGGAGAAATCCTGGCTTCGGCTTCCAGCTTCCGGCTTTCAGCTTCAGGCTCTTTCCGAAGGAAAGCTCATGGCTCACCAAGACATTCACGCCCACCGCATCCTGATCCTCGACTTCGGTTCCCAGTACACCCAGCTGATCGCCCGCCGCGTGCGCGAGATCGGCGTGTATTGCGAGCTGCATCCGTGGGACATGAGCGAGGACGACATCCGTGCCTTCGCGCCACGCGGCATCATTCTCGCCGGCGGCCCGGAGTCGGTTCACGAGGCAGGCAGCCCGCGCGCGCCGCAGGCCGTGTTCGATCTCGGTGTGCCGCTGTTCGGCATCTGCTACGGCATGCAGACCATGTCCGAGCAGCTGGGTGGCAAGGTGCAGGGCTCCGATGTTCGCGAGTTCGGCTATGCCCGCGTCGATCTGGTCGGCAAGTCGAAGCTGTTCGACGGCATCGAAGACCACATGGATGACGACGGTGTGTTCGGCCTCGACGTGTGGATGAGCCACGGCGACAAGGTGACCACGCTGCCAGAAGGTTTCCATATCCTCGCCAGCACGCCGAGCTGCCCGATCGCAGCCATGGGTGACGACGACCGCCGTTACTACGGCGTGCAGTTCCATCCGGAAGTGACTCACACCCGCCAGGGCGGCCGCATCCTTTCCCGTTTCATTCTCGACATCTGTGGCTGCGAAGCGCTGTGGACGCCGTCCAACATCGTCGAAGACGCCATCGCCCAGGTGCGTGCCCAGGTCGGTGATGCCAACGTGCTGCTCGGCCTTTCCGGCGGTGTCGATTCGTCGGTGGTCGCGGCGCTGCTGCACAAGGCGATCGGCGATCAGCTGACCTGCGTGTTCGTCGACAACGGCCTGCTGCGCCTGCACGAGGGTGACCAGGTGATGGCCATGTTCGCCGAGAACATGGGCGTCAAGGTGATCCGTGCCGACGCCGAAGCGCAGTTCCTTGGCAACCTCGAAGGCGAGGCGGACCCGGAGAAGAAGCGCAAGATCATCGGCCGTACCTTTATCGACGTGTTCGATGCCGAAGCCAGCAAGCTGGACAACATCCAGTTCCTTGCCCAGGGCACCATCTATCCCGACGTGATCGAGTCGGCCGGCGCCAAGAGCGGCAAGGCCCATGTGATCAAGTCGCACCACAACGTCGGCGGCCTGCCGGAGGAAATGAACCTCAAGCTGGTCGAGCCGCTGCGTGAGCTGTTCAAGGACGAGGTACGCAAGATCGGCCTGGAGCTCGGCCTGCCCTACGACATGGTCTACCGTCACCCGTTCCCGGGCCCGGGTCTGGGTGTGCGCATCCTCGGCGAAGTGAAGAAGGAATATGCCGACCTGCTGCGTCGCGCGGATCACATCTTCATCGAAGAGCTGCGCAACTTCGACTGGTACCACAAGACCAGCCAGGCCTTCGTGGTGTTCCAGCCGGTGAAATCGGTCGGTGTGGTCGGCGACGGCCGCCGCTACGCCTGGGTCGTCGCGCTGCGCGCGGTGGAAACCATCGACTTCATGACCGCACGTTGGGCGCACCTGCCTTATGAGTTGCTGGAAAAGGTGTCCAACCGCATCATCAACGAAATCGAAGGCATCTCCCGCGTGACCTACGATGTGTCGAGCAAGCCGCCGGCCACCATCGAGTGGGAGTGAAATCAGGTTCTTCGGGGACTATCGGTACCTATCGATATGATGCTGTAACGTATTGATTTAGAAGAAAATACGTCACGGCATCTATCGGTGGCTATCGCCGGGCAGCGGAACGCACTGGCGGTAAGGGTGACGGTAGGAACCGGAGGTCGGATTAAGACTCTCCCGTTTACTATCGAGACCAAACTGGTCTTTGACGGTAAATCTCTCCTTGGGAAAGCTTGCGCCATGCGGCTTTCCCGGCATCAGCAGGTCTCCTGGCCCTTGACGGTAAAAGCCGTCATTGTTGCCGCTGACCGAAAACTGACCCAGTAGAGGCTGTTCTGCCGACTGAAAACT